>JAUIBP010000010.1 GCA_030427735.1 Bacteroidia bacterium | reverse complement strand
AATCCCGTCCAGACCGCAAAATTGCAAAAAGCTCCAAAAACTTGGAGCTTTTTTTTGCACATAATTTTAGTTGTGTTGTTTAGATAAACCTTGTGTTTATCTACGGTTTAAGTTGTTAAACCAATGAAAG
Organism: Bacteroidia bacterium; assembly: GCA_030427735.1. Taxonomy (GTDB): domain Bacteria; phylum Bacteroidota; class Bacteroidia; order Flavobacteriales; family Flavobacteriaceae; genus Formosa. Next base: position 137,411 of record JAUIBP010000010.1, on the reverse strand, counting down.
GCTTTCCTTTTTTCAAACTTTGAAAATTGGGATGCTTTTTTGTTTTATGCCATTTTCAATGGGGTCAGGATTATTGGGGATCATGCTTAATTGTTGTGTTTAAGCATAAATTTGAGTTAATCTAAAAAGGAAGAATTCTACATTTTTAACACCTCTAAACTGGGCTCTAAAAGCTTTTATTTTGGCATTAAATGCCTCTGCCTTCTATTGATAAAATAATTCAAAATGGATCTATAGTTAATAGTTATCGTATTAGCTATGGTGTTGAAGGCTTTAAATCCTGTTTGTTCTACATGCCTATACCAGTGCGCTAACTTGGAGTAGGCCGTTTGTATGGAGGTAGCAGTATTGAATATGTTTCTTAATCCTTGTACTAAATCATAGGCTTTTTTGATATCCGGGTATTGTTCAAAGAGGATTTTGGATCGTATGTATTGATTTTGTGTCCAATCGTTTGGTGCTTTATAGAGTAGATATCTGCTTCTGGCCAGGAGCTGTTTTCTGGTATCTCCATTAGAAAAGGTTTTAGAGGAGAATTCTTTTTGAGTACCCTTAGCCTGTTTAATTTGTTCGTTTTCTAGGTCTATAGCTTCCCACCGATGTTTGATTCTAATATCCTGTAGAGCTTCCAGAGCTAGTTTTTGTACATGGAAACGGTCTGTGACCTGTATCGCTTTAGGGAAGCATTTTTTGACAATCATTTTCATTGTATGTGCCATATCCAAAGTAATCTCTTTTACCTTATCTCTAAGCGTTTTTGGTATTTTAAGCAGTTGTTCTATAATGGGTTCAGCTTTGGTTCCAGCAAGTATGGCTACAATGGCCCCTTTTTTACCTTTAGCTTTTTTATTGGTAATAATCGTGTAGAGTTCACCTTTGGATAGAGCGGTTTCGTCAATAGATAGGTGTTTGCCCATGTTCTGGGGAAAGATGAGTCATTCTTTAGCATGGGGCTTATCTTTCCACGCTCTAAATTCACTTAGATAATCTCGATATTGTCGTTGTAACTTCTTGCCATTAACCCCATAGAACTTACCAATGGCATGACAATCGTTAGCCTTAGTAGTTATTAAGTGCTTTTAAAAAAGCAGCGAACTCTACAGTCATGCGAGTTCCCTGTGCTACTAAATCCCAATTTCTATGCACGGCCTGTCCGGTAGTTTTGTCTAGCCATCAACGACGTTTAATGTGTAGATACACGTTTTTACCACGAACAGGAAAATCCTGGACCGTTATTGCTTTATGAAAGCCGTGTGAAATAATTATCTCAGAGGAAAACTCTTTTGGGATATCATGCTTTTCTTCAAAATAAAGATGAAGAATGTCTTTGTTTATTTCATGCTTAGCAATATCAAAATGCGTAATTAATGGTTCTGGTAAGAATACTTTTAGTAGGTTAATATATGGATCCAATACAATCGGTTTTTAAAACAAAGATCTAACTATAAATTCAATTTAAACACAACTTTTGAGATTGATCCGAAAGAACTCTTTATTTCTAACACCTCTAAGTTGCATTCTAAAGGCTTTAATTTTAGCATTAAATGATTCTGCCGAGGCATTTGTACTTCTATTAGTAAGTGTTTTAGGGAGTAGGAACTGAATTAAGCAGCTAACAAGTGAAAAACTAATTTTATAAAGCAGAAAGCCCTTTCGGTGTTATAACGGAAAGGGCATTTTATATAAAGTATTTGACTTCTAATCTTTAGCTGTCGGGTCTTAATTCAAAAATCAAATTATAGTCCAAAAGCCGCTTTTACTAGGTCTACATAGTCTAGTTTTTCCCAAGTAAACAGTTCTACGTCTAAGGTGATAGGCTCGCCGTTAGGTTGCGAAAAAGTTTTGGTTACTGTTTCGCTAGCTCTACCCATATGGCCGTAAGCTGCCGTTTCGCTATACATAGGCTGACGAAGTTTTAGGCGATCTTCTATAGCGGCAGGGCGCATATCGAATATTTCGGTAACTTTTTTAGCAATTTCGCCATCAGTCATATTAAAAGGGCATGTGCCGTAAGTGTTAATATAAATACCCATAGGCTCTACTACGCCAATAGCATAAGAAACTTGTACTAGAACTTCTTCGCAAACGCCAGCGGCAACTAAGTTTTTCGCAATATGTCTTGTGGCGTAGGCAGCACTGCGGTCTACCTTACTCGGGTCTTTCCCAGAAAAAGCACCGCCACCATGTGCACCTTTTCCGCCGTAGGTATCTACAATAATTTTTCTACCTGTTAAACCGGTATCGCCATGTGGTCCGCCGATTACGAATTTTCCTGTTGGGTTAATATGGTATTTAATATTGTCGTTAAAAAGGGCTTGTAGATGTTCTGGTAATTTTGCGATAACACGCGGAATTAAAATTTTAATAATATCCTCGCGAATTTTAGCCAGCATAACGTCGTCTGTACCAAAATCGTCGTGTTGGGTAGAAATTACAATGGCGTCTATGCGCTGTGGTATGTTGTCATCGCTATACTCTATAGTCACCTGACTTTTAGAGTCTGGGCGTAAGTAGGTGATATCTTTATTTTCGCGTCGTAAAGCAGCAAGTTCCTTAAGGATTAAATGCGAAAGGTCTAAGGCTAGGGGCATGTAGTTCTCGGTTTCGCTGGTAGCGTAACCAAACATCATTCCTTGGTCTCCTGCGCCTTGCTCTTCTTTTGTAGCTCTATCTACACCACGATTAATATCGTCTGATTGCTCGTGAATGGCAGAGATAACACCGCAAGAATTGCCATCGAACATATATTCGCCTTTAGTGTACCCTATTTTATTGATGGTTTCTCTGGCTATTTGTTGTACATCTAAATAGGTTTTAGACTTAACTTCGCCTGCAAGTACCACCTGTCCGGTAGTTACTAAGGTTTCGCAAGCGACTTTAGATTCAGGATCGAAAGCTAGGAAATTATCTATTAAAGCGTCGCTAATTTGATCAGCAACTTTGTCTGGGTGTCCTTCAGACACGCTTTCTGAGGTAAATAAATACGCCATAATAATATGTATAAATAAATTAAATATGGAGGTGGATTTGACGAAAACGTCTCAGGAAGTATGCACTGTCCTTTAGCATTTTTTATTGAGGTTGCAATCAGTCAAATCTTTCCTCTAAATTGTTCGGGCAAAAGTACATATAATATTGTAACTACAAAAGCCTCTGCAAGTAAACCTTAAAATAAAAAAACGCCTTCTGATTATTAGTGAAGGCGTTTTGTGTATATGTGTTGAACAATGTTGTATTAATGTTCGTTCAATCTGAAATCTGGGTAAGCATCCATACCGTGTTCGTGAGCATCTAAACCCTCTAGTTCTTCGCGTTCCGAAACGCGTATTCCTACTGTTTTCTTTAAGATGAAGATGATTATGAATGAAGAGATAATACAAATGCCAGCATAACAAAGCACACCAATTAATTGGGTGATAAAGCTGTGCTCTGGATTGGTTGAAAAAATACCAACAGCTAAGGTACCCCAGATACCGCAAACTAAATGTACGGCTATGGCTCCTACAGGATCGTCTAATTTTAAAGTATTATCGACAAAGCTTACCGCTAAAACAATTAAAAGTCCAGCTATGGCTCCTATTATAATAGCACTTGTTGGAGTTACTACATCAGCTCCTGCTGTAATACCAACCAAGCCGCCAAGAATACCATTTAAAAACATGGTAAGGTCTAAATTTTTGTACATAGCGGTAGAGGTTAGCATGGCAACAACACCTCCTGCTGCGGCAGCTAAACATGTAGTTACAAGAACAAGCGATGTAGACGCAGGGTCGGCCGATAGTACAGAACCTCCGTTAAATCCGAACCAGCCTAACCAAAGAATTAAAACTCCTGCGGTAGCCAACGGAATGTTGTGTCCTGGTATGGCTTGTGGTTTTCCATCCTTAAATTTACCTATTCTGGCTCCTAAAAGACAAACGGCTACAACAGCAGCCCAACCGCCTACAGAGTGTACAAGGGTAGAACCTGCGAAATCATGAAATCCCATTTCGTCTAAAAATCCGCCGCCCCATTTCCAAGATCCGGCGATAGGATAAACTAAGCCTACATATATTAAGGTAAAAATCATGAACGGAACAATTTTAATACGTTCGGCAACAGCTCCAGATACAATGGTTGCGGCAGTAGCAGCAAACATGCCTTGGAATAAAAAGTCGGTCCAGTAGGTATAGCCTTCATTGTAAGCTAAATCTAAAGTGCCTTCGGCTGTTAGTGGTGCATCTAGTCCGAATCCGGCAAATCCTAAAAAGCCGTTAAATTCTCCTGGGTACATTAGGTTAAAGCCTACTAAGCAGTAAAGTAGTAAGCCAATGGTTATGATAAAGATATTTTTAAATAAAATATTAAGAGTGTTTTTTTGTCGAGTTAGACCAATTTCAAGAAATGCAAACCCTAAGTGCATAAAAAATACCAGGGCTGTACAAATCATCATCCATACATTATTTGTTGTTAATAATTCCATAGTTTTTATAAAAGTAGTTTCAAATTAATTTAGTTTGTGTTTTTTTATTTTAAAGAGTCGCCTCCTTTTTCTCCGGTTCTAATGCGATAACATTCGGAAACATCGGAAACAAATATTTTTCCGTCACCAACATCGCCGGTTCTTGCTGCTTGGATAATGGTTTTAACGGTAATGTCTTCAAAATGATCGTTAACTACTATAGATAAGTAGCGTCTTTGAATGTCGCTTGTGCTGTAACTGATGCCTCTGTAAACGTGTCCTTCCTGTTCGTTACCAAGACCTGTAACATCCCAATACGAGAAAAAGTTTACGCCAACGTCGTGAAGTGCAGTTTTAACTTCCGAGAATTTAGACTTTCTAATGATTGCTTCAATTTTTTTCATGATTTCATATGTTTATGATTTAATGTGTTGAAAGTAATAAAAATTTTAAGATTTTTTTTAACGTTAAAAAGATGCCTTTAATTAAAAAGGCATCTTTTTCGTAACATATTATGAGTAAAGTATGTTATTCCAATTCTCTTTTACGTTTACCTGGGTAGGCAATAGAACCGTGTTCTGAGATGTCTAAACCGGCAATTTCTTCTTCTTCTGTAACTCTTAATCCGCCACAAGTAGCTTTTAGAATAAGTAATGATACATAAGTTAAAACAATGGCCCAAACAGCATAAGCTATAACGCCTATGGCTTGTGCAGCTAATTGAGCTACGCCACCACCGTTAAATAAACCAATACCAGTGTCGCCGTCTACGCCCCAAAGACCAATTACTAAGGTTCCCCAGGCGCCAACAACACCGTGTACAGAAATAGCACCTACTGCGTCGTCTATTTTTAAGGTTTTTTCAATGAATCCGATAGAGAATACAACTAAGATGCCTCCTATAAGTCCAGCTAATACGGCACCACCTTCTGTCATGTTGCCACAACCAGCGGTAATACTAACTAAACCAGCAAGAGCACCGTTAAGTGTCATGCCTAAATTTGGTTTTCCGTTTTTAATCCATGTGAATAATAAGGCACTTAAAGCACCAGCTGATGCAGCTAAGTTTGTAACCAATACCACTTGTGATGCAGCGGCAGAGTCGTCGCCTCCCCAAGCTAATTGAGAACCTCCGTTAAATCCAAACCATCCTAACCAAAGAATGAAAACTCCTAAAGTAGCGTACATTTGGTTGTGTCCGTGCATTTCTACAGGTTTACCGTTTAAGAATTTACCAATTCTAGGACCAACCATCCAAGCAGCTACAAGAGCAGCCCAACCCCCTAAGGAGTGAACAATTGAAGATCCAGCGAAATCGATGAATTCGGCAGGCATGATACCATCGGTATTGTTAAGCCATCCGCCATTCCATTCCCAGCCCCCTGCAATAGGGTAAATAAATGCAGTTAGTATGATACTGAAAAGTGCGTACGTCGTATATTTTGTGCGTCCTGCAATTGCTCCAGATACAATAGTTGCGGCTGTAGCAGCAAATACAGTTTGGAAGAATAAGTCGGCAGCGCCTTGAGAGAACACAAAACCGCCCCAGTGGAAGAATCCGCCTGCTTGATCTGCTCCGTACATTAACGAATATCCAATGAACCAGAATGCTAAAGATCCAACCGCGATATCCAGGAAGTTTTTCATGGCAATGTTTACGGCGTTTTTAGAATCTGTCATTCCAGATTCAACTAAGAAAAAGCCTGCCTGCATAAAAAACACAAGTATACCAGACAGTAGCATCCAAAGCATGCCCATATCGTCTTTAACCGCAGCAGCGACTTCTGACGCATCTTGAATTAATAAAGGAGCATTTAAAAGTATTGACATAATTAATAGTTTTTTTGGGTTAGTAGTTTTTATAAAGCAAATTGTTGAATTGCTTTGTTAGGATTTTTTAGTTTTTAGAATGCGTAAATAGCAGCTAGTACAAAAGAACTTAAGCTTTTTTGTGGATTCATGTCTGAGTCCATAAAGTACCAAGAGTCGTCAGATGCAGAGTCTAATCTAAGTTCTGGCTTAATAGTTAAGTTTTGAATGCTATAGCTTCCTGTTAAAGTTGCAGCAAATACGCTAGAGTCATCAACACCAGTTCCTATAGCTCCAAAATCGCCATCTTCAACAAAATATTCAGCTCTTAAACCGATTGTAAAATTGTCTGATGTAGAAAACTGTGGGTAGATCGCACCTCCAGCAAAACCAGTACCGTCGCCATCATACAATGCTGCATTAACACCTAAGTAAAAACTATCGGTAATGTTAAAGCCTCCTGTAAAATCAATTTCGTAAGCACCGTCGTCTGTTAGTAAGTTTAGGTATTGTCCTTTGTATCCAAGTTGGGCACCAAAGGCATATTTTCCTGTAGGGTTAAACTCTGTCAAGTCGGTTGGGTTCATAACGGCAAGCATTAAACTGAAATCTTCAGATAGGGCAAAGTCGGCTTTAAGGCCTGTATGGCTAAATGGGCCATAAGAGAATAAGTAAGATGTACTGTAGTTAAAGTTACCAACTGGCGAGATAACTTCGTAGCCTAAGAAGGTGTTAAAGTTACCAAAGGTTAATGTTACTTTATCGCTAACATTCCAGTACACGTAAAGTTGGTTTAAGATGTCTCCAGTCATAGAGTACATTGGAGAGGCAAATGTTGCATCTGTACCACGTGGTCCAAATACAAGATCTGCAACAAAGCCTACTTTTTCGCCTTCGTACGAAGCGATTAAGTTAGCCATGCCAAGAGCAAAACCAGGAAGGTTTGCGAAAGACGAACCAGGGGCTGCAAAACTTCCGTCGTCGAATGCTTTGTTTGGGGCATTAAAATTTGCACGATAATAGGCATCTACACTTCCGCTGAAGGAGAATTTCTTTAAGTCTATAATTTCTACTTTTTCAACAATGGTGTCTTGAGCAAAAATGCTAAACGTAGCCAAAAAGAATGCAAATGGTAATAATTTTTTCATATTGAATGGGTTTGATTAGTTATTGACAGGTCAAATCTAAATAAAAAGTTTTTACACCCCTAAAAAATTAGGGGTAGTGGTTTTATTTTTATGATTTAATCATTTTTACCCCTAAAAAAATGTGGGTATTTAAAATTTTATGTGCTATTTTGATTTTAATGGAATGGAAATTCAATAAAAATTGTAAGAATTGTTAATTTTTGTGAATTTAATGCAGGAAAAAACGAGAAGCTTTAAGAAGAGTTTTGAGGAATTAAAAAAATATTGCATTTTCTTAGTTTGAAAGCGATAATGAATTCGTAAATTACATCCCCAAAAAATTGTAAAAAGAAAATAAAAGTTTAACTATACTCATAATGTCGTAAAAATTTAAAGGCAATTATTAGAGTATATAGTATACTACTATATTAGTGCTTGCTAATAGCAAAAATTAACTAAAATTTAATGATTATGTTGAAGAAACAGGGGTTGTATTTGCCGGAATTTGAACACGATAATTGTGGGGCAGGATTCATTTGTAGTTTGACAGGAAGTAGGTCTAATGAAATTATTCATAAAGCATTAGAGATTTTGGTGAAATTAGAACACCGTGGTGCGGTAAGTTCTGATGGAAAAACAGGAGACGGTGCAGGTATTCTTATAGATATACCACATGATTTTTTTGTAAAGTATTGCGAATTCGATTTGCCTAACCGCGGCGAGTATGCAGTAAGTAATATGTTCTTGCCAAAAAAGAAAAATCAGCAAGAATTTTGTATAAAAACATTCGAAGCTTGTGTAAAGGAACAAGGGTTGAAATTATTAGGTTGGAGAAATGTGCCAATTAATAGTTCTTGCATCGGGAAAATAGCAGCCGTAAGCGAGCCGCATATTAAGCAGGTTTTTATTGGTAAGGGGTCTGATGACCAAACAGATTTCGACTTTAATTTGAAACTTTTCGCTGCTAGAAAAATAGCAGAACACACGGTTTACGATTCTAAATTATCGGAGTCTTCGTTTTTCTATTTTCCAAGTTTGTCTACAAAAACCATCATTTATAAAGGCTTGTTAATGCCGGAAGATATAAATGTATATTATCAAGATTTGTTAAACCCTGCCTTAGATGCTAAACTGGCTTTAGTACACCAGCGATTTTCAACAAATACCTTCCCGACATGGGATTTGGCGCAGCCTTTCCGCTACATGTGTCATAACGGGGAGATTAATACCTTAAGAGGAAATGTGTCTAGAATGTACTCTCGCGAAGAAATTATGGAGAGCGATTGGTTTGGCGACGATATTAAACGTGTTGTGCCAACTATTTTAAGAGGGAAATCGGATTCTGCTTCTATGGATATGGTGGTTGAATTGTTGTTGATGACAGGACGTTCGTTGCCAGAGGTTATGATGATGTTGGTGCCTGAAGCGTGGGAGAAAAACACAGAAATGTCTGATGCTAAAAAAGCGTTCTACGAATTCAACTCGTGTTTAATGGAGCCTTGGGATGGTCCAGCTTCTATTCCATTTACCGATGGAAGTTATATTGGTGCTGTATTAGATAGAAACGGATTACGTCCGTCACGATATACTGTTACAAAAGACGATTTTGTAATCATGTCTTCAGAAACTGGAGTGGTAGATATCGAGCCAAATAATGTTAAGTTTCATGGTCGTTTAGAGCCAGGTAAAATGTTCTTGGTGAATATGGATGAAGGCCGTATTGTAAACGATGAAGAAATTAAAGAACAAATCGCATCTAAGCACCCGTATAGAGAATGGTTAAACAATAACTTAATTCATTTAAGAGATATTCCTTACGGAAGCGATCCTATTGTACATGAAGAAGAAGATTTAGTAGTAAGACAAAATGTGTTTGGTTACACGCAAGAAGATGTAAATACAATTATTCAGCCAATGGCTCAGGGCGGAAAAGAGCCTATTGGTAGTATGGGAAGCGATACCCCAATAGCAGTGCTATCCGATCGTCCTCAGTTAATCTATAACTATTTTAAACAATTATTTGCTCAGGTAACCAACCCGCCGTTAGATGGTATTCGTGAAGAATTAATTACAGATATTAGTTTAACATTAGGTGCCGATACTAATATTTTTAAGATTAGTGAGGAACATTGTAGAAAACTTAAAATTCAAAATCCAGTAATTTCCAAGCAGGATTTAGATAAAATAAAGCACCACGATAAGAGTCCAGATTATCAAGTAACTTCTATTTCTATGTTGTACGACGTTGTAAAAGGCGTTAACGGACTAGAAAAACGATTAGAAGAAATAGTAGATACGGCCTCGAAAGCTATAGATGGAGGTACAAATATTATTATTCTTTCAGACAGAAATGTAAGTAAAGATAAAGCGCCAATACCAGCATTGTTAGCGTGTTCTTATGTAAATCATGGCTTGTACAAGCAAAATAAACGCTCTAAAATAAGTCTTATTATAGAGTCTGCAGAACCGAGAGAAGTGCATCATTTTGCATTGTTATTTGGTTATGGTGCGAGCGCCATTAACCCGTATATGGTTAATGAAATTATAGAACAGCAATTGCAGGCTCAGGATGTAACTGGTGTAGATTTTGAAGAAGCAGTTAAAAATTATAACAAAGCTGTTGGGAAAGGAATCTTAAAAGTAATGAATAAGATTGGTATTTCTACGCTTAACTCATACAGAGGGTCTCAGTTGTTCGAATGTATCGGGATTAACTCTAAAGTAGTAGAAAAGTATTTCCCATTAACACCTACGAGAATTCAAGGTATCGGTTTAAATGAAATCGAACAAGAAATCTCTAAGCGCCACGAAAGAGCGTATCAAGATCAAGAAATTGATGCAGATTTAGATTTAGAGATAGGAGGGCAGTACCGTTGGAGACGCGATGGCGAGAAGCATTTATTTAATCCGCTTACCATTGCAAAGCTTCAAGAATCAGTGCGTTCTAACAATAAAACAACCTATAAAGAGTATGCCGAACTTGTAAATAACCAAGCTAAAGATTTAATGACTATTAGAGGGTTGTTCGAGTTTACAAATTACGATCCAATTTCTATAGAGGAGGTTGAGCCATGGACCGAAATAGTGAAGCGTTTTAAAACGGGAGCCATGTCTTATGGGTCTATTAGTAAAGAAGCGCACGAGAATTTAGCTATTGCGATGAACCGTATAGGTGGTAAAAGTAACTCAGGAGAAGGTGGTGAAGACCAAGAGCGATTCTATAAAGCATCGGATGGCGATTGGAAAAACAGTGCAATTAAGCAGGTGGCTTCGGGACGTTTTGGGGTGACTTCAAACTACTTAACAAGTGCTCAGGAAATTCAAATAAAAATGGCGCAAGGCGCTAAGCCTGGAGAAGGTGGTCAGTTACCTGGTCCAAAAGTGAATCCTTCCATTGCTAAAACGAGAAATTCTACGCCTTATGTAGGGCTGATTTCGCCACCACCACATCACGATATTTATTCTATTGAAGATTTATCGCAGTTAATTTACGATTTAAAATCGGCTAACCGCGAAGCTAGAATTAATGTGAAATTGGTTTCCGAAGTTGGTGTAGGTACAGTTGCGGCTGGTGTTTCTAAAGCTAAAGCCGATGTGGTATTAATCTCTGGTTACGATGGTGGTACAGGGGCATCGCCTTTAACATCGTTAAAACACGCAGGTTTACCATGGGAGCTAGGAATTGCCGAAGCACAGCAAACTTTGGTAATGAACGATTTAAGAAATCGTATTGTATTGGAGTGCGACGGACAATTAAAAACAGGACGTGATGTAGCGATAGCATGTTTGTTAGGAGCCGAGGAATTTGGTTTTGCAACAGCGCCGTTAGTGGCTTCGGGTTGTATTATGATGCGTGTTTGTCATCTAAATACTTGTCCGGTAGGTATTGCGACTCAAAATCCAGAATTGCGTAAGAAATTCGAAGGTAAGCCAGAGCACGTGGTTAATTATATGTATTTCGTGGCTCAGGAACTTCGTGAAATTATGGCTAAACTCGGATTTAGAACAATAAACGAAATGGTTGGGCAGGTGCAAAAATTAAATCGTAATAAAGCTATAGAGCATTATAAAGCTTCGGGCATCGATTTAACACCTATTTTACATCAAGTAGAAGTTGGACAGAATGTTAAATTGTACAATACCGAAACTCAAGATCATAATTTAGAAACGCATTTAGATTTCGAAATTATTAATAAAGCCCATCCAGCGTTATTCCGTAAAGAAAAGACCTATTTAGATTTTAAAATCACAAACATCGATCGTGCAGTGGGTGCTATTTTGAGTAACGAAATTTCAAAAATTTATGGTGCTCAAGGATTGCCGGAAAATACACTTAATCTGAATTTCACTGGATCTGCAGGGCAAAGTTTTGGTGCATTCGCAACACGAGGTTTAACCATGATTGTGAATGGTAATACAAACGATTATCTTGGAAAAGGATTATCGGGTGCGAAATTGGTTATTAAAGTGCCAGAAACGGCAACCATTGTTCCTGAAGATAATGTAATTACAGGAAACGTGACCTTGTACGGAGCAACTTCTGGTGAAGTATATATTAACGGTAAGGCAGGTGAGCGTTTTTGTGTAAGAAACTCAGGTGCTAAGGCAGTGGTAGAAGGTATTGGCGATCACGGTTGTGAATATATGACCGGTGGTGTTGCTGTAATTCTAGGAGATGTAGGTCGTAACTTTGGAGCTGGAATGAGTGGCGGAATCGCTTATGTTTTAGATGCGAAACAATCTTTTAGAAAGAATTGTAATGCAGAGGATTTAAATTTAGATCCTGTAGTGTTAGAAGAAGATGTTGTTCAGTTAAAACAATTAATCGAGAATCATTACAATGCCACTTTAAGTCCGTTAGCACAACGTATTTTAGAGCAATGGGAAACATATTTGCCTCAGTTTATCAAGGTTTTACCAGAGGAATATAAGCAAGCTTTAATAAAATTAGAACAAGAAAACCTTGTAACGCAATAGATGTCATGGGAAAAACAACAGGATTTTTAGAATATAAACGCGAAATAGAGGCTTACGAGCCTGTAGAGCAACGTATAAAAGACTATAAAGAATTTACTATACCTTTATCTGAACCTGAAATTAAAAATCAGGGCGCGCGTTGTATGGATTGTGGAATTCCGTTTTGCCATAGCGGGTGTCCGTTAGGAAATTTAATTCCAGATTTTAACGATAAAGTTTATAAGGGTAAATGGAAAGAGGCGGCAGCAATATTACATTCTACCAATAACTTTCCAGAGTTTACAGGTCGTTTATGTCCTGCGCCATGCGAAGAGGCGTGTGTGTTGGGTATAAATGAAGACCCTGTAACCATAGAAAATATCGAGAAAAATATTGTAGAAACAGCTTTTAAAGAAGGTTGGATTGTAGCTCACCCACCAAAAGCGCGTACAGGAAAAACTGTGGCTGTTATTGGTGGCGGACCTTCAGGTTTGGCTGCTGCACAACAGTTAAATCGTGCGGGGCATTTAGTAACGCTTTTTGAACGCGACGATAAAGTTGGTGGTTTGCTGCGTTACGGAATTCCAGATTTTAAATTGGAGAAACAAATTATAGACAGACGTATCGAAGTTTTAAAAGAAGAAGGGGTTACCTTTAAAACCAATGCACATGTAGGAGTGAATGTTGATGCCGAGAAATTAAAGGCTGAATTTGATGCTGTTGTGTTATGTGGTGGTGCGACTGTAAGACGTGGTATGCCAATTCCGGGATCGGATTTAAAAGGCGTAGTGCAAGCTATGGATTTTCTGAAGCAAAATAATAAGCGAGTAAGCGGTCAAAAAGATTTAGGTGAAGAGATTTTGGCTACAGGTAAAAATGTAATTGTAATTGGTGGTGGAGATACTGGTTCCGATTGTATAGGAACCTCTAATCGACATGGTGCTAAATCGGTTACAAACTTCGAGATTTTAGATAAACCTACGGAAGGACGTCCAGCGCATCAACCATGGCCATATTGGCCAATGCGATTAAGAACAAGTTCGTCGCATAAAGAAGGTGTAGAACGCTTTTTTAGTATTTCGACCAAAGAATTTTTAGGGGATAAAGAAGGAAATCTTAAGGGGTTAAAAACCGTTGAAGTAGAATGGATTTTTAAACCAGGAGAACGTCCACAGCTTAAAGAATTAGCAGGAACAGAAAAAACTTGGGATTGCGAATTGGCCTTGTTGGCCCTAGGTTTTACAGGGGCAGAAACTACCTTGGTAGAGCAATTTGGCTTGGAGACAGACTTTAGAACCAATATTAAGGCCGATACTAATGATTACATGTCTAATGTGCCGGGTATTTTTGTGGCAGGAGATATGCGTCGTGGTCAATCTTTAATTGTTTGGGCAATCTCAGAAGGTAGACAAGCAGCTCATCATGTCGATAAGTACCTTATGGGAGAATCTAATTTGCCACTTAAAAAGGGAATAGATTTGCCTAGAGTATAATTAGTTTAATTTGTGCTTATTTTTTTAGGTCGTTACCTTTAGATTTAAGATATTTGACATGTATATGAGAAAAACAATTGTAAACATCATTTCTATTATTGTCGTGGAGATTCGTACTCTGGGATAAAGGAAGTGTGTTTACTATTATAATAAATTTTGAAGCCTTCCTTTTATCGGGAAGGCTTTTTTATTGCTGGTTTTTTAATGGAATGTGAATAGTTATGCTGAGTGAAAAATCAGTTAAATAATAGAAGGAAAAAAAGTGAAAAAAAATCAGGTATTGAACATCATATATTAATTGGGTTAAAATACTGTAAATCAATATTTTATATCATTAATATTTAAAATGAGTTTAGTCTGTGAGAATGAGATTAAATCTGTTAAAAAACCATAAAAAATTAATTTAGTACCCTTGTAAAGAAAGGATATAGCGTAAAAGCGTTTAAAAACATATGAAAAACTTAAAAAAGTACAGTAATACAGTAACTCAAGACGCAACATTGCCGGCAGCTCAGGCCATGTTGCATGCAATAGGGCTAACAGACGAAGATTTAAAAAAGCCTTTTATAGGCATTGCGAGTACAGGTTACGAAGGTAATCCGTGTAATATGCACCTAAACGACTTGGCTTTGCATGTTAAAAAAGGAACAGAAAATGCAAATTTAGTCGGTCTTATATTTAATACCATAGGTGTAAGCGACGGTATTTCTAATGGTACACCAGGTATGCGATTTTCTCTGCCTTCTCGCGATATTATTGCAGATTCTATGGAGACCGTAGTGGAAGCCATGAGTTACGACGGATTGGTCACTGTAGTAGGTTGCGATAAAAATATGCCAGGTGCCTTAATGGCGATGTTGCGACTAAACAGACCATCGGTATTAGTGTATGGAGGTACTATTGCTTCGGGTTGTCATAACGGAAAAAAATTAGATATCATTTCTGCTTTTGAAGCTTATGGGCAAAAAGTGGCAGGCACAATAGATGAATCAGAGTTTAAGGAAGTTGTACATAAAGCGTGCCCTGGTGCGGGTGCTTGCGGAGGCATGTACACTGCAAATACAATGGCGTCGGCAATAGAAGCTTTAGGGATGTCGTTGCCTTTTAACTCTTCAAATCCGGCAATTAGTAACGGGAATTTAAAAGAAGAAGAGTCTGTAAAAGCAGGAGAGGCTTTACGTTTATTGTTGGAAAGAGATATTAAACCGTCGGATATTGTTACTAAAAAATCGTTGGAAAATGCTTTTAGACTGGTAACTGTTTTAGGAGGATCTACTAATGCTGTGCTTCATTTTTTGGCGATTGCTAAAGCGGCTCAATTAGAGTTTACCTTAGAAGATTTTAAACGTATTAGCGATGCTACACCTTTATTGGCAGATTTAAAACCAAGCGGTAAATATGCAATGGAAGATTTGCATGCCGTTGGAGGAATTCCAGGAGTTTTAAAATATATGTTAGAAAACGATATGCTTCACGGCGATTGTTTAACAGTAACAGGAAAAACTTTAGCCGAAAATTTAAAAGATGTCCCTAATTTATTAGACGGACAAGATATCATAAAAACATTAGATAAACCCGTAAAGGATTCTGGACACATCAGAATTCTATTTGGGAACTTAGCGACAGAAGGTGCTGTGGCAAAAATTACAGGAAAAGAAGGTTTGTCGTTTAGAGGTGTTGCCAATGTGTTTGATGGTGAAGCGGCAGTGAACGAAGGCATAAAGACAGGGAAGGTTAAAAAAGGAGATGTCGTCATCATCCGCTACGAAGGTCCAAAAGGAGGTCCAGGAATGCCGGAAATGTTAAAACCAACATCGTCTATAATGGGAGCAGGATTAGGTAAAGATGTGGCTTTAATTACCGATGGCCGTTTTTCTGGAGGTTCGCATGGTTTCGTAGTGGGACATGTAGCGCCCGAAGCTCAAGATGGTGGTAATATTGCCTTGGTAGAAAATGGAGACATCATAGCTATCGATGCCGTTAATAATACCATTAATATTGAAATTTCAGACGAAGAACTAGCTGAGAGACGAGCAAAATGGGTAGCTCCAAAATTAAAATTCGAGAGAGGAGTGCTTTACAAATATGCGAGAACCGTATCGTCTGCATCAAAAGGGTGCGTGACCGATGAGTTCTAGTGTTCCTGCGTAGGCAGGATCTTATCAAAAGACGTTAAGATTTATGAATACAGAAACAATAAAATCAAATAAAAAAGCTACAGCCGAAACCGTGCGTATTTCGGGTAGCGAAGCCATAATAAAATGTTTGTTGGCAGAAGGGGTGGAGGTGCTTTACGGGTATCCAGGAGGTGCTATTATGCCAGTTTACGACGAACTTTTTAAATATCAAGATCAAATTCATCATGTGTTAACCAGACATGAGCAAGGTGCGGCACATGCGGCGCAAGGCTATGCGCGTATTTCTGGAAAAGTAGGTGTGGCTATGGCAACATCTGGACCAGGAGCAACGAATTTAATTACAGGAATTGCCGATGCGCAAATAGACTCTACGCCAGTAGTTTGTATTACGGGGCAAGTAGCATCGCATTTGTTAGGCAGCGATGCATTTCAGGAAACAGACATCGTTGGTATTTCTACGCCAGTAACAAAATGGAATGTGCAAATTACAAAAGCAGCCGATATTCCTGCAACCATAGCAAAAGCCTTTTATATTGCCAAGAGTGGTCGTCCAGGCCCTGTGCTTATAGATGTTACAAAAGATGCACAGTTTGAAGAATTCGATTTTAAATACGAAAAATGCCAGTCGGTTCGCAGTTATAAACCTGTTCCGGAAACAGATTTAAAGGCTGTAGCCGAAGCAGCACAACTTATTAATGCCGCTAAAAAACCAATGATAGTTTGGGGGCAAGGCGTTATTTTAGGTAAAGCCGAAGCTGAGCTAAAAGCGGTGATTGAAAAAGCAGGGATTCCTTCGGCGTGGACAATTTTAGGAGCATCGGCGGTGCCAACATCACATCCGTTAAATGTGGGTATGGTGGGAATGCACGGTAATTATGCGCCTAATATTTTAACCAACGAATGCGATGTGTTAATAGCCATTGGTATGCGATTCGACGATCGTGTTACGGGGAATTTAGCAACCTATGCCAAGCAGGCTAAAGTTGTTCATTTTGAAATAGATCCAGCAGAAATCGATAAAAATGTAAAAACCGACATCGCTGTTTTAGGCAATGCGAAATCGAGTTTAACAGCATTATTGCCTTTGTTGGAAGATCGTAATCACGACAAATGGCATCAAGAATTTAAAGACTTACATGCCGTTGAGTTCGAAAAAGTAATTAAAAAAGATTTACACCCAGAAAAGGAAGGCCTTACTATGGGGGAAGTTTTGAATCAAATAAACGTACAATCTGGCGGCGATGCAGCAATTGTTTCAGATGTGGGGCAGCACCAAATGATAGCCTGTCGTTATGCCCAGTTTAATATTACAAAAAGTAATATCACTTCTGGAGGTTTAGGGACTATGGGCTTTGCACTTCCTGCGGCAATCGGGGCTAAAATGGCTGCGCCTGAACGCGATGTAGTTGCTATTATTGGCGATGGTGGCTTTCAAATGAATATTCAAGAGTTAGGTACTATATTCCAACAACAGGTTCCTGTTAAAATCGTGGTTTTAAACAACGAATTTTTAGGAATGGTGCGCCAATGGCAGCAGTTGTTTTTCGATAAGCGTTACGCTTCAACCGAAATGACAAATCCAGATTTTGTTACCATCGCTAAAGGATATCATATAGAAGCTAAACGCGTGAGCAAGCGCGAAGAATTGGCCGATGCTGTAGCAGAAATGATGGCTTGCAAAGGCGCTTATTTTTTAGAGGTTTGCGTAGAGAAGGAAGATAATGTTTTCCCTATGATACCAACAGGAGCTTCAGTTTCAGATGTTAGATTAAGTTAATTATGGAAGAGACAGTACAGACATTCACCATATCTATTTATACCGAAAATAATATCGGACTTTTAAATAGAATTTCAGCAATTTTTCAGCGTAGACATATTAATGTAGAAAGTTTAAACACCTCTATCTCGGAGATTGAAGGCGTTTCTAGATTTACCATTGTTGTAAATTTAACTGAAGCGCGTATCAAAAAAATAGTAGGCCAAATCGAAAAACAAGTCGAAGTGATCAAGGCCTATTATCATACCGATGATGAGACCATTTATCAGGAATCATGTATGTTTAAATTACGATCGGATTTATTGTTCGAAGAACGCGAAATACAAAATATAATAAAAGATAGTAACACAAGAATTGTAACCGTTAATAAAGAATTTTTTGTGTTAGAAAAGTCGGGACGTAGACATGAAATCGATCAATTATACCACGATTTTAGTGCTTATGGCATCATGCAATTTGTACGTTCTGGACGCATAGCAGTAACTAAAGAAGAAATGAAAATATCACAAATGTTAGCAGCATTTAATTAATTTTAAAAAAATGGCAAATTATTTTAACACCTTATCATTAAGAAAACAATTAGAGCAATTATCGAAATGTCGTTTTATGGCATCTTCAGAATTTGAAGATGGAGTAAATGCGTTAAAAGGAAAGAAAATCGTTATTGTAGGATGTGGGGCACAAGGGTTAAACCAAGGTCTTAATATGAGAGATTCTGGTTTAGACATATCTTATGCTTTACGCGCAGCTGCAATTGAAGAAAAAAGAGCATCTTATGTAAACGCGACCGAGAATAATTTTAACGTAGGAACCTACGAAGATTTAATTCCAACTGCCGATGTGGTGTTAAATTTAACTCCAGATAAACAACATACTAATGTAGTAAATACAGTAATGCCTTTAATGAAGAAAGGAGCAACATTATCGTATTCTCACGGATTTAATATTGTAGAAGAAGGTACACAAGTACGTGAAGATTTAACGGTTATAATGGTAGCGCCAAAATGTCCTGGAACAGAAGTGCGCGAAGAGTATAAGCGTGGGTTTGGAGTGCCAACATTAATAGCGGTGCATCCAGAAAACGATCCAGAAGGTAAAGGTTTAGCACAAGCAAAAGCTTATGCTGTGGCTACTGGAGGTGATAGAGCTGGAGTTTTGGAATCGTCTTTCGTTGCTGAGGTAAAAAGTGATTTAATGGGAGAACAAACCATATTATGTGGGGTGTTACAAACCGGATCTATTTTATGTTTCGATAAAATGGTTGAAGAAGGTGTAGAGCCTGGTTATGCTGCAAAATTAATTCAGTATGGTTGGGAAACTGTTACCGAAGCTTTAAAACATGGTGGTATTACAACTATGATGGACAGATTGTCTAATCCTGCTAAAATAAAAGCGTATAAATTGTCTGAAGAATTGAAAGACATTATGCGTCCGTTATTCGAAAAGCACATGGATGATATTATCTCTGGACATTTTTCTAAAACCATGATGGAAGACTGGGCTAACGACGATGTTAACCTATTAACTTGGAGAGCGGCTACAGGCGAAACAGCTTTCGAAAAAACGAAGTTGACTTCAGAAAAAATCTCAGAACAGGAGTATTTCGATAATGGAGTATTAATGATTGCTTTTGTTAAATCTGGTGTGGAATTAGCTTTCGAGACTATGGTAAGCGCTGGAATTATTGAAGAGTCTGCTTATTACGAATCATTACACGAATTGCCGTTAATTGCAAATACAATTGCAAGAAAGAAATTATACGAAATGAACCGCGTAATTTCTGATACAGCAGAATATGGTTGTTATTTATTCGATCATGCAGCGAAGCCTTTATTGAAAGATTTTATGAAAGGCATTAAAACCGATGTTATAGGAAAGCCTTTTGCAACTTCTAATGCGGTAGATAATATTGAATTAATTGCGGTTAACGATGCGATTAGAAATCACCCAATCGAAGCAGTAGGGAAAACCCTAAGAACAGCCATGACAGCAATGAAAACAATAAAGACAGAAGTAGAAGAAGAAGCTTCTGTATTAGCTTAATTGTAATAGATGCAAACAGATAGTACAACATATTATCCGAGTTTAAAAGCAGTACAAGCAGCAGCCGAACGTTTAAAATCGGTTGCTGTTTTAACACCTTTGGTGCAAAACTTACAATATTCAAAACGATTTCAAGCGAACGTTTTGCTAAAGCGTGAAGATTTGCAGTTGGTAAGATCGTACAAAATTCGTGGTGCTTATAATAGAATATCTTCTTTAAGTGCCAACCAAATGGAAAACGGAATTGTATGTGCTAGCGCAGGCAATCATGCGCAAGGTGTGGCCTTGTCTTGTAAATTATTAAAAATTAAAGGCACTATTTTTATGCCGTCTCCAACGCCTAATCAGAAAATTGAACAGGTAAAAATGTTTGGAGAAGAGTATACAAATATTGTTTTGGTAGGCGATACTTACGACGATGCTTATCATGCGGCCATGTTGGAGTGCGAGCGTTTAAATAAAACGTTTATTCATCCGTTTAACGATAAAGAAGTTATAGAGGGGCAAGCTACTATTGGTCTCGAAATTTTAAGTCAGACCGATTGTCCTTTGGATTAT
This sequence comes from Bacteroidia bacterium, assembly GCA_030427735.1. Taxonomy (GTDB): domain Bacteria; phylum Bacteroidota; class Bacteroidia; order Flavobacteriales; family Flavobacteriaceae; genus Formosa. Next base: position 117,069 of record JAUIBP010000010.1, on the reverse strand, counting down.
GTTTTTGTTCCTGTAGGCGGTGGCGGATTAGCTTCAGGGCTGTCTACTGTCTTTAAACAATTGTCTCCAAACACCAAGATTATAGGGGTAGAGCCTTTAGGTGCCCCATCGATGTCTACTTCTATTAAAAACGGACATAATACCGAATTAAAAACGATAGAAAATTTTGTTGACGGAGCTGCCGTTAAAAAAGTTGGCGATAGAACTTTTTCTATTTGTCAGTCTACTTTGCACGATATGATTACGGTTCCCGAAGGCAAAATTTGCGAAACCATATTGGAATTGTATAATAAGGATGCCATTGTTGTAGAACCAGCAGGTGCCTTGAGTATTGCTGCATTAGATTTTTATGCCGACGAGATTAAAGGTAAAAATGTAGTGTGTGTAGTAAGTGGGAGTAATAACGACATTACAAGAACTGCGGAAATTAAAGAACGCGCCTTATTGTACTCTAATCTAAAGCATTATTTTATAGTAAAATTCCCGCAACGCGCAGGAGCTTTAAAAGAGTTTGTAGCCGAAATTTTAGGGCCGAACGACGATATTACATATTTTCAATACACCAAAAAAACAAACCGAGAAAACGGATCTGCTGTAGTTGGTATCGAATTAAAATCGGCTGCCGATTTAGAGCCGTTAATGACCAAAATGAAACTGAAAAACTTTTATGGTGATTATATAAACGACAAGCCAGATTTATTTCAGTTTTTAGTGTGATTTTAACTATTTCTTAATCAATAAATTATAATTGCATGTTAACTTTATACATGTAATTTTAATGCTACTAAGCATTAATTAACCACCAAATATGAATACATCGTTTCTAGAAATTCCAGAACAGTATCAAATTACAACAACCATACAACAAAACACCTATTTGGTAGGTGGTGAGTTAAAAACATGGTCTGGAGAAATGGCCAATGTTTATTCTTCTATTTCATCTACAAAACAATATGCTCCCACACTATTGGGGCAAATTCCTCAGTTAGGAAAAAAAGAAGCCTTGGAGGCATTAGAGGCTGCTGGAGAGGCGTACGGAAAAGGGCAAGGCGAATGGCCAACCATGAAAGTGATAGATCGTATTGCCTGTATGCAAAAGTTTGTTTCGCAAATGAAAACCAAGCGCGAAGAGATCGTGAAATTGTTGATGTGGGAAATTGGGAAAAATTTACCCGATTCTGAAAAAGAATTCGACAGAACGGTAGACTATATTTACGATACCATTGAAGAATATAAACAGTTAGACCGCGATAATGCTAAGTTCGAAAAGCAAGATGGCGTTTATGCGCATATACGACGAGGCCCTTTGGGTATTGTTTTGTGTTTGGGGCCGTACAACTATCCGTTAAACGAAACGTTTGCTTTGTTAATCCCGGCCATAATTATGGGGAATACAGTTATTTTTAAACCAGCTAAACATGGCGTGTTGTTAATGACACCGTTATTGGAAGCTTTTAAAAATAGTTTTCCGCCAGGCGTGGTTAATATTATTTATGGTCGTGGTCGTGTAGTTGCTACCCCTATTATGGAAGCAGGTCGCGTAGATGTTTTGGCCTTAATAGGAAATAGTAAATCGGCAAATGCACTACAAGATAGTCATCCTAGACAAAACAGATTGCGTTTAGTATTAGGGTTAGAAGCTAAAAATCCAGCCATAATTTTACCAGACGCCGATTTAGATTTAACAATAGATGAGTGTATCGCCGGAACCTTATCGTTTAATGGGCAACGTTGTACAGCATTAAAAGTATTGTATGTACACGAAAATATTAGGGAAGCGTTTAATAAACGATTTGCCGAACGTGTTGATGCGTTGCAATTTGGTAACCCTTGGGATAAAGGCGCTAAATTAACGCCATTGCCAGAACCCGATAAACCAGCTTATATTCAAGAATTAATAGACGATGCATTAAATCACGGGGCTTCGGTTTTAAATAAAAAAGGCGGTAAAACGGTAGAGAATTATATTTTTCCAGCTGTGCTGTATCCCGTAAATAAAAACATGAAAGTTTTTCAGGAAGAGCAGTTTGGTCCTGTAGTTCCGGTACTTTCTTTTAAAGATATAGAAGAGCCGTTAAGCGATATAGCCGATTCTAATTATGGGCAGCAGGTGAGTGTATTTGGGCAAAATACGCAGGCTTTAGCGCCATTAATAGATACTTTGGTAAATTTAGTTTGTCGTGTTAATTTAAATAGTTCTTGTCAACGAGGTCCAGATGTGTATCCGTTTACCGGCAGAAAAGACTCTGCCGTTGGGACTCTAAGTGTACACGATGCCTTGCGATCGTTTTCTATTAGAACCTTTGTGGCTTCTAAAGATAATGCCTATAATAATGCGATATTAAAGGAGTTGCTAGATACGAAAGCTTCAAACTTTATTAGCACCGATTATATATTATAAAAAAAATTAAAAAGTTAATTGATTTATTGAATAAAATTGTACATTTGATATATGATTCTAATAAAAAATAAAATACGTCCATCAAGTCCCGCAATTGCATTGCGCCGACGCCGCAGTGCACACTAATCTACAAGAGTTGTTCGCCTGAATACGTATTTCTATTTTTTTTACTTTGATTACATCACAATTTACATTTTACACACAAAATTTAGTTATTTTAAATAGTAACAGTTTTTCGTTACGCCCTATTTTATTTCGCCGCCCGTAAGGGTGAGTTTTAATTTAGGAACTTTAGGTGTGTCCAGTTCTACTTTCAGTACAATCTTTTTTAACTTTTTTAATTTAAAATCAAAACAATGGAAATTGTTATTGCTGACAAAACGCATAGTATTTATGCAGATATTATTTGTGAAACGATTGCAGAATCTGCTCGTGTAAGAGGGACAGGAATTGCGAAACGTTCTCCCGAATATATTATGACAAAAATGGAGAATGGAAATGCCGTAATCGCTATAGAAGACGGTAAGTTTGCTGGATTTTGTTATATAGAAGCCTGGGGCCATGGTAAATTTGTTGCCAACTCGGGGCTAATAGTACATCCTGATTTTAGAAACAGAGGGTTAGCAAAAGAAATCAAACATAAAATTTTTAACCATTCTAGAACCAAATTCCCTAATGCTAAAATCTTTAGTATTACAACAGGATTAGCGGTTATGAAAATGAATAGCGACTTGGGCTATAAACCTGTAACGTTTTCAGAATTAACAGACGATCAGACCTTCTGGAAAGGCTGCCAAACTTGTAAAAATTACGATGTTTTACAGCGTACCGAACAAAAAATGTGTTTGTGTACCGGCATGCTTTACGATCCAGATAAGCAACCTCCTAAAGATCATAAACCAATTAAGTCTAAGGTGTTTAGGCGTTTAAAAAGCATTAAGGAACATTTGTTTTTAAAAAAAGAAAATAAGTAAAAATGAAAAAATTAGTTTTAGCCTATAGTGGCGGTTTAGATACATCGTATTGTGCAGTACACTTAACAAAAGATAAAGGGTTTGATGTCCATGCGGTAAGTGTAAATACAGGAGGTTTTACTTCTGAAGAAATTGCAAAAATAGAGAGTAATGCATATAAAATGGGGGTGTCTACTTACGTAAATATAGATGCCGTAGCTACATTTTATAATAAAGTAGTTAAATATTTAATTTTTGGTAACGTATTAAAAAATAACACTTATCCATTATCTGTAAGTGCAGAACGTATCATTCAAGCTATCGAAATTATAGAGTACGCCAAAAGTATAGGGGCTAAATATATAGCACACGGAAGTACTGGTGCAGGAAACGATCAAGTGCGTTTCGATATGATTTTTCAAACGCTCGCTCCAGAGATAGAAATCATTACACCTATTAGAGATCAAAAATTAGCACGACAAACAGAAATAGATTATTTGGTGGCTAATGGTGTAGACATGTCTTGGGAAAAAGCCAAATATTCGGTAAATAAAGGACTTTGGGGCACAAGCGTTGGGGGTGAAGAAACCTTAACATCCGAAAAGCCATTACCAGAACATGCTTATCCATCGCAATTAGAAAAAACAGATTCAGAAAAAGTAACTTTAACTTTTAATAAAGGCGAATTTGTAGCTTTAAACGGCGAGCAAAATGCTCCCGAAAAAAACATTGAAGCTTTAAATACTCTGGCGTCTAAATTTGCTATAGGCAGAGATATTCATGTAGGAGATACCATAGTGGGGATTAAAGGTCGTGTTGGTTTTGAAGCTGCAGCTGCATTAATTACAGTAAAAGCGCATCATTTATTAGAAAAGCATACCCTTACCAAATGGCAAATGCAGCATAAAGATTATTTATCTAGTTTTTATGGGATGCATTTACACGAGGGACAATTTTTAGATCCTGTAATGCGTAACATGGAGGCGTTTTTAGAAAGCAGCCAAGAACATGTTAGTGGCGATGTCGTGGTAACCTTAAAACCATATCATTTTTCTTTAGATGGCATCTCGTCTAATCACGATTTAATGAAATCAAACTTTGCAAGTTATGGCGAAGAGAACAAAGGTTGGACGGCCGATGAAGCTAAAGGATTTATAAAGATTATAGGAAATCAAAATAAAATTTATCATCAAGTAAACAATAAATCATGATACAAGCAGGCATTGTTGGAGGGGCAGGGTATACAGCAGGAGAATTAATAAGAATACTCATGTACCATCCACAAGTAAATATTAATTTTATTTATAGTACCTCTAATGCAGGAAATCCTGTGTCTAAAGTGCATCAAGATTTAATTGGTAGTACCAATTTACAATTTACCAATACCATTAATGCCGAGGTAGATGTCTTGTTTTTATGTTTAGGACATGGCAATTCTACGGCGTTTTTAGAGAATAATAGTTTTTCTGATTCAACTAAAATCATCGATTTAAGTAACGATTTTAGATTGGAAGCCGATGCGAATTTTTTAGGAAAACAATTTGTGTATGGTCTTCCAGAGCTGAATAAAGATGCGATTAAACAAGCCAATTACCTAGCTAATCCTGGCTGTTTTGCAACTGCCATTCAGTTGGCCTTGTTGCCTTTAGCGGCCAATAAAAAGTTTAAAAACGACATTCATATTAATGCTGTTACCGGAGCTACCGGAGCAGGAACGTCGTTGTCGGCAACAACACATTTTACTTGGCGCGACAATAATTTTTCGTATTACAAACCTTTTACGCATCAGCATTTGGGAGAGATTAATCAGTCGGTAAAGCAATTACAGGGAGATTTTGATTCCGAAATTATTTTTATGCCAAATCGCGGCGATTTTTCAAGAGGAATTTTCGCTACCGCATATACAAACTTTGATGGCACTTTAGAGGAAGCCCAAGCCTTGTATAAAGACTTTTATAAGGATGCAGAATTTACTGTGGTTTCAGACGATAATATTCATTTAAAGCAGGTGGTAAATACCAATAAATGTATCCTGCATTTGCATAAACATAATAATAAATTGTTGATAACAAGTGTTATCGATAACTTGCTTAAAGGTGCTTCTGGTCAAGCTGTTCAGAATATGAATTTAATGTTTGGTTTTAACGAAGGCGAAGGATTACAATTAAAAGCAAGCTATTTTTAAAACCATAACCATATGAAAATTGCTATTATAGGAACAGGAAATTTAGGATATTCTATTGCGAAAGGTTTAATAACCAACAACGCCATTACAACACTGTATTTAACAAAAAGAAATGTACAGGCTTTAGAAGAATTTCAGGGTTATCCTAATGTGACCATTACAAGCGATAATGTGCTAGCTGTGCAACAGTCAGATATTTTAATTTTTGCAGTACAACCGGCTCATTTCGAAAAGGTGTTAGAGCAAATTGCACCTTATTTAACCGAAAAGCATGTGCTTATTTCTACAATTACAGGATTTTTAATTCCTAAGATAGAAAGTATTGTAGGCGAAAACCAGTTTATTATTAGAGCCATGCCTAATACCGCTATTGCTGTAGGGAAATCTATGACCTGCTTATGTAGTAACGAAGCAGGACAAAAACGAATTAAAATTGCAGAAGCTATTTTTAATCGTTTAGGACATTCGTTATGTATTCCAGAAAATCAAATGCAAGCCGCAACAGTAGTTTGTGCCAGCGGTATTGCTTTTTGGATGCGTTTAATAAGAGCGACTACTCAAGCCGCTATTCAATTAGGCTTCGATGCCGAAGTTGCTCAAGAATTATCTATGCATACTTGCGAAGGTGCTGCCAATTTATTAATACACAGTGGCAGTCATCCAGAAGAAGAAATAGATAAGGTAACAACGCCTAAAGGTTGTACTATTGAAGGCTTAAACGAAATGGAGCACAAGGGGCTAAGTTCGTCTTTAATTCAAGGTATGGTCGCGTCGTATAATAAAATTACTAATATTAAAAAGGATCAGATATGAGTTTATTTCCTGTGTATCCGCTTTACGATATCACGCCAGTTAGGGCGAAAGACGTTTTTGTTTACGACAATAAGAATGTAAAATATTTAGATCTATATGGCGGTCATGCCGTTATTTCTATTGGGCATACAAACACAACTTATGTCGAGCGTATCTCTAATCAATTAAAACAGATTGCTTTTTACAGTAATGCCATTCAAAATCCGTTACAAGAACAGTTGGCCGAAGAATTAACAACGTTTTCGGGGTGTAACGATTATCAGTTGTTTTTGTGTAATTCGGGTGCTGAAGCTAACGAAAACGCTTTAAAATTGGCGTCTTTCCATAACGGGAAATCAAAAATAGTAGCTTTTAAAAACGGATTTCATGGGCGTACATCGGCTGCGGTAGCAGCTACCGACAATGCTAAAATAGTAGCGCCTTTAAATGCACAACAAGCAGTCGATTTTTTTGAATTAGGTGATTTAGAAGGTGTTGAAAACGCTTTAAAAAAGGAAGATGTTTGTGCCGTAATTATAGAGTGCATTCAAGGTGTTGGCGGTTTAGATGAAAGCACTACCGAGTTTTATCAAGGTTTAGAGCGTTTATGTAAACAATATAATACCTGCTTAATTGCAGACGAGGTACAATCTGGTTTTGGTAGAACGGGCGATTTTTTTGCATTTCAGAAACACAATATAACGCCAGATATTATTTCTATGGCTAAAGGTATGGGGAATGGTTTTCCTATTGGTGGTATTTTAATCCACCCGAGTATTAAAGGAACCCATGGTTTATTAGGAACTACTTTTGGAGGAAACCACTTGGCTTGTGCCGCTTCTTTAGCAGTTTTAGAAGTCATGAAAGCGCAAGACTTATTAAATCATACTAAAGAGATTTCGGAATATTTTATAAAGAAAACAGAAGAGTTACCGCGTTTAAAAACCATTAAAGGGCGTGGTTTAATGCTGGGATTGGAATTTGATTTCCCGATAGCAGAACTTCGTAAGAATTTAATATTCGAGCACCACATATTTACAGGAAGTGCTAAAAATCCTAATTTATTAAGAATACTTCCGCCGTTAACGATTCAAAAAGAGCACCTATATATGTTCTTTGAAGCATTAAAAAAAGAGTTAAATTAACATGAAAAAATACACGCAAATACAAGATATTTCAAACCTTTCAGAAACCATTAAAGAAGCGATTCTTTTAAAAATGAATCCTTTTGAGTACGAGAATTTAGGAAAACGCAAAACTTTAGTTATGTTGTTTTTTAATTCGAGTTTACGTACTCGGCTTAGTACAGAAAAAGCCGCGAAAAATTTGGGGATGGAAGTAATGAGTCTGAATGTCAATGATGCGTGGAATTTAGAGTTCGAAGATGGTACCATCATGAACGCAAATACGTCGGAGCACGTAAAAGAAGCCGCGAAAGTTATTTCGCAGTATGCCGATATTATTGCCGTTAGAGCCTTTCCAGGTTTGGTGGATAAAGAAAAAGATGCTTCGGAGTATATCTTGAAAAGCTTCGAAAAATATGCGACGGTGCCTGTAGTAAATATGGAAAGTGCCACGGCGCATCCGCTACAGGCTTTAGCCGATGCCATTACCATTTCCGAATTAGCCGAAAAACCGAAGCCAAAAGTAGTCTTGTCTTGGGCACCACACCCTAAAGCTTTACCCCAGGCCGTGGCGAATTCGTTTGTAGAGATGATGCAGGAATTGGATATGGATTTAACCATAACGCATCCCGAAGGCTACGAATTGAATCCTGAGATTACCAAAAATACGCCTATTAATTACAATCAAGAGGAGGCTTTAAAAGACGCCGATTTTGTGTATGTAAAGAATTGGAGTAGTTATAACGATTACGGTCAAGTTTTAAATAAAGATCGCAACTGGATGATGACCAAAGAAAAATTAGGCCATGCCAAATTTATGCACTGCTTACCGGTTAGACGAAACGTAGTGGTAGAAGACGCTGTGTTAGATAGCGAGCAATCTGTTGTAATGCACGAAGCTAACAACCGTACTTATGCTGCGCAAATTGTGTTAAAAGAAATATTAGAATCGTTATAATATGGAAATACTAAAAGTAGTAAAAATAGGTGGTAATATTATTGACGATGAAGCCGCTCTAGCTCAATTTTTAACGGATTTCGCGAAGTTAAAAGGACCAAAGGTGTTAATACATGGTGGCGGTAAATTGGCTACAAAAATGGCAAACTCTATGCAGGTTGAGGTGAAAATGATTGACGGACGCCGTATTACAGATGCTGAAACTTTAGATATAATTACCATGGTGTATGCCGGTAAAATCAATAAAAATATAGTTGCACAGCTGCAAGCGAATTCCTGTAACAGTATTGGCTTTACAGGAGCCGATGGTAATATTATTGTGTCGGAAAAGCGTCCTGTAAAAACCATCGATTATGGATTTGTAGGCGATATTAAACAAGTTAACACAGCTGTTTTGGAAGTGTTGTTAAAAAACGACATTACGCCTGTGTGCTGTGCCATTACTCATAATAACAACGGACAATTATTTAATACGAATGCCGATACTGTAGCTTCGGAATTAGCCATTGCGCTAGCCAAAAGTTACGAGGTTGCATTGTACTATTGTTTCGAAAAAGATGGCGTTTTATTAGATGTAGAAAATCCTAATTCGGTAATAGAACACATCAATACCAGTTCGTTTGCTAGTCTTAAAGCCGATGGTGTTATTACAGATGGTATGTTGCCAAAACTGGATAATTGTTTTCATGCCATTTCTAACCAAGTTCATAAAGTATGCTTAGGCAAACCTAAAATGCTATTTAATCAAGATTCAAAATACACAACAATTCAAGCCTAATGACGACGACAAAACTAACCGAAGAGGCCATTTTATTACTTAAAAAATTAATTGAAACACCATCATTTTCATCGGAAGAAGATCAAACGGCTTTACTAATCGAAGCGTGGTTCACTTCGCATCAAATTCCGTTTAAACGCACCAAAAATAATGTTTGGGCAGTGAATGAAGATTTTACAGAAGGAAAACCAACGTTACTATTAAATTCGCATCACGACACAGTAAAGCCTAACAATGGCTATACCAAAGATCCGTTTAAAGCTATAGTAGAAGACGGAAAATTATATGGGTTGGGCAGTAACGATGCTGGCGGTTGCTTGGTATCGTTATTAGCTACATTTACTTATTTTTATAAGAAAAAAGATTTAAAATACAATTTGGTAATTGTAGCGTCGGCTGAAGAAGAAAGCAGTGGTCCAGATGGCTTAAATAGTATGTTGTCGGTAATACCACCAATAGATGTTGCAATAGTGGGCGAGCCGACTTTAATGAATTTGGCAATCGCCGAAAAGGGCTTGGTGGTTTTTGATGCTAAAGTAAAAGGAACCCCTAGCCATGCGGCACACCCTAATAACGATAACGCCATTTATAACACAATAGACGTTTTAAAATGGTTTAAAGATTATACTTTTGATAGACCTTCTGAAGCCTTAGGCGACGTTAAAATGACAGTGTCTCAAATAAAAGGTGGTAAACAGCACAACGCCATTCCTGCCGAAGTAGAATTGGTAATAGATGTTCGTGTGAACGATAAATATACCAATGCCGAAATTGCCGAAATTCTACAAAAAGAGGCGCCTTGCAGCGAGATTGTGCCTAGAAGTTTACGTTTAAATTCATCGTCTATACCAAAAGATCACGAATTGGTAAAAGCAGGTATTGCTATAGGGCGAACAACTTATGGTTCGCCAACACTATCCGATCAATCTGTATTGTCCTGTTCTTCATTAAAATTAGGGCCAGGCGACAGCACCAGATCGCATTCGGCAGACGAATTTATTTATGTAAACGAAATAGAAGAAGGTGTAGCTATTTACGTGCAGTTATTAGAAAAAATATTATAATTTTTACCGATTAACAACACGGCTTAATCGGTAGTTTAAATCATTATTAAAACCATATTACCATGAAACTTTGGGATAAAGGGCTTTCGATAGATAAAAAAATAGAGCAATTTACTGTTGGTAACGACAGGGAGATAGATATTTATATTGCCAAGTACGATGTAATTGCTTCAAAAGCGCATGCTAAAATGCTTAAAGAAATAGCAATTATTTCGGACGAAGAATTAGAGCAGTTGTTAGGCGGTTTAGCGGTTTTAGAACAGCAAATAGAAGAAGGTACTTTTGTAATCGAAGAAACGTTTGAAGACGTGCATTCTAAAATAGAATTCGAATTAACCAAAACGCTTGGCGATGTTGGAAAGAAAATACATACGGCGCGCTCCAGAAACGATCAGGTTTTAGTGGCTTTGCATTTGTATTATAAAGAAGAATTAAAAAGCATTCAAAAGAAAACAAAATCTTTTTTCGATACCTTATTAGAACTGGCAGAGACCTTTAAAGATAAACTGTTGCCAGGCTACACGCATTTACAGGTGGCCATGCCGTCGTCTTTCGGTTTGTGGTTGTCAGCTTATGCCGAATTGTTGATAGATGATGTATACTTGCTAAATGCAGCGTTAAAAGTAGTTGATCAAAATCCCTTAGGTTCGGCTGCTGGTTATGGCAGTTCGTTTCCTATAGATCGCGAGTTTACAACTGCCGAAATGAATTTTTCAACACTAAAATACAATGTGGTTGCGGCCCAAATGAGTCGCGGAAAAAGTGAAAGAACCATTGCTGCGGCCTTAGGAAGCATAAGCAATACTTTAGCGCGTTTTGCAATGGATATTTGCTTGTATATGAGTCAGAATTTTGGGTTTATTTCTTTTCCAGACGAGTTAACTACAGGTAGCAGTATTATGCCGCATAAAAAGAATCCAGATGTTTTCGAGCTAATTCGTGGTAAGTGTAATAAAATTCAAGCATTACAGTCAGAAATGGTTTTAATTACCAATAATTTGCCAAGCGGTTATCATCGCGATTACCAATTGTTAAAGGAAAATGTTATCCAGGCTTTCGAAGATTTAAAAGCGGTGTTAGATATTTTCAATTTCTCGATAGCGCAAATGCAGGCAAACGATATCAATTTGGAAGACGATAAATATAAGTTTCTGTTTACGGTAGATAATATTAATACCTTAGTGGTAAACGGAATGCCTTTTAGAGAGGCTTACAAAAAGATAGGGGGCGAGGTAGAAGCCGGAACCTATACGCCCGATACATCTAAAAAGCACACACATTTAGGAAGCATTCATAATTTGGGATTAACTGAAATTAGTCGTAAATTTCCTAAACAATAAATCTTAAATATAGTCATTATGAAAGTTGTAAAATCAAGTCTACTCTTATTGTCTTCTGTATTGTTACTTAATTGTGGAGGTAAAGAAGAAAAAAAATCATTTTCGTACGAAACAACTCCTGAAGCAACAACAGAAAGTTCAACAACTACAAATACACCAGCCGCTCCAGCGTCTGAGATGGAAACTTCAACTGAAGCGGCTACCGAATCTGAATCTGATACTTCTGAAGCAGCCAGCAGTACAGTAGAAACCGTTGCAGATATCATGTTGCATGGCGATGATAAAATGAGTTTCGATTTAAAAGAAATTAAAGTTAAACAAGGTCAAAATGTAAAGTTAACTTTAATGCATACGGGTAAGATGGCAAAGAATGTTATGGGGCATAATTTTGTGCTACTTAAACAAGGTGTAGATATGGCGAAATTTGCAGGATTGGCTGCAGCGGCAGCAGACCACGATTATGTTCCAGAAGGTAGCGAAGATGTTATCGCTCATACCAAACTAATTGGTGGTGGAGAAACAACTGTTATAGAATTTCCTGCTCCAGCGCCAGGTACTTACGACTTTTTGTGTAGTTTTCCTGGGCATTATGCTTTAATGAAAGGAAAGTTTATTGTAGAATAATTCATACGTAAATCTTTTTAAATATAAAAAGCGTCTCTTGAACTAAGAGACGCTTTTTTTGAATACAATTAAAAATATATTATAAACTTAAGAAAGTTAAATAATAGTAGATTGTCCTAAATGGATATTCGAAAAGTTATGATTAGAATCTTTAGGATTACTAATAAAATCTTCTATAAAATCACCAACTTTAGAGGTGGTAATATTGTCGTATTTACTATTTAAATCGGGTGTAGTAATATGTAACGCTAACGATTTATCTACAGCGGTTCTAATAAGGTCTGCTTCTTCATGTAAATCGAAATGATCTAACAGCAAGGCTGCCGATAAGATGGAAGCAATAGGATTTGCAATACCTTTGTTTGTAGCTTGCGGGAAAGACCCATGTATAGGTTCGAACATGGCATGTTTTTCGCCTACAGATGCCGATGCTAATAAACCAATAGAACCACCAATTACACTAGCTTCGTCGCTAATAATGTCTCCAAACATATTTTCGGTTAAAATAACATCAAATTGTTTTGGGTTTAATATCATTTGCATGGCTGCGTTGTCTACAAACAGAAAATCCAGTTCTACATCTTTGTAGTCTTTGGCAACGTCTTTTACTATTTTACGCCATAAACGCGAAGTTTCTAAAACATTAGCTTTATCTACTAACGTTAACTTTTTACGTCTGGATTGTGCGTTTTTAAAGGCTAAATGCGCAATACGTTCTATTTCTTCTCTTGAATATTCGCATAAATCTGATGCCGAGTTTCCGTCTTCGCTGGTTTCTTTTTTACCAAAATAAATACCACCTGTTAACTCGCGATAGATGCTAATATCTGTTCCTTTAATAATCTCCTTTTTTAAAGGTGATTTATCTAAAAGGGTATCGTAAGCTTTTACAGGACGAATGTTAGCAAATAGTCCAAGCGATTTTCTAAGCTTTAATAAACCTTGCTCCGGGCGTACTTTAGCCGAAGGGTCGTTATCGTACTTTGGGTCTCCTATAGCACCAAACAGCAACGCATCGGTGTTTTTACAAAGCTCTAAAGTAGCTTCTGGTAACGGATCGCCAGTTTCGTCTATAGCTACTGCACCAACAGGAGCATATTTAAAATTAAAAGTGTGGTCGAATTCTAAAGCAACAGCTTTAAGAACTTTTATGGCTTGAGCAGTGACTTCCGGTCCTATACCATCTCCTGCTAATACTGCTATATCTAGTTTCATAAGAATGTGTTTTTATGTGCTTAATATGCTATGCTGTTAATGCTCTATAGCAATGTGTTGCGATTTGGCTTCAAAAGCTAAAATTTCGTCTTTTTTACTTAAAAGGTAATCAATGTCGTCGTAACCATTTAATAAGCAAGTTTTTTTATAAGGATCGATATCGAAAGATTCTATAAGGTTAGAGTCTTTTATAGCAATGGTTTGTGCCTCTAAATCTACGCTTATTATCGTTTCTGGGTTGGCTTTTAGTTGTGTAAAGAGTGCTTTTAAAAACGCAGGCGATACCTGTATGGGTAACAGCCCATTGTTTAAAGCATTCCCTTTAAAAATATCTGCAAAAAAACTCGAAACAATTACTCTAAACCCATAGCCAGCAAGTGCCCAAGCGGCATGCTCACGGCTGGAACCACAACCAAAATTATCGCCAGCAACTAAAATGCTGCCAATGTAGGTGGTATCGTTTAGTACGAAATCTTCGTTTAAATCACCGTTTTTAGAATATCTCCAGTCTCTAAACACATTATCGCCAAAACCTTGCTTGTCCGTGGCTTTTAAAAAACGCGCTGGAATAATCTGGTCTGTATCTATATTTTCTATGTCTAATGGAATGGCTCTAGACTGAAAGGTTGTAAACTTTTCCATTTAGTTTAATTGTTTTGTAATGTCTATAATTTTTCCTTCTACGGCGGTTGCAGCTGCCACTAATGGGCTTGCTAAAATGGTTCTAGCTCCTTGACCTTGTCGGCCTTCAAAATTTCGGTTAGAGGTAGAAACGCAATATTCGTTTTGAGGAATTTTATCGTCGTTCATGGCTAAACACGCAGAACATCCAGGTTGGCGTAATTCAAAACCAGCTTCTAAAAAAATGTCTTTTAAACCTTCTTCTATAATCTGAGATTCTACTAATTTACTGCCAGGTACCAACCAAGCCGTAACGTTTGGCGCTTTATGCTTACCTTTTATGTATTGTGCTGCAATTCTGAAATCTTCAATTCTAGAGTTGGTACAACTGCCTATAAAAACATAGTTTATAGGTTTGTTAATTAAGGATTCCCCTTTTTTGAAATCCATATATTTTAACGACTTCTCGAATGAAGCATCGTCTAAAGCTGGAATGTTTTCGGAAATTTTAATGCCCATACCCGGATTTGTACCGTAAGTAACCATAGGCTCTATGTCGGCAGCATCAAAATTATATTCTTTATCGAAAACCGCACCGTCGTCTGTAGGCAGTGTTTTCCAATAGGCTACTTTTTTATCGAAATCGTCACCTTTAGGGGCAAACTCACGTTCTTTTACATAGTCGAATGTGGTTTGGTCTGGAGCAATCATACCGCCACGGGCGCCCATTTCTATACTCATATTACACACTGTCATGCGACCTTCCATGCTCATGTTTTCGAAAACATCGCCGGCATATTCACAAAAATATCCTGTACCAGCATTGGTACCTATTTTAGAAATAATGTATAAAATAACATCTTTAGGAAGCACGCCAGGCTTTAATTTGCCATTTACTGTAACGCGTAAACTTTTGGGTTTGGTTAACAGTAAGCACTGACTAGCAAAAACTTGAGCAACCTGACTGGTACCGATTCCAAAAGCAATGGTTCCAAATGCACCATGTGTAGAGGTATGACTGTCTCCACAAACGATGGTCATTCCAGGTTGTGTGATACCTAATTCGGGTGCCATAACGTGCACTATCCCATTGTATTTGTGACCTAATTCAAATAGTGTGATTCCGTTTTTGGTACAGTTTTTTGATAGCTGCTCAAGCTGATGTCTAGAAAGTGTGTCTTGTATTGGTAAATGTTGATTTAATGTTGGTGTATTGTGGTCTGCTGTGGCCACAATTTGATCTGGCCTAAAAATAGGAATGTTTCTGTCTTCAAGCTCGTTAAAGGCTTGCGGACTGGTAACTTCGTGTATTAAATGTTTGTCTATGTACAATATTTGTGGACCGTTTTCTATAGCATCGACCACATGTGCATCCCAAACTTTATCGAATAATGTTTTTTTCATTTCAATTCAATTACGCTGTATAGTTTATACAGGCTTTAAGCTTTTTTAAGCTGAAATAATTTGATTGTAAACGCTGCTGGTTTCAATAATTTGATGAATATCGGCATCGTTTATTTCTTTCTTTTTGTCTGCAAATTCAAGGAAATTAGCATACACTTCGTCTAATTGAAGTTTTGTTAATTCGTAACCTACGTTTTTTGCTCTGTAAGCTAATGCGGCTCTACCGCTTCTGGCTGTTAATACTATAGCAGACTCTGTAACACCTACATCTTTAGGATCTATAATTTCGTAGGTTTCTCTGTTTTTTATAACGCCATCCTGATGTATTCCCGAGCTGTGTGCAAAAGCATTGGCACCTACAATAGCTTTGTTAGGTTGGGTGTAAATACCCATGTGTTCTATAACCAATTGGCTCATGCCATATAGTAAAGACGTATTAATGTTAGTGTCTAGCTTTAAATCTGGATGCTGCTTTAAAATCATTACCACTTCTTCTAGGGCAGTATTTCCAGCGCGTTCTCCAATACCATTAATAGTACATTCTATTTGTCTGGCTCCGTTTATAACGCCCTCTATAGAATTCGCTGTAGCTAAACCTAAATCGTTGTGGCAATGGCAAGATAAAATGGCTTTGTCTATACCTTTTACGTTTTCTTTTAAGTATTTAATTTTAGCACCATATTCGCTTGGTAAGCAGTAGCCAGTAGTATCTGGAATGTTTAAAACAGTTGCACCTGCTTTAATGACTTCTTCGCAAACACGTGCTAAATAGGCGTTGTCTGTACGACCAGCATCTTCGGCATAAAACTCAACGTCTTCGGTAAATGTTTTTGCATAACGAACTGCTCTAACGGCGCGTTCAATAATAGCGTCGCGATTAGAATTGAATTTAAATTTAATGTGAGAATCGGATGTGCCAATACCTGTATGGATTCTAGATTTTTTGGCATAACGCAACGCTTCTCCCGCAACTTTAATATCGTTTTCTACAGATCTAGACAGACCACAAACGGTAGCATTCTTTACGATTTTTGAAATGGCTTCTACCGAAGCAAAATCTCCCGGACTTGACACTGGAAACCCAGCTTCAATAACGTCAACTCCCAGGAAATCCAGCTGCTCTGCAATAATTAACTTTTGCTCTTTATTTAATTTGCAACCTGGGACCTGCTCGCCATCGCGAAGCGTTGTGTCAAATATTTGAATGTTTGTGTGCGACATTTATTTAAATATATTTTCGTATTGTCTTACGAATTTATACTTTGGTTTTGTTTAAGAGGAACCTTATAATTGAAGTTTTACGATGTTTAAAAGGGCTTGTAATATTGTAAATACTTAATAATCAATTATTTATAATGTATATTATTTGATGATAAAAGATCAAAAAGATAATTTGTTTTTACTTGTAAAGTCGTTAACCAAGTCGGAAAAACGACAGTTTAAACTTTATGTCGGGCGTTTAGGGGTAAATGCCGATTCTAAATTTTTAAACCTTTTTAATATTCTGGATAAACTTCAAACTTACGACGAAGATTTTATTTTAAAACACGGCGATGTTAAAAAGCAACAACTCGCCAATGTTAAGGCTCATTTATATAAACAAATTTTAATAAGTTTAAAACTTAACCCCTCGCATCAAAACATTCGATCGCAAATTAGAGAGCAGTTAGATTTTGCTTCTATTTTATATCATAAAGGGTTGTATAAGCAAAGCTTAAAGATTTTAGATAAATCTAAAGAATTAGCCATACACAATGAAGAAAAGAATTTAGCTTACGAAATTGTAGAGTTCGAAAAGTTAATCGAATCGCAATACATTACGCGTAGTATTAGTGGCCGTGCAGACGAGCTTACCATTCAGGCTAAAGAGTTAAGCTACTTAAATGTTATTGCTAGTAAACTATCTAATTTATCGCTTCAATTGTATGGGTTGTTTTTAAAAACGGGATATGCAAGAAACAGGGTAGAGGCCGAAGAAATTTCAACCTATTTTTATAAAAGACTTCCTAAATACGACATTCAGAAATTAAGTTTCAGAGAAAAATTGTGGCTTTATAAAGCCTATTTATGGTATAGTTTTTTAATGCAAGACTTTAAGAACTGCTATAAATATGCAACCAAATGGGTGAATTTATTTTACGATAATCCTAGCATGATTAATCTACATCCAGTATTTTTTTTAAAAGGAAGTAATTATTTGCTAGAGGCTTTGTTTTATGTTAGACGTCGCGATAAGTTCGAAAAAGCGCTGCATAGAATGATAGATATGGTAAACAGTAAAACTTTTTATAAAGACGAAAATGTTGAAGCGCTGGCGTTTTTGTACATCAATTTAAACAGAATTAATTTACATTTTATAGACGGTTCGTTTAATGAAGGATTGCTAATTGTTCCTGAAATTGAAACCCAATTAAAGCAATACAGTAACCGAATAGACGAACACCATACCATGACGTTTTACTACAAGTTTGCTAGTTTGCATTTTGGTGTTGGTAATAATAAAGAGTGTATAGCGTATCTCGATAAAATTATATCTAACAAAAGCTTGTCTATGCGTGAAGATTTATTGTGCTTTTCTAGAGTGCTAAATTTAGTAGCGCATTACGAGGCAGGACTCGATTACCACATAGAAAGCCTTTTGCGTAGTACATATAAGTTTTTAATAAAAATGAACGATTTACACGAAGTGCAAAAGGAAATGATAAAATTTATAAAGGGCTTACAAGATATTTATCCGCAGGATATTAAAAAAGCTTTCGAAGCCTTGCGAGACACTCTAAAAACTTTTGAAGACCACCCGTACGAGCGTCGTGCCTTTTTATATTTAGATATTATTTCTTGGCTTGAAAGCAAAATTGAAAATAAACCAGTGGGACAAATTATAAGAGATAAATATTTAGCCGCACAAGGGTGAGATTTATTTTTTTCTGAAAAAAGACTTAAATAATTTGGAAAATCAACTTTTCTAATTGAATATTTGCATTCACAAAGTTCAATGCTATATTGAAATGTTATCAAGAAAGGTGGAGGGAATAGACCCGCTGAAGCCTTAGCAACCCTTTAACTTATAAAGAAGGTGCTACATTCTACTTAAAAACCGATTCATTTATCGGGGATTTAGATAGATAACTAAACAAAATTACTGCAGTAGTTTTAAATTTTCTTTTTAACATTTTTCTATCAGTTCGTCCTAAACAGACGTATTTGGCTTTTAGTTTTAATTTAATTAACTCAAAAAGAAAGAAAAATGAGTACACAAAAATTCGCAACCCAGGCGTTGCACGCAGGGCACGATGTAAAACAAAACGCAGGCACACGCGCCGTGCCTATTTATCAAACATCATCGTATGTGTTTAACGATTCTAATCACGCAGCAAATTTGTTTTCGTTGGCAGAACCTGGTTTTATTTATACCCGATTAAACAACCCTACAAACGATATTTTAGAGCAGCGTTTAGCGGCAATAGAAGGTGGTATTGCGGCAGTTGTTACGGCTTCTGGTACGGCAGCCATAACAACTACGCTATTAACTTTATTAAAAGCCGGCGATCATATTGTAGCTTCTAATAGTTTGTATGGTGGTACATTTAATTTGTTATCGGTTACTTTGCCAAGACATGGCATAACAACCACTTTTGTAGATCCGTCCGAGGCGAATAATTTTCAATCGGCTATTCAGGCTAATACCCGAGTAATATTTGTAGAGTCGTTAGGGAATCCGAAGTTGGATGTGTTGGATTTGGAAGCAATTTCAGCTGTTTCAAAAGCAAATCAGTTACCTTTTATTGTAGATAATACAGTGGCATCTCCAGCTTTACTAAACCCGATTAAGCACGGTGCAAATATCGTTATTCATTCCTTAACAAAATATATAAACGGTAATGGCACCAGTTTAGGTGGCGCCATTATAGATGCCGGAACGTTTGATTGGGCTAATGGTAAGTTTCCGGAATTTACAGAGCCTTCGGCGGGATATCATGGCTTAGTGTATAGCGAGGTGTTGAAAGAAGCGGCTTTTATTGCGAAAGTAAGGATTGAAGGCTTGCGCGATTATGGTAGCGCTTTGAGTCCGTTTAATGCGTTTCAAATCATTCAAGGTTTAGAAACTTTAGAAATCCGAATTAAAAAACACAGCGAAAATGCTTTAGCATTAGCGCAATGGTTAGAAGCACAAGAAGCCGTTGCTTGGGTAAATTATCCAGGATTAGAAAGCAGTAAGTACAAAACTTTAGCCGATACATATTTACCAAAGGGACAAAGTGGTTTGGTAACTTTTGGACATAAAGGCGGTTTTGAAGCTGCTAAGATTATTGCCAATAACACCAAATTATTCTCGCTCTTAGCCAATATAGGCGATACTAAATCTTTAATTATTCATCCGGCTAGTACCACGCACCAACAATTAGACGAGGCTGCTCAGGCATTAACAGGAGTTACTCAAGATTTAATTCGGTTGTCTGTTGGCATAGAAGATCTAGAAGATTTAAAATTAGATTTACAACACGCGTTTAAAGCAGTAGAAAACGCATTATAATTTTTAAGTTTACAGTTTTAAAACGATAGTTTTATAATATTACTTCATGAACAATTTACAATTCATACAAATTGAATCCTATACAACCTTAAGCGGTGCAACATTACCTATTCAATTATCTTATCAGGTATTTGGTAGGCCATTGCACGAAGCACCTATTGTACTCGTTAATCACGCATTAACAGGAAATAGCGATGTTGCTGGGCAAAGTGGTTGGTGGAAAGACCTTATTGGCGATAACAAAATAATAGACACCCTAAAATATACCGTTCTGGCTTTTAACATACCTGGTAATGGTTACGATGGGTTTATAATAGAAAACTATAAGGATTTTGTGGCAAGAGACATTGCCAATATTTTTTTAAACGGCCTTCAGGTTTTAAATGTTAAAGAGGTTTTTGCTTTAATAGGCGGATCTTTAGGTGGAGGTATTGCTTGGGAAATGGCCGTGTTAAATCCTACCTTAGCAGAACATTTAATTGTTGTTGCCACCGATTGGAAGTCTACCGATTGGTTAATAGCAAATTGCCAGATTCAAGAGCAGTTTTTAACCAATTCTAACAACCCTGTACACGATGCACGTATGCATGCCATGCTATGTTACCGTACACCAAAATCGTTTAAGGAACGCTTTCATAGAAGTAAAAATGAAGATTTAGAGATTTTTAATGTCGAGAGCTGGTTGTTGCATCATGGTAATAAGCTGCAAGAACGGTTTCAGCTTTCAGCCTATAAATTGATGAATCAGTTGTTAAAAACAATCGATGTTACTAAAGATAGAGCAGAAGATGTAAACGTATTAGATATTATAACGTCGAACATTACCATAATAGGTGTCGATTCCGATTTGTTTTTTACTGCCGAAGAAAATCGGGAAACCCAAAAACAATTGGCACTCACACATCCAAATGTTACTTATAACGAAATTCATTCAGACCACGGTCACGATGCTTTTTTAATAGAATTCGAACAATTGGAGCATATAGTAGAAGGGATTTTTAAGCCCGAATTAAAACATAAACGTATGAAAGTATTAAAGTTTGGAGGGAAATCTTTAGCTAATGGAGAAGGTTTGGATACCGTACTTGATATTATTGAAAATAAAGTTAAGAACGAAGAAAAGATAACAGTTGTACTCTCGGCCAGAGGCAACACTACCGATGTTTTAGAATCTATTTTAGATTTGGCAAAATCTGGCGCGTCTTACAAAAAAGATTTAGAAGCCTTAAAAACCTATCAGACCACACCGTTAGAGACCATAGATTTTACCGAAGAATTTTCGGTTTTAGACAAAGTTTTTAATGGTGTAAAACTGTTGGGAGATTATAGCGAAAAAATAAAAGATGAGGTGTTGGCACAAGGCGAATTGATGTCGGTGAAATTAGTGTCGGAGCTCTTAAAACAACGCGGTGTTAAGGCTTTTGCAACAGACGCCAGACAACTTATAAAAACCGATAATACTTTTGGTAATGCCCAGCCTAATACTAAGGTTTCTAAAGAATTGGTGGTCAATCATTATAAAAAAAATAATGCCAATACTGTTAATGTGGTTACTGGTTTTATAGCCTCAAATCAAGATAACGATACTACAACTTTAGGTAGAAACGGAAGCAATTACACCGCATCGTTATTGGCTAATTTTTTAGATGCCGAGGAGCTTCAAAACTATACACATGTAAACGGAATTTATACGGCCAATCCAGATTTAGTTCCAGATGCCAAGAAAATAGAGCAGCTTACTTTTGCAGAGGCTAACGAATTAGCAAATTTCGGAACCACGGTATTACATGCCAAAACCATTATTCCGTTGTTGGAAAAAAATATTGCCTTACGCATTTTAAACACTTTTAACAGCGAAGATCAAGGGACTTTAATTACTGCAAAAACCAATACGAAGGGCATAAAATCGCTATCGGTTTTAGATAATGTAGCTTTAATTAATTTAGAAGGTCGCGGATTGCTGGGTAAAGTAGGTGTCGATGCGCGTGTGTTTAAAACTTTAAGTGCTAACGATATTAGTGTGAGTATCATTTCTCAAGGCTCGTCCGAACGTGGTCTTGGTCTTGTTGTCGATGCTAATAAGGCCTCGCTGGCAGCTATTGCATTAGAGCGTGAGTTTGAAACCGATTTTTATGTTCAGGATGTTAATAAAATAGGTATTATAGACGATGTTGCGGTAATTTCTATTGTGGGGCAGGATTTAAGTACGTTCCATAAGCCGTTTAATGCCCTAATAAAAAACCAGATTGTACCCTTGTTGTTTAACAACACGATAACTGGTGAGAACGTGAGTTTGGTGGTTAGAAAATCGGAACTACATAAAGCGCTTAATGTAATTCATGGCGAGATTTTTGGGATTTCCAAAAAGATAAATCTAGCTGTTTTTGGTCATGGTTTGGTTGGTGGTACGTTAATCGATCAGATTATTGCTTCAGCACACGATATCGAAAAACGCAAAGGCATTAAGTTGAATATTTTTGCCATAGCCAATTCTAGAAAAGCCTTACTGAATAAAAATGGAATAGATGGCGATTGGAGAGAAACCCTGCAAGAGAAGGGAAAGGCGTATACTTTAGAGAGTTTGGTGACTTATGCAAAAAAACATCATTTAGAAAATTTAATAGCTATAGATAATACAGCAAGTGCCAAATTTGTAGAAAATTACATCCCGCTAGTGGAACAAGGTTTTGATTTGGTGTCGTCTAATAAAATAGCGAATACTATCGATTTTAATTTTTACAGCGAATTGCGCGAAGTACTGGCAAAAAATCAAAAGCGTTATTTGTACGAAACCAATGTTGGCGCAGGATTACCGTTAATAGATACTATTAAATTATTGCATTTGTCTGGCGAAAATATTACCAAAATCCGAGGTGTGTTTTCGGGATCTTTAAGTTATTTATTCAATAATTATTCGGTGAAAAACGAGCCGTTTTCTAAAATTTTACAAGAAGCTGTAGATAAAGGATTCACCGAGCCAGATCCGCGAGAAGATTTATGTGGTAACGATGTTGCGAGAAAATTGTTAATTTTGGCAAGAGAGCTCGATTTACATAACGAGATAGCCGATGTAGATATTCAGAATTTAATTCCAGAACATTTACGTAGCATAGACGCCGAAACGTTTTTACAGTCGTTTGCCGATATGGATGATTTATATCAGACAATAAAAGCAGATCAAAAACTAGGGCATGTTTTAAGATATATAGGTGATTTGCATGGGAATTTAGCCGATGAGAAAGGTGCTAAATTAGAAGTGAAATTGGTATCTGTTCCAGAAAGCTCGCCTTTAGGTGCTTTAAAAGGATCGGATTCTATTTTCGAGATTTATACCGAATCTTATGGCGATCAACCAGTAGTTATTCAAGGTGCTGGAGCTGGTGCAGCGGTTACCGCTCGTGGTGTGTTTGGAGACATTTTAAGATTAACAGAAAAAAATATTTAATATAAAATGAAAGAGAATCATTTTGAAACCGAAGCGATACGCACACAATTAGAACGTTCTCAGTTTTTAGAACATTCTAGTCCTCTATATTTAAGTTCTAGTTTTGTTTTTGAAGACGCCGAAGATATGCGAGCGTCGTTTACCGAAGAGAAAATACGTAATATTTATAGCAGGTTTACTAACCCAAATACTTCCGAGTTTGTAGATAAAATGTGCAAACTGGAAGGGGCAGAAAGCGGCTATGCTTTTGCTACAGGAATGTCGGCAGTGTTTTCAACCTTTGCAGCGCTTTTAAATAGTGGCGATCATGTAGTGTCGTGTAGTTCGGTATTTGGTTCTACGCATACATTATTCACCAAATATTTGCCTAAATGGAATATCACAACATCATATTTTAATGTTAATGAGGTAGATGCCATTGAAGCACTGATAACACCAAACACTAAAATTCTATATGCTGAAAGCCCTACCAACCCGGCAGTCGATATTTTAGATTTGGAAGTGTTGGGTGAGATTGCTAAAAAACATAATCTGTTATTGGTCATCGATAATTGCTTTGCGACGCCTTATTTACAAAATCCAATTCAATTTGGAGCTGATATTGTTATCCATTCAGCAACAAAATTAATAGATGGTCAAGGCCGTGTTTTAGGTGGTGTTGCTGTTGGTCGAGCCGATTTAATTCGGGAAATTTATTTATTCTCTAGAAATACAGGGCCTGCTTTATCGCCATTTAATGCTTGGGTATTGTCTAAAAGTTTAGAAACTTTAGCTGTTCGTGTAGATAGACATTGCGAAAATGCTGTTAAGGTTGCCGAGTTTTTAGAAGGGCATGATCGTGTAGCTTTAGTAAAGTATCCGTTTTTAAAATCGCATCCACAATATCATATCGCTAAACAGCAAATGAAACAAGGTGGTAATATTATCGCGTTTGAAGTAAAAGGAGGAGTAGAAGCTGGGCGTGAGTTTTTAAACAGAATACAAACACTGTCTTTGTCTGCTAATTTAGGCGATTCTAGAACTATCGTAACGCATCCGGCATCTACAACGCATAGTAAATTGAGTACAGAAGACCGTATGGAAACAGGAATTACCGATGGTTTGGTAAGAATATCGATAGGTTTAGAACACCCAGACGATATTATAAACGATTTAAACCAGGCCTTAAACTAATTCCGAAAAAAAAGTATATTTGTTTATGCTTTCAAAGAAAACAAAATACGGCCTAAAGGCACTCATTTTTTTGGCACGACAGGAATCTAATGCCCCCGTGCAAATAAGTGCCATTTCTAAAAGTGAAAATATATCTCAGAAATTTTTAGAAAGTATTCTGTTAACACTCCGTAAAATTGGTGTTTTAGGATCTAAAAAAGGAAAAAACGGGGGGTATTATTTATTAAAATCCCCCGAAGATATTAAAATGTCTTTAGTAATGCGCACCTTAGAAGGTCCTATTGCTATGGTGCCTTGTGTGAGTTTAAACTTTTACGAAAAATGCGACGATTGCCCAGACGAAACCTTGTGCGGCGTGCATAAATTAATGATAGAAGTTAGGGATAATACCTTAAATATATTCAATAACAAATCGTTAGCCGATTTAATTTAATCATTTTTTTGCAGTTTTAATTTGCGTATATCATATGCATCTTATACATTTGTATTAAAATCTACTAATCCGATAGGAATAACGGATGTAGTATTAAAAAACAAACAGCTTATGTTAGGTAAAACGATAGACATCTCTTATTGGAATGAGCAATTGCGAGATAAAACCCCAGACGAAATTATAGACTGGGCCTTGACGTTAACAGATAAGAGAATTGTTACCACAAGTTTTGGTGTGTATAGCGCAGTGCTTTTAAGCACTTTTGCAAGAAAAGATAAAGATATATATGTGGTATGGTGCGATACGTTGTTTAATACACCAGAAACGTATCAGCACGCTAGTCGTTTAATAGAAGAGTATCAATTAAATATAAAAAAATACGAACCACTTAAAAGTAAAGCTGAAATAGATGCCACTTTGGGTATTCCAGAGGTGAATTCACCTAAACACGAAGCGTTTACAGAAGTGGTAAAGTTAGAGCCTTTTAGGAGAGCTTTGGCAGAAGAGCAACCAGAACTTTGGTTTACAAATATAAGAGTAAGACAAACCGAGTACCGAAAGTCTAAAGATATTTTAAGCTTAAGTAAAGAGGGAATTTTAAAAGTAAGTCCGTTTTATTATTGGTCAGACGAAGATTTAGATGCTTATGTGTTAGAGCACAAACTTCCTAAAAATCAATTTTATTTCGATCCTACAAAAGCGTTACAAAACAGAGAGTGTGGTATACACTTTCAATAAATGAAGAAGCATCATGCAAAGTTTTAGAACAGAAATAGAAAACCCAATTGTCGAGAAAGATATAATCGAATTAGAAAAGAAAATTCGATTATTTAAAGAAGGGCGTATAGCCGATGAGGGATTTAGAAGTTTGCGATTAGCGCGCGGAATTTATGGACAACGCCAACAAGGTGTGCAAATGATTCGTATAAAATTACCTTACGGAAAAGTAACTTCTAAACAACTGTTAAGAATATCGGATGTTTCAGACGAGTATTCAACAGGAAGGTTGCACATTACCACACGCCAAGACATACAAATTCACTATGTAAGCTTAGACGATACACCAGAATTATGGGCGAAATTAGAGCAAGACGATATCACCTTGCGCGAAGCCTGTGGTAATACTGTTAGAAATGTTACTGCAAGCGAAACAGCGGGAATCGATGTTAACGAACCTTTTGATGTAACGCCTTATGCACATGCGGCTTTCGAATTCTTTTTAAGAAACCCAATTTGTCAAGAAATGGGGCGAAAGTTTAAAATGTCGTTTTCGTCTTCAGATGCCGATACGGCCTTAAGTTACATTCACGATTTAGGATTCATTCCAAAAATTAAAGATGGCGAGCGTGGTTTTAAAGTGATGTTGGGAGGCGGATTAGGATCGCAACCAAGAAATGCAGATATTATTTATGAATTTTTGCCAACCTATAAAATCATTCCTTTAATAGAAAGTGTATTGCGTATTTTCGATCGTCACGGCGAGCGTGCTAGACGTATGAAAGCACGTATGAAGTTCTTAATAAAAGATGAAGGCTTAGATAAGTTTTTAGAATTGGTAGAAGCCGAACAAAAAGCTTTGGCGCATCAGGAATATCATATTCCTGTTCAGGAGGAAACCATAAAAGTGTCGCAGGCTGAAGTACCTCAAGTAACTATAGACGATGAAAATGCTTACAAAAGCTGGAGAGCTTTAAATGTGATTCCGCAAAAGCAAGACGGTTTATATGCTGTGGGAATAAAAGTGAAATTAGGCGATTTTTATACTGATAAAGCCAGAAAATTAGCCGCCTTAATTCGCGATTATGCAGCCGATGAATTACGCTTTTCTCTAAGACAGAACATATTAATTCGTCACGTACGAGAAGATTTGTTGCCATATTTTTATCAAGAATTAAAAGCTCTAGATTTCGTAGATGCTGGTTACAATGCTACAACAGATATTACAGCATGTCCAGGAACAGATACTTGTAATTTAGGTATTGCAAGTAGTACAGGGATGGCCGATGCTCTAGAAGAGGTGTTGTACAAAGAATATCCGCAATACATCAATAATCAGGATATCGCAATCAAAATTAGCGGTTGTATGAATGCCTGTGGGCAACACAATATGGCTCACATTGGTTTTCAAGGTATGTCTATCAGAACTAAAGATAAACTAGTTGCGCCAGCCGTACAAGTGTTGTTAGGAGGTGGTGTTTTAGGAAATGGAGAAGGCCGTTTTGCCGATAAGGTTATTAAATTGCCATCTAAACGTGGGCCACAAGCTTTACGTCTTATTTTAGACGATTTTGAAGCTAATGCTAATCCAGGCGAATCGTTTTTAGATTATTACGATCGCCAAGATGGTCAGAAATATTTTTACAACTTTTTGGTAAGCCTTTCGGATACCGATAACTTACAACCAAACGATTTTATAGATTGGGGGAATACCGACGAGTACAAACAAGAAGTAGGTGTAGGAGAGTGTGCTGGAGTTGTTATAGATTTAGTAGCGACGTTACTTTTAGAAGCGAAAGAAAAAGTAGATAAAGCTGATGAGGCTTTTGAAGCAGGTCGTTTTGCCGATGCTATTTACTATGCTTATACTGGGCAAGTAAATGCAGCTAAAGCCTTACTGCTTTCTGAAGATAAGAAAACCAATTCGCAAGCAAATATTATCAATTTGTTTGATGAAACTTTTATAGAAACCAATAAAATAGAATTACCAACTAACGTTCGTTTTTCAGACTTCATTTACGAAATCAATAAAAACGAACCAAATCAAGAATTTGCAACCACATATATTAGTCAAACCAAAGCTTTTTTCAATACCATTGAAGTTTTTAGATCACGCGAATTAGTCTATGCAAACAACTAACAACATACCGGACTTTTCGGTAATAAGTGACAGATTATTAGGGGAAAAAAGATCACTTATTAATGTTGACTTACATTTATACGTTTCACCTTCTTCAGAAACGATTTTTGTTAGGAAACGCAATGGGGATAGCACGGCAATAATGCCTAAACAATTAACCAAGTTTATGGTAGCTCGTGCAAAGGCTTTGGTCTTGTGGTTGGTTTTTAAACGCAAGTAAGCAAAACAGGGTAGTAACCCAACAAAAAATAAACTATTAATGCCGCTTTTATAGCAAAATCGAATTAAAAATGATAAAGACAGATATACTAATAATTGGAGCAGGACCAACAGGATTATTCACCGTTTTTGAAGCAGGATTATTAAAACTAAAATGTCATTTAATTGATGCTTTACCACAACCTGGAGGACAATGTTCAGAATTGTATCCTAAAAAACCAATTTACGATATTCCAGGATTTCCAGAAGTGTTGGCTGGCGATTTAACCAAGAATTTGTTGGAACAAGGTAAGCAATTCGAACCTGGTTTTACTTTAGGCGAACGTGCAGAAACTATCGATAAGCAAGAAGATGGTTCGTTTATAGTAACGACCAATAAAGGGACGAAGCACCAAGCGCCAGTAGTGGCTATTGCAGGTGGTTTAGGATCTTTCGAGCCTAGAAAACCATTAATTGACGGCATTGAAAATTACGAAGATCACGGTGTAGACTATTTTGTGAAAGATCCAGAAAAATACAGAGGGAAGCGCGTAGTGATTTCTGGAGGTGGTGATTCTGCTTTAGATTGGAGTATTTTCTTGGCCGATGTTGCTTCAGAAGTAACCTTAATTCACAGACGAAATGAATTCCGTGGTGCTTTAGATTCTGTTGAAAAAGTTCAAGAATTAAAATTATTAGGTAAAATCAATTTAATTACGCCAGCAGAGGTTACGGCTGTACACGGTAACGGTAAAATCGAGGCCATAACAGTTACCAAAGATGGTGAAGATACTCAAATTGAAACCGATCATTTTATTCCGTTATTTGGGCTGTCGCCTAAATTGGGGCCTATTGGAAACTGGGGATTGGAAATCGAAAAAAATGCAATAAAAGTAGACACTGTAGATTATCAAACCAACATTCCAGGAATATTCGCCATCGGAGATGTAAATACCTACGAGGGGAAATTAAAACTGATACTTTGTGGATTCCACGAAGCAACTTTAATGTGTCAGTCAGCTTATAAAATTATCAATCCGGGTAAAAAATACGTGCTTAAGTATACTACGGTAAGTGGTATCGATGGTTTTGATGGTTCGCGTAAAGAAGCGCCAAAAGCGGTTGTGCAGGCTATTGTATAAATTTGGTTTTTTATTACATTGTTAGTTAAATACTGTGTAAATTCGTAGAGGTTAATGCGACTGTTATAAAACCAAAAGTTGAAATTATGGCCGAAAATTCAAAACTACAAGATAAGTTAGTTTCAAAAATATACAATGTTCGTATAAAGGATACCATAGAGCGATTTACTAAAAATTTGTATTACGTGTTGTTTGATGACGAGCCAGCCTCCGAATTACAACATTTAGAAACCTTATTTTTAGATATGGCTACCAAATTAGAAATTGCAAATGCGTTTCAAATCTGGGAAACATTTAAATTTCAATTACCAAGTATCAGACGTCGATTAGATTTGGATGCAATAGCTATAGAGCAACATGATCCTGCGGCCAAAAGTTTAGAAGAAGTGTACTTGGCTTATCCTGGATTTTACGCCATTGCCATTTACCGTTTAAGTCATGAGTTATTTCAGTTAAACGTTCCAATTATCCCACGTATGATGAGCGAATATGCGCACGGTATTACAGGAACCGACATCCATCCAGGTGCAGAAATAGGAGATTCCTTTTTTATAGATCATGCTACTGGTATTGTAATTGGCGAAACATCGGTGATTAAAAACAATGTGAAAATTTATCAAGGAGTAACGCTTGGTGGGGTACAGGTGAAAAAAAGTTTGTCTTTTACTAAACGGCATCCAACAATCGAAAATAATGTTATTATCTATGCGAATGCCACTATTTTAGGAGGCGATGTGGTAATTGGTGCCAATTCTATTATTGGAGCCAATGTTTGTGTAACTATATCTGTTCCTGAAAATTCTATTTTAACATATCAAAAGGAATTTAAAATTAGATCTCGTAATGATTAAATCCCAATCAATTTTAGATCAAATAGGCAACACGCCCTTAGTAGAGGTTAAGCATTTGCACAACAATCCGAAGGTGCGATTGTTCTTAAAATTAGAAGGTAACAATCCTGGAGGAAGTGTAAAAGATCGCCCGGCTTTTAATATGATTAATGAAGCGCTTAAACGTGGCGATATTAAAAAAGGAGACACTTTAGTTGAAGCAACTAGCGGTAATACAGGAATTGCTTTGGCGCTTATAGCACAATTATTAGAGCTGAAAATGGTACTCATTATGCCAGAGAATTCAACCGAAGAGCGTATAAAAACCATGCGGGCTTTTGGTGCCGAACTTATTTTAACGCCAGCAGAAGTAGGTATAGAAGGTGCTCGCGATTTGGCAATAAAACTTCATGAGGAAAAAGGGTATTTCATTCTCAATCAGTTTTCCAATCCAGACAATTGGAAAGCCCATTATAAAACCACAGGGCCCGAAATTTGGGAGGCGACCAATGGCGAAATCACGCATTTTGTATCGGCTATGGGGACTACAGGAACCATTATGGGGGTATCTACCTTTTTAAAAGAAAAAAATAAAAATATCACTATTGTTGGTGCACAACCAACAGACGACGCCAAAATTCCAGGAATTCGTAAATGGCCCGAAGCTTATTTACCAGAGATTTTCGATAAATCGAAAGTCGATCAAGTTGTCGAGGTCAGTGAAGTCGATGCCAAACTTACTACTCAACGTTTAGCAAAACAAGAAGGTGTTTTTGGCGGAATGAGTAGTGGCGGTGCCGTAGCGAGTGCCTTAAAAATTATAGAAACTTTAGAAGAAGGTGTTGTTGTTGCAATAATTTGCGATCGTGGCGATAGGTATTTGTCATCTACTTTGTTCGAGTAAAATAATAATTGATGGTAAAATGAGGTAATTATAAAATTATTACTTTAATTTGCATCTTAGTTCATAATCATATTGATTTCGTTATCACGAAAGGCAGAGGGAATAGACCCGGTGAAGCCTTAGCAACCCTTTACCACATTTAAAGAAGGTGCTACATTCTACTCTATGAAAACCATATTCAAAGGGGCAGATAACCCAAGAAATATTTCCTTTCTTTCCTGATGACATATTGATAATAAACATCAAACATGTCTAACATACAACAAGCTTTGCAGGAACGCATTTTAGTACTCGATGGTGCTATGGGTACCATGTTGCAGCGTTATAAATTCACCGAAGCAGATTTTCGAGGTGAACGATTTAAAGATTTTCCAATCCCATTACAAGGCAATAACGACTTATTGTCCATAACCCAGCCCCAAGCTATAAAAGAGGTGCACGCCAAATATTTTGAAGCTGGTGCCGATATCGTGGAAACCAATACCTTTTCGGGAACAACCATTGCTATGGCCGATTACCAAATGGAAGATTTGGTGTATGAACTGAATTACGAATCGGCTAAAATAGCCAAGGAAGTTGCCGACGAATTCACAGCAAAGGAACCACACAAACCGCGTTTTGTTGCAGGGTCTATAGGACCAACAAACCGTACGGCAAGCATGTCTCCCGATGTAAACGATCCGGGGTATCGAGCCGTAACGTTTGATGAATTACGTATCGCATACAAACAACAAGTAGAAGCCTTATTAGATGGTGGTGCCGATTTATTGTTGGTAGAAACGGTATTCGATACTTTAAATGCCAAAGCGGCTTTATTTGCGATCGAAGAAGTAAAGGATGAACGGAATATTGATGTGCCAATCATGTTAAGCGGTACGATTACCGACGCTTCAGGTAGAACACTTTCAGGGCAAACAGCCGAAGCTTTTTTAATTTCGGTATCGCATATTCCGTTATTGTCGATTGGCTTTAACTGTGCTTTAGGGGCAAATTTATTGCAGCCTCATTTAGAAGCAATTGCCAATAAAACAGATTTCGCTATTTCGGCACATCCTAATGCTGGATTGCCAAATGCTTTTGGAGAATACGATGAAACTCCAGAGGAAATGGGTGAGCAAATTGAGGAATATCTCAAGAAAAATTTAATCAATATCATTGGAGGCTGCTGCGGAACCACACCAGAGCATATTAAAGTGATTGCGGATATAGCAGCGAAGTACGAGCCAAGGCGAGCAGTTAGTTGTTAGTCGTAGGTAAAGACCCTTTAGGTTTTTAAAACCTGAAGGGTCTGAGAAGACGTAAGAATACAATCAATGATCTGAATTTTATAGAGAAAGAAAAATTAAATACGATATTATCTCAAATAGAAACTTGTAAAAAGTTACTCAACGGATTTATTAACTATTACAAGAAACATTAGTTATGAGTGAGACAAACAACAAACAACGAGCAACTATCAACCAAACTAGATACATGAAACTGTCTGGTTTAGAGCCATTGGTTTTAAACGAGAACAGTAACTTTATAAACGTTGGTGAGCGCACAAACGTAGCGGGTTCACGAAAATTTCTTCGATTAATTAAAGAAGAAAAATTTGATGAAGCGCTCGATATTGCCCGTCATCAAGTAGATGGTGGTGCACAGATTGTAGACATTAATATGGACGACGGATTGATTGATGGCAAAGAATCGATGGTGCGTTTTCTGAATTTAATCGCTGCCGAGCCCGATATTTCGCGTGTGCCGATGATGATCGATAGTTCCAAGTGGGAAATTATCGAAGCTGGTTTACAGGTGGTGCAAGGAAAATGTGTGGTGAACTCTATTTCTTTAAAAGAAGGTGAAGAAAAATTCATTTGGGAAGCCAAACAAATTAAACGCTACGGCGCAGCAGTTATCGTAATGGCGTTCGATGAGGTTGGTCAGGCCGATAATTATGAACGGAGAATTGAAATTGCAGAACGTTCGTATCGCGTTTTGGTTGATAAAGTAGGTTTTCCGTCCGAAGATATTATTTTCGATTTAAACATCTTTCCGGTAGCAACCGGAATGGACGAACACCGTAAAAACGCTATCGATTTTATTGAAGCCACACGTTGGGTACGTGAAAACCTGGAGAATGTAAGTGTGAGTGGTGGTGTGAGTAACGTATCGTTCTCATTTAGAGGAAACGATACCGTTCGCGAAGCCATGCACTCGGTATTTTTATATCATGCCATTCAGGCGGGAATGAATATGGGCATCGTAAACCCGACCATGTTGGAGGTTTACGACGATATTCCAAAGGATTTATTAGAACATGTTGAAGACGTTATTTTAGACCGTCGGGATGATGCTACCG
This sequence comes from Bacteroidia bacterium, assembly GCA_030427735.1. Lineage (GTDB taxonomy): Bacteria > Bacteroidota > Bacteroidia > Flavobacteriales > Flavobacteriaceae > Formosa. The sequence continues at coordinate 83,753 of JAUIBP010000010.1, read as the reverse complement.
AACGCTTACTCGATTTTGCCGAAACTGTAAAAGGCACAAAAGCCGAAAAAACAGTCGATTTATCGTGGCGTGAAAACCCGGTGCAAGATCGTATTACCCATGCTTTGGTAAAAGGCATTGATGCTTTTATTATTGAAGATGTTGAAGCTGCCAGATTAGAATCTGAAAAGCCAATTGATGTGATTGAGGGGCATTTAATGATTGGTATGAATGTGGTTGGAGATTTATTCGGTGCTGGAAAAATGTTCTTGCCTCAGGTGGTGAAATCGGCGCGTGTGATGAAGAAAGCCGTGGCCTATTTAAATCCGTTTATCGAAGCTGAAAAATCAGATGAATCAGAGCCTGTTGGTAAGGTGTTAATGGCAACCGTAAAGGGTGATGTTCACGATATTGGTAAAAATATTGTAAGTGTGGTACTGGCTTGTAACAACTACGAAATCGTCGATTTGGGCGTGATGGTGCCGCCAGAAAAAATTATAGAAACCGCCATAAAAGAGCGTGTGGATGCAATTGGACTTTCCGGATTGATTACGCCATCGCTTGACGAAATGGTGTATTTGGCTAAGGAAATGCAGCGCGAAAATTTTAATGTGCCCTTATTGATTGGTGGCGCGACCACATCGAAAGCGCATACGGCTGTGAAAATCGATCCGCAGTATAAAAATGCTGTGGTACATGTTAACGATGCTTCGCGTGCGGTGACTGTTGTGGGCGATTTGTTGAATAAGAAAACATCGAACGCATACGTAGCTAAACTTAAAAAAGATTACGACGAATTTCGTGAGAAGTTTTTAAAACGCGGCAAGCAAAAATCGTATATTTCGATTGATGAAGCACGTAAACGTAAATATAAAATCGATTGGGAAACAGCAGACATTGTAAAGCCTAAAGAATTAGGTGTTCAGATGTTAAAGCAATTAAGTTTAAAAGAATTGGTGCCTTATATCGATTGGAGTCCGTTTTTTAGAAGCTGGGATTTACACGGGAAATTTCCGGATATTTTAACCGATGAAGTTGTTGGCGAGCAGGCATCTATTATGTATAAGGAAGCGCAGGAGATGATTGAAGAAATTATCGCCAAACAGCTGTTGAAGCCGAAAGCTGTTTTTGGATTGTTTGAAGCCAACACGATTAACGACGACGATATTTCGGTGAAGAAGAAAGGAAAAGAAGTAGCGGTATTTAGAACCTTACGTCAGCAGTTAAGTAAGCGCGAAGGTGTTCCGAATCATGCGTTGGCCGATTTTATTGCACCAGTGGACAGCGGTAAAACCGATTATATCGGGGCGTTTTGCGTTGGGATTTTCGGCGCTCAGGAATTGGCCGATAGTTATCGTGCCAAAGGCGACGATTATAATGGTATTATGGCGCAGGCCATAGCCGACCGATTTGCCGAAGCCTTTGCTGAGTATTTACATAAGCAAGTACGAACCAAACATTGGGGCTACGCAGCAAACGAAGATTTAACTAACGACGATTTAATTAAGGAAAGTTACAAAGGGATTCGTCCGGCGCCAGGTTATCCAGCGTGTCCAGATCATCTTGAAAAAGAAACGATATGGGAGCTTTTAGATGTCGAAAAAATAATAGGTGTAAAGCTTACCGAAAGTTTAGCCATGTGGCCAGCAGCTGCGGTTTCGGGGTATTATTTTGGAAATCCAGAATCGAAATATTTTGGTTTAGGAAAAATCACCGACGACCAAGTAACAGATTACGCTAACAGAAAAGGCATCGATAAAGCCAAGGCTTTAAAGTGGCTACATCCTAATATCGCAGATTAAATATGAGTTTTATAACATTAAATCTTGGTAGCCATGTTATTTCGCATGGATACGATTCTGAAAATAAAGAGGTTTTGGAATCTGTAGAAGTAGCAGGTTTTTCGGAAAAAGTGATTGCACTATCCCGAATAAAATCGCTTAGCGAAACGTATATTTTAACCGATTATTTAGATGGAAGGTGGATATACTGGGAATACGAGCAGAATTACGACTACGTGAAGAGTTTGCTTGTAAACTTGCGTTAGCGATTGCCGTGGCATCCTTTTTTGAGGCACGAAAAAAAGATATAACAGAAAGCGCGACCCTTGGGTAACGCCAAAATAATAGAAGGAAAAATTAACAATTTGTTTTAATTCCTCTAATAATAAAATTTTAAAGAAATAAGAAGTTTGCATAAAAAGTAAAATGAAACGATTAAGTACAGAAATTAAATTTTTTTTACAGCTTTTTATGCTAGCAGCATCTGCTTTAATGGCGGCTTATTTCTTGTAACATACCATTACAGAACTAATGAAAGTAACAGACCATATAAAAAATGCAAACGGAAAAACAATGTTTTCGTTTGAGGTAATTCCGCCGCAGAAGGGGAAAAATATTCAGGATTTGTATAATAATATCGATCCGTTAATGGAGTTTAATCCACCGTTTATAGATGTCACCACCTCTAGAGAAGAGTACGTGTATGTCGATAAAGGTAATGGCCTTCTGGATAAGCGAATTACACGTATGCGACCTGGTACTGTAGGCATTTGTGCCTCTATTATGCATAAGTACAAAGTAGATGCGATTCCGCATTTATTATGTGGTGGTTTTACTAAAGAAGAAACCGAATACGTGTTAGTCGATTGTCATTATTTAGGCATTGATAATGTGGTTGCCTTACGCGGCGATGCTAGAAAAGACGAGCCGTATTTTACACCAACCGAAGGCGGTAACAAGTATGCTAGCGAACTAGTAGAACAAATTTCGAATTTAAACAACGGTAAATATTTGCACGACGATATTCAGGTAGAGCACAATTACGATTTTTGTGTGGGTGTTGCGGGTTACCCAGAAAAGCACATGGAAGCCCCTTCCTTAAATACGGATTTAAAACGCTTAAAAGCTAAGGTGGATGCGGGTGCCGATTATGTAGTGACGCAGATGTTTTTCGATAATCAAAAATATTTCGATTTTGTAGAAAAGGCCAGAGCTATTGGAATTACAGTGCCAATAATTCCAGGTATTAAACCCATAGCTGTTAAACGTCATTTACAGATTTTACCTCAGGTTTTTAAAATTGATTTACCAGAAGATTTAATTGATGCTGTAGAGGGGTGTAAAGATAGTAAATCGGTAAGGCAAGTAGGCATAGAGTTTGCTATTCAGCAGTCTAAGGAATTGCGAGATGCAGGTGTGCCGTTTTTACATTATTATTCTATGGGAAAAAGCGACAATATTAAAGCCATAGCATCGGCGCTATTCTAATAATTCTCTTATTTTTGCTTCATAAATTGGTTTATGAAGCAAAAATTTATTCTTCTATTTTGTATTGCCTTAAGTTCGGTTTTAAGGTCTCAAGAAAATACAAGTGCTTCCTTTTTCGATGTTAATTATTTTGGAGGAAATATTGCGCTTCATAACAAAAATATTCTGCATTTAATTCAGGGCCATCCAGAAGGTGTTATTATTGGTTGGAACAAGAAAACGTTTGGGGAGCAAGATTGGCAACAAGGGTATAATTACCCCGATTATGGGGTTTCATTCTCTTATCAAGATTTAAAAAATGAAACCTTAGGGAATAACTTTGCGCTGTATGCCCATTACAATTTTTACTTTTTTAAGCGACGTTTATTATTTCGCGTAGGGCAGGGGCTGGCTTACAATACAAATCCTTACGATAAGTATACAAATTACAAAAACACTGCCTTTGGAACGACCTTGCTTAGTAGCACTTATTTTATGTTGAACTATAAGCGAGAGCGTATTTTTGGTAGATTCGGGTTGCAGGCAGGAGCTTCGGTTATTCATTATTCCAATGCCAATGTTAAGGCGCCGAATGCGAGCATTAACTCGTTGTTGCTAAACGTGGGACTAACTTATAATTTAGATGAAGCCGATCCCGAGTATATTTATAAAGACCAAGAAAAAGTAACAGAACCCATAAAGTTTAATTTTGCGTTTAGAAGTGGTTTAAACGAAAGCGATCTTATTGGAATGGGGCAATTTCCGTTTTATGTAGTTTCTGCTTATGCCGATAAACGCTTGTCTAGAAAAAGTGCTGTGCAATTTGGAACGGATATCTTTTTTTCGAATTTTTTAAAGGAATTAATTGCTTTTAAAGCTGTGGCATTTCCTGAAGAAAGGGTTGATCCCGACACCGATTATAAGCGCGTAGGTCTTTTTGCTGGCCACGAATTGTTTATTAATAAAATGTCTGTAGAAACTCAGTTTGGGTATTACGTATATTATCCGTTCGATTTTGAAGGACGTACCTATTTACGAATCGGTCTTAAACGCTATTTTGGCGAGAAATGGTTTGGAGCCATAACTTTAAAGTCGCATGGCGCGAAAGCAGAGTGTGTAGAGTTTGGAGTGGGAATACGTATATAAAATAAATGGTAAGCTTGCCACGAATACACGAATTGTTTTTTAGTCGAAAAAATGCCTTGTATGCAAAGAAAATTGTTTCTGAAATTCGTTTGATATTGATACTATTTCAGATCAACTAAAGATTAAAAGAATGAAAAAGATCTTATTACTATGCCTTATTTGTGTTGCTTTTGCTTGTAATAGCGAGGATGCGAACGATTGTTTTCAGACAGCGGGAAAAACATTGTCTAAAACGATAACTGTAGAAAAGACTTTTGATAAAATTCTGGTAAATCAAAACATTCAACTTACCATAAAACAAGATAGCATAGTTTCGGTGGTTGTTGAGGCAGGGGAGAATTTAATGAATGACGTTTCGGTTAATGTTGAGAACGGAGAACTGGTTTTAACCGATAATAATATTTGTAATTTGGTGCGCGATTACAAGCCTACTAAAATAATAGTTACAACTCCAAACATTTATCAGATTAGACATTCGTCGCAGTTCGACGTGGTTTCGGAGGGGACTTTAAGGCTAGGGAAGTTAATTTTGATTTCGGAAGATTTCAATGCTGATGAGAGTTTTAATGTAGGTGATTTTCGACTTAATGTATCGGTAACCGATTTACAAATTGTGTCTAATAATATTGCAGTATTCTATTTGTCGGGTGTTGTCCAAAATTTAAATATCGGATTTTATGCCGGTGCAGGTAGATTTGAAGGCGAGCAATTACATGCCCAGCATATTGATATTTACCATAGAGGTACAAACGATATGATTGTAAATCCATTACTGTCGCTAACCGGCGAAATATTAGGCACAGGTAATGTGTTGTCTGTAAATAGACCAGAAACGGTTAACCTGAAAGCGCTTTATAAAGGAGAGCTAATTTTTATAAATTAGTCTTGTGTTAAATTTCTAAACAATTCTTCTAAACTTTCATTTTTTTGATTGAGTTGTAGAATTTTTAAGGCGTTGTCGTGAGCGAAATCAAAAACAGCTGGTCGCATGTCTTTTTCGGTATTAAAAGTGATTTCGTAAACAAAATCGTAAGTGTTTTTAACCGACTTAACATGTGGTAAGCGTAAAAGAAAAGCATCTTCAACCCTATAATCAAATTCAACAACTACAATCTGGTCTTTACCTTCGTGTAAGTCTTTTAGTTTTTTGTCGGTAACAATTTCACCTTTATTTATTATAATAACACGATCGCACATCGCTTCGACCTCTTGCATGATGTGTGTAGATAAAAACACGGTTTTGGTTTTGCCTATGGTTTTAATCAGTTCTCTAATAGAAACTAATTGATTAGGGTCTAAACCTGTTGTTGGTTCATCTAAAATTAAAACATCTGGATCGTGAAGTAGTGCATTGGCCAAACCAACACGTTGGCGATACCCTTTAGATAACTGACCAATTTTTTTATGGGCTTCGGGACTTAATCCTGTTAAGTCTATAACCTCTTGAATGCGAGACTTGCTTACTTTGTAAATATTGGCGTTAAAAGCTAAATATTCTTTTACAAACATGTCTAAATACAGCGGGTTATGTTCAGGTAAATAACCAACACTTTTTTGGACCTGCTGTTTGTTGGTATTAACATCGTATCCATTAACTTCGGCATGGCCGTTTGTTGCACTTAAATACGTGGTTAAGATCTTCATCATAGTCGATTTTCCAGCGCCGTTAGGCCCTAAAAAACCAACGATTTCAGGCTTTCCTATTGAGAAAGAAACGTGTTGTAACGCGTGTTGAGAACCATAAGTTTTGGTTAGCGATTCTACCTTTATAGACATTTTAAAAAAATTTGGTCAAAAATAAACAATATCCAATTGAAAAGCTTAAATACGTTAAAATCTTTAAAACTTTATGAAAGTTTGAAAAAAAATAAAATATTCATTTTGAAATGTGAAATTATTAATTACTTTTATGCCAACAAAATGCAAGATATGCAAAACACAAATTTCACATATTTTAACTGGTTTTATTTCTTTTTTAGCTAAAAGAGCGAGACCTTATATGTGTAATTTATAACATAAATTTTAATATGAAGTCTCGATGAAAATCGGGACTTTTTTTGTTTATATGATTAAAAGAGTTTCCATTCAGGGCGTTAAAGGTTCGTTTCATCATATTGTTGCCAAACATTATTTTGATGAGCACGTAGAGATAGACGAATGTTTGTCGTTCGACAAGTTGGTAGATCATCTAATAACAGGGCAGAGCGACGTGGCTATCATGGCCATCGAGAATTCTATTGCAGGCTCTATTATTCCTAATTATGCTTTGATAGATAAAAATAACCTGCATATAATAGGTGAGCATTATCTAGATATTCAACATAATTTAATGGCTTTGCCAGGACAAACTATAGCAGATATTACCGAGGTGCACTCACACCCAATGGCTTTATTACAGTGTAAAGAGTTTTTAAAAAAATATCCAACTATAAAACTTATTGAAGATAAAGATACTGCCGAAACTGCAGAGCGTATTAACAAAAACAATTTAAAAGGAATAGCCGCAATTGCAAGTAAAACAGCTGCCGACATTTTTAATTTGGAAATTTTAGCAGAAGGCATACAAACTATTAAAGAAAACGAAACACGATTTGTAATAGTAAAAACTCAAAACTCGGTATTAGACGAAAGTGAAATTAACAAAGCGTCGTTGCGTTTTGAGTTAGAACATAAACGTGGTAGTCTGGCCAGTGTTTTAAATGTATTGAGCGATTGCAGAATGAGTTTAACAAAAATACAGTCGTTACCCAAAATCGAAACACCTTGGAAATACGCCTTTTTTGTAGATGTAACCTTTTTGAAATATAAAAATTTTGAAAAAGCAAAGTCTATTTTAAAAATAATGGCACAAGAATTTAAAGTTTTGGGCGAATATAAAAACGCAAAATTATGATAACTGTAGCAAACCGGTTACAAACTGTAGAAGAATACTACTTTTCTAAAAAGTTAAGAGAAGTAAATGCTTTAAAAGCAAGCGGGAAACCTATTATAAATTTAGGAATAGGTAGCCCAGATTTGCAGCCACCACAACGTGTGGTCGATGCAATAACCAATAGTTTTTTAAACCCTACAGCGCATCAGTATCAGAGTTATCAAGGTTTGCCAGAATTGCGCGAAGCCATGGCTGGTTTTTATAAATCGCAGTTTGGTGTGGATGCAGATCCGGCATCCGAAATACTGCCTTTAATGGGGAGTAAAGAAGGTATTTTACATATTTCTATGGCGTTTCTAAATCCGGGAGACGAGGTGTTGATTCCTAATCCAGGATATCCAACCTATGCATCGGTAACCAAATTGGTTGAAGCTAAGGCTGTAACTTATAATCTAGATGAAAATAATGCTTGGTTGCCAGATTTAGAAGCCTTACAGCAAACCGATTTAAGTAAAGTGAAACTAATGTGGGTAAATTATCCGCACATGCCAACCGGAGCAAATGCTTCAAAAAAACTGTATGAAGATTTAGTGGCTTTCGCAAAACGTAATAATATTTTAGTTGTAAACGACAACCCTTATAGTTTTGTTTTAAACGAGCATCCGCAAAGTATTTTAAGTGTTACCGGCGCAAAAGAGGTTTGTGTAGAACTAAATTCGCTAAGTAAAACCTTTAATATGGCGGGTTGGCGTGTAGGTATGGTTTTAGGAAGCGCCAAGCATATAAATGCGATTTTAAAGGTGAAAAGCAATATGGATTCCGGTATGTTTTATGGCATTCAAATGGGGGCTGTTGAAGCTTTAAAAAGTACAAAAATGTGGTTTACTAGCCTAAATAATGTGTACCAAAAACGTCGTGAACTGGTTTGGGAATTGGCCGATGCCCTAGGATGTACTTACGATAAAAATGCATCAGGTTTATTTGTGTGGTCTAAATTGCCAGAAGGCGTTAATGCCGAAACATTTATAGACGAGATTTTATATAATAATTCCATTTTTATTACGCCAGGGATAATTTTTGGGAGCCAAGGTGCTGGATACATTCGGTTTTCGCTTTGTGCTTCCGAACAAAATCTAGAAGAGGCTATAAAACGTATTACATTTAATGCAAAATAAAAATCTATGAAAAATGTAGTAGTTATTGGCATTGGTTTAATAGGTGGGAGTATGGTTAAAGACCTGAAAAAACTACGTCCAGAGATTAAAATTATAGGAGTAGATGCTAATGAAGCGCATATAACTGCCGCGTTAAATTCTGGTTTGATTGATGAAACAGGTGACCTAGCAGTCGTAGCCGATGCCGATGTTGTTATTCTTTCAATTCCTGTAGATGCTTCAGTGAAGTTGCTTCCAGAAATATTAGATCTTATAGCAGACGACACGTTGGTAATAGATGTAGGTTCTACCAAACAAGATATTTGTAAGGCTGTTGAACATCATCCCAATCGGAGAAATTATTTGGCGGCTCATCCTATTGCAGGAACCGAGTTTTCTGGTCCGCAAGCTGCCATTAACGACTTGTTTAAACAGAAAACAAATATTATTTGCGATGTAGAAAAAACGGCATTTAAGCTTCAGGAGCGCGCATTAAGTCTGTTTTCAGATTTAGGCATGCGCATTCGATATATGAATCCGGAGTCGCACGATAAACACATTGCGTATGTGTCGCATTTGTCGCATATCAGTTCGTTTATGTTGGGGAAAACCGTAATCGAAAAAGAACGTAACGAGCGTGATATTTTTGATATGGCAGGTAGTGGATTTGCATCAACAGTGCGCTTGGCAAAAAGTTCGCCAGAAATGTGGACCCCTATTTTTAAACAAAATAAAACCAATGTTGTAGAGACATTAAATGAATATATTAACAACCTTAATCAATTTAAAAATTTATTAGAATCAGATGACTTTGAAGCTATTTTTGATGAGATGAAAAATACAAATCGCATAAAAGATATTTTAAAAGGAATTGCTTAAACAGTAACATTATGGAAAACACGAAAGAGATGAGAACTTGGCTAGACAATTTGCAATTAGACCACCCTTTGGTAATTGCAGGGCCTTGTAGCGCAGAGACCGAAGAGCAAGTATTAAAAATTGCACATCAGTTAAAAGATACCGATGTAAGTTATTTTAGAGCTGGTATCTGGAAACCAAGAACACGACCAGGAATGTTTGAAGGTGTTGGTGCTTTAGGATTAAAATGGTTGCAGAAAGTGAAAGCCGAAACAGGAATGAAAGTGTGTACAGAAGTAGCCAACGCAACTCATGTAAAATTGGCTTTAGAGCACGATATAGATATGTTGTGGATTGGTGCACGATCTACTGTAAGTCCTTTTATTATGCAAGAAATCGCCGATGCATTAGAAGGAACAGATAAGCCTGTATTAATTAAAAACCCAGTAAATCCAGATTTAGCCCTATGGTTAGGTGGTATAGAGCGTATTTACAGTGCAGGTGTTAAAAATATAGGAGCCATTCATCGTGGATTCTCGACTTACGAGAAAACAAAGTACCGCAACAATCCAGAGTGGCAGTTGGCTATCGAATTCCAAAATAAATTTCCAGATATTCCATTAATTAACGACCCGTCGCACATTACGGGAAAACGTGATATGATTTTTGATGTATCGCAAATGGCCTTAGATTTAAATTTTGATGGATTGATGATTGAAACGCATTTCGACCCTGAAAATGCTTGGAGCGATGCTGCACAACAAGTAACACCAGATAGTCTTGTGCAAATTATGAAAGATCTTAAAATTAGAAAAGAAACCCACTCTGAAGAAGAATACAATAAATCGTTAGAGTTTTTAAGAGCGCAAATAGATGTGGTAGATAACCAAATTATCGAGTTGTTAGGTAAGCGTATGAAAGCTGCAGATGGTATTGGGGAACTTAAAAAACAAAAAAACGTACAAGTGTTACAGAGTAAACGCTGGAACGAAATTTTAGGAAAAATGGTTTTAGAAGGCGAAGCTCATGGCTTAAGCGAAGAGTTTGTTTTAAAGATGTTTAAAGCCATCCATCAAGAATCTATAAACCATCAAGAAAAAATTATTAAAGGATAATTTTAGTTGATTTTAAAGTTACAAAAGCCTGACTAAAGTGTTTTATATTCGTATAAGACTACTTTTTAGTCAGGCTTTTGTTATTATTTGTATTGCTTTAGTTTAAGGAGTGGCGCGTTTAAAAATGTATCTTGTAATAAAAATGCCTTGGCCATCTTCTGTTCCGGAGTCGCTTTCAACAGCGCTGGTAACAAAGGCAAGTTCCCAACCTTCTGCCGTCATGCTGTTAATTTTAGAGCTAACTAAAACATCGTTGGCCGCTATGTTTTGAAAACGTATGCCGCCTATATTGTAGAAGTTTAGTAGTTTGGTTTCTTCAAAATCTTTAACGCGTAATTCACTTCTGTCGGATTTGTTTCTAGAATTATCGTCTTCGGTTTGTTCGGTTGTAAAATCTTTGTAGTTTCTATTTTCTTGCGATGATATTAAACGCGATCGGCCTAATCCATTAGGAACAATAGATTCGATAGACGTTATTATTTTGTATTCTACTTGAGCCAGCATAGTACAAGTAAAAAGACTTAAAGTTAAGGTTGTTAGCAGGGTTTTCATAAAAACAGGTTTAATTATTAAATCTAATATACATAAATAGTTAATTTGAAAAGTCGTTTCTTTGTACTTCGGATTTAAAAATTTTGAATGACAGGAACAGTATATAAATCTACAGGAAGCTGGTACACCGTAAAAACGCAATTAGGTGCTATTTACGACTGCCGAATAAAAGGGAAGTTTAGAATTAAAGGTATTAAAAGTACAAACCCAATTGCTGTAGGCGATATAGTAGATTTCGAGTTGGAAACCTCAAATAATGTTACCACAGGGGTTATTCATCACATTCACGACCGCAAAAATTATATTGTTAGAAAATCTGTAAACCTCTCTAAGCAAACTCACGTTATTGCTGCGAATGTCGATCAAGTATTTTTGTTAATTACCATAAATAATCCGCCCACATTAACCAGTTTTATAGATCGGTTTTTGGTGACAGCCGAAGCTTATTCGGTAAAAACCATTTTGTTATTTAATAAGATTGATGCTTACGATGACGATACAATTCTGGAGGTAAAGTATCTTGCGGCGGTGTATCGAAAAATAGGGTATGAGTGTATTGGTATTTCTGCCGAAACAGGTAAAAATGTAGACAAAGTAAAAGCATTAATGGCCGGAAAGGTTAGCATGTTTGCAGGGCATTCTGGTGTGGGTAAATCTACATTGGTAAATGCCATAGAGCCATCTTTAGACTTAAAAACTAAAGCTATTTCGGTTCAGCACATGCAAGGGCAGCACACGACAACCTTTGCAGAGATGTTCGATTTAGATTTCGGAGCCCAGATTATAGATACGCCTGGTATAAAAGGTTTTGGAGTTGTTGATATGGAAAAAGAGGAAGTTGGCGATTATTTTCCAGAATTTTTTGCTTTAAAACAAGATTGTAAATTTAATAACTGTTTACATATAGAAGAACCTAAATGTGCCGTGAAAGAAGCTCTAGATCGTGATGAGATCGCTTTTTCGCGATACAGAAGTTATTTGCAAATTATTGAAGGCGAAGACGAAAATTACCGTACCGATAATTGGGATAAAGAAAAAGGAGAATTTTAATGAAAGCTGTAATTCAACGTGTAACGCAGGCTAGTGTAACCATAAACGAACAAAAAGTGGCTCAAATTCAATCGGGCCTTTTAATCTTATTGGGTGTCGTAAACGATGATTCACAGGAAGACCTGAAATGGCTGTCCAATAAAATAGCAAACTTGCGTATTTTTAACGATAACGAAGGGGTTATGAATAATTCGCTTGTAGATATTGATGGTGAAGCCCTAGTTGTAAGTCAGTTTACATTACATGCTGCTACCAAAAAAGGAAACAGGCCAAGTTATATTAAAGCAGCAAAACCCGATGTGGCAGTACCGTTGTATCAAAGTTTTGTAAATCAGTTGCAAACGCATTTAAATAAGCCCGTGGAAACCGGAGAGTTCGGTGCCGATATGAAAGTAGACTTGTTAAACGACGGTCCTGTAACCATAATCATTGATACCAAAAACAAGGAATAATTACTTTTTTTATTTGTTTTTAACATAAATTAACATAGTTTTAGGCGCTAACTTAACCTAATTATGTTTAAAACTATTTTTATAGGCTTGGCCTTGCTATGCCTTCCTACATCTGTTTTTGCCCAAACAGATTTAAGTGCTTCAACGATTACAACCGCTATTTTAAAGCAAGATTCTAATGCTTTGGTCAAGAATAACGATGTCCAAATTCATATTCTAGATTATAACAGGATGCTTGTAAAAACGCATCGGACCGTAACCATATTTAACGAGTCGGGCGATTATAAAGGATATACTTACGAGTCGTACGATGGCACTACAAAAATAAAAGTATTAGAAGCTACTGTATATAACGCGTTGGGCGAAAAAATAAAACGTTATAAAGAGAAAGACTTTAAGGATGTGGCACGAGCAGACGGTATTTCAATTTATAATGATGATAGAATTAAATACTTAGATTATGCCTCGGCAAAATATCCATATACCATAGAGTTTGTTTCGGAAGTCGAGCATAAAATGACGGCTTTTATTCCGCGTTGGTCTCCTTTAGAAGGGCATTACACAAGTGTGCTATCATCGTCGTACCAAATTATAAACGACACCAATATTCCGTTATCGCTTAAAGAGTCGCATTTAGAAGATTATAATATTACTAAGAAGGGCGAATTCCATTATGTAGCAGAAAACTTAACGGCTATTAAACCCGAAGCTTATAGCCCCGAGTTTTTTAGTTATGCTCCTTATGTAAAAGCGGCTTTGCAAACTTTTGATATGAAAGGGGTAAAAGGAGTTAATACCAGTTGGACCGATTTTGGTAAGTGGATGCATGAAAGCCTTTTGGTAAACACCAGAGAACTTCCAGAGAGTGTGAAAAACGAAATAAAAGCATTAACAGCCAACGCAACTACAAATATCGAAAAGGCGAAAATTGTTTATAATTATCTTCAAGAAAAAACCAGATATGTAAGTGTACAAATTGGAATTGGAGGATGGAAACCCATGCAAGCATCAGAAGTAGATCGTTTAAGTTATGGCGATTGCAAGGGCTTATCTAACTACACCAAAGCGTTATTGGATGTTGTTGGAGTGCCATCATATTATGCGGTTATTTATGGTGACAGAGATATTAGAAATTTCGATAAAACATTTTCTTCTACCGAAGGTAATCACGCGGTATTGACTATTCCTAATGGAGATGACTATATATGGTTAGAATGCACGAGCCAGAAAAACCCATTCGGGTATATTGGTAATTTCACAGACGATAGAGATGCCTTAATTATAACCCCAGAAGGCGGTAAAATTGTACATACCACAACTTACGAAGCGGCTCAAAACTTACTAAAAACTTCGGCTAATATACAGTTAAAGGCAGCAGGTAGCTTTAATGCTACTGTAAATATAAAATCTTATGGCACGCAATATCGAGGCACAAAAGGTATAGAAGAAGAGCTCGAAAAAGATCAGAAATTGAGATATAAAAACATGTGGGATAATGTAAACGAGCTGACAGTTGAGCGTTTTGAGTATACCAATAATAAAGATTTAGTAGAATTTACAGAACAAGTTACTGTTTCGGCAACATCATATGCGTCTAAAACGGGCAATCGCTTACTATTTGTTCCCAATATTTTTAATAAAATAACGTATATCCCACCACGTTATACTTCGCGAACTAGACCTTTAAAAATAGATCGTGGTTTTTTAGATGAAGACCAATACGAGTTTCAGCTAGACGATAATTTAGAGGTAGAAGCCCTACAGCAGCCAGTAACTTTAGAGACTAAGTTTGGAACGTATTCTGCCAGAATAGATCATTTAGAAAACGGAAATCTAGTTTACAAACGCAAGCTGTTTGTTAAAAAAGGTCTGTACCCCAAAGAAGATTATAAGGCCTACAGAGACTTTTGGGTTGCTGTTTCTAAATACGATAATGCTAAAAATGTACTATTAATTAAATCTCAAAATCAATGATTAAACTCACTAACCTACTTATTTTTTTAATTGCCAGCACTATTTATGCGCAAGACTATAAATTTGGAAAAGTTTCTGAAGCAGAACTTCAAGAAACTACAAATCCTTCAGATCCTGAAGCGCACGCCACCATTTTATATGCTAGCGAAAATGTATTTTTTCAATTTATACCAGGTAGAGGTTTTGTCGTGGTTACAGAAGTGCAAAAACGTATAAAAATTTATGATAAGGAGGGTGTAGATTGGGCCACAGAAAGTGTTGCGTTTTACGATACAGGAAACACAGAAGGCGAAGAATTGAATAACTTAAAAGGTTACACCTATTACTTGAAAGATGGTGAAGTGGAAAAAGATAAGTTAGATAAAAATAGTGTGTTTAAAGAGCGCACAAATAAATATTGGAACCAAGTAAAATTTACCATGCCTAACATTACAGATGGTTGTGTAGTTGAATTTCAATACCGAAAACAATCACCATATATTTCAATAGACGATGTTGTTTTACAATACGATATTCCTGTAAAAAAGCTGGATCTTTCGGTGCGTATTCCAGAATATTTTCACTTTAACCGATATGTAAATCCTAAATCGAGATATAATCCAGAAATCAAGCAAAGCAGAGCCAATCGTACCGAACTTATCGAGTAAATATCGACAAAATACTACTGATAATTACACAAATACTAGCACGAGTTTTAGTTCCTCGAAATGGGATTTTTCAGAAACTGTTTACGAAGCAGATTTAGAGAATATTCCTGCTTTAAAACAAGAGCCATTTATAGATAATATGGATGTTTACCGCTGTGTAATTAATTGGGAGTATGCCATGTATAAAGGCCCTGACAACCAAATTAAGAATTACTCAACCGATTGGGAAAGTGTTACAAAAACCATTTACGATCATGAAAGTTTTGGCGGACAATTATCTAAAACAGGGTATTTTGAAAACGATATCAATGCATTAATTGCCAATACACCAGATAAAACAAAACGTATAGCGCTTATTTACGATTTTGTAAAATCGAAAGTGGCTTGGAACGATTACTATGGCGATTATGCAGAAAAGGGAGTGCGTAAAGCGTATAAAGAAGGCTCTGGGAATGTAGGCGATATCAATTTAATGTTAACAGCCATGCTGCGTTACGCAGGCTTAAATGCCAATCCGGTACTAATTAGTACTAAAAGTCATGGAATTCCTTTATTTCCTACACGTAACGGGTTTAATTATGTAATAGCAGCAGTAGAGTTGCCTAACCAATTGGTGTTATTAGATGCTACCGATCGTTATGCCATGCCTAATATTTTGCCTAAACGCGCCATTAATTGGCAAGGTCGCATTGTAAGAGAGCATGGTAGCTCTGCTTGGATAGATTTAATGCATCCTTTAGGCGTAGAGGAAAGTTATGCCCTTCAAGTAAAATTTAATGACGATTTTAGTGCCGAAGGTCGAGTGCGGGCGCAATTAAAAAACACTTCAGCAATGCGTTTCAGAACAGAATATAGTGCTATGGGTACCGACGAACGTTTGCAGGATTTAGAAGAAGGAAAAGGCGAAATAGAAATCGAAAATTATAAGGTTAAAAACGAAGATATTTTAAGCGCACCAAGTCTTCAATATTCTTATAGTTTTAAATTACAAAACGCAGGCGAAATTATTGGCGAAAAAATATACATCTCTCCAATGTTGTTTTTTGCATCTGCCGAAAATGAATTTAAAGAAGAAGAGCGTGTTTACCCACTGGAGTTTACGTACCCAAGCAATTATAGCTATAATATTTCTTTAATTTTACCCGAAGGCTATAAAGTCGAGGCCTTACCAGAAAGTTCTAAAGTGAAATTTAATGGAGAAGAAGCCGAATTTACTTATATGGCTGTACAAGATGGTAGTCGTGTAGTTTTAAAAGTCAATTTCGATATAAATAACACTTTTGTCTTAGCCAACGATTATAAGCAGTTTAAGGATTTTGTGGGAATGATGGTTAACAAAGAAACCGAAAAGTTAATCTTGGTTAAAGATGGCTTGGCAGGAACAGAATAAGTCGGTTTTTTTAAAGGTTAGCTATAAATAAAATAGTAATTTTACATACTAAAGTAAACAAGTCGTCAAGTCTTCACGCTTTAAAAGCTATAAGAGTTTGGCGCTTTTTTTAATACAATTACAAATGAAACTTGAAGCTGCTCAACTAGCCGTAGATACTTGGATTAAAGAACACGGTGTACGCTATTTTAACGAGCTTACCAATATGGCTCAACTTACAGAAGAAGTCGGCGAAGTAGCCCGCATAATTGCAAGACGTTATGGCGAACAAAGTGAAAAAGAAAGCGATAAAAACAAAGATTTAGGCGAAGAATTAGCCGATGTTGTATTTGTGGTATTGTGTTTGGCTAATCAAACAGGAATTAACCTACAAGACGCTTTCGATAAGAAAATGGATAAGAAAACCAAGCGCGATCACGACAGGCATCATAATAACGAAAAATTAAAATAATCTAGCATGAACATCAGTTTAAAACACTCTAAAGTTTTACCACAGCCGCTACAAATAACCATAACAGGCTCTAAAAGTGAATCGAATAGATTATTAATTTTACAGGCTTTATTTCCAGAAATTACTTTGGAGAATCTTTCAAATTCAGATGACACTCAGGTAATGCAACAGGCCTTAAAATCGGAGGAAGCGCTTGTAGATATCCATCATGCTGGCACAACCATGCGTTTTTTAACGGCTTATTTTTCTAGTAAGTCAGGTAAATCGGTAACACTAACCGGTTCAAAACGTATGAAAGAGCGTCCTATAAAAATTCTAGTAGATGCCTTGCGTAGTTTAGGGGCAGAAATAACTTACGTGGAGAATGAAGGTTACCCACCAATAAAAATTTCGGGGAAAGCCATTACCGAGTCGGCTGTTAGTCTTCAAGCCAATGTTAGTAGTCAGTACATTTCGGCTTTAATGTTAATAGGTTCTACCTTAAAAAATGGTTTAAAATTGACTTTGGTAGGCGAAATTACTTCGGTTCCGTATATTAAAATGACACTCAATTTATTACACCAGTTAGGAATAGATGCTCATTTTGAAGGGCAAACCATAACCATATCGCCTAAAACCACATCCGTTTTGGCGAATGCCTTAACTGTAGAAAGCGATTGGTCGTCGGCGTCGTATTACTTTAGTATTGTGGCTTTAAGTGCGGTTGGTACATCTATCACTTTATCGGCATATAAGGCAAATTCGTTGCAAGGCGATTCTGTTTTAGCAGAAATTTATAAGGCTTTTGGAGTAGAAACAACCTTTAGCAATAATGCCATTACACTAAAAAAAGTGAAAGAAATTTCTAAAGAGACTAATATCACTTTAGATTTGGTTAATGCACCAGATATTGCACAAACTATTGCCGTAACTTGTTTTGGTTTAAAAATTGCCTGCAACTTATCGGGTTTACATACCTTAAAAATTAAGGAAACCGATCGTTTAGAGGCGCTTAAAACCGAAATAGAAAAGTTAGGAGGTAAAGTACATGTTACCGATAAAACATTACGATTAGAACCTGCTACAGATATTTTTGAAAATATTGCCATAGATACTTATAACGACCACCGCATGGCAATGGCTTTTGCACCTTTAGCCTTGCGTGTGCCAATGTATGTTAATGATGCCGAAGTCGTGTCTAAATCGTATCCTGAGTTTTGGAACGATCTCGAAAAAATAGGTTTTGAAATGGAATCGTATTAAAAATTAAAAGTAGAATTTCTAAATTAATTTAATAATAATCATTCATTTACTTGACAACCGCTATTGCGAGGTTGTATATTTGCACCTTGCTTAAAAATATATTGCTTGTTTTAACGTGCAATATTTTAAAAATTAAAATATCATAACATGAAATTATCACACTTTAATTTTAAACTACCTGAAGAATTATTGGCAGAATACCCGTCAGAAAACAGAGATGAGGCGCGTTTAATGGTTTTAGATAGAAAAAATCAAACTATAGAACACAAACAGTTTAAAGACCTTATCGACTATTTTAACGAAGACGATGTCATGATTCTTAATAATACCAAAGTGTTCCCAGCACGTTTATTTGGTAATAAAGAAAAAACAGGGGCACGTATTGAAGTGTTTTTATTACGAGAATTAAACGAAGAACAACGTCTTTGGGATGTTTTGGTAGATCCTGCTCGTAAAATAAGAATTGGAAACAAATTGTATTTTGGAGACGACGATACCTTGGTAGCCGAAGTTATAGATAACACAACTTCCAGAGGGCGTACCTTACGTTTCTTATACGATGGTTCTTATAAGGAATTCAGAAATAAATTAAAGATATTAGGCGAAACACCGCTTCCTAAATACATTAAAAGAGCTGTAGAGCCAGAAGACGAAGAGCGTTACCAAACCATTTTTGCGAAGAACGAAGGTGCTGTTGCTGCTCCAACTGCGGGGTTACACTTTTCTAAGCACTTATTAAAGCGTTTGGAAATTAAAGGAATCAATTTTGCAGATGTAACGCTTCACGTGGGCTTAGGAACCTTTAACCCAGTTGAGGTTGAAGACCTTTCTAAGCATAAAATGGATAGCGAAGAGGTAATTATAGACGAAAAAGCAGTAAATACTATTAATACCGGAATTAAAAATAAGCGTCGTGTATGTGCAGTTGGTACTACGTGTATGCGTGCAATTGAAAGTTCGGTATCGTCTCAAGGTACTTTAAACGAGTTTAATGGCTGGACCAATAAATTTATTTTCCCGCCTTACGACTTTAGTATTGCAAACTGTATGATTACTAATTTCCATACTCCAAAATCGACTTTATTAATGATGGTTTCAGCCTTTGCAGGTCACGATTTTATTAAGCGTGCTTACGAAGAAGCTGTTAAAGAAAATTACAAGTTTTATAGCTACGGAGACGCGATGTTAATTCTTTAATCTTCTAGCGTTTAAAATATTTCAAAGCCTTGTTAAGTCAAGGCTTTTTTTATAATTTCTAATAGGTTTAAGGTTATATAATAAACACAAACCTAAATTCAATTTCATTACTTTTGCAGTGTTATGGCAGATAAGAAAAAGGATATTCGGGCATTAACCAAAGAGCAACTTCGTGAGTTTTTCGTGGCTCAAGGCGATAAGGCATTTCGCGGTAATCAGGTGTACGAATGGTTATGGGGAAAAGGTGCGCACAGTTTTGAAGATATGACGAATGTCTCTAAGGCAACACGCGAAATGTTAGAAAATCATTTTGTCATTAATCATATAAAAGTCGATACCATGCAGCGCAGTAGCGATGGTACGGTAAAAAACGCTGTGCAATTGCATGACGGTTTGGTAGTGGAGTCGGTTTTAATTCCAACAAAATCCAGAACAACCGCTTGTGTATCTAGCCAAGTAGGCTGTAGTTTAGATTGTCGTTTTTGTGCTACAGCACGATTAAAGCGCATGCGAAATTTAAATCCAGACGAGATTTACGATCAGGTAGTTGCTATCGATAACGAAAGTAGATTATATCACGACCGTCCGCTAAGTAATATTGTATTTATGGGCATGGGCGAACCACTTATGAATTATAATAATGTACTTAAAGCTATCGATAAAATTACCGATGATGAAGGTTTGGGAATGTCTCCCAGACGTATTACGGTTTCAACTTCCGGGGTGCCAAAAATGATTCGGAAGATGGCCGATGATGAAGTAAAGTTTAAACTCGCCGTTTCGTTGCATTCGGCAATCGATGAGGTTAGAACGTCCATCATGCCGTTTAATGCTACATTTCCGTTAGCCGATTTGCGAAGTGCTTTAGAATATTGGTACAGTAAAACGAAAAGTAGGATTACCTACGAGTATGTGGTTTGGAAAGGCATAAACGATAAGCGAAAAGACGTTGATGCTTTAGTGCAGTTCTGTAAATTTGCTCCTAGTAAAGTTAATCTTATCGAATATAATCCGATAGACGATGGAGAATTTCAACAAGCCAATTCCGAGGCAATCGATATGTATGTCAAGGTTTTGGAAGCTAATAATATAACTGTTACTATACGCCGATCGCGAGGTAAAGATATTGATGCGGCTTGCGGGCAGTTGGCTAATAAGAGTTAAAAAAGAAGGCTGTTTAAAAAGTTAAAAAGGGCGTCATTCTGTGCTTGACACAGAATCTCATCATATTGAAATTCAATAATTATGAGAATCTGAAATCGAAGATTCAACGAAGTTAAATAAATTCAGATTGACGAAAAAAATCAACTTTTTTAAACAGCCTTCTTTGTTTGGTAAAGGTCTACCTAATTAATGTTTTACGAACTTAATAGTTTTTGTTTGTCCGCTAGTAGTCATTATTTTTGCTAAATAAACACCTTTGTTTAGCGTATTTAAACGAATGTGTTCTTCACTTTTAGAAAGTTGCGTCTGTAACACTTCCTGCCCTAGAATATTAAAAATGCTTACCGATGAAAACGACACTTCTGTAGAAGCTAAAACTAAGCTTTCAGAAGTTATATCGTAATAGTGTGTAATGTTTTCAAGGTTTACGTCTTGTACAGATAAGGCGTTCGATGATTGCACAACAATGTCGTCTATAGCTAAAATCCATTGATCGTTACAATTGTAATGTCTAAATGCAACATAAATGTCTTTACCTGCATAATCCGAAAGGTCTACAGAACGTGCATGGTTACCCATAACTTGTAATGTCTCCTCAAGAATAGGTGTTGTAGCAATAATAGATTCTGCATCGCTTGAAGTTGAAGCGTATACGGCATAATGCTCTTTAACTCTAGCAGAGTCATAACCTGTTCCTGCATTAAAATTTAAAGTTACATCCTTAGCGTTTTCAGGGATTGTAATTTTAGAAGTAACTAAAAGATTATCTGGAGTAATACCACCAGTATTTGCTGCCCAAGAAAATGAAGTTTCATATCTTCCGTTTAAATGTGTCATGGCTGGAGAAAAATAGTTCTCTGTTAAAACAAACCAAGAGGTGTTGTCGTTGTTTAAATCGATTTTTTGCCAGCCAACAGGAGGTGAATACGACGTGGTCGATTCAAAATCTTCCTCAAAAATCACACTTTGCGCCTGCAAAAACGAACAGGCGAAAATGAATAAAAATGTAAAATTTCTCATAATTCTCTATTTAATTTCGGCAAATATAAGTGGTAACAGATGTTTATCATAACCAATTGTTGTATAATTCCTGAAGAGTTGATAACAACTGTTGTTGATACAACTACAGCTACTCGGTTTTCAAAAATTTAAAATAGTATTTCACTTACTTTTTTATTAGGTTTGTATAGCTAATTAATCCCTAAGATTCTTTTTTGAAAATAGTAGAGCAAATAAAGCAGCCTATTGCTTACGAGATGGAACTTTTCGAACAAAAGTTTTTACTCTCGATGTCTTCTAAAGTAGCCTTACTTAATAGAATTACCCATTATATCGTTAATAGAAAAGGGAAGCAAATGCGGCCTATGTTTGTGTTTTTAGTCTCTAAAATGGTGGCTAATGGCGAGGTTAGCGAGCGTACTTACAGAGGGGCATCGGTTATCGAATTGATCCATACCGCCACTTTGGTCCACGACGATGTGGTAGACGATAGTAACCGCCGACGTGGGTTTTTCTCGGTAAATGCTTTGTGGAAAAATAAAATTGCGGTTTTAGTAGGCGATTATCTACTCTCTAAAGGTTTATTATTGTCTATAGATAATGGAGATTTCGATTTACTAAAAATCATTTCGGTTGCCGTACGCGAAATGAGCGAGGGCGAATTGCTTCAAATAGAAAAAGCCAGACGATTGGATATTACAGAGGATGTATACTACGAGATTATCAGGCAAAAAACAGCCACATTAATCGCTGCTTGTTGTAGTTTGGGCGCCGCCTCTGTTAAACCCGATTCGCATCATGTAGAAACCATGCGTAAGTTTGGTGAGCTTATTGGTATGGCATTTCAAATAAAGGACGATTTGTTCGATTACGGACAAGAAAAAATAGGAAAACCTACAGGCATAGATATTAAAGAACAAAAAATGACGCTTCCGTTAATACATGTGCTTAATAAAGTTTCTGAAAAAGACAATAAATGGTTGATAAATTCTATAAAAAACCATAATAAAGATGCCAAACGTGTAAAGGAAGTTATTGCTTTTGTAAAAGCAAATGGAGGATTGGACTATACGATTACAAAAATGGAAATGTTTCAGCAAGAAGCGCTAAAATTAATAGCACCTTATCCAGAATCCGATTACAAAAAATCACTTATTTTAATGGTGAATTATGTAATCGACAGAAAAAAATAAAATCTTCAGGCAACCTTTTTACAAGTTTTATCGTCTTTATAAATAGAAGACCAAATGAAACCGCTGTTGAAAGTTATTCAATTACATAAAAACCAAGAGTACCTTATAAAAAAGGCACTTAAAAACAGTCGAGATGCACAGCAGGCCTTGTATACTATGTTTGCACCTAAAATGTTAAGCCATTGCAGGTATTACATAAACGACATGCATCATGCAGAGGAGGTTATGCATAACGGTTTTTTTAAAGTGTTTACACAGTTACAGTCGTTTCAACATCAGGGAAGTTTTGAAGGCTGGGTTCGTAAAATTATGACCCGCGAGGCTATCTCGTATTTAAGACAAAAAAAGCAAATGGTTTTTACAGAAACCGAGCATGCCTTAAGTGAAGAATCACCTGTTCTTGCAGATTCGCAATTATCTGTTGAAATCATTCAGAATGCGATAGATGGTTTACCAGAGGGTTATAAAACGGTGTTTGTTATGTATGCGATTGAAGGCTATAAGCATCATGAAATTGCTTCGGAATTACAGATCTCTGTAGGGACATCTAAATCGCAGTTATTTAAAGCAAGACAATTGTTACAACAGCAATTAGAAGAATTAAACGCTACACATTATGGTACAAAATAAGTTTGAAAATAGTATGCGTGAGCAATTGGAAGCTCGTAAACTGCCAACTCCACAAAATGGGTGGCACGAACTTCAAGGGCGTTTGGATAAACACGATACTCAAAAAAAATATAAGAAGTGGCTAATGTATGTGGGCATTGCGGCAAGTGTAGTAGGTGTGGCTCTAGTTAGTTTTTTTATGTTTAAATCAAATACAACTCACCATATTGTAACCGATGTTCAGTCTGTGGAAAACCCAAAGGTGGAGCAGATGCCAACGACTTCAAAAATGAAGGTTGAGGAGCTTAATACAGTAGAGAATATTAAGGGAAATAGGTCTTTGGTAGTCACCGAGACTAAGCCTAAAGAACATATTGAGGTAGCCAATCCAGCACAAAATAAGATAGCTAAAGATAAAAAGGTTCTTCAAAATACAACAGCTGAAAATTTAGAGGCTAATGGTATAGCTTCAGGTAATACAATAGTTTCAGAAGCGTCATTTCAGGAGTCAGAACAAATTACCGATGCTTATTTAGAAGATTTGTTAGAAGAGGCAAATCAAGATCTTCAAATACAGCAGCAAGGTATAAAGCGAGCTAAACAAACCGTAAATGCCGAAGTATTGTTAGAAGGGGTAGAAAACGATATAGAACATAGTTTTAGAGAAAAAGTTTTCGACGTAGTTAAAAAAGGTTTTGGCAAGGTAAAGACCGCCGTAGTGGAGCGTAACAAATAGTATCATCAATCATCATTCAATAATAAACATCAAAAAAAACGAACAGTTATGAACACAATTACTAAAATTGCTGTGTTTTGGAGTGTCTTTGTATGGGCATTTCAAATGCAAGCACAAGAACCCGTTGCTAAAGATTCGCTTAGTAGTAAATCTATAGAAATATTAAAAGCAGAAAAATCAGAAGTTAGAACTCAAGAAAAGGAATTGTTAAAACAAGAGGTCGAGTCTATTAACCAGAAAGTAGATGCAGGGTATATTACTACCGAAGAGGGCGAGATTTTAAAAAAGGAAGCTGCCAAAAAAAGGGCGTTGAACATTGCAAGTCGCGAAGAAATTATAGATAATAAAATCGATCTATTACAGCGTAATACAGAAAGTTATACGTTTGATGACGACGGACAAATTATTATTGAAATAGGTAAGGATTATAAAACCGATACCTTGCCTAATGATACATATTTTTATATTGGGCCAAAAAAGCGAAAACCTCCAGTGTACGATAGGCGTACTACTAGCGATTTGGTATTTGCTATTGGTTTTAATAATGCGCTTATAGAAGGAGAGAGCCTTGGCGATTCGCCATATAAATTGGGCGGGTCTGGTTTTGTAGAATTGGGTTGGGCTTGGAAAACACGTGTTTTCGAAAATTCGAATGCGTTGCGTTTTAAATATGGTATTTCGTTGCAATGGAATAAATTAGATATTAAAGATAATATGTATTTTGAAGAGCAAGGCGATTTTGTAAACTTGGTAGAATATCCTTATCATGTTAGAAAATCTAAGTTTAGAACGACCAATTTGGTTTTTCCCATTCATTTTGAGTTTGGTCCTTCAAAGAAAATCGAACACGACGATTATTTTAGATACTCTACTCATAAAAAAATCAAGTTTGGTATAGGAGGCTATGGCGGATTTAATATAGCATCGCTTCAAAAAGTAAAATATTACGACGATGGTAATAAAGAAAAAGAAAAATATAAAAATTATGATGCAGTAAACAATTTTGTTTACGGTGTGAGTAGTTATATGGGTTGGGGAGATATAGGTCTGTATTTCAAATACGATTTATCGCCAATTTTTAGGAATCAGGAATTCGATCAGAATAATATTTCTTTAGGGATTCGTTTCGATTTAGATTGATAGTAAAAAGCCACAAACCAGAAGCTTTAAGTCTGATTTGTGGCTTTTTTAATTGTAACTATTTAAAATTATTGCACTGCTTTTTTAAAGGCTTTTTCTCCACCAACAATAGGTAAGGTTATTGAAGTGTTTTTTAAGTCTACAGTCAATTCAGTGCCAGGTTTTGGAAGTAAAGTAAATTGATTGTCGCTAGAAAAAATCATTAAACCAATTTGTTGGCCTTTAGGAATAATTTGATCGTCGGGTTGTAAATCAAACGTTAGTTTATAAAATTCTCCAGGAGTAAGCGGTTCGCTTTCGTAAATCGATTTGTGGTTTTGAGGATCTGCCCAACCTCGTGTAATAATGTTATCGGTAATTTTTGCCTCGGCATTAGTATTCCAAGGTAGCGAAACTAACCAAACCGATAGGTTGGCTGCGGGTTTGTTGCTGGACAAATTAATACGTAAGGTAGATAGCCCCGAAATATGAAGATCTTCTTGTAATGGCGCTGTAACATAAAAAAGACGGTGTTTGGATGTTGTAGATTGCGCTAAAGAATCGCCAGAAAAATTAGCATCGTCTATTAACGTTTCTTGTATAGCTGTATTTTGTTTGTTTAGCGATAGGCGTCCAGCAGAGCGACCACCTTCACCTAGATATAATGTAACATTTTTAGCATCAGGGTTTGGGTAATCTGCATAGGCAGTTGGTTCTAAGCGGTCATCATTTTCTCTTACAATCCACGCCTTGCTATCGTCTTCAACACCATTGTCTATGCCAAATAAGTAATGGGTAAACCAACGGTTCATGATGCGCATTGGTGGTGGGCCGCCGTGCCCTTGTTGATGATAGTAAATTTGAACATCTAAACCTTTATCTTTTGCAGCCTTGTAAATTCTATAACTATGCTCTGGCATAACGTTCCAGTCATTAAATCCGTGAGACATTAAAAGGGCTGCTCTCATAGGTTCCATATCGTTTAAATAATCGCGTCCTGCCCAAAAATCGTTGTAATCGCCAGTAATTCTATCTTGACCGTTTTTCATTTCTGTATCGCGAATCATTTTATTGCTATACGCACGTTTCGATTCATCTCCGCTGTGTATAAAGTCGTAAAGCACATCAATATCTTCTCCTAAATAGCCCCCTGGCGAGCGCACTAAACCATTAGAACGGTAATAGTGGTAGTACGAAGTGTTTGGCGCAACAGGAATAATGGCTTCTAAGCCTTCAACTCCAGTGGTGGCAGCTGCTAAGGGAATGGTGCCGTTGTACGATGTCCCCGTCATTCCTACTTTTCCAGTAGACCAATACGCTTTTATAGTGTCGTTGCCCTCGCGTGTGGTAAAGCCTTTGGCGCGTCCGTTTAACCAATCGATAACTGCTTTTGGAGCCAACGATTCGTTATCGCCACCAACAGTTGGTGAACCATCGGATAAACCTGTGCCTGGCGAGGACGAGTGTACTACGATATAGCCTTTTGGTACCCATTGTTTAATTTGGGAGTTAGAAATAATAGGGCGTTTGCCTACTCGGGTTACCTCTGGGTGTAAATGTGGCTTGCTAGTTTCTCCTAGTTCGTGGTGTACATCCCAAAACGCACCAGGTACATCTGGCGCAACACCAGCATAATACGGACTGGATTCGTAAATTATCGGTAGTTTTAAACTATCTGTCTCGGTTTGCTTTGGTCTGGTAACGGCAACATGCATACGGTCTAATTTGCCATCGCCATCGGTATCAAATTCTGTTTCTACCCACAAATCGTGTCTAATCCAATCTTCAGAATTACTGAATTCGGGAACAATTTGGGCTTCACCATCTTTAAAAATGGGTGTAACCTGTTGCTGTGCTATACCAATAAATTGGTAGCAGGCAAGAAAAGTAAACAGGAGTGGTGTTAAAAGTCTTTTCATTATAAATATTAAAATTGATTATTAAGGGAATAAACTACTAATTTACGGTTTTAATTATTAATTAGGCGTCTTAAATTATCCAATAGGAGTACAAAATTATTCCTTTAGGTTTTCTGTCTATTTATAGCTTTGCGTTATATTTGTAAACACTTTTTTAATTAAATCCCTTATCAGTTTGATTTCAAAAAACACTATAGATCAAGTATTCGAAACCGCCCGATTAGAGGAGGTGATTGGTGATTTTGTGCAATTGAAAAAGTCGGGAAGTAATTTTAAAGGGTTAAGTCCGTTTAGCGACGAGCGCTCACCGAGTTTTATGGTATCGCCAGTAAAACAAATTTGGAAAGATTTTTCGAGTGGTAAAGGTGGTAATGTTGTGGCATTTTTAATGGAGCACGAACATTTTACTTACCCAGAAGCGATACGTTATCTCGCAAATAAATACGGTATAGAGATAGAAGAAACCGAGCAAACCGATGCCCAAAAGGAAAAGGCCGATAAACGCGAGAGCTTATATCTGGTAAGTGAATTTGCCAATACTTATTTTCAGAAGATTCTGCATAAAACCGATGCAGGACAGGCTATTGGTTTAAGTTATTTTAAAGAGCGTGGGTTTACCACCGAGACCATAAAAAGTTTTGGTTTAGGTTATGCTTTAGATGAGTGGCAAGCCTTTAGCGATGAGGCCTTAAAACAAGGTTATAAATTAGAGTTTTTAGAAAAAACTGGGCTAACCATAGTAAAAGGCGAGAAGTATTTTGATAGGTTTAAAGGCCGTGTTATGTTCCCTATACAAAGTATGAGCGGTCGTATTTTGGGGTTTGGCGGTCGTATTTTGGTAAACGACAAAAAAGCAGCAAAATATGTGAATTCTCCCGAGAGTGAAATTTATTATAAGAGTAAGGTGCTTTACGGTATTTATCATGCCAAACAAAGCATTGCTAAGGAAGATAATTGTTTTTTAGTTGAAGGGTATACCGATGTTATTCAGTTTCATCAAACGGGTATTACAAACGTGGTGTCGTCTTCAGGTACAGCATTAACACCAGAGCAAATTCGATTAATTAATAGGCTTACTAAAAATATAACCGTATTATTTGATGGTGATGCTGCGGGAATGCGCGCTTCGATTAGAGGTATAGATTTAATTCTGGAGCAGGGTATGAACGTAAAAGTGTGTACTTTTCCTCAGGGCGAAGATCCCGATAGCTTTGCTAAAAACAATACCGAAGAGGAACTGCGAGAATATTTAGAGACCAATGCCAAAGATTTTATTCAGTTTAAGGCGTCGTTACTGGTTGAAGATGCACAAAACGATCCTATAAAAAAGGCCGAAACCATTCGCGATATCATTCAGAGTATTTCCAAAATTCCAGACCGCATTAAACAGGAAGTGTATCTGCAGGAATGCGCAAGAATTATGGATATTAGTGAAGCGGTACTGTTTAGTTCGTTGGCACAGTTGGATAATAAAGACAAAGGCGGAAATGTAAAAGCCGAAAAGGAACAGCGTGCTTTTGAAGTCGTTAAAAATGAAGCTCCAGCCAAAAAGGTAGACGTTCAGTATCTTTTAGAGCGTAAAATTATTGAAATTCTATTGCTTTACGGTAATCGGGAAGAAGATTTTGAAGATCTTATTTTAAAAGAAAACGATAAAGGCGATCTGGAATTAGAACCGGTAGTACAGCAAGCAAGAGTATTCGAAAAAATATTTTTAGACCTTCAGGAGGACGAAATGCAATTTGGTAACGCCATTTTTAAAACGTTGTATTATACCATTATTGAAAAACTAAACCAAGATCCCGATTTTGTTTTAGAGCAGTTTGTAAATACAGTCGATATCAATTTAGCTGAAGAAATTACCAGTATTTTAATGGACGACGAACGTTATGCTTTGCACGACTGGCACCGAAAAGAAATATTTCCGAAACAGAAAACAGATAGTGTCGCGCAATTGGTTAGCGAAACCATTTTAAATTTACGTTGTTTTTTAATAGACCAGAAAGTACTCGAATTTCAAAAGGCAACGTTAGAGCATTTAAACGAAAGCAACCGTAATATTTTAGAAGAAGTTAAAGACTACTCGGGATTAAAAATGTTGTTGTCCCGTAAGTTAAACCGGGTGTTATGATTCCAGAAGCTTTGCTTGATTAAGTAAGTCTACCAGATTAGACACATGTAGCTTTTTCATTAATCGAGCCTTGTATGTACTAACCGTTTTTTCGTTAATATCTAATTCGCTAGCAATATCTTTATTTTTTTTACCAATTGATAGTAGTTTTAATACTTCGACCTCTCGGGTAGATAGCTTTTTGTATAACGATCCTGTTCGTGTAACCCGTTCGCCAAATGCTAAGCGGTGCGTAAGGTCGTTGCTTAAATAAATACCACCTTGTTTAATTTTTAAAATGGCCTCTTTAAGTGTTACCACATTTGCTGTTTTAGAGATATACCCCGATGCGCCAGCTTTTATGGCACTCATAGCATAAACCTCTTCTGGATGTGTGCTAAAAATTAAAACCTTTATGTTTGGAAACTCTTTTTTAAGGCGTCTTAATGCGGTAATGCCGTTTAATTTTGGTAAGTCAATTTCAGAGATTATTATATCTACAGGAGTAGATTTTAAGAAGTCGAATATAGATTCGCCGTCATCAACACCGCCTTCAACTTGAATGTTTGGAGATGTTAAAAATAATAATTCTAGCCCTTTACGTATAATCGGATGATGATCCGCTACCAACAGTTTTATCATAATTTCAAATGTTTTAAAAGAATGACTGTTGGGGCACAGATTTCTATTTTAAAAATCCAGTCAATGTAAATATAAAAAAAAACTACTTAAGACTCACGGCTTTTTACTTTAAATTCTTAGGAATTATACAAATAGGTATAGGTTCCATTTTGTGTTTGTTAGCCATATTAAATCGCTTGTAAATAGTAAATACCTCTTTTTCTCGTCCAGAAAAATCGTCTGCTGTTTTTCCAGCGTCTGCCATAGTCATGGCCCATTCTAATTCGGGGTACGAAGCTCCAATTTGGTCTTCGTCGCTTCTGGCATCGCCAAATAAACCATCGCTCGGCACGGCTTCTTGTATAGATTGAGGGACTTTTAAAAATGCGGCAAGATTGTAAACTTCAGACTTCATTAAATCGGCAATCGGACTCAAATCTACACCACCGTCTCCGTATTTAGTGTAAAAGCCAACACCAAAATCTTCCACCTTATTTCCGGTTCCAGCAACTAATAATTTGTGTAGTCCAGCGTAATAATACAAGGTCGTCATACGTAAACGGGCACGTGTATTGGCTAAGGCCATATTAACCGTAGTTTCTTCTCCTTCTAAATCAACTTCAGTTTTAAAGGCTTCAAAAACGGGAGTCAAATCGGCTCTGGTTGTTTTTACGTTCGAAAATCGTTCGCTTAATTGTTGCATGTGTTCTTGGGCACGTGTTACATGGCTCGGGGCTTGGTGTATGGGCATTTCTACTGTTAAAACCTCAAGCCCTGTATGAGCGCAAAGTGTAGAGGTTACAGCCGAATCTATACCACCAGATACGCCTACAACAAAACCATTTACTTTTGCGTTTATAGCGTAGTCTTTTAACCAATTAACAATATAATCTACGATTTTTTCTGTTTGCATTTTGAAAGAATTTAGAACAAAGAACCTTACCTTTGCCCAACAAATTTAAAAGAATCGTTGAAGTAATAAAAATTAACAGCATCAAGTTTTTTATGAAGTATCTTAGTTTTTTCCTTTTAGTAATAATTACCCTGGTTTCTTGTGAAAATGATAGTAAGAAGGCCGATGAGATTTCAAAAATTAAAATGGATGTAACCGTAGAGCGCTTCGATAAAGCTTTTGCAAATGCAACGGTAGCGAATTGGAAAGCTTTAAGAGACGAATATCCGTTTATGTTTTCGAAATCGTACCCGGACAGTTTTTGGGAGTCTAAGCTGCAAGATACTTTGCAGCAAGAATTGTCTGCTGCTGTTATTGAAGCGTTTCCCAGCAATTTAGAAGGTGTTGCTTCCGAAATCACGTCGTTATTTCAGCATTTAAAATATTATTATCCAGAATTTAGAGCGCCACGGGTTATTACAACAACATCGTATGTAGATTACAGAAATAAGGTTATTGTAACCGATTCTTTAGACATTATAGCTTTAGATACGTATTTAGGACCAGAGCACGAATTTTATAAAGGGGTGCAAGAGTACATAAGATTGGGGTTTATACCAGAGCAGATTGTGGTAGATTTGGCCGATGCTTATGCAAAACGTTATATGTTGCCTGTAAAAAATAAAACTCTTTTAGATGAAATGATTACTGCTGGAAAACGTTTGTATTTTAAAGATATAATGATTCCGTTTAAGACCGATGCCGAAAAAATAGGTTACAGCCCCGAGCAATTGCAATGGGCCGAAGCCAACGAGAGCGATATCTGGAAATATTTTATAGAGCGCGAATTACTGTTTAGTTCCGATGCTAAATTGCCAAGTCGTTTTATAAATCCAGCACCGTTTTCTAAATTCTACTTAGCAGAAATAGATACTGAATCTCCAGGGCGTATCGGGCAGTATATCGGGTGGCAAATTGTAAAAGCATTTATGGACAATAATAAAGAGGTGTCGTTTAAAGATATGCTAACGATGTCTACAGAAGATATTTTTAATCATTCAAAATTTAAACCTAAAAAATAATGGCAAATATAAAATCGACTATAGAATTACAAGTAGAATTAGACGAAAACAGAGTTCCAGAACGCTTGTCTTGGACTGCCGAGGATGGCGGAATTACTAACGAAGAGGCGAAAGCCATGATGTTGTCTGTATGGGATAGTAAAGCTCAAGAATCGCTGCGTATAGATCTTTGGACTAAAGATATGCCAGTAGATGAAATGAAGGTGTTTTTTCATCAAACCTTAGTGGCTATGAGCAATACCTTTAACCGTGCTACGCAGGATGAAAAAATGACCGCAACCATGAAAGATTTTTGCGATTATTTTGCAGAAAAGTTAGAGCTAAATAAAAAATAAGTTAAGCTACAGCATCTGGTTTTAGTATAAAAATAAAAGGGCGCCAATAGTAATATTAGTGCCCTTTGTTGTATTTGTAATTTAAATTTATCGTCTGAAACCGCCATGGAAACCACCCATGCCTCCGCCGCGCATACCCCCAAAATTAGGATGTGCAGAACGCGAAAACGATGCGCCCCGATTCATGTCTAAAGTATGTTTGTTGTACATATTTTGATTTCTTTGCTGAAACGAATGATTGGTATTATTATTAAAATGATCGTTTCTAGATAGGTTGTGTTGTAGGTTTTGGTTTTGCTTTAGGTTGTGGTTATGATGATCGAAATTCGTGTGGTGGTAATGGTTGTTGTTATTAATATGAACATTAATGTTATTGTGATAAATATATGGAGGAAATGGTCGCCATGGACGGAAAAATGGTGGGTAGAATCCCCAATAGAACGGCGAGATCCATGGGGTGAAAAATGGCCCCCAAAACCAATCCATAATTAAAGGTGTTACGGCAAAAGCCGGATAAATGTAATAATCTGGTCCGTAAATATTAACGTCCCCGATAACCTGTACCGTATTATTTTCCTTTTTAACGTCTATAGTCGCAACATCTTGGTATTTATCTTCTGCTAATACCGATTGTATGGTTACTATTTTTTCGTCGCCTTTATCTACACTTACTACTCTTAAATAATCTACTTGGCCGTCTTGGTTAAGATCTAAATTAGAGATTTGTGTATCTGGATTGTTTAAGCGTTTTTCGAAATCTTCTAAGTCTTTCGATTCTCCAAACACCGAGGCTACAGCTTCTAAATCTAAGTTATCGCTAATATCAGGATTACTCGCCTCTACCGTCGTGGTAGTTGTTGTACTGTTGGTCGTAGGTGCGTTGTTAACACTCACATTTGGTGGTGGTACATTAGTGCTTGAAGTCGTTGACGAACTCGAACTGCAAGCATTTAAAACAAGCGCAAGCATAAGTATTAGAATGGAAGAGATTCTCATTTTATAAGTGTTTATTGATTATTCTAAAATATGAAAAAATATTGAGAAATGTTTGACTCTTAAGTAGATGTGTCTTAATAGAGATTAATGAGTTAAAGTCTATTGGTCTTGATTAAGAGCGCCTTGTAAACTATTTAGGTTTCGCTGCATAACACTTAAAAAATCGCCTTGTGTTGGGGTGGCAGTACATGGGTTTATAGTAGTATTTCTAAAACCTAATTGTTGCAGTGTAGTAACAGATTGTGGATTAGGCGTTGTTTCCCAAATGATAATGTCGGTTTGTATTTTAGTATTTAAGCGCTTAAGTTCGGTTAGTTTTGCGGGGGTTAAACTATCTGTAGGTTCCCAATGTAAGTTTGCTCCTTTTAGTTTATAAGCGCGTTGAAAGTACTGATAAATAGGATGCGTAAAAATAACAGGTTTTTGGTTGTTCTGCGTAGTGGATTTAAAAGCCTGATGTAAATGCATCAGCTCTTTAGATAGGTTGTTATAGTTAGCTTCAAATTGAGTCGCAGCTTTTGGTAATAAGGCTTTAAGGGTGTTGGTTATGGCTAAGGCTTGCTGGTTTGCCATGTCAAGGTCTAGCCAAAGTATGCTTGCCGTTTCGGTGTGGGCATGTTCGGTTTGATTGTCGTGGCTATGGGTAAATATAGTGCCGTTACCGAGTAATTTATCAATGATGTTTTGGCTAGTGTTAGCAATAAGATGTTCAGCTAGATCAGCATCTATTAACCAAGGTTCGAAACCCGCACCATTTATAATTATAGCATCGGCTTGTTGCATGGTGGTAATGGTGTCTGTTGGTGGCGTGTAATTGCTAGGGTCGGGATGCTTATAAGCGGGAAAGTGTAAGTCTATGGTTTGCCCTGCAATGCGATTAGTAAAATAGTATAACGGATAATTGGTTACATATACTACAGGGGTGGGGCGTTTAGAGGGTTGTATGTGCGCGTTGTGGTCTTGCTTGCAAGCTCCAGTTGTTAATAGTATAATTAGTAGTAAAACGGCAAATACTCTCATGATTTATTGAACGATATAAACGCAGGGGTTATAAGTGCTCTTTGGGGTTTTCTGTTTCGTTTTAGAGCGTTGATTTTATTGTTATCATGTTCAAAAATAGTATAAATTTTGAATCTCATGATAGTAGAAATGTTTTTATGTTAAGGTTACACAAACCTTAAAGGAACAAGTTATTAAATATTAATGAAAATTTAATGTCGTTTATAATTTCAGACTTGTTATCTTGTATTCGTGCCCATATTACCACAAAATATGAACTATTAACCTATGAAAAACCTACTTGTAGTAATGCTTTGTATGTGTTTACAAGGTTTTGCCCAAGACACAATTAAGGGACGTGAGCCCATTTTATATGGAGGATTCATGCTTGGAGGAGGTGGTGGATTTAATGGCGGCGGCGGATTGTTGTATGGTGCTGAATTGAACCATCAGTTTCGAAATAATTTATTAACACTTAGATTTTTAGAGCAACTGGAGCTAAATTCGAAAGTGGCTAGATTATCTCCATTTGTCGCTATGCCTGTTGTTGAGAAAAAAAGCACATTACGAGACTTAGGTGTGCTTTATGGTAAACGATGGATTTTTAGAAGGTCTTCGTTAAGTGTTTCTGGCGGTGTTTCGGTTGTCAGTTATTCGGTTAGGTTATCAAACGAAGAATACGACCATGCGATTACCGAAGAGCATCATTATTTGGGTGTGCCACTAGAAGTGAGTTATATTTGGTTTAAAGCGAAAAAGAAACGATTTAGAATAGCGGGTATTGTACCTGTAGGAAAGCCGACGGCCATTGGAGCGGATTTTGGATATAAATTAGTGGCGAATATATCTAATCATAGCTACATCGGGGTCGGACTAGTAATTGGTTTAGGAATTCATAAAGTGTATTAATTGCCCAAATCAATACATTTATTTCATTATGTTTATAAATGCTCTAAATAAAGAAAAGATGACTAAAATAACAGTAAAACCCGATTGCGACAATACCCCAAAGCGAGCGTTATTAAAAGCATTTAATATAGCCTGAGTGCAAGGAGAGATATAGCTGTTTTGTCAGAATACGTATCCGATACTATCATTTGGAAGAGGATTGAAGGTGAAACTTTACAGGGGAAAGCACAATTTTTAGGTGTAAAGTGCGGTAACTCGTGTTTGGTTTTGTTAGGTAAACCTTAAGCTTTTAGTATTTTTGTGTTTGTAAAAAAACAAACACATGCAAACATTAAAAAAAATAACCATATTGGTGTTGCTGTTAAGTCACTCCATGTTTGGACAAACCCAAAGTCAGCACACGAATGTACCTGAAAGCCATTTTATAAACCCAATATTTTCGGGAGATTATCCAGACCCGAGTATTCTGGTTGATGGTAACGACTATTATATGGTTCATTCTTCTTTCGAATATTATCCGGGCTTAACCATATGGCATTCTAAAAACTTAATAGATTGGGCTCCTGTAACCAATGCTTTACATACGTATTTGGGCTCTGTCTGGGCGCCAGATTTAATAAAACATAACAATAAGTACTATATTTATTTTCCTGTTCAGGAGACTAATTATGTTATTACTGCAGATCGCATAGAAGGTCCGTGGTCGACACCTGTAGATCTAAAAATAGGTAACATCGATCCAGGGCATATAGCAGATGCTAATGGCAATAGGTACCTGTATTTTAGTAATGGTGGTTATGTACCGTTGTCCGAGGATGGGTTATCGGTTACAGGACCTTTAAAACACGCTTATGATGGTTGGCCTATCCCAAAAGAATGGTCAATTGAGTGTTTTTGTATGGAAGGACCAAAGTTGTTTAAACGAGGCGATTACTATTATCTTACAGTAGCTCAAGGAGGTACGGCAGGGCCCGCAACAGGACACATGGTTATTTCGGCGCGGTCTAAATCTCCTTTAGGGCCTTGGGAGAATTCGCCATATAATCCTATTGCGAGAGCAGAAAGCGCTAGTGAACAATGGAATTCTGTAGGACATGCAACTATTTTTGAAGATGCTTATAACGATTGGTACATGATGTTTCATGCTTACGAAAACGAACATTACAATATGGGAAGACAAACTATGTTAAGCCCTGTGGAATGGACGGCCGATGATTGGTTTAAAATCCCGGAAACTGTAGCTATAGACCAACCTGTACAACGCCCTAAAGGCTCAGCGGCAAGATCATCATTTTCTTTGTCGGATGATTTAACGGGGAATACCTTAGCATCACAATGGCATTTTTTTGGCGGACTCGAAACCGACAGGTATTCTCTGTCTAAAACAGGCTTAACTATAGATGGAAAAGGAACATCGGTAACAGATAGTGCGCCATTATTAATGGTGCCAGCAGATCATTCTTATAGTGTGGATGTCGAGTTGGAAATGGAAGGTGATGCTATTGGAGGTTTGGTATTGTTTTATAATCCACAGTCATTTTCTGGTATTTTGGCTAATCAAAAAGATATTATTACCAATTTAAGAGGGTGGCAGTTTGTTACCGAAAATGATGTCTTTAAAAAGCAGGTGTTTTTAAGATTGGTTAATAATAACCATACAGTAGATATGTATTATAGCTTAGATGGTAAAACCTGGCACAAAACCGAGAACTCTGCCGAAGTGTCTGCCATGCACCATAATGTGTTAAGCGGGTTTTTAAGTCTAAGAATCGGATTGGTATCTACAGGTACAGGCAAAGTTACCTTTAAGAATTTTAATTATACAGCCTTAAATTAATTGTAATATTGAATAATAAAAAAAGGTCTAAAGAGTAGTTTTTCGTCAATCTGAATTTATTTTCAGATTCTCATAATTATTGATTTTCAATATGATGAGATTCTGTGTCAAGCACAGAATGACGAATCACTTAATTTTTTTAGACCTTTTTTGGTTTTGAAAGACGATTATATTATTCGTCTTTAACTTCTACAATTTCGTACATGTCTTTACCATCGACTTGTATAGGCTGGTAATAGGTGTCTCCAAATTGCACATAGGTTTGGTCGCCTATTTTGGTTTCCTCGCCACCTTCAGGCAAGCTAGGTACTATGGTTCCTGCTGTAGCAGGTACAACGGTATAGCCTTCGGCGCTTTTTTCGTAATACGCACCGCCATAGTAGTAGTTGTTTGTGGTTTCGCTAACTTTTACCGTTTCGGCTTCTTTTGGTATGGTTTGTACGGTGGCTCCAACTGGGGCTTGTACAACGGTATATCCTCCGTTTTCTTGTACATAGTACACACCATTATCGTAGTGGTATTTTTGGTTTTCTACACTAACTATTATAGCTGTAGCAGCTAAGGTAGTAATGAAATACCCCCAAGGATGCCAAGCTGGTCCCCAATAAAATGGGCGGTATGGATGGTAGTAATATGGTCTGTGGCAATAATAGCCTCTTCCGCCGTAAACATAAGGCGGTCTGTTGTATCGTACTGGGCTGTTTCTTACAACGGTATTGTGGCGATTAACGTTTATATGCTTGCTGTTATCTACATTTATATTAACGTTTTTTCTACTGTTATCTACATTAACTCTGTTGCCAGATTTGTTTTTAATGTTAGATGTTTTCTTGTTTCCGATATTGGTGTTTTTGTTGCCAATATTTGTGGTTTTATTACGATTAGCCGTATTAGTGTTTCTATTTACTGTAGATGTTTTAGGCTTAATTGTCGATTTAGAATTTGATGTTTTACTAGGTAAATTTCGCGAAGACGATTTGTTGAAGCCGCCATTAATACTTGTTTTTGGCTTGGATGTACTTGTTTTAGGTCTACTCATACTAGACGATCTAGACGGTGCAGAACGATGTGCAGCTGCGCCTCCGCCACCTCCACGAGACGCCCCATGACCTAAGCGTTGGGCGAATAAATCGGTAGGCATTATAAAGGCAAAGAGTAATGCCATAAAGCCTAATTTATATTGTATATGTGATTGTTTAAATTTCATAAGACTATATTTTAAAAATGATAGATTGTTATTTAAGATTTTGCTAGTAAAACACTTATAAGCCTTGCGTTATAAGGTGGTGTAAAATCGAAAATATTCTCAGGTATTTCAGGGTTCAACTCCCAGTCGCTAAAAGTAGCTTGGTACTGTTTGTTGCCTTCTTTTTTATAAGTAATTACAAAGTTTTTAGGTAATGTATAAGCATCTGCTGTAACCCATAATTGCACCAGTTTACTGTCGTTTTCAGCATGTATTAAATAGCAAGGTTGCCCACCCAATTCTACTTCACCTTTATAGCTAATGGTATTAAAAGCTTCTAAAACATCGTCTGTAAACGATGGGTAAAAGAAATCGGCCGCAGGAAAATCCATGTCGAATTTCTCGTTCATAAAATCGATCATTTCAATAATATTAGTTGGTGCAGGTATAGTAATGTAATTATTCTCATCGAACGCGTAGTAAGTAATGTGGTCGCCATTATACCAATATCCTCTATTGCGACCCATACTGTGCGATTTAACAAGCATTTTATCTGGGCCTACCATTTTAACGTCGTGCTCTTTGTAGCGTTTTACCATGTTATGATCGGCGTTTAGCTCGTCGTTAGCTACAGATAAATGAAACGATACCGAAGTTAGCTCCCCAATAGTTTCTCCCATTTGATCTAATACAACTACGGCATCAAGATCAACATTTCTAGATTCATTTTGAGCAAAAAACACATAGGGCATCATGCATAAAATGAAATACATCAGATGTTTTTTCATAAAGTTGATAGTTTTTGAATTTTAATTTTTGAATTAATAACAGTTTAATTTCGTAAAAGTAATGATAGTATTGTCAATTTCTCTTACAAAAAATGTGATTTAAAGTTAATATAATTTGTTGAATAACTTAGCTTTTAAAATAAGAAAGTCTCAAGTGTTATTTTATAAAAGCTATTGTGTAGTACTTTTAAAATGAATAATTTTAAATACTTAAGCCAACTTTATGTCTCGTTAATCTCATGATTTTTAACTTTAGCCATTTATTACATAGTAAAACTATTTATCTGTGGAGTTTTTTATGGTGCTGTTGTTGGGGCGTCGTGGCACAACAGGAAGTTGGTGATGATGTTGAAAGCGATTTTACAAGTCAGTTGTGGTTCGATT
Organism: Bacteroidia bacterium; assembly: GCA_030427735.1. Lineage (GTDB taxonomy): Bacteria > Bacteroidota > Bacteroidia > Flavobacteriales > Flavobacteriaceae > Formosa. The sequence goes on along the minus strand of JAUIBP010000010.1, from coordinate 44,548 downwards.
TCGATCCGTCTTGGCAATTGGCCGCACACCAAAAGGTTCGTGGTAACTTTGGTTATCGTACCATTAATCCTAAAAGTTGGCATCGTGTTATTTTTAAAGGTACTTTTGAAAGGGATTACGATAAATTATTTTTTAAACGTTTCAAGCATAAAGAAACATTATTGTTTGGGAATGCCTTTTTTATTTTAACCAAGAAAGATGATTATGGCTCGTTCGAAATTCGTCCGTATCAGGGCTATAGCATGAGCTTTAATTTAACCAATAGAATTGTTTTGGGGCAGACAGTAAGGGTGGAAGAACGGTTTGTTTTTTCGGGAAATCCAGATAACAAAGTCTTTGGTATGCGCTTAAGGTATCAGGTAAAAGCTGTTATTAATTTAGAAGGGTTGTGGTTTGGAGAAGACGAAGGGTTTTATGTGCCTATTGCTGTAGAAGGTTTTTTTAATTTGGTAAGAGCATCAGAGTTTAACGATGTTATTAGGGTAACTCCTGGTTTAGGCTATCAATTTAACGCTGGATTTAAAATAGAGGGCAGTCTGGCGTATCATTATTCGAAAGAAGAACTCGATAAATTAACCCGAACCAACGATATCGTTTTTAGATTCCGTATAATTAAAACCATAAAATAGATAATTCGTATCAACCAGTTTAACTTGGTTTGCGTGGTTTGGCAAAATGTAATACTATTTAATCAAACACACTAAATACTTTTGGTAAGCATCCGTTTTGGCTATCGGTTTTTATATTTTTATACATCGTTTTAGTTGTCTTCAACTTAATTTTTAACAAACTAATATTTTAAAATGAAATTACATTTAAAACTATGGGTTGTGGGGTGTCTTATTTTAGCAACAACTTCGCAATTGCATGCCCAATTACAGGTGTCTAAATTATTTTCCGATCACATGGTCATTCAACGAAATCAAGAGATTCGCATTTGGGGGTGGCACAAAAAGGGCACGAAAGTATCGGTAACATTTAATGGCTCTACAAAACAAGTTAAAACCAATAGAAAAGGTGAGTGGATGATTACGCTTCCTGAAATGACAGCTGGTGGCCCGTATGTGCTTTCTGTTGTCTCAGGACAGGAACAACAAGAGTTTAACGATATCATGCTTGGTGATGTTTGGGTATGTTCGGGGCAATCGAATATGGAGTGGGTTGTAGAAAATAGTAACAATGCTTTAGCCGAAATCGCTAATGCGAGCGATAGCCGTATCCGTCATTTTAAGGTGCCTAATTCTTATGCCAATAGCCCAGAGCTTACTTTAGCTGGTGGCGAATGGCAAGTCGCTTCGCCAGAGACCATGGCTAATTTTACAGCAGTAGGATATTATTTTGCAAAGCACTTAAGAACCGATAACGATGTTACCATCGGCTTATTAAATACGTCTTGGGGTGGCAGCCGAATAGAACCATGGATGAGCGCCGAATCATTACAAATAAAAGATACCGAAGCGTATATTGCTGAAGCTCAAAAAGAACATAAAGCAGCTTTTATGGCTTTAGAGAATAAGTTGAAAGCGACTTTCCCAAAGGTTGGCACAACCGATCAAGGTACCGTAAATGGAGAGCCAGTTTGGGCGGCTACAGATTTAGATGAAACGGGATGGATTCCTATGGCTCCAACTCAATTGTGGGAAGCTCAAGGCTTTGAAGGTCTTGATGGCGTAGGCTGGTATCGAAAAACGATTACACTATCCGAAACCGAAGCACAACATGCAGCGACCTTAAGTTTGGCCATGGTAGACGACTCTGATGAGGTTTGGGTAAACGAAAATAAGGTAGGCGAAACCATACAGCAATACGAAGCTAAACGCGTGTACAATGTAGAACCTCAGTTTTTAAAGCCAGGAGCGAATGTTATTGTAGTAAAAGTAGACGACACTGGTGGTGGCGGCGGAATTTATGGCGATGCTAAAGATTTATTCTTGAAAACCAGTTCGCAAAAAATAGATTTGTCCCAGCCATGGGCTTTTAATATTGGCGCTTATCGCGAACCGTATATGGGGGTAAACCAAATAGGAACGCTACTGTACAATAAAATGATCGTGCCAATTCAAAAATTCCCTATTACCGGTGTAATATGGTATCAAGGCGAATCTAATGCTAATAGTGAAGCCGATGCTACTGCTTATGCAGAATTGTTCCAAACCATGATCACTCAATGGCGTACCGAATGGGAGCAAGGCGATTTTCCGTTTTTATGGGTGCAGCTGGCTAATTTTATGAAGGCGCAACCAGAGCCTATTGCAAGTAATTGGGCAGTTTTAAGGGAATCCCAATCAAAAGCCTTAAGCTTGCCAAATACCGCACAAGCTGTAATTATAGATATAGGTGATGCCGAAGATATTCACCCAAGAAATAAGCAAGATGTAGGGTATCGCTTGGCTTTAGGCGCCGAAGTGTTGCAATACGGTAAGCAGTTAGAGTATTCTGGCCCTGTGTTTAAACAAGCAAACGTAGTGGGTAATACTTTGGAACTTAGTTTTACACATGTTGGGAACGGACTTAAAACCAAAGATAAATACGGTTATGTTAAAGGCTTTGCCATAGCTGGTGACGATAAGCAATTTGTTTGGGCGAAAGCTAAAATTGAAGGCGATAAAGTAATTGTTTGGAATAAAGATGTTAAGCAACCTAAGTATGTGCGTTACGCTTGGGCAGACAATCCAGACGATGCGAGCTTGTACAATACCGAAGATTTACCTGCGAGTCCGTTTTCTAACGAATAATTTAAAATGAAGTAATGATTTTTAATAAACAAAGCAGTCTAAAAAGTATAACTTTCGTCAATCTGAATTTATTTCAGATTCTCATAATTATTGATTTTAAATAAGATGAGATTCTGTGTCAAGCACAGAATGACGGACAATATAACTTTTTAGACTGCTTTGTTTGTTTTAGAATATATACAAATTCACTATTTAAGGTGTTGGTTAAGTGTAACAGGTGTATTGGCTACCAGATTTACTGTTGTAGTATTGGCGCCGTAAACTACACTTATGGTTTTGTTTACAGGCGATAGTAGGGTAAGGTTCTGTAGTTTGTTGTTTTTCCAAGTAATGTCTACAGTAATATTGCCTCTAGCTTTTAAACCTTTTATAGATCCTGTTTTCCACGAATCTGGTAAAGTCGGTAGAATGCGTAAAAAGCCTTCATGCGATTGTAATAAGGCTTCGGCAACACCAGCGGTGAATCCGAAATTACCATCAATTTGAAACGGCGGGTGTATGTCCAACAGATTTCCAAAAATAGAACGCTGTATGAATAAATCGATATTCTCTTCAACAGCAGTTTTATCTAATAAACGGGCGTAGAAGTTTATTATCCATGCTCGGCTCCATCCTGGCCCAGCTCCACCGTGGTCTAATCGGTATTGAATGGTTTTTTTTGCTGCTTCAAACAGTTCTGGATCGTTAACGGTAATGTCGTCTCCTGGGTGTAAACTGTATAAATGCGAAATGTGTCGGTGGCCTTTTTCGGGTTCTTCATAAGGGCGATCCCATTCCAATAAACGGCCATCTGGTCCTATTTTAATGCCCGAGTGTAATTGTTTGCGTTGTGTTTTAATTGTTGAAATAAAGTCGTCTTCAATATTTAAAATTTCTGCGGAAGCTAGAACATTGTCAAAAACTTCAGCAATAATTTGATGCCCCATGGCATTACCGCGCGATAAGGCAGCCGATGTGCCATCTGGAGCTAAATAGGAGTTTTCTGGCGATGTTTCTGGATAAGATACTAAGGTGTTATCACGCTCGTCTAAGGTCAACCAATCCGAGTAAAACTCGGCATATGCTTTAATGGCAGGGTAGGCGCGTTCGCGTAAGAATGTGGTGTCTTGGGTAAAACGATAGTGTTCCCAATAATGTTGGGCAATCCATCCGCCTCCATGAATCCATGATCCCCAATAGGGTTTAGAGGCACGCATCCAAGGTGTTCCCCATAGGTCGGTGGTTTGGTGGGCAACCGTACCAGATAACCCGTATTGTTCTTTGGCTAATAGTTTGCCACGTTCTATTAATCGATCAACTAAATCGAAAAGGGGTAATTCGCATTCGCTAAGGTTTGTAACATTAGCCAGCCAATAATTCATTTGTAAGTTGATGTTTAAATGGTAATCGGCATTCCACGGCGCTTCAATATGTTCGTTCCAGATGCCTTGCAAGTTCGCTGGATTGGTGTTTGGCCTGGAACTGGAAATTAATAAATACCTGCCGTAGTTGAATAACTTTTCGGCAAGGTCTATGTCTTGTTTTCCTTCTTTTACCTTAGCTAAACGTTGGTCTGTAGGTATGTTGTTGAATTCGTCGTGACCAAGGTTTAAAACCGTGCGGTTATACAAATTTTGATAATCTGTAATGTGATGTTTTAAAATGTCTTGATACGATTTAGAGTGCAGTGTGTTTAAGCTGTTCTGATTTTTAGAACTATAATCTTTACCATAAAACGAGGTGTTACAAACTATGTAAAGTACCGCTTCTTTTACGTTTTTAAGGTTTAAGCCATTGGCTGTTTTTGTAACTGTACCCGAAGTGTTGGTAACATCTAAAAGCGTTTCAAACTTTACACCGTAATCTAACGGAAAAGGCTTGGAATGTACTTGTCCGCCATATTGAGTGACTTCCCCCAACATTTTAATTTGCGAATCTGTAGGGGTAGACACTGTAACGGTTTTGTGACCATGATCTTCAGGTCTGCTAAGGCTTAACGTGTAGTTTAATCCATTTGGATTTTCGGTTGCAATCTTTACCACCAAAACATCGTCGGCAGCTGAGGCAAATACCTCTTGCGAGGTGTTATACCCATCGACCTTGTAAGTCGAGCTAACTACCGCGGTGTTTAAGTTTAAGCTTCTTTTGTAATCTGAAATAGGTTTAGATTCAAAATCTATAAATAAATCGCCCATGGTTTGGTGCGAACGCGTCACCCATTGGTACGAAAAATAGTCCACGATTAAACTATCGGCTAAATGTACATCGCCTTGTTTTATAAGCGTTCTAATGTGTTCAAGGTTTTGTGGTGTTCCTTTAGCATTGCCCCAATCTGGACCACCTGGCCACATGGAATCTTCGTTTAATTGAATGCGCTCTTTGGTTGGGTTTCCAAAAACCATCGCACCTAAGCGACCATTACCTACTGGTAACGCATTGTCCCAATTTTCGGCTGGCGAGGTGTACCAGAGTGTTGCATCTTGCTGCGCAGAACTTATTTGAAAAACAAGCCCTAGAACAATTAAAGGAACACACAAAAACGTTTTATACATGGTATTTATTTATATTGAAATTTATAAGATATGCTTTTTAATTATTGGTAAGCCTTTACATGTTGTTTGGATGAACCAAGACCTTCAATGCCTAATTCTACAACATCGCCTGGCTTAAGATAGCGCTGCGGACTTAAACCTAATCCAACGCCAAATGGTGTTCCCGTAGATATGATATCGCCAGGTAAAAGCGTCATGTATTGGCTAATATAACTTACGACAGTTTCGATATCGAAAACAAAATCGGAAGTGCTGCTGTTTTGCATCATTTCGTCGTTAACTTTTAACCAAAGATTAAGGTTGTTGGCATTTGGTATTTCATCTTTAGTGGCTATAAATGGGCCAAGTGGAGCGAAGGTGTCACAACTTTTGCCTTTTACCCATTGTCCGCCGCGTTCTATTTGGAATTCACGTTCGCTATAATCGTTGTGTAGTACGTACCCTGCAACATAGTCTAAAGCATCTGCTTTACTAACATAAGACGCTTTTTTACCTATAACAATGGCAAGCTCTACTTCCCAGTCGGTTTTTGTACTGTTTTTAGGAATGATAAGGTCGTCGTTTGGGCCAACAATAGCCGTAGTCGATTTAAAAAATAACACAGGTTCCTTTGGAACTTCCATACCACTTTCTTTGGCATGCATGGCATAATTAAGTCCCACACAAACCAGTTTTGACGGACGTTTAATTGGGGCGCCCAATCGAATAGTATCTGGAATTATAGGACATTGGTCTTGATGTTCTGTTAGCCAATTTTGTAATCGGTTTAAGCCATCTGTAGCCAAAAAGTCTTCGGTATAATCTTCGCCAAAAGCCGATACATCTATGCGTTTATCTTGTAATTGTAAGCCTGGTTTTTCTTGACCTTCTGCGCCAAATCTAATAAGTTTCATTATATGATATATTTTATTGGTTATCCATTTAATTTTATAAATCCGCCATCTATAGGGAAATCTGTACCGGTAATAAAAGCTGCTTCATCCGAACATAAATACAGTGCTAAATTGGCAACTTCTTCTGGTTTACCCATACGGCCGATGGGCTGGGTTTTAGATAGTGCATTAAACATTTCTGCTTCTTTTCCTGGATAGTTCTTTTTAATAAAACCATCTACAAAAGGGGTGTGTACCCGTGCAGGCGATACGCAGTTGCAGCGAATGCCAGAGTCTATATAATCTTTAGCGATAGAGTAGGTCATGGTTAATACCGCACCCTTGGTCATGCTATAGGCAAATCTGTCGGCGACGGCCACACTAGAGGCAATAGAGGCCATGTTTAAAATAACGCCTTCTTGCTGCTGTTTCATTACGGGAATAATGGCTTTAGAGCAGTTAAAAACCCCTTTAATGTTGACTTGGTATAGTTTGTCGAGGTCTGCGCCTTCTGTTTGTTCGATATTACCAACATGGGCAATACCAGCATTGTTGATTAGAATATGAATAGGTTCATCAGAACTAATTTCAGCCACTAAAGTCTTAACTTTAGCTTCATTTGTAATATCGCAATTATGTAAGGTAATTTTGGAATTCGTTTTTATGGTATCGATTGCATTGTTGGTGTTTAAATCGAAAACATGTACCGAAGCTCCTTGCTTTGCGAAAGTAGTAGCTATAGCTGCGCCTATACCGCTAGCGCCACCTGTAACGATGGCTGTTTTATGTGATAAGTCAAATTTCATAATATATAGATGATATTATTTTAGTTATTGGTTTTCCCAAAAATAACTATTTGAAAACTTATAGACTTGTAAAGCTGTATTTTTATAAATTCTTAATTGAAAAATGCAGATTATTTGACGGTGCTGCTATGTTTCTTTAAATAGTCTGAAGGCGAATAACTGGTAATGGCTTTAAATTGACGGTTGAAATTAGATAAGTTCTGAAATCCAGATTCGTAACAAATATCGGTAATGTTATATTTTTCCTCTAACAGTAATTTGCAAGCATAACCTACGCGAACTTCGTTTAGATATCTGGAAAAGGGTTTGCGGCTTCCTTTTTTAAAATAACGACTAAACGCAGCCGGGTTCATTTGGGCAACTTTTGCCATGTCCTGAAGCGATATGGGTTTTTTAAAATTATCGAAAATATACGAATACACTTTGTCTAGACTGCGGTTTTCTGTCTGATTGAAAGTGCTAAGAAATCCAGCCGATGCTAGTTTTACATAGTCAACCTCTACCCATAAGGTATTTAAAATTTGCATGAGTTTTATAATGCGTTCAAAATCGTTAAGGTGCTGTAGCTCCTTAATGTCTGCAATAATTTTAGAGGTGTTTCCTGTAAATTTTAAACCTTGCTTTGCTTTGTCGAATAGAGCCGTTATGTGCTTCATTTCTGGTGCAGTTGCAAAGGCGTTGCCTATAAATTCTTCTTTAAAATGAATGGCGACAGCTTCGGCAGTTAGGTTAGGATTGTTTTTAAAATAGGATTTATCGTTAAGCCACAAGTGTGGTAAATTTTTTCCTATTAAAACAACTTCCCCTTCGTTAAACTGCTCGATGCTGTCGCCAACAAAACGTGTGCCCTTACTTTTTAAAATAGCTACTAATTCTAGCTGTTCGTGATAATGCCATACCCTTAAAAAATTAGGATAGGTATTATGATGAACAGAAATAGATTTGTTTTGCAAATCGGTTCTATCTAAAAAATGCAATTTCATGCTTGCACACTGCTTTAGGTTAGTTTACCTGATTTGTAATTGCATCTATAATTTCTGGAAAATGTTCTTGGCCAGTAGTTCTGTTGAATAAACCAAAATTGTTGTTTATCAAAGAACCGTTGTCCCAAATAACCGGTACCATGCCATGGTTTAAGGCCGCCTCAGTTGTTTTTTCGTAATAATATGCTCTGTAAGTATCGGCACCTTCTACATTGGCTTTATAAAGCGCTCCATATTCTCCTAAGATAACACCAAGTCCTTGGTCTACAAAATCAGTTTTCATTCTAGAGAATTGTGTTTCTAGCCAATCTTCATTTCCCCATCCTGCAGTTGCAGACGGATCTGTTGCAATCTCTCCCCATTGCCAAATAGCATCGTTGTCTTCTTGTAAACAAAATTCGTAAGGATCGTAATAGTGTACTTCCATTAACATTCTGTTTTCAACTGTATCTGTAGGGATCGTTGCAAAATTAACTGTGTGGTCTATGTTGGTATTGAAGCCCTGTACGGTTAAATAACGGTAAGCGTTTCTTCCGCCTGTATTACGTACTGTAGTAATAAAGGTTTGGTTAAAACTGTTTTGCACGGTGTAATATTCTTCGGTAGGTGTGCCATAGTCGCCTTCTACCATGACTTCGTTGGTTCCTGCAAATATTAAGTGGTAATCGTAATCTCTAAAATAAATAGCTATTTGTTGCCACATTTTGGCCAGTCTATCATTTACATAATCTTGGTCGTTGTAAGTTGGTTGCATCCAGCCGCCATCCCAATGGATATTGATCATAGCAAACATATCGTTGTCTCTAACGTAGTTTACAACTTCTTCTACACGTTGTAATCCTGCTTGACTGATGGTATAGTTATCGTCGCCTTCTTCTATATAATTACTCCAAGCAATAGGAATTCTAACGGTGTTGAATCCCGCAGCTTTAACAGCATCTATAAGTTGTTTGTTTATTGCTGGATTTCCCCAGGCAGTTTCTCCGCCAACGGCATCTAGCGAATTTCCAACATTCCAACCAGCACCCATCATGCTTGTTAGTTGTACAGAAGTATAGTCGCTCATTTCGCTTGGGTCTGGAGCAATCGATATGATTGAACCTAATTGAGACACTTGAATTTCGTGACTTACACTAGAAGTGTATACTTTAATAACAGCAGAACGATCTGTTTCTGCATCGTTGGCCGAAGCTTGAACCGTTATACTGCCAGTACCAAGACTAGAGGTTGTTGAAAAGGATAGCCAGTTAGCATCCGAGCTAACACCCCAAGTAATATTAGGTGAAGCTGTAACTTGAAACATATTTTCGCCACCAGCAGCAATAAAAGTCATGGTATCTGTATCTACAGAAAAGGTGCCGCTGCCATAGTTATCGTCGTCATCGTTGCAAGACACGATTCCTATACTTAGGAGTGCCAATGCAGCAATTTTAAAAATGTGTTTGATGATTTTCATAGTTGTTGTATTAATTAGTTTATTGATATCGTGTATTCTCCAGTAATGTGTCTTGAAGAGTTACCTACTTTAATAGTGTAAGTGCCTTTTTCGACCTCCCAAGATTTAGTATCTACATTGTAAAATGCTAATTCTTTTACTGGTATTTGAAGCGTTACCGTGTTTTGTTGTCCTGCAGCAACGTCTATTTTTGCAAATGCTTTTAACTCTTTTGCAGCGCGCTCTACTTTAGAATCTGGTTTAGATACATACACCTGTACAACTTCTTTACCAGCTGCAGTTCCTGTGTTTTTAACCGTAGCCTGCACGTTTATAACATCGTTTTCCTGATAGGTTTTTGCATTAGTTGTTACATCGGAAATTTCGAATGTCGTGTACGATAACCCGAAGCCGAAAGGATATAAAGGCGCAACATTTTTAGTGTCGAACCAACGGTAACCAACTAATATGCCTTCGTCGTACGATACTGTTTTGTCGCCAGGGAAACTGTTGGTTGCATGTGCAGGAGAATCTTCTAATTGCTTAGGCATGGTCCAAGGTAATTTTCCTGAAGGGTTTACATTTCCAAGAAGTACATCGGCTAAAGCGTTACCACCTTCTGACCCATTAAACCAACTCCAAACCAGAGTAGCACTTTGTGCATCTACTTGTCTTAAATCGAATGGTGCACCAGCAATCATTACAACGATGGTGTTAGGATTTACTTCCTGAACTTTTTTAATTAATTCCTCTTGACCAAATGGTAGGTCTAAATTTCTACGGTCGGAAGCTTCGGTTTCGTAATCTCTATTCGATCCAGCGAAAATGATAGCAACATCGGAGTTTTTAGCTGCTGTTAAGGCGTCTTCCAATACTTTAGGATCAAGTTCATCTACAGTAACAGGGCCTTTTAAGGTTACAGCTTGTTTTTGGTCGTTCTCGTTTTTAGAGTAGCGTTCTAAATAACCTTCGGCATAGTTAATTGTTATGTTTTCTGGTAATCTGTTTTTTAAACCTTGTAATGGGGTTACTTCGCGTTTGGTTTTAACACCAGCACCAAAACCACCTAAAGCATTTGTTTTGGTAGCATTGTTACCAATTACTGCTATGCTTTTTAAACCTTCGGTTTGTAGTGGTAGCATATTTTTGTCGTTTTTTAATAAAATAACCGACTCCGATGCGATGGCATAAGCATCTTTAAAATGTGCTTCGGTGTTTATGCTTCCTTTGGCACGACCTTTATCGTCTATGCTTTTTAGGGTGTACATGGTACGTAAAATACGTTTTACGTGTTTGTTTAATTCGGTTTCAGAAACACTTCCAGATTTAACGGCTTCAATTAAAGCATCTGCAAAATAATACTCGTTAAATGGTTTTGGTGTACCCATTTCTATATCTGTACCATTTTCTAGATATTCTTTAGTACCGTGAACGGCTGCCCAGTCGGAAATTACGATACCTTCAAATCCCCATTCTTTTCTAAGTACATCTTCTAGCATGTAGCTGTTCGCACATAAATATTCGCCTCGGAATTTGTTATAAGCGCCCATAAAGCTGTATGCATGGGCTTCTTGAACAGCTGCTTTAAAAGCTGGTAAATAGATTTCCCGAAGTGTTCGTTCGTCTATTTGAACATCTACAAAATCTCTGTTGGTTTCTTGGTTATTGGCAGCAAAGTGCTTCACACAAGCCGCAACGTCGTTTTCTTGAAGACCTACAATAAACGGAACAGTCATTTTTTTGTTTAAAAACGGATCTTCTGTAAAGTACTCGTAAGTTCTTCCGCCTAAAGGTGTTCTAATAATATTGATTGCAGGCGATAGCAGTACGTCTTTATCTCTGGCAATGGCTTCTTCGCCAACACTGTTGCCAAATACATATGATAATTCGGTATTCCAAGTCGCTGCTACACCACCGCCAGCAGGGTAGTAAGTTGCAAAGTCGTTATCCCAGCCGGCAGGAGCCCAAGAATCTTTAGATATTTCTTCACGAACACCTAGAGGGCCATCGGCCATGGTAAGTTCTGGAATGCCTAAACGTTCTACAGCAGCTGTTGCGAACATGGTGCTACCATGTAACATGCCTGTTTTTTCTTCGATGGTCATAGCGGCTATTAGCGAGTCTATTTTAGCATCGAATGCTTTTGTAATTGGTTTTCCTTGGTATGTTGCTGCTATTTCTTGATGTGTTGTTTGCACTGGTTCTGATTTAGGTTCATTTTTACAAGAAACCCCTAGTAAGAGGCTTGTTGCCGAAGCCATACAAATGAGTTTGTTTTTCATGTTTTATGCTTTAATTGTTTGTTTGCGGATTGCTTGTTATGCGGTTTAGTTATTTATTGGGTTTGTATTTGGAGTTCTGAAGGCTCTAAACCTTCGGATGTTACTTTTAGTGTAATAGTTCCTGCCTGTTTTTTGGATTGTATAATGACCAAACATTTACCGTAAAAGGCATTAATTTTCTTGCTTTTAAAGGACGTATGGCTGGTAGGGTCGCCATTATCTACACCTACAATAGTGCCTTCTCCCTCAATTTCGAAAGTTACAAGATTGGTAGCTGTTGGGTTTGTTACATTGTCTTTATCGGCTAGCGTTACGGTTACAAACGATAAATCGTTTCCGTTGGCTTCAATAGTTTGTCTGTCGGCTTCAAGGTTTATTTTAGCTGGAGCATTGGCTGTTTTAATTTCTTTTTCTAAAACAACCTTGCCATCTTTTCGCGATATGGCTTTAAGTGTGCCGGGCTTAAAAGGAATGCGCCACATGACATGTAAATCGTCGCCTTCTTTTTTTCTGATACCTTGCGATTCGCCATTTACAAAAAGTTCTACTTCGTCGGCATGGTTGTAATACGCCCAAATATCTACGGTTTCGCCTTCGTTCCAGTTCCAATGCGGAAATATATGAAGTACATCTTTATGGGTCCACTCGCTTTGGTACATGTAATACACGTCCTTTGGGAAACCAGCTAAGTCTATAATTCCGAAATACGAACTACGCGACGGCCACACATAAGGTGTTGGTTCGCCCAGATAATCGAAACCAGTCCAGATATACATGCCTGCAAGGAAGTCGTGTTTTTTTATAATTTTCCAAGTTTCTTCGTGAGTCGATCCCCATGGGGTACTGACTTGATCGTAGGCCGAAACAGTATGGTCTGCATTCCCGCCGTCGAAAGGTAAGTCCCAACGTACAGGCCAACGTTTTAAAGTATCGGATTTTTTATCGTAATAGCCTCTGGTTTGTAAGCCCGAAGTTGTTTCGGTGGCTATAAAAGGTGTATTCGGAAAGTTTTTTTGATGATGTTCGAAGGTTTGATGGGCATAATTGTAACCAATTAAATCTAAAACTCCCGAGGCAGCTAACGGATTGAAGTTAACATTTGAAGCATCAAATTGAGTAGTAACATCGGCGTTTGGCATATTTACTGGCGGATTCATTGCCACAGTAATGGGTCGTGTAGTATCTAATTTTTCAACGATGGCCTTTAAGGTTTTTGCGGTTGCGATGCCTTGCTCGTTCCATTGTTCCTGAATTTCGTTACCAATGCTCCATACAAAAATACTAGGGTGATTACGGTCGCGTTTAATTAAGTCTTGAAGATCTTTTTCGTGCCATTCGTCCCAGTGGTTAGCATAGTCGTATTTCGATTTGGTATTGTTCCACATATCATAGGCTTCATCCATAACAATAAAGCCCATACGGTCGCAAAGGTCTAAGAGCTCTGGCGCAGGTGGGTTATGGGCGGTTCTAATACCATTTACACCCATATCTTGTAGAATTTCTAACTGACGTTCTAAGGCACGAGTGTTAATAGCAGTGCCTAATGCACCAAGGTCGTGATGGTTGCAAACGCCTTTAATTTTAACCTGCTTCCCGTTTAATAGGAAACCTTTGTTTAAATCGAAGGAGAAAGATCGAATACCTATTGGTGTTTTGTATTGATCTATTAAGGTGTTGTCTATATAAATTTCTGAAACCAAATTGTACAGAAAAGGTGAGGTGTCTGACCATAATTTTGGGTTTTGTACCAAAAGTTGATCGTTTAAAGCATGTTCGGAATGGGCATCGATATTGAAATCTTGCGAAGTTTCTGTAATAAGTTTATTATCGAAATATAGCTTTGATTTTAAGGTAACTTGTTTCGATGTGTTGTAATTATTTTTGAAAGTTGTCGCTACCGATACCTGAGCGCTGTCTTGGGTTACTAACGGTGTTGTTACAAATGTTCCCCAATTAGAAATATGAAGTTTGTCGGTTTTTACTAACCAAACGTTTCTGTAAATTCCAGAACCAGAATACCAGCGCGAATTCGGCTGTTTGGAATTATCTACTTTTACTTTTATAATGTTTTCCTGATCGCCAAAATGAAGATATTTAGTTAAATCGTATTCAAAACTAATGTATCCGTTAGGTCTGTGCCCTAAATGTTGGTCGTTTATCCAAACATCGCTATTCATATAAACACCATCAAACTGTATGGCAATAGATTTAAGCGAGTCTTCAGATTTTAATTTGAATGTTTTTTGATACCAGCCTGTGCCTCCTGGTAATGCACCACCACCATAGGTTGCTGGATGTTTGTCGCTAAAGTCGCCTTCAATACTCCAATCGTGTGGCAGGTTTAATGTACGCCATGTGTTTGTGTTAAGATTCTCTTGTGTTGAATTTTCTAATCGGAATTGCCAAGCATCGTTAAAATTTATGCGTCTGTCCAGTATTTCTGTGGTTTCCTTTTTAGAAGAAGTACACGCAAAAAGCGTTATAACAACTAAAGTTAATAGTTGATATCGAGATATTTTTTTTAACAAAACCATGTCGTTTAAGAATATGTGTTATAAAAGAGTATAGAAGTGATTGTTCTAACCACTTCTATACTTTTAATAAAGGCTATAGAAGGGATATTACTTTATAATAATTTTGTCTATTGTAGCAGTAACGGCTTCTATATCTGTAATGTCCTGACCTAAACCAGCCATATCGACTACAAATACATTAGCGCCTTCTGCAACATCGTCTATAGTGAAGGATACGGTATAAGTACCATCTCCATTAACAGTTGTATCTCCAGGACCAGAACCGTCTCCCCAATAGGCAGGTGCCCAATCTGGATCTGAATAACTTGCGTATGCAGCATAGGTTCCTACAGCATCGTCGTTTAAAGTGATGCCGTTTAGAGTGAAGGTGATTTCCATACTTTCGCTAAACACTAATTCCGAAAGATCGATAGGAGGATCTCCTGCTGTTCCGCTACCAAATTCATTAAAGATTTCGATTCTGAAGTTTCCATTGTTTTCTAAATCTCCAAAAAGAATTTTACTGTTATCGACAGCTAATTCTTTTGGCTGATCTGCACCTCCAGAATTCCCTGCATTTGGTACTAAGTGATAAGCCGTATATTGTCCTGGCTCGTCTACATTATCAACTGCACCTAACCAAAGGTCTGTTATATTGCCATTGGTGTTTGTTTTTATATCTAGGATACGTAGTTGATTGTTTGCATCTGGTGCAAAATTAGCCCAGTTGATTAATGGGAACGTAGGAACAGGTATACTGAACGAGTAAATTCCCGAATTGCTTACAGTGTAAGTGCCTTCTGTAGTTGTGCCGTCTGGAGTTACAAATACCACAGTGTTATCCGCAGAATCCATAGTCATAGAGAAACCGCCATACACAGCCGTATCTGGAGTGCCTAACCAATCTGGATAATCTTCTGGGTTTTGCCAGCCATTCATCATGGAGCCGTCTAAGTTAGCCCAATCTAACGGGTTGCTTTCCGATAATTTCCACTCGATAGCAGTGGTTGTAATTTCAGATATGGTATCTTCCCAACCTTCTGGTAAGTCTGGTTCTTCTGGGCCAGTTTCTTCAGGGACGTAATTATCGGCGTAGTCTTTAGAAACGTAGTTCCAGATATACCACCAATCGCCTTCGTCGTTAGTTCTAAATACGGCAATACGTAATTGATTTTCGTCTAAAGTAACAATTTGTAAGTCGTTATTCCAGTTGCTTGCATTGGCGATGTAATTTTCAGGTCTTAAAATAGTTGCATCAGATGTAGTAAGTGTTTTAGCATCTTTATCTAAAAAGTATGTGCCACTTTCGGTTAAATTGCCTTCTCCGTCGTAAACGGTCATGAATGGTCCGCCATCCAAGCTAAAGTTCATAATGGCATCCCAATCTACATCGTCTTCGGTGCTTCCTGGAGGTAATCCTTCTGGCTCCCAGTTTGTCGTAAAGTTGTCGAATTCTGGAGTTCCGTTAGCAGGATCTGCATACGATAAAAAACCTGGTGCCATACCGTATTGTCCGTTATCTGGAATCCAAGATTTGTTTTCGCCAACCCCTCCAGATAAGCTTGTCCATAATGGGTCGCTTACGTAGTTTAAGTTGTTTTCGGTTACTGTAATGGTAACAGGAACAGCTTCTACAAGTCCGCCATCTGTTGTTGCAGAAAATTGAATAGTGTATTCGCCTGCAAAAGCATATTGTACGGTTAACTGATTTTTATTTGACGTTCCAGTCTGGTAGTTCCAATACGCCACGGTTTGTGGTGTATTGTTAGTTAAAACTACTGTGTTTCCGCCTTCATCTATAGCGTAATCTTGTACTACAGTGAATTCAAGTTCTGATGGGTCTAGCTTTTCGCCAAGTTGATGGTCGTCGTCGCTACAAGAAACAAAGCTTGCCAGCACCCCGATTAGCATAAAAAGTTTAAAAATATTTTTCATAATTTATATCAATTAGTTTAATTACCATCCTGCGTTTTGTTGCAGTACTCCACCTGATAAAGTGATTTGTGTATTTGGAATTTGCGATAAGCCTTGTGTGGCTTGTACATTTCCGCTAGAAATAGTTTTGTTTTCTTCCAAATTACCACTTAAAACAGTCGTATTTACTTCCAATTCGCTAGCGGCTTCGCTAACACCTTGGCGCATAAGGTCCCAATATCTGATGCCTTCTAAAGCAAATTCCAAATGTCTTTCTTTTAAAAGATTATCTGGAGTGATAGATAACGGTGTGAAGTTGTTGCCGTAAGCACGTTGTCTTACTTGGTCGAAATAGCTTTGCGCACTTCCGCTACCAAGTTCTGCTGCCATTAATAATACATCGGAATATCTGATGGCAAAATAGTCTTGAAATTGCCCAATTTGGAAACTTTCGTTACCTGCTGCAACAGCCGAGCTTACTAATTCGCCTTCTTCGTTATATTCAGACATTGGAGTGTATTTCTTGTTGTAATAGCCAGTAAATTCACGTTGTCCTTCAAGATTGTCGAACGGTACTTCGTCTTCGTCTATAGCAATAAGAGTTGCAGAGCGTCTAGAATCGTTGTCGTTATACAAATCGTAAAGTTTTTCGGTAGCTGTAATGCCCCAACCATTTCCGTAAGGGAAATACATGAATTCTCTCATACCAAATAAAACCAACCAGTGATTTCCGTCTGTATTACCATTGTAGTCACTCGTATGGGTGTATTTTACAGAAAATACAATTTCTTCGTTAGACTCGCCTGCATAAGTTGATCCTTCTTCGTCTGTGCTAGCAGCTGGCCATAAGTTTGCAAAATTTGAAACCAGAGCATGACCGCTAGAGGCAATAACATCTTCCATATGGTTTAGGGCATCGGCTTGCGATACTAAACCAACTAAATCTGATGCTCCGTAATAACCCGTGTAGTATAAATACACGCGGCCTAGCATGGCTTTTGCAGCCCAACGTGTAACGCGGCCATTAGGAACAGCGTTATAGGCTTCTTCTGGAATGTTATCGGCGGCATAAAGTAAATCTTCTGTAATTACAGTATACACATCGGCAGGATCTGCTTGTGGAATATTATCTGTAGATGGTTCCGTTAATAAAGGAATGTTCCCCCATAGGCGTACCATATCGAAATACAAATATGCTCTAATAAAACGGGCTTCGCCAACATAACGATTACGTAACGTTTCGTTGTCGGTCCAGTCTATTTGATCTATTTTTTGTAAAAGTACATTACAACGGTATAAGGCTTGGTAATATTTAACCCAAGTGTCGTTATACAGGTCTTGATATCCTGGAGCTCTGCTAATATCGAACTCGTCTATAGCTTGATAATCAAAAGGGTCTGTGTTACCTAAACCACCAAAACAGTCGTCGGACATCACTTCCGATACGGCTGGGAAAGTACGTTCTGCAGCACCTGTAACCACTTGTAATCCATCGTAACACCCTACTAATGCCGAGTAAGCATGTTCTGGAATTTGATAAAAACTATCGTCTGTGGTATCGGTGATTGGTTCTGTATTTAAAAAGTCTTCGGAACACCCTACCATGGCAAGCATTCCTAATACTATAAGATATTTATTCATTCTTTTCATGGTTCAATTTTTAAAATTTAACGTTTAACCCAAACATGTAAGTTCTAGGTCTTGGATAGTAACCTACATCTACTCCAGAAGAGAAGTTGTAACTGCTGTCTGAAATACCGAATCCAACTTCAGGATCCATTCCGTCGTAGTTTGTAAAAGTATACAGGTTCAGTACCGAGAAATATAAACGGAATTGGTCTGCAAAGAAATTGCCTGTTTTACTACTTTTAGCAATATCGTAGCCTAAGGTTACGGTATTGATTCTTAAGAAATCGCCGTCTTGTACAAAAATATCTGAAAACTGGTTGTAGTTTCTGTTGTCTACAGTTAATCTAGGTAACGTGTTAGACGATTCTGGTCCGTGCCAACGGTCTAAAATAGCTCCAGTCCAGTTTTGGTTTGCAGCCGTATTTCTGTACGATTGTACAATTTGGTTACCAGCAACACCACTAGCTTGTAAAGAGAAATCTACAGCTTTATAGTTAAATCCTAAAGAGAAACCGTATGTGAAATCTGGATTAGGGTCACCAATTTCTGTTCTGTCGTTTCCATTTATTGTACCGTTTCCATCGGTATCTACGTAAATAAGATCTCCAGGTTGTGCTGTAGGCTGTAATAAGTTACCGTCTGCATTAACATAATTGTTTACATCGGCTTCGGTTTGGAAAATTCCAGCGGTTTCGTAACCCCAGAAGTATCCAAGCGGGTGACCTTGTTCTGCTCTGTAAAATTCTGGAGAGTTATCCCAAAGCTGATTACTTAACCCGTGAATAATACCATCTTCTGTAGGGATTTCGCCTACTTCATTTTTGTTGTATGCTCCGTTAAAGCTTACGTTATAGCTAAAGTCGTCGTTAACGCGATTGTTATATGCCAATACAAGTTCTGCTCCTGTGTTTACTACACTACCTCCATTTATATAAGGTGGTTCTGCACCAGCAGTAGCAGGAATTGGAGCTAATACTAACCAGTCTTTTTGTTCTTTGCGGTACCAGTCGAAGTTAACTGTAAATTTAGAATCGAAGAATCTGGCATCAAAACCAAAGTCTAATTCTTCGGCAGTTTCCCATTGAAGGTTTGCATTTCCTAATCTGTAAGGGTAAGCACCAGGTGTTAATACACCTTCTTCGTCACCAAAACTATAATTTGTGTTTTGAGTTCTTACTAAACCTAAGAATTGGAAATTACCAACATTTTGGTTACCAACTTGCCCCCAACTAGCTCTTAATTTGAAATAGTTCATAAAAGAGTCGCTGTTATCCATAAAGTCTTCATTGGTCATTACCCAACCAGCAGATAACGATGGGAAATAGCCCCAGCGATTGCCTTCTGCAAATTGCGAAGACCCGTCTGCTCTAAATGTAGCGTTCAATAAGTATTTACCTTTGTAGTTGTAGTTTACACGTCCAAAGTAAGACATTCTTTTACTAATAGCATCTGGACCACCAGAAAGCGAAATTAGTGAGCCGTCTGTATTGGTAGCGTTGCTTAACCAAGCATGCGCTAAATCGTCGTAAATTAAATCGACATTAGAACCACTCATTGAGTGCCCATCATATTTAAACGATTCTGTACCTAACATGGTTTCGAAATGGTGATCGTCATTTTCACCTAAATCAAAATTATAGGTTAATAAGTTGTTCCAGATTAAGCTTTTTCCTTTGCTCATGTTTTGGTTTACACTTCTGAAGTTACTGAAAGCGTAAATAGATAATTCGTAAATAGGTGTAAAGCTGTGGCCTTGACTAGCAAAATAATCGATACCTAAATTGGTTCTGAAATTTAAGTTTTTTGCCAATTCGAAATCTAAATACACATTACCCACTAACTTTTGAGTGTCGTTTTCGTTCTGGTTAGAGTATACCATTTGTGCGTACGGGTTAGATACTCCTTGTAACCAAGGATCGCTATAACCTGCAGAATTGAAAAACTCGCCGTTCTCGTCGTACATAGGAAATAACGGGTTGGTTTGGAACGCGCCTCTTAAAGCGTTGTTATACTGGTTGCCTACACCAATACCGTTATTGTTAATCCAAGCGAAGCTGAAGTTTTCTCCGAATTTTATTTTGTCGTTATATAATTTGTGTTCCGAGTTGAATCTGAAGTTATAACGCTCGTAATACGAGTAATCTTCGCCACCTACAATACCAGCTTGATTTAAATAAGATAAAGACGATGAGTAGCTAGACATTTCTGTTCCGCCAGTAATACCTAAAGTATAGTTTTCTGTTGGCGCAGTTTCAAACATTTCGTCCATCCAATCTGTACCATTACCAGCATTGGCAATGTCAGAATCCGAGAATTGTCTGCTCATTCCAGAGTTAATTCTAGCTTCGTTAATCATAGTCATGTATTCTGTCGCGTTTAACATGTCTATGCTTTTGGCTAGGGTTTGTACACCGTAATACGAGTCGAAAGTGATTTGAGCTTTACCTTCTTTTCCTTTTTTAGTGGTTACTAAAACCACACCGTTGGCCGCTTGCGAACCGTAAATTGCAGCAGATGCAGCATCTTTTAAAATGGATACGTTTTCGATATCGGCGTTGTTAAGGTAAGAAATATCGCTAGTTTGTACACCGTCTACAATATATAAAGGAGCGTTGCTTCCTGCCGATCCTAAACCACGAATTACAACATTCATAGATTCTCCTGGCTGCCCAGAAGTCGATGTAATTTGTACCCCAGCAGCTTGACCTTGCATAGCTTGTAATGCGTTGGTAGTGCTTTGTTTTTGAAGCGCTTCACCATCAACTTGTAAGTTGGCACCTGTGGTTAATTCCTTTTTTTGAACCCCATATCCCACCACAACAACTTCATCTAAACTATTTACATCTTCGTCTAGTTTAATGTTGAATGTAGTTTGTCCTGCAACATTTACTGTTTTGGTAATGTAGCCCATATAACTAATGGTTAGTTGGGCATCAGAAGGTACGTTAAGTTCAAAATTCCCATCAAAATCTGTAGACGTACCTGTTGTTGTTCCAACAACAATAATACTGGCTCCAGGTAGCGGAAAATCGTACTCATCTGTAACAGTTCCTGTAATTTGTAAGTCTTGGGCGAAGCCCAAAGTAGAACATAAAAGTGCGAGTAAGCATATTATTTTTTCGCGATAATGTCCTAACTTTTTTAAATCAAGTTTTGTCATGTTAGTCTTGTTTAATACGTGTTAGTAATGATTTAATTAATTTGTTTGTTTTCAAAATGGTAATGTTTAATTAAACGTTTTCGTTTTTTGTTTTTAGTGATTAGTAAAATTGAATTCGAGATGATCTGATTTTGAGTTATTAACAAAAAAACCGTTTGAAATTTTTTATATGATAATATAACTGGATTTTATTGTTAAAAATTTAACATAAAAGTAAGTTAAAAGGCTGTGCTTATGTAATGATTATTTTGCGATTGATGGTATTATTTTTCCAAAATCGGCCCTTTTTAGTGTAAAAAGTGCAATATAGTATCGGTAGAGTGTTGTCGTTGTTCTCTTAGGGTAATACGTTGTAAATTAAAAAGGTAAGTGTGTCTTGTAGGAGGTGTTGTATTAAATTGAATGTAAATATAATATGTGTATATGGTATTAAATTGTACTCTTAAATGTTTGTATGAGCTGTATAAAATCGGTCGGTTTTTGTAGGTATTTTATTTGCGCAGATAATTGGGTAATTGCATCTGGGGAAGGTATGTGACCAAACACGGCGATAGGGATTGTTACAGCATTTAAATAAGCGCTCAACTGCTCTGCAATCCTGTCTTCGGAAACCTGAGAAATAAACATGGTTACCAATAAGTCTGGAGTGGTAATGTTTGTTATGCTTACTATATTTTCTGTAGGCACGTTTTGTCCAAGATAATACACGCGCCAGCCTAATTTTTGGGCGATAAATGAAGCTAGTAGAAGGCCAATTTCATGCTGCTCGTGTTCTGGTAAAAATAAAAGTGCCTTAGGGGCATCGGCTAGAGGTTTGGGTAAGAGTTCTATTGCCGAAAACATTTTTTGCCGTATTAAATTAGATACAAAATGCTCTTGCGCGGGCATAATTTTGTTGGTGCCCCAAAGTAAACCAACTTGTGCTAAAAATGGATAAATAAGCTGTGTAACCGTACTTATAAGCCCAGACATTAAAATATTGTTGTTTATTACTGCGCTAAAGTCATCTTCATTAAGGTTAATGGTACTTACTATTAGTGCGCTTACCTCGTCTTCTGGAGCGCCATCCAAAACAATTTTAGAAACTGCGTCGTGAATTTCGTCATCACTCATCTTATCGATTTTAGAAATGCGATAACCGTTTCTAGTTAAGATGCCAATATTCAACAATTTTTTTAATTGCAAGTCTGTGTAATACCTGATGTTTGTAGATGTACGTTCGGGAATTAAAAAATTATACCGGCTTTCCCATTTTCTCAGGGTATGAGATTTTATGCCTGTTAGCGTTACTATTTGAGCCATTGTGTACTTACTCATGTCTAGGTATTTATGGGGTAAAGTTAAACAAAAATCTACTTAATTGGCTGTTTTTTTGTGAAATAATAATATTTATTGTCTAATTATTTTAAATAAAAGTTGGACAAAATAATATTTATATATAGATTTGTATAAGTTTAATTTAATAAATATAGACATGAAAACGAATTTTAAATTTTTAATAGTATTAGCTAGTGTATGTCTTTTGAGTGTAGGGTGTAGTAATGACGACGATAATAACTCTGGTATTACAGATCCTATGCCTACGCAAAATATTGTAGAATTGGCTCAAAACACAGAATCGTTAAGTAGTCTTGTAGCGGCATTAAGTTTAGCCGATAAACAAGATGGGAGTAATTTAATAGCAACCTTAAGTGGCGATGGCCCTTTTACTGTTTTTGCGCCTACCAATCAGGCGTTCAGTAATTTATTAGCGCAATTGGATGGGTATGATAGTTTGTCGGATTTCGATACGGCCAAAGGGCAAATGCTTTTAGGACTTGTGTTGCAATATCACGTTGTGGCTGGGGCAGGAGTAACTTCAAATCAGTTGTCCGACAACCAGGAAATTACTACAGTGCAAGGGGAGCGTCTAATGGTCGATTTAACAAATGGGGTGTATATTGAAGACGCCACAGACGTTTCGGCAAAAGTTACCACGGCCGATGTGTTGGCAACCAATGGTGTTGTGCATGTAATAGATAAGGTGCTAATTCCTCAAGAGGTGTTAGATATGCTTAACCAAAAAACGTTAGTTGAAATTTTAGTTGGCGATAATAATTTTTCAATTTTAGCCGATGTTGTAGTTAAAACAGGTTTGGTAGAAACCTTAAGTAGCGATGGCCCTTTTACAGTGTTTGCACCAACTAACGATGCTTTTGTTGCTTTGTTAGAAGATTTAGGCGATGATTATAATAGTTTAGATGATTTTGATACAGAAGCCGAAATCGATTTATTAAGAAATATCGTGTTGTATCACGCTGTTTCTGGAAATATTTATGAGGCAGATCTTTCAGAAACAACTGTAGAAACTGCTTTTGCAGGAAATAACATAAGTGTTGTAATGTCTGGAGATACTTATGTTATTCAGGATGCTACAGGGGCTCAAGCCAATATTTTAATAACAGACGTTATGGCGTCTAACGGTGTGGCTCATGTAATAGATAAAGTGTTGTTACCTAATTAATTGGTATATTAGAAAAGTGCATGAGGATTTAAAACTAATCCAGCGGTTAAAATAGCTGTTGGATTGGTTGTAATTCGTTAAACGATATCATGGTTAAAAAGAAAGTTGTAATTATAGGTTCGGGGTTTTCGTCGTTAGCAGCGAGTTGTTATTTGGCAAAGGCCGGATTCGATGTTACGGTATTGGAAAAAAACGCAACCATAGGAGGACGTGCCAGACAATTAAAAAAAGAAGGTTTTACTTTCGATATCGGGCCTACATTTTATTGGATGCCCGATGTTTTTGAAGCTTTTTTTAATGATTTTAATACAACGGTTCAGTCTTATTATCAACTTGAAAAGCTGAACCCCGCTTACAAAGTATATTTTAATCCAGATTTTGCTATTGAAGTGCCCGATAATTTTGAAGGCATAGCATCGGTTTTTGAAAAAATCGAGCCTACTAGCGGAAAAGCTTTAAGCCAGTTTATGGCTCAGGCAGAAGACAATTACAACATTGCGATTAAAGATTTGGTATATCGCCCAGGCGAAAGTCTTTTAGAAATTATAAACTGGAAAACTGTTACCAAAGCCAAAGCGTTTGTTACAACTATAAAAAATCAAGTGGCTAGCCATGTTAAGCATGAAGCGCTTCAAAAGGTTTTAGAATTTCCCGTATTATTTTTAGGTGCCAAACCAAGTAACACGCCTTCGTTTTATAATTTTATGAATTACGCCGATTTTAAATTAGGAACTTGGCATCCTAATGGAGGCATGTATCAAGTTGTAAAAGGGATAGAGCAATTAGCACTTAGTTTAGGGGTTACATTTAAAACCAATAGCGAGGTCAGTCATTTTACATTAGAGGAACAACGCATTACAGAAGTTTCTACTTCAACGGGTAAGTATGCCTGCGATATTGTGTTAAGCGGTGCCGATTATCACCATACCGAACAGTTATTGCCTAAAGCTTTTAGGCAGTATTCCGAGAAGTATTGGCAAAGTAAAACCTTTGCGCCGTCGGCTTTATTGTTTTATGTAGGATTTAAAAGATCGATTCCAAATGTAGCGCATCATACGTTGTTTTTCGATACTGATTTTGAAACCCATGCCAAAACCATTTATGATAAAGCATCTTGGCCAGAAAAACCACTGTTCTATGCAAGTTTTCCTAGTAAAACCGATAAGACTGTAGCACCCGAAGGTCAAGAAGCGGGTATTTTTTTAATGCCTATCGCACCGGGTTTAACCGATACCCCAGAGACTAGAACACGTTATTTTAATCTACTAATAAATCGGTTAGAAAAAAACATAGGTGTAGATTTAAAAGATGCGATATTGTTTAAAGAATCGTATTGCGTAAACGATTTTATTAAAGACTACAATGCTTATAAAGGGAATGCCTACGGATTAGCAAATACCTTAATGCAAACCCATGTGCTACGCCCAAAACTAAAAAGTAAAAAAGTAGATAATTTGTATTTCTGCGGACAATTAACTGTGCCGGGCCCAGGTGTGCCACCGGCATTAATTTCAGGAAAAATAGTAAGCGAATTAATTTCAAAATATTCTAAATCATGAAAGCACTTTTCGATACCTCGAGTTTAAAATGTAGTAAGATTATTACCAAAGAATACAGTACGTCTTTCTCGTGGGGTATTCGCTTATTTGCGCCTGCTATACGTCCAGATATTTATGCGATTTATGGTTTTGTGCGCTATGCCGACGAAATTGTCGATTCCTTTCATGGTTACAATCAGGAGGTATTATTTAAGGAATTTGTAAATGATTACCAGAACGCCTTGCAGCGACGCATCAGTTTGAATCCTATTTTAAATGCGTTTCAACATGTCGTTATCAAATATAATTTGCAAACTTATGTCGATGACTTTTTGAAGCGTATGGAAGCCGATTTATATATTACCGAATACGAAACCGATGCCGAGTATAAAAATTACATCTACGGTTCGGCCGATGTGGTTGGGCTTATGTGCTTGCGGGTTTTTGTAAATAATAACGATGCACAGTTTAATGCTTTAAAAGCTTCGGCTAGATATTTGGGTTCCGCGTTCCAAAAGGTAAACTTTTTAAGAGATATTAAAGATGATACCGAATTGTTGGGGCGCTCTTATTTTCCGAACATCAAAAACAATAATTTAAATAATTTAGCTAAAGCTGATATTATAAAAGATATAGAATCCGACTTTAACGAAGCCTATAAAGGTATTGTGCAATTGCCAATAGAAAGCCGGTTAGGCGTCTATTTAGCTTATAAGTATTATCTTAAATTGTTGCATAAATTAAAGCGAATGGATTCTAAACGTTTACTGTGCGAACGTATACGTATTTCTAATCCTTTAAAACTGGTTATTTTAACAAAAGCCTATATACGATATAAACTAAATGTTATTTAAATTAATAATTGTTTCTTTAATGTTGTTGGTAGCACCATATACAAATTGCAATGGTATGTTAAGTATACGCGAACAGTATCATCTAGTACAAACAGAAAATCAATTAGAGTTGTTTTTAGATACTTTGGATGCTGTAGAATGCGACGATAAAACGCCATATCTAGCTTCGGCTATTATGCGAAAAGCTGAGTTTACAAGTTGGCCGCTTAAAAAAATATCGTATTTTAAAGAAGGCAAAAATATGTTGGAGGATTTTATACTGAAACATCCTAAACATTTAGAAGCACGTTATGTTAGAGTATTAACACAGCATAGCATACCAAAGTTTTTAGGGTATAGCAGTAACATAGATGAAGATCTGCAGTTTATAAATACGCATTTAGAAACCGCAGAGCTGCCCGAAAATTATAAGCTTCAAATAAGTGAAACCATAAAACAGATAACCACACACTAGTTATGCAAATAGTTTTGTACATAGTAATAACCTTGGCCACCTTTGTAATTATGGAAGTAATTACTTGGTTAACGCACAAGTATGTTATGCACGGATTTTTATGGTACTTGCACGAAGATCACCATCAGCCTAAATACCCGCATATATTCGAGAAAAACGATGCTTTCTTTGTAATTTTTGCTTTGCCAAGTATTGCTCTGTTTTACTTTGGGGTTCATCCGCAACTAAATGTGTTGTTCTTTTTTGGGTTAGGTATTTTGCTTTACGGCATTGCTTATTTTTTAATTCACGATGTGCTAATTCATCAGCGTTTTAAATGGTTTAAAAACACTAAGAATAAGTATTTGTTAGGCTTAAGAAAAGCGCACAAAGTGCATCATAAACATTTAGGTAAAGAACAAGGCGAATGTTTTGGTATGTTGTACGTGCCTAAAAAGTACCACCAACAGTATCAAAAGTAATGAAATGTTTTACCTATTTACTTGTTAATCTGGCATGCATCGCTGTTCCTTTAATTGCTAGTTTTTATCCCAAGCACGCGTTTTACAAGCGGTGGCTTTCTTTTATAAAAAGTATTGTTCTAGTTACTTTTTTCTTTTTAGTATGGGACTATTATTTTACCGAAATAGGCGTTTGGGGCTTCAACCCAGATTATTTGTTGGGCATTTATTTAGGTAATTTGCCTCTGGAAGAAGTCTTGTTTTTTGTGTGTATTCCGTTTAGTTGTGTATTCTCTTATTTTGCTTTTCAATATTTAATACCGGCTGAAAAACTTAAAATGAAGAAGTTGAGATATGTTACAATTTTTATGATTGTTACTTTAATTCTTTTGGCAGTTTTTAATTATAATAAATGGTATACAGTTACGGCGTTTGGTTTTACAGCAGTGTATTTAGCGTATTTATTAGCACGACGAACGGAATTGTCTAGACATTATGTAACGTATGCATTTATTTTTCCGTTTTTCTTGTTAAGTAACGGATTGCTTACAGGTTCGTTTTTAGATGCTCCAATAGTGTGGTATAATAATGCCGAAAATTTAGGCTTACGGTTATTTACCATTCCTGTAGAAGACAGTATTTACGGATTGCTATTGATTTTTATGAATATTGAAGGCTTCAAGTATTTTGAGGCAAAACAGCGTTAGTTTTGTATTCCTGTTTTATATGTATCTAAAGCTCGAGCTCGTGCCGATTTATGATCTACCATTGGGTTAGGGTAGTCGGCGGTATCTAATTCGGGAATCCAGGTTTTTACATATTCTAGTTGCTTATCGAATTTTTCTAATTGTGTTATGGGGTTAAATATTCTAAAATATGGCGCCGCATCGCAGCCAGTTCCTGCCACCCATTGCCAATTACCGTTGTTAGAGGCTAGCTCGTAATCTAATAAATGCTTAGCAAAATAAGCTTCGCCCCAACGCCAGTCTATTAATAAATGCTTGCACAAAAAACTTGCGGTTATCATTCTAACGCGGTTGTGCATATATCCAGTTTCATTTAATTGTCGCATTCCGGCATCGACTAGCGGATACCCGGTTTTGCCTTCGCACCACTGCTTAAACTCGGCTTCGTTATTTCTCCAAACAATGCCATCGTATTTAGCTTTGAAGTTGTCTTGCACCACATTTGGATAGTGATATAGAATTTGTATAAAAAATTCACGCCAAATTAATTCACTTAAAAAGGTGTGGTCTTCAGGTTTTAAATCGGCTATAATTTGGCGGATGCTTACAGTGCCAAATCTTAAATGTGGCCCTAAATAACTACCAATATCTTTGCTAGGGTAATCTCTTAACTTTTGGTATTGGCTAAGCTGATTCAAATTGAACGGTTTAACCTTAATGCTTGAAGGTTTAAAATGCAGCGATTCTAATTCTGGAAATTCAAAAAGATGCTGATACAAATTTTTAAAGTTAGGCGTGTCATTAAGATTTACACCTTTAAAATGCTCTAGCCATTTGTTTTTGTAAGGTGTATATACAGTATAAGGTTTGCCGTCTTGTTTGTAAATTTCGTGAGGTTCGAAAACAACATGATCTTTACAGCAGGTAAATGCGATATCGTTTTTGTTAAGTAGCGCTTCTATTTTAGCATCGCGTTCTTGGGCATAGGGTTCGTAGTCTCGGTTGGTGTAAACAGCTTCTATGTTGTAATCTGCGATGAGTTGCTGCCAGACTTTTTCGGGAGAGCCTTTAATACATAAAACAGACGATTGGTAAGTGTTTAGCTCAGTATTTAAATCTTTTAAAGTGGTGTAAATAAATTGTACACGCGCATCGTTTGGTTCTAAATCGTTTAAGATGTCGTCGTCAAAAATAAATAGCGGAATAACATTGCTATGGTTGTTTAGCGCCTCAAATAAGGCTGTATTGTCGGTTAATCTTAAATCGCGTCTAAACCAGAATATTGTGAAAGTCATAAATTAAGAATGAAATTTTGTTGTTTTAGGCAGTAAGTTTGTGGAGCATATTTTTAAAAATGAAACCATGAAAAGGCCAAACGCTATACCAATATAAACGCCCAGAAATGCCAATGGGTCTAAATGTGGCGGTTTGTATTAAGGTGTTATTTTTTATTTTGAACTCTAACCAAGCTTCGCCTGGGAGCTTCATTTCGGCAAATAACAATAATCGGCCTTCGGTTTTATTGGCATACAATACACGCCAAAAATCGAGTGCATCGCCTGGGTAAAGTGAGTCTGTATGCGTGCGACCGCGACGTAAACCTACACCGCCAAAAAGTTTATCTATAAACCCTCTTAGCTTCCACAGTGTATTGCCGTAATACCAGCCTGTTTCGCCACCAATTCGCCAAATGCGATCTATGCAATGCGATCGGTTATTGCATGGTTTTTCACGTTTATCTATAAAACAGCCATGTGTAGGCACTTGTATAAAATCGGAGACATGAATGTTCATATTACCACTGCTTAAAGCATCTTTCCAGCTAGAAATAATTTCGTTGGTTTCTATTTTTTTAAAGGCTTTATTTAGGGCGTCTTTATAAGAAATAGGGGTAATGTTTAATATTTTGTTTAGTGAGTTGTCTCTGCAAATCACTTCTACTTTCATGCTGTTAACCAAGGCTACTGCAAGTTTGTAAGAGGTAGAAGTTACAAAGTATAACCAGTAAGACGATAATCGCGGCGTCATTACAGGAACGATATAAATGTAACGTTTCAATTTTCTGATTTCTGCAAATTGCAACAGCATAGTTTTATACGATAAAATATCTGGTCCTCCAATATCAAAATTCTTGTTGAAGGTAGCTTTGTTATTTAGCACCTTGCTTAAAAATGAAATGACGTCTGCTATGCCAATTGGTTGGCATTTGGTGTTTAGCCATTTTGGAGCAATCATAACTGGTAGTTTTTCTACGAGATCTCTTATAATTTCGAATGATGCACTTCCAGATCCAATAATTATACCTGCGCGTAAAGTTGTTAAATTATACGAACCTTTATCCAGTTCTTGTTCTACAGTTTGTCTGGAATTTAAATGATTAGAGAGGGTGTTGTCGTTAACAATGCCACTTAAGTAAATAACTTGTTTTGCTTGTGTGGTATTTATAGTTTCTCTGAAATTTATAGCCGATTGTTTTTCTAGATGCTGATAGTCGCTAGACGACGACATTGAATGTACTAAATAATAAGCCGCATCGATGTGTTTAGGAATATGGTGTAACGTGGACTCGTCTAGAAGGTCTACTGTAATAATATGAATTTTGCTTCTTAAAGACTCTGGTGGGGTAAAGCGTTTCGGGTCTCTTACACAACAAATAACATCATGACCTTGTGCAATTAATACGGGTAATAACCGCTTGCCAATATATCCTGTTGCACCTGTTAAAAGAATCGTCATTATTGAAGTAAATTGATAAAACCAGCTATGTTTTTTACACGTGTTGATCTATTAAAATAGGATTACCATCTGGATCGATAACGATAATGTTACCTGGGCCAGAACTCGTTTCGTCGACTTCGCTTGTTAGTGTAATATTTTTACTTTTTAATTGTTTTTGAATGGCTCTAACATCATCGAAATTTTTGAGTGTATTGGCATCTTGATCCCATCCAGGGTTAAAGGTTAAAATATTATTTTCGAACATGCCTTGAAACAGTCCAATTAACGCCGTGCCGTTTTTCATAATGAGGTAATTTTTGGTTTCGTTTCCAGCAAAAACCGTAAAACCTAAGGTTTCATAAAATTGTTTTGATGCTTGTAAGTTTTTTACATTTAAGCTAATAGAAAAGGCTCCAAGTGTCATAATTTAAATGAATTTTAGTTGGGTTGTAGTCTGGCAATGGGTGTTACCATAAAGATAAAAGAAATTAAGGGGTTAGCCTTAAAGAACAGATAAATTCTTAAAGCAAATTGATGTTTTTTTTGCAGTGGTGCATATTGAACAAATAAACTTGTGTTCTGAAATTTAGGGAGTTAAAAGTATAGTAAATGAATTTGTTTTACTGAATAGTAATTTCATTCTCTAAAGTTTCGCCGTGTTCAAAAGCAGTTAAATTTTGTAATGTTACTGTGGCAATTTGGTTTAGGGCTTCGTGGGTTAAAAAGCCTTGGTGAGAAGTGATTAGCACATTCGGGAAAGAGATAAGGCGCGAAATAACGTCGTCCATTATAATATTTTCAGAAAGGTCCTGAAAAAAGAGCTTTTCTTCTTGTTCGTAGACATCTATTCCTAAATACTCTAAGGTTTTGTTTTTTAGTGCTTCAACGGCTTCAGCAGCATCTATTAAAGCACCTCTGCTGGTATTTATAAGCATGGTGCCTTTTTTCATTTTAGAAAACGCTTGTTTGTCTATTATGTGTTCTGTATCTGGAGTAAGCGGACAATGTAAAGAAATGATATCGGCTGTTTTTAATAATTCGTCTAACGCGACATAATTAATACCTAGTGCTATTAAATCGCTATTAGGATAAGGATCGTAGGCTACAAGCTTACAGCCAAAACCTAACATGATTTTACAAAAGAATTGACCGATTTTTCCAGTACCTATAACACCTACGGTTTTGCCGTAAAGGTCGAATCCGGTTAATCGTTCTAACGAAAAATTTCCCTCTCTAACCCGATTATAAGCTTTATGTGTTTTTCGGTTTAGGGTTAAAATAAGTGCAACGGCATGTTCGGCAACGGCCATGGGCGAGTAGGATGGTACTCGTACTACTTTTATGTTTTCGGCTTTTGCTGCATTTAAATCTACATTGTTAAATCCTGCACAACGCATGGCTATTATTTTTATGCCGTTATGTTTTAATTTTTTTATGATTGTTGCATCTAAATGGTCGTTTACAAAAGCACAAACGGCATCGCAGTCCTGGGTCAGGTTAATGGTGTCTTTATTAAGAGCAGCTTCAAGAAAAATCAATTCATGATTTCCAGTGTTGTGTTTGTTAAAACAATCGCGGTCGTAAGATTTTGTACTAAAGAAAGCTACTTTCATAAATAGAATTTTAATAGTGGTTATCAGTTTTCATCCAAACAAGATTCTAAAAAATCGACATAAGTTTGAACGCCTTTTGTGAGTACGTGTATCGGTATCCGTTCGTTTATATTATGTATTTTTTCCAGATAATAGCGGTCTAATCTAATTGGCGTAAAACAAAACGCATTAATGCCTTTGGCTCTAAAGAAACCAACATCGTTATAATTTGGGACAGAGGCGCTTAAAACACTAGATTTTGGATAGTTTTTTTGTATGGCATCTTCAATTTTTTCGAAAAATACAGACTTATCATCTGAGGGAGGAATAATTGGAATCTGATTTATGACTTTAATGTTTATATCTTTATTGTTCAATGCTTTTTTAATGTCTTCGATAAACACTTCGTTAGACTGTGTAGGTAGTAACCTGCAATCTAGCAAAGCTGTAATTTCATCTGGTATTACATTAATCACATTGTTGTAACTGTCTACACTTGTAAGTGTTACCGAGTTCGAAAAAAGCGAAAATAGTTCTGTTTTTTTTCTAAGAGGTTTGCCAATAAGGCCTTTAAATAATCTTGGGTGTTTTAAAATAAGGCCTTCAAATCCGCCTTCTAAGGCGCCTAGCTGTTTTAAAATATTAATATTGGTGTCGGTATACACTAACTTTTGTTTTTTAGACAACAGTTTATGTAAAGCAGTAATCATTTCTTTGTTGGCGTATTCGGCAGGAGTAATAGAGCCATGACCAGAAGTTTTTACTTTTAACGATAGTTCTAGCCATAAGGGTCTTTTGTTGGTTATAGAAACCGCAAATAGGTTTTTTTCTGGGTGTTTATCTAAAACATCGTTAAATGCGGGAGGACCTTCGCCTAAAATTACAATAGGATTTAATTCTTCAAAATAATTCTCGGCCACATATCCAGCGCCACCATTACACTGGGTTTCTTCGCAAGAAACAGCCAAAAAAGTAACATTATAAGGCACTTTTTTGTCTTTGTATTTTTGCATGATTTCTATAAGGCTAAACAAATGCATAATGCCATTCCCTTTGTTGTCGAAAGCACCACGACCCCAAATTTCTGTATCGGTAATTAATCCCGAAAATGGCGGGTGTGTCCATTTAGTGATATCGCCAGAGGGTACAACATCAATATGGTTTAGTAAGACAATGTTGGGTAAGCCACTATCTAAAGGATATAAAGACGCTGCCAAGTTATAATTGCCATTCGTGTCGCCCATTTGTTTTATGTATAGTCCGTTCTCTATACATAATTTTTTTAGCCATTCTCCAGCTTCTTTTTCGCTACCTGTAACCGATTCGAATTGAATGTATTGACTTAATGCGTCCTCAACACTTAAAGCTTTTGAGTCGGAATTTATGGTGAAATCGGAATACTGTGTTTGTGCTTGTATACAATTGAAGAGTAACAATATAAAAGCAATACTTAGATTCCTAATCATGGTATGGGTTTAGTTAATAGCGCACTGTTTAGTCTGTTTTAAAATTAATATTTTGCTAATAACTAACAATTTTATTTTGAAAATAATTTTAGGAATATCGCTTAAGCCATGTTTTAAGTAGACAAACGGTTTAAAACTTACCATTCGTTTATTTTATTCGAATCTAATTTAATAAAAATGAATAGCAAAATAGTGAATCCCCATAGGCCAGATCCCCCGTAACTAAAGAAAGGTAGCGGAATACCAATAGTAGGAATTAGCCCCATAACCATACCGATATTTATCATAAAATGAAAAAAGATGATCGAGGCTACAGAGTATCCGTACACGCGACTAAATTGCGATTTTTGCTGTTCGGCAAGATGTAAAATCCGAAGTAACAGCAAAACAAATAAAATAACAACAAGCGAACTTCCAACAAATCCCCATTCTTCGCCAACAGTACTAAAAATATAATCGGTATGTTGTTCGGGTACAAATTTACCAGTAGTTCTTGTACCTTCTAAAAAGCCACGACCTCCAAAACCGCCAGAGCTAATGGCTTTTTCAGATTCGTATAAATTATATAGAATGTCGCGTCGCATTTGTGCCAATTTATCGGGATCATTCTCTAATCTTAACCACAAGCTAATACGATCTTTTTGATGAGGTTGAAGAATATTTTCATAAAAAAAACGCACTCCAAAAGTGATGGCTATGGCAGTTAAGGTTATAAGAATAGGCTGTAAAATAACGGGTTTCTTTTTTTGAAGGAAAAAATGTGTAAATATTATTGTAGTAGCAATAATGCCTGTGATTAAAGCGCCAAACTTAAGCGATAAAACGGATAGGAATAATACGCTTAAGCCTATAATAAGATATAATCTAGAGAGGCCTTCTCTATACAATACAAAAAAGAAAGAACCGTAAACAATTGTACTTCCGGCATCGTTTTGAAGGAGAATTAATACAGCAGGAAGCGCTATAATAATGAAGAAATTTATTTGGTCTTTAATACTACGGATATCGGTTTGTAGATCGCTAATGTATTTGGCTACGGCTAGTGCGGTAGCTGTTTTTGCAAATTCACTGGGTTGTATGGTCATGCCCCCGATGCCGTACCAAGATGTCGCACCGTTAACGTTCTTACCAAAAATAAACAAGCCTGCTAGGGAGAGTAAAGAAATGATATAAATTAGACTAGAAAACCGTTCGTAAAACTTGGCTTCGATAGCTAGGATGAGCACTATTAAGCCAAAGGTTAAAAAAATAAATAGTAACTGTTTTCCGTAAGGTTGCGAAAAATCTAAATAATCAATTTCATCGCCTACATGCGAAGCAGATAAAATGTTTAGCCACCCAAAACCTACTAAAAGCATAAAAATAATGATGGTAATCCAATCGAAAGAAAAATGTCTGTTGGTTTCTCTAATCATAATTTTAGTGTCGTAGGTTTTTGTGGTGCTATTTTTATTTCTTCAGGGTCTATAACTTCTAACGTTGTTTGTCCGTTAATTTTAAAAGGTTGTCCTGAATATGGTTTGGCATATTCGTGTTCTAGACTGTGGGTTAGTATCCATTTTTCTAAATCGGTTCTTGTAATGGAGCCATTAATGTATTTTTCTATCATTAAACTCGCTATTTTTCCAGCAAATCGGCTTCCCCAATACCCGTTTTCAACAAATACCGCTATAGCTATTTTAGGATTGTCCTTTGGTGCAAATGCCACAAAAATAGAATGGTCTGTTAGCTGAGTTTTCTCGCCGTCTATTTTTACAAAATTTTCTGCTGTTCCTGTTTTTCCGCAAATTTCTAAGCCTTTAACTTGTAAACTTGCAGCCGTACCTTTGTTGTAAACATCGAACATACCTTGTATTACAGGTTCAAAATTTTGCTTGTCTATAGTTGTGTGGCGCGGTGTAGTATATTTGGTGTCTATAGCTTGGTCTTCAATAGATTTTATAATGTGTGGGGTGTAAAAATAACCGCGATTGGCTATGGCTGCTACCATATTGGCTAATTGAATAGGAGTGGCTTCTACCTCGCCCTGTCCAATAGCATTTGATAGGGTAAAGGTTGTTCGCCATCTGTTCTTGCCGTACCATTTGTCGTAAAAGTCGCCGCTAGGAATTCTGCCAGGGCTTCCTATTTTTAAATCGTAACCTAAATAATCACCTAAACCAAAACTGGTAACGTGTTTGTTCCAAATAGTCATGCCTTCGTATGGGGTGTCGTATTTTTCTATAATGCGTCTGTAAACATTAGCAAAATAGGCATTGCACGATTCGTAAATACCAATATTCATATTTGCAGGGCTAATATGGCCGTGGCATCCCATTTTGCGTTTACCATATCTATACCCATGGCTGCATGTAAATTTATCGTTGGTGGTAACTACGCCTTCTTGTAAGCCAATTAAGGCGTTAAGTACTTTAAATGGTGAACCAGGAGGATATTGCGCTAAAAGACTGCGATCGTATAAGGGTTTAGCTATAGAATCGCGATATAATTTGTTGAAGTTTTTAGAACGTTTTCGGCCAACTAAACTGTTGGGGTCGTAAGTGGGGGCCGAAATCATGGTTAAGATTTCACCTGTACTAGGTTCTATGGCTATAATGCCACCATGTTTATGCGCCATTAATTTTTCGCCATAGGCTTGTAATTGGGCATCGATGGTTATCGTAATGTCTTTTCCAGGTGTCGGTAAGGTGTCAAATTTACCATCTTTATAAGGGCCTATGTTTTTGTTAAATCGGTTTTTTTGGATGAATTTAATACCTTTTTTTCCTCTTAATTCTTCTTCGTAAGATAATTCAATACCTTGTTTACCAATTAAATCCCCCATTTTATAGTAAGGGTCTTTTTCTATAGTTCTAACATTTACCTCGCCGATATCGCCTAACACATTGGCTCCAATAGAAGCTTCATAATGTCTTAAAGAGCGTTTTTGAATATAGAAACCTTCAAATTTTCTCATTTTTTCCTGTAACACGGCATAGTCGGCTTTAGATAAATGCGAGACAAATACCGACGGAAGTCTTGGCGAATAGTGGTAAGCCTTGTTGTAGGTTTTTAAAAACGTGGCTTTGTCAATTTTTAAAAGGTTACAGAATTCCGTGGTGTCTAAAGGTTTTACTTCGCGAGGAATTACCATGACGTCGTAAGAGGACTGGTTAGAAACTAAAAGAGTGCCGTTACGGTCGTAAACAAAACCGCGTTTGGGATAATCGTAAACTTTGCGTATGGCATTGTCTTCGTATAAATTATTGGCTGGAGAACTATAAACCTGAAGATAAAACAGCCGTGAAATAAATACTAATCCTACAAAAATTATGGTAAAGAATAATAAAATTTGCCTCATTTAGATCGCTTGCTAAAAATAATTGTAACTATGGTGCACAGTAGTATAGTAAAGATACTTGAAAATAACGTTTTTTGAAGCGTTAAAATTATTTCGGAAAAGTTAAAAACTTCTAAAAGAAATAATATACAATGGTGGATTAGTGTTAGTATGGATATGTATAGGAGTTTAGTGCCAAACTCTATGGTATTAAATTTTATAGAATTGTGTTCGTAAGCCGAACCAAACGACCATTTTAAAATAAGTGGCCTTAAGTAGGTAATACTTACACAAGCGGCTGCGTGTACTCCACCAGAGTCTGAAAACATATCGATGGTTAGCCCAAGTAAAAAACTGAATAGTAAAAACAATAACCGATTGTTTTTTATTGGGTATAATACTATAAATAAAATGTACAGATACGGATTGATGTAGCCTAAAAAGTTAATATGGTTTAGAACAACGACTTGTACTAAAACCAGAATAACGAACCTAAATATGTGTAAAAGCGTACTATTGTTCATTAGACAGGTTTAAGAGATTGTTAATTTCGGGAGCATCTAAATGTTCGATAATGTAGGCATGCTCTATGTTAGTCATGTCGTTAAAAAGCTTTACCGATATTTCGTAGTTGTTCTCTGCAGCATCTAATTTATAATCTTCTATGGTGCCAATAAGAATGCCTTTAGGAAAAATAACCGAACGGCCAGAGGTTACAATGGTGTCGCCTACTTGTACAGGTGCTATTTTAGGAATATCTATTAATTGTACAAATTCTGGCGACTTTCCGTCCCAAGTTAATGTACCAAAGTGATTGGTAGATTTTAGCTGGGCGCTAATTCGGCTTTTTGTGTTAAGGATAGAAATGATCGTTGCGTAGTTGTCGCTAGTTTTATCTACTATACCAATAACACCTTTAGGAGATATAAGTCCAAAATCTTGTTTAATGCTGTCTGCTTCGCCTTTGTCTATTAATAATATGTTGGTAGATGCCGAATAGCTGTTTTTTACAATTCGTGTGGGTTTAAATAAAAATGAACCGTCAAAATTGGTAGTGTCTATAAATGTACTGTCGGTAGTGGTTTCTATAGCTTCAATTTGATTTCGGAGTCTTGCATTTTCTTCAACTAAATTTTCGTTCTGAACTTTTAAATCGAAGTATTGATCTACTGTATTTAATTGATCGTAAATGCCACCACTAACAAAGTTAGCAGAGTTTATAAATTTACTTTTGTGGTACGAATGATTTTGTATTGTAAATAGCAGCGCTACCGAAAATAACAGCAAATACAACAAAAACGCTTTGTTGCGTATTATGAAATTTAAAATTTGCTGCATGTGTTATGTTTATTTTATCAATACACTTTTAAATTTAGGTAAACCTTTAAGTGTAATTCCTGTACCTCTAACCACGGCACGTAAGGGATCTTCGGCAATATAAACCGGCAGATCTGTTTTTTGAGATAAACGTTTATCTAAACCGCGTAGCATAGAGCCGCCGCCCGCCAAATAAATACCTGTATTGTAAATGTCGGCAGCCAATTCTGGTGGTGTTTGCGATAAGGTTTCCATTACGGCATCTTCAATTCTAAGAATAGATTTGTCGAGTGCTTTTGCAATTTCACGATACGAAATTTGTACCTGTTTAGGCTTACCTGTAAGTAGGTCGCGCCCTTGAACACTCATATCGTCTGGCGGAATTTCTAAGTCTTCTGTAGCTGCGCCAATCTGAATTTTAATTTTTTCGGCTGTGCGTTCTCCAACGTATAAGTTATGTTGTGTACGCATGTAGTAAATAATGTCGTTTGTAAAGACATCTCCTGCAATTTTAACCGATTTATCGCAAACTATACCGCCTAAGGCAATAACTGCAATTTCGGTAGTGCCACCACCTATATCTACAATCATATTTCCTTTAGGTTGCATAATATCTACACCAATACCTATGGCCGCAGCCATAGGTTCGTGTATTAAATAAACTTCTTTGCCATTTACGCGCTCGCACGATTCTTTAACTGCTCGCATTTCTACTTCGGTAATTCCAGAAGGAATACAAACTACCATGCGTAGGGCAGGGGTAAACATTTTCTTTTTTAACGCAGGAATATTTTTTATAAACATGCTAATCATTTGCTCCGAAGCATCAAAATCTGCAATTACACCGTCTTTTAACGGTCTAATGGTTTTTATGTTTTCGTGCGTTTTTCCTTGCATCATACTGGCTTCCTTACCAACAGCAATAATCTTACCGCTAATTCTATCGCGAGCAACAATAGAAGGGCTGTCTACAACAACTTTGTCGTTGTGAATAATAAGTGTGTTAGCTGTACCTAAGTCTATAGCTATTTCTTCGGTAAGGAAATCAAAAAATCCCATGCGTTAATGTCTTTTTGTTCTTGTTAAAAATCGGTAAACGTAAATGTAATAAAATTAATGTTTAAAATGACGTGTACCTGTAAATACCATGGCCACATCGTTTTCATTACAATAATCGATACTTAATTGATCTTTTATAGAACCTCCTGGCTGTATTACGGCTGTAATACCAGCATTGTTTGCTATTTCTACACAATCTGGGAAAGGGAAAAAGGCGTCGCTGGCCATTACCGATCCTTTTAAATCGAAATTAAAAGACTGTGCTTTATGGATAGCTTGATTAAGAGCGTCTACACGACTTGTTTGCCCAGTACCGCTAGCTAATAACTGATTGTTTTTTGCTAAAACGATAGTGTTAGATTTTGTGTGTTTACAGATCTTTGAAGCAAAGATTAAATCGTTTAACTCGCTTTCTGTAGGTTTATTGTTTGTAGCTTCAGATAAATCTTCTAAAGCATCTGTTATATTGTCTTTATCTTGAACTAAAACTCCGTTTAAACAAGTTCTTACGTTTGTTTTAGGTAATTCGATATCGTGAAGTACTAATATAATTCTGTTTTTCTTTCCTTTTAAAAGCTCTAAAGCCTCGTCGCTGTAGCTAGGAGCAATTACCACTTCGCAAAACAAATTGTGAATGTCTTCGGCAGTATCTAAATCAATTGGCGTATTAGAAATTAAAACACCTCCAAAAGCAGAAACAGGGTCGCCTGCTAAGGCATCGGCATAAGCTTCTTTTAAAGTGGCTCTTTGCGCAACACCACAGGCATTGTTGTGTTTTAAAATAGCAAAAGTGGGCGCACCTCCTTTAAATTCGTTCATTAAATTAACAGCAGCATCTACATCTAAAAGGTTGTTGTAGCTTAATTCTTTGCCGTTAAGTTTTGTAAATAAACTGTCGAAATCGCCAAAGAAAAATCCCTTTTGGTGCGGGTTTTCTCCGTAACGTAATACCTGACCTTTTTGTTCGCTTAATTTTAAAACAGTTTCTTCATTATTTTGATTGAAATAATTGAATATAGCCGAATCGTAATGCGAAGACACATTAAAAGATTTTCTAGCAAAATGCTTTCTTTGTTCTAACGTTAAAGTGCCTTTTTGCTCGGTAATGAGGTCTAAAAATTCGCTGTAGTCGTTCATAGAAGAAATACAAACTACATCGGCATAATTTTTAGCAGCAGCACGAATTAACGAAATACCACCAATATCGATTTTTTCTATAATATCTTGTTCGCTAGCGCCAGAAGCAACTGTTTTTTCGAACGGATATAAATCAACAATCACTAAATCGATTTGAGGGATTTCAAACTCTGCTAATTCAGAACGGTCTTGCTCGTTGTTTTGACGGTTTAAGATACCTCCAAATACTTTAGGGTGTAAGGTTTTTACACGGCCACCTAATATAGAAGGGTACGATGTAATATCTTCTACAGGTACAACATCTACGCCTAAATCGTTAATGAACGCTTGGGTGCCTCCTGTAGAGTAAATAGTTACACCTTGTTCGTTTAACGTTTTAATAATAGGCTCTAAACCATCTTTACTAAATACCGAAATTAATGCAGATTTAATTGTTTTTTCGTTACTCATTACTGTTGTGTTATATTCAAGGTGCAAAAGTAAGTATTTAGAATAAAATTTTTATAGTTTACAAAGGCTTTTGTTTTTATTTTTTTTGTAACGAAACTCTAATTAAAACGTCCTATCTTTAAATTTTGAAATTAAAACTAAAAGTACCGCTAAATGATATTGTATTTAAGACTTTTTAAAGAAAGTTTTGCCTTTGCTTTAAACGCATTACGCAATAATAAATTGCGAACGTTTTTATCGTTATTAGGGGTAACTATAGGTATTTTTTCTATTATAGCTGTGCTTGCAGCTGTAGACTCTTTAGATAAGAGTATAAAAGACCAACTCTCGGGGTTGGATTTAAATACCATTTATTTAACCAAGTTTTCTTTCGGGCCAACTAATGTGCCAAAATGGCAACGAGATAATTTCCCGCAGACCGAGCACGACGACTACGAATTTGTAAATAGAAATGTGCCAGATATTGAAGCTAGCGCGTATGTGATTTTTGGAAGTTCTGAAACTATTAAATACCAAAGTAATACCATTGCCAATGTAAATGTGGTGCCAGCATCGAATGGTATTTATGTTATAGAAGATTTGAAGATTGGCGACGGTCGGTTTTATACAGAATCGGAGTCGGTAACAGGAGCTCCTGTAATTGTAATCGGAGCTAAATTGGCCGAAAATTTATTCGATAATCAAGAGCCAATCGGAAAACAAGTGCGTATTTATGGGCGTAAAGTAACGGTTATTGGTGTGCTTAAAAAAGTAGGATCTTCGCTTTTTGATTCGCCAGATGAAAAAGCATTCTTGCCTTCAAATTTTGTTCGGCAATTTACGACTGGAGGAACAGATGGAATTCCTGGAGCAGTAATGATTAAACCAAAAAAAGGTGTAGATATTGATGCGTTTGAAGAGGTGTTGAAACAGAAATTTAGAATTTATAGAGGGCTTAAAGCCGACGAACCCGATAACTTTTTTGTTAATAAATTATCTGGCATGACCGATGCAATAGATAGTATTATTGGAGGCTTAAATATTGCGGGTTGGATTATTAGTGGTTTTTCGCTTTTAGTGGGCGGTTTTGGAATTGCCAATATTATGTTTGTAAGTGTTAAAGAGCGCACCAACCTTATCGGTATTCAAAAATCGTTGGGTGCTAAAAATAGATTTATTCTTTTTCAGTTTTTATTCGAAGCGATTATTTTAGCTGTTATTGGCGGGGTTATTGGTTTAACCTTAGTTTGGATTGTAGCCCTGATAGCCTCCCAAATGGTCGATAATTTTGAGTTTGTATTATCGTTTTGGAATATGTTTTTAGGATTTTCGTTATCGACACTAATTGGATTGATTTCAGGCGTTTTGCCTGCGATTTCGGCATCAAAATTAGATCCTGTTGAAGCGATTAGAACAGGAATGTAATTACAGGATTTCGGAAACTTTTTCGCAAACAAATTCTAAAAAACGTTCGTCTTCTTCTGTAAACGGATCTGGAGTGTTGGAATCAATATCTATTTGTCCAATATTTTCACCATTAACAAAAATAGGAATTACTATTTCTGCTTTAACTGTAATGCTACAAGCAATGTAATTGTCTTGTGCAGCAACATCTGGAACTACAAAATTTTTATTGCTAACAGCAACTTGACCGCAAATCCCTTTGCCAAAAGGAATAATCGTGTGGTCTGTAGGTGCGCCAACATAAGGCCCTAATTTGAGTTCGTTTTTATCGCCGTTTTTAAAATAAAATCCTACCCAATTATAATATGGAATATGTTGTTCTAAGAGCTCGCAAATGCTTAGTAAACGTTCTTCGACAGAATTTTGGGTATTACTAGTTATCGTGTTTATTTGCGGTTTTAATTCGGAAAACGTCATAGGTGAATTTTTTCGCAAAAGTATTTAAAAATGTACTATTAATGCGCTTCATTTTATATAAATTTAACATCTTTTAATTCTTAAGTAGTCTGAAAGCATTACTATTAAAATATAAGTTGGTTTTAAAGTTTATAGTAACCTTTTTAGGTGTCTATACAATACTGTCTATACTTTATGGATGGTATTTAAATTGGTCGAAAACCAGTGTTTTTCATCCCGATTTTATTACTTATTATGTGGCCAAACATACGGAAGCCGTTTTGTCGTTTTTAGGCTTACCTGCATTTATAGAAACCGTCGACAATGAAGCTTGGGTAAGATTGTACTATAATAATACGTATGTTGTTAGGATTATTGAGGGGTGCAATGCTGTAAGTGTTATTATATTGTTCGTAGCTTTTGTTATTGCATTTTCATCATCTTTTATGCGCACAGTTTTGTTTTTAGCTTTTGGTGGTTTTTTAATTTATGTGGCTAATGTGTTGCGTATTGCGTTATTAACTATTGGGTTATATCATTATCCGAACTATGAGCATGTGTTGCATGGCGTTGTATTTCCGTTGTTTATTTACGGAATGGTATTTTTGTTGTGGGTGATATGGGTAAATCGCATTCAAGATTTTAAAACCTTGAATGAAAATGGATAGGGTGAAACGATATAGCATTGCTGCATTATGTTTACTAGGGCTTGTAATAGTTCGCATGTTCGAAAGCAAGCTTTTTTACGATCCGTTTATTGAATTTTTTAAAAATGATTATTTGTTTTTAGATGCTCCAAAATTTGAAACTTTTAAGTTACTATTGTTCACTGGTTTTAGATATCTGTTAAATACAATACTTTCTTTAGGGATTATTTTTGCGTTTTTTAAAGATGTCGAAATTTTAAAGTTTTCAGGGGTTGTTTACAGTTTCGCTTTTGTGTTGTTATTAGGCTTATTTTGGTATTTAATCAGTGATGCCAAACAAGAGCAGTATTTAATGCTTTTTAATGTTAGGCGCTTTTTAATTCAACCCATACTATTGCTACTGTTATTGCCTGCATTCTATTACCAAAGGTTGCGGAAAACAGTTTAGATTTACTTAGTAATAAATTACTTACTTGGCGATGGGTTTGGCGATTTTATATGCAGAATGAGGTTTTTTTTATGATATTAAAAAAATAAGATTTATTTTCAATATGTTGTTTTAATAATGTCTTAATAAAACGACTCCCATAGGTACTGGATAATAGCAAAAAATAATTAAGAAAAATTAATTTATAAATTGCTATGAAATATTTTTACCTCTTTGTTTTATTTTTTCAAACTGCGGTACTTTTTTCCCAAAATTTACACACTCATTCTAATGCCGCATCTGGCGATAATGAGTCTAATTCTGTGTTAGGTTGGAATTCAAATGCTAATTTGACATCTAGTGGTATAAATCCTCAAAGTGGTAATTTTTCTTTACGTGTAGCAGCAACTGGTCAAAATTCTCGTGATATGAATTATACTTTTAACGCAGTTGTTGGAGAACAGTACATTGTAAGTATTTGGGCAAGAGGAGGGGAGTCTAGTTTTCAGCCAGCCTTTGCAAATTGGACAGGGGTACAAGGTTTCAATACTACACTTATTTCAGGAACCAATTGGACGGAGTATACATGGACTTTAATAGCTACAAATTCAAATCCTTTAATTAGAGTTTATGCAGCGCCTTATAGTGGTTGGCAAGTTGGGCATGAAGTTTTTATAGATAATGTTAGTATAACAATTTTAGATGCAGAAGCTCCAAGTGTTCCAACGGGCTTGTTGGCTTCGAACCTCGGGACAACGGGCTTGGATTTAAGTTGGACAGCTTCAACAGATAATTTAGGGGTTAGCGATTATGAAGTATTTCAGAATGGCGTAAGTTTAGGATTAACAGGCGGATTAACGAGTTATACAGTTTCAGGTTTAACGCCATCCACGACCTATAGTTTTACGGTTCGCGCTTTGGATGGTTCAGGGAATATGTCCTTGCAGAGTGTCGCTTTAGAGGCAACGACCCTAAGTCCAGCCGATACAGAGGCTCCAAGCATTCCAACGGGTTTATTGGTTTCGAACCTCGGGACAACAGGCTTGGATTTAAGTTGGACGGCCTCAACGGATAATGTAGGTGTTAGCGATTATGAAGTATTTCAGAACGGAGTAAGTTTAGGATTAACAGGCGGATTAACGAGTTATACAGTTTCAGGTTTAACACCATCCACAACTTATAGTTTCACAGTTCGCGCTTTGGATGGTTCGGGAAATATGTCCTTGCAGAGTGTTGCTTTAG
>JAUIBP010000020.1 GCA_030427735.1 Bacteroidia bacterium | reverse complement strand
TAATTCATCTGCGTTCATCCAGTAGTCACCAGAATCC
Organism: Bacteroidia bacterium; assembly: GCA_030427735.1. Taxonomy (GTDB): domain Bacteria; phylum Bacteroidota; class Bacteroidia; order Flavobacteriales; family Flavobacteriaceae; genus Formosa. The sequence goes on along the minus strand of JAUIBP010000020.1, from coordinate 22,687 downwards.
CATAAGGCTTTAATTTGTTTTACGCTTTTGCCTGTTTTTTTAGCATAGGCTTTGGCGTAATCTTCGGTAATGTTCTGTCCTAATTTTAAGGTGCTTTGTACCTCTTTAATATTGCCCTTTACACTTAAAATAGGCATGTGTATCATACCTTGCGTATTGGCTTTTATGGTTGTGTGGAAATGCGAGGTTAAATACGTAAAGGCCGATGCCATTAAAGCATGTACTTTAATTTTTACATCATCGTACTTTTGAAACAAAGCAAGCATATCGTTCGTTGCAAATACAGAGCCACCTTCGCTGCTTCCTTCTATAACAGCCGATGTAACACCGTCTGCAATAGAGGTTTCAATTTCGCGTCTTAAAATACTCTCTTGGTCTGCACTCCAAGACCAAATGCGCCCCACTATTTTAAAGTAAGCTACATTATTATTAACAGCCGCTTCTATGCTGCCAACTTGTTTCTGGCCTTCCGTAAAGGCTATAATTTTATTCCAGTTCACGAGGCAAAAATGCAGACTAACAACAGCTGAAAAAAATTGGCATTCCGATTCGGTAACTTTTCGTTACCGAAAACGTAACCGTTGCTTACCGATTCAGAATAACAAATTCTTAAACACAATAGCTTACTAGATATTTGCCATGTAATACAGTACTAAAATGGCAAAAGACAAAGACCGCGGTATCGCTTATGTATGGTACGTCCAGCAAAACAAAACCGCAAAAGAGATTGCTCAAAAATTAAAATTAACCGAAACCACAGTTGGTAATTGGGTTAAAAAATACGGTTGGAAAGAAGAGCGCAACGCTCGCGAAAACCAAGTGGATAAACGCATAGATAACATTAAAAGTGTTATAGATGATATTACCGACGATCGCAGCTCTGCACGTATTAGGCTAAAGGAACTTAAAGCCGAACAAAAAATAGCACTGGCCAATAAAGATGACGATGAGATACAACTTAACAAAGACATGATCTCTGAAATTAAGCGTGAAATTATTGGTTACGACGATGCCATTAGTAAATGGAACAAAACGCTGGAAAACTTCGATAAGGAAAACAGGGTGTCGCTCTCGAGCTACCTGTATGTTATGGAGGAGATTTTTAAAGATTTACAAACCCAAGACCCGAAGCTGTATTTACAAACTATCGACTTTCAGGAACAACACATTAACAACGTTAGCGTAAAAATAGGATGATAATAAAACGACTTTTAAGCCTGTTAAAACACAGAGCTCCAAAACAACAATACTACCTAGAACTAGGCTCGTATTTTATTAAAAAAGGTACAGGCTACAGGGTTGGCGATACCTTCGAGTACAACGGTAAAAACGGCAAGAAAACCCTGTATATAAAAAACCTGTTTTTCAACTTTAGCCAAAACACAGTATCCTACTCATTATCTAAAACCCCAATACTAAACCGTAGTGAAAAGGACTGATAAAGAAGCCTTAAAGCGGTATAAAGCAAAGTTAGAGCTCGCTCGTAGTGCTGGCGATATTAACCCGTTTGAAACCAAGGCCGAACAGAAAGAGCGTATCGCGCGAGCAAAGACCGATGTAAAATTCATGGTTGAATATTACTTCCCTCACTTTGCTACTGCGCCCTGTGCCGACTTTCATATCGACTGGGCTAACAAAGTCAAGAAAGACAAATACTTTGTTGGTTTTGCCAAATGGGGTCGCGGTCAAGCAAAATCGGTATGGAACAATGTTATTATTCCGTTTTGGCTTTGGATGTGCGAAGGGGAAACCTATTTTGTGCTTATAGGCCAAAATGAAAAACGAGCACAGCAACTCCTTGAGGATATTAGAGCCGAATTTGAAGCCAACCCAAGAATTATTAATGATTTTGGCGAACAAAAAAAACTAGGTTCGTGGGAAGACGGCTTTTTTATTACACAAGGTAAATTTATTGGTCAGGCTATTGGTCTGGGGCAAAGCTGTAGAGGACTTAGGGTTAAAAACTTGAGACCTACACATATTAATGCCGATGACTTAGAGACTAAAAAGACCATTAAAAACGAAACCATTCAGAAAGAACATGTAGAATGGTTTGAACAGGAACTTCTACCTGCTATGGATGGTGATCGCGAACGTGCCACGGTGTCTAACAACTGGTTTGCCGATAAGATGTTTATTAAAAAACTAGCAGACAGACACCCCGACTGGCCTGTACACGAGGTTAAGGCTTACAATAAAGTGACTTTCGAGCCAAGATGGAAAGCGAAGTATAAACCCGAATACTTTAAAAACAAAGAAAGTAAAATGGGTAAATCGTCCGCGTTGGCCGAATACAACCACGAGCCTATAAAAAAAGGAACGGTCTTTTTGGAAAAACAAGTGCAATACAAAAGGATTTTCCCTTTAAACCAATATAAAGCCATTGTTGGCCATTGGGATATTGCTTACGCTGGTACAGAAACCGCCGATTATAATGCGGTTCGTATTTGGGGACTTAAAGACACAAACTTCGACTACATAAACGGTTTTGTTAAACAAACCAAAATGCGAGCCGCAGTAGATTGGATGTGTTACATCCAAAAGAACCTGCCCAGTACAGTTGTTATTTTCTGGCAATACGAGGCGCAATTCTGGAACGATGAAGTAGACAGAACTATAAGAGAAGCAGAAGACGATAACGGGGTAAACTTGCTGTTATTAAAAATAGATACGCCATCTGTAAAAAAAGACACCAGAATTGAACGCCTACAAACCTATTGGCAAAACGGACGTATTTGGTGGAACGTAAAATTAAAGGCAAACACAGACCACAACACGGGTTTAGACCAATATTACGAATTCCCCGGAGGAAAGAAAGACGATGCTCCAGATGCCGACGAGCAATGTATAACACGTCTAAGTAAATACATACCAAAAGGTAAAGGAGATGGCAAAATGAAACAAGGTAAAATGAAGCCTAAAAACGAAAGAATATGATTTACATTACGCAAGACGATTTAAAGACCGAAAGTTTCGAGCGTTTTATAACCGATAGTACGAGTGACTTTCCTACGGTTATCGATAAGGCCGAACTTAAAAGTATAGGCATAGCAAAAACATTGTTGCAAGCCCGTTACGATGTTACCGTTATTTTCGATGAAGCGAACCCCGTGCGCGATGAGTTCTTGGCCGAGATTATTACCAAACTTACCCTAGGCAAAATATTTGCCCGTAATGCTGCCCGTAAACTACCAACCGATATTAAAGAGGACAGCGATTGGGCATTAAAGCAACTGGAAAAAATTAACGCAGGCCGTTTGGTGTTAAGCCTGCCAATAATCACGCCCGACTCTGGAGCTCCAACCAGCGACACCATTTGGGGCAATAACACCAATAAAAACTATTATATCTAGCATGAAACTACCTACTTTTTTATACAACCCTTTAGCCAAATACGTATTTAAAAACACAGACGAACGCACCTTAAGAGTGCTGGCCGTAACCAAGTCTGGCACTTCTAAATTATCTACCCAAACCGAACAGGAGGCCATTAGCATGCAAGCCCAAAGCCTTGAGGAATGGAAAATGGCTTTACTTTTAGCCAGCGATCCAGAAGAGCCAACCCGAGCCGCTCTCGATAAACTGTATAAAAACCTGAAGCTAGATAATCACCTTGTATCGCAGTTCGAGAACCGTGTAGAACCTGTACAGGGCGCTCCTTTTAAACTGGTAGACGCCAATGGAACCGAAAACGAAGCGGCTAAAAAACTGTTTGAGGCCATGTGGTATATCGATTTTATAGAAATGGCTATGTACTCCATGTGGGACGGCACCAAAGTAATAGAACTAGGCGATCTGGACGACAACATGCTACTTAAAGAAGTTACCGAAATACCTATGGGGCATCTGGTACCAAGTAAAGGGCTAATTACTAAGGAAGCAGGCGGCCAAGTGGGTTGGAATTATAAAGAGGGTGTTTTTAAGGACGCTTACATACAAATAGGTAAAGACAATTATTTGGGTATGCTTGCCGAACTAGCGCCAATTGTATTGGCTAAAAAGTTAGGGGTTGGTTCCTGGTTAGATTATATCGAGAAATACGGTGTGCCTTCTATCTTTGCCATTACCGATCGCGAAGACCAAGAGCGTATGGATCAGTTATACGAAGCCTTGTTAAACTTTAAATCAAACAACTTTATGGTTGGGCGTGGACAGGAAACCTTCGAGATTGGAAAAGATACCAGTGTAGACGCTCATAATACGTTTGATAAACTTATTGAGCGTGCAAATAGCGAAATGAGTAAACGCATTGTTGGAGCTACTGGTACCAGCGACGAAAAAAGCCATGTAGGAGCCGCCAAAGTGCATGCCGATATTTTAGGCACAAAACACAAACTCGATAAGTTTTTTATAAAGGTTATTATTAATAACGATCTTATACCACGCCTTGTTAAATTGTCGCCTGCCTATGCGGTATTGGCAAACCTGACATTCGACTGGGACGACACCGAAAGTTTAAGCCTAAAAGAACTGTTAGAGGCTATTAAAGACCTAAGCAGCTATTACGAGTTCGATATTAAAGAACTGGAAAACCGCACAGGTTTACCTATTGTAGGATTAAAGCAACAACAGCCAACGCCGCCAGAACCACAACCAGAACCAGAAGACCCAAAGGGTAAAAAAAAAAGTCTAAACTAAACGCTAAAGCTGCCATTACAGCGTATTATAATGCGCCAAGATGCAGCCACGTCTTACCAGAACCAGTAGCGGTAAACCTAAAACCTTGGAACAAGGTAATAGAACGTATTGCAAAAGAGCTGCATAGTGGTAAGCTAAAGCCTAGCGATTTAGACCAAGAACTTATACAAAAAACTTACGACACCCTTAACGGTGGAGTTGCAGAGGGCTACGGCGCAAGGTACCACCAATACAGCGCACAAAATTCTAGTACCGTACAACGGCTACAGCAAAATATTTACCAGTTTTCTGCGGCTAAAACCTACCAGCAATTAGCAGAGTATAACAGTTATTTGGTAGATGAAAACGGCAAAGAGCGTTCCTTTAATGCCTTTAAGCAGTTGGTCCTGGACAAACACCCAACCTACAACCAAAATTACCTGCAGGCAGAATACCAAACTGCAAAAGCTTCTGGGCAAATGGCGGCCAAGTGGGCAGGGTTCCAACGTAACAAAACACGTTACCCATACCTGAAGTATAGAACCGTTGGCGATGAACATGTGCGCGACGATCATGCACAACTGGATGGTTTTATTGCGCATATCGATGATCCTATCTGGGACAAGATATATCCGCCTAACGATTGGCGTTGCCGTTGCTATGTGGTGCAAACCAACCAAGCTCCAGAAGACGATGCCCTACCAGACTTAAAGTTTATGAAACCTGCCTTTAGTGTAAATGTTGGTAAAACAGGCGTGGTGTTTAACGATCAAGCACACCCGTATTTTATAATCCCGAAAAAAGACGAAAAACGCATGCAAGTCGCTTTTGAAAGTATGAAGCTGCGTTTGGCCTATGGTAAAGCAAAATACACATCGCCAACAGGAAGCAAGGTGTTTGTACACCCGTTTGCCGATCCAGTAGACTTGTACGACAATTATTCGAATGCGGTTTTAATTTCAAACACCCTTAAACGCAATGTAAAATTAAGACCCCATATTGATGGTGCCGTGTTACTGAATACGAAAAACCCCGAGTACCTTATTAATAATAAAATAGGCGAACGCAAAGCCCCTCAAGGTTTAAACTTTAGAAATGTATTAAACAAAGCTGTTAAACAAGGTAGCGAGGTTGTAGTTATTGATTTAATAGATAATCCTAATGCTTTTGATGAAGTGCGAGCTCAAATTATTAGGCATTTAAGAAAGCCTACAAATTACGTAAGTATTAAAGAAGTGATATTGATTTCTAAAGACCGAAAAACAACAGAAAGCATTAAACGAAATAACCTAAAATAACAAAAGCAACCCGAAAGTTGCTTTGTTGTAAGGGGTATTCTTGATGTTACTCGCGAACTTACTTACAGTACAAATATACAAAAAAATGAATACCATAAACCAAATGCCCGATTTTATGGCTATGGCCGAGCAACTTAAAAAGGATTTGCAAAGCGATGCCGAAATGATGGGAACCGATTTTATACATAACAACTTTTATACAGAAGGTTGGCACGGCTCTAGTTTTGAACCTTGGCAACCTAAAAAAATAAGTAACAGTTACCAATTACTACGCGTAACCAATTATCTATTTAACTCGATTGGCGTAACAGAAAGCAATCCCGATCGCGTAGTATGGGAAGCCGATGCACCATACGCACAAATACATAACGAAGGTGGTGTGTTAAATATACCCATTACCACACGTTCCCGAAAATACTTTTGGTTTATGTTTTATGCTACTGGAGACGAAAAATGGAAAGGGATGGCACTTACCAAAAAACAACGTTTTACCGTACACATGGAAAAGCGCCAGTTTATGGGAGACTCCGAAGCCTTTAACCAACAGTGGAACGATCATGTTAGCAACGAAATTTTAAGCCAATTTAAAAACCATTTAAACACTCTTTAAACATGCAAAACTGGAAAGACCTTTATTTAGAACATGCCAATATAATAAGTGCCAAAGCGCCAACGGTACAATGGATAGACCTTTGGCACAACCAAGTCAATTTTTTAACCGAAGAACACCCATTTACAACACCTGCAGTATTTTTAAGTTACAGAACTTTAAACACGCAAGATGTCGGAACTAAGGTGCAAAACGTTCGCGTGCAAGTAGATGTGTATTTGTATTACGAAACCTTTGCCGACACTTATAACGGCGCCTTTAACCAGGACAGTGCTTTAGAATTTATAGACCTTATGGATGCTATAAACGCAGCCTTTCACGGGGCGCAAGGCGACAATTTTAGCAGTATGCGGCGTTTAGGTTTTACCCCTGTAGATACGGGTAACGCAGGCAACCTGTACCGCATAAGCTACGAATGTACCTTAATAGACTACTCTGCGCAACGCGAATACGAAGACCACGAGATTAAAGATATGGTGATTGAAAAGAACGACACACCTTACCAAATAGACTAAAAAAACGCCTTACTGTTTTAGTAAGGCGTTTTAGGTAACGTTCAAAATTTTAATGGTGTTCTTAACACTATAGATTGCTAAGGTAGTTATTTTAACTTGGCTTAGTAATATTTGCTGTTAAAAAATCTAATTTAGCAGATATATAGTGTGCTAATTTATAGTTTTCATCTTTAACGGCGTTGTATAAATCTGTTTGTAAGTCTACTATTGCTGCAGGTTCTAAATATGATTTTGGACGAAGTTTATCAAGCTTTATTTCTTCTGGAGAAAGATCTACAATTAATAAATTATCGCCCTCATTAAAATCATTCGGAATAAGCCCTAAATAGTCTTGAATGTCTTCATCATCATTATCATAGTCCCTACCAAAATCGGTTACTTTTGTCCAATAATGATTACCATTAAATGTTTCAATTACTTTTTTTTCAGTGCAAAAAAAAGAAAATGCCCTCCAGCCATCTTTAGTTACTTCGTATCCTAAATCAATAAATCGTTTCATAATTACACACGTTGAAAAATAATATCTTCTATGGTTTTAACCTCTCTAAAAAATGCCGAGGCCAGTTTGTGGCGTATCCATTCGTCGCTAAATTTTTGCACCCCGTATTCTTTTACTCTGGTTAGGCGTTCGTGCTCTTTGCGTACAGCGTCGTAAAATTGATTGGTAGTATGTTTGGCGGCCATAACACAAATTAAATACAAACCATGCAATTTTGCAAAACGGGTTTTAATTAACAGCATATTTTAAATGCGCATCAAATTGTTGTTTAGATTCCAATAACATGTGTTTATCAGATTCGCTATAACTATCTATAGGTAACAAATTATTAGCTTGAGAAAATAACGCTTGAGCTTTTTGCAATATTGGATCTGCTAAAGTTTGATCGACTATATAAACTTGATAAGCGGCTTGGTAATACCTGTCTGAAAGAAAATATAATGCTGAAGCTTTGGCTTTAGTACATTTTGGTTCTGGGTTGGTAGCGCACCATTGTTCTATTTCCTTTAATCCTGTTCTTAAATCTTCAGTGGTGGAGTGTGGCCGCACATACTCCTTAAAAATGGTTGTTAACGATTGTGATTTCGAAATAAATGTTGTTAGTAGGCATACTATAAATAATAGTTTTTTCATGTCTTAAGTTTTATTAATCTAAAATAACAAAGCCCACTATAAAATAGTAGGCTTAATAAAAATATTAGTTGTATTAGGGGTTTTAGTGGCTAAACTACAATTTTAAACGGATTTAAAGCAAGATTTAAAAGCATGTGTTTTGATGATTTCAAGTGTCCTTTTCTGTAAGAACCCTTTGTTATACATTTAAATTTAATTTAAAAATATATTATTATGTTAAACATTAGTTTTATTCAAACAGACACAGAAAAAGAGTTATTCAAATTCAAAATGAAAGCTGTTCCTAGATGCAAAGAGTTTATTATTTATGATGATTTACAATACATAGTAGATTATGTATTCTATAGTCCAGGACAATTAATTAGAGTATTAATTAGTCCTACAGATACTTCATTTTTTAAAACTGAAACATCTAAGACAATTCCTTTTTCGGATCCTATTGTGGTCGTCTAAAATTAAGCTTGGATTTCATGTCTTAAACTTTTTTAATACGTTGTTTTAGGTTTGAAGCTAATTAAAATTATTTTATTATGATAGTATCCTATTACACCATTGACTGCGGGGATTTATTCATGTCTCGGGTTAGTAAACTACCTAAAACAAACGATGTTCTTACTCACAAAGAGAAGAAGTACATTGTTAAAGATGTGAAATTTGGTTTTAATGTATATTACATTTTAATTGAAAGAAAATACATTTAAACTAAAAATGGTAACGACAATATTGTCGTTACCATTTACTAAAACTTTACAGTAATCGCGTAATCGAACATTTCTATCTCGTGCGTTGGGTAAATTTTTAACCCAAATAGCTTTTCATGTTGGCTCCCATCAAAAGATCGATACAAGTCTAATACGCCATAATTCAATACTATTCCGCGACTTTTATAACGTTTAGCGTATTGCTGATCCATGTAATGAATGTCATAACGTATACGATACATCATTTTGTTTAAATTATCTTGTAATTTCATAAAGGCACGCTCCCTTTTTTGCCATAACAACTCTAAATCCTCCTTATTGTTTAGTGTAACACGTTGAAGAGGTAACGTGTTCTTTACAAAAGGGATTTTAGCATCAGGGTTTTGATGGTGTTCTTTAATCGCGTTTGCAACTTTATCGTGGTGATGTTTTTTGTCTAACATGTTTATTTTATTTATAGATTAAATGGTGTGGTTATACGGTTGTTAGCCGTCATTACAATTCCGACATCATAGAGTTTACATAAGCATCAGTTAATTTTGTTTGTTGTTCCGAGTTCAATTCCCATCCATTGTCTATTAAATTTTGGATAAATCTATTAGACATATCCATTACTTCACTTGCAGATAACGAACGGCTAACACTGTGTAAATCCAATTGCTCAAGTCGTTCAATTCTTTCTAAAAGCTGTCTTTCAAGCCAATTTTCGTAAGTTTCAATATCTCCTTTGCCATCATCTGTGGCAGTGGCATTGAACATATTGTATAAATAATTTTTGTCTTTCATTTTTGTTAATGTTTCAACCCACAATTAGAGCAGTAAAGCGCGTCTTTATCTTCTAATACGGGCATGTCGTTTTCGCACTGGAAGCAATGCAACCAATACAATTTGCCGTCTGGGTATCTTAGTTTTTTAGCCTTGGTACTATCTTGGTTAAACCACCTGCGTATTACATAACCTCTTGTTATGCTAATAACCGTGAAAAACAGCGTTATTAACAGGTTTTTGCTGGGCGTGGTTGCAATACCCAAAACAGGAAATATTACAAAGGTTGCCGCTAACGAGATGCCAAAACCAACGGCGGTGTTGGTCATGGCTTCTATAAAGGATTGGGTTTTTGTCTGCATTTATATATTTCTTTGTTTTATAATATTGTATTCCTTTCTAAGTAGCTCCAATCGGGTATTCTTCCTATTTTTAAACTTAATTCTTGGAGCTTTTTTAAACCCTCTAGATAAAGAATGATTAAAGGGATTTTTATTATTGCTCATGATGTATAGTTTTCATTTAAGTATTCATCTATTTCTTTGCGTAACACCGATGACATACCTTTTTTATCTAAATGCCAATTGTAAAAATCGTTAAGCAATTCACGTTTAAGGGTTAGGTGTAGTATTTTTTTATTACTCATGCTTAGTTATTGTTTTTTAGGTAGCACTTTTATTAGGGTTAGCAATTCGTCTTCGCCAACGTTTTCAAGTTCGTAGCCGTCCAGATCTACATCGTAACTTACTTCTCCAGTTTTAAAATAGTTAAAGAAAATTGTAAGTGCGTACTCCAAACGGGAACAGGTATAATCTTCGTAATAAAACTCCTCCTCGGGGAGGGTTTCTACTTTTTCAAAGCCTTGGGCTTTTATAAAATCTACAGTTAAGGGTTTCATATTAAATAAGGTTTATTAGTTAAACAGGTTCAAAAGCGACTATCTTTTCGGCAAATGCAATAGCGTCTTCAATGGTTGTAGAATTAAACCAAACAAAGTGTTCGCCTGTATAGATGCAGAACCCTTTATTAATGCCTGTAGACCCAAACAATAGGCAAGGGATTTCATCTTCTCTAATGCCGTTATCCGCGATATATTCCTCGCTTACGAGTTCTTTTCTAAATCTAAACATTGGATCGTCTTCTCTCTTAAATCCGTGGTTTATGAAGTCTTCTGGTATCATAATTTTAAATAGTGTTTAAAGGATTTGTAAAATGATTGCTAGCAATACTAGCATGATGATTATAAATGGTAGTGGGTTTGGTTCTGGCGTGCCTCGTAGGTACGGATCGTCTAACCAATCGTTATTGTGCATGTTTGTCTGTTTTATCGATTACTTCAACATTTTCAAACGTATCGTCAATATCAAACATATCTCCCATATCAACTAAACCTTCTATTTCGTGAAACAATTCAGAATTATCTCCTATGTAAACATCTTCTATATCTAAGTCTTTAAGGCGTTCAAATTGTTTTTCGGTAACTTCTATTTGCTGGTCGAATAACATTCTAATCGAGCCTTTTATTTGTATGGTTCTACTCATTTTTATTAGTGTTAAAGATTATAATTTAAATTATTAGCTATTAGACTTATTTGGTTTCGCAAATGCCACCACAGGTCTTACAGATGTGTATTACTTTAGGATGATTTAAGTGAAACTCTAGTTTTTTGTAAGTGCCTGCGTTACAACAGGCACTCTTTTGGGTGCTTTTGGTCATGTTAATGAATACTGGCGTGGTTGTCTTCCCAATAGCGTTTGTTTAAGTAGCGGTATGGGTTGGTTTTGTCTACGCCTTTACGGGTTAAATAATTATCGTAGGTTTTTATATAGGCAATGGCGTCTATCTTATCTTTTTTAGACATTTTGCTCCAGAACTTCTGGGTGTCTATTTTTTTAAGCTTATGGCCATAGGCGTTCCAGAAGGTGTCGAAACTTAAATCGGGTTCGCCAATAGTAACCTTCATAAGGCTTTTAAGTTCTTTATTGTTTAACCAAATGGTTTTCATTAAGGTTTCGCTGGCTGGGAAATTAGCGTTGTTAAACAGCCATTTCATTTGGTTGCCTGTTAAGTCGCCTTCTATAATTTTAAACGATCGTAAACGACCGTTTAAATCGTATTTAAACTCCCATAAAAAGCCTTTAACAAGACCTTGCACGGTGTAGGTGGTATAAATCTCTGTCATTGTAATTTCTGGTCTAATACGTTAATTAAAGTCTGTACGAGGTTTTTAGAATAATCGTTACTGCAGGTGTAAATAAGGTCGGTTGCAATGGCTTTTAAAGCCCAAGCTTCGTAATATTTTAAAGTGACGCTTATTTTCTTTTTCTGATCGAAAAGGCTTGCTTTTTTTTGTTGCGCTTTTACCTTTTTCTCGAACTTATCGGCCAACTCGAAACCAATGCTTTTATATACTTTTATTTGAATCTCGTTTGGGTAGCTCGGGTTGTACACTTGTTTTAAAATGTTGTGGGCAGCTACCAGAGCGTCGTTACTTAACTTTAGGTCTATTTTCATGCTTGTGCTGTTGTTTTACAAAACGAATCATTTGCGCTGGCGATGGCTGTTTTATATGGCCTATATTGCTAGGCGAAACAATGATGTCGTAATAGAATTGGGTTAATAGATTAAGGTCTCGGGCTGTTTTCTTGTTTAGTTTTTTTAAAACAGTTTCGGGCAGGGGTTTATTAATATTTATATGCATTCGGTACGTATGTTTAAAATTTGACCGCATTGGTCGCAAAGGGTGTGTATGGTTTCGCAGGTTACGGTGCAGCATATTACTACATCGCTTTTTTCGGCGTCGTGTAGACAGGGTGCTGGTGGTAAGCAAGGCATGTGTTCTGGAGCTAGATTGTCGTCCCAATCGTTATTGTAGCTAAACGGATCCAAATCATCCAAGCTGTAACTATATTTTAAAATAAAAAGTCCTAAAAGGGCTAAGCTTATAAGAATAGCCCCTATGGTAATTGCAATGTTTAACATTATTGTACTTGGGTTTGGTTAAAATAAACAGGCTTCTTTTCTTCGAACTTTACTGGCGATATTACTATAAAGGCTCGCGATTTGCCGTTTAAAGGGTACATGTAGTACTTGTAGAGTCCTGGACTGTTTTTTACAGGTTCTCGTTTTTCTACCATAACACCTGTTACGGTGTTTTCTGTTTTACGAGTTGCTTTGGTGGTGCTGCAGTTAAAAGCTGTTAATACTGCCAGTAGTACAATTAATTTTTTCATAATTTTGATGTGAATTTTAAGAATTAAACTTGTTTTAAGGTTTATCCGCGTTATTGGCGTAACGCGGTTTTTTTTGCATAGCCTTTAACCATGTTTTCTAAGGCTATAATGGTTTTAGAGATTTCTTGAGCGCTTTGCTCTGGTAATGGTTTTTTTACAGGGGCTTTGTTTTGTAACCATGCACCCAGCTGCGCCATATTGGCAAAGTAGCGGCCTGCACGCTGGTCGTAAAACTGCCAGCCCAATTGCATACACAGACTTAATATATTGCGGTGCGAAGCTTTTGCCCCGTTAAAGGTTGTCCACGGGTTAGGCACGGGCGAACCGCCCAATTGCTTTATTATGGCGTTTGCTTGTGCAAAGCTTAAATGGTTGGTGCTGCTTTTTTGGCTATCGCCCGTCATGTTTACCACTAACTGGGCTTTAAAGTCTTTGTCGCCACGGGTTAAAATGGCGATGATTTGTTTCTGTTTGGCATCGGCTGTTATCATGCTATTAAACTTTTAAGGTGTTTTTGGAAGGCTTTGTGTTCGGCACTGGTTAACTCTACGCGAGCTATCCAGTTGCCGTTACTATCGCGTTCTACAATCTTGTTATTTACAAATAACTGATCGTCGTTTAAGGGGCTTATTATTACTGACATGCTAATCTTTTTTATTCATAAACTGGAAACACAATTGGTTTGCCAAGTGGTTAAACTCTAAATGGTTCTTATTGTCGTCTGTCAAATAGTTGTAAATTTCAGTAGGTGCAACCGTTGCTAAAGCATGAAAAAACTCTGTCAACTCTTCATCATCCAACTTAAAGTGGTTTGAGTGATCTTCATCTGAAATTGCATCTAATAAAGCTTTAGATATATTCTGCGCATACTGGATTATTGTTTTGCTGTTTTCCATAATTACACAGAGAATCTAAAGGTTAATTTTTTAGGCACGCTGTCGGTTTCTATAAACTTCCAACCGCTTACATACATGCTGTTTTGCGTACGGATTTGAGCATTGAAAATGATGTCTAAACCATCGTCGAACAACTCCGAGTTAAAATCGTCCCTAAGTTTACTTAGCTCGATTATTTTACTTGGGTTAGGCTGCTGGGTCTTTGGGTTAAGCTTAATAAGTAGGTTTATCATTTTGGCTTGCTTTTGGCTTCGCGGATCGTCTGTCTCTAAAGATTTGGCGTATTGTTTAATTTTTTCAAGGCCTGCGCTCTCGGTGCCGTCAAACTTAATGGTAACGTTGTGGCCTATGGTAATGCTGGCAGAACCGTCTGGCAAAGTACAGGTGTGGCTATCCTGCGGATCGTTGCCGTAGATATCTTCTTTTAGTTCTTTTACAGGATTAAAATCTGCAAACAGATCGCTTATTAAAGCTTCGGTAATACCGTTGTGTTTTACAAGGCTGTCTATGTTTCTGGTAACAAACTCTTGGGTTAATTGCTTGTAGGCTTTACGATCGTTTTTTACACGTTCCTTTTCGGCTTTTTGCTCATCGGCAAGTTGTTTCATTAATGCGGCTTTGTCGGCTGCAGATAGTTTGGTAAGGTCTAAGGTTTCTGTACTCATTTTAAAATTTGAATTTGATGTTATTGTTATGGGGTTTACTACTTGAATGTTGTTTATGTTTTTACACATGGTTTTCTGGGTTAAATTTTTTCCAAATGGCGCCGTCTAAAACTTCGAGTTCGCGGTCGCTGTTATAGCGTAGTTCTGGCCGTTCCCAGTTTTTACTGGATATCGTTTCGCTTAACTGGATAATGCTGGAGCTTGCTTCCCTTACTATGGCCTGTTGCAATACATTGTTACTGTTGGCAACTATTTCGCGGTGCAACCAATAGCGGCAGGCAATAGACAAATGTTCTATTATGGCATCGAGAGCAAGAATGTTAAGTAGGTGGTCTGTGTACTGTGTTCTGGTCATGCTTTAATGGTTTTTAGACTTGGGTTTAGCTCTAGATCGGCCAGCTTATTTATAAAATGCTTTAGGCGTTGTTCTAGTTTACTACGTTGTAGGTTTGGTATTAATGGGTTTTCTAATTCGGTTTTTAAGGCGTTTACTTTATTGTTAAGTTCGGTTAGGGTATATGTTTGCATTCTTTTTTTAATGGCTTTAAATCGGTTATTATCATATTAATTAATACAGATGGGTAAAAGTCCTCTATAGCTTTGGAGTAGGTGTGCAATAAGTCTAAATAGGTCGCCGTGTCTGTAATATTGGCCTCTAGGTATGGTTTGCAATCTGTACAGAAAGCCTGTTCTACAATACCTAACCATTGTTGGCAATACCAGCTATATAAAGCACGGTTTGTGGCTAAGGCTTGTAATGGTACGCCAAGCTCGGTGTAAATGTTGCACCACTTAAAAAAACAGGTGTAACGGTAATCGTCGTAAGACTTGTAGTCTATTTTTAATGTTTTGGTAATTAAAGAATTTGTTTCCATGCTATAATTTTAATTCGTCCCAGTAGTTTTGAGCGCCCTGTTCCCAAATAACATAAGGCGTTGTTATTGTACCTCTAGAGGCGCGACTTCGCGAAAAGGCTTTAAAACCTTCTACATCTATTTTAACATCGGCATCGTACTCTATGCGTTCGGCTAAAGTGCCTACAGCGTTTTTGCCTTTTACATGGCTGTTAATAATGAATACGATATTGGGGTTTTCTGCTTGCATGTCTTTATAATCTTGAAGGGTCATAAAGGCGTACTGTATAGAGTCTATAACACAAAACCGAATGCCTCTGCTACTTTGTAGGCGTATGCGCATTTCGTTAATAGGTTCGCGGTGCAGCAACTTAATTTTGTTACGGGTAGCCTTGGGAAGGTTCATGTCTATAAATGCGTCCTGCATAGATTTTCGTGCGCCTTCCTCCAGCGAATTGTAAATTACTTTGCCGTATTTGGTAAGCTCTGTAATTAACTGTAACATGAAGGTGGTTTTACCGTGGCCAGATTTGCCTTTTAAAAACCATGTTCCGTTGGCTTCTGGTCTTCCTATTAATTCTCTAAATCGTCCTGTTAGAGGTATTTCAATGAACTTTTTCTTTATTAACTCATCTACTGAAACTGCTTTTCTTAGTTTCGTCAAGGGGCAGTAGGTTTTACGCGGTTTGCTTTAGGTGTTTTTGTTTTAGTTTGTATTTATCTATATCGCGACGTACACGACGTAAATCGTCCTCGCAGTTTTCGTATATGTAAAGAATTTCGGCTTCGTCCTGTACACCGTTGGCCTTGCAGATTAAGGCAACATCGTTGTAAGTTATGTGGTCTAGTTCTATAAACTTTTTACCTATGCGGCTGTAAAACTCTGCATAGCCTATTTTGTCGCGTTGTACGCCTTTTAAAATGCGTTTTTCTAAAGCTTTAACGCCACTAACCAAAAAGCCACACTTACCGTTAAGATCGTTGTATAAATCCATGAATATGTCTAGTTGTGGGTCTTTCAGTTTGTCAAATTGATCTTGAATTAATATTGGTTCGTCTATAGATCTTAAATGATTGATGAAGCGCTCTAAAAGTTCCTCGGTTTTACCGTAGCTGTCTAAACCACTAGCTATTAATAGGTTTTTTAAATAGCTTTTCTTTGTCCATGTGTTTTTACATTGTACATAGATAGCCTGACCTATATTGGCTTTCCAGAAATGTTTGTAGGTTTCGCTTTTACTCTTTCCTGGAGTGTCGGACACGCCAATACTAATACCTAGTTCCTGACAACTGTTTAAAAGGCTGTTAAGGATTTTAAAGTTTGTAGTTTCTACCGTTACCCAATTGGAGTCTATAAATAACTTGGCTTCAATAATGCGCCACATTTCGTTGCTTATTAATTTCCAGTTGTTGTTAATAACTTGGCTAACCAAGGCGGTACTTACGCCCAGAAGTTTAGCCATGTGGCTCTGACTGGTTAATTGAGACAGTCTAGAGAGTTCGTTGGCAATAATTGTTTTTTGATCTGTATTCATTGGCTTATGAATTTTAATGGTTTTACAATCGGTTATAGAAAGATTCGGCTTCAACCTCGTTGCGCAACTGTTTTGGTAGTTTACCTCCGAATTTTAATTTTAGTTCTTGATCTTTTATCAACTGCTCTGGAGTAATTCCAGTTTCGCGTTGTTTACGTTCTATCTTACGTTTTGCCTCGGCCTCTTCAATCTTACGTACCTCGTAATCTTTAGCCCACTGTTCTTTATCGCCTGCCTGCATTAAGGCAGGTACCTGTTGGTGTTTGCGTACTGGTTGGGCATCGGCAACAAATTGCTTGTCGCCGTCTGGAAGTTTTAAGTACAGGCTTACGTAATTGTCTAACTGGTCTGGATCGTACTTCACAAAGAATTTTTTGTTTACCCAACGTTCTCTAAAGCGTAAATCGATATCGCCATTTACATTGTACACCTCGAAATGGTATTTTGTTTTGGCTATTTCTACACGTAAACCGTCTTTAACATACGTTATCGGCTCTGGAGTGTAACACCAGAACAGGTCGATCATGTCCAAATAGTTAATAGGCTCGTGCATTAGTGGTTCTTGGGTGTACACTTGGTTTCTGGATAAGCCTTCCTTTTTAAATTTCGGGTGTGTGGCTTCGTTCCATTCCTTTACACATAACTCCCAAGCTTTAATAAGCTCTTCTTTAGTTGGTAGCTTATCAAGGTTGCCCTTAATAAATTCCATGTTAGGGGTATTGCGTTCTGTACGCACCTTAACAGATTGCTTATCACTAAACCACCAATAGTTAACTACTTGCTGTTGTAGGCGGTTAAAAATACCTTCTACAGGTGAGCTGTGTTCGTAAGCAGCATGTTTGTAATGCAAGCCGCCTTGTTTGGCTACCATTTTACCATACAGTTCCTGCATGCGGTTACTGGTGTGTCCAGACTGGCCGTCGTACGTAAATAAATAGGGTCTGGATTGTGCCTCTTGAAATGCCATTTTAACCGCTGTAAAATGGTCGATATGGTTTTCGGTCTCGCTAAAGCTCCAGCCAATAATCTTTTCGCTGTACACATCTACTACAGGATCTATTTTATATTTGGCGGCTGCACCAAGATCGTTATCGAAACAATGCATCCAGTCAATTTTAGAACCGTCTATCGCCCAGTAGGCATTAGGGAACCATTGTTCTTTATCGCGTACGAGTTTATGTCCGTATTTCTTTTTGTATTCTTCGCGATCGCGAGAAACTAACCATTGTTTTTCCTGTTCTGGCTCGTACAACCATTTGTAAATGGCCGATTCGCTTAATTCTGGCCAGTCGCGTTTTAAAGCTTCGCGCTGGTATAGCGAATGCAATACAGGAACAACCACTTTGTTTGGCATGGAGTAGGTTGCTATAATCCAGTCCGCGATATCGCCTTTAATTTTCTGGGCAGCCTTATTACCTGCATTTTTATGTATAAGGGCGTCGTAGTTCTTGGTGTCGTCCTGCAAAAAGCCTTCTTTATCTTTAGTGCCGTAAAGCTTACGGTCTAAAGCACGCCAGTTAGCAGGTAATCTGTGCGGATATCTTTTGGTTTGCGTATTTGGGTAGCACTCGGTTTTTAAATCGGTAATAATGCTAACTAATTTCTCTTTTAAACGGCCTTTATTTGCCTTTTTGCGTTGCGCCTTACATTTAGCTTCGTAATTAACAACAATGTCGTGGTAAAGGCTTAAAATTTCGGCTTCGCAAATGTATTGGGCTTGTTTTTTGTTGGTAATACCTAAACCGTTATCGTAGGTAAAGGTTTTGTAAAAATCTATGGCGTCTTGATCTGTGGTTAATTGTTCGGTAAAAGTTTCGCGATCTTCTTGTAGATATGGATTGCCTAAAGCTTTAATGATTAATTGTTTTAGGTCTTCCGCTATAGAATCAAATTCTATTAAACCTGTGCGACCATTACCTTTGGTACGTATTCTATTTAACTTGCCGCGTTGTACCCACTTCTGAAAATTATCATAACTTAAAATTGATAAATGGTTGTAAAAAACCTCTTGGTCTACGCATACAGTGTTTTTATAAATTTCGTACATACTTTAGATTTTTACCTTTTGGGGTTAAGGTGTTTTACTTTTTCTTTTTATCTGGATAAGATTTATAGGTGTCTACTATTTCGCGAGCAGCTTTAATAATAAGCTGTGCGTTTTCGTTTTTTGGATATTCCTGAAGCTTCATAATACGCCCGATGTAGGTTGACGTACAGTTGAACTGTCTGGCGAGTGCCGAAGCGTTCACCATTCTTATTTCATCTTCTGTAAAAGGAATGAATTCTTTTTTATACATTTGGTTTAAATATTTAAACAAATATAGTCAATATATTTTCTAAAAAACAAATGAATGGTAAATAAATTTTCCAATATAAAAGAAAGAGTTTTGCAAATTGCTGATTATAAAGGAGTTTCAAAAGAAAAATTTTGTAAGTCTATCGGTATGTCGTATGGAAGCTTTAAAGGAGATGCCAAAAGCAGACCATTAAACTCTGACGCAATAGAAAATATATTGACCATGTATGACGATATTAGCGCCAATTGGCTAGTAACTGGTGATGGAGAAATGACTAAAAACTACAGTCAATCTAGCTTAAATCAACCATCAAATGTTTACAAGCTTCGTACTGATCGGTTAGAAGTACACCAGAACATCCCTCTTTATAATCTTGAAGCATCTGCAGGTTTAGTTGAGTTGTTTCAAAACCAAGGCGACCAAACCCCAATAGACAGTATATATATTCCAAACTTACCCAAGTGCGACGGCGCTTTGTTTGTTACTGGAGACAGTATGTATCCGCTATTAAAGAGTGGAGACATTATAGCTTATAAGCAAATACATGATATTAGTAACGATATCTTTTGGGGCGAAATGTATTTAGTTGCAGTAGAAGTTTCTGGCGAAGAATATGTTAGTGTAAAGTATATCCAAAAGTCCGAAAAAGGGGATCAGTATATTAAGCTGGTATCGCAAAACCAACACCACCAACCGAAAAACGTTTTGCTTAAAAAAGTTCGTGCTTTAGCACTTATAAAAGCTAGTATTAGAATAAATTCTATGAGATAAAAACAAATTGTACATAGTTTTTCAAGCAGAAAACACCAATAATCAACCCTAACAACCTATAAACGTGCAAAATAGCCTATTTTGTTACGTGTTTTTGCATGCATTAACCCCCTGTCTTAATGCTTTTTTTATGTAGTTATAGCCTTTTTTATGCAATTATTTAAGCTGTTAAGGTATGTTTTTTAGTGCGTTTTGTCCATCCTACTGTCCATCCTACTGTCCATCCTAGTAAAAAACATTGAAAAAAGGGAGCTTTTTAAGGCATTAAAAATACACCCACAAACAAAGTGTTGTAAAAACATTTAAGGCCGTTTAAAACTAATTTAAACGGCCTTAAATAGCAGTAAAACAAAGGTTTTACATAAATAATAATACTTACCTTTATAAAATAATAGTTTTAGGAGATCTAAATAATAGTTCAATCATAGCAAAATAATACTAATGTACAATTTGTTTTTTTTAGCAAAACCAACAAAAAACGCTCGAAACCCCGTAAAATAAGACTTTTTACGACCTTTTTTATATTAATTACTTTGTACTATTTGTTATAATGCCCCTAGTATGTCTCTTTAAACCCTAAAAAGAAAAATATAGCTACTATTATATAAAAAAGGATATTAATGTAAATTGGTTTCATGAAGTTGTTATTTTTAGTTAGTTAGTTAGTGTTGGTAAGCCATAATCTATTTGGTAGCTAAATTAATTGACAAAAAAATGTGAAACATATAATGAAATAAAAATGAGGTTTGGTTGGTAGTTTCAATTTGTATCTGATTTTAGGTTTAATTATAATAAGTTGAATTTGATGTAATTTATGAGGGTTTTAAAAACATAAATATGTTGTTAAATGTAATTAATGTTATACAATTTTAATTACGGTTTTTCCGTAATTGTAAATTATACTAATGATTATATCGTTTATAACTTATATCCAAAGCTCACTTTAAGTACCGTATTTTTTGACTTTCCATCTGAATTATAGTATTCAAAATCCAAGTCTCTATATAATCCAAAATCGGTGGTTACATATATTAGAAACGAACTATATTCCAAACCAAAACCTAGGTTAAAACCGTAATCTATTCTATTTGTAAATAAGTCTTCAAATTCTTTTCCTCCGTATTTAGAAGAGTAGGTGTTGTTTCCAAGTAGATAATTAAAATAAGGACCAGCAAGCAGACTAATATTTACATCTTGCATAAAAAAGGTATATTTTAAGTTTACAGGAATATCTATATAATATTCGTTTAGTTCTGCATTATCTATAAGTAAATTGTCGTAAATATCAGGGCCACTAAGTTCCTGTTCTATTCTTTGATGTTCTCGTTTTAAGGATAATTGTATTTGGGGCATTACAGAAAAATGTGTACTAAATTCATAGTCGTATGCGGCTCCTATTTGAAACCCAGGTTTAACAGTTCTCGATTTAATATATTGTCCAAATGTTTTACTTTCATAAAGTTTCGAAAAATTTACGCCTCCAATTACATAAAAATTCTGGGCATTAAAATGAGTAGTAGATAGTGTTAAAAAAGTAAATGTTAGTAGGATTTTTAAAGATTTCATGTTTTTTCTTGTTGTATATGTGTTTTAAATTTTAATGATGGAGTTACAATGCATTATAAAAAAGACTGCCTAATTTTAGGCAGTCTTTTCACAGTAATTAACTATACGGGTTGGTTAGTAGCTAATTCACTTTTCTTAACACTTAATTTTTAATGTTTTATTTAACGATTAAGAATTCGGACCTTCTGTTAAGGGCGTCCTGTTCTTTAGAGCAGTTTTTGCAATCAATTTTCGGTTGGGAGCTACCCATGCCTTTGGCGCTTAGCCTGTTGGTGTCGATGCCCTTGCTTACGATGTATTGCAGGGTAGCATTGGCCCTTTTTTCCGAGAGTTTGAGGTTGTAGGCTTTATTTCCTTTGGTATCGGTGTGTGAGCGTACCATGATGTCCAGTTCCGGATATTTGTTCATGGCCCTAACGAGTTTATCGAGTTCTGCAGCCCCTTGTGGGGTGATGTCGCTCTTATCGAACTCGAAGTAAATCGGCGCGAGTTTTACCTCGGTTTCGGTAATCATGACCTCTTCGGACTGTAAGGGCGCCTCGATGGTAAGCGTTGCAGTATTATCGGCCTGCACATTAAAACTTGCGGTTTCGTATCCCATTTTGGACACGGTCAGGGTGTAGTTGCCGCACGGGTTTTCAAACTCGGCGTTTCCCAGGGCATCAGAGCTCAGGGTAGCCCCGTTTAGGACCAATTGTGCCCCTGCAATGGGCTGTTGGGTCTTAGCGTCGAAAACCTTGGCAATGGCGTTAAAATTACAAACAGGAGTTGCGCCATAAATATTATCTACCCCGGATCTGTTGGACGCGAAGTAGCCTACCTGTAATCCAGAATTCAAGAACAGTCCGAAGTCATCACTTTTAGAGTTAATTCCCAGTCCCAAATTTATGGCGCTGCCCTTTTTTGACAGGTCGATTTTAAAGATGTCGAGTCCCCCAAGGCCCTGTTTTCCGTTAGAGGCGAAGTACAGGATGTGGTTGTCTCCGATAAAAGGAAAGACCTCCTTGGCAGGGGTGTTTACCTCTGGCCCCAGGTTTTCCGGGGTGCCATAGGTATCCCCGTCAACCGATACCATCCAGATGTCCACATCGCCCATGCCCCCTGGCATATCCGAGGCAAAGAACAGGGTTTTCCCGTCGGCGCTCAAGCTCGGGTGGGTTACGGTGTAGTCCTTACTGTTAAAGGGCAGTGGCTTTATATCGGTCCATTTCCCGTCTACCAGCGTGGCCTT
>JAUIBP010000009.1 GCA_030427735.1 Bacteroidia bacterium | reverse complement strand
TTAGTGGCTCAGTTTCATCCGCTGTGGGTGGCTCAATTTCATCCGCCGCACTATGCTCACTTTAATCCGCTGCAGGTGGCTCACTATGGCCGTTTTTTGCAATATGTATACCGTATCAAATATATCGCAACAATTCATAAGTGCTGAAAAGGTTGGAATTATCTATTTGTTTGAACCTGTTTTTGCTGCTTTAGCTTCATATATGATATTAAATGAAAGTTTATCCTGGAGACTTTTATTTGGTGGCACATTAATATTAATTGCTACAATAATTTCAGAATTAAATTTCAATCAAAAAGGTGTTCCATTACTGATTAAGAGTAAAGCCAAAATGAAATTGTAAACAACCTATTTTTCTATAAAGAACTTACAAAAACCAAAGGTTATCTTTTCCAAATTCGGGTATTTAGTTGCCGTAAAATTAAGATTTAAATATTATTAATGTTACAAAATTAGCTACATTTACAATCTTTTGTTACTTATATTTGTAGCAAAGAATATTTTTAACATCTAAAACGCATCATTTTATAATAAACTATTTGTTATGAGTATGATATCTAAAAACCTAAAACACTTACGCCATTTGAAGCGTTTAACGCAGGAAGTCCTTGCAGAGGATTTGAAGGTGACACGCTCACGGATTGGCTCTTACGAAGAAGGGCGCTCAGCGCCTACTATCGAGTTTTTAATTGCGGTATCGGACTATTTTAAATTACCGATAGATATTTTGTTGCGCAACGATTTAACCAAGGGGCACGATGCCTCGTTTATAGAAGTCGGCAATCAACGGGTTTTATTTCCTATTACTGTGGATAGTAATAATGAGGATTTAATTGAGGTGGTGCCTGTTAAAGCCAGTGCTGGATATCTGGCAGGTTATGATGATCCCGAATATATCGAGCAATTACAGAAAATCAAGCTGCCGTTTTTGCCTACGGGTAAACATCGTGCGTTTCCGATTAAAGGGGATTCCATGCTGCCAATGAAACCAGGGGCTTATGTGATTGGGCGCTTTGTGGATAGCAGACGGGATATTATAAGTGGCCGTACCTATGTACTCATCACCCAAAATGAAGGCATGGTCTATAAAAGGGTTTATAACCATATTGACACGAATAATACCTTGCGCTTGGTATCGGACAACAGCGCATACGAACCTTATGATGTTGTGATTGATGAGGTATTGGAACTTTGGGAATTCACTTGCAGCATCAACACCCAAGAATACGACGAGCAGGAACTAAAAATTAGTAGCATCATCCAGATGTTTACAACACTTGGGGTGGAATTAAAAGCTTTAGAGCGATTGATGTAGTGATTGGGGAATTAGAGTTTTTTAATTCCATCTTACTTGATATGGATATCTTTCATAAACAGCATTGTCCTCATTAAAAGAAAACCCTAATTTCCCATTATTTTCGGCTATTCTCATTAATTCTTTTGCTTCTTCAATTTTTCCAATTTTTCCTAAACATAAAGCTTTGTAATATTGTACATCTGAAAATTGAGTATGAATTTTAAGGGCTAAATCGAATAAGTCTATTGCTTCTTGATATTTTCCTTGTTCATATTTGCTAATACCATAATAGAATAAATCAACAGGATGTAACCAATCTTCTCCGTGTTCTGAAAGTTGTTTTTCGTAATCTATTTTAAAAATTTGTTCTGCTTTTTTAAATTCATTCAGTTGTAAATAAGAAAGTCCAATATGAAAATCATAGGTGTGATCCATAACATAGCCATATCCAAAACGTTTTTTACAATCTTCAAAATCTTTTATGGCTTCTCTATACGTTTTCGCAAATATACATTTTATGAATGCTCTATAGTCTTGCCAACGCTGTCTGTCATATTTTACAGCTTTATCGATATATTCCATTCCTATTTCATACTTTCCTTGTTTAAAAAGTGGCATTGCTTTTTGCTGCCACATATAAGCAATTGTAGAATCTTTAGCTAATCCTTTGTCAATCTCAGATTGCCATTCTGAAGAGTAATAAGAGTATTTCCATGCACCATTTTTTAAATGTACATCAATAAGTGAATCCTGTCTTTTCCTAATGATTTTTAATTGAGAGTCCGATTTCTCTATTTCATTTTTTTCTAAATTAAGGTCTTTTTTGCAATTAGTAAAGAACACTAAAATTACTAAAACATAAAGTAAATGATTATTTAATTTCATGGTCAAAATGTATTACAACGGTTTGGCTATGAGTAGTTGCGCGGGTTAGCACATAATTTAGCAAATAAAAACCGAATAGAAAATCTGCGAGGATTTTCGTAAGTAGGCTCGAACTAGCCATTAATTATACACCGCTTGGGCGACGTTATTTTTATTCAAGTTCAGTTCTTAAATGTCTCAACATCCCTTGAAGCCATTTAACAATCTTTTGAACATTATCAATTCTATGTATATGATTTTCATCATTTTGCCAATTTCCATTCATAGCAAAATGTATTCTTTTTATATCTATTATCTTTTGCTTTTGTTCTTCCAAAAGCGCTATAAAATCACCATTATCAAAATGATTTGAATATTCTTCAAATGTTTTTTCTAAAGCCTGATTTGAAGTAATATGCCAATGAGGTTGTGAATGTTTTTCATTTGGGTTGTTAAAGTCATCCCATTCTGCTCTGAATAATTGAAATTTATCATCATCTTCATCTTCTCCTTGAAATATAGACAACGATATATAAGTGTGAATATCTTTGACAGTTTTTCTTTTGACTTTGTATTCTTTGGATATAAATTTTATTTCTAAAAATATCCAAAATTCACCAAACCAATCTAAAACTTTAACAGGCTCAAAAGGACTTTCAAATCTGTTTAATCCATTTGAATTACCTTCTATTCTATAAGTGGAAATATTATAATGGCCAGAAAAAGGTTTTAGATTGAAGTTGTTGTAAAATAGATTTTTACACTCATTATTAATGGAATCAATTAATTTTTGAGGATTTATCATTCTTTTTTAATTATTTGGATAAAAATAATTTGTTAAAACATCATCGATTACTTGTTTTACGGATGAATTACCACTTTCTAGTTCTTTACCTAATTCTACAAGTTTAACATAAGCATCTGAATTTTTTGTATGTGTTAAATTAGTATTTGGAATTGGAATATCTTTAATTTGAATTTTACCTAAATCATAACCAGACATTATTGGTTTTGAAAAAATTGAGAGAAGTTTTTCAAATGTTTTACTTGTAAAACACGATAAATAAAAATAATAATCTTCATTATCAAATTGTTTTTTTGGGATAAATGCGTTTCCTTCTTCAATAACACAGTTTCCTTTTGAATCAAAAGCAAATGAATTTGAATTTCCAAAACGGTTTGAATATAGTTTAGGTTTTTTCTCAAACTGCCAGTTTCTAGGCCTTGTTAAAGCCCACCATTTATTTACACTTGACCTTTTTAACAATCGGTCTTTGTGTGGTAGTAAGTTTTCTTGAGCAAATGTAATTGATTCTAATTCCGACTCAAGATTTATGACTAAACCATCTTTGTTATACGGATACCAAACATATTCACTAATAGTTAATTTTCCTGTTTTTATGGAATCATTAGTGATTACAGGTCTAAAGAATTTTTTTTCTGATGAAGGGAGAGAATCAAATTGATTAAGTGAAATTTTGAAAATGTTTTTAAGACCTAATAAAGCCCCTTGTTTTATATTGAATATATCCCCAACCGGAGTTAAATTTCCATCAATTACAAATCTTTTAATATCTTTAATTAACTGGTTTTCTTCAAGTGAAATTACTTTCCAGCTATCTTTAATCATAGGGAAATTGTATGGTGTATAAATACTATAAGCTTTTTCATTGATTGATTGCTCATTATTTGTATTTAATTTTCTTAATTCTCTTAAGGCATCTTGTACATTTCCTTTTTCATTTTTTGTCCAAATTAATTTAGGTATAATTAAAGATCTTGGTCTTTTACCTATAAAAAAACTAACATCAGTTAAGGCGTCTTCAAACACAAAGTTTCCAAGTTTAGCAATTAAATTTAACGACAAACTTTCTTGTATTTCGTTTCTTAATTTACTGTAAGAATCAAAAGTGAAAATGGAGGAGGGTAGTACGCATCCTATTATTCCTCCCTCGTTTAAAGATTTAGTAGCTTTATAAAAAAATGCACTTGCCTGATTTGGTCTTCCTATTTTGACTGAAGAGCCTAAAGTTTCAAGAATTGCATCGCGGCTACTTTTATCTTTTAATAATTCCCAAGAAACAAAAGGAGGGTTCATAAGAATTAAATCATTATCATTTCCCCAATCTTTTAAGAGAGAATCATTAACTAGTTTAATTTCAATATCAAGTTTCCCATCCCATTGAGTTCTATTTTCATATTTCAATAAAAATTCGGAAGTACTTACGGCACTTTCTGATGTATCCCAACCTCTAATTTTTACATTACCTTGAAAGCCTGAATTTTTTAATTGTTTTAAAACTTCAATTAAAAATTCAGACGAACCGCAAGAAGGGTCGAGAATTTTTAAATCATTTTTAGTTAAATCAATTTCTTTAAGACAGTTCTCAACAATGGAACGAGCTAAATATTGTGGCGTATAATGTATGCTAGAGTATGAGTCATTTTTTGTGATTAAATCACTTGAAACACCTCCAAATAAGTCTCTTTGAGGATTAAAATATATAACTTCCCTGTGAGCTTCTTGAAATAATGTTCCTGAAGAATGTCTTAAAATTAAATCTAAATTTGGTTTAATTGATTTAACACCTTGTCTTATTATATCTGAAAAATATTCAAATCTATCAGGAATTTGGGTTTCTAACAAACCCCATTTTTGAAAATCTATAGTATCATCGTTTTCTTCAATGTTTACTAATAACCTAAAAAGCAGATTAAGAGCTTCAACAGGCTTTTCTTTTTCAAAAGTTAAGTTTCTTAATTTTCTAAAAATGTCTAATACAAATGGGATTACATCACTTTGTGTTCTATATGATTTTGAAACTAGATATTTATAAAACTTATCAATATTTGAATAGACTTTTTCTCGTGATATCTCTTCTGTTTTAGTGTCAAACCAATTATTTATTTTAACTTTATCCTCACCAACGACTAAATAGTTTTTTGTATTTGTTGACCAAGAATATTCGAAAAGTAAGTCTCTATCTTCTTCTTTATTGAATGTTTGTAAGCAAAAATCACCGCTACCACCATTTAACATAAGAAATCTTTCCTCATGTAATTTAGGGTTAAGGTGTATCGGAAGTAATCCAAAATCTTTTTTCCAATAATCTATGTCTGATAAATTGCTCATTTAGCAAAAATATAAAATCTAACTTCGTTTATCTTTTAAAGATGATATTTATTTTCATAATGACGCCCAACGGTTTTGTATATGGTTTCGTTGCGTGAAAATCCGCGAGGATTTTCCGCAGTAAACCAAAGATAGTAAAAGTGCGAGGACTTTCCGTGAGGAAAGTCAGAAGCAATGAACTATACACGTCTTTGTTGTGTAAAGTTTTTTTTACCAATTCAACTGATAATATCCTTCTATCATTTTATGATTATATTCAATTTCGCTTTTACAATCTTCCGCTCTCAAAACATACATTGTTTTCTGGCTTTCTATATATTTCGGTTTAATATTTATCTTTAATTCTCCTTCATCGTTAAAATCTCTCGCTAAAAGTGTCCATTTAATTTTAATTTCTCCTTCTTTGGCTAACTTTGGTGTTACTATTATTTTCTTACTAATACTAGTATCTTTTTGAATTATGAAATTTTTTGAAGGTTCAAATAAACCAAATCTATCATTAATCCAAGTAGTAGCGTTGTAAGTCTTTAATTCATTAATTCTCGGTGGGTTAACTTGTACATTTTCAAAATCTCCTACTATTTGAAATGATAGTTTAAAATCATCTATTACAGAACGACCGTCATTTTTGATTTTGATTTTAAAACTAAATTCTTGCTCATCTTTTATTAAATTATTAAGAAATTTCGGAACTATGTTTGTGTCTAATTTTTGCTTTGGATAAGTACTTTCAATATATTCTTGACTTTTTATGTCGACTCCATTAATTAAAATTTTGTCACTTGTTAAAATTTTGTCAGATATTTTATTTGAGAAGTTAAAGATTCTATTAATAAAACTTAATTTACTTTCGCTCTGAAATTCCTTATATGCTTTTTGAAAAGCAGTTTTTTCTTCAAGTTTCTCATCTTCTGTTTGTAAACGATAAGTCACATTGTTTTTGATAAATTCGGGCGAAATATTTTTTTCTATTTTGTCGTTTTCAAAACTTACATATACAGATTTTTGGCTCACAAAATTTTGATTGTTAAGATACCAATTTTCAATATTATCGAATTCTTGAATTTTTCTTGAAAAGTATTCCCAAAAACATATTTGTACTCGAAAAATACCACTTTTAATATGTTTCAAGTTTATCTCTCGCACGTATTCTTCCAATTCTCCATCTTTGGTGAAACTTGTAGCAATAACTAATTGCTCTAATTTAGGTTTAAATTCTTTAGCCTTTTCTATTTCTTCATCAATAGTTGCTTTGGTTAATTTTTGAATTTTACCATATTTACAGAAAAGTTTTGTGTTTTTACATTGAATTCCAAAATATTCTTTTTCGTTTTTTGGAACACAACAAATATCTACACCTTTTTGTTTTGAGCCACTTTCAGAATTAAATTCGATTTCGTTTGGAACATTCCATATTTCTCCCCAAAGTTTTAATGTCAAAAGCTCGAAACTTTGCCAGTTTTGTGGTGGATAGATTCTTTTTGGTGAAATCATTTTCTATAGTTCGAATGCTGTTCTCAAATTGTACACAACGGTTATGGCTATGGTTTCGTTGCGTGAAAATCCGTGCGGATTTTCCGCCGTGCACCGAAGATAGCAAATTTGCGAGGACTTTCCGCGAGGAAAGTCAGAAGCAATGAACTATAGCCGGTGTTACCCAAAGTTATTTTTGTTTTCTTGCAATATCGATTGATTTAATAACATCATAATTCCAAAATCCTTCTTTTACTCCCATATATGCATTTCTAATTGTTATATTTTTTGAGTCTACTGGACTTAAAGTGAAATTTTTATTTGTTCCTTTAAAATCAATTGAAATAATAGGTTTCATTGGACTTGTTCTACTACCTCTAGAGGTAATACCATGAACAAATCTTACATCAGTTATTCGGTAATTGTTATATACTATTGGTTTTGAAGATAATAAATCATTACTTTTTAAAAACAAGAAAGCAAAAATTAATCCAATACCAATATTATGAAAGAATGACCAATAAAAACCCAAATTGTTTTTATAAAATTTTTTAAACCAAAAAGTTATTATGGCACTTACGATTATAGTAATAGAAATAATTAATTTAATTGGTATCCAATTTCTTTCTAATCCGAGATAAGTAAACCATCCCAATATAAGTCCAACAATTAAAATATTTTGATATGGAATATTTCCTGCGTATCTAACTTTTAAAAATTGAAAGAAGTCTATGGTTTTTAATATTGAACTCAATTGTATAAAATGATGGTTTTAATTTTGGCTAACGCCTTTTAAACTTTATCAACATAAGTTTCCCCCTTAAGATATTATCCTTAGAGTTACTTTACTGATAAATATAGAACTAAAATAGAAGAAAAACAGCGAATTTTAATGCTTAATATAAAGTAAAGGACTGCTAAATGAAATTTAAGCCCAATTACAAATTTTGTGCAAACACTTTAGATTTTTACACCATCATATTCAACATTTTCCAAGATACTGGGAATGTTACTATCTACCTTAGGACTAAACAGGTCTTTGCTAACCGTATAGGCTAGTAATTCCTTATTAGGATAATTATACTTGGTGATTTCGGTTATTTGTCTGTCTGTAAGATTAGGATCTAACCAATCCTTTGTAAGTTCAAGGTCTAATATTAAAGGTTGACGCTTTTTCACATTATGCACTTTAGCCAGTTGTGGTGAAGCATCTTTTGTGAGGATAGAAAAGGTAATATACGTATCTATTACCGTGTAGATCCCGGCTAAAGCCAAGGGTTCCTTCTCAATACCCTGAACTAGAAATGGACATTTCTCTTTTTTCTTCCCGTGCGATTTTTTATACTCGTGCGGTTCATAAAAACCCGATACAGGAATAATGCAGCGCTGTTCATGTATTACGCTATTATAGATAAAATGGTTAAACAATTTTTCGGAGCGCGCATTGAGACCTCCACCATATTTGACGGCTTCTTTAAAGTAGGGCAAGATTTCGTCTTTTGATTTATCATCTGGCACAATTCCCCAAACTCCAGGAACCAACACCTCGCGCTTTTGTTGTGGAATGACGAGCATATTGGGATGCGAAAATCCATTAAGATGATATTGCGGCTTATCAAAAATTGGACGAAGTACTTCCTCATTTAATTTCACATTAAAATACTGTTCTAGCTTTTTAGTTTTCGTGATTGTAGAGGTATGGAAGCACATGCTGTTAAAATTGGTATTTTAAAGATAATGAATAATCTCCATTTTTTTGTAAACGTACTCAGTAACATAAATCACAAAATTAACTTTTAAATAACTCTAGGCTTTACTGTATCTTAAACTCTATAATGCTGGGATAAAATACTTCAGCTTAAAAGTCAATTAAATCCTTAGCTTTTATATTGAGACCCTTTGCTAATTCAATAAGTGTGGTTATTTGAATATTAATTAGACCTTTTTCTATTTTACTTATTTGGCTATGATCTACATCACATAATTGAGCCAATTCTCTATAACTCAATCCTTGACTTTCTCTCTCTATTTTCAAATTACCTCCAATTGTTTCTAAATATTGTTTCTTAGCTTTATTATCCATTCCTAACCTGATATATTAGAAATATCAATGAAATTGAAATATTTTTTGTAGTATCATAGCACCACAGTTGATTTTTTTTATTATATTAGCCTCAGTATTAACCAATTTGCAATCCATATTTAGGTAAACAATTGTAAAACCAGTACTATTTCTCGTATCTTAAAACTGGTACTTTTATTACGAGAATCTAAAATGAAGCTCACGTTCCCTTAACGTGGGCTCATTTAAGTAATAGTTTACAATTTGGTCACCATCAGATTTGAGGATCTGCAAAATTGTTTTTTAGCTATAAAGAAGAGAATGAAACAAATTTTTTGTGTTCCATGCACACCTTTAATTTTACTAAGCTCAAGCTCTCACGAGTTGAGCGTATTTGACATTCTTTTTAAGAAAAAGCCAAAAAACCCTGTGTAAATACATTTTTATGGGACTTAAGACACACTAGATTTCGGAATTACGACACACGACAATCCCATAACACTTTTCTACATTTTATGCATCCGAACATAGCGCAACCTAATTAAGGCAGGATACCTACATTCCTAACTTAACCCTCATAAAACACAGTATTAACCTTAAAAACCAATTGCTTATGATTTAAACACCAACAAAAAACCTCCTAACAACTTTGCACGGTCTTTAGGAGGTTGCGATTACACTTTATATAAAATTATAACCTAAACCAAAATTATGAAAAATAACTACATTCTTCATGAAAAAGCACGTTCTTTTAATCGGCTTTTCTCATTGTTCCTCTTTCTAACCTTTAGCTCACTCTGTAATAACACCTTAGCTCTACCCAAGTATAAAATAGATTTACAACATTTAGTTTCTGGTAAGGTTACAGACAGTCATGGCACACCTTTGCCAGGGGTACAGATACAAATAGAAGGCACACAACAGGGTACTATTACGTCAATAAATGGTACTTTTTCCATTACTTCGCATCCTTATGCTGAGTTAATCATATCTAGTCTTGGATTTATACCCCAACAAGTTTCAATAAATAATAGGGATCATATAACTATTATCCTTGAGGAAGATATTACACAATTAAATGAAATAACCATTAATGCTGGTTACTATTCCGTAAAAGAGCGGGAACAAACGGGTAATATCATCCAAATAAACAAAGACGCTATAGAAGAGCAAGATCTCCCCAACCCATTGGCCGCCATTCAAGGTAGAGCTGCTGGGGTTGAAATCATCCAAACATCTGGGATACCCGGTGCTGCATTTGACATAAAAATACGTGGACAAAACAGTATCCGATCCAATGGTAACGACCCATTATTCGTTGTGGATGGGGTTCCATTTCCAACATCTACCCTTGGCAATGCCCAAACCTCTTCTTTAATCATTCCTGGTTTAGGTGTCAGCCCTCTAAACAATCTGAATTCCAACGATATTGAAACCATAGAAATTTTAAAAGATGCTGATGCTACAGCCATTTATGGTTCTCGTGGAGCGAATGGCGTTGTGCTAATTACTACTAAAAAGGGGAAATCAGGTAAGACATCATTTATCGTCAACCTTTCATCTGGTCTTGGTGAAGTGGCCAACCCTGTTGATGTATTAAACACATCGGAATACATTAGCATGCGACAAGAAGCCTATGCTAATGATGGAGTGACACAAATTCCGTTCAATGCTTATGATATTAATGGTACTTGGGATCCAACCAAATATACCAACTGGCAAAAAGAACTTTTTGGGAACACCTCGTTTCTTACCAATGCGGAAGCGCAATTTTCAGGAGGGGGTGAATACACCCAATTTTTAGTAAGTGGAAATTACAACAAACAGACTACAGTATTTCCAGGGGACTTTAAAAATGAAAAAGTTTCCATATTAAGTTCGCTACATCACAAAACAAAAAATGACAAATTAAACTTACAGTTTTCTGTAAATTATACAACAGATACCAACAACCTGCCTGCCACCAGTATCGTCCGAGAAGCCTTACTCCTTTCCCCTAATGCACCTGATTTATACAACACTGATGGCAGTTTAAATTGGGAAAATTCAACTTGGAACAATCCGTTACGGAATTTTGAAGGTAGTTATTTGGCAAAAAGCACGAATTTAATAAGCAATGCCGTTTTAAAATACACACTTTTAAATGGGCTAGACTTCAACACCAGTTTTGGATTTACCCAAAGCCAACTTAATGAAATCAAGACGACTCCAAACACCATACTAAATCCAGCCTTCGGTATTGGTAGCGAGGCCTCGTCGGCATTTCATAATAATGCCAATAGAACTTCATGGATTATCGAACCCCAATTAAATTGGAAAACGCAATTCAAAAATTCAACTCTCGAAGCTTTATTTGGAATGACCTTTCAAGATGAAATAACAAATACTACCTCTATTTTCGCCAATGGATTTACCAGTAATGCCTTCATAGAAAATTTAGCAGCAGCCCAGAATGTATCTATTAATGAAAACAGTGAGAAAGAATACAAATATCAGGCTTTCTTTGCACGACTAAATATTAACCACAAAGGGAAATATTTTGTAAACCTAACAGGACGGCGAGATGGATCCAGTCGATTTGGTTCTGAAAATAAATTTGCAAACTTTGGCGCTGTTGGAGCTGCATGGATATTCTCTAGAGAAGGCTTTAGCAAATCGCATTTAAACTTTTTGAGCTTCGGAAAAATAAGAGCAAGTTATGGATCTACCGGAAGCGACCAAATTGGAGATTATCAATATTTTGACACCTTTGCGTTTTCTAACTCTGTTTACCAAAACACAATAGGTTTAAGACCTAGCAGACTATATAACCCTAATTTTAGTTGGGAAAAAAACATAAAATTCGAGGCAGGCCTAGAACTCGGCTTTTTAAATGACCGCATTAACTTTAGTTCGAGTTATTATCAGAATACATCCTCAAATCAACTGGTTGGGATTCCTCTTCCTAGAACCACAGGTTTTAGCTCCATAAATGCCAACTTAAATGCAACTGTTGAAAACACAGGATGGGAATTTGAGTTACAAACCGTTAATATCCAATCCGACCAATTTAAATGGTCAACAAATTTTAATATTACCATTCCGACAAATAGGCTGGTAAGTTTTCCAAATTTGGAAGGATCTACCTATTCCAATCAATTAGTTTTAGGAGAACCATTGAACATCCTAAAATTATATCAATCCCAAGGGGTTAACCCAGACCATGGATTTTTTGAGTTCACAGACTTTGATGGTAATGGTATTATTTCCAGACCGCAGGACAATCAAATTATTAAAGATCTAAATCCTAGTTACTACGGCGGTATATCAAACACATTCACCTACGGACGGTTTAACTTAGATATCCTGTTTAACTTCACTAAACAATTAGGCATGGATTATGTGGCAACTACGCACATCCCTGGCACCATGAACAATCAATCCAGAGATGTACTCCATAGATGGCAAAATGCCGGTGATCAAACAGATGTCCAAAAATACACTAGCGGATTAAATTATAACGGAACCCTCGCATTTTCTAATTATGCACAAAGTGATGCAGCTATTATAGATGCTTCCTATCTCCGTCTAAAGACCCTTTCCTTGACCTACACATTAACCAATGTACAAAACATGGGCATTGGTTGTAAATTTTTCCTTAGAGGACAAAATTTATGGACGCTAACCAATTACAATGGTCTTGATCCTGAAACACGCTCGAACACCACCATTCCTCCCCTTCGATTTATCACTTTAGGAACCACACTTACCTTTTAAAAAACAATTATGAAAACAATTTATAAGTATTTCAATTATCATTCACTGGTCATTATGATATCAATATTAAGTCTATCCTGTGAAGATTTCGTAACCGTTGATGCGCCAAATTACGAAATTACTGGCGAGCTATTATTTACAGATGCATCAAGTGTCGATGCTGCGTTAACCGACATCTACAGTCAACTTCGGGACAACATTTTAACCACCGGAAATATATTAGGCGTGGGATATCTCATGGGACTGTATACAGATGAACTAGTTAATTATAATCCAAACGCTGCTGCTTTACTTTTTTATGAAAACACAGTCTTACCTAACAATAATTCTGTTCTAAACTTTTGGTCAGGCGGCTACAATCTTATTTACGCTACTAATTCTATAATAGAAGGTGTAACCGCATCCCATGCGTTCAGCATTGAAGAAAAAAACACCTATCTTGGTGAAGCTTACTTTTTAAGGGGATTCATCCATTTCTATTTGGTTAATCTTTTCGGTGACATCCCATACATCAGAACAACAGATTATGAGAAGAACCAGAGCATTCCAAAACTAAACCAAGATGTTGTGTATTCTGAAATCATCTTAGATCTACAAGAATCTAAATCCTTCTTAGAAGAATTACCTATGGGCGATTCTAATTTCAGAATCAATCAATTGGTTTCAAGCGCCTTCTTATCCCGTGTTTACCTCTACCAGCATCTCTGGGAAGAAGCTTTAAATGAAGCTGATTATGTTATAAATAGTGGGCACTATCAACTCCAATCAGACATTGACCAAGTATTTTCTAATTTGAGTCCCGAAACTATTTGGCAGTTTGACACTGGAAGAGCTGGCGCTAATACATTAGACGCCCAGACTTATGTTTTCGTTAGTGGCCCTCCTCCAAACAGTGCACTCTCCGAAGCCTTTATTTCCAAAATGGAGCCTCAAGACTTTAGATTTACCCAATGGATTGGACAGGTAACTAATGGATCTGAAACTTGGTTCTTTCCAAATAAATATAAATTTAACAGTCTTACAGACACCACCCAAGAGTGCTCCATCATTTTTCGCTTGGCAGAATTGTATTTAATCAGAGCTGAAGCTTATGCACAATTAGGGCAAATACCTAATGCTCTTAATGATTTAAACCGTATTCGAGACCGCGCCCATTTATCCCCGATAACATCAATAGATTCAGACACGGTTCTCAATGCCATATACGAAGAACGTAGATTTGAATTATTCACAGAAATGGGGCATCGATTTTTAGATTTAAAACGAACAGGATTAATACACAATACTCTTGAAAACGTAAAACCAAATTGGAAACCAACCATGGATAGATTACCCATACCTGATTCTGAATTGATTTTAAATCCCAGTTTGAATCCTCAGAACGACGGCTATTAAACCTGAAATTCATTGCCTTTATAATACATAGTGCATTTTATGTTTATTATGTTTTAGTCTCCTGCTCTCTTTAAGGGAGCAGGATTTTGGCAATTTACTAGGGCATTACACATTTCAATCAATTTTAAATATCATTTATACCGATGATTAGCAAAACCAATAAACATTTTTTGGAAGCTCATTTTCAAATAAAAGTGATTCCAACAGTTTTACTTTTACTAATGTTGCTAGTAAAAAGCAATTCATATTACGCGCAACAACAGGGTAATCTGGTGGTTACCGAGAATGACTATCGACTTTGGGGATTACTCACACAAGAACATTTATCTAAAAATGGTGACTATGTTTCTTATTACATGACCTATCCATCAGGCAAGGATACCTTGTATGTACAAAACACAACAACTCTTAATCGAATAGGGTTCCCAAAGGGGCACCATGGTGCTTTTAGCTTTGATAATTCTTGGTTTATTTTTAAAAACAGTGTTCAAGGGGTAGGTATTCACAATCTAAGTACCCAAGAAACAAATTATATTAAAGATGGGAGAGCTTACCAACTAGCCAACACCCAAAATCATGTAGCAGTATATAATAGCCAAAACAAAAAACTAACCTTATTGGACTTAAAAAAAAACAAACAGACTAGTTTTAATAATATTATAGAGTATCAATTTAACAGCACAGGTAAAACTCTAGCGATTATTTCCAAAACAAAAGACAACTATAGGCTACAACTGATCAACCCTTCTAATACCGCGGTTTCAAAAACCATTTTAAGCTCCCAAAAGGAAATTTCATTTTTAAAATGGCATGACACCCAAGATGAACTGATTTTCTATGAAGCGCAAAGCCTTTCCTCAAATCCTGAGTCAGGCTACATACTCCATCATTTCAATAAAACACTTAACAGCCTTGACCCCCACACTATGTCTGGTTTCCCCAAGGATTATCGTATCACAAAAACGACCATTTCCCAAATGACACAATATTTCATTGCTCATAATGGCTCACAAGTATTTTTTCCAATTTCTAAACATTCTATAAAAAATGAGGAATCCAAAAACGCTATAGGCTCCGAAGTAGAAATTTGGCATTACCAAGCTCCTGAAGTCTTTCCTAAACTTCAGGCCTACCATTCCTATAAAAATTCCGACTTACAAGGGTTTTGGGATATTAAAAAAGGATCTTTCCAAAGTATCACTTCAGGAGAACATCCCTTTAGTTTAATTAATGAGGATCATCAAACGGCATTAGTTTATGGTCAGACTGCATATTTGCCTCTTTACAAATATCAAGGCCATTTTACAGATTATCATCTGATAGATTTAAAAACAAATTCAAAATCAGTAATCTTAAAAAAACACCCTACACGTACTGTTGGCACCTCACCTTCGGGTAGCTACTACAGTTATTTTAAGGACAAAAAGTGGTGGCTCTATGATGTTAAACATAGTCAACACATAAACATTTCTAAAAACATACCTGAAGCATTGCATAAAACCATTACCTATTCCAAAACTCTCCCACCTATTAGCCATCCGGTATGGAATACCCAAGAGACACACCTATACCTAAGCGGACAACATGACGTTTGGCAAATTGATTTACCGTCTTTGAAAACAACTAAACTCACCGATGGAAAAGCCTCTCAATTAAGCTTTAGTGTTTATAAAGGGTCTAACACAAACCCTAAATCCAGAAACCATCTAAATGGAAAAAGTTTAACCGTTCCGTCTCAAGATAATCTTATTTTTCATGCCATAGATTCCACAACTAGGCACATGGGGTATTATCACTATACCCCGAAATCCTTAAAGCCTATTATTTTTGGTGATGCTTTTTCTGATGAAGTTTTTAGCACACCAGATGCTTCCAGATTAACCTTTAGAACCCAAAGATTTAATACGCCCTATACCCTAATGACCTATGCGGATCAACATAAATCAGTATTATACCGCAGTAATCCGCACCATAAAAACTACTATTGGGGAGATTCTAAAATCATTCAATATACCAATTCCAATCAGGATTCCCTCCAAGGCATACTGTATTATCCTGCTCAATTTGATGATACAAAACAATATCCATTAATTGTTCTTCCCTATGAACAGCAAACCAAATACTACAATCAATTTATATTACCATCTCCATTTGCACAAGACATAGCCTTGGTGACTAATTTTACTTTAAATGGTTATTTTGTGTTGTTTCCAGATATTAAATTTCGCTTAAGAAACCTTGGCATGTCCGCTGCTGATTGCATAATTGCAGCGACGGAAACAGCATTAAGAAACCCCTATATCGACAAAAATGCACTCGGATTAATTGGGCATTCACTTGGAGGTTATGAAACCAACTTTACGATTACCCAAACCCAATTGTTTAAAGCTGCTATTTCTGGATCTGGATTTTCTGAATTGTTCAGCAGCGCATTAAGTATTATGCCTGGTTTTGGAAACCAACCAGAATTAAACTATTATGAATTTGGAAGACTACGCATGGACAAGCCTTTTTTTGAAATTCAAGAGAATTATTTAGCCAATTCCCCCATACATCAAATTGATAAGGTAGATACCCCGTTGCTCATTTGGTTTGGAAATGACGATGACCGTGTGAATTGGGAACAAGGCCTGTACATGCACCTAGCTTTACGGCGTATGGACAAAGAAAATATCCTCTTAATTTATCCCAATGAAAAACATGTCCTGGTAGAACAAAAAAACCAACTAGACCTTACCTGTAAAATTATGGATTGGTTTGACTATCATCTAAAACAACAAGCTCCCAAGCCTTGGATATTGAATTCCCATCCCTATAAATCGAAAAGGAGCCGTTAAAGCTCCTTTTCTTTCATCAATAACAAATCCAGTTATGGTTGGTACACCACACGAGGACAGGTCGTATCACTAGGGTTATGTTTCCCGAATACTTGGGCTCCGAACATGCCATTAGTACAAACAGGTCCAGGTGTTAAAGAACAATTTATCGCCTGTTGACAAGGTTCTGGCGCATCGATATACCCAGAAATGGCATTTACTTCACTTACAGAAGATCCTGATGCTGTTGCAAAGGCACTACTGATGGCAAAAGCAACAGCTAGCACAGGAACTATGAATTTAAATTTAAGTGTTTTCATAATAATATATTTAAATGATGATCTACTCTATTTCATACAGGTTTTCGATCTTCCCCCTGATACTGGCCAGTATATCTTAATGTTAAATTTTATTATTGACTTCCGCTTCTCTTAAATCCCTCACTTAAAAACAGAAGATTTAATCTGATTGACCGACAGTTTTTCTCCACTCAATGCAACTAGATAGCTTTCAAACACTTTCAATTCCTTCAATTTTCCTGTATCGAAATGGTAGAGATAAAAGCTAAACTCATAGCGTTCCTTCTCCCAATTATACACATCTATAATGAAAGCATCCTCTAGCATTTCAGATTGCTCATATTTCCCCAATCGATTAGAATGGATCAACATAAAAGCATCAAATTGAGCTGCGGTTCTATTAATTATCAAGGGGGGACTTGTCATCTTCACTTCTCCAGTTTTGGATATTTTGGATAAGGTAATTTGCGCCATGCTTACTGTATCTATCGTTTTCATCCTTTGAATACTTTTTAGATCGGCATCCAAAATCATAAACTCGTTTCTATAATAATAGGAATACCCAAGACTTTTAAAGTCTGGAGACATAGTCAACAAGCCATCAACATCAAAAATCCCATCCATTTGCTTTTCCAAGAGTTCTGGATACAAGTAAGTATTAAAGCCATTCGAATACTGTAACAGTCCCAGTATAGCCTGACGATTGCTGCTACTTATAGTTTTTATAAAAATGCTCACAGAATCCACAGCTTTGGCATTGGTAAAATATACCTCCCCTTTCATCCAATCTCTAGCTTCCCAATCACGCGTATATCCTCTTAAAATACAAGGAACAGTTCCATCCATTACAAAAAAATATGGAGGTACAACATTAACTGTTATAGATTGAAAGGGAATATCTTTGGATTCAAGCCCTATTTTAATGTGTGTTGTATCCTTGGTTTTTAAATTTACTTCCAGTAGGTGCAATGGTGCCGTATGGTTCCCCAGATACAGCCTATCATTTTCAAAACCTGCCAAATAATAAGAGTTATACCCAAGATTAAAATCAAATAATTTTTTAATAGGATGATGGGGATACCGTCTAATAAAAGCATTGTTATGATGCATTTCTTGCTCCGAAGTAACAAATAACAAAACCATTAGCAGTATTCCTGCTACTCCAAAACCCAATAATCTCCATATGAAACTTTTAACTCTCATAGTATAATTGATTGTTTATTAGTATCCATGTAGTCTAAACACCAAAGACCAATTATCGCTATGATTATAAAAACTAGGTTAAAAACAATATGCTCAGTCCAGCCCAATTTTTCTAAAACACCACCACATGAGCAAGGGATGTAATCACTAAAATTCAGTATAAGGATAATATAGGTCGTGAACATCACCATTAAACTATAACTTACATAAAGCACCTGTCTTTTAAACTTATGGCTAAAAATGGTAAACCCCAAAACCAGTTCCCCTAAAGGAAGTGCATACATTATATAATCGGCATATGTGGTTAGGATTGGAGATTGCCCCAATTGAATTCTAAATTGTTCGACTTCTATTAGTTTTTGTATAGCAGCATAAATAAACAGTACACTATATGCAAGGGTTACAATGGCAACTAGTTTGGCAGGTATATTTATAGATACTTTCATAACAATTAATTTGTTATGGTAAAGATCCTAACTATTGTTTATTTGAGAAGGATTAAAACTTATCCCTAAAGGAATTATGATCGATTCCCTTTAAGTTTAGGCTGTTCATTGGCCATTCTTCTCATTTCACTTGGATTATAACCAAAGTGCTGTTTGAAAGTTTTGGAAAAATGAGGAAAACTTTTAAATCCTGTCCGACTAGCAACAACTTTTAGCGGCATATCGCTAAATTGTACGAACATCTTAGCTTGTCGTAACCGTTCTTGAATTAAATACCGATACACACTAATGCCATAAAGTTCCTTAAATCCATACTTTAATTTGAATTCGTTGGTTCCTAATTGTAATGCAAATTCTTTTAAAGATGGAAATTTATCACCTATATTATTAAGTATGTAATCATGGCCGCGTTTAATTATTTTAATATCTTCAAACGTCAGTTTTTTTCTCTTTTTAGAATTATCCACAATGGGTTTAACGGGCTCACTTTTATAAATATGAGTTACAATTTTTTGTTTAATTTCTGCTTCAAATTCATCATGTTGGCTCTTTTGATGCACAGTGGTTATTAAAATTTCTTCAGGACTAAAATTCTTATCCCTCAAATAGGAAACAATGCAGTTCTTTGGAATTAAAAGCCCCTTTTTGTCTTTAAAGACCAATTCCAGATCGAAATCCAAATGGTCTTTCATTTCAACTTGATGCAACCATTGTATCCATTCCCCTTTTGAAGATGAATCCAATAATTCTACGAAAGGTCGATTTATTATATCGCAATAATCCATACTCAAAATAGTACAGCTTTGTTGATTCACCATACGGACAAAGCCATGGCGATTCACCAAAAACCCCATTTGAACAAGGGATCTTTGCACATTATTATCAACAGCAAAACCCTGATGGTACATGACGGCCTGAATTTCCTCAGCCAACATATTAAGCGTAACCAACAAGCCTTCCAAAGTATCGTTACGTTTAGTCCGTCCCAAACGAAAATGGAAATTACCCGAGGCCATCTCTAATATCATCTGATTTATCAGATCAAATCTATGTTTATGTTTACCTTCCATATTGTTTCTTTTTGAACTGAATTAACCTTTTAAGCCATAGCTTAAAAAGCGCTATCTTTAAATTTGTTCAAGAACAATAAAGCGTCCTGTTCATCATCAAACACTTGGGAAGGTACTAAGGGCTTGCTAGTCCTGACATAGAATTTGGTCATCATTTTAGAAACAGGAGTGTCTATTAGAAACGCTACAGCATGTATCAATGATGAGCCTTCAACCGCCAAATAAGCTCTAGCAGGTTTATCAATTTCCTTAATCCCACGGATATCGCACAGTACAGCCAGCCATTGTCCCTCCTGTAATTGTAACCTATCCCGTACAACCTTTACCGCCGTGCCGTATTTTACGGTAACCCCTTCGTGGTACGTCACTTTTAATATGCCATTACTAAACCGGTAACTGGCATATTCATTCTCGTAATACTTTATCATAGCAAATGAAAAAACTGGTCCTTTATTAAACTTACAAAATAATCAACAGACGCGCACCAAAAACAAAAACAAATCACTGAAACACAAGCTATTAATTATCTAAAACGGATTATAATTTATCTGAGAGGGATTTAAAAAATGTTAAATATTTCAATTTATATCAAATCACAGTAAATTTTATGGACTAAACTGAACAACTAAATTTCATCCCTATGAACTACACTAAAATCGTTACCAATTTGGACACCCAATTGGCGGCCATTGAAAGTCGGCCATTGGATATTTTACAGAAATCTGAACAAGGCATTTCATACACTGAACAGCTTATGAAACAATTAAGGTCTAATGTAATTAAGAAAGGTTTTGCCACAGCTAAAGAGGAAATCTTCTTTTTTAAACATATTAAACCCAAGGTATATAGCAGATTGATTTATTATGTTAAACTTTACCGCATTGAAAGTAAGCGTCCTAGAGGCAGTTCTAAATTTCAAATCAAATACTTAAATCAAAATATTCACAGGTTACAGGCCTACTTTCATGACAATCACGAATTCTATCGTTATTTCCGTCGTGGCGCCACCGTATTGGATGATTTATATTTTATGCGCGGCAGATTAGACCTCAGAATTCCATCGGAATCCTATGCTGTCCTAATCGATGATAAATTTTCGACCTGTCAAGACAATGCCGTGGCTCGCATTTTAGCTTTTGACCTACTTATTCACTATCTACAGAAGGAAATTAAAAAACTCGAAAACCTAAAATTTACTACAGATTCGGATGATGACTCATCAACCTTTTTACATTGGACAGGAAGTAAAACCGAACTTATTGAACTAATCTATGCTCTGAATTGCAGCCGAGTGATTAATAGTGGCACTGCTGACATTAAGGAAATCGCCTCCTTTTTCGAAAAGTATTTTAACATCGAACTTGGAAATTATTACCACACTTTTATTGAAATCAGAGCGCGCAAATCCAGTAACACCAAATTTCTTAATCGACTTACAGAAAGTCTCAAAGCCAAATTAATCGAGTCCGACCAATAAATCCCAAGTTATCCCAACTTGGGGTTTTACAATATGATTTGTTTTGAGTTTTATGGACGTTACCGAATAGGTCTAAAAATCAAATTTATCATAATGAACAGCGTTCAAATGATCTCCAAGAGATTAAAAAAAATTTCTCCCAACTAGGGAACAACTATTGATTTTTAACCAACACCTTTCTTCAACTTTGCCCATAAATCCAAACTTCTTTGGATCTCATTTTTTTTTAACCTTAAAAATCAAACACTATGGGAGCGACAATACTTACTGTAGAAGACTTGGAAGCATTTAAACTGGAACTCTTAGCATCCATCAAACAACTATTTATAGAACATGATCGGATACAATTAAAAAAACAATTGCGCTCCTCGGATCTTATGAAACAATTAAACATAAGTTCTGGCGCCCTCCAAAACTTAAGGATCAATGGAACATTCCCATATTCCAAAGTCGGAGGTCTTATTTTCTATCAAGCTGAGGATATCCAACGTATAATTAATGAAAACCGAATTGATGAGCACCAAATATCTTAGTTATGAATTACATCAAACACCTCAATGAAGTTTTTAAAATCTTTCAAAAAGATTCCAGATTAAATGCATCGCATATAAGTCTATATATGGCCTTGTTTCAATTTTGGAACTACGCAAACTTTAAAAACCCTTTTTTCTTTGCTAGGGCAGAGATTATGGCCATGGCCAAATTAGGCGCTTCCAAAACGTACTATCGCTGTCTAAAAAATCTTCACGATTGGCAATACATTCAATATTTCCCTTCCCATAACCCCTATAAGGGCAGCAGAGTCAAGATGTATCTTTTTGACCCAACTAAGAAACAAGTTGGAAACCACAGGGAGACCAGTA
The DNA here is from genome assembly GCA_030427735.1 of Bacteroidia bacterium. Lineage (GTDB taxonomy): Bacteria > Bacteroidota > Bacteroidia > Flavobacteriales > Flavobacteriaceae > Formosa. Next base: position 127,847 of record JAUIBP010000009.1, on the reverse strand, counting down.
GGCCACTAGCAGTAGCACCTATACTAAACACTATTAAACATAATAAAAACATAAATAAACCTACAGAACTAAAGGAAGTTTTAGAATTTTTCAGTTCCAAAGGTTGGCCAGTTCAGGAAGCAAAAAAATATTATGAGTACAATGAAAACAAAGGCTGGAACATTCCAGTTGAATCTGTGATAAACGATTGGCAGGCACTTGCAAGGCAATGGATGCTGAAAACAATCAGTCCAAACACCACAACTGTACAGTTACCAACAAAAACAACATTAAAAAACTATGAGCACCCCCTATAATATCACAGAAGGCCATCACGTATTTACGCTCGGGCAGGTCCAAGGAAACACCATCCATTATAACTTCGACCAGGTCTGGATCTATTTGCAACACAAAGGTCAATTACTGTTTGGCAAGCGTTTTAAATTGCACGAGACCGATCGCGAAATCATTCTAAAACTTTGCTGTTACTATATCCAAGACCAAGAATTTTGCCATGCGCATAATATCGATTTAAAAAAGGGCATTTTATTATCAGGCCCCGAGGGATGTGGTAAGGCAAGTTTAATGAAACTACTGCGGCATGTTATCCTAAAACCTAAACTCTACAAAGTGGTACATTCCAGAAACATCGTGTTTCAATTCAATCAAACAGGCACAAAGGCCATCGAGGCCTATGGCAACAGATATGCCTACTGCTTTTTGGGCTTAGGTCTTGAACCACAGGGTAAGTTTTACAGTAACAATTGTAACGTCATGCGCGAAATCATCTATTCCCGTCACGATCTATTTTTAAAAACAGGCATTAAAACCTATGGTACTACCCAACTCAATGCCTTGGAAATTGAATCGAATTATGGCACTAGAGTCCGTTCCATGATGCGGCAACTATTCAATTTAATGACCTTTTCAACACATAGCAAAAACAAATACACTTAAACCAGAAACCTATGAAACTAGCAACATTTAATATTGAAAATCTATTCCACAGAGACCGTAAACTTATGGAAAGCGCCTTAGATTCCAGTCGCAAACAATGGATTCAGGAAATGGACGAATTAATGATTAAAACACCTAAAACGGTAGGAGCTATCGCACGTATTCGAGAACTAGCCTATCTATTAGGGTTTGAAAACATTACAAATAAACCCTATGCCCTATTAAGTAATAAAGATGGGATTTTATTTTTTAAGGGCTGCGATTACTCCGAAAGGATAAAGGCCACCTTGATCAACAATTGGAATGGCTGGTTGCAGCTTCAGACCCAGGCGATCCCTGTTGTTGCCACCTCCAACAAAGCTAGGGTCATATCGGAAATAAACCCAGACATTCTTGTATTACAAGAAGTTGAGGATAGAATCTCTCTAGAACAGTTCAATAAAGAACTGCTCCCAAAATTCCAATGCGCCCCTTACAAGGACATTCAGATCATTCAAAACAATATCGACCACGGTTTGGAAACTGCACTTTTACTACGAGAAGGGTATGAACTGTTGCACATCAAAACCCATTACCAAAATCCTTTAATTGAATTTAAAATTTTAATGCCCGACACTAGCGTATTGCATCTCTTGGCTATTAACTTTAAAAAAACTACTAATGAAAATGACGTATTGGATGAAAAGCGGGCCTTTTTCTCTTTGTATTTAGCCAAACGTTATGAAGCCTTAATAGCCGAAGGCAATCAACATATCGTCATTGCTGGTTCCTTGGGTGCCCCCTCCTATTGCTATTCCGTAGCGCCTCTAATTCAAAAAACCTCACTAAAAGATATTACCCGCCACCTCTCCTTCGAGGTCATTTTAGATCAAGGTGTCGATGAAAAATACCATCGTTTGGGAGCCTATCGCAAAGGGGTCAACATTAAGCAAACGGATTATATGTTGTTATCCCCAAGGCTCTTTGAGGTCCTGGTAGATAGTGGCCTGAACAGAAAAGGGATGTGGCCAAAACACCGCCCACAATTCCACCATTACAAGAGCATCAAAAATAGCACACAAGCGGCAAGTTCCCATCCTTTGGTCTGGGGCAAACTAAAATTTCACTAGCCTGGTATTACACTTTTAATGGACAATTAAAAATTTTTAATTAAAAAATTTCATCCGATATTGGCATCATCAAAACGCTAACAACCAAATTATCAACATAGTAAGACACTCCTTCTTAATGTGTTTCCACAAAACAGAAGCAGCTGTACCTCTATGAATATCTGTTAACCACATGCAATTAATCAAACTAAAAACCAGAGTGGAACGTCTAGCTTTTAAAATAGATGCCCCGACACATTTGCTACCCACTTACCACATCCCAAGAGGTGATGCATTACCACATATAGAATATGATACGACTGGCCAGTTTCATTTTGTGGTTTCAGAACGTGGACAAGAGTTAAAACGAAAAACTACCACCGAGGAAAATGAAATCCTGTATTGGATATTTTCCTCCATTACCTACTATATGGCTACTGCTTATGAGTTAAAGCACCGAAATAGAAATCAGGATTGCAAACGCATGATTTATTCCAAACAGGAGGTTTTACTTAGCCTTATCGACCCTAAATGGGGACAACGTATACATTTGGAACATCAATATCACATCGAGCAGCACCCTTTTGATGATTTTATGTTTTTAAGAATGGATTATACCGATCAATTAAAGGAACAAGGATATACCGAATTGGAAATTCGGAATCTGGTGGCTAAAAAATATCCTAAGAAGTCTCCAAAAACATTAAGGTATCGATCTACTACAACCTTACCTGAACGATCGTAGCCAGGCACCTAAAGCCTTCAACAGCTCGTTGCACCAGGTCAGTAAAGCATGATAAAACGTATTCATAATTTTGAGTATTGGTTTAACATATAATATAAGCCTTGAGCAATATCACGAATAGTTTCAGGTTTAGCTAATAGGATACCCTCTTCGGGATGGGATAAAAATCCCAATTCCACTAATACGCTTGGCACGGTTTTATCAAGATCACGAAGCACCTTAAAATTCGCAAACTTTACACCTCTACTTGGCCAATCCAAGTGGCGGGACATGCCCTGTACCAAACCAAAGGCATATAAAATTGATATCTTGCCAACTTTCGATGGACTCCAATACGTAAAGACTTCAATGCCCTGAGCGTTTTTACTAGCCGCATAATTACAATGAATTGACATAAAAAAGTCCACGTTCTGGTCGATAGCCATTTGGCTACGAACGCCTAGTTTCAACAAGGTATCCTCTTGTCGGGTAGTTAATAATTCCAAGGACGATGACGGGTAGTCACGCTGGATATTAAGCATTTGGTTGACAACTTGCAGTACGATGTCCTTTTCCATTGTTCCTGTCAAGGAGCAGGCTCCAGAATCCGATCCCCCATGCCCTGGATCCAATAGCACTACAAATTTTTGATCTATGAGCTGTTGACTATACCCATTACAGAGTCCTAAAACCGAAAGGAATACCGCTAAATTCAAATACTGATTGATCGCTTTCATCTTGTTTTTTTATTGCACAAAATGCAACCAATTCCAAATTCACATGTTAAGTATTTAAATTTTAACGCTTTAGAACGTTAATATTTTTGCATTTCCCATAAAAAGAGGAGGTTCAAAATACATTCATAAATGATCAGAATAACAACCGCCTTAACGGCCTAAACCTAATCATTATGAAAACATCTGTGTACGTATTTTTGGCTTTGATTTTTACATCTATGCCTGCCTTTGCCCAAATAGGAGGCATAGAAGACTCTGTTAACGATATTTCCAACACCATTAGGTCTATTTTCCCCATCATTCTCGGGGTGATTTTCCTTGTTGGTTTTTTATTTAATGCTGGGCATTTCTTTGGTGAAAATGCCGATTTAAAAAAGGGCATCACCCGGGTACTCGTATTTGTATTAATAGCAGGTGCTGTAGTTGGAATCTTCACTTACCTTATAGGTATCGTAGTGTAATGAAACGCTTTACCATCTACAGAAACATTAGAAAGCAGGCATTGATCTATGGGCTACCATTACCTTTTTTTGCCTTGATGATGATGGCGATACTCGCCTCCCTTTTGATCATAATCTTTTCTTTTGGCGCTTTGTTGATCTTGGGGTGTCTGCTTTGTAATGTTAGTCTTTATATCTGTTTACTGAGGTTGTCTAACCGCCCCGCCGCCCTTACTTATAAACGGTCATTTCCAAAACTCATTTCTAACAAAAAACCATCTATAGGCCATGGCTTCTAAACTAAATTTATTCTCCATTTACCCCATAGTAGACATTCAAGACCATTTGGTCCTGGCCAACAACGGCAATGCCTTGTTAGCCTATCGTTTAGAGCTTCCTGAAATTTACACGCTTTCGGAAAAAGATTATGAAGAATTACATGGTGCATGGTTCCAAGCCCTCAAGACCCTGCCTGCTGGTACTATCGTCCATAAGCAGGACCTCTATCGCAAACGGGTATATGAGGCCGAGAATCTAAAACATGACACGTTTTTAGAACAAGCCACTTACGCCCATTTTAAAGGGCGCGAATATCTATCCCATGACTGTTATGTGTTTTTCATTTTACCCAAACTCAATACCATGAGCCAGTCCCAATTCATTAATCCGTTTAAAACTGTAGCAAACATCCAGGTCAAACAGCTGGATGATAAGCTGCAACAGTTCATTAAAACGGTCTCAGAAAGTGTCGCTGGTCTAAACGCCCATAAAAAATTAAACTTTATACCGTTAAAGGCTCCAGAGATCCACACCTTGACAATCGACTTTTTCAATGGTTATAATAGCCATGTTGATACGGATTTAATCTTGGATCAAGGCCACGCGCAGATTGGTGACCATTTTTTTGATGTATTGGCCATTAACAGTGAGCTTTGTTTTGACGATGCTGTGCAGACCAGTAAGCAAAATCCCCTATTTACTTCTGACGAGTTCACTTTTCATCAAGGGTTCATAGAAGGTATAGGCCTGCAACTCCATGGCAACCATATGATCAACCAAATGTTCTACCTGGATGATAGACAAGTCTGGCGTAAACATTTAGATAAGAAAGTCGAGGAATTGCAAAAGAGTGCCAACTTTGGTTCTCAGAATAAGGTCATTTTAGAAAAAATTCAGGAAATCCTCCATCAGATCAACGCCGACGATCAAGCCCGCATCATTCGAGGACAACTAAACGTCGTGTATTGGGACAAATCCCTGAGTGATTTGGACCGATTGGGGACACAGATTAAAACAGAATTTAAGGAATTGGAAATGACTCCCTATTACCCCAAAGGTGAAGCGCGTAAAAATTACCTTTTAAATAGCTATTGTTGTTTTGCCTCCAATTTTTCCAACACCGACCTTTATGTCACCGATTTAAAACACGCCCTTTGTCTTTTAATTCAAACCAGCAACTACCGATCAGATCCTCAAGGCATCCTATTTAATGAACGTTGCCATAACCTACCCGTTTTCAAAGATGTGTGGGATGAGTCCAAGAAGCGCATCAAGGCTCGAAACTTTGCTGTTTTCGCTCCTACAGGTGAGGGCAAATCCTTTTTGGCCAATAATATTTTAAGACAGTATTTTGAATCTGGAGTACGCTTGGTTATCATTGATCTTGGGGGTTCCTACACCAAATTTGCGAAGCTCTACCCTAACGACCACACCATTTTACGGTATGAAACCGGGCGCAACCTCGGTATCAATCCCTTCTACATCAGCAAGGACAGTGACTTGGGACCTGAACGATTGGAGGATCTTTCCATTTTCCTTTCCGAGCTCTTTGCCGCCAATGCTGCACCTAATAAGGCAGAAACCGTTGCCCTCAAAAAAATACTGGCCTTTTACTATCAAAACGTGGCTCAGGAACATTCTTTAGAATCCCTCTATCACTTTATCGAAAGCCAACAAAAAGATTTATTAAAACACCTAAAAATCCATGAGGACTATTTCAACATCACTAATTTCCTCCATATTATCTCGGAATACGTTGGAGATGGCCTGTACAGTTTTCTGTTTAAGGTAACCGAAGACCAAACCTATAAATTGGAGGATAAGCGCCTGATTGTATTTGAACTGGATGAAGTGAAAAACAATAAGGAAATACTCTCGGTGATGCTCAAGCTCATCAAATCGGCCATCCAGCGTACTATTTGGAAAAACCGTTCGGAACGAGGCATCATACTTTTTGATGAATTTGCAAAACAGTTAAAATTCGACAATGTTTTAGAAAGTGTCGAGTTCTATTATCAAGCCATTCGCAAGCAAAATGGTGCTATTGGCATCATACTACAATCCATCAACCAATTACCCAATACGGCAACTTCGGCCAGCATTCTAGAGAACACACAGATCATATATAGCTTGAACAATGAAAAGGGCTATGATGACCTTCAGCAGCGCTTAAAACTATCACAACACGACCTGAACCAACTCAAGTCAATTAAGAACAATTTATCGGGTCCTTTAAAATACACCGAAATGTTCATTAAAATTGGACGTGAGAGCAATGTGTTCCGCTTGGAAGTACCGGCTTCAGTGTACGCCGCATATCTGACGGATGGCCCAGAGAACGATGCCATCATGGCCTTATATGAAAATTACGGCTGTATGGAAAAAGCCATCACTGCCTATACCAACAAAAACCAACGCCTATGAAACCTTTACTCTTAACTTTAGTACTTGTGCTTAACATACAGCACCATTGCTTTGCCCAGGGCATGCCCGTGTACGACAACACCAACTTCATCAGTCTAGCAAAGTCCTTAATCGAGTCTGCGAAACAAACCTCCCAGCTCATCCAAACGGTCAATTTTTTAAAAGACCAAAAGGAAAACATCGAAAAGGTCAATGCTATTGTAAAACAGCTCAAGGCGGTAAAAGCCCTGACTGAAAACAACCAGCGCCTGTTCAATATGGTACGTGATGATCTCCGGAATATCCTGGACTCGCCGTATGTAAAACCTGAAGAGGTGGAACGTATCAGTCAATCCTTTAATGCCATTTTAGACCAAGCCTTGGATGATCTGGACTTTATAGACCAAATCCTATCCAGCGACCTTCTTAAGATGACCGATGGCGAACGCACGGCTATTTTAAAGGAGCGGGAAAAGGCCTCTAAAGCTATGGTCTCTGATTTACAGTTAAAAACAGAACGTTACCGCGACATTATTGCATTTCGGAAAATGCAGGATCTCGTAAACCATCGTGATACCAACTATTAAACCGTAAAATCATGATACTATTAGGAATTGGATTGGAATACGTGGATGCCATCTTTGAAACCATTAAAGGCAGTGATTTTTCGCAATACACCATTACAGGTATGAAAACTTTGGCCGTGGTATTCTTTTTGGTCAATATTATAAAAAAATACAGTGAGGGCGCTACGAACCAAGATGGTGTTTCTTGGGGTTTGACCCCTACAGATTTGATCAAAAATTTTGTAGTGGTACTGCTAGTTATCTTTTCTTCGCAATTATTATCGGTGTTTGACGGTATTCTGGTAGCCATAGAAACCCAATACCGAGATACGGCTCCTGCTCTGCTGCCCCTACAGCTACAGGAACTGCCAATGGAAGAAGATGTTAATGTGGTCGAGGCTGCCAGCCGAGCCCTTTCGGTTCTCTATGAGGCACTGGTAACTCCGCTGTATGGCTGGAAAATTTTCGCTTTTATATTGAGTCTTAGTCTCTGGATTTTGGATTTATTCCTCTATCCCTTGTTTTTAGCAGAGCGCTATTTCTTACTGGCCATTATGCAGGCTTTCTTTCCCCTGGTCATTAGTTTAGCAGTATTTGAGAAATTCCGCACTTTGGCCTATACCTTTTTTAAATTATATGCTGCGGTTTACATGCTTGTTCCCGCATTTTTTATGGTCAATATTTTCATCAATGCCATTTATACCGAACTGAACGCCTCGTTTTGGAGCAATCTTTTCGGCACTGACGTTGGTCACCGAGTGTTTGCTCCAGTGGTGGAATTGGGCAGTATTGCTTTCATCATTTTATTAAAATTCAAATTATACCGTCGCGCTACTTCATTCACCTTTAGACTTTTTACTTAAATGGAAACTCCTATTAAAAATATATATACCGTTCTCAGACTGAATCGCATCATTGTTTTGGCCGTCATAGGGTTTGCACTTATAAGCACGCTTAGTGCAGCTTGGGTCGTTTACGATATGCATCAAAAATCCCTGAACAATGCTTTCGCCATTAGTACAGATGGCAGTGTGATTCCTTTAAAATGGGTCTCTCAAAGAGAGAATTTAGAGGTTGAAGTGCTAGCCCACCTAGATTTGTTCCATCGTTATTTTTATAATATTGATGCCAGTAACTTCGAAAACCACCTTGAAAAGGCACTCTGGCTGGGCAATAGTTCGGTGGATGATCTGTACCGCCAAAAACGCGCTGACGGCGTCTATAACCGTCTGATTCAATATTCCTTGGTGCAACACGTGGTAAGCATCGAATCCCAGGTGGATCTTACGCAAGACCCCTACCGTTTTACGACTACAACGGTTTTTGAAATTAACCGAGGAACCGTAGTAGATACTTACGAATTACAATCTACAGGACAATTGATACACGTCGATCGCCATTTTCCCCACAATACCCATGGCCTATTGATTACCAATTATTTTGAACAACAACTTCGTAAAGTGGCATCAGACACACCAAAAAATTAATTATTATGACAGCATCCAAACCCAAACTCGTATTTATAACCATTATCATCTTGGTTCTTCTGTTTATTGGTGCTTATGCGTGGCAGGTTCTTCAGGAAGCACCAGAGGACACTCCACAATTACTGCAACCTGAACTGCCACAATTAGAAAAGGAACAAGAAACCTTTTCATCAAAATTGGAAGCCATTAACCAATTAAAAGAAGTCAAACAGACCAATGCCCCAAGTATATACGATGAAAAGCTATTGGATTCCTTTGGTTTTTTCGATAATGAATTATTGGACAAAAACAAAGACCATATTATTGATAGTATATTCCGTTTGGGCGCTTTGGATTATGATAAACAATCCTATAGGACACCAGAAATAGCAACCAAAATTTCCACTACCGATACTTTAGCTGTTAACCCAGATGCTAAAGCTGTGGTTGATTTCCTATTAGTAGCCCAACAACAAAGCTTGGAGCACCAACTTTTTTTCGCTTCAAACCCCGAGACTTTACCTGTTTACAAGACTAAGGACAGCTCCATCATTGTTGTCGTCGATGGAAACCAAACCCTAAAGGCCAACCAACGCTTACGTATGCGTTTGGCGCAACCTGTACATTTTAATAATCAGGTCTTCCCCAAAAACACACCGGTATATGGTTTTGTGAGCTTTAAACCCAATCGGGCCTTATTGAATATTTTCAATATCAATCACCAGCCTGTACGATTAAAAGCATTCGACTTAACCGATGGTAATGAAGGCATTTATGTAGAGCACAGTTTTCGTGCTGAAGCGCAATCTGAAGTTCTTGGTGACATTGTAGACGACATTAATATCGCTGGAATCCCACAGGTAAGTGGCCTTAAAACCGTATTTCAACGCACCAATCGCAATCTTAAAATTAAGATTGTAAACAACTACAAATTGATTTTAAAACCGAATTAATAACGCTAAACATAAATCTCATGAAACGTAGCTATATCCTTATCCTTGCCCTAAGCTTTTACTCTATGCTTCAAGCACAGCACCCCAAACCTTTGGATACTATTTTTGCAAACGATTACCAGACCGTAGGACTATTTTTTCAACATCCCATAAAGCAAGGCATTACGGGATCTAAACATTTTGTTTTCAGTTACAATCGAGAGCAGAGCGAATATTTTGGTTTACTACAAGCGAGCCCAGGTAAGGATAGCAACCTTCTATTGATCAGTCAATCAGGAGAGGTCTACGCTTACTATTTAAAATACTGTAAGGAATTGAAGGTCTATAATTACTTCATTTCTGGGACATCGGCCATAGGGTATGCCTACCCAAAAACAGATCCCATACCAAAAGACAGCCTTCGCCCCTTATCGGTTCCTATCTATGACGTGATTTGTCAAGAACTAATAAACACCTTATCCCAAGCCCCAATAAAAACCAGAAAAAAATACGATGTCTCCATGAGCCTTCAAAACATAGTATACCGTCAAGGGGTGCTTTACTTTGTTTTGGATCTACATAATGCATCAACATTAGACTATACCATTAATTATTTAGAAGTAGCCATTACCATTAAAAAACGTGGGCAACACAGTTCCATGCAAAAATCCATATTAAAACCCGTATATACCTACCAACTCCCGAAAATGTTAAAGCAACATAAAAAAGCAAGGGTAGTCTATGCAGTTCCTAAATTCTCGATATCCAAAGCCCGTGAGATACTTATCACTCTAAATGAGGCCCATGGAGAACGCCATCTTACTTTGGCATTAAATCACAAAATCATCAATCAGCCTCATTAGCAGTACTCCACTATTTACACCAACAACAACTAAAAACATATTAAAACACATTTGAGGTAGAATCAAATGTATTCTTGAGTTCGCACTGTTTACAAATATTCCTAAAAGATGACGTTCTCTTAAAACTTGGTAAATGGTTTTTCCTGTTTTGTGGCTTTATGTTTTCATGCAAATTTGTTTCTGAATTTTATGTTAGACTTAAACTTTATAATGTTATTAATATTCTCCATCAAATCGCCCTTCCCTAATTTGCACAACATTACCCTTGCTATCAATGGCATCAAACCAAAACGTGCCACTAATAATGGCCTTATCGAAATCATGATGGGTGATAGTCAATTCTCCAGTAATAGTAGAAGTTGTTTCAAAAAAATTTTCTCTAGGAGGAGGGGTGGCACCAATGGAATATGAAGCATATTTACCGTTTGCTTCATGTTGACTTAGCTGATAAGTTTGCCCCTCTTGAAGATTTTCGTTCAAAGAAGCTATATTGATTATTCTGTCAACATTTGCTTTCTCATTACCTATACCCAATCCAAAATTTAAACCGTCGGTATAGAATAAATGAAAAATTAGCCCTGATCCCTTCGGAAATATGGCTTCACCATCCACCAAACAACCAGCAGTATTGGCTCCCGTTTGGGTGGCAGGGGGTAATTGGTCTATAGGGGTTTCGGGTTGATCGTCGTCGTTACAACAGGCTGTTAAGGATAAACTCAACAATAGGTATAAAATATAATGCTTCATAATTTTGTTTGAGATTAAATAATTGTGAGATATTGTTTAATTTGAATTCCTGAATTCGCACTGTTTACGAATATTCCTAAGTGATGAAGTTTTCTTAAAACTTGGTAAATGGTCTTTCCTGTTTTGTGACTTTATGTTATCATGGGAAATTTGTTTCTGAATTTCCTGTTAGACTTAACCTTTATAATGTTATCAATACTCTCCATCAAATCGCCCTTCCCTAATTTGCACAACATTACCCTTGCTATCAATGGCATCAAACCAAAACGTGCCACTAATAATGGCATTGTCAAAATCGTGATGGGTGATAATTAATTCTCCTGTAACAATTGAAGTTGTTTGATATTCTTTATTTGTAAAATCTGGATATTGAATAACATACTCCCCAAATTTTGAATCTATACCATAACCAACAAGTTGGTAAACTTGACCTACTTCCATAGACTCATTATATGACGCTACATGAATAACCCTGTCTATATTATTTTTCTCATTACTTACTAAAAGACCAAAATCTTCTCCATCATTATAAAATAATTGAAATGTTAAATTTCGTCCTTTTGAGTATATAGCTTCACCATCCACCAAACAACCAGCAGTATTGGCTCCAGTTTGGGTGGCAGGAGGTAATTGGTCTATAGGGGTTTCGGGTTGGTCGTCGTCGTTACAACAGGCTGTAAAGGATAAACTCAACAATAGGTATAAAATATAATGCTTCATAATTTTGTTTGAGAATAAATAATTGTGAGATATTGTTTAATTTGAATTCTTGAAAAGACTGTTTACCTAGTAAATAGTCTTTTCTGCTTTGCGCTTTATCATAGGGAATTTGTTTTTGAATTTTAGGTTTTATATATTCTTTAATATTCCATGTCGAAACGACCCTCTCTGACTTTAATAATTTTGTTCTCATTAACTTCTCCATTATAATATTCAGAACTATTAAATTGAGCATCAAACCAAAAGGTACCACTCAATATGGCCTTATCAAAATCGTGATGTGTAATAACTAATTCGCCTATTATTGTTGATTTTGTTTTATAATTAAACGTATATAAATCAGGAAGTGGATATTGAATATAGTACCATCCAAATTTTGAGGTTCCATCTATCTCCTCCCGAAGTTCATAAGTTTGACCAACTTCTAATTGTGTGTCTCCTATATATATGTAGATTTTATATGTGATTCCATCAATTTTTCTTGATATCACAATCGAAAAATCTTTTCCATCAAGGTAGTTACAAATTAATGGTTGCATACTCTTGTTATTAGGTAAAAAAACTTCACCATCCACCAAACAGCCAGCAGTGTTGGCTCCAGTTTGCGTTGCTGGTGGGAGTTGGTCTAATGGGTTTTCGGGTTGGTCGTCGTCGTTACAACAGCCTGCTAAGCTCAAACCCAACAATAGGTATAAAATATAATGCTTCATAAAAGTTTAATTGGTATAATTCATATCGAAACGGCCATCGGTAATATTGATTTCGTTGCCGTCATCATCTAAAACTGTAAACTCAAACGTTCCTGAAATAATAAAGTTCTTTGGGTCGAAGTTTGTTATGGTTAATGTGCCTGGGAGTTCCTCGGATGAAGTTCCACTATAAGTGATTCCTCCTCCTATATTATATTTACCATAATATTTCCCTTCACTTTCCTCGTATAAAGCATAAGTGGTTTCTTCTATTATAAAAGGAGTATCAATAGCACCAATGGAAATTGATTGCAAAGTAGAACCTCCTCCATTGCTACCACTAATATTCAAGGTATAAGCCCCATCTACAAATTGATAAAACGCCTTAGGCGCATTACGACCAAATATTGGTGGCACAAATGGTTCGCCATTAATTAAGCAACCAAAAGTTTGTTCGCCGGTTTGCGTAGCAGGTGGTAATTGTTCTTTAGGGTTTTCGGGTTGGTCGTCGTCGTTACAACAGCCTGCTAAGCTCAAACCCAACAATAGGTATAAAATATAATGCTTCATAATAGTTTAGTTGGTATAGTTAAGATCGAATCGACCTTCCGAAACTTGAATTATTTCTCCTGTATTAATTTCTTCTGCTTCAAATTCAAATGTTCCAGATATAATAAAATTATCTTCATCGAATTTTGATATATTAATTATGCCACTATGAACTATTGTAGTTGTATATTCCGCATTTATCCCTCCACCTAAAAGATATCTAGCATAAAAGGCTGGATTATCCTTATCCTCCTGCGTGAATGTATAAGACATATTCTCCTTGATTGAAATTGCATCAGCACCAATACCTAAACTTTTTAATGGACTGGAATTAATTGATGCAGAAATTCCTAAAAAATAAGCACCATCTACAAGCTGATAAAACGCCTTTGGCGCATTACGACCAAATACTGGAGGCACAAATGGTTCACCATTAATTAAGCAACCAAAAGTTTGTTCGCCTGTTTGGGTGACAGGAGGTAATTGGTCGATAGGATTTGTTGGTTGATCATCATCTTCACTACACGAGTATAATGTTGTTAAGACTGTTAAAATTAATAATAATTTTTTCATAGCTTGGTTTACTTTTTTAATGATTTCTTAAAAAATTAGATAAGTTAAGATTCTATAATTGTTTACCATCTGTCGGTCTTTTTCAATTCACTTATTGACTTTTTTAAAATTAAATCTAAAGTTGTTCTATCTGAATACCTATTTTTATAAAAAATCCCGTAGATGTTCTTTAGCGAAGACAAGTTCATTATTGGGTTTTCATTTAGAATCAACAAACTTGCTTCTTTACCTATATCGACTGATCCTGTTTTATCAAATATATTTAAACACTTTGCAGAATTTACCGTTGCTGTTTTTAATATTTGAAAAGGAGATAACCCTGCATCTTCTAGACGATTAAGCTCATCATACAGACCAAAGCCTGGTACAATATAGATGTTAGAGTCACCGCCAGCTATAATAAGCTCTGGGGCTACGGCATTTATATTCTCTACTGCTTTTATTCTATTGGTATAATCTGTCACATTTTTATTTTTTGAAATATATCGTTCTTTCCAAATTTCAAGAATATTATTTGGTATAAATCTACTATACTCTTCTTTATTTAAAATTTGATTTTCCTCTATAATTTTATCCGAAATATAATACCAATTTAAGGTAGGGCACATATATATATTTCTAGTTATAAATTCCTTTAATGAAGATAAATCCAAAGAATCATTGTGTATAAATCCACCCAAATGTTCAACTGTTTTATAATTAGCCTTATAAAACAAACTCTTAGGAATATTAGGGAGATAATGTCCTGCTAATTCTATATTATACTTTTCAGCAGACGTAACTATATTTTTAAATACTGTAGAATCTTTAACACTTAGTATTTTTGTGAAATCATAACCATCTATCGCATATTTTGAAAAGAGAGAATCTACTTCCTCGCTATCAAAGTCCAATTTTCTGCTTATTGTAGGTGATGAAAAATAAATACTTGGATAGTAATATTTATCTGAAAGCCCCTCTTTAATTTTTGAATAACTATCCACTGCCCGCATTGATCTAACCAAGCTTATACCATTTGCAAAATACATTGGTAAAATTGTTTTGCTTAAACCATCAGGAATATGCACATGCATATCTATAAGAGAAGGCATTACAAATTTACCTTCTGCATTAATTTTTTCTTTTATGGTATAAGCATTATAACTTTTTTTATGATTACTAATACCGAAGATCTTCCCTTCTTTGATTAAAATATCTTTATTCTCTTCAATAGCTTCATTCTCAACAGAAATTATGCTAGTGTTACTAATTAATAAATCAATCGTCTCCTTCTCTTTACAAGAAACTGCTGCAAACATAGCTGATAGAAGCAATAATATTACGCCTATATTTTTCATTGGCTTTAATAAATTTATATATAGAGAGACGCTTCATTACATGTGTTTCCTATTAAAACATCATTTTTACCGTCTTCCAAAAATTTCTTACCTATAGCAGGATTACTTAAATTTTCAAATGTTTTACCCATCCGGAATTTCAAAGGGTTTCTATAGTTTTAATATGCACCCCATGGAAACAATCATCTTGACAATCATTAAAATAATATCCACAAGCTGAAATCATCCCATCGTTATCACTTTTAAAAACCGAATTTGCATTATCCCTCTTTATTAACCATTCGTATTCAGCTTTGATATATATAGCATCTAAGGTTACAGCGGTAAATGCGCTTGTATGCTCATGCTCGAGACTGTTGATTTCATTTTCATTTTCAGTCCATTCCAATTGGTCTACTGGAATAAAATCTTCTGCCCCATTTGTGTATCTAAAAGCACGTCCAATTATTACGCCTTTAGACACTGTAATAGTAGTCTCCCAACCATAAGTAGTAAAAACTGAACCTCCATTTACGGTATATTTATATGAATTATTTGATGATGATTTAAAATTCAACCAAGCATTTCGGCTATTTTCAAAATCACTTTGATAATTAAAACCATCATCTGAAGAACAAGATGAAATTATGCTACTTAATAACAATAAACTAATAATAAGAATTCTGCTTTTCATGTTTTTAATATTTTATAAACCTATTTTCTTAGTTTGGTAACATTTAAAATTGACGATAATGGTTTCGGTAAGACATCGGTGCGGTAAGACTCTAAATAAGCATAGAATTTCAATAAGGAATTCAGCTGCGATCAGCTAGATACATCATTCTCATAAGCCATTTTTTATTCGTTTATAAGTGCTATTTTTTCGTTCACTTTATCAATAAAAATATGTAAATAATCAGGAACATTATCTTTGACTTGGTCAATTCTCCAACGTTTTAAATTCCCATTTTCTGAATATTGAATAAATAATCCTCCTCCGTCAGTACAATCTGGACAACCAAAAACTGTTTCATTCTGATTGAGAAGTTGATTAGGGAAAAAATCCGTTATGTTTTTAACTTGTTTAAACAAATCATGTTCTAATTCAACAAATTCGGCATTCTCTCCGTTGTAGTCGTCAACTGTATCTTCAAAAAGCGATGTATCGGTTAGTTTAAATGTTTCTACACATTTTTCTCCAAAACATTCTCCATAAAAATGCCCAAAAACAAGAAAATTTTGTTCGTTGGTATTGAATTCGTTATCATCATCACTACTGCAAGACAACAAAATGCCAATTGTCAAAAACCCTAAAATTATTTTTTTCATAAGTACTATTTATTTGTAGATAATAGAAGTTCTATTTGGTTGCGTTATATTGGCTACAACCTATTTTAAATGGGTTCGTAGATAACTTGCCTTCCTACCCAACCCAATTTTGAATTTTATCTTGTAAAAAAGGATATAAATTGAAAACGCAAAGACAACGAATTTGTTTAATCTAAGACTATTAGTTTTGATTAAACAAAATTTCCTTATTACTCGATTTTGGTATTTTTACAACTATAAAAGGCTGGTTAATGACATCGTACCCCTGGTTAGTTGTTGTCTTCTTATAGTTTACAATAACTTTGGTTGATGTTTCTTGAATTGTAGTCATTGTAAAAGTATAAAATGTTCTTGCCCTTATACTGTCAAAAATAGCCAGAACCATATCAGAACTAAAATCGATATCATTATCGAATGTATTTGTTATCTTACTATAAGAATCCATTTTTGTAGTAAGTGCACTCCACGAAGCTGAATCTTGTATTATTAAGTTCGATGGTTCAATTTCCTCCTGTCCATTTCCATATAATTCACCTTCTCCAATTATGGAATAGTTGACTTCATCGGTTATGTCATCATCTTCATTGCTACAAGATACTAGTACAAGAGTCAAAAAAAGTAAGTATATCCAATTTCTCATAATGTTATTTATTTATAAGATGCTTAATTTCGGTTTTGGTTGCGTCAAAATTATACACAACAAATTTCACCTATGAATTGTTTACTTATACCTTTTTCTGATTAGTGCTAAGAAAATTTTTCAATTCTTCGACAGAAAAATTTTTTAATAAAATTTTTCCATTGTTATCTAATAAAAAATTTGCAGGAACAGCATTAATCATAAGTTTTTTAGAAAAATCTCCATTTTCATCAAGAAACTGATTCCACGTTAATGTTTTATCCTGTATAATCCTCTCCCAATTTTCAGCAGTTCGTTCTGAATCTGTGGAAATTGCAATAATGTCAAAATAATTTCGATCTGTTGTTTCATACAATTCCTTCAAAGCAGGAAATTGTTTTATGCAAGGTTCACAATTACTTGCCCAGAAATCGACAAGAGTGTACCGCGAAGGAAGTTCTTTAAATGAAATTGACTTACTAACACCTTGATATTCTTTAAGAAATGCATCTGGTAATATTCCATGTATTGAAGTAATACTAGCTATTTTCAATTTGGATTCTAATGCTTTACCACAATAAGTCTCTTTTAAATTAAAGGATAAGTGACTATATGCAGTATGGTATATTTCTTTAAATCCGTATATAGTAAAGTTTCTTGCAATTAACCACATGGCAACTACTGAGGAAGGGTACTCTTTTACGTAATTCAGTAGGACTTCATCTTTTTTTTCTCTAATTTTTCTTCTTCCGTTTCGAATCTGTTCTTTTTTTAAATCTGAAATTGAATCATTCCATTGGCTTTTTAATATTTCATCTCTTTCTGTTAACTTTTCCGTACGTGGCAAATATTTATATAAATATTCATCGTTAGTTTTAGAATTAATAACTTTTGGGGTTATATTCATACTTAACGTATCGATCAATAAAGTCTGCTCTACTTCATCAAGAAAAAAGAGGCCAGAGATACCTCCTGTGTTGGTGATGAAATAAAAGGCATGGGGCACATTCATTTCCCCTTCTATTTCAAACCTTTTGTTATAAACTTTAGTAACCTCTTTATTAAATTTATAATCATAGAAATCACCTGAGATAAATCCACTTGCCAATGCTAAGTCTTTAACACCTTCAACTGTAATCGTACCGTTTAGACTGAATTTTTCTTCTAAATTTTTACAAGAAAAAATATTAAGAAAAATTATAATACTTATAAATTTATTTTTTGACATAAAATATTTTTCAAATTAATCATTACTATTTTAGTAGGAAAATCTAGTACACTACAACTTATAACCTATTAAAAAGCCAAATTGAAGGAATTATTAATGTTCCTATTAGCATTAATTCTTATTTTTTTTTGATACGCCATATTCATGACACACTTATCATATTTAGAAATTTTACTTTCATACGACTAAATATCATTGTCAGATAAATGAACTTAAGAATAACATGAGCATTATCAAAAAAAAAAAAAATCATATATCTCAACAACTGTCATTTTAACATCTATGACCATTTAATTTCAATTTATAGTTCATGAATATATTAATGAACGGATCAAATTTATTCTGAGAGCGAAATAAGATTAAAAAAAATGAAAATCGAAAGCTATTAAGTCTAGATTCATGAATGTAGAGTGGTATATTTATGAAAACAAGGTATAGATAAATGCTCCTGTCTTTGCAGTCAATAAAACAGCTAAACACATTTAACCCTCGATATTTAAACTTTACACACTTAGTGAGATACTTCCTTTTTATTCATTTAAAATCCAATCCATGATAAATTTGCATAATTATAAAGTGTCATTCCTTTAGTAAATTTGATATCCCATATTAGATTAGATAACCTTCAAAACCAATAAAGGGTTAAACGCAAGAATAATTGCTAAAGGTTTAGAGAAAAACTGTAAAAGTATTACATCTGTTAGAGATAAATTCCTTATTAAAAATTATGATGTTAAAGTTGAATTTATAGCTTCAGCACTATATCTTGCGACGGCAATTAAAACTTAGTTATCAAGTTATATACATAAATCGATAAACAGAATATTTCAAACGATAGATTGATGAAGTGCGCCCTGATTATTACCCTATTCCTTTATTCTACTCTTTTAAACCTTCTTTTTGGACAAATTCAAGATATTCAACTATCAGAGGAATATGATTATAATATCTTAAAAGAAAAGATTAAAAATTGTAAATCGGATACCACATGTCTTCTTCAGAATATAAAAGCATATGTAAAAAAAGCTAAAAGCCATAATGATACTTTTAATCTGATATCAGGATACAAATATTATATAAAACACACGAAAAGAACACAGTATAAGGACA
Source organism: Bacteroidia bacterium (assembly GCA_030427735.1). Taxonomy (GTDB): domain Bacteria; phylum Bacteroidota; class Bacteroidia; order Flavobacteriales; family Flavobacteriaceae; genus Formosa. The sequence goes on along the minus strand of JAUIBP010000009.1, from coordinate 108,533 downwards.
GCGTAGTAAACCTATTAAAAGAATCCAAAAACAAGAAGCAGTTTTTATCAGAATTATCCGAAGTATATTATGTTTTAGGAGGTATTTATTACGATAGCAGAGAATACGATAATGCATTGACTTATTATTTAAAATCCAAAGCGCTTTCAGATAACACAGATGTAGACTTCAATATTGCATTAATTAAATCGAGATTAGGGTATTACCAAGAAGCTCTAACGATTTTTAAACATGCTAAAAATGAATTTATAGAAAAAGAAAATTATAATGACTATCTAATTTCCCTATACGCCATAAGTGATGCTTACAGACATTTGCAAGCATTAGATTCTGCAATTTTATACAATAATTTGGGCTTAAAAGAATCCGTTCATTATGACAAACAAGAACTTATCCCCTATTTTAAACTGAATGAAGCCTGTATTAATTACGACAATTTTGCTTATCAAAAGAGTTACGATAGTCTCAAAAAAGTAAGGCCTAAATTTATAAATAATAAAGACCTATCTAATTTAGCGATGTGCTATTATTTTATGGGTATGAGTGCAAAGCAATTAAATCAAACAAAAGATTTTGTAAATTCCTTTGTAAAACTAGATTCCATAACATACCTCATTAATGATTTAGAACCTGAATTTCGAAACGGATATGAAGCCTTAATAGATCATTTCCATAAAAATGAAGATGTCGCTAATGAATTAAAGTATGTTAGACGCTTACTTGAAATAGATAATGTACTTAACAAACGTTATAAAAATTTAACACAACGACTTAATAAAGAATACAACACCCCAATTCTATTAAAAGATAGAGATCGACTAGTTTTAAGTTTACAAAAAGAAAAAAAGTCATATTTATTTTTTATTTTCTTTTGCGCATCACTCATTTTGTTACTCTTAATTTGGATACTATATAAGAGACGCCACTATAGAAAAAAATTACAGGAACTTTTAGAAGAAGACACAACGACTCCTAAAAAAGACATCGTTAACACAAAATCAGATTCTAAATCCTTAAATATAAAAGAAGAAATAGTCCTAGAAGTTATAACCAAACTAAATGATTTTGAAAAGAACAAGGGCTTTTTAAATTCTCAAATAAAGATTAATAGCCTTGCTAATGAATTAAATACGAATGCTAACTATTTATCCAAAATCATCAATCACCATAAAGGGAAAAGCTTTTCAAATTATCTTAACGACTTACGGATAACCCATTGTATTTCCCGATTGAAATCGGATCCTGTTTTCAGAAAATATACCGTAAAAGCAATTGCGGAAGAGTCTGGATTTAACTCTGCTGAATCATTCTCGAAATCATTTACTAAAATAACAGAAATAAAACCTTCTCTTTTTATTAAAGAACTGGAAAAAAGGGAGTAAATTACTAACTATATATAACACAAAGAGCTTTTCAAAAAATGATATTATCCCTTAATATTTTAACTAACAACTACCGAAAAATATATTCCGAAAGAATTTCTATTTTTAAATAATTAATTGTGATAAGACATATCTAAAATTAAACTTACTGCATTTTTAATTCTCCGCATCCCTTCGGGTTCGTTAATATCAATTTCACAGAAAGTTGTGTCGGTCGATTTAGCATGTAATACCATATAATAGATACCAGCAACCAATAAAGCAGATATGGCGCGTATATCTGTTTTATTGTCTTGTAGCTCTTTATCTATTAATTCAAATACTTGACTGCCTAACTGTTCTCTCTCATCACATACTTCATACATGATTTTTGATTTTTTACTTATTTCCCATAAAACAAGTTTTTGCATCTCTGGGCTATTATAAAAAAAATCTAACTGATTTTGTAATAGATTATTTAACAACTCCTTCGTTTCTTCACCCTTGTTTTCTGAGATCATTTCTTTCGTTATCCCCGAGGCTTCAATCCAATAATCTTTACTTCTAACATAAGTTTCAACTAATTCATCTACAGATTCAAAATACGTGGTTATAAGACGACGGCTTAATCCAGCGGCGTTGGCAATATTGGTTGCAGTCAATCCTATATAGCCTTTCGTTTTAAGCACCTTTCCAACTGCGCTTATAAGCTTTTGTTTTGAACGCTCTTTATTATTAATTTCTCCTTGATATGTTTTTCTCACCCTATTCATCGTTTGTTTTAATCCTCATGAAAATAAAAAATATTCTTATAAAAGATAAAGGCTACATCAAATAAATTCTTCAACCAAACCTGTAAAGTTAAAAACAATCATTTTTTAGTAGAAATATTCAACTCCTGATTGACATATTCAAAACCGTTTAGTGCTTTATCCAAATGTTCTATAGTGTGGGTTACCATAAGACTAAAGAAAAGCTGATAACAATGATGAAAAGAAACATCTATGTTTTCGGTTAGTGAATGTTATATCATATCGTTGATATACAATCTCTAATATAATTTTCAACAATTTACCTGTAAAATTATCCCATTAACGGGAAAATTTTATATAATTGCATAAATAAAGAACTTAAAAAAGAAAATAAAAATTTCACTTAATGTCTTTAGTATGGCTAGAGTGATATGGTAAATCTACTGTTTTTAAAATTTGGCCTATTTATTTTTAAGCACTTAATATTGTTAATGTAGATTTTATTATAACCATAATGAAACCAAAATATATTGAAATGAGAAAGATGCATTTTTTACTATTTTTTATAGTGGCTTCTATAATTTGCAGTTGTCAAAATGATGATGACGTAACCGATGAAGTCAACTATTCCATAATTGGAGAAGGTGAATTATATGGAAATGGACAGGAGGAAATTGAGCCATCTGCCTTAATAATAAAAGATTCATCCACTTGGATTGAACTTACTACCAAAATGGATTCTTATCATAAGGTAACAAATACATTTAATGATGACATAGATTTTGAATCCGAAACAGTTCTTGCCATTTTTGACAGCATAAGAGCAAGAACACACTATGCTGTCACAATTACTACCATCCAGGAGACATCTAACAAAGTTATTGTTAATTACAAAAAAACATCCACTAGCGAGGGGTACGATGTCATTAACCAGCCCTTTATTATCATAAAAATACCAAAATCAGATAATAAGGACATTATGATTAAGAAGTAAAGTAAAATAAATTGAAATGAAAACAAACTCCCCCAAAAAAATGGCAAATTACCTTTTCCTACTAGCGTTTACAGTATTATTATGTAGTAGTTGCAATAGTGACGACGGTACTCCTGAAAATTGTGGTTGTGATGCCGAAACACAATATACCTTACCAAACGAAGAATTCGAAGAAATATATGGGATTACTCCCGAAAAGCAAACGACAGGACTATTGTACTACAAGCATACCGAAATTGTGGATGGTTATGCAGACCACGTTGAAGAATTTAGGAACAAGTTTTGGATTTTTCAAGGAACGGAAGGCTGTGGAAATTGCCGAAGGGTGTTTATTGTGTGCAATGATGACTTAGTTGGAGAAGAATTTACTTATTTGAAAAAGGAAGGTGTATATGATTCAATTGCGGTAAAGTTTTTTGGAGATGTTAAGTCTGATAGCGAATGTGTAGAACCTTTTATCGCTCTTGCCGATATGTACTATGCAACAATAAAATTAAATAGAATAGAATTAAAATAGAAAACTTATGAAAAATTTTTTACTATTTTTTATGACGGCTTCTATAATTTGCAGTTGTCAAAATGATGACGATGTAACTGATGAAGTACAACACGCCACCAAAGACCTTTACGACAAACCTCTGCCCGTAATTAAGGCTAACCTAAAGGGTAAATGGCAACTACACTATGGTAAAGGTGGATTTATTGCTAATTTAATTCATGATTGGGGAAATAATGACTATTGGGAGTTTGATTTTTCAAGCAATGAAGATAGGATAATGGCTTATCTAGAGCCTCTAGAAGCTGACACAAAAATTACATGGATAAAAGGACAAGACAATTATGCTGGAGAAACTTATATTATGGAATTTTATGATAAAAAAGGAAATCCAAAACATTTTGTTATTGATGGTATCTATAATGATACTTTGACAATACATTATAATTCTCCAGATGCAATGTTTTTATATTTTACAAAACCATGATGTCATAATAAAATAAGAAGTCTTGTAAAATAAATATTTACTGAGGTGATTTGACACCATAAACAAATACATAATTAAAGTAGACGTTCATGATTTTAGAAATCAGTCACTATAATGGTATTGCATAAAATATTCGTTATTTCTTTTGAAAAAATATAAGTAAAACCAGCTCGCCTCGAAAAAAGGCACCATACGTGCGTCCCTATATTTAGGGGCGCACAAAAATCAAATATTTAAATAACACACAATAAAACCCTAATAACATCTATAAATGAAACTTAAAATTATTCTTATTCTTTTAGTATTTGTTTCTAAAAGTTATAGTCAAAAAGGTATTGTTTATTATGGACAAATAAAAAGTCCTGGGATGAGGAGTGCTGCTGGTCCAGATTTAAACTCATACCTGATATTTAATAAACATCAAGCGTATTATGTGACGGCAAAAGACTCTCTCGAAAAAGACTCTTATAACAACAGATCATTATATAAAGGTGATGGCGAGAAAGTTGCTGCATATAATGGCAATAAAACATATAGGTACGGAGAGCAGGTATTATACAACAGAGAAAAAGACAGTTTATGGTGGAGTCAACGTTTCGGTGGCAATATTTATATTGCTGAGAAAAAACCTGCTATTGATTGGAAGCTACTACCAGAAACAAAAAAAATAGGTAAGTTCAGTGTGAATAAAGCTAGTTGTGAATTTCGGGGTAGAACTTACACCGTATGGTATACTCTGGAAGTTCCATTGCCATATGGCCCATGGAAATTACAAGGCTTACCTGGTTTAATCCTAGAGGCTCGCGATGAACGTGATGAAATGGTTATCTATTTTAAAAGTTTAGAATACCCTACAACGAATAAAACAACCATATCCGAAGTGAAAAGGTTAGAAACTGATTCAAAAGATTGGCAGACTATAGAAGATTTTGAAAATATGCTGAGAAATAGTATAACTAAAGCTTATAACGGAATGATACTTAGAGCGGAAAAAAATGGTTCTAAAAAACCTGAAAAGCCAAAATTTAGTGATATTTATATTGAGTCTTTTTAATAATGACAACGGATACAAGAAAAGAGCTATTTTTAACCAGTTTAATATTTTTATTTTTCACATGTTTCATCTATGCCCAAACTACTATAGCAGGAAAAATTTTAAGTGTTGATGGACTCACAATCCAAGATGCAAGTGTGGTATTACTAGATTCTGAAAATAATAGTATTATTAAATATACCTATTCAAATGCAGATGGAACATTTAAATTCGAATTAGAGTCTAAAAATGAACAAACAGTATACCTTCTAAGAGTTAACCTATTGGGGTATGAGCAAGTCACAGAGACGATAACTATCGATAAGGTAAATAATAATTATAACTTGAGTTTACGGTTAAAACAGAAACTAGAAAAGTTAAATGAAATATTATTGAAACCAGGAGAAAAAATATCAAATGAAGGCAATACTACGACAATAAAGGTTACTCCATTTTTAAATCAATCCGAACAAACTGTTGAAGATGTACTTAAAAAGTTACCAGGCATCGAGGTAACTAAAGATGGAAACATCAAAGCCCATGGTAAATTTATTAAGAAATTAATGATTGACGGGGATGATATGTTTGCTGATGGTTATAAAATGTTGACTAAAAATCTAGATGCTAAAACTATCGATGCCGTACAAATTTTAGATGAATTCCAGGATAACCCTGTACTAGCAAAAGTATTGGATTCAGATGATGTAGCTTTAAATTTAAAGTTAAAAGATAAATTTAAAAATATTTGGTTTGGAAATTCGTCTTTAGGTTTGGGTACGGAAGAGAGAAATAATGTAGCGGCTAACATTGGGCTTTTAAAAAAGAAAATTAAGTTTTTTTATTTGGCAAATTATAACAACCTAGGAAATAAAGCATCCGATCAAGTAAATAGTACACCAGGGTCATTTAATTTTTCTTCTGTATATAAGGAAATAACTATAGAACCCAAAATAACACCTGTCTATGCTATTAATAAAAATGAAAATCAAATTTTAAAAAGTGACCAGAGTATTTTTAATAAAGCATTAATGAATTCATTAGGGGTGGTTACTAAATTAAAACCAAATCTTGAATTAAGATTAACAAGTTCATTCTCGAGAGATGATCAAGAACAACCTTTCTTTTCTAGATCCATTTTTAATGTGGAAGAAGATCCTATTGAGTATACAGAGAGCAGTAAGACTTTTCATAAAAACAATATAGGAACAGGTGAGTTAGAAATAAAGTATACAGGAGGTAATCGCTCTTATTTAAGAAATGTATTGTCCTACAACAATCAACCTGAAAATTTAAACAATAAATTAATTTTTAATGGTGAAGATGAAATATCCCAAAGTTTAAATAAAAAGGAATATTCGATATATAACCATTTAAATTACAGTTATGCGGTTAGTAAAAAAAGTGTATTACACAACTATTTATATGTTGGTAAAAACAATATATCCCAAGATGTATTAATCAATTCACCTATACTTAATGATATTTTCTCCTTACAGGAAGATTCAGATATTCAACAGAACACCAAGGATCTTTTAAAAGTGGTTGGAATCAATTCTAATTTGTTTTCTGACTATGGAGACTTAACAAGTAGAATTGAATTCGGGTATGAATCAGTTGAAGAGGTAAGGGAATTTAATATTGAACCTATTCAGGAAACTGACTCCTACCAGATAGATAGCTTAAAGAATAGTTTTGACTATAGGAGTAATAAATTTACAATACTAACAAAATTGAACTATAAGCTTTCCGATAGGGTGAAGTTAAGAGGGGGTATAGCATTAGATTATGTTACGTTATATGCAAATTTTCATGAAGTAGAAGAATGGATTTTTAAACCTCAATTAGAACTAGATTTAAGCAAACTTAAGATAGGTAGGTTCATTTTTGGATATGAAAAAGGTTATTCTATTCCAGACTCCTATTTGTTTTTACCCAATTTCATGTTAAATAATTATAATTCATTTGTGAGAGGCACAAATAATTTAGATATAATAAAGAGAGAGGAATACAGGTTTTATTATAAATGGGCCAATGATTTAGAATCACAAGCTTTCAGCTTAAGAATAAAATATGAGGATTTTGAAGGAGAATATTCTTCAATCAATGAAATTGGAGAAAATATTAAGTTCTCAATGTATCAATTTGTGAAAGGATCAGAGAAATTATCGGCTAGCGCGAATTTCACTTCCTTTTTCGACGATTTAAATTTTTCTACAAATTTTAGTTCTTCACAAAATTGGACAAGACAACCCATTTTGGCAAATTCGGAAGGTTTTAAAATGTTAAATGGCTATTCGGCAACCTATTTATTTTCTGCGACAACCTATTTTAAAATGCCCTTTAACTTTAAAGTTAAGGCTAATTTAAATTACAGCAAGTCTAATTTTAATAATGTAACATCTAAAGTTGATTGGACTAACTTAGCTTTAAATGTCAATTATAATATATCAAAAGAATGGCATGCTGAAATCATTAACGACTATTATAAGATGACTAATAATTCATACTATTTTATAAAGTCCATGATTAGCTATCAACCAGAATTATCTTCATTCTCTTATAGCCTCATGCTTAATAATTTAACTAATGAACAAAGTTTTGAAAATGAGTTCATAGACCAATTTACAACTTATCAATCTCAAATACAGTTGCTTCCAAGGTATTTTTTTGTTAGTGTAAAATATAGGTTTTAAATAATAATTGAATTCAACCGTATCATAATCGGTTTAGTCTACAATAAAATTGTTGTTTTGAGCTATTGAGCACATGACGTTTTATTCAGATTACATGTATAAATTTTTCTTATAGACCCAGGCCAATTAAAGTAGAACTCCCCTATTTTTATAATCTACACCCTATATTCATAAATAGCCTCTCTACATTCATGAATCTAGACTTGTTTAACTTTAAATCATTCTTTTTTTAAACTTATTTAGCCTGAAAAAATGTTACAACTTGTTTCAGGTCTAAGACAAATATTAAGAATTACTATTTCATAAAAACGCAACACGAACTTATAAGTATAGATTTACCAAAATTTAACCAAATTAATTAGTCTCTAAAACATTAAAATGAAACCTAAAAATTCGATAGTTTAAACTATCAACAGTCCTCCTTTTACAAAGGAAACCTAATTAACATAATACATTTAATAATTAAATTAATACAATGAAAACATTTTTTTTCCTAATCATTTTTACAATTTCTTCAAGTTTATTTAGTCAAATTACCAAAGGTAATTGGCTTGTGGGAGGCACAGGTGATTTCCAAAAATCTAAAATAAAAAATACAACTTCAAATGGAAACATTCAGGAATTTGAATCCATGCATTTTACAATTTCACCAGATATAGGTTATTTTTTAGCAGATAAATTTGCTGCGGGGCTTGTTTTAAATTTCACTGTCAACAACCCCTCTGGAAGTAACAATAGTAGCTGGGGATACCAAATAGGGCCTTTCGCAAGATACTACTTCCTCAATACAGATAAAATTATTAATGTATTTGGAGAGCTTAATTGTTCTTTTGGAAAAGGAATTAGCAACCAAAATTCAGATTCTAATTCTAATAACTATGAAGTAAAGGCAGGAACAGCTCTATTTTTCAACAATAGTGTAGCCTTAGAATTGTCATTGAATTACAATTTAAATCAATTGAACACCAATTCAAGCGATTTAGACACAAAATCATTGACATTAGGAATTGGTTTTCAGATACATTTAGAAAAATAGAAAACATGAATTTAAAAATAAAAACTTGCTCTTTTCTCTTAATATTCTTCCTCGGGATCGTTTTTAATTTACATTCTCAGGAAACCACTTCTACAAAAGTTTGGAGAATTAATATTCTAAATCCCTCAGTAGAATTAGAATTACCTACAGGTCGTTATTCTACTTTTTCCGCAGGAGTAGGCATTGGATATGGAGGAGCTTACCCAAACTTAAGTTATAGCAATAATGGATTTGTATATATGATAGCTCCTTTTATAGATGTACAAGAAAAATGGTTTTATAATTTTGAAAAACGTCATATCAAAGAAAAGAATACAAGCAATAATTCAGGAAATTTCATTTCAGCCAGATTTCTTACAAGGGGAAATTCAATAGCCGATAATTTTTCTAGAACATCTAATTTCGACTTTTCAGTAGGACCTACTTGGGGACTTCAAAGAAGCTATAACAATAAGATTCACTTCTTATTTGACATGGGACCTATAATTTATTTTGACACTAAAGGTAATAGTGGGTTTTACCCAATTATGTTACAATTAAATTTTGGATTTGACATATAAATGACTTTAAAAAGCCCAAACTATCGAGGGTTTAGCCTTAATTTTAGCTAAACCCTCTTTACCTTCATTTTTATTAAATAGCCTACACAAGCCACTTAAGGCACTATTGATTTAAGTTTGCACTTTATTTTTTAAAAGGTCAAAACATAGAGATTTTATATTCATTTAATCACTTCCCATTATTTATTATTGTTATTTTCAAGCTATTAGAGTAAGTTGAAACTTTAGGCAAAAGCATCGAGTAGTAATTTGTTATTACACTAATAAAGGTTAAACAATATCAAAACCTGTCAATTTTCTTTAAATAAGGTTTTGACTTCCTGAAATACCCGATCAAAATTAGCTTGTAAATCCTGAGGCGTATAGTTTTTTTCTGGTGTTGGCAAGCGCTTTTCCAAGGGCTGCCAAGGGAATTGCACCTGCTGTTCCTGTCCATCTGTAAAGACGACGAAACCTCCAGGCTTTAACTTAAAAAATACTTCAGCACGAATTTTGGCGACCTCCCGTTCCCCGGTAGTCACTCTAGTATCAAAATTCAAATTAAACCCTCGACTGATACTGGTTGTTTTCCGTTTAACCAGTTCAAAAAAGCGCTCATAATATTTAGCGGTATCTGGATCGTTTACCTTCCCAAAAAATTGATAAGACAAATTACCCAAAATAGCCCGACTGGCCTTTTCCCCATACATGATATCGTTTTGTACTTTATCCTGCAAAACGTAGACCGTACTGATGCCATAACTTCTCAGGGTGGCGGGAATCCGGTGCATATTCAATAATCGAATGGTGGGCGCCTCTTCCATGAGCAAAAAAGAAGGTTTGGCTCCACGTACGCTCATCTGTTTGGTCATGGTATGTATGATGGTCGCAATTACAGGAGCATAAGCTGTTTCATATTTCGGGTTATTCACTACGGCCACAACAGTATCAGATTTTGCAATATTGACGTTAAGGTCTACCGCATCCTCAGTCAGCACCATAAAAATACTTTGGGTACTCATTTTCTTTAGCGCATTGGCCAAGGTACTCCGCACCCCTGCGGTTTGTCGTTCGGAATCCCGACCACTGATAAAGGCATCTGCCATGACTCTGGAAATACTGTTACTACTTAAAAAAGCGATCAAGCTCTGGGTATCCAAATATTGATATAGGGCTATAAGGTGTGGCAGGGTACAATATTTTGGATAAGAACATTTTAATTTCCAAATGAGCCCAGCCATCAGACCCTCAGCGGCATCAATAAAAAATTTAGAGCTGCCTGTACTCCCGGCCTCCTTCTGTTCCAAAAGGTTTTCAATTAAAACACGTGCCACCTCATTAACATTCTCTTCTTTTTGTAAATATCTCGGTGCGATAGGATTTACCCGATCAAAAATCTGATCAAAGGCAATTATCCTAAAATCTACCCCTTGTTTTTCAAATAGTGGATAGGCTATTTCGGTAAGTTCAAAGTGTTTATAATCATGAATGATCCCACAAAATTGCTGTTGGCTAAAATGTTGCATCAAACGGAATACGACACTTTCGGTCTTACCACTTCCGGCAGCACCAATAATTGAAACCCCACGTCTGATATCTTCCAGGATTAAATGTCCCTTTTTCAATTTAAAAAGCACGCGGTATCGTGTTGCCCCATTAGCTTCTGTTGGTCGATGCAAAAACATTAGACCCAAAATATTTACTAGTATTAATGGACAGATGCTATAGAGAATGAGTTCTGGAAATTCAGCAACTCCAGAAATATATCCACCCAACAAGAGGCAAAAAACCAGCAATAGATTTACCCAAAACGCATGTTTTGTCCAGCAATATATACCAAAAAACATCCCTAACATTAGGCCATTCGAAATAAGATAGACGTATATTATGCTCATGATTGTTAATTTAATATTCAATACTTCCAGATTTCATAGCCATGCCTAGACCCCGTTTTAATTGTTGCAGGACCTGAGTTGCCAGCTGGACTTTGGAAGTCGGAATGGCAGGGATACGCATGCCTGCCCGATTGAGCAGTTTCATGGCCAATGCCCGTTCGGAAGTTGGCAGACCTAATAAGGTGGCATAAAATAACTTTGGGTTTAACAGGGCGGTTTTCCTTCCGGAATAGGATTCCACATAATTGCGTTGATAGTTTGCCATGGCATCAAAACGTTGTTCCGCCAATTGAAAAAACTGATCCCGATCAAATCCCCGCTTTACCAATTTACCATCGATCTCTACTTCTGAACCTTTATTTTTACTGCCAGGAGACAAACTGAACCTATTGGAGGCATCTTTACGACTAACAATAATATGGACGTGGCTTTGCCGACCAGTTTTCAACATTCCTGGAACGATACGCTGCCCTTCCTGTTTGTGTGGTGCCTGCTGCTCCAACTTTAGAATTAGCTTCTGATAATCATTAACCTTACCGATTTTTAATCAGTTCTCTATCTTTCGGATTTCATTTTTACATTCCAAAATTTTCGAGGCATATACTTGATTCTCCCGCACCTCCTTGTCGGTCGGTTTAAAACGTCTGTGTTGTTCGATCTTGGCAAAATAGAGGATGTCCTGAATTTGTGGTGGTCTATTATCGATCTCGCGATTGAAACACTTGACATATTCCTCCATGAGCCCTTTCGTGTATTGTTTCAGATCCATGTCCCCTCGCTCCAAGGCCCGGAGTTCACGTTGACTGGGATTGACGGTAATGCTATAAAATTTAGGTTCTTTGGTTTTCAGTTTGGCTGTATTTCCATCAATGGCCTTAACCACGTCCCGAGCTGTGATTTCCTCGCCCTGATGGTTAAAGAAATGTGCCTCCTCTTCTGGAGCAACCTCTTTATTTTCCTTCTCCAGGTAGTTCACAAAATCTGCTACACTTTTGGCATACTGGCCGCCTATTTTTTGAGGACTAATGGTAATGTACATGATGCTATTCCCTTTCGTTAATTATGCGTTCTTGAAATTTAGGTGCTGACGTATTTTCTTTACGTTCTACCCGCATTGGGGATTGAGGGTTTGTTGCTGCCGATTCAAAAAGCGCTTGTAACATGGCCGCTGTGGGTTTGGTCTGATGCTTCTCAATATCCTTGATAATGGCAATCATGGCATTAAGCCTGCGTTTAATCGCAAGTTCTAAAGTTTGCATATTTGGCCCAAGCTGTTCTTCTGGGGACAGGCCGCTTCGGTCGAAGAATTCCAGCATCAACAATAAGGAGATCGAGTGAGATTTCCCTAAACGTTTGCTGTAAGACTTAAATTGCTTGGCTACAGACTGTTTTATTTTCAGGGTTACAAATCCCTCTTTTTCAAAACCTTTATCCATCTTTTTTAGTAAAAAATCCTTTGATTTTATTGGGCTGGAAACGTTTTTTAGTAAAAAACAAGGAGCTGATTTCAGTTCAAAACTCCACACACAATCGTAACTTACTAACAATCAGTGTGTTGCATTATTTAAAATCACTGTAACCACGCCGTTGCGGGTTACCCTCTTGCTCCTCCATTTCGTCCCGCGCGAGCGGGACAAAATTCCGACCAGCCGTATCTTAAGATAGTACAGGTCTGCTTCGGAATCACTATTCCTTAACATTTTAAGAGTACGAAACAAACGCTTTAAAATATTAGCGATCCAAAGGCATATTTCTTTGCAAATTGCGCAAAATAAAAGGAGCTTTTTAGTGGTTTAAAAAACTCCTTTATCGCTATTAATCGCTCCCCGGTTTAATATTCCCGAGGTAACATCAGCATTTCATTTACAAAATACATACGCAACGAGTCCATGGGAAAGTCCGTGATTTTATAGGGTTGCGTTTCCAATACATTTGCATTGCCATCACTATAGTTTACTTGAGCCTCATAACCTCGACCCTGTTGTTCCTGTTGGGTCAGGCGTTTAAAATCTATTACTATAAAGGGGCATTTGTGTTGAAGCCCTTTACACATAATTAAGGCGTCGTTAACAAACCAATGACAGTGGCCATGTTCAGCCAAATAGGCAATACCCTCAGTAATTTTAAGATTAATTAAAGGGATACGATAAAATACCGACGACCCAATAAACTGTTGTAGGGCGGTTTCCAAAGTGTTACTATTAGAATTCATTGTTAAAAGAATTAAGGTGAATTAATAAAGAGGGAGTTTAGGGTTTGCTCCCTCTTGAAATACTTGGGGATTAGTCCTTATCGGGCTTAGCTCCCATCAGTAGAATATCATCTACTACGACCTCTATCACATACTGTGTTTGTCCGTCCTTGGTTTCATAGCTACGGGATTTCAATTTCCCTACAACTCCAACCTCTTTACCTTTGGATGTATATTTCTCAATAATATCCGCAGTACGCCCCCAGGCCACAATGGTGTGCCAACTGGTTTCGGTCTGTTTTTCGCCCTTAGCATTTTTGTAATGCTCATTGGTAGCCAAAGAAAATCGTGCTACTTTCTTGCCGCTCTCTAGCGTGGTTATAATTGGATCCTGTCCAATGTTTCCAATTAACTGTACATGGTTTTTAATAGTTCCCATAATGAAAAGATTTAAAAATTAATATTAAATTGATTTACTTATTATATCCAGAACGTTTTCCTTTTGTTTTGTTTTTAACTGTTGTTCTGTTGCCGTTTTATTGATGCTGTATGATTTCATAATAGTTGCTTTTGATTTACTTCCCATAGAGCCGTCACTGTCACCTTTTTTTGTTGCTGGATATTTCACAATATTTTTCATGGTTAAGACTTATAAAAGGGAGCGGTACGCGACCGGTTATGCAGTCGTACCATGAAAAATGTTGTTATTTTGCTGACCAAAAAAGAGTACAGGGTGGCTCTGGAAGTAGACGAAATGCACGTATTGAAATACAGCATTGATGGCAACAGAACAAACATGTTCAAAACCGAAAATACTAGGCGAACTGCCCTTTGGGGCGGCTCCTGAATACTGTGTCTTGCCCCATGTGGCAAGGTAACGGTATGAAGGAGTGTAGCGCCATAGGGCTGTTCAAGACCTTTTCATGAAGCTCTTGATCCGACATGCAGCCGAGCGGAATGTCGTGGTCATGTGCTTCATGAACCCAAACGCAGCGGGGTACCGCTACCGCTTAAAAAGCGAACGTCTCTTTACATTCTTAATTATTTGAAGGCTAATGCTATGTAAGACCTCATTTCATGATTACAAACTTTAAAACGAAATAAGAGAGGTTCAAGACCTTAGCCAACACGTCCTATACCGGGGGATACAGTGCATACGGCATCCCATGGTCTTGGTCTTGTTGGCCTTTGCCTATTATCCCGTAAATCTCCAGTTTAAGGTACTGGAGCAACCTTGGTTATGACTATGTTGCCATGTTCAATACCGTATCAAAGAGTCTTCTATCCAGACGTTCCTGTTGGGAAAAACTACGTTTTAAGGTATTATGAAGCACCTCATTAAACGCATTATAACCTAACCAGAGGTTTGGAGATTCTTGAAGCAGTAGTGACTCATGGTCTATAATATCGATAACCATCCGCGAACGCTTGGATGGATTATCATTGGTATCACTACATTCATAGCGAAACAATTTATGCTCTTCCAATACAGCCTTTACAAAAGCTTCGGTATCCATAATCTTAACGGATTTCATGCGGTTAAACTTATCGACTATGCTATAAAACTCATTATCCAAGAACTTTTGGAACAGGTGATTTAATTTCGGAAGTATTAAGGTCGTATTGTTCTTATTGTGCTTAATAGCAAAGTCGATTTCCGATTGTGCAACATGTAGTCCATTGTTACAGATTTTTCTATAAAATCCAAAGTGTCCCGAAGTCCTTTCACTTCCGTCATACGAGTTTTTAAAACGCAACATAGGTAGTATGGCATCTGCTTCATGCTTTACGGTAAACTGATTGGCGTCCTTGATGATGATATCCATCACAAAGGAACGGTCTTCCCTATTGATACTGCGCGTCTCAAAAGATAATTCCGCATCGTGTAACAATTGTTCCGCCTGTTTAAAAAACAGGTCATTTGGAATATGGCCATATGATTTTGAGACTACATTTACAATCCTACCATTGGAGATTATAGCCTGTTCAAGACCTCTACGCGTTGGCATTTGGGTCAAATCCTTTAATGGTACCACAGCGGTTGGCACGTAAAGGTCATCGTGTTGTAATTGATTTAAGTACATTGGAATTTGTTTTTTAATTTAACATGTAAGTAAAAAAGCCCACCCAAAGTGCTGGGCAGGCTTGAAACATTGTGAACGGTTGCTCACTTAAAGCTCGAAAGCTACAATTGCGGATTCAATTTCAGCCTTACGCTGTTCCAAGGTCAATTGCAAGTGTGTCGTCACCAATTTGATTAGGTTTGAATTCGTGGTCTTGAATTCCAAATGGTGCGAATCACGAATTTGAAAAGAGGCCGAGCCATCCTGATTGTAATTAAATTTGGTCAGGTCGTTCAGGGTTTCGGTAAGACGCTCCCGTTGGGTCGCCAAGCCCTTTAACTTTTCAAACTTTTGAATGCGGTCATCCAAATTGATTTCTGTCTTGGCCACTGGAGTGGCAGGTTTTGCTTCACCCTTACCAATGGCTGCATTGGTGAGTTGCTTTTGAACATCCTTTTTAACTGTGGTTTTCTCCTGAATACCATTGTTGCTTGGTTTTGTTTTTGCTTCCATAATTTAAATATTTAGATTAAACAATATGGAGCTATCACCAAACGTAAGACAACATTTTGGAGTGGAAAGGAAACGGAATAAATAGTGACGCAGGAACGGCTTTATGCCGTCCCTTTTCCGAGAAATATGTTGCGGGTTTAACTTTGTTAAATATTGTATATGTAATATGTATTTCCCTATTCACTAAACTTGATAATTTCTTCGAACACAAACGCTATTTCATATTAAATCAACCAATTAATTATATACCGTAATGGTTTAAAGCCGCATTTAATTTCTTAATTATTTTAAGTTTCAACTGTTTTGGAGACAGTACTTCAATAGCATCTCCAAATCCTAGAATAAGACGTTCCAACTCAAAATTTAAATGCACAACTATTTCTATAACTACACTGCCATCTGGATTCGTACTTAAAACGGTTTGAGAATTATGTAAGGGCTTGGTTAAAACATAGGGCGCATTTTTTCTGTCAATTTTTAATCGTACGTGCTTTAGGTTGTGATGATCCAACACCGTTACTCCTATAGTGTTTTTATAATAAGTATCAGGGTTTAAATCAGTCGGTTGATATTTAAGATTGAAATTATAATCGATGGACACAACACGGTCTAATGCTAAGGTAAGTAATCGATCTTCAGCATGCGGTTTACCGACAACAAACCATCTGTTATTAAATTCCTTTAGAAAATAAGGATGAAAAACTATGATACTGGGGTGCGTCGATTTAAATGGCTTATATTTTATCAGTAATACCACTTCCTTTATGACGGCCTGGTAAATTTCATCTAAAAACTCCAACCCTTTTAAATCTTCATTTTTATCTAAGTGAATGATTGAAAACTTATTCGTTTTTTCGGTATAAATTTTATCCTCCAACTTATTGAATAGTCCTTTCAATTCCCCAAATAACGAAAAATCCTGAAACTGCTTTAGCATGGCTATGGTTTCAGAAAGTACCTTCATATCTGTTTCTGAGATTGGAATATTTGTAATAGAAAAATTTGGATCGGAATAGCGATAATACTTTTTTTCATAGACTTCAATGGGCGCATTATATCCCAATTTATCACTTCTCATGAGTTGAATATCCAATTGAACCGTACGCTTACTAACATTTACACTGCGCCCTTCATACTCATACAAAGCCTGAGAACAAGCTTCAATTAAATCGTCTAGCATCCATGCCCTAAAGTGATTCTGTAAGCACTTATCTATCGTTTTGTATCGGATTAATGCATTTTTATTTTGAGCCATTGTCTTAAATATTTCAAGAAAATTAAACAAAACAAATAACTACGCAAATTAATTGCGTAGTTATATTTCAAATTTGTTATCAATATTAAACAATGATAGTGCTATACTATTAAAAAGCGCTCCGCTATGCAGAGGACATGGCGGGGCTTAATGAAAATCAATGTATTATGGAAAACACAAATTTAATTACAGGAAAAGATCTTAAAGCCCTAGGTTATCCACCAGGTATTTGGTACAAAGAAGCTCTTGAGTATATTAACAAGCATAAATTAAACGGCACCGATTTAGAAGCATATTTGACCAAGTTTAAACTCCCCGAGCCTTTAAAGCTATTGGAACATCCAAAACCTTATTCTAAAAATATAATAGCCGAAAATTTAATTGAAGAAGATAATAAAGAAAAAGTTCTTGCGACTATGAATGCTGTTATGCGTACCCCTACGGTGGTTAATGGATCGATTATGCCTGATGCCTGCCCGTCGGGACCTTTGGGAACGATTCCCGTGGGAGGCATTGTAGCTACAAGGAACGCCATCCATCCAGGTATGCATAGCGCAGATATTTGTTGTTCGGTCATGTTAAGTGATTTTGGAACTACCAATCCTTTATCTTTATTGGATGCCGCTCATGCCTCTACACATTTTGGTCCTGGGGGCCGTGAACGTGGAAAACAGTTTAAACTTCCTTCTGAGTTGAAAGCAGCGTTTGAAGCCAATCCATTTCTTAACTCACAAAAGAGTTTATCAATCGCCCAAGAACATTTAGGTACACAGGGAGATGGTAATCATTTTTTGTATGTGGGTATTTCAAAACAAACAGGAAATACGATGTTCATTACACATCATGGTTCTAGAGGGCCTGGTGCCATGCTTTATAAAAAAGGATTAAGCGTAGCCAACAAATTTAGAACTCAACTTTCTCCTGAAACCTTAAGCGAAAATGCATGGATACCGTACGATTCTAATGAAGGAAAATACTATTGGGAAGCATTACAAATAATTAGAAAGTGGACAAAATTAAATCATGAATCCATACATGATGCAACGGCCAAACTTGTAAATAAAACTGTCGAAAACCGATTTTGGAACGAACACAATTTTGTTTTTAAAGATGAGGATATTTTTTACCATGCCAAAGGAGCAACACCATTGGATCCTAAATACCTACCAGATATAACAGGTCCCAGGTTAATCCCTTTAAATATGGCTGAACCCATTTTACTAGTTGAAGGAAAAACCACAGCTACAAATTTAGGTTTTGCTCCACATGGTGCTGGTCGAAACATGAGTAGAAGTCAACATAAAAGAAATTTAGCCCATTTAACTAATGAGGAAATTTTTAAACAAGAAACAGCGGGATTAGATATAAGGTTTTACTCAAATGAAATAGATATTTCTGAACTTCCTAGTGCGTATAAATCTGCCGCTACGGTAAGAGCACAGATTGAAGCCTTTGGTTTAGGTCAGGTTCTTGATGAAATCCTTCCCTATGGCTGTATAATGGCTGGGGATTGGAAAAAAAATGCGCCATGGCGTAAAAAGCGAAAGAGAAAAAATTAGTAGCTACCGTAGATTTAAAATTTAAGTCTACGGTTTGATATTTTTATACAAAATTGCATTTTTATCTCATTAATTATGATCTTAATGAATAATTCGAATCCCAAATTAATTAAAACTCTCTAAAGTCCCTGTTTAACTCATAAGTTAAAAAGTAATAATAGAAAGTCGCACGCATAGGCTTAGACAATTCCCTTTTGCCTTTCAATATTAAACTTAAACTAGATTTGTCTATAGCTAGTTGCTTTATTAAATCCTTGCGTTTTAAACCAAATTCTTTCATTTTACATTCAATCCAATCCAAGGTTATACTATCCACCTGAAGAGAAAACACAACGGGTACAACTATTATTTTCAAACCTGTAGGCTCAAAAGCTTTTTTACCTCGTTCAACTAATTGTTTTTGATTTAATATATAACCATTTATCAATCGACTCTGGGAAACTTTGACTTTTAATACGTTATCGGCATCTATATTTAGTAGCTGAATATCAACCCCCTGTGCTCTATACAAACTTAGCGTTTTAAGCACATCTGATTTACCTGTTTTTAGAGATTGTAAAATAGTATCCATAATTGTATAGTTAAACCAACTAAAATAAACAAAACAACAGCTAAATCACTTAATACCCGATATTCAATATTAAAAACTATATTGAAATTTATTTCTATCACTTACGATCAATAGCATCATACCCTCTGATACTTCTTAAAGTTCTCGGCCTGCTCAAAAATTTCCTTGTACACCTCGTCTCGGTCTACAGGTGGGTAATCATTTTCGCCAAGTAAAATTATTAAATCTACTTTTAATTCAGCTTTTATATCATCGCGTTTGCTCCAGTCGGTGTATTTGGATTTGTCGTCTACTATTTTCTTGACTTCTTTAGACAGGTATACCAATTTATCATCAGGGTATTCAAAATCGTATTTATGAGCTAAGGTTTTAAGGATATCGTAAAACGACTTTTCTTCGAAACTAATTCCTAAATCATCACCTGCACTAAATTCCTGTTTTATTGCAATGATAAGTTCTGTTAGTTCTGTGGCAATGATATCAAATTCTTCGGCGTTAAACACATCCTGTTCTTTACGTTCGTTATATTTTTCAACTAAGGCCTGCATTTTCTTTGAAAAGTCTGTTCCTCTGGATTTATTCACTTTTTTAAACTCTTCAATCACTTTAGCCAATAGATTTTTCAGGATCTGGATTTTGGTATTTGGTAGTTTAATTTTATTGATACGATCGATATAATCTGCATCAAAAATATCGATTTGAGATTCGCTTTCATCCCCTAACTTAAAAATCTCTTCTACCCCATCACTAGCCAAAGCTTCCTTCATCATTTCCCGAACTCTGGCATTCATTTGTGCTATATCTGGCGCCGTTCCTTTCGTCAGTTTAAACACAATAGAACGCACGGCTAAATAAAAATGGATATAATCGCGATGTTTCTGCGTTAATTTTTCACTACCTACACAAACATCATAGGCCGCTTTTAAACGCTTGGTCATTTGCATAAACCGTTTTTCTGTTTGCTCAGTTTGCAAAACAAACTCCGAAGCCAGATTTAAAGTGTTTAATTGCGCTACCGACGATCCGTTAAAATAATCAGACGCATCAAACTTATGAAACAGCTTTTCCAATAAATCCAGATGATCTTTCACCACCACCACAGATGTTTCTACATCTTCAATATTCTGACTATCGGCCTTGCTGTATTGCGCCAAGGCTAGATTCATTTGCTTTTTAATACCAATATAATCTACTACTAACCCCTTCTTCTTGCCTTTAAATTTTCTGTTCACTCTCGAAATGGTCTGAATCAGGTTATGACGCTGGATAGGCTTATCGATATAAATGGTATCTAAAAACGGTACGTCGAAACCAGTCAACCACATATCCACCACAATAGCAATTTTAAAATTAGATTTACTGTTTTTAAACTGTCTGTCCAGTTCTTTACGATACTCTTTAGTTCCTAATAAATCCCATAACTCCTTAGCATCATCCTTACCTCTGGTCATGATCATTTTCACACGTTCTATAGGTAAAATTTCTTTTTGTTCCTTTTCGGTCAGTTCTGCACCAGCTTCACAAGCCCGCACTTCACCCCATGCTGGACGGAGTTCCAACACATTTTTATAAAACTCAAAAGCGATTTGTCTGTTACTACACACAAACATGGCTTTCCCCTTTACGGTCGCCCCTTCTTCTAAACGTTTTTCATAATGCTTCACAAAATCTTCGGCTACAGCTTTAATTCTGTCAGGATCGCCAAGAATGACATTCATATTCGTGGTGGCCTTCTTACTTTCCTCTATCTGATATTCATTAGCACCATCGGCTTCACATTGACTGTAGTACTCTTCAATTTCCTGTAACTTAGTACTATTTAGCAACACTTTTGCTGCACGACCTTCATACACCAAACGTACAGTAATTTCATCGTTTACAGACTCCGTCATAGTATAGGAATCTACAATATCACCGAACACATCTAAAGTCGCGTCTACTGGCGTTCCTGTAAAGCCTACAAAAGTGGCATTTGGTAAGGAATCATGAAGGTATTTTGCAAATCCATAGGTTTTCTTTACACCCTTTTCGGTAATTTTAACCTTTTGTTCCAGATTGATCTGGCTGCGGTGGGCTTCATCCGAAATACACACCACATTGGTTCTATCGGTTAGTAATTCGGTATCTTCAGTAAACTTGTGTATGGTGGTTAAAAACACACCACCACTTTGTCGTCCTTGTAGTTTTTCCCGAAGCTCTGCTCTGCTTTCAACACTAATCACATTATTATCGCCTATATAACCTTTAGCATTCTGAAACTGGCTAGATAATTGATCGTCCAAATCCGTTCTGTCCGTAATCAACACAATGGTAGGACTGGCAAAATGAGCGCTTCGCATTAATAAACGCGTTAAAAACAACATGGTATAACTTTTACCACAACCTGTAGCGCCAAAATAAGTCCCTCCTTTACCGTCTCCCAACGGCTTTTGTTGCTTTACAACATTGGTATACAATTTTGTGGCAGCATAATACTGCGGATAACGACAGACAATTTTTTCATCTTTTTTAGACGTATCAGGAAAATAAATAAAGTTTCGAATAATATCGCGTAATCTATTTTTATCAAACATCCCTTTCACCATCGTATACATGGCCTGTATACCATCGACTTCCTTGATATCGTCTCCCGAAATTTTTCGCCAGGCGTAATAAAAATCGTAACCTGCGAAAAATGATCCTGCTTTAGAATTTACTCCATCGCTCAACACACAAAAAGCATTGTATTTAAATAGTTCTGGAATATCTCTTTGGTAACGCACAGTTAACTGCTCGTATGCTTGAAATAATGTAGCTTCTTCTCGAATGGTCGATTTAAACTCGAACACGACTAGCGGTAATCCGTTGATGTATAAAATACCATCTGGAATGCGCTTTTCGTAGCCTATAATTTCTTGTTGTGTAACAAATTTATAGCAATTAACATCTGTTTTAGGATAGTTATTATTTGGCTCTGCGGCCTGGTTCTGCAAAACATGATTATCGACTTCTAAAGCGTTTTGAAGTCCGTTATAATCTAGTAACTGAATATAAAGATCCTTTTTAGACCGATCTTCCCGTTTTAAAATAAAACCATCCGAAACCAACCTCATGATCGCTTTATTACTCCCGTACAAATCGGAGGCAGGATAAGCTTCTAACTGTCGAATAATCTGATCCACTTCCCCTGAAGTGATGCCCTCCTTTTCATAACGGCTTTCAAGATAGGCTTTAAGATCCTCTTTGATAAGTACGTCTTCTGGACTTCTGTTTATCACTTCTCCTAAAAGATGCGGAAAGCCTTGGTCCTCTAATAATTCAGCAAATACATGTTCTAACTGGGCTTCGGTAAATTTTTTCATATTGTCTGGTTAAATGCATCTTCTATCTTTTTGATACGTTCTAGTAATACTGTCCAAGTTAAGCTTTCTCCTACAATCATATTATCCTGCATCGTTTTATAATCTTGTTCCCAGGATTTCAAAATAGACTCAGGAGGTAAAATACTTAATTTTCCTTTAACATGATTAGAATAATCTAGTCCCCTTAACGGTGTAACGGATTGACGATGTGCCACAATAGCCTTAAATAATTCATCATTGGTCACTGCTAATTTTCCATGCGACGTATCCATTAATTTTTCTAAATCGTAAAGATGGCGTGTTAATCGCTCTGTTCTTATTTTTTCGACAGGCTTAGAAAATTCTTCATGTAATAACAATATTTTTTCAATGTAAGTTCTTGCTGGTAACACTACTTGCACATCGAAGGCTTGCTGAGCAAAAGGCAAACTTTTAAATTGTTCGTCTATAAATGAAACAATAGCTCGCTTTTCACTAGGCTCTGTTAAAGAACGGGCTCCCATTTCCAATAATACCCGCGGTTGTATATAGTCGTTAGTATGGGTTGTTACCGAACGATAATAAATTTCCAGAGAATTCGGGTCGCTAGTATCATCTACATGTTCGTTATAGTGAATTTCGTAAAGCTCTTTATTAATACCTAGAGCGTCTAATTGAGACATCAACTCTTCTCGAAACGCATTCACAATAAACCCTCCGGAAGCTTTTCTTAGTTTTTTAATTTTTGTTTTAGAATCTAACACATCAAAGCCAAGCAAGTGTCTATCTATAATAAGATCTATATCTTCTGAAAAACGATCTATAAGCTGATAGCCTTTGCTAAGTGAAGTCCCCCCTTTAAAAATAATGGAATCGGCATATCTTGTTTGAAACACGGCACGTAATACCATACAAACCCACCAATCCTTTTCAATGGCATAGGTAGGATACCCTGTAGCAGTACTCACTTGTTGTAAGACCTGCTCCTGCTGATTAATGGGTAGACTAATCCACATAGTTTGAATCATTATAAAGTTCCTGAATTAGTTTCTGAATCCAAACGGGAGCAAATTTCAGTTCTTTTGCCACAATATTTTTATGAAGTTGTTGCACCTTGGGTTGTAATTGTTTAATAAATGTTTCGGTAATATTTTTTTGCCCTATTTCTTTACAGGCCTGCACAATTAGCTGTAACAATTCATCTTTTATTGCAAAGGTTCTAGGAACGGTTTTTTTAAACTTAATAACACTTTTACCAATTTTTATATCGCGTTGCGACCCATCGGTTAAGTAGGTAATCTTTAAAGGAATTTGTGTGGTTAATCCCAAAGTATATAGTGCGTAAACGCCTGTTGGCGCAATGCGAGCTTTATCTCTTTTAGCTATTTGCTTAGCGACATCTTCTATTTTAGGATAGATCACCCCTAATAAATCATCTATCTGAGGTTTTAAGTAAATACCCTGAGCCAATCGCGTCAAAACACCGTCTTTTTCCAACCTTGACAAACTTTGCCTAATAGCATCCTGAGACGCATAGCCTGTAAAATCTTCGGAAAAAAACAAACGCCCTCTGGTCGCTTTCGAAATTTTATGTTCTATTTTAAAATTAGGCATTTACAACATATAATTTAGTATAATATGTCACAAATTTAGTAAATATTTGTGACAAAAAACACGCTCACTTTTCATAACAAACTTTTGCGAAATTTACTCTGCAATAATACTTTCATCAAACATTAATAGGAGGAAAATTAGAAAGCTATTTGATATTCTTTTACATGAAAGCTTTTCTGAAGTTAAACTGAAGCTTTCCTGAAGCTCCTTTAATAATGACTTGACAATTTGAAGATAACCACTCTAAGGTGCTATTTCGGTTACTATCTGTATCTTCAGGACTTCTGTTTATCGCTTCTCCTAAAAGATGCGGAAAGCCTTGATCTTCTAATAATTCAGCAAATACGTGTTCTAACTGGGCTTCAGTAAATTTTTTCATATTGTAATGTTAAATGCCTCTTCTAATTTTTATCCTGTAAACTTTCTCATTCTTGTTCAATAATTTCCCAATAGCCCGTTTTCCTGCCACCTACACGTTGTAAAACATTTTTATTTTTTAATGTTTCTATGTGATTGTCTATTGTAGTTGTACTTGTTCCTATTTGTTTAGCCATGTTACTTTTGGTAATGTACTTATCTTCACTTACCAAGTTCAGTATCTTTATTTGTGTATCTGAAAGTTCTTTTACCAATCCTTTTACCAAGTTTATTACCAACTCTTTTACCACCCCATTTACCAACGCTTCTTTTTGTGCGTTATAAACTGGTTCTGCCGAAGGAAAGACCATACGCAGAAAATTTGTAGAAAATTGAAAACATTCTTTACCATAGGTTTCCAGTATTCTTGGAATACCAGACCCCAATTGTTCTACCAAGTCTACATCTTTAAAAACCCGCATTAGCTCCTTGTTTCGAGGAATGGAAAAGCCTTCAAAAAATTCACTTTCACTTAATCCTTCAGGCAAAGAACCTACCGAAGTAATTTCTATTCTATCTTGGAATATTTCACATTTAGGCGCTACTTCTCTTGTATAATCATTATGTACAAAGGCGTTGATAATAGCTTCACGAAGTGCAATACTACTCCAAAGCCGTTTTTCTAACCGTTCTTTACTGGTAATTTGAGTAAGCGTACGGTTTTCCAATTCTATTTTATCGAGTACACTTTTCGTAGCTTTAATGAGCGACACATAGCCATATTCGTTACTTTCTATTAAATCTACTCGCGTATTGCCCTTGTATTTGGCTACTTTTACCGAAATATTATTTTCGTCTGCCAACAAATAACCTGCATAATTAATATCGCCCTGTGGGGTAAGCAATTCTAAATTCTTTTTAAACTGTTGGTTAAGTGGTTTTCGTTTTTCTTCGTAATAAATACGTAATTGTGCAAAACTAAGGTCTTGCCGGTTCGCCTTTATTTTACCTATAGAATTACGAGTACGGGAGGCAAACAATTCTTCTATCATTTTTTGAGGCATAGGCTCGGCAGCTGTTCCAATACGCAGGTAACAGCCCTTTTCGGTCATTCCGTATTTTTTCTTGAAATAGGGTTTTTCGCTACCGCTGGCCACAATAATTTTTATGATAGACTTACCGTCCTTTTCTTCTGACACTACATCAAATAAGCCCATAGCCGAAGGAGCGATGTTGTTTTTAATGCGGTCTTTTATTTTAAGCATATCGGCATCTGGATCTGAAACACCAAGCGTATGGCCATTTTTATCGATACCAATATAAACCAAACCACCTTCGTGGTAGTTTAAAAAGGCTACCACTTCTTTTTCCAAATCTAAATCTTTGGTAAGTTGTGCTTTGTATTCTATACGGTTTGTTTCTGACATCTTCGATTTTTTAAACTAATTATCCTTTGGTTTACAATACTCTTCTCTTTTCATAACAAACATTACATAATATAGATACTCCTATAAAATTTTTAATTCGAATTGGTCGCTGACTTAGTCGGTTACCAAAAAAACACTATAAACAGTCTTGTGGTCTTAATAAAACAAACATCAATCTCTAATTCTAATACTTTTCCCTAATTGAAAATTGAAGATATTTCAGACTAACACTCTATAAAACTAGTTTTCAGTATAAATTATAAAAATATTATTTAGCCTCTATGTATCTAGTATTCAACTATTCAATCTCTAATTCATCACCCTCACTAGCTACTTCTAAATTTTCATTAAATGCTACAAATAAATCATCCAAAGTTTCTTTTATTAATTTTATTTTTAGATTCGAATCTATTAAACCCGCATCATCATTATATTTATAATCAATTGGTTTATTAAATTTCACTAGTTTGGTTAATTCCAAAACCAATGGATTTAAATCTATATCCCCTTCTATACTTAAAGTTATTGGAGGAAAAGCCAACTCCCCAGATATTAAATCAAAACTTACACTAATTTCATTTTCATCAATAAAATTCTCAACTATTATACTATCCATTTTTAAATAAGTTTTTTAATATTATATTTCCGTGCCCTTTGCTCAAATATGTATCTACCACCATCCAAAGTATTACAAATTTCAACTTGATGCTCTTTTTCCTCCAAGACAAACTGTTTATATTCTATCTGATTACTATTGTTTGTTGCCATAATAACATTTTCCGCATCTCCATAAACTACTATAGACGGATTATGAGTTACCAGAAAAATTTGTTTTTCAAACTTCAGCTCCCTTAATATATCTATTAGATTTTCCGAAATGAATTTGTTACCTAAATTATCCTCTGGCTGATCAATCAAAATTATTTTTGATTTTCCATTTTTCAAGATTGTCTCTAAATACTTTTCCGAATTGTACCCAGGAGAATTATTTTTAGAAGTACTACTCTCTGAATATTTCAAAAATTCAATTGGCTTATCAAAAGCTTCTTTCAGCTTTTTTACCTGTGAGTTCACCTTCTTTTTTAAACTATTGACGGTATTATCAGGGTAATTTTTAATTTTAATGTCATCATTTACAACTTTAAGTAAATTATCATATAAGCTTTCAGCATTAGACACAGGGCTTAGACCTGCAAGAATGAGATCTTTTATTGAATCCTCCTGCTCTTGGATCTCTAGTACAACAGCAACATCATCATTAATTATTATTTCCCTTTTAAAGTTATAACCGTAGCTTTCTAACTCCTTGCATTTATTTGCAAATTTTAAAGCCAAATTCAATATTTCTCTTAAACTTCCCTTTAAAGATCTTAACCTGCTATTTGCAGAATCCTTTTCTCTTCCCTTAGTATCTAAAGTTGCATTTTGGTTATTAATTAACTCTTTAACTTCTTCAATGAAGCTTACCTTTCGCAAATGCTCAACCTTATCTAAATTAAATAATTCAGATTTTTCACTAACAAGTGTTTGAAAAGCCTCTATTGTTTTATTTTCTTCTGAAGAAAATACCCAATTATCATTTTTTTTAAACTTTTCAATGTAATCATCCAACCCCAAAAGTATCTCGTTAGCCTCACTAAACTGTTCCGTTTTATCAGTAATATCTTCTATTCGTTTAAAATAATAACTTGAATCGAGAATGGAATCTATATCTTTATCATGAATGGTAAAATTTGCAATCACACTGTTTTTAAATTGCTCATATATGTCCATCAACTCATCAATAACGCACTCAAATTCTTGTTTTTTTTGACCAAAAAAACTTAAAGCCTCCTTATAAGAATCCTCTTTTCCTGATTCCTGAATAAGATCCTTGAGCGAATTATTTTCAAAATAATTTACAATGTCTCCTTGATTAATATAAACCAAATCTCCTTTATTAAAACTTATAATAGATTTTTCTCCAGAATCCAAAGAACCACTAATTTTGACCTTACTCAAGTCCAAATTATATTTTTTACTATTGTTTTTAGGACTGTTTATTTTACTTCCTAAAACACTAAATAAAAGACTTTTCCCACTAGACCTTCCTCCAATTATTACATTCAAATTTGGCGAAAAAAATATTTCAGTATCCTTAACTGATTCAAGTCCATTGAAATTTATTGTTCTAACATACTCTGCATATCTTTTTAACTCCTCAACTTCAGCATATTTTTTTATTCTTGATTTTGGATCAATAAACGCAAACCTTATCGATTCAAACGAGGGCTTTCCCTTTATACAATAAAACTCATGATCTTCTCCATTTTTATTAGTACAAGGATATTTATGAGAATTATGATTGTCAGAAAAATTAATATATGGAATATCGTCTTTTGCTTGGAAATCATATTCCTTCAAACGATCAAAACCTTGGTTGTAAATCTGCCTAACACTTTCCTTTACCTTTTCAAAAGCACTAGGCATCAGCAAAACCATTTGCTGACAAAGCTTCATGTCATAGCCTTTATAAGGGTCTAAAATACTTTTGGTATTTCCTGCATGCGGTATAAAGAAGTAATTAAAATCATTAAACAAATCGTACAAATCATCTATTGTAAGTTTCCTATCAGTTATGACTGAACCTTTTGATAAAAATAAGTTTTCAACTTTATCAGAAATTAATTCAACATCCTCGATAGTTTCATTTTCAAAAATCAGCAAACTATGGTATGTAATTGTTTTACCTGATTCAGGTACCTCAATATCAAATTCACAACCAATTAAAAGCTTCGGATCACCTTGTTTATAATTCGTATAATAATTTTTATAAGCTTCAACGTTGATTATGTTATGATCTGTTAAAGAAAATAGTTTCACATCATTTTCTATTAACTTTTGTTTTAATTCAGATATATCAAAGTTCCCTTGATAATCGTTGGTTTTGGTCTTTCTACTATCATCTGTATGGATATGTAAATCAACTTTAAACCAGTCAGAAAATATACTCATTATAAATATTTAATGTTTATAAAAAATCCATACTATCCTTCATATCCTCTAGCATCTCTACCTTCACTATCGCTTCCCCTGGCACCCTCACCTTTCCACTTATCAACTGCGGCAACAAATTATCTCTAAGTTTCGTTAATACTTCGGTTTGTTTTAAATTGAAAAGTACTTTTTCATCACTTTCTCTAAAATTTCTACTAACCTCAGAAGCTACCAATCTATCTGGCACTAGAATATCAATACCCTCAAACTCGCTTTTATTTAAAATTGGCATTGTTGAACCTCCAAAAGCTAATGTCCTCAATAATTCATAATTCCAATTAAAAAAGTGATACAAATATTGCCCTGAAACACCGTCATCTTTTGGTACAACTGAGTTTATTTGTTGGTTTGTCATACACTCAACTTTATTCATCACTACTTTTCCCATATCAGAACCAATACAAGTAACTAAAACTGAATCTTTAGGAAGCACCCTTTTCCTATTATTTTCAAAACCAAGGGAAGATAATTTTCTTTGAGAATCAATAACGATTTTAAAATAATTTTTAAAATCAGTTGGTGTTACAAACGGATAAACATCTCCAAAGTGTTCTGGAGTTTTAGACGAAGGAGTTTTTCCTGTTATCACATTCCCTACATCCTTAATCTTCTTCACCTCCCACCCCTCAGGAATCCACTTCTCCAAAATCTCGTTAAACACAAAAGTTGAGGGAAACAAAGCGGCTAATTTGGGATTGGTATAGAGCAAAGGAGTTCCGTTCTCTATACTAGCAGATTCCGCATCGCGTGCGGAATGACGGTCTAAAACAGCCTTTCTTTTCGCCGCTTTGGCTTGCAATGCTTCTGGAATGATATTTCCTGCGGCAAGTGCATTGTCCAACACAGGATCGAAATCTACAAACCAACTTTTAAACAGGGCTTGCGCCATGGCTTCCAAGGTTGCGTTGGTTTTGCGGTTGAGCTCTATTTTATCATCCAACGTCCCTAAAATGTGGGCTATTGCTTTTTGTTCTGGGAGAGGTGGGATTTTGAAAGAGAATTTACCAACTTGCCCTAAACTAATATGAGGTATCGAAGTACCTGTTTTTATTAGATCAATATAATTCTCAAATCCATTTGAATTGATAATCTGCCACAAATACTTTTGCTCACTCTTAGAATTTGCTCTCACTCTACAAACTCGTTGAGCTAGGATTGCGGGTAAATCACCCGATTTTACAAGGGCTCTATTTTTCCCGATTTTAGAGCCATCCATTCCTATCACTATGTCACTTAATTGGACTTTGTACTTTCCTAATTTATCTAAAGAATGATTCCAAAATTTTGCATCTGTCCCCCATCTACAATTCCCTTCGGTAACATTTTTACCTCTTATAACTCGAAGATTTCCTTGTTCCTCATAAAATTTGCTTTTAAAAGGAAACCCGGTATCAATAGTTGCAACATCACTTAAGACAACCTCCTTCCACTCCTTACTCATACCCCAACAACTTTAAATTTTCACGAATGGCGGCATCTAAGCTTTCAGCTTCTGCCATTTGTTGTTTTAGGGTGGTGTTTAAGTCGGTCATTTTATCCTCAAACAGGATGCCATCATCCTCTTCTTCGGCAACACCAACATAACGCCCAGGCGTCAACACATAATCGTTTTTCTGTATATCGTCTAAAGTGGCGGCTTTACTGTAACCTGCTTCATCGGTATATTCACCGTATTTTTCTTTTGCCTGCCCGTCTGACTCAGACCGCCAAGCGTGGTAGGTTTTGGCAATGGCTTCAATATCGTCTTTGGTCAGTTCCTTTTGGGTACGGTCTATCATTGTGCCCATATTTCGGGCATCGATAAACAGGGTTTCGCCCTTACGGTTTCTGTAACCATGTTCGGGATCTTCACTTTTATTTTTGGTCATAAACCATAAACACACGGGAATTTGTGTGGTGTAAAACAACTGCCCCGGTAAGGCAATCATACAGTCCACCAAATCGTTTTCTACCAATTGTTTTCTAATATCGCCTTCGCCCGAGGTATTACTACTCATAGACCCATTCGCCAATACAAAGCCAGCAGTTCCTGTTTCGGAGAGTTTGCTTAACATGTGCAAAATCCACCCATAGTTGGCATTGCCTGTGGGTGGCGCCAGATAGCCTTTCCAACGCGGATCGTCTTCCAACTCGTTCTTCTCGCGCCATTGGCTTTGGTTAAACGGTGGATTGGCCATGATGTAATCGGCCTTTAAATCTGGATGCTGATCTTTAAAAAAGGTATTGGCAGGCACGTCGCCCAAATTGGCAGAAATACCACGAATGGCGAGGTTCATCTTGGCCAGTTTATAGGTTACGGCAGTGTATTCCTGTCCGTATATAGAAATGTCCTTGGTATTGCCCTGGTGACTTTTTACAAACTGGATACTTTGTACAAACATCCCCCCAGAACCACAGGCGGGATCGTATATTTTCCCTTTGTAAGGTTCCAACATTTCAGCAATCAGGTTAACAATACATTTTGGGGTGTAAAATTCACCACCACCCTTTCCTTCGGCAGCGGCAAAACGCCCTAAAAAGTATTCGTAAATACGGCCTACCACATCTTCTTCTTCATCGCTTGTCGTATCGATATTATTGATGGTATCTAATAAAGCAGCTAACTTACTTGGATCCAGATTCAACCTTGAAAAGTAGTTATCTGGCAAAGCGCCTTTTAAAGACTTGTTATTTTTTTCTATGGTGTGTAAAGCCGTATCTACAATTAGTGCAATATCGTCTTGTTTCGCACGCCCAATAACATACGACCAGCGACTGTCTTCGGGCAGGAAAAACACGTTTTTCATGGCATAAAAGGCCTCCATCTCCAAGTATTCTTCTTTACCTTCTGCTATAAGTTCCTGCCTTCGGTCTTCAAATTTATCACTGGCGAACTTCAAAAAAATAAGTCCGAGTACCACGTGTTTGTACTCCGAACTTTCTACGGTTCCTCTTAATTTATTGGCAGAATCCCAAAGGGCTTCCTCTATAGATTTTTGATTTTTGGTGTTGTTTTTTGCTTTAGCTGTTTTAGCCATTTATATGGAATGTGAATTTAATTTTAACAATTCTTAAAAATAGGGATTCCATATTATACTTCATTATGGTTTTCTATAAAATAAACGAATTGTTATGAACAATAGATAGCTAAAATGTGTTTTTAATTTAGTAAAACGAGGAAATGGGATAGACTTGTTTTGAACAATTGCTAATTTAGAACTTACTCATTTTGTTACTCACAGTTTACACTGCTTTGGAGCCCAATGGATCTAACCTCAACAATTAAGAAACAGAAACCTCAATACACCCTTTCAGGTATAATCAATAAAACTATCTACTTTATTATACCCATAAAGGTATAACAATATGGTATGGGATAGAGAAAACCCATTGCCCAATTTGTAAGGGATAGACGTAAAAAAGAAAACCTAACGTAAGTAGAGTTATCTGACTTCATTGGTGTAGGCTTACGTTTTGTACGCGAACTCGAACAGAGAAAACCAAATGTAATGACCAATAAAGTAAATCAGGTTCTGTTATTTTTTGGACACACATTAAACACCAAAACCTATAAGCGATAAGACAAGGAGAAATCTGGGTAAATAGAAGCTAGGCCGGAATATTAACAGAGGATGAAAATGCATACCTACAAAATCAAAACGTATTGGCTGTAAGTTTGTCTTTGCCTTTACAGGAAGAACCATTTAGTTTGGAATACCTATTTCCTTTCTTCGATGAACTAATTCCTGAAGGTTGGCTGCTAGGCATCGCTCATAAAATTAGAATTAAATTTCAAATTGTAATACTCATAAGAATATATGATTCTTCAAATCCATAATCCGAAAAGTAGATAATAAAATTTCAATCCATTTGACAATATTTGTAATCTAAGACATACAAAACTTGTCAGTTTTGTTAATTTTTAGTTAAAAGGTGGCTAATTCGGTGTCACCAATAAATTTAACGAAGAAAAAAGCCTGTTAAATACGGGAAATTGGACATTTTCAACTGTCCCTCTTTCTCCGCACTAAACCCCGTAATCTCAGGATTTACGGGGTTTTTTAATTTCTTATTTGTACAGTTTCTGTAAGGTGAAATCTAAACTTATGATATGATGTAATGTAGATATTGTTCTACATTTTTATAACCATTAGGCTTTAGCTTTTTCTTCAATCTCATTTTACAAGCTCTTACACTTTGAGGAGAAATACCCAAAATGCTTGCCATATCAGTACTATTTAGCTGAAGGCGCATAAGAACCAAAAGCCTGATTTCTGCCTCAGTTACGGGAATTGCACTGTCATTAATTCTACTAAAAAAATCAGGATAAATGGCTCTAAAACGTGTCTTGAATTTATCCCAACCATCATTTGTAAATATCTTTTCTTCTAACAATTCATGTACATCATAATCTGTATTAGGAGTATTTTTTTTTGATGGTTCCTGTAGCTTATTAATGACCTTATTTTTATGAGCAAGATCTACAATGTAGGTCTTAAGTTCTTCTTCTTTTACCTGTATAAGTTGCAATGAATTTTGTAGTCGCAGTTCAAGTTGTTTCTTTCTGAATTTGATATTGGACAGATATCTGTAAATAAAAAATCCTGAAATAAGCAATATAGATATAATGCTAAAAATAAGAAGAAGAATACGGTTATTAGCCATTTCCTTTTCAATCTGAAGATTCTTAATTCTTAGCTTTTTAACCTCAAAACCAAGATTCGCCTGATATTGAGATAACAAATTACTCTGATTGGCTTCCATGATTTCCTTCTCCACATGATAGTGCTTCTTAAAATAATATAACGCAGAATCTGGAACATTAAACTGGTCGTAATTATTTGAGAGTTCGCGTAAACCTTCACTTACCCGCACTTTACTATTAACCTTATAGCTAAGATTTAAACATTTGTGTGCTGCTAATAGGGCTTTGTTTTTGTTACCTTGTTTGGCATAAATGGTACTTAGGTTTTGATACGCAGTAGCCATGCCTTCGGTATAGTTTATTTTTTCGCATTCTTCTAAGGACAGAAGATAGTATTTTAAAGCCATATCGAATGCTTCGGAAAATCGGTATATCTGTCCCTGATTATTATACGCTATGGCCAGATCATGCGGCTCTTCGATTTCCTTAAATAGTCTAATCGCCTCATTGTTTTGATCAAAAGCGGCCTTAAAATTACGTTGTTCTTTTAGGATCAATGCCCGGTTGGTATGGGTAAGCCCCAGAAGCCTAATCATTCCATTTTTTTGGGCTAAAATGGCGGATTCTTCATAGCACTCCATGGCTTCTGTATTATTTTCGAGACGCCAATGTACCAATCCAAGATTATTAAGTAATGTAGCTATCTCTACTTCATTACCAGAAGCTTTTACCTTATTATAAGATTTAGTAAAATAGTTTAGTGCATTCTGGTAATTACCCATGCGCCATTGCTCATTACCAAGATTAGTAAAATCTACCGAGCTATCTGGAGTTGAGGCTTTTTTTGAGGCAGTATTATTAGTACATCCTGAAACGAGTACTATACCAAACAGAAAAAATATTTTAAAAATGCCTCTTATCATACCGTCTATACGTTTAAAAAATGTCCAAATTTAATTTTTTAAAGCTAAATGACTTAACAAAACACCTCAGATATAGTATCCGAGGTGTTTTTAAAATTTACTTTTTAACCAATTTCCTAGCCTGTTTATAGCCGTTGGAGTTTATCTGATAAAAATATATACCAGGTGCTAAGCCTTTGGTATTAAATTCAACTGTGTTACTACCCGGAGCATAATCATCTGCTGCAATTATCTTTATTAGTCTGCCCTGACTACTATAAAGTTTTATAACAGCTTTACCTCCATGAACAAGGGTAAAAGGTATTACTGTAAATTCATGCGCTGGATTCGGGAAATTCTGACCTAATGAATTATGTGATACATCTGGATTTAATTCCTCAGGAATACCTAATGAACCGTCTTTCTGTGTTTCAAAAAAATAGCTACCTTCAAAAAAAGCTTGATTTCTTACACTTCCAGCCAGTAACAGTCTATCATCGCTGTGTGGAACCAATTTTTTACCTATAAATTCTGAATATTCAGGACCAATAAAAAATGCTTCATCTATATTTTCACCATTCTCATTTACAGTTATAAGTGAAGCTATTGGAAAATTAGATTCTGACAATCTGTGCGGAAAAGGATCTACAATTACCTGATTCATTATGTAGCACACATCCGATCCGTCTATGTAAAAGTCATTGTAATAACGCATACTTTCTGATGTATAATCCCACAATAAACTACCACTAGAATTATATTTTAATAGTACATTATGTATTTCTCCACTAACAGCAAGACTATATCCCACTATGCCAATATCGCCATTACTGAAAGGCTTAACCGTATAAGAGCGTTCTGTTTTTTCTGCATCACCAAAAATAGTAGACCATACCTCCTCTCCTGCGGCATTTATTTTTGCTATTAAAATATCTTGATTGTAAGTAGTATTATTTTGTGTAAATCCGTTAACATAAATACTACCATCAGGATCAAGATACAAATCTGTTCCTGAAGACGTTTCACCTTCAACAACTACTGGGGCAATCCATCCTGCCGATCCATCTGCATTAAATTGTATTACTGTTAGGTTTGCTTCTTGTGCCATAAAGTTTCCACTACCATGTTTTCCTGTAAGTATCAGTTGGCCCTTGCTATCTACTTTTCCGGCATTTACTTGAACGATATTATTACCCGCAATACCCGGCATATAAGTTTTCCACGCCTCAGTTCCGTCTGCATTAAACTTTACACCAAGGAAAGAAGCTGACTGACTAGCTTCGTTCTCGTAGGCAGTTCCTCCAATGTAAACTGAACCATCTGCTTGAGGTTCCATAACATAAACTGCTGGGCTATAAAGTTCTGTTTTAGTTGCCCAAAGTTGCTTACCTTCTGGTGATGACTTTATTATTTTTAATGATGGTGGATAAACTTCATAACCAGGCAATAGACACAGGTATACATTCCCTTCGGCATCTGCTCGCCCAATAATGCCTTCGGCTGGGTTACCATTTTCGGCATTAAATACGACCTCCCATGCAACGCTACCTTCGGCATCGTGTTTTACAACATAGTAGTTATTATTAAGTATTTCATTATCATAATCGTTGTAAGTTCCAGTAGAAAATGTATTTCCTTTACCATCAGCAAATGTATTAAGCATAGTTGCTGCAGGCGATCCTAGATTAGCATATTGGGCACTCCATTTAATTGATGGACTGGTGCTGCCAAACGTCGATTTAACGGTTTCAAAAACATTACCTTTTTCCGTATAGTAAGAATTGACAGAGAAGTACACATTTCCCTCAGAATCCAACCCTGTTCCTGCCATATTACCCATACTAGCTGTGCCATAAGTGGTAGATATGATAAAAGCTGACTGGCCCAATAAATTACCTTCTGGAGCGTATTTATATGCGCGAGCAGCAACATCTTGTAACCATTCTTCTTCACCTTGGGTCATTCCGCTAGCCGATATAATAATACTACCTTCCGCATCAAAAGCAAGTGTTCCATTAGACGTTTGAATCAAATCATTGGTTTCCTGAACCCAGTTTTGTGTTCCATCCGTATTATAAGATATTAGTACTGTTCCATCGTCTAAAAACCCTCCAGAATGACTCCCTTCAACATAAACTGTGTTATCATTAATTGCTATTTTCCAGCCATTGGTTTCATCTGTGCTATTTTTATAGGTTTTAGTCCATTGTAATTCTCCAGATTCATTATATTTTACTGTTCCAATGCGATTTAGGAACGTATCAAAAGTTCCAGTAATATACACATTATCGTCATCATCGGTAATTATCGCATAAGGGGTGGAGTTAGTTACAGCAGATGTATTGTTGGGATCTGTATTTTGATAATTAAACCCATGTTCCCAAAGTTTTGCTCCATGCCCATCATATTTTATAGTGTGGTAGTTAAGCCATCCATCAGTATTCGGACTGAATCCTGTAACTAAAACATTATTGTTGGTATCTACAGTAATAGCTGTTGACTCATTCCAAGTTTCGCCACCATTAGGATTTTCTGTACGATGCCATTCTTTTGAGCCGCTACTATTAAATTTAATGGTTAAATAATCTACCGAACTCCCCGACCAGGTAATACCTGTTACATAAATACTTCCATCTGTTCCGGTTGTCAGAGCATTTGGTATTTCCATGCCTTCAGCACCATTGTTGAAAGTACTCTCCCAAAGCTTATCACCATCTACTGAATATTTGATAACACGAATATCCATATCGTTTCCATTCCACTTAAGACCTGAAACTATAATATTACCCATGTTGTCAAAAGCCATCTGCATTCCATATTCTACGGCATACATTTCGGCCTGTTCTCGTTTTTCCCACAAAGTTTCCCCATTAACCCCAATCTTTAGAGTAAAAAAGTCTCCTGAAGGTTGATTTTCATTGGAACTTCCGCCAGTAACATATGTATTACCTGAACTATCGGTAATCGCCGCATAAGGAAGATTGTTACCTTTGTAAGCCTCTCCTGCGTAAAATTCATAATCTTTATCGGTGGAGGAACGTTCATTTGCAGGATTAATCCCTAATTGACGTAACACTTTTTGTTGTGGATTAATTACAGGTGCACTTCCTTTTTGAGTTTTTAAGGTGCGCCATTTCATTAACGATGACATTGCTCCGCTAGTTTTTGAAGCTTGATAGCCGCTTTCACTTTTAAGGTTACTTTGTGCTACACTTGCTAATGGCAGCCCAATTAAAACCAGTAATCCATAAATAAATTTAGTTGTAAATTTCATAGCATAAATAATTTGTTGGTGTTGGTAAACATAGTATTTTAAGCAGTTACAAAGCGGATTTAGGTGTTGACAATGGTGTTGACATATTAAAAATTGAAGATTAAATCTGTGTTATGAAAAGTGGAATACTAGAGGAATTCAGGATTTTAAAAAATCACCTGCTGCCTTATTAAAAGAATGCCAATCGAATTATATGGCCCAGCCAATGGACAACTATTTTAAAATGCCGTTTACTATAAATACCCTACAAAAATACCCTGGGCAGTTCAACTTTTTAAACTGTTCTTCTTTCTCTGCTAGAAAGAAACTAAAGTCTTACCTAAAAGAAAACCGCTCGTTGAGCGGTCGTGTTAAGTTAAGATTTTATTACTAACCTTAATTCTGGTCTTATTGTTATGCTTTACATCTTACAGTGCTTGATATTAATATTTATACTCTTGAAAAGAGTAGATAAATTAATGTCGAATTCTAATTAATGAACAATCAATTTACACCTTATTTTTTCATAACAGGAAATGATTTCTTTTTCCTTCCTATTAATTTTTCTGAAAAGACTTCCTCTGTTTGATCAAAAACAAGACATGAAATATCAATTACATCTCCATTTTTGATATAGAAAACTGTATAATTATATATTCCAAAATACATAATATCTAATCTATTATCATATGAAGGAGGAGATAAATACAATTCTATTTTTTCGATTTCCGCTAATTTAAATTCAGAAACTTTACTACTATCTACATAAGTAAATAATCCTTTATTTTGATTTAAAATCACGTCTTTACTCCTTTTTTTATGATTAAAATATAATAAAAAAGTAGGAAGAGCAAATAACACAAACCAACCAAGTAATATCATTAAAAGTACTTTAAGAAATAAATCAATTTCTTTTACATTTTTATAAAATAATAAAACAATACCTCCAAAAGCATGAAATAAAAACGTTACTAGAAGAATTTTATAAAAATATTTCCATTTAGATGAGTTGGTTAACTTATAAATCTCAGCCATAACCTTTAATTAATATTTTATTGCGAACATACAAGATAAATTTAAGTGCCCCGCAACTTCAGTCTAAAATGATGTAGAAAATATAATTGAATTCCTAATTCTAAAATATTTTTCTCATTGTTTCTCTATTGAAGTTAATGCTATTCTATTTATTGACACACCTGCAGGAGCTGTATATCCCTGGCACGCGTCATGCACACGTCATGCACACTTCCAGAAAACTTGACAGGTACCCCTCTCTCCTGTAACGCCTTCTTTTCTAATAAGATATTTATAATCCTCGAGCATCTTTTCATTACACACGACAAACCCTTGGCTACAATTTCCACAATCAGAAAATGTAATTCCCAGTACAAATTTATCGTAATAAAAATCGTCTAGAAGATCTATTTGAATCTTATATGACAAAGTTCCCACAACATCCTTAACTGTAGTCCAAGGCTCAGAATCACAACCGCAATCTGGCGGAGAATCATCATTATTACAACTACTTAAAAGAACATCAAAACTAGTAACACAACACAAAATCTCACCATATTATTCCATTAAAAATTAAACTAACTATCGAAATTTCATATTAAATCCACCAATGATAGACCAGCAAAAACATTATGTTCAAAAAGGGCCACATGCCCCTTTGTAAGCTTCCCAAATTAGAACTGCTTAATTTTCTATAACTTCCATAAAGTTATTGTTCTTAATTCTTCAAAAAACCTACTACTCATGCTTGTTAAAAATATGATAGCCATACCAAGCAATGTAGGCAAAACACAATAGCGGTAACACAAATGAAAAATTAATTTCTGTTACCCCCAATATTTTAGTGTCGGCAACACCATGTCCGCCAATATCGATAATATTACCTTGTAACTTTGGTAATAAAGCTCCTCCAACTATAGCCATAATTAAACCTGCCGATCCAATTTTAGATTCTTCTTCGCTTAAATCGCCTAAAGCTATTCCGTAAATGGTCGGAAACATTAACGACATAAAAAACGAAATACCTACTAAACAATATAAACCTAAGGTTCCAGTCATGTACATGGTGGCTAGAGTAAATATAGCTGCTAAAATTGCAAAGTACATTAACAGCTTACCTGAACTTAAAAATTTTAATAAATAAGTGCCTATTGCTCTTCCGACAACGAAAAACACAAAAGCAGCCATTTGATAATAACCTGCTGTTACACCATCTATCCCTAAAGCTTCTGCATATTGATAAATATAGGTCCAGCACATTATTTGGGCACCTACATAAAATATTTGTGCAATTACGCCTAAAACGTACTTCCTGTTCTTACCTAGAATTTTGAAAGTTGTTGCTACACTAGGCTTGGCTCCTTCATCTTTAGACTGTGGCATTTTATTCACTAAAAACAACACGAAAACTCCAATTAATACCAAGCCTAAAATCACATAGGGATCTCGGATTACCATTAAATCTGAAGTTCTGATTAAAATTTTTGAAGCTTCATCTAAATTTGAAAAATCTGCAATATCATCAGATTGTAAATTTTTAAGTACAAATTGTTGGGCCACAAATAATCCTAAAATATTCCCAACAGGATTAAAAGCCTGAGCAAGATTTAAACGCTGAGTTGCCGTTCTGCGATCTCCCATAGCCAATATGTATGGATTTGCAGCGGTTTCTAAAAATGCCAGACCAAACGTTAAAATGTATAAACCCAAACAAAAAAACCAGAATTGTTCTGTTATCGCAGCAGGGTAAAACAGTAATGCCCCAATGGCATACAGAGCTAAACCTATTAATATGCCTACTTTGTACGAAAACCGCATAATAAATAATGCTGCGGGTAAAGCCATACAAAAATAGCCGCCATAAAATGCCATTTGCACCCACGCTGCCTGCGAATTCGACAATTCTAATACTTTCTTAAAAGCTTGCACCATAGGATCTGTTACTGCATTGGCAAATCCCCATAGTGCGAATAGTGAGGTGACTAATATAAAAGGAACAATTATTTTTTTATCGACTACTTTAGGTGAATTAGTTAGTTGGTTCATTAGTGTTTTTTATTTATGAAATTGCACGATCTAGATGAGAATAGCCTCCGTCTACAAACAAAAACTGTCCTGTAGTATGCGAAGCTTTTTCCGAAATGGTAAACAAACAAGTGTCTGCAATTTCTTGAGGTGTTGTCATTCTATGCTCTAACGGAATTTTATTTACAATGGCTTCTAATCGCGCTTTACCATCTGGTAAAGTTTGTATCCACGCATCGTAAGCTGGTGTCCAACTTTCGGCAATAATAATAGCGTTAACTCTAATATCAAAATCCAATAAATCTACCGCCCATTCTCTGGTTAAACCAAGTACACCGCCTTTAGAAGCAGCATAGCCCGACGTTCCTCCTTGCCCAGTTAAACTTACTTTAGACCCGATATTTAAAATATTTCCTTTTACTTTTTTAAGATATGGCAGGCAAAACTTGGTCATCGCAAAAAAGCTTGTTAAGTTAAGCTTTATAGACTTCATAAAGTCTTCTACAGAAGCATCCAGACCTGCACCATCATTTACGCCTACATTATTAATAAGCGCATCTACCCGACCATATTTCTCGCCTATCTTTTTTGCCGTGGCTTCTACCTGAGCAGGATCGGACATGTCGGTTTTATAAAACACAGAATCAATACCTCTATCCTGCAACTGTTTCTCGTACGTAAATCCGCGATCGTTTCTACAAACAAGCACAGGAATAGCGCCTTCATCAGCCAAAGCATCTACTATAGTTTTCCCTATACTGCCTTCAATACCAGCAGCTCCGGTTACCACGACTACTTTATCTTTTAAATTTAAATCCATAGTTAAAGATTATAAAATTGCACCGCATTTTCACCCATAATTTGGGCTTGTTCTACAGGTGTTAGTTTTGCAATATAATTAGTTGCTAAGTTTTTTATTTCTGAATAATTTCCCGCGACAAGACACACGGGCCAGTCGGAGCCGTATAATACACGGTCAGCACCAAAAGCCTCTAAAACCACATCCATATACGGGTGAATTTGTTCTGCTGCCCAAGTATTGTAATCGGCTTCGGTAACCATTCCAGACAGTTTACAGAATACGTTTTTATGTTTTCCTATTTCCCGAATTAATGTTGCCCAGCCATCAAAAAAACCATCTTTAATATACGGTTTGGCCAAATGATCAATTACGAATTTCTGATTTGGAAAGCGTTTTACAAACTCTAGAACAGCACCAAGCTGGTGTGGAAACACCAAAATATCGTAAGTGTAATTATGTTTTTCCAGGAGGGAAATCCCCTTTAAAAAGTCAGGACGCAATAAGAAATTATGATCTGGCTCGCCTTGAACAACATGGCGAAAACCTTTTAATTTGTCTTTTCCTTCATATTTAGATAACTGAGTTTCCAGATCATCAGCTCTCAAATCGATCCAACCAACAACGCCTTTAATGAACTTATGCTTTTCTGCCAGTTGCAGCAAAAAATCGGTTTCTTGAAGCGTTTGATCTGCCTGAACCGCAACACAACCATCAATTCCTTCTGATGCATAAATCGGTTGAAGATCTTCGGGTAAAAAATCTCGCCGTATAACAGACATTGCATCGTCTATCCAATCGTGTTGTGCTTTATTATAAATCCAAAAATGCTGATGGCTATCAATTCTCATAATTCTAAAAACGAAATTAAATTTATGCGGTTAATTTACTCATTAAAATTTACCATAGCTTTAATAACACCATTTTTTGGGTCTAACCAAGCGTCAAAATTCGCGATCATTTCGGTATAATTAACTTGA
The DNA here is from genome assembly GCA_030427735.1 of Bacteroidia bacterium. Lineage (GTDB taxonomy): Bacteria > Bacteroidota > Bacteroidia > Flavobacteriales > Flavobacteriaceae > Formosa. Next base: position 65,744 of record JAUIBP010000009.1, on the reverse strand, counting down.
TGGGTTACAAATTTATCGGTTGGAAACTGGGAAAGATTATCAATTACAAACTGAAAATCTTCTAAAGTCGCATTTCTACTACACATGATTGTAGATTCTTTAGCGTGAATTCCAGGGTGACTAAACACCAACTCACCTTTAGATAATCCCACAAGAACATAACGCCCGCCATGCGCCATATAGGCTATTCCGCCTTCAAGAGCACGTTTGTTACCCGTACAATCGAACACGGCTGTAGCTAAATCGCCTTGAGTAATTTTAGATACGTCTTCGGCAGCTGTTTCCGAAACCTTAACTACATGCTTCACGCCTATTTCATTTTTAACAAATGCTAAGCGCGATTCGTCTACATCTATCGCAATAACTTCGGCGCCTTTAATTTGTGCCAGTTTCATTAGTCCAATACCTATAGGGCCACAACCAACAACTACAATATATTCGCCTGCTTCAATATTAGCCCTGCGAATGGCATGTGCCCCAATTGCCAAAGGTTCTACTATAGCCATTTCCTCGTACGACAATTGGTTTGCTGGAATTAACAAATCGGTTCTTACCGCTACTATTTCCTGCATTCCGCCATCGGCATGCACCCCTAACACTTTAATATTACTACAGCAATTGGTTTTTCCTTTTCTACACGCTATACATTCGCCACAGCTAACATAAGGCATTACAATTACCTTATCGCCTACTTTTAAATTTTGAGTGTTATCTCCAATTTCCAAAATTTCGGCAGCAAGTTCGTGACCTAAAATTCTTGGGTAGGTAAAAAAGGCCTGATTACCAGAGTAGGCATGCAAATCTGTACCACAAATGCCAACACGGTGAATTTTTATTAACGCCTGATTAGCGTCTCGAACAGGTTGTGCTTTTTCTTTTAATGCGAATGTTGTTGGTTCTTCGCAAACTATATATTTCATGTGCTTATTTTTATTGTTCTACTTTAATTTGAATGCTTGCCGATTTTAAACCTTTTGAAGTAGCATTAATTTGAATAGTTTCAGCGTTACCATTCGATTGAATAATTGCAATACATTTACCGTTATACGCTTTACGCTGATTGCTTTTAAACGACTCCAAACTAGCCTGATAACCGTTATCGACACCAACTAATTTCCCACCACCAGAAACTTCAAAATGAATATCGTTATCGGCATTTGGCACTAAATTACCCTGATTGTCTTGAACATTAACAGTTACGTAAACCAAGTCGTAATTATCATTTTTAATCTTCAATGTATTTGCTTCTAATTCTATAGTTGAAGCAGCTCCTGCGGTATGTATTTCCTTTTCTAAAACCACTTCTCCATTTTTTCTAGACACCACTTTTAGAGTTCCAGCTTCAAACGGCACGTTCCAAGACACATGTAAATCTTCACCTTGTTTAGACTTTACACCTTGCGATGTTCCGTTAACAAACAACTCCACCTCATCGGCATTATTGTAATACGCCCAAACATCGACTTTCTCTCCTGCATTCCAGTTCCAATGCGGTAATACATGCAAAACATTTTTATCGCTCCACTCACTCTGGTACATGTAGTAAATATCTTTTGGCAAACCTGCCAGATCGACAATTCCAAAATACGAACTGCGCGCTGGGTACGGATACGGAATTGGTTCGCCTAAATAATCGAAACCTGTCCAAATAAACGTGCCTGCTATGTAATCTAGCTTTTTAACCGTTTTCCAATTTTCTTCGTGAGTGGTTCCCCAATATGCTGCTACATTATCGTAAGCTGAAACCGTATAATCGTCGTTACCATCAAACGGTTCGTTATGTGCTGGCGGCCAGAATTTAATTTCTGAAGATATCGCATCGTAATGTCCTCGCGTTTCTAGAGCCGATACACTTTCGGAAGCAATTATTTTTTGTCCTTTAAAATTTTCAGGGAATGTGCCGTAATCTTCATGTTTGTAATTAAATCCTAAAAGATCTAAAGCACCTGACTGATAAATAAAATTTTTCTCCGGAATATTTTCTGTTAAGGCACAGGTTACCGGTCTTGTTTTGTCTAGAGCTTTAACAATTTTAACCAGATCTTTGGTCATGGCTATTCCTGTACTATCGAACTGTTCACGAATTTCGTTACCAATACTCCACATAAAAACCGATGGATAATTGCGATCGCGCTTTACAAAATCCTGTAAATCTTGTTTATACCAATCGTCCCAATACATATTGTAATCAGCTTTAAGTTTCTTCTTCTTCCAAACATCAAAAGCTTCTACCTGAACGATAAACCCCATTTCGTCGCATAATTCTAACAACTCTACAGACGACGGATTATGAGATACGCGAATGGCATTTACCCCCATATCTTTCATAATCTGAAGTTTTCTTTTAATGGCAGCACGATTGGCCACAGCGCCTAAAGCACCGTTATCGTGATGCAAACAAACCCCATGAATTTTTGTTGGTTCACCATTAAGCGAAAATCCGTTTTGGGCATCGAATTCAAAAAAGCGAAATCCAAGTGGCGTTTTATAATTATCAACCAAGGTTTCGCCCTCGTAAATATTGGTTTGTAAGGTGTACAAATACGGCGTTTTAACATCCCAAAGTATGGGGTTAAACACCTGAATAGTCTGCATAGTTTTATTCTTGGCCTTTGCAGTTACATCGGCCTGTGTGGTTACCGCTGCCACTTCTAGGTTATTGGCATCTAAAACCAATGTTTCTACACTGTAATGTTTTGCCTTAGCGGCATCGTTTTTTACAGTAACTTCGAGCTTTATCTTTCCGTTGTCCTTAGATACTTCTGGAGTAAAAACATAAGTTCCCCAATGGGCGACATGCAATTTTTCGGTAGTTACTAAACGTACATTTCTATAAATTCCAGAACCAGAATACCATCGGGAATTAGGTTGTTCGGAATTATCGACCTTTACGGCAATAATATTTTCTTGTTCTCCAAACTTTAAAAATTCAGACAATTCGTAAGCGAACGCTATGTAACCATTAGGACGAATTCCTAAATAATGTCCGTTTATCCAAACTTCACTTTTACGGTACACCCCATCGAACTCAATGCTGATGCTTTTATTTTTAAAATCTTCTGGTAAGGTAAAAGGCTTTCTGTACCACGCTACCCCTGTTGGCAATGCACCGCCTTCTGGTTTGGCAGGATGCTCTTTGCTAAATTCGCCTTCAATACTCCAATCGTGTGGCAAATTTAAGGTTCGCCAATCGTCTGTCTTAAAAGCAGTTGTTTTGGCCTCTGGATAATCGCCCAATTTAAATTGCCAATCGAAATTAAAATCTTCAACAATTCTTACTTCGCGACTGTCGTTACCACAAGCAAGAAACAAAACAGATAAACATAAAACGGTAATTCTATATAAATTGTACTTCATAGTATTTGTAATTCTGATGGTTTATTGAAATTCAAACGACTCTAATCGAATGCCTTTCATAATATCAGATTCTAAGGTTATTTTATAAGTTCCGGCATTAATATACCCGCCAGAAGTGGTGTTTAAAATTTTCCATTTATCCTTTCTTACAGGAAACTCGATATCATCATTTCTTAAAATAATGCCGTTAGCATCCTCGATTTTTAAACGCACTTTTACAGGATGATCGTTCAAATTCATGTATCGGAATCGCATTAAATAAATATTGGCCACCCCTGGTGTAACCGTAAATGTAATGCTGTTTTTTGTGTTTTCGGTAAAGCCAACATAATCGCTTTTTTTGAAAAATGCCTTTTCTATGCCCGAACCTAATATTTCGGCATCTTCGGCTTCCAGCTTCACAATCGCGCGATCGTCTTTCTCTTCCATGGAATAGCTTGGCACAACCGCTAAAGTTACCAGTCCGTTTTCTGTAGTAAACTGAATTTGTTCGCCTTTTTTAGCTACTCGTTTATAAACGTTGAAGATTTGACTCAAACTATTTTCTGCAGTGTCTTCCATCGCTTCATACTCTTCAAATTGTTTCATTTCTGAATTTACCAAAGCATAAACTGTAGCATCGTGTTTTAAAGTGAAATGCCCAGAAACCGTTTTAGTGGCTTCTGAAATAGGAAATCTTAAATAATCGGCGCCATACAATTCTGAAGGCAATTTGGTAAAACTAGCATTTGAACTCACAAATTGTTTGTCTGTAATATTTAACCAAGAAGCTACCTTTAGCTCAGCATTTGCAGAAACATTTAGAATGTTCTTATCGGAAGGTTTTGCTGGATGTACATTATGATCTTTTGAAGCAATAGCAATCGCAGAAATCACCGCCTGTCCTGAAGCCACATTCGGGAATGAAATGATTAATTTACCATTGACACTTTTCGCTGAATATACTTTTTTAAGTGCCGAATCATGACCAACAGTTTTCCAGATATCTAAATTATCTTCTACAATTTCATCATTAATCGCGATATCAAACACACGCCAGTCTTCGCAGTTCATACCGCCTCCAGTACCGTACCAAGGCTCGTTAAAATACAATTCTACTTGGTATTCGTCATCTGGCACAGGAAATTCGTAATGCAACTTATCGGCTCCATATCTAAAATCCTGAAACAGTTTCCAGTCTTGCGTTCCGGCAATCGGGTCGTAAGTAGTACGCTGACTCGCATAATACGCAGGAAGGTTTTCAAAAGTATCGGTCCATGATAGCGAGCCCCAAGCATTTTCATCGGTTTTATGGACATCGACTAACCAAGTATTTCCGAAGGTATCGGTATAATCAGCTCCTCCACTATTTACGCGATACAGGTAATTAAGACCTTCGGCTGGTTTTAAAATCTCATTTTTTTCACTTACCAAGGCATCAAAATGTGGTGCTTTTGGTAAATTATTCAACACGATATAATCTTTGGCTACTGGTTTTCCATCAACATAACCAATCGCGTAAAGTACATTATATTTTACATCGACATTATTAAACTGAAAATGTTTACCTAAACCTGGATTTTTTTGTTTTCCTAATGATGCTTCATTAACATCATTAAACAATTCCACTTCATCACAATTGGAATACACGTCGATACCGTTTTTCGTTCCTGCATCATTCCATCGGGTTGGCCAAGAATGCGACACGATATACACCATCGGCTCTTTTTTATTCGACACATAATTGGCGCGATACATATAAAACGCATCTAAAGGTTCGCCCCAAATGGTGAAAATACCTTTGTAATTTACTGGCCCCACTTTATCGATATCTCGATACCCTTCGCCGTTTTGCGAACGCCCAGGATTTTCGTGCGAATACAATAACCAATGGTATTGCCCTACAATATTATCACTTACAGACTCAGCTTCAGCGACCTTAATTTCCATCAATTGTGAAAAACGATTTTCGCTTAATTCACCTTTTTGGTTGAACTCGCCTTCGGTATGTAAATCGGCCGAACGCCAGGCGCCATATTCACCATTTAATAGGTGTTCGGTCATTTCTTCCCCGTAATTAAACGGATCTCCGCCATAAGTTCCCGACCAATTCTGAATCACATTCCAATCGGTACCTTCTCCTCCATTACAGGTTGTCACCAAACGTTGTTGCGCTGACGTTGGATCTAACTCGCGAATAATTTCTGTGCATTCTTCTGCAAATTCCTTTGGAATGGTACTCTCGTTTTGCAGTCCCCACATCACCACCGACGGATTGTTTCGGCGCTCTCTAATCCATTCCTTCAATAAAGTTTTAAAATTTTCTTTAAACTCTGGCGTATCGTACCAGATATGTGCTGAAAACTGGCTCCAAAATAAAATCCCCTCTTCATCTAAATGTTCCTGATATCTTAAATTATGTGGTTGATGGCCTTCACGAAAGGCGTTATACCCGGCAGCTTTTACTTGACCGATTCTCGCTTTTACATCTTTATCTGAAAACGAATGACTTCTACCAATGAGGTGCTCATATTCACAAGTTCCGTTAATAAAAACAGGTTTATCATTTAAGAAGAAACGATTATCATCGCCTTCACGATTAATTGGCCAACTTACCCAACGGATTCCGTACGGTGTGGTTAATGCATCTTTTAAATCGCCATTTTCGTAAACTTTAGTCACCAACTGATACAAATACGGATCTTCCGGCGACCATAATTTAGGGTTTGAAAACTCTGGCAAAGTTTGCTTGATTTCCTTTAAACCAGAAACGTTGTCAACATCTGTCTTAACTGAAACTACTTGTTTTCCATCGGCATCTAACAAAGTATTTTCAACAGTGATTTGTTTTGCTGAACCGCTATAGTTTTTAACCTCTGTAGTGGTATGAAGTAAAGCGTTTTCTTTATTAGTTGATGCATCATTCCACACATGAACTCCGAAAGGTTCAATACGTAATTTATCGGTAACCACTAAAGACACCGGTCTAAAGATTCCCATTGGCTGAGAGCCTTCCGAGAAGCCCCATTCTCCCGAACAACCACCGCATACCCAAGGTAAATCGGCAATAAATGCGGGGTGCGCCGCTTTCACTACAATGTTGTTTTCAGCATTAAAATCAACCACATCGGTAATATCTAAAGTAAAGGTTGTTCTTCCGCCTTTGTGACTTCCCACTTCTTTTCCGTTTACCCAAACGGTAGCGTACGATCCCACGCCTTCAAAAAACAAAAAGTGTTGTTTCCCTTCATCTTCAGCATTTAACTTTAAGGTTTTATAATACCAAGCCGTACCGTGCAAATTACCGTGTTTCATACGACGGTAACCATAATACTGATCCCAATTATGTGGTACAGAAACAGCTTTCCAATCCTGATTAACCGAGATATTTTTAACAAAATCGGCTTCCGGCTGATGCAAACTATCTAAATGAATCGTGTGCCAATTGTCGTTTAAACTGATTTCCTTTCTAGCATTATCAACAGCTATTTCATTGTCGCACGACATGAATACCAAAAGTGTTGCTAGAATTATATACTGTATGTTCTTCATTCAATTAATAAAATAACCAATCTACGGCTTCTTTATCGTCTTTACCAATTAATCCAACATCTCTAGAATTGATATTCTGGTTGGCATCGATAAATCCTAAAATTAAAACACGACCTTTTCCTAAATTAAGTTCATGTTCGCCTGCATTAAAATTGTACGTATGAATATTTATTCCTGGCATTTGTTTTAACTTCATGGCATTAGCCAAAACCACCTCGGCTTGTCCATGCGTATTGCCTGCCGCATTGGTTTCTAAACTAGGAGGAAATAAAAACCGCTTTTGATCGGTTTTAAAATAACCAACCACTAGTTTAACGGGGGTTTCACATTTAAATTTAAGCTGAGTTCCATTTTTATTTTGGTTATCGGCCACAAGCGACATGCCTGATAAATGTTGTAATTCTGGCGCTAAATCAGTAATTTCCGATTCTGGAATTCCGTAAACTTGTATTCCCGTTTTTACAGGATAACTTCCATTAACTTCACTCAACATGGTTACCTGCCCTGGCTGCCAAGGCTCAACAACATCTTTCTCGATTGTACCGTCTTTAGATGCTTTTAAAAGCTCTAAATTCCGTTTGAAATTTGCCAATTCGCGCTCGTAATGTGACAACAATTCCTTCCATGTTTTATTTTTACCATCATCACCGCCAATAGGGATTCTACGTTGAGCTGTTTGCATTCCATTTGCATAGAAATAAGAATCCTGAGTTAAATTCACCAACTTTTGATAATGCACAATACTCTGTTCCAGATGTGGTAAAGCGGCTTCTAAATCTGAAATATCTTTAGAATAGCTATATCGTAATACCAGTAAAGCTGCTTTTACTTTTTCTGCAAAACAATCGGCAAAGGCTTTGTAACAATACATATCGTTTTTTAAGCGCTTGAACTCGCTTTGTTGCTCAGAAATATAAGGTGAAGCGGCATCTATCGCCTCCACGGCTGCTTGTCCGTGCGCTACAATTTCATCTATAATTTGTACAGGGGTCTCGCCTTCGTGAGGCTGTTTATACCATTCTTTTTTGGCGTATTCTAACAGAATTTCTCCCTCAGGACCACAAGATTCGTAAAACCCTGGATATACACGCCATTTATACGGATTTACCAATTGGCTCTCGAACATCCCTAACAATAAGGTTTGTCGGTTGCCTTCGGTTATTCCAAATCGGCGTAAGGTTTTTGGAGCTATTTCTCCAGCTTCTTCATAAGCTTTTAAAATAGATTGTGCTGTTTCATTATCAGTTCCAAATTTGGCTCCCAGCACCTCACTCCAATAAGAGATTTCTTTTGCCCTATCGCGGTTACTTTGCCAAGCATAACGCGCCCAAGCCTTATACCAAATCCAATCGCGATCTATTTCCAAAAGTCTTGGCTCGGTTTTATCTGGTGCATATGGCCAGTCCCAATACGATGATAACGGATATAAATGCAAAGCATTTGCCCCATGAATATTGTGCATGGCTTGCACGCTTTTTTGAATAAAATCTGGCGAACCGTAACGGAACGGCTCTAAATTAGCCAAAACATGAACATTGGAAATGTGCGTAGATCCTGCCTGACTTAAATTTTTATGAATTTCTGTCCATGGCCCGCGTGGCTGATACGTTGTTAACGATTCGCCATTATACTTATGTGTAGTGTATAAATTTTTATACAAAGGCAACGCATGTTGCATTACCAAAGGAGCATCGGTATCATGAGCCCTTAAAATAATGGGAGGCTCTTCGGTTTTTCCTAAGGCTTTCAAACCATCTTTTACACCTGGAATTATCGTTTCTGTAAACCACTCTACATCGTATTCACGCTCCATGGCTTCGCCCAGAGCTACCAATAGTCCTACATTGGGATATTTTTCTACAAAAGCCGCTATAGATTTTCTATTATAATCGGCAATTAACGGCGTTATTGGTCGCGACCGATCTTGCGTTTTTATACCGTAATGCTCTGCAAAAGGTTTAGAAACCATTATATTGTAGAACATCTGGATAACCCAAATACCTCTTTTATCGGCTTCTTGCGTAATAAAATTAAAAATGTCTTCATTCTTTTTAAAATCTTCATCACTAACCTCAACTGCAAACGGATAGTCTTTTAATTTCACTAACGAAGCAAATGGATGGCCATTCCATAAATACAACGAGTTGAATCTGTTTTCAACCATCATATCTAAATACTGTATCCACAATTCCTTATCGTAAAACCAAGGAAAATTTTCTGGAGTATAAGGGTATTCATAAACACCACGTCCTTCTAAATACGTTGTTTTTTGAAGTCCGATTGCGGTGCCTCTAAGCACCATTTCTGGCTGATCTGTTATATGAATTTCCTTCGGAATTTCGCCCTGTGCATTTATCTGATCAATCAACTCTAAAACGCCGTATAGAGCTCCAGAATCATCAAAACCTGTTACTTGTATTTGATGATTTTTCGACTCAATATTAAACCCTTCCTTTTTAGTTGTATCTGGGCTTACCTGCACTTTAATGACAAAATCCTGATCTGATTTTGGTTCTTCGGTACTCAAATTCACTTTATAGCCCTGAGAAATCAAGGCATCCGACAATCTTTCTAAACCGAAAGCCACTCTAGACGATGTTTCGTTACCGACTAAAGTGACTGTAGTTTGTTTGGAACAAGATACCACCATTAAAAAAGCAAATACTAAAATGCTTAAATGCTTCATAATTTCTTAGTTTTCTTGAAACACTTTTTTAAGATAGGCGGCATTGGCTCCGTAATTTTTCACCACGTTATGCACATCTGTGGTATCGCGAGAACGCTCTACAATTAACCAGCCTTTCCAATGCATTTTATCTAAAGTCTCTTTAATTTTCGGAAGATCGATAGCCGAATCGTTTTCTATCCAATGGCCATCGGTATTCGATGCATGGATTTCTCCAATATTATCGCGACCTAAAGTTTTTAGTTCTTTCGAAATATCACGTCCGTTTTTAATAGCATTAGCAAAATTGAAGGCTATTTTTATATTTCGATTACCCACTTCTTCTAACAATTTCTTTTCTTCTTCTGCCGACAATGATGTTTCTACGGCAATAATGCCATTAATTTTATCGACTTGTTTTCCTGCCCAGCGCAAACGCTCTACAATGGCAGGGCGTAATTCCGGATGTTTTACCAGATCGCCTTTAGTGCCTAATGGTAAATAAGCCACTTGCACATTAAACGTTTTCATAACTTCTATACAATCGTTTACCATTTGTTTTACCGTTGGGCGCTCGGCAAACGATTGGGCATAAAATCCAGACATGGCCACAGAACTGATTTCGATTCCTGTTTCTGCCATTTTTTGTTTAAATACACGTACACTAGCGGTGTCGCCATTTATAAATTTACTATCGAAGGTTTCGCGATTTCCTAAGCCGCCCATATCCATTTCTATACCATCGGCACCAATTTCTTTGGCACGCTCAAACGATCCTAATTTCTGACGTTTTAAAATCATCCAATCGCAAACGGCTACTTTATAACGCTCTTTAGTTGGGCCAGGCCAAACACCATCTTCAATTGGGAAAGTAACCAATTTAGATGGATCGATTTTTACATACTTTATTTTTTGACGTCTCCAAGTGTACACACAATGCAACATACCATCTGACCCTTGAATGATTGATGGATAAGAATACTGACTAATTTTTGAATCTTCTATAACCAAAGCCGCATTCCAGTTAATACCATCTTTAGAAATGGCAATGTTTAACGGACTTCTGTAGCTTTTATTCATGTCTTCATTTGGCCAAACATGATTATAAATTAAGGCGTGTTCGCCATTTTTCATCGTTACGGCATCGGTTCCAGAACTGTTATTTGGCATGTTTAACAACTCTAAAGGCGACCAGGTTTGCCCGTTATCTTCAGACCAGATTGAAAATAAATGCCTGTTTCTGGTTCTGCCAATTTGTTGTAGTTTACCATTGCCATGGAATAAAATACTTGGCTGAATCGCATTAATAGCGTTTGGGCCTTTTGGTAAGGTATCATGCATTTTCCAGGTTTTTCCAAAATCTGGAGTCGATTCCATGCGTAAATTCCATCCATTACCTTCTACACTCGACGGCAACAATAGATTACCATTTTCTAATAATTCTGGTTTATTTTTAATAGGGCCTAAAAAACCTTCTGGCAACTTTTCTGCTTCAGACCAGGTTTCGCCACCATCTTTAGAACGTTTTAACATGCCCCACCATGTTGATGGGCTTGGACCAATTTTGTAAAACAACATTAAATCGCCATCAGGAATTTGATACAATACTGGATTCCATGTAGGGTAACGCAACGTATCGTTTTGTACACCATTGGCAACCTCTACACCTTCTGTCCACTTTCCATTTTTACGTTTACTTACCCAAATACCAACATCTGGATTGCGTTCATGGGTGCCTCCAAACCAAGAAGCTACCAACTCCCCTTTTGTATTTTCTACAATAGTTGCGGCATGTGCCGATAAATAAGATGCTTCGTTAAAAATAAATTCATCAACCTCGATCCCTTCACGCCAGGTTTTATCTTCTAAAGCCACCGTAGCTACCGAAGCTGATTCGGGTGTTGTAGATTCTTTACAACTGGCTAAAACCAGAAAGCTAAACAATAAGCATGTGGTTTTTAATAATTTCATTTGTTATAGTAATTAGTTAGTAGAATAGTATTTAAACTTTAACGCCTAAAAATAATTTAAATCGATTGCATAAGTATCCTGTAGCATCATGATACCAGAAATATTTCAATTTAAAATTGAAGCTTATAATTTCCAGAATCTAAATAAAGCACCGTAAAATTGTCTTCGGTTTCTATTCGGTAATCGGAAGCATCTAATGCTTTAGAATTTAATTTAATTTTATTTGATGCTGTAGTTGGAATATAAACCTTTGCAGAACTATTTGCTGGTATTTCTATTTGCCAATCGGTATGCCTGCGGCTCTTTTTCCAGTGACTTTTTATCAATCCATAATGCGACTGATACGAAGCGTTTACAAAGCTTAATCCAGCCTCAAAATCGGGTTTCATAATAATTTCTTTAAAACCAGGATTTTCAGGATTGCTTTTTATTCCTGCTATGTTTTCGTAGTACCAAATCATTAAATCACCTAGCAACATGACGTGATTTTGTGAATTCATTTCTGGATTGGCCGTATTTCCGTTCCACAATTCCCAAATAGTAGTTGCTCCATTTTCTACCATATAGCCCCAACTCGGGTAGGTTTTATTCGAAGCTAACTTATAAGCTAAATCGCCACGTCCAAACCTAGAAAGTGTTCGCATTAAAAACTGAGTCCCAACAACCCCTGTACTAATATGCCCATCTTTTTCAACTTCAATTTGCTGAGTCATATTTTCAAACACTTTGTTTTCTAAATGGTCTGGCACCATATTAAAAGCCAATGGCAACACATTGGCCGTTACCGTATTATTGGCATAACTGTAATTTTCTTTGTTGAAATACTTTGCGTTGAAAGCTTTTTTAACACGATTGGCTAAAGCATTGTAATAAACAACATCATCTTGATGCGCTCCAGAAATTCTAGCAAACTTTTGCATGATTTGAAGCAAATGATAATAAAAAGCACTAGACAACACCTCGCCATCAGTCAATCGTTTAGGGTCTTTGGAACGAATAATTTCTAAAGATTCTGGCGGCACACACCAATCCCCATACTTGTCTTTGGTCATTAAATCGTTCTTTAAATAATTTGCCTCCATGTACAAAATCCATTTTTTCATGTATGGATAATGGTCTTTAATCACTTTTTCATCACCAAACTGCGTATACAGCATATCGGCTACTTTTAAATAAGCCCCTTGCCAAGTAACTCCATCACCATAGTAACGCCAAAAAGCAGGAGCTACATCTGGAATTCCTCCATCTAAAGTTTGCGAATATTTAATATCATCTAACCATTTTGCATACAGCGTTTGATTGTTAAAAATGAAACTTTCTCCATAAGCTCCCGTGGTGCGATCGCCTAACCATGGCTGACGCTCATTACGTTGCGGACAATCAACAGGCATGCCTTTGTAATTTCCTCTAATTCCCCAATAGGCATTTTTAAAAATCTGATTCATGGTTTCGTTAGAACTCTCAAACGTTCCTACAGTCTCCATAGCATCATAAACCACTTTTCCTAAAAAATCATTCGCTTTAGGAGGATTTGTAAATCCTGAAAGTTCTACAAAACGAAAACCGTGATATACAAATTTAGGTTCCCAAACTTCTTCACCTTCGCCTTTTAAAATATAATAATCAGTGGTTTTGGCATCGCGTAAATTGGCAATGTATAAAGAGCCATCGTCTTGTAAAGACTCTGCAAATTTCATCGCAATTTTATCCCCTTTATTTCCTTTTACCTTTATTTGCAACCAACCGACCATGTTTTGTCCCATGTCCAAAATGTAAGTGCCTCTTGAGGTTTTAGTCATAGACAATGGTTTTACGGTATCCATAACTTTCATATTTGGAGTCATTTGTCCTTCGTAAAATCCGCCTGGTTCTTGAACCCACATCATATTCATCCAAGAAGCATCATCAAAACCAACGGTATTCCAATTCGGCATTTCTTTACGAGCATCGTAGGTTTCGCCATCGTATTCATTGTTTGCACGAATAGGACTGTATGGAGTAAACTTCCAACTTTGATCGGTTTTGATGGTTTCTTTAGTACCATCCTCATACTCAACTTGTAATTGAAGAGCCATTTTTGGAAAACCAAAACTTTTGATTTTATAAGGTTTGTACTCTTGTCTCATGGCAAAAAAACGTCCATTTCCTAAAATAGTCCCCAATACATTATCGCCTTGTTGAAGTTCTTTAGTCACATCAAATACATTGTATTTTACGTTTTTGGTATAATCGGTTGGAACAGGAGCTAACACCTGATTTCCTATTTTTTTTCCGTTGATGTAAAACTCATACAGCCCCATTCCCATGATAAAGACTTTGGCTTTTTTCACCTTTTTTTCTAGGTTGATTTGCTTACGAACATAACGAGCCGATAGTTTTGAAAACTGCCCTATGGTATCGCCTTCAAACAATTGATTGTACCCAATCCATCGGGTAGATTTCCATTCTGCATACGTCAAAATTCCCATGCTCCACAAAGCGGTTTCACTCCAAGAACTCTCTCCTTTGTTTGTCCAAATTTTCACTTTCCAAAAAGCTTCATCCTTACTGTCTAAAGTTTTTCCATCGTATTTAATATTTACCGAGGCATCGCTTTTTACAATGCCGCTATCCCATAAATCGGCTTCATTGTTCTTTATTTTTTCTAAAGATGATGCCACCAAAATATGATAAGCTGTTTGTTTTACATGCTGAGCTTCGGTAGAAATTTTCCAGCTCAATCGAGGTTGTACCACATCAATTCCCAGAGGATTGGTCAACATTTCGCATTGTAAATTGTTTAGCGATATGTTTTTTTGGGCAAACACATTAGCACTAACAATCATTAATAAAATATGTAAAAAAAGTTTTTTCATGCTTTTTAACTTATGTCTTTAATAAACGTCATTCTGAATTCATTTCAGAATCACATACTTTTTGAAAACCTGAATAAGATATAAAGTTCAGGTTGACAACTCTTGGATTTATTCAGAAATCACTCTCTCTAACTTTGTTGAAGCAGCCACTTCTTTTCCATTTCTAAACACCCGTAACCCTTGTCCTTTGTGGTATTTTTCTCCTGTTTTATCCCAAAGAATGGTAATGATATCACCGTGGTATAAAATATTATCCAAACAAAACCAATCCCATTGCTCTTGTGGAATTAAAGGATTGACTTCTATTTTTTCATCGGCACGAGGACGTAATCCTACCAAACCAGTAATCATTAAATCGTTAAATGTAGAGTGGTTGTAATAACGGCTACGCTCTCTATCACCCATTAACCAATATCCTGTGGTTTCATCTAAATACTCCCCAATGTATGGGCGGCCTCTGTAGTATTGCGATTCTACATACAAATTCATTTGTTTAAAATAATCGGCTTTAGCAACCACATTTTGTTCGTAGTTGTTTAAAACATTGGCCAAGGCCGTTAATGTTTGTGAAGTAGCAAAAGGCCACACTGCACCATCCCACTCACACGTTCCTGTACCGTGACTTCTAAAACGTGGGCTTCTACGCTCTGCCGTAGTTAAACCAAACGGAGCAGCAAATCCTTCTTCGTCTTTAAATTGTTCCCATGCTTTTTCAAAACCTTTATTTTCTGATGGCAAATTAAAATACCAAGGAATAAATCCGATGGCTTCGCGAACATTTGAAGAAGTATCTTTTTCGGTTAAAGTCTCAAAAAACAAATCTTTTTTATTCCATAATTTTTGTTCTACCAAACCTTTAATCGTTTTTGATTTTTTATCAAAATATACCGATTTTTCACTATCGCCTTGCATTTTTGCCATGGTAGACAAAGCTTTGGCATTGGCAAACATATAACTGTTGATGGTTGGACGAGCATTGCGTACATGACGACCACCACTCAACGATTCTTCCATACCATCTTTTACATCGTTTTGCCAAAACAAACCGTCGGTACGCTGACGTTCTTCTTCCCAACGTGCATAATCTGAAATCATGTCTGGATAAAAATCTAACAAGTATTTTTCATCCTTATTTACCAAATAACGATTGTACAATGCATCGGCTGTCCAACTACTAAATTTGTGTAATTTTTTCATCGGTTTTCCTTCGTTTCCACGGTACCAAATATTTATATTTTGTTCAATGTATTTTGGATCGTGAACCCAACGAAATTCATAAATATGATGTCCTAAAGCACAGGCTATTAAATTGTATTTATCCGCATACGATCTATCCACTAAAAACTCGGTAATGGCATAACCTTGAGGGGTGTTGGTAATGTGTTTTCGCAAACTCCACCAACGGAAATAATACATTTCTTCAAAATTATCTTGCGGACATTCAAACAACGGAATATTGCTTTTCATCCAAGTCCAAGCACTGTCGTTAGGTACTGCTTTGGCAATATTTTCATCTTCCATTCTATTGAAATAATCGGCATAATGTTTAAAATCATCTGCCTGTAAAACGGTTTTTGAATCAGGTTTTTTTACCTCTGAAACCGTTTCTGAAGATTTACATCCTGCGATTAAAACAGGTAATACCAGTAATAAATATTTTATTTTGTTCATATTAATCTATTTTTTCAATAAGCCGTTTTAGCAATATAATTATGGGATATTAGCCTCGGCTTGCCAAACGCCCATTATGGGCATTTATTTCCCGTAAAACGTATAGATTTTTCCGGCTTTCATAACAACGTCATACTCCTTGTACTTTGGCAACGTCAATTTTTCGATGTTTGCTTTTTTAGAAACAATCGGTTCTTTTACCTCTACTTGATAAAAGAAAGGATTTTCATTTTTTCCTCTGGCTTTTTTCAGTCCTGTTCCTGTTAAAGAAGAGTCTAATCGCAATCTACAATTCCCATCTTTTGAGGCTGTAATTTTCAATTCCGAAACTTTATTATTCTTCCAAGTCATGTCAATTTCATAACCGCCTCTGGTTTTTAAGCCTTTAATGTTTCCATTTTTCCAAACATCTGGCAAAGCAGGTAATAAGTGAATGGCTTCTTCATGACTTTGCATTAACATTTCTGCAATTCCCGCTGTACATCCAAAATTTCCATCAATTTGAAAAGGTTGATGTGCATCTAACATATTAGGATACGTTCCTCCTCCTTTTCGTTGATCTGCAGTGACCAAATGCAACTGATCTTGTAACAATTTATAAGCGTGATTTCCATCTAACAAACGAGCCCATAAATTTACTTTCCAGCCCATAGACCAACCTGTAGATTCATCTCCTCTATATTTTAAAGATGTTTTTGCTGCTTGAAACAATTCTGGAGTTCTAAAAGGTGATATTTGATTGCTAGGAAACAATCCGTACAAATGCGATACATGACGGTGATGATCTTCTGGATCGTCCCAATCAATTAACCATTCTTGCAACTGACCATGTTGTCCAATTTGCATTGGAGCCATTTTTGTTAGAGTCGTTTCTAGTGTTTTTGCAAAGGTTTCGTCTTCATTTAAAATTTTTGTAGCACGAACCAAGTTGGTAAACAAATCAAAAATTAACTGATTGTCCATAGTAGTTCCTGCCGTAATGGTCGATTTTCCGTCTTCTCCTCCATGGGTATTTTCTGGAGAGTTTGAAGGTACTACTACCAAATACCCCGAATTAGGATCGGTAATCATAAAATCTAAAAAGAACTGAGCTGCTCCCTTCATAATCGGGAAAATCTCCTTTAAAAATGCTTCATTTCCTGTGTATAAATAACGTTCCCACAAATCTTGACACACCCATGCTCCTCCTGTTGGCCACATTCCAGAAGCTGCCATGTCAATAGGTCCAGTAATTCTCCAAATATCCGTGTTGTGATGCAACACCCAACCTTTGGCATTGTACATTATTTTAGCCGTTTCTTTCCCTGTTACTGCCACTTCTCTAGCTAGCTGAATAAAAGGCTCGTGCATTTCCGAAAGATTGGTCAACTCCGATGGCCAATAATTCATTTCTGCATTAATATTCATGGTGTATTTACTTTCCCATGGCGGGAACAACATATCGTTCCAAATACCTTGTAAATTGGCTGGTTGTCCACCTGGTTGCGAAGAAGAAATCAATAAATAACGTCCAAATTGAAAATATAAGGCTGCTAATTCTGGATCAAACTGACTGTCGAATTTTTGAATACGAAGATCTGTTGGGTCTTTTGCTACATTGCTTTTTCCTAAATTTAAAGACACACGATTGAAAAACTTTTGATAATAGTTTACATGCATATCTTTTATGGTTTCAAAATCTTTAACAATAGCTTTGTCTAAAAACGCTTTGCTCTTTGCCACATAATCAGCAGAAATATCTTTGTAATTCACAAAATTGGTTGCTATAGAAATATAAAGCACCACCTCATCGGCTTTATCTACACTGATAATGCCGTTTTTTACCGATAACTTTCCGCCTTTATTTTTGGCAGCCATACGCCCTTGAAATTTTACACGTCCTTTTTGTCCTTCTACCGTACTGGTTACGCCTGCCAAAGTCACTTGGCCGTCTTCGGTAGTTACCAGTGTTTTATCAAACGGACTGTTTAAAAAGGCATTACAAGTAATCATTCCGGGTTTGTTGGCAGATAGTTTTACAGCCACCACATCATTTTCAAAAGCGGATAAAATTTCACGCGTATATTCTACACCATCAACCGTATATTTTACTTTGGCTGTCGCATTTTCAATATTTAAATCGCGATAATAATTGCTGTAATCTTGATGTCCTGGAAATGAAATATACACACTTCCAAAGGTTTGATAAGGCATTCCGTTATTGGTTTGCGAACGAATATCTGAGGTCGCTAAATCTTGTGCTTCTTTGTATTTTCCATCAAAAATAAGCTGACGTACTTTTGGCAACGCGACCAACGCTTTCTCGTGCGCATTACTATTTGGCGAACCTGCCCAAATGGTTTCTTCGTTTAATTGCAAACGCTCGATAGCTGGATCTCCAAAAACCATGGCGCCTAAACGACCATTTCCTAATGGCAAAGCTTCGTTCCAAATTTCTGCTGGCTTATTGTACCAAAGTTTTAATTCATTTTGTGCCGATACTTTTAACATTCCGAAAAGGAATACCAACACTAAACTTTTTAATATGATATTATTTCGACTCATAAACTCTTTCATTTTTTTCTCCAAATAACTTATATAAATCATCTATATTCTTTAGAGCATTTTTAGGTAAATTTTCAGGATTGTTTCCAAACACGAACAGATTTTCATAAGGTTCAATGGTACAGGTAGATTCATCTATCTCTCCATTTTTATTGGTGATGTTATCCAAACGCAAGTCTAAATATTCAGCCATAAACGGATACATCGCTTGACGTTTAGACACCTTATAATTATGACCTTCTTCTGGAAGATGAACATTTTTTACAACTTCTTTTTTACCATAAAAACCATAAATACGTTCTACAAAAGGAAATTCTACTTCAGGAGTATTTTTTGTCCAATCGCCACCATCAGAAATTAGTAATTGTGGTTTTGGTGCTGCCAAAGCCGCTATTTCAACATTATTCGTTCCGTTACCACACAAATGAATACCACGACCACTCTCACAAGCACAACCTCCAGAATGGTACGACGACACCATAACCACGGGCACCGATACGGTAATTCTATCGTCAAGCGCTGCTAAAAATACCGTTTGCGAACCGCCACCCGAACCACCGGTAACACCCACGCGAGACATATCGGCTTGTTTTAAAGTAGACACGTAATCTAACAAACGCATACCTGTTAACACCTGAACGGTTGATGCAATACTGTTTCTATGATATTTTGAATCGAATTGCAACTGTGATTCATCCCAGGCAAACAAATCGTAATTCACGACAATGGCACCCATTTTTGCCAACATCGCACAACGAATTTGCTCGCTTTCGCGGAAACGACCATCGCCAAAATGCCCATTAGGCGTGACAATAACAGCCGCCTTTTTGGGCATTGGATTGGGTTTATAAATCGATCCGGTAACATAAACACCTGGTAATATTTCTAAACCAATGTTTTCAACTGTGTAACCTTTATACTTTCTTTTTTTTGTTAAAATAGGTTTGGAATCGGGCATTGCTGGTGCTTTATCCAAGCCGAAAGCTGAAAACATACAGGTTTTTAATTCCGCTTTTCGAATTTCCCAAGATGCTAAATCAGGACTTAAAGATTCTAAATACTGAAGACGTTCTGCGCCTTTTTCTTCGGTTAACTTATGATATTGAAACTTCTTAATTTTGTAGCTTCCATTTTTCTGCTTTACAGCGGAAAGATTAAACGGACTTAACACATTGGCAAAAGTCACTTCAAGATTGGTGGCATCAATTTTCCATTGGCCATAATCAAGCTCTTTATCTTTTAGTAATCCATCGTTATCAATAATATCAACATGAAATACCGACTGAATGGTATTTACTGTCTCAGTTAAAGCTTGTTTAAAATTCGTATCAGAGGTTTGCGCATGCCCTTTCGGCAACATAAAACATGCTACAAAAAGCAGAACAAACGCTATATGTTTTGATTTCATCATTATTTTTTACAAACTATATTGTACACACCAGAACCAACCAAATAGGTAGGTCTGTTATGCTCTACATTCGATTTTTCAAAGTCCTTACCATTCACTTCAATATGCATCGACAAATCTACCGGTAATATAATGGTTGCTGTGGTATTTGCAGGCACTTCTACTTTAAAGTTTATAGCTTCATCTGATACATTCCATTCTGAAATAATGGTTCCGTAAAGTGACTCATAACTCGCTTTTACGAAGGTCATATCGCCAACAATTTCAGGTTCGATAAAGAAATGTTTAAATCCGGGATGTTCCATATCTGGTGTAATTCCGGCTAAACTGGTATAAAACCATTCTTCAATTTGTCCCATCATAAAATGGTTCCATGAATTCCCTTTTCTTGGATCCCATTGCTCGGTTAACGTGGTTAATCCGAATTTTATCTGGAACCCGTAACCTGGTGTATCGTAATGGTTATTCATTTTGTACATGGCTTCATTTTCACCGTTTCTCGCCAAAGCTTCAAATAAATAGCGGTTACCAACATCGCCCGTTGTTAAGCGGTAGCCCCTGTCTTTGATATCGGCTAATAAATTGTCCATAACTGCTTGCTTATACTGTGGCTCAACAATATCCATAAACACAGAAACCGCATTACTAAACTGACTTCCGGTTCCGTATTGTTTCGTTTCTGCATTGAAAAATTCATTATTGTACGCCGTTTTAATATTCTGCGTTAAGGCTTCATATGTAGCAATGTCTTCGGTTTTATTCAAGTGCTTGGCTGCTTTTGCAAACAAATACGCGGAATAATAGTAGTGACTGGTTGCCGATAGTGCTATCGGGCTGTTTTTAGAGTAGCCGGCAGCATGCTCGCCATAATCATACCAATCACCTAAACCATGAGATACGATATAATTATCAGAGGTACTTGTTAGGTAATCGACGTACTTTTTCATCACGTCGTAGTACTCACGAATTAAGGAATCGTCTCCATAATACTCGTAATACATCCAGGGTAAAATAACTCCTGATGCACCCCATTCCGGTGAATCGGTAAAATCACCACCAAACACCACATATTCAGGAGCAATAGTTGGTATTAAACCATTCTCACGTTGCGCGTCTTCAATATTTCGCATGATGGTTGGAAAATACGCTTTCATGTTATAATTAAACATTAAGCCTGGTCCGTTAAGGTGTGCTTCTTCCAACCAACCTAATTTCTCACGATGTGGACAATCGGTTAATACCGCCTGAAAATTACTTTTTATAGCATTGTTAATCAATTCGTGTGCTTTGTTGAAAATTTCGTTTGAACTTTCGAACGACCCAATTTCACCTGCTGAATTATAAATAAAATTCGATTTTAAATCGACCAAAGTTGGCAAACTATCTACTTTGGTCGATTTATAATTGATGTTTTCAATCTGAATATATTGATAGCCATAATAACTAAACTTAGGCTGCCAGGTTTCTGTTCCTTCACCCTTCAGCGTATAATCATAATAATACGGTTTTCCTGAACGTCCCTGACTGATGGTGCCATCTTCTTTTAAACCTTCACCAACCCAAACACGAACGGTTTGCCCCTGTTTTCCCTGTACAGAAATGGTTGGAAAACCAGACAGGTTTTGCCCCATGTTAAACACGTAGGTGTTCTGTGCAACCTCATTAAACTCCTTTACATCATATTGTTTTTGAATGGTTACCGGCGGTGCAATTTGTGCTTTCAACTCTCCTTTTGGTGCTTCCTGAATCACAACTGACTTCCAGTTAGAAGCATCGAAGTTTGGAGTGTTCCATCCGTTTTGCTCTAAATTCGCATCGTAATCTTCGCCACCAAACATACCATTATAAGTAATCGGGCTTAGGCTGTATGTCCAACTTTCATCTGAATTTATAACAGTTTCAGAACCATCTTCAAAAGTCAGCTTCATTTTAAAGAATAAAGTCGGAGGTCCAAAACTCACAAAAAATTTGGTATAGCGCCCTTGTACGGTATTGTACATACCGTTTCCTAACAATACACCAACAACGTTATAGCCTTTGTTCAACGACTCTGATGGAATTTCATACGTGTTATAATTTACAGTTTTATCGTAATCTGTCCATAACGGTGCAAATTCACTATTTCCTACTTTTTTTCCGTTTAAACTCAATTCATAATGTCCCAATCCAGACACATACACCACCGCTTCTTTGATGTTTTTTTCTACTGAAAAATCTTTACGTAACAAAATACTTTGACGAGCCAAAGCATCTGATGTATTGATAATATCATTACGCTTTGATTTTTTATAAGTCGCGGTATGATGATGTCTTCCCTCTGGCAAATGACTATCTGCCTTGGTAATGGCACCAATCCAAGTAGGTTGTAAGGCTTCATTTGTTGGTTCTGTTCTAAAAAAAGCGATAGCACTCCACGGTGTTTCCTTATCATCAGCTGTCCAAACCTTTACTTTCCAGTAATATTTTGTTTCTGGTTGTAAAGAAGTCTTAACCTGTACCAACTGACTTTGATCAGAAATAATTTTACCACTGTCCCAAACATCAGCATTATTTTTCTCTAAATGTTCTTTAGAAGAACTTATTAAAACATGATACGCTGTTTGTGTAACATTAAAAGCATCGGATTTTAATTGCCAACTTATACGTGGGTGACTTACAGGAACTGCTAACGGATTCTCAACTTGTTCGCAAGTTAATTGCTCTACAGTTGTTTCTGCTTTTTCAGCTGTTGAACAGGCAGAAAAAACAAAAGTTAAAAGAACTATGTATTTAAAAAACTTCAACTTATAACTTTTTTGTGGTTAATGATTTTATATGAAAAACAGCTTCTTTAATCGGTAATCCTGTGTTTGGTAAATCGTCATAATCTTCTCTATCAGCAGGAGTGTCTGGTGTTGGAAAATGACGTTGCTCTCCCGTACGGAACATGATACGCTCAATACCATCGGCAGGAGCATAAAATATTTGACGAGATGCTTCACCGCCGTTTACCGTTACCGTATACGATCTAGAAGTCGTATCTAAAATCACTTTAATGGTATATGTTTTTCCTGTTTCGTAATCGGCTATTTTTCTAAAACGAGAACCTGCTTTCGTTTTTAACACGCCTTCCTCATCAAAGACCAAACGAATAGATGGCAAGCCTGTTTTATTTTGAAATTCCACTTGTAACAACCCATGATTGTTTTGCTCAGGAGTAACCGTAAACTCCGCTTCCATTTGTTGAGCAAAAGGAATGACACGTTCTACACGTGCATAATCAAACGGATCGTGATCACGAAGTGTTAGTGTTTTCTCGTTGTTGTTGTTTTCAATTTTTGCAGATGCCCAAGACAAATTGTACACATTCCAAAAATCTAATTCTTTACCGTTTTCCAAGTTGGTAAACACATCATTTACATCTTTATTTACCGAACTTTTTACAGGAACAGGAATGGATGCCACCCAAATATCTTCTTTATTTACACTGTAGCTTACCCATAAATTCCCATCCTTAGGTGTTCCATTATTTTCGGTAATACCACGCACATATTGAGGTCCGTACGATTTGTAATTTCCTCCGTAACGCATTGGGGTGATTTCACCGTGCACCAATAATAAATCGGTATAATTTACACCATCATTACTAGTTGAAACCGCTAATGGCCAACGATATTCTGATGGATTGTACACTGTAGCATAACGTCCGTCAGTAGTTTTTTGTCCCCATATTTTAGCATTACTATTCACAAAACCTGGAGCTCTTAACGGAGTATATTCCCACGTTTTTCCATCATCTTTACTTAAGGATGTTAACGCGTGTTTCCACAAACCAACCACATTTCCGTTAGGTAAATGATAATAACTAAAGGCTTTGTATTGTTTTTTTAACGGAATTAAAGGATCGTCTCTATCAGCTTCTTCTACCCATTGTTGCATCAACAAAGGTTGTGATAAAATGTCTTCACATGCTTTTTTCAAACCTCTATCCTTGCTTTTTTTATAGAAAGGAAAATTTGTGTTTTTTTCATTCCATCCATGATTGTATCGAATAAAATAAATGGGACCTAAACTCCCATCTTTTTTAATTTCACGTATCACACGACCAATCCCTTTTCCATCATTAGGACTGTCTTTTTCATCCATTGAAATACCGTAAAAAGCTAAGGTAAACAAACGATTATCAGAAGATGTGTAAAACCCCATACGTTGATGCATGGTGGCTGTTAAATTTTTAGCAACTCCCGCTACACCTTCTTTGGTATAACCATCGGGAATGCTGTAAATAGGAAAAGCTACTTCTGGAAAACTCCAATTCTCCCCATCTTCAGAATGCATTAAAAATGTTTGACTTGGTGGAATGTGCTCTCCTGCTGGATCGCTCAAATAGTTTACATAAAATTTTCCATTCCAATATGCCATGTTGGTAGCATGGTTGTACGTCCAACCAAAACCATCGGCTTTTTCTGGATGCTCTCTACTGGCACGCATAATTTGATGTGCATGCACTCCAACCGCCAAGGGTAATTGCCCATGATGATAATCTACGTTTGATAATGTTTTTCCGCTATAATGTACTGTATCTTGTTGAGCAGAAACGGTTGCCGTTCCACCTGCAAACAAAAAAGCCACTGCTAAAAATATATGACGTTTCATGTGTTATTTTCTATTTTAGGAGATGCTGAAATAAATTCAGCATGACCACATTTATTTTTTATTCTTTTGAAGGTTACCCTGAACTTCTTTCAGGGTCTCATAGTTAATTTACTTTCATTTTTTTGAGATGCTGAATCAAGTTCAGCATGACGACACCTTATCTACTTTTCTTTACTTTCTTCAACTAAACCATTCAATACTTTTTCTGAAATGGTGGTAATCGTACCGTGTTTGTGTCCTTCTGGAAGTTGAATTTGAGCAGTAACATCTTCAAAAGTTTTAAAATCGGATGTTTTTACGGCTTTGTAATTTTTTTCACCATAATTATCGTAATAAATCAACCAACCATCTTTTTGTTTTAATACGGTTGGCCCTTCAGATAAATGCCCTGAAAACGGCTCGGTAATATTGGTAAATGGCCCTGTTGGTGACGTTCCAAAACCGACTTCTATATCACGTCTTGGTCTGGTATTGTCTTTAATAATTAACGCATAATCATTTTTTCCACGCTTCACAATCACACAATCAATCACACTAAAACCAGGATCTAAAAACAACTTGGTTTCAGAAAAAGTTTTAAAATCTTTTGTGGTTACGTAATACATTCTGTGATTGTTGTCTTCGGCCTCAATTCCTTTTTCAAATCGATGAGGAATGGTAGAAGCCCAAATAATGATGTATTGATCTTGCGCATCATCATAAAAAATTTCGGGAGCCCAAACGTTAACCACGGTTGGTTCGTTCTTCATTACAGGAATGTATTGTTGCTCGCTCCAATTGATTAAATCTTTTGAACTTGCATAGCCAAAACCATTACCTCCTTTCCAATCTGTTGTCCAAACCATGTGATAGGTATCATCTTTTCCACGAACAATAGATGGATCGCGCATTATTTTACTATCGCCTGCTTCTGGTTTTAAATAAGGCCCTTTTAAATCTTGCCAATGATATCCATCTTCACTAACCGCTAGGTACAATCCCTCAGTTGCTGGTTCTCGAAACGAGGTAAATAAAAAAACATCCTTTGTAGGCGCACAGCTAAATACGGTTACCAAAAGCAGTAGTATCAGTAATTTTTGCATTTTTTAGTTTTAGTGGTTTTAAAGGATATTTAAAATGTGTGTTTGTCATTCTGAATTTATTTCAGAATCTCATATTGATAAAATTTCTCGACTTCGCTCGAAATGACAAAAGACACTCTTTAAACACCCCTATATAATGTATTGCTAATTAATTGACTTTTATTTCTTCTTTTAAATCTTTTCCTGCTTCTAAAGGTGTTTTCACATTATCAAACACATTGTTTTTTAAATAAATAGCTTGAGTTTGCTCTCCTTGAACTTGTAAAAACACATCTGTAGGTTGCATTGGAAAATTATTTCCTATGAAAGCTGTTTTCACATTTTTTATGCTAATTACAGGTTTATTTGCAATAGGTTTTGAAGTTCCTACATTGTCTAAAATAATTTGCTCTGTATCTTCAACCTTAAAAGCACTTCCTAATGTGGTGTTGATTTTTACATCGTGAAACTCAATATTTTTAGCAGTATGAACCGAAAAACCTTCTTTAGCATCAATGTCAACATCTGAAAATGTAATGTTGTGGATAGGCATTTCTGGAATTCCTAAAATACGTCCCGCAGTATTAACATTGGTTGCTGTAACGTTACTGATATGAATGTTTCTAAAAATTGGTGTTTTTTCTGTAACAGGGCCTTCTACAGTGTTTTTATCGTAAAATAAATTCAACATAAAGGCTTCTTTCTGGATGTTATTCATCACTACATTGCTTATGCGAATATCTTCCACAACGCCTCCACGACCTCTAGCAGCTTTTAAACGAATACCCCTATCGGTGCCATCAAACACACAGTTTGCAATGGTTATTTTTTTAATCCCTCCAGACATTTCACTACCAATAACCACTCCTCCGTGACCGCTTAACATGGTACAATTAGTAATAGTTACATTTTCGGTTGGTGTTGCCCATTTTCTTCCATCGGCATCACGACCTGATTTAATAGTGATACAATCGTCTCCCACACTAATATGACAATTAGAAATGTGCACGTTTTTACACGACGTTGGATTGATTCCGTCTGTATTAGGTGAATACGGATTGAAAATAGTTACATTGTCAATAGTAATGTTATCACAAAACGCTGGATTAATAGTCCAAAACGGTGAATTCTGAATGGTAACTCCTTCAATAGTTATATCCTCGCATTGAAACGCTTGAAATAATGGCGGACGATGAAACATATAACTACGTGTTCTTTTGTAGTAATCTTCGGTTTTTACATCTTTATTCGCTTCAGCGGTCATTTTTTGATATTTGGTTGGCTCTAATTTTTCTTTGGAAGATTCTATTCTCCATATTTCTTCCCACCAAGCACGACCTTGACCATCGATTGTTCCGCGACCAGTAATCGTAATATTTTTAGCATTTCTAGCATGTAAAAGTGGCTTAAAGGTTTGAATAACGGTACCTTCCCAACGCACTTCTATAAATGGTAAATAATGATCAAAATTGGTTGAAAACTTAATTAAAGCACCAGCTTCAACGTGTAAAACAATATTGCTTTTTAAGGTTAAAGCACCTGTTAAATATTCCCCTGCTGGAAAATACACAGTGCCTCCACCAACTTCTGAAGCCTTATCGATAACCCCTTGAATCGCCTCGGTACATAATTCGCCTTTATTGTTTCCGCCATGCTCTAAAATATTAAACCAACCGTTATTTGCCCAACCTACGGTTGACACTAAAACGCAACATATTAAAACTAATTTCTTCATAACCTTTTTTTGACCCATTTAAAATTTCAACTTATAATTTAATCATCTGTATGAGATTCCTCCTCATTCTTCTTTCGGAATGACACAAACACCTTGTCATATTGAGCAAAGCGAAATATCTCACCCCTACTTATATTAATCTATATAATTACTTCGACATTAAAATTAATACCCAATCGTTTCCTTCCTGTGACTCTCCAGGTGCATCAAAATCTAAAATACCTTCATTTTTTAACGTTCCAATAGCCGTAGTTTCTCCTGTTGATGGATTGAACCAAGACCCTTCAACATTTTCGCTTTGAACAATACCCATATTCACCTTAATGGCACGCCCAGTGTACGTGTACAGTAATGCATAATCGTTACCTCGTGTGGCGGCGATATAATCGTATTTTTCGCCTTGATTGGCTACCAAGCTAGTATCTGGAATACGGTTGAAATAGTCGAACTTCAACATTAAATTTTTCAAATGAATCATTTGTCCAGCACCTGGATCGTTTAACGCCTCTACCCAATAGGTTTTACTTCCGTAAGCTTCTGGAATCTTGTGATTAGCATGCATTTGCATGATATGGTTGTTTCCGTAGGTGAATCCAGCTGCACCAGCAAACACCGACCAATAACCGTAACGGCGTAGATCTTTAGCTTTCCAATGTGGTTGTAAGGTATCGTGTAAACCTTGTGGAATCCCTTCGTATGAAGGCTCTCCATCTAAGGTTGGCTTTGTTGGTTTTAAGTTGAAATCGACATTAACAAATTTGTAGTTATCTTCGCCATAATTACGCTCGGTATCGTCCTGATCGTAACGACGATGCCCCGATTGGAACATGTTAAAATCTAACCAAGACTGGTTGTGAAAATTATCGGAAGAATCGGTTCTTCCTCTAGGATGGAACGTCACCAATAAATCTGGAAAATTAGCTTTTAAAGTGGTTCCTATGGCATTCCAGATTTCGGTATTCTCGTTACCAAACGTATCGCCACCAACTAACCATATAATATTTTTTCGGCCTTTAAAACGTTCCGATAAAAAATCGGCATATGCTTGCGCTTGTTCTAACGAGACATCTCCTGCTGTTACCGGCGAGCCCCAAACAGGCACCATCCCTAAATACAAACCTTGTTTTTCGGCTTCATCTAAAGCGTAATCTACATGATCCCAAAAATCATACGCTTCGGGATTGTTAAAATCGCTGCCTTCGGTTACCAAAGGTTTCGATATATCTTTTGCCACTAAAGCAGAATCCTGATAGACATTTGCCACTTCGAGCGAGTGAAGAGTCATGATTTGAATGATGTTAAATCCTTTGTCTTTTCTATCCTGAAAATACGTTTTTAACTCCTCTCTATTCAATTTATTAAAAGCCAACCAGCCCGTATCTGCCAACCAGAAAAACGGTTTCCCATTTTCTTTTTTAAAATAATGCCCTTGCACTTCTAACTTAGAAATTAAAGGCTCTGAGACATCTTCTTTTATAATAGCTTCTTTTTTATTTCCTGAACACGAAATAACCATAGCTAGCAAACCTACGGCAATAAGACTTTTAACAACGTTAGCACTTTTAATCATAACTTTAGTTTATATTTTAACCACAACTGCAACCGCATGTTCCATGCCTTTTGGCTGCTCTAGTTGTATATTAGATTTTCCTTTAATTTTAGTTTTCGAGATTACTTTTCCGTCTTTCGCGTTTACCCAGTATACAGAAAAGGTTCCGCGAGCATTTGACAGATCTAAGGTGTACGTATGCGCCTTAGCAAAGTATAACACGTACGATTTCCCTGGATTTTCTAAACACCAAACGGCATCTTTATAATTAGAATTAATTTTTGGTTTGGCTGTAGCCACAATGCTATTAAATGCATTAACCTCTACCTTTGGTATGCTTGGTAATGAGCCCCCTGCCATAAGCACAGCCCATCCAAACCTAGGGGCAGCATTGGTAGAATATAACACTGCTTTTTCTGGATATGTATTTCGATATTCTAGAACTGCACGATAAACCTGCTCGGCCGTTTCTTTACCCGTTTTCATTTTGCGAGCATGCTGTCGTGGCGCTAAATTTTTACCGCCTTCTGGAGCATACACCGAACCATCTTCGCGGTAATGCCAATATTTAATATCTATAACATCGACTGTTTTTTCACGTTTAGCATCATTTAAAATAGCATCCTGAACATCTTTGGTTGCCGCTAATCCCACTAGAGTATTATCGGCATTTTCATTTTTCCAATGTTGCGCTTCATCTAACCAAAACTGCATAAAATGAAGCGGCCCAGTATATTCTTCGCTTGTGAATTGTATAACGTTAGACTGATTTTTAAAATTATCGAAAGATTTTTTTATAAAGGATTGATGTAGCGCTTTACGCTGTTTGTTAGTGACATCGTAAAACTGCTCGGCCATAAAAATTCGCTTGTCACCAGCATACGGCGGAGGCTCAGGAAATCCGGTTTCATTTATATTATTAATGGAACGCCAAGGCGAACTAGACCAATGCGCACCTGCTTCGATAATGTTATGCTGAAAATACTGCTGATTGATTAACACCTGCCCGTGATCTTCGGCTAAACTGGCAAACTCTTGTAAACGATCCCAATACCAAGCATTAAATTCTGTTAAATCGTATTTACTTAACTGATCCCAGGCCAAACCTTGGCCAGAGCGTGCAAAAGGTTGCTCATAAAACGGCGGCCAAACATCAGCATCTATTCTTCGGGTACGTTCATGGTCGTCCATTCTGCGTTCGTACCACAAACCGTAATTGTGGTCTAAAGCGGCAATATTATGCTCTTGGAAATATTGAACCACATCGTTTAAATTATCTGTAAAACCAGTACCTGTTCGTCCTGGCACAAAACGGGTAACGTGAGGTCTGGAATTATTAATATCATGCTTTCTTAGGCTTCCGCGCCACCATTGCACGTTTTGCTTTTCTCCTGTAATTAATGCCCCTTCAAAAACTAATTTTCCTGCAATAATTTCTGTTTTCGGATTGTAATAATGAGCTCCTGATGGCGGGCGAATTTGCCATAAATTTGGTTTTTCACCTATATTTTCTGTGCCAATTGGTATCGGATTTGCTTCAGACGATTTCTGAATCCATTGTGGCATACTCATCACTTCATTTTCGGCCTCCTGTGTTAATATTTTGGCCTGCTCTACAGTAGGGCTAGACGTTGGCTCAGACCCCATATCATAAATATGAGGATCCATAGGTATTTCTCCTAAACGATTTTCTAACTGTGCGTAAAATAAACTTCTTGGTGTAATATGGTTGTTGACATCTTTCCAATGGCCATTGCCGCCCATAATGCCTCCCCAAACACCGAAAGCCCAGTTTTGAGCTGTTGGCGGACTATAATTTAATAGTTTTGAAGCTGAAGTCTCCCAAATAACACTATTAGCTGCCGTCCAACCAGCACCGCGCCCTGTTTGTTCGCGGTTGTTATAATTGATGCCCTCGCCATCTACATACGACACATCGAACAACACGCCTGTTGCCCATGAGCCTATCGCCCCACTATTACTGTAAGGCAAATAGGAATGACATTGAACAAAAGCATTAGGTCCTGTTGTGCCTAAACCACCCACGGCAAAATCGTTATACCCGTACTCGGAATAACAACGCTGAAATAAGGTTTGTTGCCCTTCGGTGTAAAACGTATGCCTTCTAAACGCTGCAATTTCCGAAACAGGTTCGGTAGCCATACAATCTTCTACAGTAATCTGCTGTGCAGTTTTTAAAACGTTTACTGCACCCCCAGCAAAATGTTTAAAGTTTACCTGACGCACCCAAGCATTTTTTACATTAGCCAGACTAACACCAAACCAACGGTGTTGCTCGTCTTTTGGGTTTGAAGCATCGAAAGTAGATTGCATACTCATATTTTCTACACCTACATTTTCTATTCTTCCTGTCCACGTATATTTAACAATTTCGGGTTTACCAAAGGTATCATCTAAAGTCATTGTAAGCGGTGCATTTAAAGTCACCTCGTTACCTTTTACGTCTTTAACAACGCGGTTCCAGGTAATGTCCCAATCTCTGGTTTTCCAACCAATCCAGCCAGTTTCTGCGCCAAAGAAATCCATTCCAAGAGTCTTAATCCATTTATCGGTTAACCGTTGACGAATGATGATATCATCGGAAGGCTTTAATTTAGACGTTTGTTCTAATTGAATTTTTTGAGCACCAAGCGGTGTATATGTTGTTTTGAATACTAAAGTATCGGCATAAGTTCTGTTGTCTTCACCTAAAACACTTACTAAAGCTTCACGCTTTAAACCAGTACCTAACAAGACAGTTTCGTTATCTTCATTCCCACTTCCGCGAAGCACAACACCCGAAGCTTTTAAATATAAAGTACCGTTAATTTTGAAAGTACCTTTATCTAAAAGCACAGCACCACGGAATCCGTTAACATCTGGTTTTAATCTACTCACATAATCGATCGCATTTTGAATATTTTGCGTAGCATCTTCAACTTGATGCGATACAAAAATTTTAACATCGACTGTTGGGATTGCCTTTTCGGAAGCCATATAACCCGCAAACGAAAAATCGGGAATCTGGTTTCCTAAACTATCGGCCACATGCAGAACCTTTCCATTTTCATCTTTAACAAGATCTGGAAATGCTTGTTGTGCGTGACTGTAAAGCACAGTAGAGCCTACTATTAAACTTGACAAAAGGACTTTACCTTTACGATAAAGCCCTCTACTTTTTATGCCGATAAATTTCATAATTGCCTGATGTTCTGTTATTGCAATAATCTATCCGATAAGGTGTTTACATTATTTTTTGCATTCGTCCAATCCACCTTTTTAGTCGGATCGATTCCGTTGATGTACTTTTCGATATTGGTATAGCCATCGCCGTTTACATCCTGATTCGCATCGGAAGCATCATTCGGATTTAAACCATATTTTTTCTCCCATCTGTCTGATATCCCATCACTATCCGAATCTTTATAAGGCTTACCTTTGTATTCTGGATAACCACCAACCTGATCGGGATGCGTAATGATGCCTTTTTTATAAGAATCGGCAGGAAGTCTTCGTTTTATAAATTCTTTACCAATGGTGTTTTCTAAACCATCTTTATAGGCTACTTTTCCAGTTTTTACTGTTTTAATAATACGCTCATCTACCGCATCGCGAACGGGTAAAGTTGCGCCCACATTATCTAACACGTATTGATAAGCCGCTTTAGTTTCTAAGATGGTAACATTTGCCATTTTAAACGGTTTAGCTTGCTTAATATAAGCTAAATCTCTATCACCTTCTGGTTGTACGCCGCCATTCCAATTATCTTTAGTAACTTCGGGAGCTCCTTCAACAATATTACCGTTTACATAAGCACGCCCAGGCGTTTTTGGCTCGTAATATCCTGTTTCTGGTTTAATAATTCTATAACGAATAGGCTCATTTTCTGGAGTAATTGGCCCTGGTTTAAAATAGTT
Source organism: Bacteroidia bacterium (assembly GCA_030427735.1). Classification (GTDB taxonomy): domain Bacteria; phylum Bacteroidota; class Bacteroidia; order Flavobacteriales; family Flavobacteriaceae; genus Formosa. Next base: position 32,845 of record JAUIBP010000009.1, on the reverse strand, counting down.
ATTAATAATATTGAATCTAGAACGGTAATCGCCACCATCTAAAGAGCGGTTCCACCAGTTAAACAACACATTGTTTACAAAATTAAAACTGCCATACATGCCTATAGATGGGTTTCTGGAAATGTTATTGGCCCATAAATTACGAGCAAACGTACTGTTTAAACCACCAATAGTACTACCAAAGGCATGGTTATATGTATCTAAACCTTCAGAAGAAATGGTATTTTGAATGGTAACATTTACTGTTGGTAACTTTTCGCGTTTCGACTTTTCGTTGGCTTGAAACATGTGTCTGTACATGGAAATATTTTCGTCTAATCCCCAGCTTACAGAGCAATGATCTATTATAATATTTCCTATAGGATTTCCGCCCAAAGCATCGTCTCTTCTAGTTACATCGGTTGCCCCGCGTCGAAAACGCATGTATCTAATAATAACATCGTGCGTATCTATTAACACCGATTCGCCTGCTACACAAATACCATCGCCAGGAGCCGTCTGTCCTGCAATGGTTACATAAGGTGCACGCACGTTTATAGGCTTTTCTAACTGAATAATTCCCGCAACATTAAACACGATCGTTCTCGCACCTACAGCTTCTAAAGCTTCGCGCAAAGTTCCAGAACCGCTATCGGCTAAACTGTTTACAACGAAAATTTTTCCGCCACGACCACCTTGAGTGAAAGCGCCACCGCCTTCGGCACCCGGAAAAGCAGGAATATCGGCCTGAACTAAATCTGCAGGCGTTGAAGCCCAAGGGATATAAGGTTTGCCTTGTTTGGTTTCATCTTCAATTATGTGATAATTAGCTTTCCAAATTTGGTCTAACCGAGCTTCTTCTTGAGCCATGGCTTCATCGGTTTTGTCTTGCAGTGCTTTTGGAATTTCTGGGTATTGCGCCAGTACCGTAGCTATATTAAAAACACTTAAAACGATACCTGATTTTATTGCTTTTGATGCTGAAAATTTCATGCTATTATATATTAGTTAAAATAGGTTCTTGGTTAGTTAAGTAATTAGTTTGTTTTATTTTTTTCGGCCTCTATGCGTTTATACCAATCGTCTCTTTCCTTTTGAAGATCGTAACCACGCGCTGATAAATAATTATTAATTCGTCCTTTATATTTACCAAACCACCAGTGTTTTTCGTGAGAAGAACCACCATCCATGGCGTGCTCTCTGGCTTCTTCTAAATTACTATAAATATATTTTTTTTCGTCGTCTTTAAGACTTGGTATCATTTCTAGAAAGGCCGCATAGGTTTTAGGTAACACCCCGTAAGTCATTCCATCTTTTACCGCATTAACTTGATCGTCGTTTAGCGTTTTAGACAAATTGTTAACATATTTTTTATGTAGTTTATCGATATCTTTATCGGCTTTAGATTTAATTTTCTCTATTTCCTTTTCTTGTACTTCATTAGATTTTGAAGACGCTTTTACCGTTTCAATTTCGGCGTCTCTAGATTCATGTATAGTATTAAGGTTTCTGTATTGATTAGCAATTAAATCGCGAACAACCAGTTCCTGTTCGGCATTGTTCAGATCCAAACCATCTACAATTTTCTGAGCTCTATCGTTAGTTACTTTTACATATTCGGGATCTACAGCTTGTGCCATTACAAACTGCTGTGTAAGTATTAAAATGATTACTGCTAAAAGTCTTGTTTTTACTATCATTATAATTTAGGTCTTAAAAAAATTCCTGCAATGCACAGACAAGCAGGAATTTTAATGTATTTATATTATTTTTTATACGCTGCCAAGCCGTCTTTTAATTCATCTAAAGTGTCTTGGTTATGCTCTAGATTTTTCCAATCTACTTTTTTCTTCGGATTGATGCCATTAATATACGATTCTATATTAGTATAGCCATCGTTATTGTTATCTACTTTACAATCGGAATAGTCATTAGGGTTTAAACCATATTTCTTTTCCCAAGCATCTGGCATTCCATCTTTATCTGAATCAACATATGGAGTTCCTTTATATTCTGGATAACCACCAACTTGAGCGATATCTGTTATAATGCCATGTTTATAAGAATCTTTGGCCAAACGACGGTGCTCGAACTGATAAAACGAGTCTGGATCTAGCCCCTTTACATATTCTGGTTTTCCTGTTTTTACCGTTCTAACAATACGCTGGTCTACAACATCGCGAATAGGAAGTGTAGCACCAACATGTTCGGTTACATAATCGAATGCTTCATCGGCATCCATAATTTCGCGAATCCAAGGCATTGGAAAAGGAGTGCTTGCATTCATATAATCAAAATATGGTTTTGCGCCTTCAAAATCTAACAATTCACCATCTTTACCTTCAATCTGAACGCCACCAGCCCAGTTATCTTTAGTGATTTTTGAATTATTTTCTACAATATTTCCTTTAACATAAGCACGACCGTAAACCATAGTATCTAATTTACTTCTACCCGCTTCTGGTTTTAAAATTCTATAACTTACTGGTTGATCGAGTGGTGTTAATGGCCCTGGTTTGTAATAGTTGTTAATGATGTTGTATTTAGCAGTATAATCGCCACCATCTATAGAACGGTGTACCCAGTTAAACATGACATTGTTCACAAAATTGAAAATACCGTTCCACCCGATTGAAGGGTTTCTCCCGGCATTATTCGCCCACATATTTCGCATAAACGAACAATTTTCTCCACCTAAAGTACTACCAAAAGCATGGTTATAGGTATCTAAAGCTTCACCAAATAAACTATTTTGAATAGTAATGTTTACGGTTGGTTTTTTTTCATCTTTATAATCGGCTCCTGGACTGTACATGTGTCTGTAGATAGACATATTTTCGTCTAATCCCCAAGTTGCAGAAATGTGGTCTAACATAATATTCCCTACAGGATTTCCTCCAATAGCATCGTCGCGACGACCTACAAAGGTTTCGCCTCTGCGAAAACGCATATGACGGATAATGACATCGTGTGTATCGATCCAAACAGTCTCGCCTGCCACACAAACGCCATCGCCAGGAGCTGTTTGCCCCGCAATGGTAATGTAAGGTGCACGAATAATTAATGGCGTTTTAAGAGTAATAATACCTGCCACGTTGAATACTATAGTTCTGGCACCGCCTTTTTCGCAAGCTTCACGTAAAGATCCAGGGCCATCATCGGCAAGACTGGTTACGGTATAAACTTCACCGCCACGACCACCATAGGTATACATTCCGCCGCCTTCGGCTCCTGGAAACGCAGGAATATCTGCCTGTGGCAAATCGGTTGGACGCCCTGCCCAGGGAATGTATGGTTTTCCTTCTCTGGCTTCTTTTTGGACTATAATTTTAGCCTTTTCCCAAGCTTCATCAGAATGCTTATAGGCTTCGGCTTTAATAGCTTCTTCTTTAGCTTTGTCTTCCTTAGTTAATTTTGGGTATTGTGCGTAGACATTGCTCATACCTAAAAGTATACCTATTAGAAGAAATCTTTTTGTTTTCATAATATTTTTTTGATCTATTTTATGTGTAAAATGAAATGTCATTTTCATTTTTAATAAAGCGTTTTTTAAATTAAAGCAAATGTCTTGAGGCGCCCGACTTTTATGGCTTGAAAAAAGACTGAGAAAGTTTTTCTTTATTTTTTAAGTTCCTAGGGAAGGCTTCTCTTTTGATTTGCTTTTCTCCGGATAATCTATAACGATAACATCACTTTCAATGTCATCCTTATCCATCAATATCACTTTAAGCTTACTTTCATTTTTAATATCGATGACTTGTGGAACCATTCCCACATTAGAAAATCTTAATTTTCCTAAATTAAGCATCTTAATTACAAACTCTCCCTTGCCATTCGTTACAACGCCATTAGAAACGCCTTCTTCCACCACGTTAACCCCTACAAGTTTCTCTCCTTTTTCATTGACCACAATACCAGCAATTACTATAGGAGACTGACCCAGTATAGAATTACTCCAAATACCTATAAAAAAAACAACTAGGTATGTTTTTAAAATGTGTTTCATAATTAATGTAATTAATTAGTTAAAGGATTACAAAATTGATTTATGCAATCGATTACGGTTCTCAAATATATAGAGATTATACAATGCGACTATCCTGTACTATACTGCAATTTTTGTTAAACTCAAGACTCATTTATCTAAATAACTTTGGTAATTCACGAAACAAAAAGCCTGTATTGATTTATAAATACAGGCCTTTTATTAAAGTTGCTATTTATTAAATTAATTTAAAGGATTGAATGATCCTCCCCATCCTGTTGTTTGCTCCAAATACGGGGCCGAGTCTAATAAATTTTGATATATTCCAAAGAAATAATACTCATCATACCATTTAAAAGTAAAATTAACAGGATCTACATCATCTCGAACCTGAACTTCAAAATGGTTATCGTATAAATAATCTACATACTCTTCGTAGGTGGTTATACCATCTGGGTAAGTTGTTGCATCTCTATTAATTATAGGTGCATTCTCTCCTTTAAAAGGATCTGGAATGCCTATATAAAATGATTCAGGGTTTGATTTTGCAAATGTATAATACCCCTGTCTTCTAGAACCATCTATTGGTTTTTGGTTTAATCTAGTACAGGTTCCTGTATTATCATTAAATAACATCCAACGTCTTAAATCGTGAAAACGTTTATTTTCGTAAGCAAACTCAACTTTCCTTTCATTAATAACAGCTGCAAAGTGTTGGTCTCTAGAACTTACGTTTCCTAAACCGTAATGACCATCTAAATTCTGTACTCCAGCACGCTGTCTAATATCTTCTATATAGCCCATGCCTTCGGCCAATTTATCAACACCAATAGCCGATTCGGCTAAATTTAACACCACTTCTGCGAAACGAATTTCCATATAATCGGCTCCGTTATTTTGAAAATTAGCAGTTTCACTAGAGTTATCGTTTGTGAATTTTCTTAAATATATTCCTGAACCATTTTGAAATGTATTGGTAGCAATCTTAGGTTCGTCTGGTCCTACTGCTTGTGGATACCAAAAATAAGTCCAATTTCGATAATCTCTATCTTCAGAAAATGACCAAATAGAACCATTATAAGCAAATGTATGATAAAAACGAGGATCTCTATTCTTATAGAATTCATTTAAATCGCTACTCACATCATATGCACTACCATCTGCCATTGGAAAAGCATCTACAATATTTTTTGTTGGTGATATACCGCCATTACCGCCTTGATCTTCTGAACGGGATTGATATTCTGTGTAATTATTTCTTTGAAAACCAGAATCATTATCGGCAAAATTATTAAATCCGAAACCAAAGATAGATTCCATACCATTATCTTTAAACCACATATTTTTCCAGTCTGGGTCTAAGCCTTTTCCTGCATCCAAACATATATTATATGCTTCTAAATTGGCATCGTAAGCACGTTGCCATCTTCCTCTATCATCATTTCTATTAAACAACGGACTTGCCCAAGTTAATAACACTCTTCCTTTTAAAGCTGCAGCAGCTTCAACTGTTATTCTGCCAATTTCATTAGGTTCGTATGGTCTTGCCTCGTGTAGTAAGCTCTGAGCCATATCTAAATCGGCAACGATTTGTTCTATTACTTCTGCAGAAGTACTTCTAGGTGTTTGCACATCTGTATCGTTTATATTAGCAGGCTGAGCCTCTAACACCAAAGGTACTCCCCCGTACAATCTTACTAGCTCAAAATATTGCCACGCGCGCCAAAAATGAAACTGACCCTTAATTTGATTTTTAAAATCTTCATCAAGTCCCGTATATTCGTCTATATTACCTAAATAAAAATTGCAATACCTTATCCTTGTCCAGGCATTGTTTTGTGCACTGGATTGAATGGTCTGCCCTAAAGATCTTAAACAATGGTTGTTTGTTGGCGAAATATCTGGATACTCTCTATTTATATCAACTTGTCCTCCCAATTCATCAGATGCTTTAGCAAATAAATCGGCACCTGAATGTTCTACAGCGGCTCTTGACCACATAGCCATATTAGGATCATTATCTGGCAACATTAAGTAGTACAAATAGTCTAGATAGCGTGTCGCTAGCTCTTCGTCTTCAAAAATGCCTACATTAACACTAGAATAATCCTTCTTTTCTTCTATAAAATCTGTACTACAATTGCTAAGAAAGAACGTAACAAATAAAGTAAAAAGATGATATAATTTTATATTTTTCATGCTGTCTGTTTTTTATTTTTTTAAAAACCAATATTTAAACCTAAAGAAAAAGTTCGAAGTGTTGGATAATTGTTATACGACCCATATGGAGTTAGCCCAAAATCTTTATATGGATTAAATAGAATAAATGGATTCATGGCCACAAAATTAAGTCTAAAACTACTTAACCCTACTCTTTCAGTTAAATCTTTAGGAAAAGCATAACTTAAGTTAATATTTCTCATTACCAAACTAAAACTACTAACCTGCCAAAACTTAGAACTTACAGTATTTATCCCACCTTGACTTTGTCCCACACTTTCATTAATAGAGCTTGAAAGGTTAGGAATGGTTCCATTTGGATTTAATTCTGGGTGATACATATCTGACCAGAATTTTGGTCTGTTTTGATAGTTACCACTAATAGCATAAGAATCATATGGATCTTTAGCATTGCCTACTTCGCGATAACCACCCCAATTAACAGTTAAAACCGTATTTAAAGTAAGGCCTTTATAGCCAAATCTAAATGTTGATGCGAAGCCCTGCGGCCCTTTCGCTCTTTCTTTTAACTGAATTTGATCGAATTCATCGATAACACCATCTTTTTCTGCAAATGTTCTTGTTTCTGGATCCCAAGCCCCTCTAACATCTCTGTAATATAACATTCCTGGCTGAAGGTTTTTTGCATCTATATCAAAAATTTTAGTTACACCTGTTTCTGCTAAATAATTATCAATATCGGCTTGATTTTTAAACATGCCCATGTAATCGTAACCCCAAGCACCTCTATCTGAAGGACCTGGCTGGTTAGTTTGCCAAGGATACCAGTTATCTGGATTAGCAAAATTTCCTTCAATGATATCATTATTATACCATCCCATATTAAAGTTAACGCCATAAGTAAAGTCTCTACCTACTGTATCGTTCCAACCAATTGAAATTTCTGTTCCCCAAGTATTGGCTCTTCCTGCGTTTGACGCAGCTGTTGCCCCTCCCACAGTAAAAGGAACTCCGGAATTTAAATTAACTAATAAATCTGTTCCATAATTATAAAACGTTTCTGCAGAAACAGCCAATCTACTATCTAAAAATCGAGATTCAAATCCAAAGTTTGTTTTTAACTCTTGTCCCCATTTAACATCTCTATTGGCTTGCCCACTATCTTTTAAACCATCAGATGCCGATTCGTTACCACCAAAAACAGCACCTTCGCCTGGTCGAGCATCAAAATTTTGTCGCCATTGCCACGGTTTAATATCATCTTTACCAACAACACCAACAGACCCTCTAAACTTTAAGAAATCGATTACATTCGATTCAAAGAAATCTTCATTGGAAATAATCCATCCTCCTGAAACAGAAATAAAATTACCCCAATAATTTTCTGGTGCAAACTTTGCAGAAGCATCGGATCTGAACAAAAGTTCGGCAAAATAGGTGTCATCATAATCATAATTAATTCTACCAATATATCCCAAATCTCCAGATTCACTTCTTCTATTGTAAGTGTATTCTGTATCTACTCCATCAATTGTTTGCCATATCATACCATCTGCCCAATCTGGAACACCATTAGCGATAATACGATCGGTATAGAAAAACCTTTCTGATTTTTCTACAGCAAATAATGCTGAAATTGTACTTTTCCCAAAGCTATTATCGTAAGTGGCTTGAAACCGCGATTGATCGGTACCACTTCTACTATTATCAATTAATATCCTGTCGTTATTTACTACTTCAACCTGGCGTCTAATTGTATTTGTACCTAAAGGTCCAGAACCGTTTTCATAAACTATATAAGTTTGACCTTCTGTGGTTAATTGATCTGCTCCAAAAAACTGATTAAGCGTATAGATACTACCCGTTTGGTTACCTCTACCACTGGTTTCTTGTCGTGCATAATTAGCCTTCAACTTTAAACCTTCTATAAAAGGAACCTCGTACTCTAAATTTATATTAACAGTTACATTACTATCAGCATTATCAGACACGTTATTCAACCTAAGTAATTCTCCATAATGAAATCCTATAATTTCATCACTAGACTCCGAACCATTTAATACGGCAGGTAAGCCATCTACATACATAGGCATAAATGGTGTTCTATTTTGTAATTGTCTGAAATCATCTTCTGGATTTTGATTACCGATAGAACTGGACGTTCTGGTAACATCTGTAAAATAACCAGACACTTGAAAATCGGCCTTCAAACCTTTTGCTACTTTCACATTAGATCCGGCTCTAAAAGACCATCTATCATAGTCTAGAGTTCCTAAATTACCATCCTGTGTAAAAAATGACACACCACCAAAATATGTAGCATCATCGGTACCTCCAGATAAATTTAGATTATGTCTCTGACTACCTGAAGAGGACCAATATTGGTCTAGGGCATTATAATTAATCGTTCTAAAATGTTCTAACTCTGCTGGTGAAAAGAAATAGCGATTATCGGGAGTCGAATTGGAAGGGTCGTAATTATTTCCAATATTTTGTTCTGGATTAACACTGTTCATGATGTTGAATGACTTCCCGTATTCGTAGGCATTTAACATTTCTGTTCTATACGCCTCATCTGAAATAGAAAAATTACCGCTATAAGAAAACTTAGCTGGCCCTTTTTTTCCGCGCTTGGTTGTTACCAAAACAACCCCCTGGGAAGCTCTTGAGCCATAAATGGCAGCCGAAGCATCTTTTAAGAAGGAAATGCTTTCAACCTCGGAAGCATCTAAATTATTAAACAACGTAGGATCGCTATACCCTGTATTAGGATCTAATTGCACTATACCGTCTATAACATATAACGGATCGGTAAAATTAGCATCTTTTGCTCTAATATTATTACCCGAAACAGGGTTACGTATTGTAATTCGTGCAGGAACTCCTGGTCTAGATTCTCCACCTGTTACACCTACACCCAATACACGTCCAACTAAAGCCGACGATAAATCGCCTACAGGAAGATCTTCTATCTCTTCTCCTTTAATTGATTCCACAGCTCCTGTTATGGCTTCCCGCTTTTGGGAGCCATATCCTACAACAACAACTTCGTTTAAGGATTCTGTATCTTCTTGCAGGGTAACATCTATTCTAGACTTCCCCTCTACCGAATGCTCGACTGTCTTTAGTCCTACATAAGAAAATACAAGTATTGCATCAGATTTTACTGTTATACTATAATTTCCATCAAAATCCGTTACTACTCCATTGCTTACACCTTTCTCGACAATATTAACACCCAAGACAGGCATTCCATTATTATCTAAAACAGATCCAGTAATTTCCTTTCTGTCAGTAGAGTTTTGGGCAAACCCCGAAAATGTTATTAACAAAAAAAGCAATATGGCAAGCGGATTGCCTATTAAGTTTTTCATATTAGTTTAGTTTAGTTTTTTTATAAATTGGAATATAGGCAGGCAATATTGTTAAATTAATAATAATTAACTGTTATTTTTGAACTATGACCAATTTTATAAAATTAAAATTATTTAATTAAATTCATTAAAAAGCAAAGAAAAATTAACAATAAACAAGATAACTTCCTACTTTTCATGTTAACGCATTTCGGTTTTCAACCTAAATTTTACAATATCAAATCGTTATCAATTCCATATCCATTTTAAATTTAAATATGTACAAAATAAATAAGGCATGTGTTACCATATAACACATGCCTTATTAGTGAATAAAAAAACTTTATTTCTTTTAGCTCAAATTAATGAGACACAATAAACTTAACAGATTTTGTTCCCTCTAAAGTTTTTACAGTAGCAATATATAAACCAGATCTGAACTCAAAATCCATATCATTATTGGTTTTAACTGTTTTAACTAAAGCTCCTGTAATGCTATAAATATTAACTTCTGTAGCCATCTTAACATTAGAAACGTATACTTTATTTTTAATTGCTCTTACATGAGATGACACATCTGAAACTTCGCCCGGTTTATCTATACTTAAAGTAAATTTAGGATTTTCAACAAGCGTATCTGGCACATCTGCTATTCCAAATGTTAAGGCATAAACTGCATTTCTCCAAATGGTTAATGCTTGTGGACTAACATTCGCACCATCTCCTAAAATAGTAGCTCCATAACTAAATGATAGTGCTACGGCATCTGCACCTAAAACATCTGTTTCTGCTTCTCCTAATTGTGTTCCTGCAGGAATATAATTAACTACTATAGCTTGAGAGGCATCTAAAACTTCTGGTACAGTAGCTGCTGTAGCTCCTATAGCATTATTGATATCTAAACCATTTAATACATCTATACCTTTGGTTCCTCCAACGCTACCATCATCGTTAGCATTAGCTTCTTTAAAAATTCTTATGTCGTCGCTCTCAGTAAAATCTATTCCACTAAATAAAAAGTGATTGCTATTTACCGCTGTAATAGATACATTTTGTGTAGCTGTTACACTTGCATCGGCATCGGTTACGGCTCTACCGTCTCTAAACGCCCAAGTTTTATTGTATATTACTGGCGTTGTGATATCTTTAACACCTAATGCTCCACCAGGCATAAGCATAGCTGCACCAGAACTGATTGTTTCTTGAGCTATTACTAAATCGTAATCTGAAATTTCAGGAAGAGTAGAACCATCTGCTGGTGTTTCTATATAAGTAACTTCAAAATTAGCATCGGCATAAAGCATGTTTATTACAGGATCTGCACCTGGAGCAGATGCTCCTTCACCTTGACCTACACCTTCTTGATTTACATAAAGTATTTTTCTAGGTAAAACAAAGTCTGGATTTTCAACTAAAGTAGTTGGTACTTCAGCTATACCATATATCAAAGCATAAGCTGCATTTCTCCAAATAGTTAATGCTTGTGGAGAAATATTTTCACCATCTCCTAACACCATAGCTCCATAACTAAACGATAAAGCCACAGCATCAACGTTTAACACATCCGTTTCTGCTTCACCGATTTGAGTTCCTGATGGCAAATAGTTTATTACAAATGCTTTGGTTGCATCAGTTACCTCAGGAACAGTAGCTGCAGATGCTGCTCCAGGACTAGAAAGGTCTATGTCGTTTAATACATCTATTCCTTTATTACCTCCTACACTACCATCGTCGTTGGCATTGGCTTTCTTAAATATTCTAATATCATTACCTTCTGTAAAATCTATACCACTAAATAAAAAGTGATTCGTATTTGCAGCTGTAACAGATACATTTTGGGTTGCTGTAACACTAGCATCGGCATCGGTTATAGCTCTGCCGTTTCTAAACGCCCAAGTTTTATTGTAAATTACTGGCACTGTAGTATTTTTTATACCTAAAACACCATCTGGTTGAAGCATTGGCGCATCCGAAGATAATGTTTCTTGAACAATAACCAATTGGTATCCATTAATATCTGGTAAATTAGAACCATCTTTTGGAGTTTCAACATATTCTACATAAAAATTATCATCGGCTTTAAACATTTTAATAACCGGATCTGATCCAGGTGCAGATGCACCTTCTCCTTGACCTACGCCTTCTTGATTTACATATAAAATTTTCTTAGCAATCTCACCATTATCGTATAATGTTGTAGGTACTGTTTTTCCAGTTAAAACATACGCCGCATTTCTCCAGATAGTTAAAGCCTCAGAAGTAATGTTTTTACCATCAGCTCTAACTTGAGGGCCGTAACCAAAAGCCAAGGCTACAATATCTACACTAGCAGCATCTCCAGCAACTTCCCCTAACTGAGTTCCTGCCGGTATGTGGTTTATAACTATAGATGAAGCAGCATCTTCTACCTCTGGTGTAGTCGCCAAGGTACCACCAGCTGCATTAGAAATATCTAGTTTATTAAGTACCTTTAAACCTGTTTTATTATCCGCCGCAGTTCCATTATCATTGGCTGTACTTAAAAATAAACGCACATCATCTCCTGCAGTAAAATCGATACCACTGAATAATGGATTCGACTGATGCTCTGCTGGAACGGTAACAGATACACTACTTTTATTGGATGCAATACCTGCATCGGCATCGGTTACTGCTTTGGCATTTCTAAACGCTTCAGATTTACAATAAATTACTGGCACTGTTAAGTTCTTTAATGCTAAAGCACCAGCATCTGGAATAAAAACAGAATTCCCCGAAGATACACTCTCCTGTACAATTATAAGATCGTAAGACGATAAATCTGATGGGCTTATAACCCCACTTCCATCAATAGTTCCTGCTGTAACCGAAAAGTTATCATCTGCATTAAGCATTCTTGTAATGGCATCATCTCCTGGTACAGACGCTGCACCTCCCTCATCATTTGTATTGGCATTATTTAAATACAATACCATAGATAACTCTTGAGTGTTTTCGTAAAGTGTGGTTGGCACATCTAACCCTGTTAAAACATAGGCTGCATTTCTCCAAATAGTTAAAGCTTCAGAAGTAATATTTACACCGTCCGCTCTTACTTGCGGACCGTAGCCAAATGCTAAAGCAACAATATCTACACTAGCAGCATCTCCAGCCGACTCTCCTAACTGTGTACCTGCTGGTATATGGTTTATTACAATAGACGACGCAGCATCTTCCACCTCTGGCGTGGTCGCTAAAGTACCTCCAGCCGCATTAGAAATATCCAGCTTATTAAGTACTTTTAGACCTGTTTTATTATCGCCTGCCGTTCCATTGTCGTTTGCTGTGTTAAAAAACAATCTTACATCGTTCCCACCAGAAAAATCGATACCACTAAATAATGGGTTTGATTGATGCTCTGATGCAACAGTTACAGAAAGACTACTTTTATTAGATGCAATACCTGCATCGGCGTCGGTTATTGCTCGTCCGTCTCTAAACGCTTCAGATTTACAATAAATTACTGGCACTGTTATATTCTTTAATGCTAGCGGACCGTCCTCTGGCTTAAAAGCTGCATTCCCAGAACCTACATTCTCCTGAACAATTATTAAATCATAACTAGATAAGTCAGATGGAGTGATAGCTCCAACTCCATCTATAGTTCCTGCTGTTACCACAAAATTATCGTCTGCATTAAGCATTCTGGTAATGGCATCGTCTCCTGGCACAGATGCCGCACCTTCTTCATCTGTTGCATTCGAATTGGTTAAATACAGCACCTGTTTCTCTTGCGCGTGTATTTGAAATGAAATTAATGCTATAAAGAGCATTAAAAAAATGGTAGTTTTTTTCTTCATAATTAATTTTGGTTTAGTTAATACTACGTCATTATTAGCACATCAAATTAAATGATGTTTAATAATATAGCATGCAATTTTAGAAATTAATAATAATTTAGCAACATTATTGAACAATGGTCAATTTTATAAACTACACCATTATCATAAAAAAATACTATTTATTGTGTAATAATGATATTTTGAATTCAAGCTGCATGACAAAAAATTCAATCCTATTCATAATTAAAGAAGAACTAAACCACTATGGATAGGAAGTCTATAGGTTTACTGAAAGTCCGATTATTTGTATTTATCTTAGCCACAAATACACTAATATTCTTTTTATAAAAACTATGTCAAATATTCGTGCATTCGTGGCGCAAAAATATTTATAGAAACTGGAAGTCTTGCACTAAAAACGCATAGTTTCAACTAACGACTGAGACCAATGAATTAAAAAAATGAAATATGATTGTACAGTGAAGCGGCTTAAACTTAGCTTTGTATAGCGAAAAACTGTATTTAGCATAAGCTCAAAAAAAGAAATAAATAATTATCATATAAGTGACTAAACCATAGTTTTATTATAAATTACGAAATTGACCATCGAACAAAATCAACTCACTTATTTTTAAAAAAACTATAATTTGCACTATATTTTTAGTATATTATAAGTAATTCAAACTAAAACACTTTTTTTTAACTTAAAACTATCAAGATGACAAAAAAACTACTATTATTAGCGCTTTCAGTATTTCCTATTGGAGGAGCTTTACACGCACAGGATATCAAATATTGGGACTTTGGTGCCAAGGAACTTGGTGCTGGATATGAAAACGTAATGCCATCAAACTACCTTAACGCCTTTGCAAATTACAACCGTCAAGTACAATATACAGACAATGAAGGTATTGAACATTTCCCTAATGAAGGTTTCGAAAATGAAAGCGGCCAAAGTGCTCAGTCACTATATTTTAGCACCTACAATCCGAATTATGCCGACTATACTGGTAACGCTCGTTTTCAAGTGACTTCTAAAGGCTCTTCACCTACCCCTCCAGGAGGTACTTTATTAAGTGGAGAAAGCTTATACACTAAACCACAAGAGCTTCCAGATTTAGATGGTGCAACCAACTTGGTTTTTCAACGAGACAGTAATAGCGATAGAATTTTAACAGTAAATAAAAATATAACGCGATTCGATGAGCGTGATGAGATGCCAGATGATATGGATCCTGCATTATATCCAGGTTGCCTACAATACACAACCCCAGGAGAAAAAAGATGGGACAGAAATGGTGGACGTGGCTTTCTAATTGATTTACAAGCTGGACAGTGGGTTACTGTAGTAGGGTCTGGACAATACACCGATATTGAAGGCGATGGTACCTTAGGCTTTAGCACTGGATATTTTAAATTCGAAACTTTTGGTGGTACAGGTACAACTGTAGATATTACTGATTGGGGCGCTGGCACAGGAAATCCTAATGGCCCTATAGATGGAGACGATACTGGAGATGAAGCTGTAAGAGTTATGCAATTTCAAGCTGGACCAGCTGGTACATACCGAATAGCCAACAGAGGTGGTACAATACGCGTGTATAGAATTTACTTAGGACAGGTTGACGCTGATTTAGGTAGTGGTTTAGAGACCAACATTTACATTAATGGCGAATACAGCAAAACGCTTAGTACAAAAGAAGTAAATAAACAAACATCTACCGATGTTCAAGCTATAGGCGATAGAGTTTACATTTCTAATGTAACTGCTAAAACTACGGTTAACATTTATAGCATTACTGGAGCTTTAGTTAAAACTATTGAAACTAATGAGGATATGAATTTTGACTTTAAACCAGGATTATGGTTAACAACCATTAAAACGGCTGATGGTCTTAAATCTAAAAAATTATTAGTACAGTAATCATTTACAATCCATAATTTCACAAAGCGTCTAAACTATTTTAGACGCTTTTTTTTATTCTATCTTTTTTAATTATTAACTCACACCAAAACATAAAAAAAGCCTAGCACTAAGCTAAGCTTTTTAAAATATATGTATTGCAACCGTCAGGGTTAAACCCTAAAGTATTGTATTAATACGTTACGTAATCGGTAATTTCCAAACCGTATCCTATCATTCCAACGCGTTTGGTATGTGAGCTATTAGATAACAGTTTTAATTTATGAATGGAGATATCGTGTAATATCTGTGCGCCTATACCAAAATCTTTAGCATCCATAACCACGCTTGGTGCTTTAACGACTTCTCCTGGTTGCTGCTGCTCTTTTAAAACCGATAAACGGTTAAGTAAATTGATTGCCTTAGGCTCCTGATTAATAAATAAAATTGCGCCTCGACCCTCTTCATTTATCACCTTAAACATATTATCTAATTTAGCATCGGCGTTATTGGTTAAGGTTCCCAAGATGTCGTTATTTACTAAAGTAGAATTTACACGTGTTAACACAGGCTCGTCTGCACTCCACTCGCCTTTGGTTAAAGCTAAATGTATTTGGTTATTGGTGGTTTGCTTATAAGCTCGAAGTCTAAAACTACCAAATCGTGTTTCGATATCGAAATCTTCTTTTTTCTCAATCAAAGAATCGTGTTGCATGCGGTAAGCCACTAAATCTTCGATAGACACGACTTTTAAATCGAATTTTTTAGCCACATCTATCAGCTGGGGCAAACGCGCCATACTACCATCTTCATTCATTATTTCAACAATAATTCCTGCTGGTGGCAAACCTGCCAATCGGGCAAAATCTATAGCCGCTTCGGTGTGCCCTGTACGTCTTAAAACGCCACCATCTTTAGCCACTAAAGGAAAAATATGTCCGGGTCTCGCCAATTCAAAACCTTTGGTTTCTGGATCCACCAATGCTTTTACGGTTTTAGCTCTATCAGCAGCCGAAATCCCTGTAGACACACCTTTACCGCGTAAATCTACAGAAACAGTAAATGCCGTTTCCATATGGTCGGTATTGTTACTAACCATCATATTTAAATCTAAAGCCTTACATCTAGACTCTGTTAAAGGGGCACAAATTAACCCTCGACCATGTGTGGCCATAAAGTTTACCATTTCTGGAGTTACCTTGCTTGCCGCAGCTACAAAATCGCCTTCGTTTTCGCGATCTTCGTCGTCTACAACAATTATCACCTTGCCATTTCTAATATCGTCTATGGCTTCTTTTATACTATCTAACTTAATAGTTTGTGTGTCTTTAGAATCTGTTATCATGGTGCAAAGATATTGCTTTTACTTTAAAAGTTGAACGGCATTTTTACTTAAGTCGTCTTTCGTTTTATGCTTAAAAACCACATAGAAAATAGGATACAACACAACACCTACAATAATAAAGATAATATGACTAGCTTTATTTTTCTGTTTAAACTGTTGGTAAAATGCCTTTAAACGCAAATGCTGCGCAATGTAAAACGCTACAAAAATAGCAAAACTAACTAGGCTTACTTTTATAGCGACATCTGCCATTTCTGGCAATTTATTATTTTTAAATACAAAATGAAGTATTAATAACACCACCCCTAAACCATAAGTTACTAAAGCTATTTTAGCATATATCGTAAACTGCTTTACGTAGCGTTTGGCCACATCTAAAGCAGGGTCTATTTGTATGCCTTTGTCTCGAATGGCATCTAAACTCAGGTTACGGTTTTCTAAGGTTTTTAACGCTTCAATTTTACCTGTTGGATGATAATTATACACCGTAGGGTCTTTTACAAGTTCTAATAATTTATCTTCCTTATAGCGTCCGAAATCATTAAAATCGAAACTTAGGCCGTTTTCGTCTTTATCTTTATTCTTAAATGGCAACAACTTCTTTAATGGCTCCATAATATGATCGAATTCAAACAAACCTTTATCGGCTGTCGCACGACGCGTTAAAAACACACCCAACGGAAACATTATAATGGTTGAAAACCACGACGCCAACACCGGATTAAAACTACCGTCTTTAGCACTGTTTTTAGCAAATATGCCAATAAAATGATAAGTTAAAAACAATAATATGGCAATAACCATAGGCAAGCCCAAACCTCCTTTTCTGATTAAAGCCCCTAATGGCGCTCCAACAAAAAACAAAATTACACAAGCAAAACCTAAAGACAGTTTTTCGTGCAGGGCTATAACGTGTTTATTTAACCAAGACGATTTCGCTTTAAACGATTTATCGTTCGTTTCTATAATCTGTTTGGTACTAGAAGTATTATTTAAAGCCAACTCTACTATTTGAAGTTTTTTGTAGGTGGTAAACATGTCTAAAATAGCACCGCTATACACCGTATCGGTTTTAGGTTTCATGCCTCCGTTTAGGTTCTTAACCCCAAACCTATTGTATATATTTTTTGAAAACGATTTATAATCTTCGTCGCGTTCTACAGTTAACGAATCTATGGTGTAGTTAAGATCGGACACGTTTAACATATTGTATTTGTCGGTCACGTTTTTTTCTTCCAGATCCACATCGTCCAATTGCGATATGTCGGTGTTTAGAGTATAAGTTTCAAAACTACTTTTAGTTAATGGCCTACGACGGCGCTCAGCGGCCTTTTTAGGCGGCGTATCGTCGTAATAATTGCCATCTTTCAATATTAGCTTTAATATATCGGAATTTTCGTTACTCAACAACTCGCCTTCTTTAGCTATAATGGTGGTGTAATTCCCAGATCCTGTTTCAGCTTTTTTATGAATGATGACATCGTGCAGATATTGATCGTTATCGCCTGTTTTTTTTGAGACTTTAATATTAATTTCGCCAGCTTCGTTAAACTGTCCTTCTACAATGGCCATTGCCGGTTTTAGCTTGGCTATGTTTTTTCTGAGGTTATACGAGTTATATTCGCCCCACGGAATTACATCGTTAGCAAAAAAGAATGTTACCACCCCCAGAATAACTATAAATATACTTAAGCCCGCCATGGCGCGTTGTAAAGATATACCTGTAGATTTCATGGCCGCGAATTCGTAATTTTCTGCAAAACTACCAAACACCATTATTGAAGATAATAAAATGGTAAGCGGCAATACCAAGGGTATTAATTTAGGTGCATAATACAACAAGAATTTAAATACTATTATAATATCCAGATCTTTACCCGCTAGCTCTTTTATAAACAGCCAAATGGTTTGTAATACAAAAATCAGCATGAGAATAACAAACACGCTGATAAAAGTTTTTAGATAGGTAGTGAGTATGTAACGATCTAATATTTTCAAGTATCTAACTAATTAAGTGTATTAATGTAGTATCCTTTGTATTTATTTTTATCGAAATCGAACAAAGACTTAGATAAGGTATCGTTAGTTTCGAAAGACGTTACGGTAAGTGTTGTTTTGGTACCATTTTTACCCACTTCTATCAAGTTGTAAATGTGCTTGGTCTGGGCGTCTATTCCTAATAAAACATGCTGTATTTCGGAATTAGAATCGATAGGTGTTAGCTTTACATATTGAATGCTTCTACCTTTAACATTTTGGTCGATATCCATTTTGTACGTGTACCCATCGTTATAAAACGATAACATTTTACTTGGTGTAATGCTATTCTCGTCGTTCGGATCTTCTTTAGAGATGGTTACTTCTTCATCTTCCGGATTAATACTGTATAAGGTCTTTCCGTCGTAAATTCTTGTAATTCCTAAAATATTAAGCACATACTTATCGCCTTGCATAACCACATTACCACGGGTTTCTTGATTAATGTTTTCGGCCTCGTTATGCAACACGTATTTAAAATCTAAAGCAATATTATCGTAAGCTTTTACCTTTTGAGACACATCGTCTAGTAGGGCTTTCGCTTTTGCATCGTTTTGTGCCATACCCACAATGGTAAAACAAAGTGCAAGGGCAAGAAAAACAGTTTTCATTTTAAGAGTTCTTTTCATTTTCTAATAATTGTTCAAGGGCTATAAAATCTGGCACTAACACTTGTCGGGCTTTACTGCCTTCAAAAGGGCCAACAATGCCTGCTGCCTCTAACTGGTCTATTAATCTACCAGCACGATTATAACCTAATTTTAATTTACGTTGTAATAAAGATGCCGATCCTTGTTGTGCGGTAACAATAACCTCGGCGGCCTCTCTAAACAACTTATCTCTGTCGGCAATATCGATATCAAGATTTGTGCCACCATCTTCGCCAACATACTCTGGCAGTAAATAAGCATCTGGATACGCTTTTTGCGACCCTATAAATTCGGTTATTTTTTCAACTTCCGGCGTATCTACAAAGGCACATTGTATACGTATCATATCGTTGCCCTGCGTGTACAACATATCCCCTCGCCCGATTAACTGATCGGCTCCAGAGCCATCTAAAATGGTACGGGAATCTATTTTTGAAGTCACTCTAAATGCAATACGCGCGGGGAAATTCGCTTTAATTATACCTGTAATAACGTTAACCGACGGACGCTGCGTGGCGATTATTAAATGAATACCAATAGCACGCGCTAATTGTGCCAAACGTGCAATTGGGGTTTCTACCTCTTTACCTGCCGTCATAATTAAATCGGCAAACTCATCGACTACCAGTACGATATACGGTAAAAAATGATGCCCGTCGTTAGGGTTTAGTTTACGTGCTTTAAACTTAGCGTTATACTCTTTTAAATTACGACACATGGCATTTTTAAGCATCTCGTAACGGTTGTCCATTTCTATACACAACGAGTTAAGCGTGTTAATTACCTTGGTGTTATCGGTAATAATGGCATCTTCGCTATCTGGCAGTTTCGCTAAGTAATGACGTTCTATTTTATTGAATAAAGTCAATTCTACCTTTTTAGGATCTACCAAAACAAACTTCACCTCAGCGGGATGTTTTTTGTATAATAACGACGTTAGTACCGCGTTTAACCCAACCGATTTTCCTTGTCCGGTTGCACCGGCCATAAGCATGTGTGGCATTTTCGCAAGGTCAACGACAAAGGTTTCGTTACTAATGGTTTTACCCAAAGCAATTGGCAATTCCATTTCCGATTTCTGGAACTTCTGCGAGGCAATTACCGAACGCATAGACACGATGGTAGAATCGGTATTAGGCACCTCTATACCAATGGTTCCTTTACCAGGTATAGGCGCAATAATACGAATACCCAAGGCCGAAAGCGACAAAGCGATATCGTCTTCTAAGTTTTTAATTTTGGAAATTCTAACCCCTGCCTCTGGTACAATTTCGTAAAGTGTTACCGTTGGCCCAATGGTCGCTTTAATACTCGCTATACCAATTTTGTAATTGTTAAGCGTTTCTACAATTCTGTTTTTATTGTTTTCTAGCTCTTCCTGGTTAATGGTAATGCCCTCGGCATCGTATTTCTTCAGTAATTCCAGGGGTGGAAACTGGTATTTACCCAGCTCTAAAGTAGGATCGAACAGGCCGTAATCTTCAACCAGCTTATTGGCTAAATTATCGGTTTCCGAAAGTTCTTCCTCTACTTCTTCTACTTCTATATTGAGTTGCGGCGTAGTCTCTATATCTTCTTCTACCGGCGCTTCAACCTCGAAAGTACTTTCTACTTGTTTTTTTTCTGGTGTTGCCACTGGCTCAAACTCTACAACCGGTGTTGGTTCTGGAATTGGTTCTGGCGCTTTGGCTGGTTGTGGAGATTGTTTTGGGGTATCGTAAACCGATTTTATGGCTTCGGCTTCTTCGGTTAAATTGTTATCGACTGCAAAACTATCGCTCTCTTTTTCACTTTTAATTTCGTCGGACAAGCCTTTTTTAGCCGATTTAAAGAATGTAGCTATCGATTGAAACGTTAACTGAAAACGCGTAGCCAAATACACTATTAAACCAAACAAGAGTAACAAGCCAACGCCTAAAACGCCGATATAATCTTGTAAAAAAGTATTGGTTTCAAACCCCACTGTTCCTCCTAAAACGGCATGTGTTTTACCAAAAAAACCAAAGAATACAGACACCCAAAGCATGAGGTAAAGTCCCCAAAACCAACGTTGGCGCAACTTGGTTTTATTAATATCCAGCATGATGTACAAACCCGATAAAAAGCAAAGTCCCGATAAAATAAACGATGCTATACCAAATCCGCGATATATAAAAACATCGCTTAACCAGGCGCCAAATTTTTTCACCCAGTTATTCGCTTCGGCTTCGCGAACAGAAAATTCATTTAAAATACTTTGGTCGGCTTTACCAGTAAAGAAATACGATAAAAAAGCAGTACATAACACCACGCCCAACAGCATTAAAAAGCTTCCAAAAATAAGCTTTTGTTGGTTGGTTAAATTCAGACTTGGTTTCTTAAATTTAGGTGTGCTAGTTTGCTTGGTTTTCGTTTTCTTTTTAGCCATCAACGCCTTGTTGTTAATTTGAACAAAAATACAAATTACTAACGTTTATCCTAGACCAATAGTATTTAAAATACTTTCGGAAAATAAATAATACAGCCTACCACGCTTGCGGCTATAGCTGCTATAAAAACGGCTCCTGCCGAGATGTCTTTAATATGGCCTATTTTAGAGTGAAAGTCTGGGTGTATAAAATCGGCAATAGCCTCTATTGCAGTGTTGAGGCCTTCTGCCCCCATAACCAAACCAATGGCGAGCATTTGCAGCATCCATTCGGTTGGTGAAATCTGATAATAAAACCCAGCAGCCGTTACCAGCAACCCAATAACAAACTGGATTTTTATACTCGATTCGGTTTTTAAGAGTAGGACAGCGCCTTTAAACGCATATCCTACACTTTTAATTCTGTTAACTAAAAACGATTCTTTTTTAGCCATTTTATATCGCTGCCAAGGCCGCTTTATAATTTGGTTCGTCTACAGTTTCGGCAACTTGTTCGGTGTATTTTACAGTACCTTCTTCATCTATTACCACTACACTTCTAGACAATAGTGCTTCTAACGGTCCGGTTGTAAAATCTACACCGTAAGCTTTTCCAAAATTACCATCTTTAAAGTCCGATAACGAAATTACATTTTCTAAACCTTCAGCACCACAAAAACGCGCTTGTGCAAATGGTAAATCGCGAGATACACAAAGTACTTTTGTATTTTCTAATGCGCTGGCAGTTTTATTAAATTCTCTTACCGATTGCGCGCAAGTGCCAGTATCTACACTCGGAAAAATGTTTAAAATAACTTTGCTTCCGCTAAAGTCGCTTAACGATTTAGAGCCTAACTCTACCGTTGTTAATGTAAAATCTGGTGCTTTGCTACCTACTTTTGGTAGTTCGCCCGATGTTTCTATTGCATTACCTTTTAAGGTTACTGTTGCCATAATTGAATTATTTTTTTAATTGAAGATTAAAAATACAAATAATTGATATTCTAATTTATGGTTTTACAATTTTTTAATAAAAATGTATTTTTTGTGGTTGTGATGATGGTTATGATTTCTTGAATGATTTATGTGTTCATTTTATCCGTATTACAATTTGCTTTACGTTTTTAATCGTTTGCAATCTGCTGTGTTAACAAACTAATGTCAGGTCGAGCGCAGTCGAGACCTTCTCTTTAAAGCAGAAATTGTAATGACTTCTCGACTGCGCTCGAAGTGACAACATATTTTAAACACTAACGCATGATGCTATTTTACAATAAACTTTCGATAGGCCGAAGTTTGGGTTTATTAAAAACAAAACTCGATCTAGAATACCCCACCATAATTAACACGAATTATAACAGTCCGTTTTAAAATCTGTTGCGGATGCTATTGTTTTTAACAAAAAAAATCACTTTAATCTATACAGACCAAAGTGATTTCTTTACAAAACAAACCGTTTCGCGATTATTTAAACTTATTTAAACCCGCTTTTAACCACGCGTGATATTCGTCGGCATCTGGGGTGTAACCTACCGGATCCATTAAATTGCTTTCGTCGTGGTCCATAAGCACGTAGAACGGTTGCGAGTTGGCTTTGTATTTTACCGCTTGCAATTCGCTCCATTTTTGTCCAATATATTTTAATTGCTTGCCTGGTTTTAATTGCGACTCTACCACCTCATCGGCTTCCAGCTTACGCTTATCGTCTACGTACAACGAGATTAACACCACCTCGTTCTTTAAAATATTTAAAATCTCTGGCTCTGGCCATACGTTCTGTTCCATTTTACGGCAGTTTACACAAGCCCAACCCGTAAAATCCAACATGACAGGCTTGCCCACTTGTTTGGCATAAGCCAAACCTTTATCGTAATCGTTAAAGGCCAAGATATCGTGTGGCGCCAACAGGTGCGCTCCGTCTGGCAGCTCGCCGTGGGCTGCCGCTACGCCCCCACCTACTTTAGAATAGCCTACCCCGTAAGGCGACTCGCTATACTCTAACGGCGGCGGGAAAGCACTAATTAAATTTAGTGGTGCTCCCCATAGTCCCGGTATCATATAAATGGTAAAACTGAGTACAATTAGTCCCAAACCTAAACGGCCTACTGAAATATGTGTTAAAGGCGAATCGTGTGGCAATTGTATTTTTCCGAATAAATAAAAGGCTAAGGTACCAAACACCGCAATCCAGATGGCGATAAATACTTCGCGCTCTAAGAAATGGGTTTGTAATACCAAATCGGCTTGCGATAAGAATTTAAATGCCAAGGCCAGTTCTAAAAACCCTAGTACTACTTTTACCGTATTTAACCAGCCGCCCGATTTTGGCAAGGAGTTTAACCACCCTGGAAAAGCAGCAAACAAGGCAAATGGTAAAGCAATGGCCAGAGAAAACCCTAACATGCCCACTATAGGAGCAATACCTCCTTTAGATGCGGCTTCGACCAGTAAAGTACCTACAATTGGCCCGGTACACGAAAAGGACACAATGGCTAAGGCCAAGGCCATAAAAAAAATGCCAATTAATCCGCCGCGGTCGGCTTGCGAATCTACTTTATTGGCCCAAGAGTTGGGCAACATGATTTCGAAAGCCCCTAAAAACGACACTGCGAACACAACCAACAGGATAAAGAAAATAATGTTAAACCATACGTTGGTGGCCAGTGCGTTTAGCGCATCGGCACCAAATATTCCCGTTACTGCGGTACCTAAAAGTACGTAAATGATGATGATACAAAGCCCATATATAATAGCATTTTTAATACCTACGGCCTTGTTTTTACTTTGTTTGGTAAAGAAACTTACCGTCATTGGGATCATTGGGAACACACATGGTGTTAACAAAGCGGCAAAACCCGATAAAAAGGCGATAAAAAAGATGCTGAACAAACCGCGATTTTCGTCCTGTTTTTCTTCGGTTTTAATGGTATCTACTATGTCTTTGTCTGTTTCGGTAGCTGCTGGTGGCGCATGAGCATCGGTATTTGATGCCGCTGCATTATCGGTAATATGGAACTCTAAATCTACCTCGGTTGGTGGCAAACAACGGGTGTCGTCGCACACCATAAACTCTACAAAACCTGTAATGGTTTTGGTGGCTTTGGTAACGGTTACCTTTTGTATAAATTCGGCTTCACCTTCAAAAAACTTAATTTTCATGCCAAATACAGGGTCGTCTACCGTGTGCCCCTCGCCTTCTGTAGTATTGCCTACTATGGTAAAGTTACCCGCACTATCGTCGTACACAAATGTGGTAGGTATTGGGCCATCGGCTGGTACGTGTTGCGAGTACAAATGCCACCCTATCTCTACAGTAGCTTTAGTAATCAAGTTATACTCGGTATCGGAAATTTTTTCTACACTGGTGCTCCAGCTTACGGGTTCCAATATTTGTGCCTGAACCATACTCGTTATTAAAATAACGCATACTAATAGAAGTTTTCTCATTTAGATTTGAGTTTTTTTAAAAAAAGGTCGTGAGATCTGCTTTATCCTTTCAAAGGTGCCGAAATTAATCCATCCCCTTCTAAAGGTCTTGCAAAAATAAGAATCTTGAACACTTACCGAAATTATTAACATTTTGTATAGATTATCTTCAGTCTCTAAGCCGTTAAAAGCGCCTGATTTTACACATTAACAATTGGCAACATGGCAATCCTAAAAACTACGTACATACACGTATTTTTTACAAAAGCTTGTTTTTCAACAGGTTAAATACTTATATTAGCCATAACTAACTAGTAAACAATCAGCACGTTAGGTGCATTATTAAAACCATAATACAATGAAAAACCCAAAATTACCAACCCCACACCTAAACAACACCGATTTACATTTTGACACCCACATGATTTTAAACGAAGACTGGTACACGAACGAAGACCTTATGGCGCACCTTAACATAAGCAAGAGCACACTATACCGCTTACGCGCCAAAAACAACATACCCGCCTTTAAGTTGGGGCGCACCGTTATTTATCCTAAAAATTATATTAACAAATTTTTGTTACAAGGCGCTCTGCAAAGCTTACAACCTATAAAAACTAAACCACTATAGACTGGAAGTCCATAGGTTTTAAAAATAGACTGAAAGTCTGATCATTTGAGCGCATTTTAGCCACAAATACACGAATGTTTCTATAAAATCTATGTCAAATATTCGTGCATTCGTGGCGCAAAAAATAGTTATAGACACTCAAAGTCTTACACTAAAATTACATAGTTTAAACTAACGACTGAGACCTATAAAGAGTAAACCTATACCATAACCACTATAGACTAGAAATCCATAGGTTTTAAAAACAGACTGAAAGTCCGATTATTTGAGCGCATTTTAGCCACAAATACACGAATGTTTCTATAAAATCTATGTCAAATATTAGCGACGCAATAAATAGTTATAGAAACTCAAAGTCTTGCACCAAAATTACATAGTTTGAACTAACACCTGAAACCAATAAAGAGTAAGCCTATACCATAATCACTATAGACTGGAAGTCCATTGGTTTTAAAACAGACTGAAAGGCAGATTATTTGAGCTCATTTTAACCACAAATACACAAATATGCCTATAAAATCTATGTCGAATATTCGTGCATTCGTAGCGTAAAAAAATAGTTACAAAAACTCAAAATCTTGCACTAAAATTGCATAGTTTAAACTAACGACTGAGACTAATAAAGAGTAAACCTATACCATAACCACTATAGACTGGAAGTCCGTAGGTTTAAAAACAGATTGAAAGTCTGATCATTTGAGCGCATTTTAGCCACAAATACACGAATGTTTCTATAAAATCCATGTCAAATATTCGTGCTTTCGTGGCGCAAAAATTACTACAACAAGTTACCCATACCCTTATACAAAAAAGTCTGGTGCAGTTTACGCAACCCGTAAACCTAGCCAGACTTTTTTACTGTGCCACAATGGGCTTGGGTAGTTATTGCACCGTAACCTCGCCCAAATAGGTACTTATTGCCGCATGGGTACCGGTGGCCTGCACAAAGGTTGCCCAAACCGCTACCTGAAAACCAGCCATAAACGGCGGTAAGTTAAGGGTGGCACTGGTTTGGTCTCTGGTGGCTACGTTTAAATTGGTGTAAAAGGTGTCTAAGCCTGGGGCATACACCACAACCACCATAACATCGAACGCGCTGGCATTGCCCTGTCCACTATTATCGGCCCAACCTACATTAAGGTTCTGGTTGGCTGCTGCGGCAAGTGTAGGGCTGTCTATACCCCGCAAATCGCCTTTGCTAATAAGTACCTTGGTAAAATCTAAACTGTAGCCTAAAGGTTCTGCTACCAGCGCCTCGCGCAAGTGGTACGAAGTGGCCATATTGTAGCACGACTTATCGCCTTGTTTACTACCAAAATACAAACTGAGCACCGATTTAATAGGTGTTAAAAACGAAATAACTATTTTAAACTTTTCGCGTTGCTCCGCCTGCTTTTCGGTTGGGGTATAATTACCGCGTTGTGGTAAACTGCGCATTACGTTTTTGCCGCGCCAACGCGACCCGACTACATTGCCTACTTTGCCTGAAAATCCGCCAAGTATGCCTTTTTCAAATGTTGCCATAATTCATGGTTTTTTTGGTTAATATGCCGCTAAACTAAAACGCATTTTACTGAAAAACAAATGGTTGACACGTCCTGACCGCACATGATTGCTTATGACCTAACATGACCGCTTATGACACCTCCTGACACGTTATGACACGCTATGACACTCTATGACCTGTATTGACACCTCCTGACCGCTCCTGACACCAAAATGCGATTTTTAGGGGGTTTTGTTCGAGTCTTGTTCGGGTTTTGTTCGTCTCTGGCTCGGACTTATATTTTAAAAATCGAGTTTTTTAAAACAAATCTCGAAGCACACTGCCAGCACATGGCCAGATGTATTGAAAAATAGGTATATTAGTTGCTAAGAACGACTTGCTGGGTTGAGGGAATTCGGAAGTTGTGCCCAAGGTTAAAAACACACTGCTTCAATGAAAGATAAAGTATCAACATATGACTTGATTAAAACTTTTTTTAAGATGAAATCAGAACAATTAATCGCTATTTCAAATCAAGCGATAGTTGAGCATTCTTCATTGAAAGGAAGTCATCGTGAAAACCTGATTGATATTTATCTTAAAGAAATCTTACCCAAGAGATTTGGCATTGGAAAAGGAATGGTTTACGGTATTTTAGGAAAAAGTAAAGAATCAGACTTAATTATTTGGGATGAACATAATTTTCCAAGCTTAAAACTTTTAGGACACTCAATGTTCTTTGTTGAATCTGTAAAATCAATAATGGAAATAAAAACCAACTGGTCAAAAGATGTTTTTAATGACATTAAAACTAAAAAGATTGCAGCTTCTAAAATTTCAAGCTTACCACAATCCCCAAACATTGAGCAAAGAGTTCAGTTTTTAGAACACAAAGTCGAAGCAGTTGAAAACAACGAAAAGGTAAATGTAATTTTTTCAACACCTAAAATATTACCATTCATTTCATTTATATTCAATGGCGGAGAAAATTTCACCATAGACAATATAGATAATGATGAATTAAAAAATGTGCATACAGAATATCCAGACTTGACCATTTTTCTAAAAGCAGGAAAGGTTCTTGAAAAACAATATGTCTATGACGAAGACGATATGACAAAAGGAAATGCTTTTTTGAATTTACACAATGCAGGAGAAAATGCCCTTTTAATTTTCACTTCCTTACTATTGGAAAAATTAATGATTAACACAAATTTTTCAGACTATCCTTTAAGTTTTATAAAATACGGACCACCCTTTTATGAGCATAAAATTGACTTCATCGAATTTCCTGTTGAGGGACAGTTTCCAGGAATTTATTACGGAGCAAATTTAAAAAATGAAGAAAATGAATAAAACTCAGGGCATAACCATGTTTATAAAAAATTGCTACTTAAAAAACAGGTATATTAGTTACCAGAAACGACTTATTGAGTTGAGGCTATTTGGAGCTTGTACGCAAGCAAAAAAACACAAAAGCTAGAAGCGGTACACCCACAAAAAATAGATGATTTGGAAGCACTGAAAAAATCTATTTTGCAAAAGGCATTCCGTAGTGAGCTTGTAGAACCAGCGGGAGAATTGGAAAGCCCCAAAGGGGCGACATCTGTTAACGATGGGTATAGCCCATCGGGAAAGAAAACAAAAAACAAGATAAGCCCTGAAAGGGCGTAATACAAAAATATGGGACAGTCTCTCGTTAAAAACTATATACATATCATATTCAGCACCAAACACCGCGAACCGCTAATACATCCACCCATAGAAGCAGAACTACATGCTTATCTTGGTGGCATCTGCAATAAACTAGACTGTCCCGTTATTAAAGTAGGCGGTTACAGCGACCATATTCATATACTCTGTATGCTATCCAAAAAGATAACCTTGATGAAGCTGATGGAGGAACTGAAATCACATTCATCTAAATGGATCAAAACAAAGGGAACTGGATATGAAAACTTTTATTGGCAGGATGGATACGGAGCATTTTCGGTAAATCCTTCTGAAATAGACACAGTAATTGCCTACATCGCTAATCAACACGAACACCATAGCAAGAAAACATTTCAAGATGAATACCGTGCTTTTCTTAAAAAATATAATGTAGAATATAACGAGAAGTATGTTTGGGATTAGATATTTCGCCCTTTCGGGGCTTATGGTTTTGTGGCTCTGCCACTTTGATAGGGCTTCACCCTATCTTAATGTATTATATCCCCTCGGGGCAACTAAAACAAGCTATATGAACGAATGTCTGGCTCTAGAGTAGGTTGACTAAAAATTGCTGATTTCAACCTCGCCAACGTAACTAAAACAGGTATATTAATTACAAGAAACGACTTGCTGGATTGCGACTATGCAGGAATTAGCATTAATAGCGAAACTCGCTTAAACGCAAGCCACTCGCAACTGAAGTTTTAAAAAAATTTACAAGTAATTGTAAAAAACTGACGATTTGCGATTAATTAATTTAAATTCGTTTTTGAAAACTACAACCCAAACTATCAATTTTTTATGAAAACAAAACTACTTTTATGGAGTTTCCTACTTATTTCGTGTATTGTGTTGTCTCAAAACACAGTAATACCAGACCCGAATTTTGAAAAAGCATTAATAGAATTAGGTATTGACACCAATCCTACGATTGATGGTGTTGTACCTACAGCTAATATTAGTTACATAAAAACTTTAAAAATTTCATCAAAAGACATTGCTTCTTTAACAGGTCTAGAGGGATTTACGTCTTTACAGGTTTTAAATTGTTCTGATAATCAATTATCAAATTTAGATGTGAGTAGTAATACCGCATTAATAGAATTGAATTGCAGTAATAACCAATTAACAAGTTTAGATGTCAGTAGTAATACTACGTTAGAAACTTTTGGTTGCAGTTATAATCAATTATCAAGTATAAATGTTACCAGTAATACTATGTTAGAACTCTTCAGTTGTAAAAATAATCAACTAACAAATTTAGATGTGAGTAGAAATACTATGTTAACATTCTTAAACTGCGAAGATAATGCATTGAAAAATATAGATCTGATTGGTACTACATCGCTAGAAGCATTGTCTTGCTACAATAATCAATTAACACGTTTAGATGTAAGTAGTAATACAGTGTTAGGAGCATTGTATTGCAACAACAACCAATTAACACGTTTAGATGTGAGTAACAACACAGCGTTAACAGTCTTGAATTGCGATACTAATCAATTAACAAATTTAGATGTCAGTAGTAATACAGCGTTAAACACCTTGGGGTGTAGCAGTAATCAATTAACACGTTTAGATGTGAGTAGTAATACCATGTTACAGTCTTTGGATTTTGGTGATAATCAATTATCAAGTATAGATGTCAGTAATAATACAATGTTATATTTTTTGAATTGCTTTAATAACCAATTAACAAGTTTAGATTTGAGGACTAATACAGTATTAGAAATTTTTAGTTGTAGCAGTAATCAATTAACCAGTTTAGATATTAGAAATGGAGCTAATACCGAATTGGAGTTTTTTTATGCAGAAAACAATAAGAATTTAACATGTATTTTTGTAGATGATGCATCTTGGAGCAGCACTAACTGGACACATATAGACAACACGTCTACCTTTGTTAATACTGAAACAGAATGCGAAAAATTAAATATAGTAGATAATTCATTTGTCTCGGAACCATTAATTTACCCAAACCCAAGTTATGGTTTGTCTAAAATAAATTTAGGCACTACATATAGCGATGTTAAACTAAAAATAACTGATGTATTAGGTAAAACTGTTCTGGAACAAAGTTATTTTGATATTCAGAATATTGAAGTAAATACTTCAAATTATACAAAAGGTCTTTACTTTATACAACTACAAGCTTTAAATAAAAATGCTACATTAAAATTAATCGTAAAATAGTGTTTTATGGTACTACTGTAAAGTTTGGATTTAGGATACAAACTATCGTTTAAAACATACAACCTCTTTTTTAATAAATTTAAAAACCGTTAGGTAATATCACCAACAAAAAATTGCTAATTACAACCCTGTCAACGTAACTAAAAAAGGTATATTCGCTGCCAGAAATAACGTATTGGCTTTAGGGTACACGGGAGTTTGGTGTAAATTGACCAACTATTCTAAAAATTGTAAAAACAACTCATAAATTCATTCAATGACACTTAAAAATATAATTTTATTCTCAATAACCTTATCGCTTACATCTTGTGCTTTAAAACCGATTACTTCGGATTATACTTTTATAGAAACTGACTTGAAAAAAGTTGAACTTGATAAGTTAGGAAACGGAACAATACTAATATATAACGGTGCAGACATGTTACATAAAATTGATAATACAGCTAGATTAAACATTTGGATTAACAATAAAGCATTAGGACAAATTAGAGCGAGTGAATATGTTATTATTAGCCTCAAAAATGGAAAGTACCAGTTTAAAGCCTTACATATTGACCTTGTAAATATGAAAAGTGAACACGATGTTGAAATTGACAAAAAAACTAAGGTTATTAAAATTAAACCAAATATTACATCTAACCGTTTAACAGTAACAAATGAATTACCAGAGAACTTCGATAAATTTAAATATGCTGAAAAAAGATAATAAAAAACTATATACAATACCGTTAGCTATACTTAACAGAATGAATTTTCCTGAAATAGGTTGACCAAAAATTAAGCAATTAATTACAGTCACTTATGAAAACTCAAAAAGAACACTGGCAAAAAAAAAGCTACCAAAAAGTCAATTTAGAGACCAAACTTTTGGTCGTTGACCAAATCCTAACCGGACACATCTCAAACAACCAAGCTTCTAAAAAATACGATGTCCCAAGGACAACAATTTCCTATTGGTTAAGAAAATACAGTACATTAGTACAACAAAATACTGGTATGAGCAAAAACGACGAGATCAAAAAACTTAAAGAACGTATTGAAGAACTAGAGTTTCAAAAAGACTTCCAACAGGATATTATCGCTGATATGGAGCTCATTACAGGCGTAGATATGTCAAAAAAGTCATTGCCCAAAACATTGGCAAAAGAGATAGAGAAAAAGAAGAAAGACCGTTTAAAAGAAAATGGATCTACGGATGTTTTGGGATTAGTAAACAAGCCTTCTACAAAAGGATCAAAAACCAACAAAAACAAGAATTAGACCTCCAAAAAATAGTTGCTTTAGTTAAGGATTACCGTAAAAAAGTAGGCTCTAAAACAGGAGGAATCAAACTGTATAAAGAGCTAAAACAGGAACTTATCAACAACAACATTAAAATTGGCAGAGATAAATTCTATAGGCTTTTAAGGCTAAACAGCTTGCTGGTTCCTAAAACTAAAAACTACATCACAACCACGAACTCTAACCACATGTACAAAAAATACAAAAACCTAGTCAAAGACCACGTCCCTACCCGGCCCGAACAGCTATGGGTTAGCGATATCACATATATCAAAACAGAAAACGGCCATAATTACCTTGCCATTATAACCGATGCCTATTCAAAGAAAATAATGGGTTATAAACTTGATAACCATATGAGAACTTCGCTTTGCTTAGAAGCGCTTAATATGGCCATAAAAAACAGAAAATATCCAAAGAAAAAACTCATTCATCATTCCGACAGAGGCTTACAGTACTGCAATCCTAAGTACACAGATTTTGCTGAGAGCAATGG
>JAUIBP010000008.1 GCA_030427735.1 Bacteroidia bacterium | reverse complement strand
AATCGGTGTCTGTTGAATGGTAGCCTACTATAAAACGCCCACGTAAATCGGGAGTGCCATTGGTACCGTCGCATAGTTGCCAGCCTGTAGGAATGCTGGCCACAGAACCGCTGTATAATTGTGGGTTGGTGTTTGGCGGTAGGATGCGACTCGCTAAATCCAACAAGGTACCAGCACGTTTAAAATCGCTCCAATTTATAGCGCCAGTTCCTGAAGCAAAGGTTACATAGCGCGTATATAATACTTCTTTAGCCTGCCCGTTTTCAAACTGTTTGCTACTTACTTCCTGTATTACCCGAACTGTAGATTGAACAGCTCCACCACGAAACTCGAATACTTCGCCATTTAAATAAACTACACCGTTAGCAACGGTACTACCATTTACTTCGCAGCCTTTTATAATAGCCTTATCACCAGCAATGGCACCCAAAGCATTAAACAACCCGTATGCGGTTTGCATAGCATCTAGAGTATCTGTCTCTAAAGGAAACCCTCCTGTTTGTAAAAAATTCTGTTTATTCATTACCCTAATGTTTCTATAATTAAATAGCGTTTTCCGCCCAATCTGTAAAAATCTATCATTGCCCGCACCTCGTAACCGTGATTGGCTACAATAGACTTAGGCACGTACACCAAAAAATCTGCACCACCAGCAAACTCTAACGACTGATACAACCAGAGTTTCCCTAAATATTTTGTTTGGTTTTCTCCTGGTGTATAGATATATGTTTTTGCGGCCGAACCTCCTGTACCATCTATATAAATGCGTCTATCAGATGGATCAAACTCATCGTTCAAGGCACCACGCATATAACAAACTTGCCATGTATGTTCTAACTGATATAAATGTTCTTGCCGCATGGCATACCAATCGTCGTACAGCTTACGCAATGGCGCTACCAAAGCTTCAACCAAAGCCCCTAAAACGGGTTTCCGTAAAAAGGTTGGTAACAGGTTGTAAGCCAATAACTGAATGCTAAGTTTATCCCACATAAGCAATATTATCGAAGTTTACCACTTTAAAATATCCGCTTTCCGGAATACGTTTTACATCTACAGACACCGGACTACCATAATCGTTCAACATTGGGTCTATCCATGCCGTTTCTATGTTTACTGCAACAGGCGTAATTACACCCGCTGCGTTATTTTTTATGTAGTTTAGAAAGTCGAAGGTGTTAAACTCACCATCAAAAGGCAGGAGCTTCATATAATCTGTAATGGCATTTTGCACAGGATATTCCCCTGTTTTAATTTCCATTCCATTAGCATTTAAAACTAACGGATCGTAGTATATTTTTAAGTTTAAATACAGTAAATCGGGCAGATAATTTATAATGGTTATTTGCACGCCTGCGGGTCTAAATTCCTCTACATACGCATTAAACGCAATACGCTGTTCGTCTGTAATTGGTGCTAGTTCTTGGTTGGTTTCGCCTGCAATTTTCAGCACAACACGGCTTACATCTACACTCTCGTTTACCGCGGCATATTTTACAACCTTACTAGCCTCTATTTGGTCGGCTGTGGCATTGGTATTATCAAAATAATCTTTGTCGGTTACCAAATCGAAACCGAACTGAAAGTTTAACGACATTGTTCTATACCAAGGTAAACGCGCGTTTTTCTGTTCAAACAAACTGGTATTTACTTCTTTTTCGTGCTGGTCGAATAGCAGCTCCAACACATAAATAATATTCGTTATCAGATCGAACAAAATATTCTCTAGACTCACTAAAGAAAATTGTTCGGCAAACGTTTTAGAAACGTCTAAACCATAAGCCTCTACAACATAGGTATTACTTATAAAAGCTTCTGTAATCGTATTTTTTATGTCCTGTTTATTTCTCATCCTACAATAAAATTATCTTCAATAGCCATAAATCCTATACCGTCATTATCGGTTATATCTCCGCCTGTAGCCCCCGTAAACAAGGTAGCAGGCTCAGCAGCATTAAAAAATCTTACTACCGTTTGCTTGGTTACCCCAGAAGCTTTTAAACTACCGCCAACGGTTAACACATCTGTAATACCTACATTGTTTAATATGGCCATAGCCAAAACGTTATCTATACTACCCGTAAGTTGTACCGTTTTATCTAAAAACGATTGCCCTGGTTTAACCATGTTCTTACTCATAATACGCTTCTATTTGCACCTTATTTATGTTGTACAGTTCTAGTTTTTTAATCTTTAGGCCGTCTCTCGAAAACTGGTCGCGAATCTTGTGGCGGTACTCCAACAACTCATCGTCTAACAAATTATCGTTAAAGCCAATGCCCAAAGTGGGCTGTTCTTTAAAATCGTTGGGCTGACCTATTAACAAAAAGGCTTTGTTTTGCTCTAAAGTGTGCCCTACCACCAAACCAGTAGTTATTTTGTTATCGGCATCGCGTTTTACCTGGACCTTTAAATCCAACACATCGCCTTGATCTGTATTATCTATAACCTGTATGCCTATATCTTTACCCACTATTTTAAAAGTGTTTTAAATTTTATTTCAAATTGTTCTACGGCCAATAATGTTTCTGGTGTAAGCGCCGTACTCGGCCCAGAAGGTGTAACCACTTTAAACTGTTTTAACAAGTCGGTTAAATCCTGAAACAACTCGTTAATGGAACACGAGCCGTTTTCAATTCCAATTTTATTATCGCTACTGTCAACTAATACTTTTAAATCGCCTTGTACGAGTTCAATCTTTTCAACTTCATCTACTTTTATGATGGTTAAATTGTCCAGCTTTCCGCTAAGACTCAACAACAAAACCATAGTATTGACCTTTGGTGTTACCAGGACAAAGCTTTCGTTTTCGTTACTGGTTGCTTTTAGCTTTACATCGCTTAGCTGCAAGCCGCCTTTTAGCTCAACTGTACACACGTCGCCAGCCACGTTTAACACCTTTGCCGGAATAGGTAAATTGGGGTTTGCCCCCACTATTTCGCGCAATAATCTTTTTATTTCTGTTACGTCTGGCATTAGCTTAATTTTATTCCTGGTGTTATGGTGCGCTTACCGCCCGCCGCGCTTAAACTTGTGGTTACACTTTTCACGTAATACCACGCTGTTTTTTCGGGATAATCTTCATCTTTTATTCTTGCGGAATAGGTTGGCTTACATACTGGAACCAACCATGTGTCGAAACTACCTTCGTAACCTGCCGAGCTATGTTTTATTAATTCGGCATCTGCTACACGTTGCATAGAAGCTTCATCCATTGCACCAACCTTTAAGGTCATTTTATCACCTCCAGTTGTACCTGCCGAAACCTGTTTAACATTCCCTTTTACATCGGTACTTTCTACTATTACTTCTACTTTAGCATCTAACTTATTGTTATACTCTAAACTGGAATTTTCAATGTTTTTTTGCATGGTATAAAACACCTCACCGCCTTTTTGTATGTATGGCGGGTGAATGTGCAACACCTTATTAACCGTATCAAAATAGATATTGGCTTTGGTTTCGTCTTGAAGCTTTTTAAGCACATCGTAACCCGTTGCCTGGTGTATGATGAATTTTTCGTAATTCACATCAAAATTGCATTCCACTTTATACGATGCATCAATATGATCTATTACATATTGTGCAATACTTGTAACGCTTGTAGGTTTAAGCTCAACGTCTGGAACACCCACACGAAACAAAAACAAAGCATCTTCACACAGTATTTTTAAAGAACTATCGCTATTTGTAATATCCTGAATAAAACCGACAAATTCAGTTTCTAACTGGTTATCGTAACCCATTTTAATAAGTACCTCGGTACCACGACCTATTTTATTTTCAAAATTTATAGGGTCGTTCATAACTGCTTCGGGCAATACAATAGTGGCGGTATCTGCCAAATTATCTACACTAGAGATTATTTCGCATTCTGCCAATAATGCCAACTGATAGCGTCTGCCTTCGGTATTCTTAAATTCTATGTACCAATCTATGTTTAGCACGCGGTTGTCTTCTTTTTTTTGATCTGGAGTTATACACTTTAGGGGCTTCAATTTTGAAACATCGTAATCCTAAAATTGGGTCGTAAATAAATTCAATCATCAATCGCTTATGTCTAGTAATAATTTGTAATCAAAATCGCTGTACGCCTTAATCTCGTAAGCCTGTACATTTTCGCCTTTGGTGAACGGATAACTAAATTCTTCTATAACAATTTGGTTAATGCCTAGAAGCTGCAAAGGCTCGCAAAACACCTTTAAACTTCTAGGAGCAATCATAAAATCGCGTAAACGTTCAAAATCTTCAATGGGAAAACAATCGGAAACATCGCCAGTTAACAAACTGCCTATTAACACACCTGTAATAGTAATTTCATAATCGCCCTGCGTCCAACGCTCTTTAATACTACCTCCTAAAATCTGACCCTCTGGGGTTTTAGATTTTGCTACATGGCGTCTTACTATGGTGTTCTTACCCTTAATGTTTAACATAGGTTCGTAAGGCAATAGATACTTTACTCCGTCGTCGCCCACAAAGTAAAACGGGAAAAACTGGTCGCTTTCTGCTGTGGGGTTATCGGCTTGCCACAAGGCTCCATCTACATTATAATTTGATGGTTCCACTCGGCTCTGGTTTGTAAAGCCTAAAAACGGTATAGGTGGCAAAACGTGTTTGCTCAACTCGTTTTGAACCACTTGTAAACGTTGGGTAGGCTTTACCCCTACCAAACTCGAAAACAATAAGCCTCTTTTATCTAATTCCATTAACTTCCTGCTGTTGTGGCCATCGCTAAAGTTCTTACCAAAGCATCTACACTTTGATCTTGCATTTGCTTGGCACTGTCTTTAAAATCGTCGCCTTTTATGTTTAATATCCCTATAAGATTTTCTAAACTTATGGTGATGTAATTGTGTTTTGTGCCACCTGTAACGGTTGCCGTATTGGTTTTTTTATTGGTATTGGTGTTATTTGTATTTAAACCGGTATTAACTTGCCCTTGTGTCCCTGGTGTTTTTGGAGGTGCAATACCTAAACGACTCATTACATCGTTTTTAATATCGCCCAACGATTTATCGTTTACAGACAAACTATTAAAACCAGCTACAAAAGCACCAGCAGACTCTTGGCCTTGCTCGATTAAGCGTTTTCTAGTGTTTTCTATAGCTTTTAAGCGATCGTTACTTTCTCTTTGTATTTGAGCTAAACCAGCTTGCGCCCCGTCTTCATCCCAAAGGCCTTTAAGTTTATACCAGGCAACTTTTATCGCATCAATCCCCGAAAGAATAAGATGTTCCCCACTTAACCATTCTAGTTTAACAAAACTCATATAAGCGCCCCAAAGCGATTTAATACCGCTAACCGTATTGTTCCAAGCTTCACCCCAACCATCTATTTTATATATTAAATACCCGATAAGGCCTATAAGCGCAACCACGCCCGCAATTATCCATGTTACAGGATTAGCCAACATAGCGGCATTAAGTTGCCACCATGATGCCGTTTGCATGTTATTAGCTAGAGTTAACAAACCTGTCCAGGTTGTTTGCACCATGGTTGCTATTTTCATTACCGTCATAGCTGTCGCCATACTTAGTATTAAACCTGTAGCCATAAGGATAATGGGATTGCCTTCTTTAAACTGATCTACTAAATAAGCCATGCCAGAACCCACTGCATCTAAACCGTTAATACCTAAATCTAACAAGGCACTAGCAACAGGTTGTATCACTCCAAAAAGTGCTAAGAACTTTTCTTCTAGGCTATCCATAAGCGTACTAAAACGACCGCCTAATGTTCGGCTCATTTTATCGGCCATACCGTTAAACTGGCCACCTTCAGAAGTTGCAGATATGAAGGCCTTTTCTACCATTTCGGCAGAAATAGCCCCTTTGGACATATCCTCTTTTAGATCGCCTATACTTTTGCCTGTTTGCTTAGAAATTTCGTTTAAGGGATTAAACCCTGCATTAATCATTTGAAGTAGATCCTGTCCGGTTAGCTTGCCCGTACTACTCATTTGCGAATAGGCCAAAGCTAACGAACGCATTTTGTTGGCGTCGCCCATGGCAACGTCTCCAATAGCCTTTAAGCTTGGCATAATCTTTTCTTGAGCAATTCCAAAACCCAGCATGGTTTTAGTAGCATCGCCCAAGCCTAGTTTTTTGTATGGTGTTTTCTTAGCGTATTCACTAATTTCCTGCATCATATCTTTGGCAGCGTCTTCGCCTCCTAAAAGCACTTCAAAAGACGTTTGTTGCATTTCTTGTTCTATACCAACACGCAACGACTTACCAACGGCAAGGCCGCCCATTACTAGCGGATTGGTCAACAAACCTGACATTGGTATCTGGCTAAACGCATCTTGAAACCAGCGTTTAGTACGACTACCATTAATGTTCTCGAACTTGTTTATTTCTGAAGTAAGGCGTTTTATTTCGGTATTGTATTTTCGAATGCCTTGAATGTTGGACTGCGGAATCCAGTCGCGTTCACTTTTTAAATGTTCAAGCTTTCTTTGTAACGCTCCAACAGAATTGCCCGTACCTTTCATAATACGGTCTACTTCTTTGGTCTGGGTTTCTAACTTTGCGAATATGTTTAATGCAGCATCAGAGTTCACACCAATTTTTTGTAAATTAGCACTCATCTGATCCTTTAAACTTAATGTATATTCTAATAAATTAGCCATACCGTGGTTGTAACGATTATAATACTTCTGGGTTTGTTATTAACTTTTAAGCGTTGGTCTACTAAGCTTTTTAGCACCTTGCTTATGCCTGTATTTCCTTTTGTTATTGCATTTAGTATAAAAAGCGAAAGGCCAATATTAGCTTTCGCCTTAGCGTTTATCTGGAGTCTGGTTTACCTTATTTTTGGTATTGCTTGTTTTCTTCTAACCTAATCCATCGTAACTCCACTACACGCATTGCCCATTCTTGTTCTGTAAGCGTGTAAGGATCTATGTTTAGATAATACCTTAATGATATATTTGTTTGACGTAGCCAACTGGTCCATTCAAACATGAGCTTACACCACTCCTTTTCTGAAACGTTATTGGGTTTTCGAGCAGTTTCGGGAGCAGGTACATCTTGCACCCACTCCAAAGAACTGCCCGCTAAAGCTTTTCCAGGCCTGCGGAAACAGTCTCTACGGTTTCCATCATTTTTGAAGCTGCTGCGGTAAGCTTAGTTTCGTTTGCCGTAACATCGTCACCACCTAAAAAACACGTTTTAAAAAGTGTTGTATTGTAGGTTATAAATTTGCCTGCCTGCAATAATGGTTGTACTGCTTCAATCTCTTTAATTCTAGGAGAACGTACATAACACACTTCTCCTGTCTCTAAAGGAATACGCCAAATACAATCGCCATACTGTGCTTTCCAAGCGTCAATCTGTTCTTGCGTCACCTCTACCATTATGCTTGATTTTTAAGTTTTAAGAATACAAACGGTAAGGTTATTTCCATAAACTTATCGCCTTGTTTTAGCTCCTTAGCGGCTTCGGTAAAACGAATACCTAGGGCTCGATCTGTTTGTATTGGGTCTCCCGCACTTGGGTTGCCATAAGCGAATAAGCCGTCTAGACTTAAACTTAAAATACTGCCATTTCCCGCACGTACTAAAGCTTCGTAATCGCTTTGCAACATTGCTATTTCTCCATCGAAAGCAACATTCCCGCTTTGAATGGAATGCGGATAACGTCCTTTAGCATATAACGGCTCACGCTCTATTTTTTCGGTATACTTCACCGCTCTTATCCCGGTGATGTCCTGACCGCCTAATATTAAAGTGAGGTCTGCCCACTCGTATTGTCTTGAATTGAATGCCATATCTGGTTTTAGTTAAGTTCTACATCGTACCCTAATAATATATCTACCCAACGGGCATAGCCTTTTGGCCTTACCTTTAACACCATTGAAATGGTATTGTTTGCAGACACATTAGCTTCAAGGTCGAAAGCGGCTTGAACGCCTAAATCGTTGTTGTCTGATTTGTCTCTGGACAATTCGCCCCGCTCGGTCATTTGGGTGAAAATTTCGCTTTCTATTCGCCCTTCTACATCTTTTGCGTAAATAGGATCTATAGTACCATCGTTGGTTAAATCGAAATCGTTAAGTATTTCGTAACTGGCAACATCGTGAGCTACCCTGAAGGCCTTATCTATGGTTCTGCGACGGCTTATATAATGGTAATCATCGTCAACATCGGTCGCTAACGGTCCATCTGTAATATAATAACCCGCTTTTGCAATGTGAGTTCTGAAAGTAATATAGCCCTTATCGTGAAGGCTTTCTACATCGTAAGCCTCTACAACATCGTCTACAATAAAAGCCGTTAATGTTTCTAGGGCCCCATTTTTTACCTTGCCCGGACTTTCTTGCACTTGGGTTCTGGCCAATCTACCAGCAAGTAAACTTGTAGATGCTCCTAAGGTGGCAACATCGCCAGTTCTAGGCTCGGTAGCTCCAACAAAAACACCAACACGGTTATTGCTTTCTGTTGACAAATCGGCTAAATCGGTATGCGTACCATTAAACGCATAAGCCTCTAAAATGGTGAAAAATGGCGCGTATTTATTAGCTGTGTAATTTTCTGCTAACGTTTGCGCCTTAGTTCTAGCCTCTGCTACATCTGCATCTAAACCATCTTCTATTGTTGGGGCATACGTACCGTCTGGAGAAAATGCCGTGAAAAGAGCGCTTAATTTTCCGTTAGCAGCATCCAACAACGCTTCTACTGGTGCTTTTCCTGTTCCTGCGTCTGGAGTAAACCAGTCGCTAACCTTATCGGTTTTAGCAAAACCCATTAACCAAAGCTCGGTACCTTCGCCAGCTTCGGCAAAAAACTCGCTTAACCAACGGTGCAAGGCATAATTATTTACATCGGGTACAATACCCAGTTTAGCGACATCGGTCATGCCCTTAACAACGTAAGCCGTGTTAAGCACAAAAGTATCTGCAACAGCGACTGCCGAGGCCAACAAACCGAAAACACCATCGGCAGAAGGTACTACTGTACCGATATTGCCATTGCTAAATTTTATATTTATTCCTGGTAACATATTCTGTTATTTAAATTACTCCTTGTCTTGGTTTGGCTCAGTTGCAGCATCTTTTTTATCTGCATCATTAGCCTTAGAAGCTTGCAAAGCTTTTATTCTTTCTTCGCCTGCTGCCTTTACCGTTTTTGCAGTTTCGCCCACTAATGCAGATTCTACTTCATCTACAGTTTGCATAGCGTTAATAGCATCTACCCGTAATTGCGCTTTTTGCATTGGTGTAAGCTCTTCGTTTGCATTGGCATTGGCTACCGTTTTAGCTTGTGGAGTAGATACCTCGATTGGTTTAGGCGATGGATTAACAACCTCTTCGATTTTTTTATCTTTCAAGCCGTCTGCATGCATCTTGGCGTGATGATGTTTATAAAATTCTTTTCCGTCTGACGTTTTAAAATAGCGTTCTAAACTCGGTTGTTTCTCGAATACTTGATCTTTGCTCATGATATGTAATTTTAGGTTTTGTTACTGGTTCTTATTTTTACCGCCAAACAAGCGACGGAAAAACCCCTTTTTTGGTTCAGGTACTGGGGTGCTGTCCTGTAAATGTTGATTAACCTCGATAGCTTCAATTGCATTATTGCTATCAGGTTTAATAATAATATTGATCGGCTCGCTCTTACTGGCTTTAATCTTGCTAAACTCGTTAGTTACCTTGTTATTAATAGCCGTGGTGTTTTTCTGTATGGCCTGTTCTATTAAAGCCTTCTGGTTGTCCAGCATTTTTTCAGCCGTAGTAACAGATACTTTGTACCCGATGACCACACCTACTAAAATTCCTAACAAAAGGATTAATATGTTTTCGGCGGTGTTTTTCCAGTTCATAATCCAATGTTTTTATCGTTAACTCCTATATGTTGTAACCAGCTTGGAACATGAAAGCTCGGACAA
This sequence comes from Bacteroidia bacterium, assembly GCA_030427735.1. Taxonomy (GTDB): domain Bacteria; phylum Bacteroidota; class Bacteroidia; order Flavobacteriales; family Flavobacteriaceae; genus Formosa. The sequence continues at coordinate 151,968 of JAUIBP010000008.1, read as the reverse complement.
TCTTTTGCGGCAATTTGGTTATGCCCAATTACTTTAATATCTGGATGGCGTAAAACCATGAATTTAACATAGGTTTCAAGGGCTTTTAATTGGGCTTTCGTTCTGGTGTCTTTTGCTGGTAATCCTGCTTTGTTTTCGCAACCTCCCGCATATACCACATGACGCGCTTTGCTGTTATAACCTTTAGCGCCATTAGTTAGCTCCCAAGGATCTACTTGATCGTCCTGGTTAAATTCCTGAAGGTTTACCAAAGTACCATCCAATTGTATTAAATCGGAATACCCTACACGCGACCAACCACGGCCAACTAAATGCCATTGCTCAATATCGGCTTTGGTAACTTCGCGCCCTTCTGGGGTAGCTGTACAATGAATAACTAGATATTTAAGCTTCATCTTCTGTTTTATTTACTCGTAACCTTATTTTTACCCAATCGCTAGCATAACTAATAATAGTTTGAAACTCGTTAAGGATATCATTAGAAAATACCCCTGCTAAAGCGCAAGCAACAAACACGACTTCCTCTGGAGCTTGTAAATAATTGTTCAATAGAATACCTACCGACAAGCCCATAAATGACGAAACAACCAAAGTGCTTATAAATTTCTTTAAGGTCATTTTGTTTCTAAATCGGTGTATAATCGCACCTATTAAACCGCCTAGGGCAAATAGTCCGAATTTTTCTGCTAGTTCTAGTATTAACTCTCTCATGTCTAAAAAGAAAAGGCTACCGCTACAATGGCAGTAGCCTTTTAGTTAATTAATGGCAAATATTTGGGTTATATTATGGCTCCTATTTTCTTTGCTTGGTAAGGTGTAGCAACAAAGTAATGGCGGTAGTTCAACATATTAGCCTGAGTGGTTGGGCTGTCTGCCGCCTTAGAGAAATACTGTTTTGTAATACCTGTTTTCTTTGCAATTCCTGAAGGGGCAAAAATTACAGAGGCTTCTGTATCTCCTGCTACAGCCGCAGCACCGTAAGCCTTTTTAACACCGGTATTATCGTATAACGGATGTATACCTTCCTCAAACTTATGAAGTTGGAATCCAGCGATAACAGGGGCTGGAGTTCCCTCTTTATAGTTTACTAATTGATCTCCAAAGTTCTTACGGTCTAATAACAGATCGTTCCAGTGGTTATTATTCAATACTACACGAGCACCTTTCCAAGGACATCTACGTCTGGCTTCAACTAAGTCTTCGTAAACTAAACGTAAACGACCATCAGCATCAGCTAAATCATCCGCACCTCCTGTAGCTTGAATCACTGGAGTATCGGCTGTATTTCCTGCTGGCGCGATAGAGTGTAAAGATTTATTAAACTTAGCATCTAAAATAGAACTAGTATGCGATTTGGTGATAGCATCAATCTTATCGTAAGAAGCCCCCATTGCGTCATCATCTTTTAAAGATGTTGCTTTAGTCTGGAACTTATCCAAGGTAATTTCAATGGTACCATCTTCGTACTCTTGTACTTCAATTGGATATGTATTGTTGTTAATTAAAACATCTACATCAAAATCTGTAGCCGCTACATAGATCTTTTGTTTTTCGGTTACTGTACCACCGTTTATTGTGGTTACATCTACTGGTATTTCGGTAATACCTTCTAACCATGTAGCAACAATGGCCTTTTTCAGGTTATCTATAACCCTACCGTTCCATATTTCGGGAAAATTTGCTGGCATATCTTATTGTTTTGGGGTGAATAATTGTTTGTAAGCCTCGGTGTTTTCTGCTTTAAAAGCTAATTGCTGTTCAAGGCTTAACTTCATAAAGTCCTCTACCGTCTTAACTTCGCCAGATCCCGATTCGCCTCCTGTAACCTGTGCTGCTAAACTTGCTTTACCAGGAATAGCCGCAAGCGTACTATCTAACAGGCTTTCATTAGCAATACCTAGGTTTACAAATTCCTCGATTTTATCGGCGTTAATTTTACCTGCCTTATGGGCTAACTGCACTTTGGTTTTAATGCCTTCTAACGCTTTAACTTCCTCAGCTTGCTTTAAGGCATTGTACTTTAACTCAGCTGCGTTTTTCTCAGCTTGCAGCTTCACGACACATTCACTTACCGCGTCGGCGTCGTGCTCTAATTGTGTTGCTGCAAAGCCTAATGCTAAAGCCGCAGCAGATGTTAATGTGATTTTCATATCTGTATTTAAATTATTAAGGGTTGGGGGGATAACTTCGGGATTGGTTACCGGTTGCACCGCTAAACACAAGTTTTGCACTTCCTGTTCGGTTAATGGTGTATCGCTATCGTCTACATAAAGCCTAATCGCATTGGCGTTACTTGGTACCGCAACTATAGACACTTCGTAGAGTTCGCATTTTTCTAACACCAATTCACCCGCTACAAATTTTAAATCGTCGCGGTTAAAACGCACACCCATAGAGCAGCTCTTTATAAAACCACGATTTACTTTTCCCGCAATTACAGCTGCGGACTCATCATCGCTATCAAATACCGGTAATCCTGATAAAATACCCTTATCCGCCTTAAAGTCTTCCCACATACCTATAACCGCTCTTGTGCTATTAATATGAGAATCCAGCATGATCGGGTTTTTAGTGAACCTCGTTAGGTCAATACCGCTTGTAGGGATAAAGAATCCGTAGCTGTTTTTTTGGGCTTCGTCGTTAAAGACAAATCTTGTTTTTGGCATAAATGCGCTTTGATTGTTATGACTAATTCAGGTGACAAATATTAGCCATACCAAAAGCCTTTACAAATAGTTACAAATACACTTAACACTAGTGTTTATAAGGCTTACAAGGCTGAAAACCTGCTTTACAGCTTTTTTATTTAGGGGTTGGTTTTTGTCAATTTTGCTTAAAATCGAGCACATGGGATTAAAGAAAACAGAGGCTAAAGAGTATGCCAAAATGCTCTATATCGATACTTCACAGAAACTCACCATTAAAGAAATATCCGAACGCGTTGGCGTACGCCCCGGAACCGTTAGCAAATGGATTAACGACGAAGAATGGGATAAGCTGCGAAAGTCTTTAATGGTAACCAGACAAAAAATGATTGCCGATTTGTACGATCAATTAGAGTGGTTAAACGATGACATTAAAAGTCGTGACATTAAAGTAGCCGAAGCCAAAGAAGCCAATACCATTGCTGTAATTACATCATCTATAAAACGTCTGGAGACCGAAACCTCTATAGCCGAAGTTTACGAAGTTGCTACCTCTTTCCTTGACTTTGTAAAACCTATGGACTTCGATTTATACAAAAAGCTTATCCCTGTTTTCGACGCTTTTATTAACGCTAAACTTAAATAATGAGTAAAGCCGAAGACAAAAAGTATTATGAACTCTGGCAGCAATACCGCGAAAACACATCGAGGGCTACTCCTATTGATTTAAACGAGACGCCCGCGGAGAAAAAGAAGCGTATTGACGATTTAGAGGCTAATCCTGAGAAATGGTTTAAATACTATTTTCCGAACTATTACACCAGTGATCCGGCACCGTTTCACATAAAAGCCACCAAAAGGGTTTTAGAGAATCCTGAATGGTACGAAGTGAGATCTTGGTCTCGTGAGCTTGCTAAGTCGGCAAGAACCATGATGGAGATTTTATACTTAACCGTAACTGGGAAGAAGAAAACCGTGTTAATGGTTTCGGCTACTAAGGATGATGCTGAACGTTTATTGTTACCTTACAAGGTTAACTTAGAAACAAACCATAGACTTATAAACGACTATGGTACACAGCAAAGTTTAGGCAAATGGGAATCTGGAGACTTTAAAACCAAAAAAGGAGTTTCTTTTAGAGCTATTGGAGCAGGCCAATCACCTCGTGGTACCAGAAACGAAGCTAGCAGACCAGACGTTATCTTAATTGATGATATCGACACCGATGAAGAGTGTAGAAATAAGGAACGTATTAAAAACAAATACGAGTGGATTTCCAGCGCATTATACGCATGTAGATCTATTAGCGAGTCTTTACTTTGGATTGCTAACGGTAACATTATAGCTAAGTATTGTTGTATTACCGAAATGGCCAAGGTCGCCGACAAACATGAAATTATTAACATTCGTGACAAGGATGGTAAAAGTACATGGCCATCTAAAAATACCGAAGAGTTTATTGATCGCACCTTATCAAAACAACCTTGGAGTGCACAACAAAAGGAATACTACAATAACCCAGTTAAAAAGGGAGATGTATTTAAGGAGATTACATTTGGCAAGTGTCCGCCATTAAAGTATTGTGACCAGGTTGAAATTTATGCCGATCCGTCCACCTCAAACAAAGACAGAGGAGCTAACAAACAAGCTTCTTATAAATCGGTTGGTGTTATAGGGCGAAAAGGACGAAAGTTTTATATATATAAAGTTTGGCTTTTACAAACCAGTAATTCAAAATTTATTACTTGGATGTATGAAGCCTATCTATATTGTAAAGATAAAGGTGTCGATACCTTACGAGTATCTATTGAAAACAATTCCCTTCAGGCCCCACATTATGAACAAGTATTACTACCGTTGATTTATCAAATGGCAGACACCTATGGGTTTACATTACCCGTTACTGAAGACAAACGCAATAAACCCGATAAGTTTTTTAGGATAGAAGGCACCTTAGAGCCTTTAAACCGTTTAGGCAACCTGATTTTTAACATCGCTGAAAAGCAAGATCCACACATGGTGCGTATGGAAGACCAAATGTTAGGCGTAAGCTCAACAGCGAGTGTAATGGATGGTCCCGATATGGCAGAAGGGGGCGTTTGGAAACTCCAAAACAGACAAATGAGAAAACAAACCACCTATGCTTACGGGCAAAGGGAATCAAGACACTATTAATTATGTTTATAAACGAAGCAGATTTAGAAAGCGGGATTTATGGTTACCAGATAGACCAGATTACCGAAGGCGACAACAACATTGTAAGTATTGCTATGGCTGCCGCCGAAGAGGAAGTACGCAGCTACCTAAATGGCAATAACCGTATAGAGAATTTCGACGGGCGTTTGCGTTACGATGTCGATGCCATTTTAAGCGCCGAAGATGGCGACCGCAATCCCTTAATCGTTAAACATGCTGTTACCATTGCCAAATGGTGGATTGTCGAGTTATGTAATGCCGATATTATTTACGAGCAAGCTAAAGAGCGCTACGACCGTAGTATTACATGGCTTACCGATTTACGCGACGGCACGGTAAACCTTAGCACCTTACCCCAATTAAGCCAAGAAGATTTAGACGCCGATGAGCGCCAACCTTTTAGTTATGGATCACGCCCAAAATTTAACCACGAGTAATATGCAGAATGCACGTATAGGGAAAACCACCCAAGCCACTTTAGCCAATGTTAAAACCAACGCTAAACAACCAAACATAGCCACTACTATAGTTCCTAAGGCTGTAGCTCGTATTCGTCAGGATATAAAAAGCTGGAACAAAGCTTTGCAATTAACAAAGATAGAAGACAATCCTAAATGGTATTTGTTCCACCAACTTTTAGACGAAATTGGTCTAGATGCCCTATTAACCTCACAACATAAAAACCGATTACTAAAAGCGGTTAAAGAGCCTATTTTACTGAAGAAAAAAGGCAGCAACGATATTGACCAGGTACAAACCGATTTTATAAATAACGCTACGTTTACCAATGCCATAAATACGCACATATTAAACAGCAAATACAAAAGGCATTCTTTAATAGAATTTTCGTTTAATGATGACGGAAACCTAAAAGTAAACCTTATACCCCGTACCAATGTAGATCCAACCTTTGGAGCTGTTTATCCCGATTATACTGAAGACAAAAAAATACTATATCGCGAGTCTTCAGAATATGGCACTTGGCTTTTAGAGTTTGGCGAAGACGATACCGATTACGGCTTATTTAACAACGCTGTGCCCCACGTATTATTTAAACGCTTTGCACAAAGCTGTTGGAGCGAGCTTTGCGAGATTTACGGTATTCCGCCAAGGTATATGAAAACAAACACCCAAGATCCAACCATGGTACGTCGTGCCGAAAAGATGATGACCGACATGGGTGCTGCGGCTTGGTTTATTATTGATGAGTCGGAAAGCTTCGAATTTGCTAAAGGCGTTTCCACCTCTGGCGATGTGTACAAAAACCTGATTAACTTATGTAACAACGAAATCTCGTTACTTCTTAGCGGAGCTGTTATCGGTCAAGACACGCAAAACGGTAGCCGTAGCAAAGACGAAAGCGCCCAAGATATGCTACAAACGCTTATAGATAGCGACCTGCAATATTTAGAGCAACAATGGAACACTAAAGTAATACCCGCTTTAGTAAAACTAGGTGTGTTAAAAGGTGACTTGGTTTATGAGTACGAGCAAACCGAAGATTTAGAACAACTTTGGAAAATGACAAACGAAGCCTCTCAAAACTACGAGATAGACACCGAGTGGATTACCGAGAAATTCGGCATAAAAGTATTAGGTAAAAAGGAAACCCCAAACCAAAATAACTTAAACTTAGGTTTCGATTTTTTCGACTAAGCCCCAAAGCTTATTTTGGGGCATTGCATACCCGTTTAGATTTTCTGTACGATTGCCAGTGCGACACATGCAAGCACCAAACCGAAGTTTTAAATCTTGCTGCAAACCCTTTTAAAAATCTTTTAAAAGCTGCCGAAAACGCCTATAAAGCCCTGCATAAAAAAGGCAGTTACCACCCAAACGATTTAAACGAGGTGGAAGCGTACCAGGATCTTATTTTTGAAACCAATGGTATTCTATCCAGAGCGTTTAAAGATAATGATATGTCGCCTAAAATGTTGGAAAGCCTAGAAAACGACGTGTTTTTGTTTTCGGGGTTAAAAACACATGCCCAGCTGTTTGAAGCGTCCAGACTATTACTCACCGAGGATAAAACCGTGAAAAGCTTTGCAACCTTCAGTAAAGACGTTGCAAGTATAAAAAGCAATTACAACGAAAATTATCTAGAGGCTGAATACGATTTTGCAGTTGGTAGCGTGCAAATGGCAGAACGTTGGGATAATTTTAGCGATAGTAATCGGTATTACTTACAATACCGCACGGCAGCGGACGACAAAGTAAGAGACAGCCACGAAGCGTTACACGGTATTACCTTACCCAAGGACGATCCGTTTTGGGATAAGTATCTGCCTACTCTAGGTTGGCGGTGTCGCTGTACGGCTGTTCAGGTTCTAAAAGAATTAGCAGAGATATCCGACTCTAAAGAAGCTCTAAAACGTGGCGAAAAAGCCACGACCCAAGTAGGCAAGAACGGTAAAAACAAACTGGAGATATTTAGGTTTAATGCAGGAAAACAAAAAGTGGTGTTTCCGCCCGATCATCCGTATAACAAAGTTGTGGGCGCAAAAAAAGCCAAAGCAGCTACCCAAAAGCTAAATATAAAGGAGCTTAAAACTACAGCAGATGTAAACCAGCACTTTGCGGATTTTGCAAAGCAACATCCACATTATTTCGCTAAGGGTTTTAAACATATAAAAACAACTACTAAAAGAGGCGTTAACGGATACACCTACATGGAAGGCGATGTGTATTTAAAAAAGCCAATTATGGACCAGGTAAGAGAAGGCATTAACCATATTAAAAAAGGATTAAAAACTACACTAGAGCAAGAAACAGCCTTATCTACCATGCACCACGAAATACTACACAACAGCAACAAAGTGGGCAATGTACGTATGACTACATTACAGGTAAGGTACATGGAACTGGCTAACGAGTTTATTAGCAGAAAACGCCTTCCTGACTTTTTAAAGAACCTTGGCGGAAACTTAGAAAACAAAGTATTAATGAACAATCGTACTAATACGGGGTACAATACCATGGTTAGAAACTACGATGCGTTAATTGACTTTGTAAAGGGGGATAGAACCAAAATTATTAATGCTGTAGAAAAACACTTAATTAATGAGAACTACCAGATACAAGCCGAAGGATTAATAAATGCTATTGCAGACAACACCCCTTATAAGCTTAATAAAAATAATGTAAGATCTTTAATTTCTTACGGATTAAGAAGTTCCGAAGAACACTATAAAACTTACTTAAATGCGAATAAAGAATTACTCAAAACCAAAAGACGATAACTCGCTTTTGTATGCGTTCTGGATGGCGCTTTTAAGTTTTATATTTTCGGTAAGATCTGCGAAGTCTAAAAGATCTTTAATACGGGTTTCAATACTGGCTATTTGGATGTATTCGTCTTTAGTAAACTCAATACCAAATTCCTCACGAATGATTTTAACATCATCTGTAAGGTCAAAAATAGTAGTAGTTCTTAAATCGCGTTTTAATACGTCCATAATCACAAATATACAAATTTTAAAACATGTATAAGGATTTTTTAAATAACATCACCAAAGACGTTAAAGTACAGCTTAGCCAAGAGTTTGACCGTAACTTTGAGCGTAAGGCGTTCTTTGATAGAGAGTGGCCACAAACCAAGCTTAAAAACTCGCTGGGTTCCATGATGTTGCGAACAGGTCGCGGACGTAGAAGTATTAAAAGTAAATCTGTAACCGGACAAATTACCTGGTCCAGTAATTTACCTTACATGAGTTTGCATAATGAAGGCGGTGAGCTAATTGTTACCGAAAAAATGAAACGCTTTTTTTGGGCAATGTATTATAAAGCTGCTGGCGGTGTACTATACAATGTTAAAAGCAAACGGGCGGCCAACACCCAACGCAACCGAAGGTTACAAGACGAAGCCGCCCAATGGAAAGCCTTAGCCTTGCAAAAAGTGGGTGCAAAAATGACGGTCGACCAACGCCAGTTTATTGGTTGGCATCCGCAGGTAGATTTACATATACGCAAAATAGTAGATATAAACCTTAAAGAGGTAGAACAACATATTAAAAACAATTTAAAACCATGACCCTTCGACTTCGCTCAGGGTGACAAAAACAAAATTTTATGATTGAGCCAGTAATTAAAAGCATTCAGGATAAAATAGCGAGTTTAAACACGATAAAATACGTTGATGAAGATTGGGGGCAATTGGATTACTACAGCCCTAATTTTCCTGTACAATGGCCTTGTGTATTGATAGACATAACTAACGGGCAGTTTGAGAATATCGGCATCGACAAAACAGCTACGCCCAAAAACCGCCAAACGGCAAACACCTTGGTAAGCTTAACCATTGCTAACCTAAAACTAACCAATAGTAGCGGTCGCGCCCCACAATTACAAAAAGACACAGCCTTTAATATTTGGGAACTACAAGAAGACATTCATAAATTATTACAGGGTTGGCGACCTACCACCAACACAGGAACCCTAACCCGCACAGGATTTACGCGTGTAAAACGCGACGACGGTGTCCAGGAATATACGGTGGTTTATAGTATGGGTATGACGAATGTTTAACACCACTCACCACGTTCAAGCATGACGTGTTGTTTGACAAACTTTGAGTAGTGTTAAAACATGCGCATTTGGCTATCTTCTATAGCCTGAATGTCTTTAAGCTGTTTAACTACAGGTGTGCCCAGGATCTCGTAAAGGGTAGTTCTGGAAATGGCAAATTTCGGGTATATGTATTTGCGCCAAATTACGGTAGTAGGTATATCGTCGTTCTTAACCTCGTTGTAATAGTCGAGAACTTTTTGGTAACGTAGTAATTTGTTTTTCTGGATGCCGAGCTGTTGGGACTGACGCTTTGTCATAATACAAACATAACCAAAATATTAACATGGGGCAATAAAAAAAGGCTCTTAAAGAGCCTCTAATGATGAAGTGTTCTTGATGTTACTCGCGAATTCCATCAAACAAACTTAACTAATTTTTACCAATAAAAAAACCACTCGCTTAGGAGTGGTTTCTAAATGTTGAATATTATAACGTTTCTACTTTCCTTTTTAACTTTTCGATGTATTTGGGGATATCGGTTTTAAAGTACCTAGGATTTGACAATTCATCCCAAATAAGAGCTCTATCAAAGTCACTGGAGTGTTCCCCAACATACAAGACATAACAATCTGGATAAGTTTTTATCCACATTTTCGCTAAACTCAAAAGCCTCTCGACATCTCTTGTAGCCTTATCCCTTATTTGTTTGTTTTTACCTTTTGTCATGTAAAAATAGGCTTCAGAAAAATCACTATAAGTTTTATTCAATTGATTAATTATATCTTGTAATTGCTCTTTTTTCATTTTTATTCTTTAGTAATTGAATTTATCCTAAACAGACCAATTATAAATCGTCCAAACACCGCCAGAGTGTTGCATTCTCACTTTTAAACCTGTATCGCGGTTATTTACCTCTCTGTACTTGAAATTTTGTTTAACCAGGTCGTTTGTCGCACTTGGTATAAATTCCTGTTGCCAAATAGGTAATATTTTATCTAAAGCTCCAGTTACGCTTTCAAACTTGTACTGATTGTTATAAGTTGAAAACATTACACGCATGCATTTAGAACACCCAAGTTCCTCTTGATCCTTTAAGGTTTCGTCGGACAGCCCTTTTTCTATGAAATAAAACACCGCCGTTTGCTTGCTTTGTTTTGCTTTGTAAAACTGGTAACCGCTATTGGCATTAACTAACTGTTCGGCATAAGTACGTGCCGTAAGACTATCGGTTAGGCTTATATTTTGCAAAATGGTATTATAACTGCTTTCGGGCAGACTGTAACCATCTTGAGCAAAAACATAAAGGTTGCTTAGTATTAAAAATAAGGTTAGTAGGTTTTTCATATAAAAGGTATATTTACTGACATTAAAAATAACTTTTTTATTTGATTAAAAACAAAAACACAACTCTAATATCAACAAAATGACTGAAAAAAGAAACTTAGAAGTTTTAAATTTTTATATATCACCAAAAGGAAAAAGGAAAGAGAAAATTTTGTTATCTGATTTTTTAGGAGAAGATTTTTTAAATGTTTTATTTAATGACTTTGTACCCTTTTTAGACAGATACCCTCGAGACGAAAACAACAAAAGAGTTTTCAAATTATTTAAAGAAGGGGATGACGCCAGTTATTTTAGCATTGATTCTACATACAGATCTATAACTGGAATTGTAGAAACGGGAAAATATGGTAAAGAAGAAAACGTAGTAGATTCAAATAAACCTAATGATAAACCTGTCTTTAAAATCAATAAAAATCACGCTGTTCAAAAACCTTTCTTTTTCTTAGTATGTGTGTCAAACAAAAAAACAGACAACTTGTTAATTCTAGAAAGAGATGGTGTTTTAGGCATCAAACAAGTTTTTACAAAATTTTTAAAAGATTTCATTTCCACCAGATACCCTGATTACAGGTTACATGTGTATAATTTCATAGATACAGAAATTATTAAAAATTATATAACAAAAGGTGATTACAAATCGATTACCTTATCAAGAAACTCATTGCCCCACGATGTCGCAGAAAGATATAACTTAAACCACTTCGAGTCCAGAGACTTTATTGTTGAATTGAAAATAAAAACCAAAGGAAGTAATTTTATAAATGGTTATTCTAAAAAAAGGATATTAGAAATATTTGCAAATGAGAAAAGTGGTTTCTTTACTTCTGAAGAATTAAAACAGGTTGGATTTGATGACAAGTCAACAATAAAAGTTGACTCACGTTATAATAACTCTAAAAGAGTAATAAATCTTTCTGAGACAATGAAATTTAGACCTTACTACGATATTTTAGTAAACATTAACCCTGCTGGACATTCTGAATTCGATTCAATTGAAACCGAAGCTTTTAATTTAATTGATGAACTTCAATTGGAACTTTATTAAAATGAAATCTAAAATAAACTTATTCGAAATCATCCAGAAACATAATGACACATTAAAAACGTCAAACGGAAAGCTTATACCTAAAGATAAAAACATATTTTTTATCACTCCTTTAATTATAGGTATCGTTATTATAACATGGGCTGGAGCTCCTTCTGAAAAACTACTTAACCTATTTACTTTATGCTTGTCCGTATTTGTTGGACTTTTTTTAAACCTTTTAGTACTACTTCTATCTTTTTCTAAAAGCACCGATCAAACAAAAGATCTTGCAAACAGAAAAGAATTAGTAAAACAAACATTTTACAATGTTAACTACACTATAATTATTTCATTAATTTGCCTTGGTATTTTATTCTTGGCTAATTACGATTTTATTCCTGGAGACTACCAAATAAAACCGATTAATATAAAAGGCTATTGTTCTCCAAAGATCAGTATCAACAAAGTCATATCTAACATATTATATTTTGTTTTTTATACATTATTTACTCACCTTACATTAACCCTACTAATGATTATTAAAAGAATTTACAAATTATTTAATGCCGAGATAGAATAAAAAAAAAAAAAAAATAGGCTAGCAAAACACTAGCCTATTTTTTTATTAATTCATCAATCGCGACATCACTTCTCTAAACCTCTTTGCATCATCAACAGAAAAGGTTTCTAATCGAGCAATAGCATCTTGCTCTTTATAAAAACCAGACTTTATACTTACAGCAACGCCTTTAAAATCTGTTCTAGTTTCGACCTCATACATTTCGTCCTCATCGTTGTAATCTATAGTTAATAATACTTGTTCGTTATTTTCTAGGTCAATTAATTTTGCAAATTTCTTCATCTTTTAAATAGTGTTTAAAATTATTAATGTTTCAACCCACAATTAGAGCAGTAAAACGCGTCTTTATCTTCTACTACGGGCATGTCGTTTTCGCACTCAAAGCAATGCAACCAATACAATTTGCCGTCTGGGTATCTTAGTTTTTTAGCCTTGGTACTATCTTGGTTAAACCACCTGCGTATTACATAACCTCTTGTTATGCTAATAACCGTGAAAAACAGCGTAATTAACAGGTTTTTACTAGGCGTGGTTGCAATACCTAAAACAGGAAATATTACAAAGGTTGCGGCTAACGAGATGCCAAAACCAACGGCGGTGTTGGTAATGGCTTCAATAAAAAATTGGGTTTTAGTTTGGGTCATGGGGTTTGGTTGTTGGTTGTTGGTTTTTGGGTGTTGGGGATAAGGTTAACTCATAACTCGTATGCTCGGCATCTTTAAGATATTCATCTATTTCTTTGTGCAACACAGAGGACATACCTTTTTTATTGAAATGCCAATTGTAAAAATCATTAAGAAGCTCACGCACATGAGAAACATCTGTAGGCCAACAATCTTCAATGTTATCTGGTTGCTGATGCGCAAATCCCCATTTTGCAAATCGCGCTTTGTCTTTTGGGGTTAATGGATCTAGCATAAGTTCTATCTGATCGATTGCTGAAGCTTCATGATTCATTTGAGCAATTATATAAATGGTTCTTGCTAATTCGTGTTTTGTCATTCTTCTATAGTTGATAATAATTCTTCTAATTCAAACTTTGTATCTTCTAGCAAACCAATATTTATACAAGTTTCTTCTATATCAATTGAAACTGTTTGGCGTTGCAAATCCATACAAAATTTAATTACTCCGCAGGCGGCTAAAACTTGCGCTACTGCATTTCCAAATTCTTGAGTTACTCTTTGTTCTTCTGGTGTCATATTTTAAATAGTGTTTAAAGGTTTTGTAAAATGATTGCTAGCAACACTAGCATGATGATTATAAATGGTAGTGGGTTTGGTTCTGGCGTGCCTCGTAGGTACGGATCGTCTAACCATTCGCTATTGTGCATGGTATTCCTTTTTGACGTGGTGTATTGTAAAATGACAAAAATCTACACCAGTTAACAACCAGTCGTTCTTATCGATTTGCATCCATTTTGCCGCGATAGCCTTACTCCTTTTGTTTTCAATATTTAAAAACACAATGTTTGCTATAACATTGGTTTTAAATTCGGATAAGGCTTTGTTGTCCTGTATTAAAATTCTATCGATGCCTTTTAAGTAGCTTTGTACAGCTTCATGAAGCTTGTTTTTAGTTACCAATTGATGGCCGTTGTGGGTTACATATTTCATTGTATTAGTGTTAAAGATTATATTTTAAATTATTAGCCTTTGGGCTTATTCGGTTTCGCAAATGCCACCACAGGTTTTACAGATGTGTATTACTTTAGGATGATTTAAGTGAAACTCTAGTTTTTTGTAAGTGCCTGCGTTGCAACAGGCACTCTTTTGGGTGCTTTTGGTCATTTTTAAGGCTTTAGGCTTTAAGCAATAGGCTTTAAGCGTCTATACTCTATTTTCTATATTCTAGCGTCTAACATCTAGCATCTACTTATAAAACTTTCTTGAAGTGCTTCTGGTTCTAACAATTTCCTCGTTACTGCGTTCTATATGACGGATGGTATTTTTAACGCGTTCGTCGTAATTGGTGCTAAAATTGGCGTGCTTCTGGGTTTCGCTTTGGCTTATAGATTGCGACACAATTGCCAACTCCCTACGTTTTGCATAGTCTTTTACATGCTTTAAAATGCGAGCTGGAGTAAGGTTTAAAGTATCGGCTTCTTTAATCTCGTAGCAAATGGCCAATATATCTTCTAGTTTTAACTGGCGATACTCGTAATTTGCTAAAAGCTCTTCGGCTATTACGTTGGCCTGTAGTTCTGGTAACACTTTTGCAAAATACATGCTGGTACCTATAAACATATTGCACACGCAACGTTTAACAAGAGCCTCCCCGCCTTCCCGCTTGCTTAATATGCCCAAAGAATTTGTACGGGCGTTTACAGCTCTGGTAAGGTTCATGCCTGCGTAATGTTTTACTACGGCTGTATTGCTATAATTGGACACTGCTGTTAGCTCCAGAAGCGAAGGTGTTATTTTGTTGCTTAATTGCATGGATGATAATGTTTAATTTGGAGTTGATATACTTTAAATCGGTATTGTTTTGGTGAAATTCGGGTAGCGTATTCCATTTAGATAGAATAACCCGCCAAAGCTCTAGGGCTTCGTTATCGTTACCGCCGTGTAGTTTTTGCAGATAGCCTATTATTTGCTTTAAGGCCTTACCGTCTGCCCCTGTAAACTTGGGTTCCAGTTGGGCGTACTCGCTATAAAAGTGTAGCCACTCGTCCAGAAACTTCGTATACAGGCTTTTTTCTTGGGTGATTATGGTGTAATTTACTTTGTTCTCGAAAGCCTTATTGAAGTCGCCAAAATCGTCCTCGTGGCGTGGCACTATACGCCCAATTTGGCGCAACATGGCATTATCTAACTTACCGCGCAGGTGTTCCAGCTTTCTAAACTTTTTATCGCGATAGGTGGCTTTTAAATGGGTGTTGGTTTCTACGATTTCTATGTTGTAATGGTGCGTCATGCTAATGTATTGGGGGTTATAAACATTCTGTATACGATGTTAGCACTTGCCCACAATCGTTACAAAGGGTATTTATGGTTTCGCAGTTTACGGCTATAGTTTGTACAACATCGGTAGTACCGCCTTTGTGCTTGCAGTTAATGGGTACTATTGATTGATGGTCTGGGGCAATATTGTCGTTCCAGTAATTGTTATAGTTAAACGGATCTAAATCATCCAAACTATAACGGTATTTCAGGATAAACAATCCAAAAAGGGCTAGACATACCAGAATAGCCCCTATGGTTAACACAAAGTTTAACATTATTGTACTTGGGTTTGGTTAAAATAAACAGGCTTCTTTTCTTCGAACTTTACTGGCGATATTACTATAAAGGCTCGCGATTTGCCGTTTAAAGGGTACATGTAGTACTTATAGAATCCTGGACTGTTTTTTACGGGTTCCCGTTTTTCTACCATAACACCTGTCACGGTGTTTTCTGTTTTACGGGTTGCTTTTGGGGCTGCACAATGGCATAAGGTTAACAGACTAATTACTACTACTAATTTTTTCATAATTTTGAATTGATTTTTGAATTAAACTTATTTTAAGGTTTACCCGCGTTATTGGCGTAACGCGGTTTTTTTTTAATACTTTTTGGCGACCATCTGTTCTAAGGCCGTTATTACTTTACTTAGCTCTTCGCGCTCCATAACCTGCAAAGGTTTTAACACAGGCGATTGCCCTGATGGGCTGGTACCACGCAACCACTTATCTAGGGCCCCGAGATTTGCGACTTCTTTACCTGTTCTAGGATGCCTTTTACTCCACCCGAACTGAATGCACAGACTTAAAATGTAATTGTGCTGTCCGTTGTTCTTGTCGTAAAACGACCATAAGGTGTATTTTTTAGAGGGTAATGCCTTGGCGTATGCTGTCATGATATACTTTTTAAATGTTTATGAAATGCTTTTTCCTCGGCGGCGTTTAGTTCTACTCTTGCTATCCAGTTGCCGTTATTATCGCGTTCTACAACCTTGTTATTCACGAATAACTGATCGTCGTTAAGTGGGCTTATAATTACTGCCATTACACCGAAAATCTGAAGGTTAATTTTTTAGGCACGCCGTCTACATCTATAAACTTCCAACCGCTTACATACATGCTGTTTTGGGTGCGGATTTGGGCATTGAAAATGATGTCTAAACCATCGTCGAAACGATCGTCGTTAAATTCATCCTTTAACTTGCTTAGTTCGATAATCTTACTTGGGTTAAGCATCCCCGTTTTAGCATTTGGTTTTAAAAAGGTATCAACCGCCTTGGCTAGTTTAAGCGTGTTCTGGTCGTTATTACCATCTGATAGCGATTTAATAAACTCTTTAATCTTGGTAACACCTGCCGCCTCGGTACCGTCGAACTTAATGGTAACATTATGGCCTATGGTAATGCTAGCCGATCCGTCGGGTAAGGTAGATGTGTGGCTGTCTTGCGCTTCGTTGCCGTACACCTGTTCTTTAATGGCTTTTATAGGCTCGAAATCTTTAAACAGGGTTTCTATTAAAATAGCTGTAATATCGTTGTGGTGTATTAACTTATCGATGTTACGGGTTACAAACTCGCTAGATAATTCTTTATACGCCTTACGGTCGTTCTTTACACGCTCTTTTTCGGCTTTTTGGGCGTTGGCTAATTGTTTCATAAGCGCCTCTTTGTCGGCTGCTGATAGTTGGGTGATGTCTAAAGTTGAAGTACTCATTTAATAATTATTTGAAAATGTTAATTGTTCTACTAATTTGCTGCGCTCGTTATATTTTGTGGTGTAATGTGGGTGGTTGCGATTGTTATCCAGCCAAAAATTAAGTTCATCGATCTTGTTTTCGATTTGTTTATGCGTCATAAGCTTTTTTTATTAGTGGTTTAGAGAATAGCTGATAAATACCGTGTACACTTTGCTTATAAAAGTTGAGTGCGGTGTCTGGATCCAGTTGTAAGTGATAGTCTTTAACCTGATCTACAAAGTCCTTTTCGAGTTCGGACAATTGTTTGTACCACCAGTTAAACAATGGTGTACAGGTTAACACCTTTTGTAAAGATTTGCGGTTTTTGGCCTTGGTGCAGCACCAGTTAAAATATAGGTCTAAAACCAATTGATAATACTGGTCTGCGTTAAGCTGTAAGCTTGTTAATACTTGTTTTTTCATGGGTTTGTTGATTAAATGATTATGATGCGCCACGAAGCTTGTCGTAGCCTTCTTGATATATAATGTATTGGCCGCCATTAGGCCCTATGGTTCTACCTTGGCAAACGGCTAGATAGCCGGAAACAAAAATTTTCATTTTAGCATTGTAGCGAATAGACTTTTCAAACTCGGTTCTTGGGTTCTTACCCTCTGCCTGCCCTACTATAATTAAGATGATGTTCTTTTTGGTTATTAGCTTTCGCAAGGCCAAATACTCATCCCAATTGGTTGTAATGTCCTTAATGGAGTCTATAATCACCACCTTAGGCGGGTTGCGCTTATTCAGGTACGCCATAAGTTCTGCATAGGTGTAACTTTGGGTGTGAAAATGCTGTTCTACTTCGTTCATGCTAAAAAGTTCGGTTCTATCAATATATTCTGCATCGTCTGGCTCTTCCTCACATAGATTGTATAGGGTTTTATGTCCTAACATGGCCAGAGCTTTAGCAAGCTGCATTAAAAAACTACTCTTACCGCTGCCCGAATTGCCCCATACAAACCAAACGCCACGATCTTGCGGGTTACCAAAGGCGTCGTAAAAAACACCATCCCACGACAGGCGGTTAACTTTTTGATTTTGGATATTTGCAACGGTAAGAGCTTTTTTAAGTTTAGGTTCTGGAGCTATTGTCAATTCTTATACTGCGTTAAAGAGTTCTACTTGATTTATGTTAAGTACCTTTTTTACCAAGGCCAACGATATAGGCACTTGCAAACGGTCTGCTTCTCGCATACACGGTACGAGTACATCGTGAAGCTCACCGTAGTTTTCGCATTCGGAACGTAAAAACTTTACTAACTCTTTATCTTCAATGTCTTTTAAAAACAGTTTAAAACTCTTATCAATAGAAGGTAAAAAGCGAACACCAAACTTTATACGGCGGTATAATTGCGGTATGCCCTTAGCATCCTTTTTACGCAGCTTATCTATTTGGCTGGTTAATTGCTCGGTGCCTATTAGTACTATACTACAATACTTGTCTAGGTAATCGTAAAACTCTTTTATAGAGCAAAGCGCAGAAACTTTTAAATACTCGCTTTCGTCGAATATTAACTGTGGCTTTTTACCGTAGTTATACAGCATTTTTAACGATGCTGCAATGTCTCTAATCTTGGCGCTTTTATGTTTTGCAGGCGGTACTTTTAAAGCTGCACAAACTTTTTCCAGCAATCCGTTTAAGGTATCTTCACTACCAACTTTTACATGAAATACATCGGCAGGATGTTTTTTGGCATACAGGCTAATGGCGTGAGACTTACCAGAACCAGTAACACCAACTATTAATCTTGTGTAGGCATGTTGGCGCGCCTCTTCTAGAGTGGCAATCATTTGGGTTAATTGTGGCGTAGGGCGGTTAATCCAGTAGCGTTTTTCTGTAGCATAGTCTAACAACTCTGCCAGCTTCATAAAATGCTTATTAGGAATATCTCCTGTGTTTCCTTTACCAGCATCGTAGGTAAACACCCCTTTTAAGATGCTTGTTATATACTCTTTGCGTACCCCTGTGCGGTCGCTAACAATGGTTTGACTTATAGCATGCAGGTTAATATATTCCTGTAGTTTATGGGCGATATCTTGTTTTTGTTCTTGTGTCATGTTGCTATTAAATGCAGGTTTCTAATTCTTGAATGGCTTCGTTAAGGGCTTCAACGCTGTTGGCTATTTTTGCAGTTTGGCTTTCGTATTCTTTACCTTTTTTGCTGTTATACCAAGCGTCTGTTCGTTTAAGGGCTGCTGCATCTCGTTTTTCTGTTTTTTCAATAAGTTCTTCACGTACTTTAAGGAGTTTTTTTAGTTGGGGTTTCATTAGTTTAATCGAGGTAATCGTTAATATTTACTTTATCGGAGTAATACTCCAGTTGTTCGTCTAAAAATGATTTTTGTTGTTTTACGTTGTCTTTGTTAGCTTGTTTTAAAGCCAGTTTCTGAGCCTTTTCTTGCGTTTTTAAACGCTGTTTAGACTTGTGGTTCTTGTGTTGTCCTACACTATCGGTAAGTAAATGTTTAGCTAGGGTATCGTTTAATTCGGGTTGGTCTAAGAACGACTCTAACAAGCGGGCGTTATCCGATCGCTCTTCGATAATCATTTGTTCTACGGATTTATTGAAGTTTCGTACCCGTTTAAGTTCAACATCATCGGCTTCCGTTCTATTAGCCAATGCCATAGGCTGTACATACTTTTGATCTAACATAAAGCGTTCTTTCCCGCAGGATGATACAGCCAAAACCTTAGATAGATCGTTAATATCATACTGAATACTCCAATCTTTATCGGCATGGTGACGGAAATTGATATCGAAACTATCGTAAGCGTATTTCTCACCATGTATGGTTAACAACAAACCTTCTCCACGAAGTTTGTTTGTATATCCTGTGTTGTCCCCAAAAGTTAATAAGTAACTTTCGTGAGCCATTAAAGACTTATTCTTTTCTAAAGTGTTCAGCCAATTTTTAGCATACACTTCTCCCTGCTTATTACGCTCTGCATGGATTATAGATGTTATTTGCTTTATACAGCCTTCTTGATCTGGAAACTGTTTTTTAATCTTGTTTAAGTATTCGCTATTTGGCTGGTTTTTAGAACCGCTATTTGTGTTGTGTCCAGACCAGTTATTTAACAGCTTACAATACTTTTTATTGATTTGATTAAAATAAGGTTCTATCTTTTTGGCCTTCGCATTACCTACAGAAGCAGGAGATATTTTTTTAGTAATTTCTTTATACGTGCTTTTTAAGGTTTTAAAAGCGTAGTTATCCATTTGAAGCTCATAAGGCATATAGAAGTCTCCAAACAACTCACGAGCATGCTGCATAGCATTTTGTAACGCCGACTTGATAAGCTCTGGTGTTTCATGTGTACCAATAGCATAACCAATTGGGTAATTATTAAAAGTATCTAAAACAACTACCACAGTTAAACGGTTATGGTAAGTAGTTACAGAATGCCCCTTATCGTTAATAGTTGTTTTTTGGTAAAGCAGCTCTACATCCCATCCATCGAGCGTCCAATACAGCATTGGTGTATCTGGATTAGTACGGGTGTTTTGCATTAACACATTATTTTTTAACGACTTCACGCCGTTACGGGCTGCATGAGCTATTATGTTCTTTTCTTTTTTACGGTTAGAAACCGTCATTGCTGTAATGGTTTTCCAATCCATTTTTTCCGCCACCGTATTATAAAGCGTACAGATTAACTCATTATCTAAATTGGTATGCTTGTAAATAAGTTCGTCTAAGAATACTTTTTGTTCCTTTTCTGTAACCTTCTTAGCATTACTGTTTTGAAGCTTCCCAGAAATAAGAGTTTTATACGCATTTTGTTTAGATAGATTTAATGCTTTGGCATAAGCTGTGGCTTTACGGCGCAAACCGTCTTTACTAGCAGGTAAGGTGTGCGCTACCTCGCGAAAGGCGTTAACATCGTTACTTAAAGACTGCCATATATCTAACTTGGTATATCCCAAAGCTTTTGCATAGTCTTTACGGTTGTTTTTCATTTCGATAACCGTATTTAAAACAGATGCGTTATAGGTGTACTCTTCTACTAACTTTAAATCAAGTTTTTTCTCGTTACTGTCGCCATAGCGGTGAGCTACATAAAAATCGAAAGCACCACGGTCTGAAACATAATGTTTAGCAAACCAGCTCTTTTTAATTTCATCTTTAGGATTGCCGAATTTTGTAGTAATGGCATCTTTCCAATCTCTTGATAAAGAGGAAAACAATATTAAAGCCCCACCGCCCCAAGATCCATTACGCAATTGCGTTTCTGTACAGTTTTTACTGTCCATGCGATGCTTTAAAGCTCTATAAGAAATAAGCCCTAAAGAGTTTTTATGCGGTTTCTTATCAGTTGTAAGAAACTTGATCTTTACGCCTAACTTATTGTCGTATGTTACAAATGGAGTTTCTTGGTTCATAGTGCTTAGTTTTTCTTACTAAGGATTTGAAGAATAGCCTCTGATCTGTGCGCAAATGGGTGGTTATAGAATTGCTCTACGTTATACTCTTTAATAATCTCCAATATATTAGGTAAATACCCCAATGAGCAGTCGGTAATGAGATACTTAACCTTGTCTGTCTTTAAAATGTCTTTAACAAACAAAAAAGCCTTAGCATCCATTTCCTCTAAAGAATCGTAAACGATATGATGATTTTTTTTATTGGTGATGAGTACAACCAATAAACGTCCTGACTTTGCTACAACAAGATCTAATACAGCAAAACCTTCAGGCAACCCGTTAATAGTTCTTACTAATTGTTTCGACTTGAAAGACTCAATTAGAGCTTCTCTGTTTTCTACAATCTCCTTCATTCCTGTAACAGCATCCTCTTTACCTCTCTTGAAGCGCATACGAGCCGCATGGCTATCTAAATCAAGTAATTGCCCCAACACGATGTAATCGCCTTTTACTATCTTGCTATTTAATTGAGCTTTTAGCTCTAGGATTTCCTCTTCTTTCATATATTTGATTCTGTTCGTTTGTGAGAACAAATATATAAACAAATTGCGGATATTAACAAGAAAAAATACGCATTATGAGTATAAATTTTGACAAATCTTTGATTTTGAATAAAATAAAATCGCATTATAACTTTAAATCTGATGCCGAATTTGCAAGATATTTGGGTATTAAGCCTCAAACATTAGCATCTTGGCATACAAGAAACACTTATGACAGCGAACTATTATACTCAAAATGCGTAGACATCAATCCCGAAATTCTACTTACTGGAGAAGGTGACTTAGTTAAAACAGGACTTCCAGCCGTTAACGAAGAGAATAAGCCTTATACAAATGGCAACATGCCTAAACTAATTACTGTAGACCATCAAGGCGAAGAGAATATTATCCTGGTTCCTGTATCTGCAAGAGCAGGATATTTAAAAGGCTATGGCGACCCTACTTTTATAAGTTCTCTTCCTACATACCGCTTACCCAGACTCACCAACGGTACTTTTAGGATGTTTGAAGTAAAAGGGCAAAGTATGATACCGACGTTACACGATAGATCTATTGTAGTTGGTGAATGGGTTGAACACTGGACCAACATTAAAGACAACCAAGTGTATATCGTGGTTACAGATGAAGGTGTAGTAGTGAAACGAGTACTTAACCGTTTAGAAAAATACGGCAACTTATACTTGAAAAGTGATAATAGATCGGAATACCCGTCTTATACTGTTACCCAAAATGAAATAAAGGAAGTATGGAAGGTAAACCTTGCCATGATTTTCGAGCTTCTGGACCCGTCTACAATCTTTGATAGAGTCAACGATTTAGAGGCAGAAGTCTTTAATTTAAAGGATAAATTCGCAAAAACCACAGCTAAAAACACTAAATAGCTGATTATCAATATTAAATAAATTTATTAAATGTTCTAGGGGTACTCTTAACGCTTTAAATTGTGTCTTTTCCTGTACTTCTACAACATTTCGGGGTAATCCTGATAATGTTTTTTACAGTAAATATTACACCCTACGTTACACCCTACACTTCACCCTATGCACTTTTTTGGATGAATTCAAAAAATCCATTTTCATCAATTATCACGTAATAAAAAAGCATAAAAAAAACCCTCAAACCCCTTATTTAACTAGGGATTGAGGACTAAAGTCACAATAATTTTTAATTCTTGTTTAATTCTTTTTTAAAAAGTCGGTAAAAAGACGGTAAACGCCAGTATTTGGGCAAGTGGTAAAATTGTCTTAAAATACCCTAAAACAGCCAAAAACCCTTATTTTACAAGGCTTTCAAGCTTATTAAGGTTAAAATGTTTTTTGGGCAAAACGTTTTTTGGGGGGTAATGAAACACTAAATGTATTGAAAAAAATCAGTTCGGCATATTGTTAATATTATGTTAAATTACACTACTATGTTTTGCATAATACCTTTTTTTAGACATATATTTGCATAAGAAACTATTATATACTTTTAAAAATGTTAGATAACCACCAAAAAAATATCGCCACTTTTATTCATTTATCTACCTTCTCTAGATTTATTTTTCCTTTAGGAAATTTTATCGCGCCATTGGTATTATGGATTGCCAATAAGGATAAATCTGAATTTATAGATAAACATGGTAAAGAAGCCATCAATTTTCAAATCAGTATTTTATTGTACGCTATTATTTTAGGTATGATAACCGTGCCATTTTTCTTATTTAACATTTTTAGCGGTTTAGACTTTATAGACATTAATCTGTTTGATAATATTCAGATTAACATTGGCAAACCTTCTCCGCTACTCTATATAGGAGGTGCTTTGGGCGGTCTAGCCATTATAGGCTTTATAATAGAATTGGCTTTAATTGTAAGAGCCAGTTTAAAAGCTAAAGACGGGTTAGATTACCAGTACCCATTAACAATACATTTCATCAAATAAAAAAAATCAATCAACCATCATCAATCAATCAAAAAATGAACAGTTTAAAATTAAAATGCATTAAAACATGATTCACGTATTTTTAAATCCAATTACTCAATCAAAGTGTCTTAGCAAGACCTTTAAATACATTACAAAATGAAAATAGAGAACACAAAAGCACAAATGCGAAAAGGTGTTTTAGAATATTGCATTTTATCTGTATTAAAAGATGAAGACGCTTATGTTGCAGAAATTCTAGACACTTTAAAAGACGCCAAAATGCTGGTAGTAGAAGGTACCATTTACCCTTTGCTTACCCGTCTTAAAAATGCCGGACTCCTAAATTACCGTTGGGAAGAATCGACCTCTGGACCACCAAGAAAATATTACGGATTAACCGAAACAGGAAAATTATTTTTAAGTGAATTAAACACCACTTGGAGCGAATTACAACATGCAGTAAACCTAGTAACACGTCAAAAAAACAACAGCAATGAATAAAACAGTCAACATAAATTTAGCAGGTATATTCTTTCATATCGATGAAGATGCTTACCAAAAATTACAACGCTATCTCGAGGCTATTAAACGTTCATTTACAGACTCTCAAGGCCGCTCCGAAATCATTTCGGATATCGAAGCCCGCATTGCCGAACTATTTAACGAGCGCGTGAAACACGATAAGCAGGTAATTAGCAGCAAAGAGGTAGACGAAGTTATTTCTATTATGGGCCAACCCGAAGATTACCTGGTAGACGACGAGATTTTTGAAGACGAACCTGTAGCCGAGAAACGCACAAAATCGTCTAAAAAGTTATACCGAGATACGAGTAACTCTTACATTGCTGGTGTAGCTGCCGGTTTAGGACATTATTTAGGTATAGACGCCATTTGGGTGCGCTTAATTTGGATTTTATTAACCTTAGGGTCTGGCGGAACTTTTATACTTATTTACCTATTGTTTTGGATTTTAGTTCCAGAAGCAGTTACAACTGCCGAAAAACTAACCATGCAAGGCGAAGTAGTTAATATTAGTAATATTGAAAAAAAAATTAAAAAAGGATTTGAAGATGTTTCCGATACCGTTAAAAATGTAGATTACGAAAAATATGGCAATAAGGTTAAGTCTACTTCTAAGTCTTTTTTCGATACCATTGGAGATATCATTATGTTTTTCCTAAAATTATTTGCCAAGTTTATAGGTATACTTTTAGTAATATTTGGAGCGCTATCCATATTTGCATTACTTATTAGCTTATTATCGTTAGGAAGCTCATCCTTTTTCCACCCCTGGTGGATGGATTATCCAGATGCATTAAACACCACGGGATTACCTATCTGGTTGGGATCGTTACTCGTGTTTTTCACCTTTGGTATTCCTTGTTTTTTCATTTTATATTTAGGACTTAAGATACTTATAAACAACTTAAAATCTATTGGTAACATTGCAAAATTCACTTTACTTGGTGTTTGGCTAATCTCTTTAATAGGGCTTATTACCATAGGCATTAAGCAAGCTACAGACCATGCTTTAGAATCTGTAGTTAGTAAAAAAGAAAAATTAATCTATAATACTAACGATACCCTACGTATAAAAATGACCACCAACACAAAGTTTAAACGCCATATAAACCGTGGGGGCGATTTTAAAATTGTGTATAACGATAACGACGAAAAAGTTATTTTATCTAACGATATTCGCCTTACTATTAGATCGACTAAAGACAGTGTGGCTAACATACAAATAGATAAAGAATCTAAAGGCCAAAATTATTTAGTCGCTAAAGATCGTGCCGAAAAAATTCTGTATAACTACAGTTTACAAAACAACGAACTTTTATTGGATAGCTATTTGTTAACCGACTATGCCAATAAATTTAGAGAGCAAGAAGTTGAAGTAATTTTATACCTTCCAGAAGGCAGCTATGTAAATTTAAATAAGAATACCAGATCGTTTTTAAATTACTACAACTCGTCTAATAATTTAATATCTAGTAATGAAGCTAGTTATACCGTGAAAATTTTAAACGATGCTATTGAATGTATAGATTGTCCTGAAATTCTTGAAGAAGATTACGACGACGAGGGTTATATTGATTTAAATATAAACGACGACAATGGTTCTGTAAAAATAAATAGCGAAGGCGTTAAGATAAAAAGCGACGAAGTAGATATTCAAATAGGTAGCGAAGGTGTAAAAGCTAAAAGCGAAGATGTTCATGTAGATATTAACGAAAACGGCATTAACATTTCGTCCGAGACTCACTAATAATCATTCATCAATCAAAAACAATCAATCATCATGGAAACTTTTGTTAAACTTATTGCCACAATAATTATAGATATACTGTGCTAACCAAAAACCATCACTAACGTTAACCTAACTAATCCATTATAAAAAACCGAAGCAAAATTATTGCCTCGGTTTTTTTTATTTAATCTTTTAAAGGTTCTTTCATTACAAAATCTGGGTGCCCCGACTGCCAATAAAAGAATGAAAAAATATTAGAAAAATCGTTTAACCTTTGCGTTAGCGTAGTACGGCCTCCATGTCCTCCATCAAAATTAGTATAAAATAAAACTGGTGAATCCCCTGCATTATCATGTTGCATTTTGGCCGCAAATTTAGCTGGTTGCCAAGCAATTACTCGAGGATCATTCATACCGGCTGTAATCAACATAGCAGGGTAATCTGTACCTTCCTTTAAATGTAAATACGAGTCCATTTCCAATAAACCTTTAAATTCTTTAGGGTCCTTAACAGTTCCAAACTCTGGTGTATTTACTGGACCGTTAGGTGTTTCTTCCATACGTACCGTATTCATACATCCTACCATAGGTGCTGCGGCAGCAAATAAATCTGGTCGCTCTGTAATGGCCCTACCAACAAAAATACCACCAGCACTTCCTCCAAAAATCGAAAGCTTATTTGCAGAAGTGTATCCCTGATCTATTAAATACTCTGCCGTGGCAATACCATCTTTCCATGTGTTAGGCTTGTTTAATTTTTGCCCCGCCTTATGCCAAGCATCTCCAAGCTCACCGCCACCGCGAACATGCGGTACAACCAGAATACCATCGTACAATGTATAAGCAAGCGTTATCGGACTAAAAAACGGCTCGGTAGAAATACCATAAGAACCATAACTGTAAATTACTGCTGGATTTTCTCCATCTAATGTTAAATCCTTTTTGTGAATAATAGACACTGGTACCATTACACCATCATGCGATTTTACCATAACTTCCTTTGCAACTAAATCTTCGAGTTCGGGATATTCTACAGGAGTTGACAAAGGTTGATAGGTAAATGTATCAGATTTTGGGGTATACAAATAACGTTTATCTGGAGAAGTCCATCCCGAAATATTAATCCAAATTTCTCCATATTCTGGACCTCTTGCCCCAATATCGGCTCTTCCTGCTGTAAACGGTAGCTTCAATTGTTTAGCCGTGGTATTGCCTTTTTCTAAAAAATAAACATTAGCCTCTACTCCATTTTTTACTGTAGCATAGTATAAACCATCTTTTGTAAGCTCAAAACCAGTTATTATTTCATCTGGCGATTCTTTAATAACAATCTCCGCATCAGAAAATTGAGGGGCATTTAGAGCGGATTTGACTATTTGATAATTAGGTGCATTATAATACGTTAAATAATATACCTCGTTATCCATTACTTTCATGTTTATCACATTATCGTCTCTAGATATAATGGGTTCCCAATCTTTATTGGTGTTTTCAACAAAAATTCTTTTGTTTTTATCTACAGACTCAACATTCAAAAACTTTTTATCGGCCTCTTTAGAATACATAATAAAAGGATACTCTGAAGCCATCATGCCTAATGGAGAAAAATTTGCTTTAGAAAAATAAGTTTGATCTTTAGACTGTTTAGTACCTACACTATGTACATAATTAGATAAGTACAATTGACGATTTACATCTTTTAAATCGGCCGAATTTATTTTTATATAACAAAATTCATTACCAGAAGGTAACCAAGACACCCCTTCTGCTAGTTCCAAAACTTCTGGATATTGTTCGCCATTTGCTTTAAAAATTAAAACATCGGGGTTTTCCGATCCATTGGCTGCAACGCTAACAGCTATTTTATCACCTTTGATATTTGGAGTTATAGATGAAATAACATACGTCTGCCCTTCTTCTTTCTTGTACTGCGTGGGGTCGAAAAACAATACCTCTTTACCTTCGTAGCCCTTACGTTTGTACATTTTACTTATCTCCTCACCCGGTATGCGCTTTAAATAATAATAGGTATTGTCGTCTGCAATTTCTAAGTATGAAATTGAAACAGATCGTCGCTCCAACAGTTCTTTCATTTTGTTAAACAAGTCCTGTTTACCCGAAATATTATTTAATACAGCTTCGGAATAAGACGCATTGGCTTTCATCCAGGTAATAACCTTATCATCATTTAAATTTTCTAGATACTGATAGGGATCATTTACAGTGACATCAAAATAAGTGTTGGTAACATTTTTTTGAGGAAGAAGTTCAGGTTTAACCGTTTGTTGCGCTTCAGCAATTACGGTTAGCAAAAAAAGCATAGCATAAATCATTTTTTTCATAATGCATCAATTTATGAGTTAGTAATATGCTATTAACCAATAAAATTTCTAAGAGGAAGCCCCAAGATACAAAAAAACCGAAACAAATGCTTCGGTTTCAATGTTTTATAAAATATAATTTAAGATCTAGCCTTCAACCTCTACTTCTTTAGCTGCTAAATAACGCTCTGCATCAAGTGCTGCCATACATCCTGTACCTGCTGCCGTAATGGCTTGTCTGTACACGTGGTCTGCTGCATCTCCCGAAACAAATACACCTTCTATATTGGTTTTTGAAGTTCCTGGCTGATTGATAATGTAACCTGTTTCATCGAGCTCTAAAAAGTCTTTAAACACATCGGTATTTGGTTTATGCCCAATAGCTACAAAAAATCCTGTTGCTGGAATTTCAGTAATTTCGTTTGTTTTGTTGTTTTTCACTTTAACGCCTGTAACCACTTGCCCGTCTCCTACAACTTCTTCGGTTTCAGTGTTAAAAAGAATCTCTATATTCTCGGTTTTTTTAACTCGGTTCTCCATAATTTTAGACGCTCTAAACTCGTCGCGTCTTACCAACATGGTTACTTTTTTACAAAGTTTAGATAGATAATGTGCTTCTTCGCAAGCCGAATCTCCAGCTCCTACAATAACAACTTCTTGATTTCTATAGAAAAATCCGTCGCATACTGCGCAGGCAGAAACACCACCTCCTAATTGTAAATATTTTTGTTCGGAAGGTAAACCTAAATATTTAGCCGATGCACCTGTAGAAATAATTACGGTTTCGCAGTGAATTTCTTGCGTTTCGTTTACCCAAACTTTATGGATATCGCCAGAAAAATCAACTTTAGTTACCCAACCGTCGCGAATATCCGATCCAAAACGTTTGGCTTGTTCCTGCAATTGAATCATCATTTCTGGTCCTGTAATACCATCTGGGTATCCTGGGAAATTTTCAACATCGTTAGTTGTTGTTAATTGTCCACCTGGCTGCATACCTTGGTATAACACTGGAGCCATGTTTGCTCTTGCGGCATAAATAGCGGCTGTATATCCAGCTGGGCCAGATCCTATAATTAAGCATTTTACTTTTTCGATTGTATCAGACATAACTTTATTATAATTTTAATACTAACAAAAGTAGAATTTTTAATACAATCCTTACAGAATTAGTTATTAAAAGTTATTATCATGTTATAATGTCTTTTATTGTTAGAACTATATAGAAATAGTTGCCAATTAAGAACTTTAAAACACGTAATTGACTAAAAAAGCAATGAATGAAAAATAGAAATTCTTTTTTGTAAAGTGAAGCTCCTAAAGTTTATCGCCATAATTTTTTAAACAGAGCAAATGCTCCGTATTTAAAACCAATACTCAAGGCAGATTGCACCCAATTAACAGGTTGAAGGTCTTCCTTAACCTGACCTTTTAAACCTCTCATTTCTTCCCAAGCAATTTTACGCTCTAAATCTAAGCGCTTCAGTTCGTATTCGACTTCTTTAAATGTTTTAAAATCTTTTTTCATAGGTTTAGTCGAAGAAATTATGAGACATTTTTTCTATAAATTTATTGTCTATGCGATGTCTTAGCAGATAAATTATAATCGCCAGAAGTAAAAACAATCCGCCAACAATTAATGTGCCCCATACCATATTGTTTAACCAATACCCTATAGCTATGGCTAAAGAAACGGCAAAAAATAAAAATGCAATAAATAATACCGAACCTATAAGTAAAATTTTACCTAACAGGCTCATAGAAACTGTTACTTGCTGAAATATTTTTAATCTAACATATTGGTGAGACGATTCTAAATACCGCTCACCAATATGTTTAGCTTTATTTGAAGTCTCATTTAAAGATTCAAAAACACTCATATATTATGATTTTTGAAATTTCTTATTCTGAGCTTTTAAATCGGCTAATTTTTTTTCTAAGCTAGAAATAACATCCTCGGCTTTATGGCTTGCACTTTGTACAATACCATCTAATTGCTCGTCTAAAGTTACTTTTTTAGACTCCATACTGCTAGACACTTTATCCTTTAAGTCGGTTGCAGTTTCGCTAAATTTATCTCTAGCCGCAATAGCTTCGTCTGTTAAGCGTTGTCTTGTTTTACTTCCCTTGTCTGGTGCATAAAGTATCCCAAATAAGGCACCTATGGCTGTACCGGCTAATAGCCCCAAAACGGTATTACTACTGTTGCTCATAATGTTACTGTTTAAATGATTAAATATTATTGATTTTTTTCTAGTTCTACATCAAATTTAAGTAATATAAAACCTAATAGCTTCACTAAAATTACAATTTTAAGTTAAACAATTCTAATAATTTCTTAATAAAGACGACTCCTTTATGTTTTTGTGGTATCTACTTAATTATTCCTTTACAAAATCGATTAACTCATTAAAAGTAAAAAATACTTTTAAAAGGTAAAAAGTACTTAAAATCGACATTTTGTAAACTAAAATCTGGCGTAATTTGTAATTAAATCTCAAAGTGAAATCCAGAGTTTACCAGTTTTTTATAATTACTGGCATTAAATCTGTATAAAAATGCTCCGCGTTTTGAGCTTGTTTTATCTTTTTCCTGTAGCTTTTCTAGCACTTTTAACGATAACACTTTCTTTCTAAAGTTACCAGCATCTAACTTTTTTTGATAGATAGCCTCGTACAAGCTTTGCAATTGGGGTATAGTAAATTTTTCTGGCAAAAGTTCAAAACCTATGGGCTGATATTTTGCTTTGCGTTTTAACTTTTCTAAGGCATCGCTTACCATAAGATTATGGTCTAAAGTTAATTGAGGCACTTCGTCTATATTACACCAATAAGCACCGTGTTTTTCAACTAATTCTTTGTCGTGATCATCAATACGGATTAACGCATATTGCGCTATAGATATACAGCGCGCTCCTTGATCTCTATCCACTCGCGTATACGTTTTTAACTGCTCGAAAAACACATGGTCTAAACCTGTAATTTGTTTTAAAACCCGCTTCGCTGCTGTGTTATCATCTTCATCCAATTCTACAAAGCTTCCAATTAACGACCAATCCCCTTTGTCTGGCTCTACACGCCTTTTAAAAATAAGAAGCTTAATATCACCTTTATCAAACCCAAAAACAATACAGTCTGAAGCCACATACATTTTATCGTTCGATGCATAATAATCTATTTGTTGTTTCACCATATTATTTTAAACTAGATGGTTTATTTTGTGTGCACAAACCCACACGAAAAGGATTTATCAAAATAAAAGTTAAAAATAATAAAAGTATAATTTACTTTTATTATTTTTAACTACTTTTTTAAACTATACTTTTTGAGCATATAACTGCATGATAAAATGAAAAATGAATTAATAAACACCATTATCCAATCTTTTAAAAACACGTTTAAAACCAAACCTATAGTCGTATTCTCTCCTGGGCGCATTAATGTAATAGGAGAACACACCGATTATAATGATGGTTTTGTATTTCCTGCGGCAATAGATAAAGGCATTGCTGCCGCCATTGGTAAATCGGAAAATGATTTTTGCACAGCCGTAGCTTACGATTTAAACGAATCTTACGAATTTACACTCGATCACGTAACGCCTTTAAAAAATGGAGGGTGGCGAAATTATGTTATTGGCGTAGTCGCAGAAATTCAGAATTACGGAAAAACTGTACCGCCATTTAATATTGTTTTTGGAGGTAATATCCCTGAAGGCGCAGGTTTATCGTCTTCCGCTGCATTAGAAAACAGCGTCGTATTCAGTTTAAATGCCTTATTCGATTTGGATTTAACTAAATCTGAAATGATTTTAATTTCGCAAAAAGCAGAACATCATTTTGCTGGAGTTAAATGCGGTATCATGGATCAATATGCTAGTATGTTTGGTAAAAAAAATCAGGCGTTACTTTTAGATTGTAGAACTCAAGAAGCAACTCCCTTTACTATTAATTTTAAGGATTATCAATTATTATTAATTAATACAAATGTAAAACATGATTTGTCTGAAGCCGCCTATAACGACAGACGACATGTTTGCGAAGATGTTAGTAAACGCTTAAATGTAAAAGCACTACGCGATGCCACGGCTGCCGATTTACAAAACATTAAAGGAGATATAAGCGAAGAAGACTATCAAAAAGCATTGTTTGTAATTCAGGAAAACAACCGCGCTTTAGAGGCTGTTGAAGCTATGAAAGCTAACGAATTAGAACACTTAGGAGCCTTACTTTACGGGTCGCATGATGGTTTGCAAAACCAATATCATGTAAGTTGCCCTGAACTGGATTTTTTAGTTGATTTCGCTAAAAGTAATCCGAGTTTTATCGGTGCAAGAATGATGGGCGGTGGTTTTGGCGGCTGTACTATTAACATTGTAAAACAATCCGATTTAGAAGATATTAAACACACTTTATTACCTCTTTACAACAAAGCTTTCAGGAAAGACTGTTCGTTTTACGACGTAAATTTATCGGAAGGCACACATTTAATCGAACACTAAAAGCAATACTTATTCCATGACAAATCATATTCAAGATTATTCACACAAACGATTAAACATCCTAACTGGCGAATGGGTGCTAGTTTCTCCCCATAGAGCCAAAAGACCTTGGCAAGGCCAGAATGAAGACGTTGTAGATGATAATAGGCCGAGTCACGATCCATCTTGTTATTTATGTTCTGGGAATACCCGTGCCAATGGCGAAAAAAATCCCGATTATGAAGACGTATTCGTTTTTACCAACGATTTTGCTGCACTTCAAAAAGATTCCGAGGTATTTTCTGTTAACGATGGCTTATTTCAAGCCAAGAGCGAGCAGGGTATCTGCAAGGTAATTTGTTTTAGTCCAGACCATTCCAAAAGTTTAGCAAACATGTCGGTTAATGCCATACATAAAGTAGTGAAAACCTGGCAGCACGAATACAAAACTTTAGGTGCAATGGATTTGATTAACTACGTACAGATTTTCGAAAATAAAGGTGCCATTATGGGCTGTAGCAACCCGCACCCGCACGGACAAATCTGGAGTCAATCTACCTTACCTAACGAAGTTTTAAAAAAAGACACGCAACAACTTCAATACTACAAAACACATAATGCAACGCTTTTATCAGACTATTTAAAACAGGAATTAGAAGCCGGCGAACGTATTATATATCAAAACGATCACTTTGTGGTTGTCGTTCCGTTTTGGGCAATTTGGCCTTTCGAAACTATGATTATTCCTAAGCAAGCTCAAAATAATATTTCACAAATGAGCGAGATTGAAAGCGAAGCTTTTGCCGATGCCATATCTGTAATTACAAAAGCTTACGATGGCTTATTCAATATTTCGTTTCCGTATTCAAGCGGTATTCACCAAGCTCCAACAAGTGCTGGAGACCATTCGCATTGGCATTGGCACATGAGTTTTTATCCGCCTCTTTTAAGAAGTGCAACAGTTAAAAAATTCATGGTAGGTTACGAAATGTTTGGTTCGCCACAACGCGACATCACAGCAGAATCTACTGCTAAAACTTTAAAATCGCTGCTTTAAAACTTATCATTTACAACAAACAATGTCTTTACTATATCTGCAAACAGTATTCAAAAAACCGTTTTATTACTTTTTTTACATCGTAATATACTTAAGTTTTTGTATTGGATCAGCCCAAAATAACAATGCTTCAGTATTTGTAGATAGTAAAGGCATTATGCGTTGGAGCAACTCCAATACAGAAGTAAAAGGTTTTGGTGTTAATTACACCGTACCTTTTGCACACGCTTATAGGTCGGCGCAACGATTGGGTATGAACCCTAAACAAGCCATAGATAATGATTTATATCATTTCTCTAAACTCGAATTCGATTTATATAGGGTGCATGTATGGGATACGGAAATTAGCGA
This sequence comes from Bacteroidia bacterium, assembly GCA_030427735.1. GTDB lineage: Bacteria > Bacteroidota > Bacteroidia > Flavobacteriales > Flavobacteriaceae > Formosa. The sequence continues at coordinate 117,700 of JAUIBP010000008.1, read as the reverse complement.
TGTTAACGGTCACCTTTTAAATAATGAACATTTAGATGCTTTCGATTATTTGATAGCTCAATTCAAGGCAAAAGGCTTTAATTTTGTAATTACTCCCATAGCCTTTTGGGGCAATGGCTGGCCAGAACCCGATACAGATTCCCCAGGTTTTTCGCATAAATATGGTAAGGCCGACTGTTTAACCAATCCAGAAGCCATAAAAGCCCAAACTCAGTATTTAAAAGAATTCCTTAACCATGTTAACCCCTATACAGGTATTGCTTATAAAGATGAAGGTCGCATTATTGCATTCGAAGTTAGTAACGAGCCTCACCATTCTGGGAAGGCTTCCGATGTAACGCATTTTGTAAAAACCATGGTAAACGCCATAAAGCAAACCGGTACAACAACTCCTGTTTTTTACAATATTAGTCACGGTGTGCATTTTGTAAACGACTATTTTAAAGCGGGTATTCAAGGAGGAACCTTTCAATGGTATCCTACTGGTTTAGGTTACAAACAGGAACTTTTTGGCAACCTGCTACCTAATGTTAACGATTACAACATTCCTTTCAATTCCGAGATACAAAAGCATCATGGTGCAAAACTGGTTTACGAATTCGATGCAGCCGATGTTAGCAAATCTTACATCTACCCTGCCGTGGCAAGAAGTTTTAGAACTGCAGGTATTCAGGTCGCCACACAATTTGCTTACGACCCCACTTTTTTAGCCAATGTAAATACTGAATATAATACGCATTATATGAATCTGGTTTACACACCGCAAAAGGCATTGAGTTTAAAAATTTGTTCTAAGATCTTTCATGAGGTCCCTTTGTATTCAACTTTTGGAGTTTATCCAAATAATACTTCTTTTGGGAACGTGAGTATTGATTATGAAAAAGATTTAGCTGAATACAATAGTAATTCCACGTTCATTTATACCAATACCACAACTACGGTCCCAAAAAACGCATCCGATTTAAATGAAATTTCTGGTTTTGGAAATTCTTCAGTTGTAAACTACTCGGGAACGGGAGCTTACTTTTTAGATAAACTGGATTCTGGTATTTGGCGTTTAGAAGTGCTTCCAGATGCTGTATGGGTTAATGATCCTTTTGGAAAAAATAGTCCCAATAAAACAGTAGCTGTTATCAATTGGAAAACTCAGGACATGCATATTAATTTGCCCAACCTTTCATCAAATTTTAATGTTAAAACCATAAATGCAAATAACACATTTAAAACTACGGTTAGTAATGGGAGTTTTAAAATACGTCCTGGCACATATCTATTACAAAAAAACGATATCAAAAAAACCAAACCACTGCCTGCCCACTTTAAAGGATACAACTTAAATGCATTTTTCGCGCCAGAAACTACCGTAAGCAAAACTTGGTTAAAACACGATCCCGTAATAGAAATAACTGCAGAAACACCTCTAGAACTTTCAGCCCAAATCATATCGCCAGACATTATACAAGCTGTACATATAGAAGGTTATGTAAATCGCACGCGTTTTAAACTGCCAATGTCGCCTAACCAACAATACCTGTACACAACCACGATTCCTGCCGAAAAATTACCTGCTGGTTTTTTAAATTATAGAATAGTAATTACTTTAAACAACAATCAACATATCACCTACCCTTCCGGAACTTCTGGTTTAGCTTCCGATTGGGATGTTGTGGATGTCCCAAACTATACAACAAAAGTGGTTCCTAAAACGTATCCCATACACTTATTTGACGCTTTAAGAGACAGTGAAAATTTAGTGATTCCTTGGCGAAACACATTACAACTATTACCAACAGATGGCTTTAATGAAGCCGAATACACTATTCGTCTGGACTCTCTTTTTAAAACGGATTCCGAAAATTTAAATGCTAAACCTATTTACGATTTCTCTTTTAAACATAATATTTTAGGTAAAATTGAAGGTCGTAAAACCGACCTGAAATCTAAAAAACAAATACTTATAAAAGCGCGTTCGTTAAATACAAGTAGCACAAAGCTTCAACTTGCAATGGTTACTACATCTGGAGCCGCCTACGGACAAACAATTACCTTGACACCGGAATTAAAAGACTATAGCATACAGTTATCCGAATTAAAACCTGTAAAAACAGTAACCCTACCTAGACCTTACCCTAGTTTTTTACCGTATTATTTAGAGCACAATATTACTAATGATTTTGATATAGAAGACGTAGAAAGTTTACAGTTTTCTATAGGTCCAGAATTATCGCGTAAAGAACAATTAATGCCGCAAGCTATTGGCATCGTAAATGTTAGGTTAGACTAAATAACACTTTAGGTTTTTTGCTTTCTCTTTTTAGCTGCAGGAAACAATACATTGTTCAAAATTAAACGATACCCTGGAGATGTAGGATGTAGTTCTAATTCGGTTTTGGGATCGCCTACTTTATGTGTATAATCTTCTGGATCGTGCCCACCGTAAAAGGTAAAAAAACCTTTTCCTTTTATACCATGTATGTATTTCGCCTCTCCGTTACTTTTGTTTTCACCCAAAACGAGTACATTCGATTTTATTTCATCTCTTGTAAAAGCTGTAGTTTGCCCCATAAAGCCTTTTACTAAAGCGGTGTGATTTTGACAAAGCATTGTGGGTACAGGATCCCATTTAGCCGAGAAATCCATTAATGTAAAATAATCGGCTTCTTTAAAAATGCGTCGCTTGCGCGTCATGTCTATCGATGAAAATTCATAAATTCTCGGATCGCGTTCTAAAGTAAAATTGGTAAATGCAAAAGTCTTGTTGTAATCTATTTTATTCTGGTAATTAGCATCGCTGGCATCTCCATCAAACATCGGCTCGCAAATATCTATACCTTCGGCCGACAAAGCAATATCGAACGAATCTGTAGCGCTACACATGGCAAACATAAATCCGCCACCCACAACATAATCTCTAATTTTTAAGGCTACGGCTAACTTCTCTTCAGACACCTTACTGTATCCTAAAGTATTAGCCAAAACCTCTGCGTCTTTTTTATCTTCAATATACCACGCGGCTGTTTTAAAATTATGATAAAACTTTCCAAATTGTCCTGTAAAATCTTCATGATGCAAATGCAACCAATCGTACAACACTAAAGCATCGCTTAGCACGGCTTCGTCGTAAACCGTATCGTACGGAATTTCGGCATAGGTTAAAACCATGGTAACAGCATCATCCCAAGGTAATTTTTCCTCTGGCGTATACACTGCAATTTTTGGTGCTTTTTCTAAAACTACAGCTTCCATATTCTGACTCGGACTTTCTATATGCTTTAAAATACTTTCTGTTTTATCGTTAGACAAAACCTCGAAAGATACACCTCGGATTTGACATTCTTTTTGAATTTCGGCTGTATCTGGCAACAAAAAAGAACCGCCTCTATAATTCAACAACCATTTTACTTTTAATTGTTTACTAAGTGTCCAGTACGTTAAACCGTAAGCTTTTAAATGATTCTTTTGACCTTCGGCATCCATAGGTATTAAAATATAAGATGCGAATGCCGAGTAAGAACACAAAACTAAAAAAAATAAAATGAGTGTTTTTTTCATTATATAAAAATTCGGACCGAATGGGAAAGGTACTTAAATTTTGTAGTGCGTTAAAATGGTTTAAGGAAAATTTAAACAAAAAAGCCTAAACAAATATTGTTTTGCTTAGGCTTTGTATAAGGTTTAATTCTGTATTTAAAACGGTACATCGTTATCGTCGTCGTCATTCATAGCGCTACCAAAGGCATCGGTTGGCGAAGGAAAATGCCCACCTCCACCAGAAGCAAACGGATTATCATCGGTTGGATTACTATTCATTTTACTGTGAAATTCGTAAGGCGAATCGAAATCGTCCAGGTTATCAAACTTACCTAAATGTCCTAAGAATTTCAATCGAATATTTTCTAAACCACCATTTCTGTGTTTCGCAATAATAAACTCGGCTTGGCCTTCGGTTGGTGAACGCTCATCATCATCCCATTCTTCAATTTTATAATATTCCGGACGATAAATAAACGATACAATATCGGCATCCTGCTCGATAGCTCCAGATTCACGAAGGTCTGATAATAAAGGACGCTTACTACCTCCACGCGTTTCAACCGCACGCGATAGCTGAGATAAAGCAATTACAGGTACCATAAGCTCTTTGGCCAAGGCTTTAAGGTTACGAGAAATCATGGAAATTTCCTGCTCTCGGTTTCCGCCGTGACTCGAACCTCCTGTCATTAACTGCAAATAATCGATCATGATTAATTTTATACCGTATTGCGATGACAAACGTCTGGCTTTAGCACGTAAATCAAATATCGATAACGAAGGAGTATCATCTATATACAAAGGCGCTTTTTCTAAGCCTTTTACCTTTACATTAAGTTGCTCCCATTCGTGTTTTTCCAGTTTTCCTGTTCTTAATTTTTCTGAAGACAAACCTGTTTCCGAAGAAATAAGTCGTGTGATTAACTGTACAGAAGCCATCTCTAACGAGAAAAATGCCACAGGAATGTTTTGGTCTACTGCAATATTTCTGGCCATAGACAGCGTTAAGGCCGTTTTTCCCATACCTGGTCGCGCTGCCACGATAATTAAATCTGATGGTTGCCAACCCGAAGTTAATTTATCTAACTTATCAAAACCTGTAGGAATACCACTCAGTCCTTCTTTATTAGAAATTTCTTCGATTTTCTTTTTGGCTTGAATAACCAAATCTTGGGCAGATTCGCTCGATTTTTTAATATTTCCTTGAGTAACTTCGTACAGTTTACTTTCGGCTTTATCTAATAAATCGAATACATCTTGGGTTTCGTCGTAAGCTTCTTCAATAATTTCTGATGAAATTTTTATTAAACTACGCTGAATAAATTTTTGAAGAATAATACGGGCATGAAACTCGATATGTGCCGAAGATGATACTTTTTGAGTTAAAGAAATTAAATAAAAGTCGCCCCCCGCCAAATCTAGCTTAGCATTCTTTTTTAATTGACTCGAAACGGTTAATAAGTCTATAGGTTCGCTATTTTCGAACAGCTGAAAAATCGCTTCAAAAATATATCTGTGCGAATCTTTATAGAACGCATCGGGACTTAAAATATCGATTACTTCGTCTACACCTTTCTTATCCACCATCATCGCACCAAGCACAACTTCCTCTAAATCAGTAGCTTGCGGAGGTATTTTACCACGTTCTAAATTGATTAAAGTGCTTTTATCCACCTTGTAGCCTTGTAATTGATTAGGTTGTTTCATAACTGCGAAAATAGGCAAAAAGCCTTTACATTAAGAAAAAAATGATGGGTTGATGTTAACGATTCTTCAACATTCTAACTGTTAATAACTTACATTTATTGTTAATAACCAAAAAAAAATCTGAAGCGTTTCAACTTCAGATTCTTTAAAAGTCCGTGAATAAATAGTTTAGTCTTTATAGACACCCATATTTTCGTATTTGTCCATACGTTTGTTCACTAAATCTTTTGGTGATAAGTTTTTAAGCTCATCAAACGCTTTTAAAATTGATGCTTTTACGGTTTCGAAAGTTTTTGGTCTATCGCTATGGGCACCCCCTATAGGTTCTTTAATAATTTCGTCTACCAATTTTTGTTTTTTCATATCGGAAGCTGTAAGCTTTAAGGCTTCGGCAGCTTGTTCTTTATACTCCCAGCTACGCCATAAAATAGACGAACAAGATTCTGGAGAAATTACAGAATACCAGGTGTTTTCCAACATTAATACACGATCGCCTACACCAATCCCTAAAGCACCTCCAGAAGCACCTTCACCAATAATTATGGTAATAATAGGCACTTTTAAACGTGTCATTTCTAAAATATTTCTTGCAATCGCTTCGCCTTGTCCGCGTTCTTCGGCTTCCAATCCAGGGTAAGCACCAGGAGTATCTACTAATGTAACCACAGGAATTCCAAATTTCTCGGCCGATTTCATTAAGCGTAAGGCTTTTCTATATCCTTCAGGATTAGACATACCAAAATTACGCAATTGTCTTGTTTTGGTATTAAACCCTTTTTGTTGCCCGATAAACATAAAACTTTGGTCGTCTATCTTTCCTAAACCACCAATCATAGCTTTGTCGTCCTTTACATTACGATCGCCATGTAACTCTAAAAAAGTATCGCCACATAAAGCTTTAATATAATCTAAAGTATATGGTCTATTAGGATGGCGAGACATTTGTACACGCTGCCAAGGAGTTAAATTTTTGTATATATCTTTTTTAGTTGCTATAAGCTTTTTTTCGATCTGCTTACAGGTTTCGGTAACATCTACCTCACTCTCCTTGCCTATAATTTGGCATTTATCTAATTGCTCTTCGAGCTCTTTAATAGGAAGTTCAAATTCTAAATACTCCATACCAATTACGGTTTGTTTTTTTGTTAGCCTACAAATATAAAAACTTTAATGTTGTAATCTTGTTAAGATGGTTTACTTTTTAAGCTTTTCCAATTTTTTAATAATCCGTTTAGTAATACTGCAGCTATAATGATAGTTGCGCCGTAATAAAAATTCACAGACATTATTTCGTTTTCTGGAAATAAGATTAAGGCCAATATAATACCATATATAGGCTCTAGATTATATGTTAGTACAACGGTATAAGGACTAATATACTGCATAACCTTTACCGAAGCAATAAAAGCGTATGCCGTACAAATAGATGCCAATAAAAATAAATACCACAAATCTGAAGAACTTATTTGAAAGAATTCGCGATTAAAACCAGTGCCAAAAACACCTATAAATACGGTAATAAACAACACGCCACTAATAAACTCGTAAAACGAAATAACCGAAGGTTTGTATTGCTCAACAAATTTTCCATTTAATACAGCAAATAAAGCCGATAAGAATGCCGAAACTACTCCTAAAACAATACCTTTTATATAGTGCAACTCGCTTTTAGTTATTAAAAACACGCCAAAAATTACAATAAGACCAAATACAATTTCGTACCAAATAATTTTACGCTTATAAATTAATGGTTCTAAAAACGACGCAAAAAAAGCGCCTGAAGAAAACATAGCCAAAGTAATGGAAATATTAGATACTTTTATGGCTCCAAAAAATGTAATCCAATGCAACGCTATAATGATACCTGCTAACGATAATTTTACTATAACCTTATTTGGGACTTTAAGTTTAATACGTTTAAAGGCGATGTAAACATATATAAACACCGTTGCCATTAACATACGGTACCACACAAGCGGAATCGCTTCTATAGATATCAACTCCCCTAATATTGCCGTAAACCCTGCAATAAAAACTAGCAGATGTAAATGGGCATAATTTTTAAGTTTAGCGTTTGGCATGGTATAACAAGTAAGCAGCTAACACTCCAAAAATAATATTCGGAAACCACACAGCAACCAAAGGAGAAAAATCGGATTGCTCTGCCATAACCCCAAATATTTTATCGAAAAACACAAACACCATGGCTATACAAATACCAAACGCCAAGTTTACCCCCATACCGCCGCGGCGTTTTATAGACGAAACCGCCACAGCAATGATGGTTAAAATATAAACCGAAACAGGTAAGCTCCATTTTCGATATTTTACCAACTCGTAACGCCCAATATTAGATGAACCTCTTTGCTTTTCCTTTTCTATAAATCGATTTAAATCGCCATAGGTTAAAGTTTCGGCAATATATTCTAAAGGTGTTAGATCGTCTAAATCAAAACTAAAGACTGTATCTTTACGTCTTTCCGATTCTAAAATATCGTTGTCCTTACCTATTGTGCGCTTTACGTAATCTATCATGCGATATACCGAATCTTTTTCGATATAGCGTATGTTTCTTGCACTCATTTTATATTCTAAACGATTATCGACTATATGTTCTAGGGTAAAGTTCTGCCCCATTTTATTTTTAGCATCAAAACTACTTACATAAATAAAGTCATGGTCTGTAATTTGTCGGTATACACTTCCTGTTTCTTGAGCCTTTTTATTCTTCTTAAAATATTTGTAGTCAAAATCGTTAAATCCTTTGCTCGCTTCTGGTGCAAGATACATCCCTAACAATAATGCCAAACCTGCAACAATGGTTGCCCCAATCATATAGGGTCTTAAAAATCTAGAAAATGATACTCCAGAACTCAAAAACGCAACAACCTCGGTATTGTTAGCCAATTTTGAAGTGAAGAAAATAACCGAAAGAAATAAAAATAAAGGAAATAATAAATGTGCAAAATAAATGGTAAAATCTAAATAAAACATGGCGACCTCTGGAAAAGGCACTTCGTTTTCAAGAATTTTCCCAATTTTTTCGGCTAAATTTACTGTTATCCCAATAGGGATAAACAGCAATAACATCATTAAAAATGTTATTAAATAGCGTTTTAATATGTACCAGTCTAATATTTTCAAGACTACAGTCTATTATCCATTTGTTTTACCATCTTGTCTTTCCAAGCTTTAAAATCACCTGCTAAGATATGTTTTCTGGCCTCGCGAACCAACCATAAATAAAATCCTAAGTTATGAATGGTAGCTATTTGTTTTCCCAACAATTCGTTTACCGAAAACAAGTGTTTTAAATAGGATTTAGAATATTCGGTATCTACAAAGGTAATGCCCATTTCGTCTATCGGCGAAAAATCGGCTTCCCATTTTTTATTTTTAATATTAATGGTGCCGTAGGCTGTAAATAACATCCCGTTTCTGGCGTTTCTGGTAGGCATTACACAATCGAACATATCTACACCCAAAGCAATATTTTCGAGAATATTAATAGGTGTACCTACGCCCATTAAATATCTAGGCTTATCCTCTGGCAAAATGTTCGTTACAATTTCTGTCATTTCGTACATTTCTTCGGCAGGTTCTCCAACCGACAATCCGCCTATGGCATTTCCTTCTGCACCAACATTTGCAATGTATTCGGCAGACTGTTTTCGCAAATCTTTATAAGTACTTCCTTGAACAATAGGAAAAAACGTCTGACTGTAATTGTATTTAAACGGTGTTTTATCTAAATGGGTTAAACAACGCTCTAACCAACGATGCGTCATGTGCATAGAGCGTTTCGCGTAATTGTAATCGCAAGGGTAAGGCGTACATTCATCAAAAGCCATAATAATATCTGCTCCTATACTACGCTGTATTTCCATAACATTTTCTGGAGTAAATACATGATAACTTCCATCGATATGCGATTTAAACTTTACGCCTTCTTCTTTGATTTTTCTGTTAGACGATAACGAGTAGACTTGATACCCTCCAGAATCGGTTAAAATATTTCTATCCCAATTCATAAATTTATGTAAGCCGCCCGCTTGTTCTAAAATAGGCGTCTGTGGCCGTAAATATAAATGATAGGTATTCCCTAAAATAATATCGGGGTTAATCTCCTCTTTTAATTCGCGTTGGTGTACTCCTTTTACCGAAGCCACAGTGCCTACAGGCATAAAAATAGGTGTTTCAATAACACCGTGATCTGTAGTAATCTTTCCTGCTCTTGCTTTACTTTGTGGGTCTTGCGCTTTTAAATCGAATGTCATAGGTAAAAAATCATGAGTGGGCAAAGATAAATAACTCAGCTTTATATCAATTGTTATTTAAGAAAAATATATAGGTTTTGCTTTACGATAACGATTGCTTAATTAACGTAAATATTAGTTTGCTAAACGCATATAAAGCCTTATTTTTATCGCTTTAAAAATCAAGTTATATAACATGGCTAACACAAACGAATTACAAGATTTAACAACGCAAGTTCGTAGAGATATTCTACGTATGGTACACAAAGTAAATTCTGGACACCCAGGAGGTTCTTTAGGTTGTGCCGAATTTTTAGTAGCCCTTTACAACGAAATAATGGACAGAAAAGAAGGCTTTGATATGGATGGTCTTAACGAAGACCTATTCTTCTTATCTAACGGCCATATTTCGCCTGTATTTTACAGCGTATTGGCGCATGCTGGTTATTTCCCTATTGAAGAATTGAGCACCTTTAGATTAATCGACTCTAGGTTACAAGGGCATCCAACTACCCACGAAGGCTTACCAGGCGTTCGCATAGCCTCTGGATCGTTAGGTCAAGGGTTATCGGTAGCTTTAGGAGCTGCTCAAACCAAAAAATTAAACGGCGACACGCATTTAGTATACTCATTACACGGAGATGGTGAATTGCAAGAAGGACAAAACTGGGAAGCCATAATGTATGCTTCTGCTAAAAAAGTAGATAATATTATCGCAACAGTTGATTTAAACGGACAACAAATTGATGGGGCAACAGACCACGTACTTCCAATGGGTAGTCTTCGCGCTAAGTTTGAAGCCTTTGGTTGGGATGTTATAGATATAGAACAAGGCAACGATATTGAAGCTATTTTAAAAGGCATGGCCGAAGCTAAGGCCTTAACTGGAAAAGGGAAACCTGTATGTGTGCTTTTAAAAACCGTTATGGGCCATGGTGTAGACTTTATGATGCACACACACGAATGGCACGGTAAAGCTCCAAACGACGAACAATTAGAAAGTGCTTTAGCACAAAACCCAGAAACCTTAGGCGATTATTAATAGCAACACAGAACACATGAAAACATACACATATACAGAAAAAAAAGATACAAGAAGTGGTTTTGGAGCTGGTTTAGCAGAATTAGGACGCACAAACCCGAATGTAGTAGCGCTTTGTGCCGATTTAACGCCTTCGTTAAAAATGGGAGAATTCATTAAAGAAAACCCAGACCGCTTTTTTCAAATAGGTATTGCAGAAGCCAATATGATGGGCATTGCCGCAGGTATGACTATTGGTGGTAAAATTCCGTTTACAGGTACTTTCGCAAACTTTTCTACAGGACGTGTTTACGACCAAATTCGTCAATCTATTGCGTATTCAGATAAAAACGTGAAAATTTGTGCTTCGCATGCTGGATTAACTTTAGGCGAAGATGGTGCTACACACCAAATATTAGAAGACATCGGGTTAATGAAAATGCTTCCGGGCATGACCGTAATCAATCCTTGCGATTTTAATCAAACAAAAGCGGCAACTATAGCCATAGCAGAACATCACGGCCCTGTTTACTTACGTTTCGGTCGTCCGTCTGTGCCTATTTTTACACCAGCAGATCAAAAATTCGAAATTGGTAAAGCCATACATTTAACCGAAGGTACAGATGTTACTATTGTTGCTACTGGACATTTAGTTTGGGAAGCTCTGGAAGCTTCAAAAGCTTTATACGAACAAGGTATTTCGGCAGAAGTCATTAACATTCACACTATAAAACCTTTAGATACTAAAGCAATTTTAGACTCTGTTTCTAAAACAGGATGTATTGTAACGGCAGAAGAACACAACTATCTTGGTGGTTTAGGGGAAAGTGTTGCAAGAGAATTAGCTATCCACAAACCAACACCACAAGAATTTGTAGCTACACAAGATACTTTTGGAGAATCTGGTACACCAGCACAATTAATGGATAAGTACGGATTAAACGCCGAAGCTATTGTTAACGCTGCCCAAAAAGTTATAAAAAGAAAATAATATTAACTTTTCGTCGTTTTATTGAGAACAATCATAAAACGAAACGCATGAAAAAGTTAATAGTATTTCTAGGACTTTGTTTTGGTACTTTAAGTACCATAATAGCACAATCGGAAGCCGGATACGGAATAAAAGGTGGTTTAAATTATAATACCAACGGCGATTATTTCGAATCTATTTCCAACACCGTAAAACACCCAGACGGAAACATTGGTTTTCATCTGGGTGTTTTTGGTAAGTTTGGCGACCGCTTGTATTTTAAACCCGAATTGGTGTACACCAATACCAGTAGCGATTACGATGGCGACACTTTTAAACTTCAGAAATTAGACTTGCCCGCCTTGGTAGGCATCCGTGTTATTGGTCCGCTAAGTGTCTTTGCCGGCCCAGCATTTCAATATATTTTAGATTCGGATTACGATGGTATTGCTGTAGATGATTTTGACAAAGACATTTCTATGGGCTTTAACTTCGGTATCGGGTTCAATTTAAATAAACTTGGCATCGATTTAAGGTACGAACGTGGTTTTAGTAAAAATGAAGCCTCTTTTATTAACGATAATAATTTAGACTTAGGCGCAACAATAGATGCTCGCCCTAGTCAGTTAATACTAAGTGCTTCATTAATTTTATAATCATCCGAACGCTACAACAAACAAAAAAGCCACGAGTTTTAATAAACTTGTGGCTTTTTTAGTATTATCATGTAAAATGCTTAATCCTGATTAGAAGCTGTTTCTTCTTTATCTAAATATTTAGGAATTCCATTTTTACCAATATCGTTTGTAGGATCGCCATCGCCATCTATATCCTCATAAACAGTAAGTACAGCATCGCCATCATCATCAACATCTAAAACATCTGGAATACCGTCGCCATCGGTATCATCATCATAAACATCACCATTATTATTTAAATCTTCTAAATAAGAAGGTACCGAATCGTTATCATGATCTAAAACAGTAACCCCAGGCGTATGAATTCTAAAAATTAAATTAGAATATGCTGGAATATTGGTTTGCGGTGCCGAAAAATATCCCAAGCCAGATGGTATAAAAATAGCCCCTATACCTTGCTCATGATAGCTTACCGTACCATCGCCATTTTCGGAATTACTTGTTGCTGTTTTAAATTCTAAAACACCTTCTTTAAAACCAGTTACAACTCCAAAATCGCTTCCTATAGTAGTTAAACTTAAAGCCGCAGGTGTAATGGCGCTATCAAATAAAGTCCCATCGGTTAAATTTCCTTTATACTGTACATGAACGCGATCTGTAAAATGAATCTCGTCGCCTAAGCCCTCTCTTAACTTCAAGTAATACAAATCGTAAATAAGACCTTCTACATCTACGTCTTCTACTTGTTTCATTAACAATTCTGGTCGTTGGCTTAAAGGTATTTTATCGCTATTTTCGCCTGCAATGGTATCAAAAACAATCTGAAAATTATCGTTTTCAATACTATACGGATTTTCAAAATCGAATTCGTCGTAATTATAAAAATGGGTATCTAAGTAAGCTTCTATCTCGGCTATGTTTTCTTCGTAAACTTCTGTTCTATCTCTAGAAGGTACAACAACAACATCATCATCGTCGTCATTTTTACAAGAAAGCGCAACCGCTAGTAATAAAATAGTTAAAGTAACTGTTCTTAATTTCATTATTGCTTATTTTTGGGGCGCAAGATACGATTAAAAAAAGAATTTTGCACAATAACCGAAATGATGATTTTTATAAAAACACCATGCGAATAGATAAATATTTATGGGCTGTTAGATACTATAAAACCAGAAGTTTAGCGACAACAGCATGTAAAAAAGGGCATATAAAAGTTAACGGAGCTACGGTAAAACCAAGTAGAGAGGTTTATCCGCAGGACCAAATAGAAGTTAGAAAAGACCAAATAAATTACAGTTTAAAGATAAACGACTTGCCTCCAAATCGCGTAGGTGCCAAATTAGTAGACATTTACAGAGTAGACACAACGCCCAAAGATGCTTTTGAAGCTCAAGAACTGCTTAAATACGCCAAAGATTATTACCGCAAAAAAGGCACTGGCAGACCTACTAAAAAAGACAGACGCGATATTGAAGACTATAAAGACGACAACGACGACTTTGATGTAGATTTGGACTAACAGCTCTGTAATAATTTAAAAAAGAGTTTACAGATAAAGCAACTCTTTTTTATCTTTGAATAACGAAAAAAACATTCATGGCTACGACTAAACAAATTATATTAACACACGAAGAAATTAATCATAAAATAAAACGTATTGCTTACCAGATATACGAAACGAACGTTTATGAAAAAGAGGTCGTGCTTGCGGGAATTGATAGTAACGGATACATTCTTGCCAAAAAATTAAAAACTGTTTTAAGCAAAATCTCACCAATCACACCAGTACTTTGCAAAGTCTCTATTAATAAAAAAGATCCTAGAACAGGTATAAAAACATCGCTTGATATTGAAGATTATAAAAACAAATCTATAGTATTGATAGACGATGTTTTAAATTCTGGAACCACGTTAATATATGGTGTTAAATTCTTTTTAGATGTGCCATTAAAACAATTTAAAACAGCCGTTTTAGTGAACCGAAACCATAAAAAATACCCTGTAAAAGCTGATTTTAAAGGCATTTCGCTTTCCACTTCCTTAAACGAGCACGTTCATGTTAATTTAGACGGCAAAACGCTAGAAGCGTACTTAGACTAAATGAGACATCACTTGGTCTAATATGGCTATTTCGGTGGTCTGATTAACATCTATTACAACATCGGCTTCATTATAAAAAGAGGTACGCTCAAATAAATGCTTACCAATAAATTCTGTAAGGTCTTCTTCGGTTTCAATTCGACTCAAAATAGGTCGTTTAGCACGTTCATGCATTAAACGTAGCACCAATTCTTTAATAGAAGCTTTTAAATAAAACGATGTGGTATTAGGTTGCTCTTGTATTAATGTCATATTATTGGCATAACACGGTGTACCGCCGCCCAAAGCTAAAACCACTTTAGTAGACGTTTTTAATAGCGCCTTTAAATACTCGTGCTCTTTCTTTCTAAAATAGATTTCGCCTTTGGTTTTGAAGATTTCCGATATGGGTTGTTGCTCTTTTTCTTCAATATAATCGTCTAGATCTATAAACGGATATTCTAAAGCTGTTGCCAATTTTCGTCCTAAAGTAGACTTCCCCGAACCCATATATCCTAATAAAATGATATTCATTACAGCTGTTTTTAATTGATACTGAAAACCATACATTTTGGTGCCACAAAAAAACGAAAAAAAATTCAAAAACAGGCTTGTAATTCTAAATAAAGGTCATATATTTGCACCCGCAAACAGCAACAAACAAATAATGACCTGGTAGCTCAGTTGGTAGAGCATCTCCCTTTTAAGGAGAGGGTCCTGGGTTCGAGCCCCAGCCCGGTCACAAAAAAAGTTAAGCCCTTTCGCTTAACTTTTTTTATTTTTATACTCTTTAAAAGCGCACGTGGCGGAATTGGTAGACGCGTTAGGTTGAGGGCCTAATGATCGCTTAGATCGTGGAAGTTCGAGTCTTCTCGTGCGCACATTATCACATTTTCAAAATATCCTGAAATTGAGTTTTATATTTACAATCTGTTGTACTTAAGACTGTAATACCAATAATAAATTTCTGTATAACTTAGTAAATTCTAAAAAATTTAAAATTCTTATTTTAAGTCTATAATTTCCTTGTATTATTGAAGAAAGGTAGTATATTTGCACCCGCAAACAGCGTCAATCAAATAATGACCTGGTAGCTCAGTTGGTAGAGCATCTCCCTTTTAAGGAGAGGGTCCTGGGTTCGAGCCCCAGCCCGGTCACAGAAAAAAGCTAAGCCTAATCGCTTAGCTTTTTTATTTCCCTTTTATTGTGCCAATAAGCGCTCTAATTCTGCTCTTACAGTATCACTATCCCAATTGGCTGCGCCAGTTTTATCAATTACTATAGTCCCGTCTTTATCAATTAAAAGTGTTCGGGGAATACTTGTCGTTTCCAACATTTTGGGAACAACAGTTAAGGAATGAAAAACAGGTATGTTTATATTATTTTTAGTTAAATACGATGTTACTTTATCGGTGTCTTCATTCGTAATAAAAATAAACTCAACCCGCTGTTTATAATCCTCATATAACGCACTCAAACTTGGTAATTCTGCAATACAAGCCGGACACCAAGTCGCCCAAAAATTAACCAAAACTACTCGACCTCGAGTTTCGTTGAAATTATAAATCTTATTATCTAAATTTTTCAGTTTCCAATTATAATCTGTTAATCGCTTTTGCTTCGCTTCATCAATTACAGACGGACTAAATTGAGCCAATCCTTTTTGTAAAAACACCTGAATGGGTTTTCTGGTTTGTGGTATTATTAGCAGGCTTATAATAACCAGAAATAACAAATTACTATACTGCGATTTTTTTAATTTCACGTGTATTCGTTTATGATATTCAGCAAATATACATTCAAAAAAAAGCTCTTAAAGTAAGTTATGTTACTTAAGAGCTTTTTTATTTTTCTATAAAAGAACTACTAACTAAGCGTTTTGCTTTTTAATCAGGTTTAAAGCAGAACCTTCCTTATACCAAGCAATTTGCGCATCGTTATACGAATGGTTTAACTTAATGGTATCTTTTGTTCCATCAGCATGTACAACTTCTAAGGTTAATTGCTTATCTGGAGCAAACGCATCTAAATCTAGAAAATTGAAGGTATCGTCTTCCTGAATTAAATCGTAATCATTTTCATTATCGAAAGTTAAACCTAACATCCCTTGTTTTTTAAGATTTGTTTCATGAATACGTGCAAACGATTTTACAATTACTGCTGCAACGCCCAAATGTCTTGGCTCCATTGCGGCATGTTCACGCGAAGATCCTTCTCCATAGTTATGATCGCCAACTACAATAGATTTTATACCTGCTGCTTTATATGCACGAGCCGTATCTGGCACGCCACCGTAATCGCCTGTTAATTGATTTTTAACAAAATTTGTTTTTTGGTTATACGCATTTACCGCACCTATTAAACAGTTATTGGAAATATTATCGAGATGGCCACGGAAGCGCAACCAAGGTCCCGCCATAGAAATGTGGTCGGTTGTACATTTACCAAAAGCTTTAATTAAAAGTTTTGCTCCTTTAACCTCATCTCCAATAGGCTCGAAAGGGGTTAACAACTGCAAACGTTCGGAATCTGGAGCTACGATTACTTCGACATCGCTACCGTCTGCTTTCGGCTCTAAATAGCCATTATCTTTTACCTCAAACCCTTTAGGCGGTAACTCCCACCCTGTTGGCTCGTCGAACATCACCTCTTCCCCATCTTCATTAATGAGCTTATCCGTCATCGGATTAAAATCTAAGCGCCCAGCAATAGCAATAGCAGCTGTTAATTCTGGCGATGCTACAAAAGCATGTGTATTTGGATTACCATCAGCACGCTTAGCAAAGTTTCTGTTGAACGAATGCACAATACTGTTTTTAGGCGCATTTTTAGGATCGCTATATCTAGCCCATTGCCCAATACAAGGTCCACAGGCATTGGTGAATATTTTAGCATCTAACTTTTCGAAAATTTCCAAAATACCATCGCGCTCGGTAGTATATCTAACTTTTTCTGATCCTGGATTAATTCCGAATTCGGCCTTTGTTTTTAAATTTTTATCTAAAGCCTGTTGTGCGATTGATGATGCACGAGACAAATCTTCGTAAGACGAATTGGTACACGACCCAATTAACCCCCACTCTACTTTTAAAGGCCAGTCGTTGGCTTTAGCTTTTTCGGTCATTTCGGAACCTGCTGGTGTGGATAAATCTGGTGTAAAAGGTCCGTTTAGTAACGGATTTAATTCTGATAGATTTATTTCTATAACCTGATCGAAATACTGCTCTGGATTAGCATAAACTTCGGGATCGGCGGTAAGATAATCTTTAACGGCATTAGCTGCATCGGCCACATCGGCACGTTCTGTAGCTCTTAAATAACGCTCCATAGACTCGTCGTAACCGAAGGTAGACGTTGTCGCTCCTATTTCGGCTCCCATATTACAAATGGTTCCTTTTCCTGTACAAGACATGGCTGTAGCACCCTCGCCAAAATATTCTACAATTGCACCAGTACCACCTTTTACGGTAAGTATTTCAGCAACTTTTAAAATCACATCTTTTGGAGCAGTCCACCCAGACAATTTCCCGGTTAACTTTACACCGATTAATTTAGGAAATTTCAATTCCCAAGCCATTCCTGCCATCACATCTACAGCATCGGCACCACCAACACCTATAGCTACCATACCCAATCCGCCTGCGTTAACGGTATGCGAGTCGGTTCCTATCATCATTCCGCCTGGAAAGGCATAATTTTCTAAAACCACTTGGTGAATAATTCCCGCGCCTGGTTTCCAGAACCCAATACCGTATTTATTAGATACCGATTCTAAAAAATTGAACACTTCGCTACTTACATCGTTAGCGTGTTTCAAATCTTTTTCTGCACCATCTTTTGCTTGAATTAAATGGTCGCAATGCACGGTGGTTGGCACTGCAACTTTGTGTTTCCCGGCTTGCATAAACTGCAACAAAGCCATTTGTGCCGTTGCATCCTGACAGGCAATACGGTCTGGTGCAAAATCGACATAGTCTTTTCCTCTTACAAAGGCTTTAGTAGGAGTTCCATCCCAAAGGTGAGCGTATAAAATCTTTTCGGATAATGTTAATGGTTTACCTTCAATCTCACGTGCTTTATCCACACGTTCAGCGATTTGACTGTAAACCTTCTTAATCATATCAATATCAAATGCCATAAACTTTTTCTTTTTAGTATGTTTAATTCCTTTAAATTTATTAAAAAAATAACGATAGGCAGGGCTAATTAACTTAATATTAAAATTTGCGAATGCTATTTAGATTCAATTTAATCTATACTACTAAAACCGCAGATAAGAGCCAATAGATTATAAAACAACAAAAGCCCGAAATTTAAATTTCGGGCTTTTGGGTTATTCAGATTAAAACTCTGAAATTCTTTTTTTATAGCGTTACTGCTGCTGTGCTTAATTGCTTTTGAGACGGTTTGAATCGTGTTAACACAATTCCATCTACCGCAGCTTCGTATTCTTCCATTGTAGGTGTTCTTCCTAAAATAGTAGATAATACTACAACTGGTGTTGATGATAATAACGATTCTCCTTTTTTCTCGCCAGAATCTTTCACCACACGACCTTGGAATAAACGTGTAGAAGTTGCCATAACCGTATCGCCTGGTTCTGCCTTTTCTTGGTTACCCATACATAGGTTACAACCCGGACGCTCTAAATACAGCATGTTTTCGTATTTGGTACGAGCTGCGGCTTTAGGAGCATTATCGTCGAATTCGAATCCGGAATATTTTTGTAATACTTCCCAATCGCCTTCGGCTTTTAATTCGTCTACAATATTGTATGTTGGAGGCGCTACCACTAACGGTGCTTTAAATTCTACTTTACCTTGCTGTGCTTCGATATTTTTAAGCATTTGCGCTAAAATCTTCATATCACCTTTGTGAACCATACAAGACCCAACGAATCCTAAATCTACTTGTTTAGTTCCACCGTAGTACGATAAAGGACGAATAGTATCGTGTGTGTAACGTCTTGAAGGATCTTCGTTATTTACATCTGGATCGGCAATCATTGGTTCTGCGATTTCATCTAAATCGATAACCACTTCTGCATAATAATTCGCGTTTGCGTCTGGTTTTAACGTTGGTTTTTCACCAGATTTAATATCAGCGATACGTGTATTAGCTTTGTTTACCAACCCTTGTAAAACTTGCTTCTCGTTATCCATACCTTTTTTAATCATGATTTGGATACGATCTCTAGCAATTTCTAACGATTCAATTAAGGTTTCATCTTCCGAAATACAGATAGATGCTTTTGCTTTCATTTCGGCAGTCCAATCTGTAAATGTAAAGGCTTGATCGGATGTTAAAGTACCAATATGCACTTCGATAACGCGACCTTGGAATACGTTTTCACCACCAAACTGTTTCAACATTTGTTGTTGTGTAGCATGCACGACATCACGGAAATCCATGAAACTTCTCATGTTACCTTTAAACGTAACTTTTACAGATTCAGGAATTGGCATAGTCGCTTCACCCGTTGCTAAAGCTAAGGCCACAGTACCAGAATCGGCACCAAAAGCCACACCTTTAGACATACGTGTGTGCGAATCTCCACCAATAATGATATCCCAATCGTCCACAGTAATGTCGTTTAATACCTTGTGAATAACATCGGTCATGGCATGGTAGTGTCCTTTAGGATCGCGACCAGTGATTAATCCGAAATCGTTCATAAACTTCATTAACTTCGGAATATTGGCTTTCGACTTATCATCCCAAACCGAAGCAGTATGACAACCCGATTGGTAACCCGCATCAACAATTGGAGAAATAACCGTAGCAGCCATCATTTCCAACTCTTGAGAAGTCATTAAACCTGTCGTATCTTGAGATCCTACAATGTTAACCTCAACACGAACGTTAGAACCTGCATGAAGCGTTTTACCTGGCGTTGTGCCAACCGCGTTTTTATTGAAGATTTTCTCTACCGCTGTTAAGCCTTGACCTTCAACAGAAATTTCTTTTGAAGCAGCATAAACCTGTGGAGGCTCAATGCCTAACACTTTAGCTGCAAATGTTTGTAATTTTTTACCAAAAACAACTGCGTAAGAACCTCCAGCCTTGATGAACTCTACTTTCTGAGGTGTTAAGGCTGCAGAAATATCTTTTAATTCTTTATCGCCGTTGTATAATTTTTTCTCTTTTGTATTGATGGTAAGTACGGTGCCTGTTTCAACAGAATATACTTGTTCTAAAACTGGCTCGCCATCTTTATCGTAAACGGTGTTTCCATCGGCATCCTTTTTAGTTACCCAGTTTTTTAAATCGATACCAATACCACCTGTTACCCCAACTGTTGTTAAGAAAATAGGTGCAATACCATTAGTACCTGCAATTACTGGCGCAATATTGATGAATGGCACATACGGACTAGAAGAAACCCCTGTCCAAAGTGCAACGTTGTTTACACCAGACATACGTGATGATCCAACTCCCATAGTACCTTTCTCGGCAATTAACATCACACGCTTATCTGGGTGTTGCTCTTTTAAGGCCAACACTTCTTGTTGCATGTCTTTGTTGTGCTCGAAAATACACTGACCGTGCAACTCACGATCTGAACGCGAATGCGCATCGGCGCCTGGTGATAATAAATCTGTTGAAATATCGCCTACACCAGCAATGTATGTTACTACTTGTATTTCTTCTTCAACTTCTGGAAGTTTAGTGAAGAATTCTGCTTTCGCATAACTTTCAATAATATCTTTTGCAATGGCGCTTCCGTTTTTATAGGCCGTTTCTAAGCGCGCAGTATCGGCTTCGTACAAGAATACTTGCGTTTTTAAAACTTTAGCTGCTTCTTCTGCAATGGCTTCATCATCACCCAAGGCTAAATCTAAAAGCACTTCTATAGAAGGCCCACCTTTCATGTGCGATAATTGTTCGAAGGCAAAGGCTGGAGAAATTTCTTCAACCACCGATTCACCAAGAATGATTTCCTTTAAAAATTTTGCTTTTTCACCTGCAGCACTTGTAGTACCAGGTAAGGTGTTATAAATAAAGAAATTTAGAGAATCTTTGCGATGTTGGTTATTTACATCTTTAATTTGGGCAATGATTTCGCTTAACAATGCAGCATCATCAATAGGTTTAGGGTGAAGTCCTTGCGCTTTGCGTTCTTCGATCTCCTTGATGTAATCGTTGTACATGTTCATAATAGAAGTCTTTTCAATTTTATGGCTTACCACTCAGTAACACATTATCTGCAATCTGAGTAGCCAGCTTACAGACATTTTGGTTAGACAAAAGCCGTTTAAATATAGTTTTTTAGCAATTAGTTTTTTTAAAAGCTTGGCAAAATTACGAATTTAAACACTAATTAAAAAATACTCAACGATATGCAAGTATTAATGAATAATTTTTAGAGTATTTTCTGTTTTTAATTAAAAAACAAAATTTAAAGTCAAAAATTTATCGAATAAATAATAATTTAACAACTTAACACCTCGAAAATTTGAATGTCGTAACAAAAAATTAATTAGAATGATTCTAAAATAGACTTTTTATAATATCTTCTATAGCGATGCCTTCAGCTTCAGCTTTATAATTTTTTATCATTCGATGTCTTAAAATACCGAAAGAAACGGCTTGTACATCTTCGATATCTGGAGAAAATTTTCCACGTAATACGGCATGTGTTTTTGCTGCGAGCACTAAGTTTTGAGATGCTCTTGGTCCCGCTCCCCAATCTACGTATTGTTTTACAAAATCTGCCGCACGATTAGAGTTAGGGCGTGTTTTGGCAACCAAAGCCACAGCATATTCTACCACATTATCGGCAACAGGAATACGGCGAATTAGTTGTTGAAAACCTATAATCTCTTCGGCATTAAAAAGCGGTTTAACCGTTATTTTAGCATCGCTTGTTGTAGATTTCACAACACTTACTTCCTCTTCAAAACTAGGATAATCTAAATAGATGGCAAACATAAAACGGTCCAACTGTGCTTCTGGTAGCGGATAAGTACCTTCTTGCTCTATCGGGTTTTGGGTAGCCAATACAAAATAAGGCTGTTGTAACTTGTAGTGTTGCCCAGCAACAGTAACAGAACGTTCTTGCATGGCCTCTAGGAGTGCTGCCTGCGTTTTTGGTGGCGTTCTATTAATTTCGTCTGCCAATATAATATTAGAAAAAATAGGCCCTTTTATGAACTTAAAATGGCGTGTTTCGTCTAGAATTTCGCTTCCTAAAATATCGCTAGGCATTAAGTCTGGAGTAAACTGAATACGCTTAAAATCGAGACCTAGAGCTTGCGAAATGGTATTCACCATTAAGGTTTTGGCTAGTCCTGGCACACCAACTAACAAGGCATGTCCGCCAGAAAAAATAGAGATTAGAATTTGCTCGATCACCTGATCTTGGCCAATAATAACCTTAGCTACTTCGGTTTTTAGGGTTTTATATTTTTGTACAAACTGTTCTACAGCGGCAACGTCCGACATATTTATTTTTTTAACCAGTTACTAGAAAAATCGCACTCTCTGTAATCTTTACTTATTTTAATATAAGTATCCATTATTTTTTCGGCTTGCCATTTCTCTATCGCTTTTAATTGTTTTTCGTTTAACGCCAGCTCTTTTATTTTTAAATAGTCTTGTGCATAGTTTGCCTCGTGCTCGTCTATACGATCTGTAACAGTTAATATTTTAAATTTCACTTTACCATTACGCTCTTGGTCGGTTAATACCAAGCTAACCTCGTTATCTTTAAGATTTTGTATTTGCCCGTATAATTCCGGATCCATTTTAGTTAGCTCGAAATTATAATCTTGTGTTGCTGGATTAATTAACTGCCCGCCGTCGTTTTTAGTTTCCTTTTCCTCGCTAGACTCTTTAGCGGCTTCAGCAAAAGTAATATCGCCATCAACAATATGTTGTCTTATTTCTTCTAACTGTTCTTTTGCTTTAGTAACTTCTTCATCGGATACTTTTGGCATTAAAAGAATATGACGTACATCGTATTCCTGACCTCTAATTTTTTCTAAATAAATAATATGATAACCAAATTCGGTTTCGAAAGGCTCAGAAATTTCGCCTTCTTGTAACGAAAACGCCACTTGCCTAAACTCCTTTACCATTTTAGGTTGCTTTCTGTTTAAGGTGTACAAACCACCATTTCTTACTGAAGCCTTATCGTCTGTATACAACACCACTTTAGATCGGAAACTTGCACCATTCTCTAAAACATCGGCACGAATTTCGTTTAAGCGATCGATTACCTTTTGCTTTTCTGCTTCGGTAATTTTAGGTTCTATAACAATTTGCGCTACTTTTAATTCGGTTCCAAAAGTAGGGCGTTCGTCTTCTGGAATAGCGTTAAAATATTCGCGAACTTCTTCTGGAGTAACCTCGACATCTTCAATAATGCTTCTTTGCATTTCTGAAGCTAGCTTTTGGCTTTTGTTAATTTCGTACATCTCGTCTCTAAAACTCTTTTCATCTTCTTTATTATAGAGTTTTAGTAAGGCATCCATAGAACCATTTGTTTGTTCTAAAAACGCTTGAATTTGCTGATCTACAAACGAACGGATTTCTATTTCGGACACCACAATACTATCTTGAACAGCGTGGTGGGCATACAATTTGTCTTCTAACAGTTTACCAAACAACTCGCAACGTGTAAATTCGGAGGTATTAATACCCTGAGCTTCGAGCTGTAAAAATGTTTTATCTACATCGGAATCTAAAACAATATACTCGCCTATTACTGCCGCTACACCGTCAATTTTTTTTGCGGCACCAGAAATTACAGTATCTTTTACAACTTCTTCTTTAATTTGATCTGGGATAATTTCTTGTGCAAATACACTGTTTACACTAATAAAAAGGCTTAAAATAAAAGCGGGTTTAAGGTTAATTATAGATTTCAAATTGTTTGTTCTTAATTGCATCTTTTGTAATATCTTTTTCTAAATCTCGAATGAGTTCTAATTTTCTTTTATTAACCACTATTTGGTCTATGGTAGGTTTTACATACTCTAACGGTGCTGTGCTACCACGCAATAATACGTCGTTAATATGCATCAAATATACTCCTAATGAATCTTTGAGTTGTATAAAATTAGATTTTTTTAACAGTTGGTCTTTATTTTCGGCAGAAACCACAGGAATTTTATGAAGCACCTGACTCACTTTAATCCAAATAGAATCGTTTAAAGCATACGATTTAAACTGAATAGAGATAGAATCTAAAGCTCTTTTATCGTTCGCGTTAAAACGTTGAAACTGTTCTTTAATCTCTTTAAAATCTAACCTGTTTTCGTCTAAATTAATATACCGAAACTTAACGAGGTCTTCATTTAGTTTAAATGCTTCTACATTATCGCTATAGTAACTTTCGGCTTCGGCCAAACTTACGGTATCGTTTAAACTTCTGGACACTAAAGCTTCTAAATACGCTTTAGAATACAAATCTCTTTTATATTGCTCTACCAATCTCTGGAAATTGGCCAATTTCTCTTCGTTTAAATTTCGTTTTGCACCAGCAACCAACAATTGCTGTGTTGCCCAACTATTAATAAAGTTTTGCACCAATAGAATACTGTCTTCTTTTGTAGTACCTGCGGTTACCAAATCTTTAAGATCTTCGGTGTATAAATAGCTTTCGTGCACTCTGGCTATTGGAATACGCGTGTCTTCCGACTTAAAAAACGTACACGAATAGCTTAGCAAAACGAGGCATAATATTAAAAATCTCCCTTTCAATTACTGATTGTTATTTATTTCGTTTCTCACTTTGGTTAAAACATCTTCATGCACATCTACGGTGTATTTTGCATGAAGGTCTTGCAACCATTGTTCTTCTTTTTCGGTCTGGAAATCACTAATAACCTGACCTTTGGCTTCGTCGAAAGATTTGGGAGTTTCTGGAAGGACTTCTTTAACGTTGGCTACCACATAACCTCCGTTATACTCGTAAATTTTAGAGCGTCCTTTTTTAAACGGAAACGATTCTGGAAGTCCAGCATGGTTGGCTTCCATAATTCCTGTTGTAAACATAACATGAACCTCGTCGTTAACATTTACTTTTTGTTTAATGTCTTCTAAAGGTACATTCTTTTTTAATAATTTAGATACTGTTTTAATATCTTTTCGATCTGCAGACGATGCCACAATAGCATCTATACGCTCTTGCCACATGTAATTGTTTTTATGCGTATTGTAGTAAGCTTGCACAGCAACCGAATCGGTATTGGCAACATTCCAGATTTGACCTTCCATTAAATCGAATAACAATAATCCGTCTCGATATTCTGAAACGATATGCGCAAATTCTTCACTTTCGTTCTCCAGATTATCTTCTTGATATTGTAAAACTTCTTGTTCTAAAAAGGTTTTATAATTGGTAGTTACTATAGTTTTAAAATCAACTTTATCTGAATTAAAACGCTGCTGTTGCTGTTCTAAATAATGTCCGAAATCTTTATAAAACAACTCCATTTTATCTATAGTAACCAAAGCTGTCTCTCCCTTAAAATTTGCTGGAAGCTGCCATGTATTGCTGTAATAATTTTTATTTAAAAGCTTAACAAAATACGACAACGCCGACAACGACTCATCTACATGATAACGTTTTACCAACTCGTGATAACGGGTATCGTCTATTAACTGCGAACGACTGTCTTGTTTAACACGATCTTCCAATTCGGGCTTGTAGTCTACAAATAAAGGCAGCATTTTTTTATCTAAAAGTTTTACAATATGCCACCCGTAATTGGTTTGAAAAGGTTTAGAGATATCGCCAACGGCTTTTAAAGCAAAGGCTTGATCTTCGAATTCCAGAGACGATAGTTGTCCGCCACTAAACGGATCTAAACGACCACCACGACTGGCCGTACTTTTATCGTCTGAAAATTGTTTGGCCAAAGCTTCAAAACTTTCGCCTTGGTTTATTTTTTTATAAATATCGTTTATTCTGGCTTCTGGATTTACCAAAGTGTCTCCTGCGGCATTGTTTCGCACCATTATGTGTGCTACGGTAACCTCTCCTCTAGATTCGCGCTTATCTTTTACCTGTACCACATGGTAACCAAATCGGGTTCTAAAAGGCTGCGACACATTACCAACTTCGGTATTAAAAGCTGCTGTTTCGAACGGATACACCATTCTAAAGGCAGAAAACCACCCTAAATCTTCGGCGAAAACCGTTTTACCATCGTGTAATTCTTTTTGTACATTTTCAAAACCATCGTCTATAAGCTGCTTTCTTAATTTTACAATTTTAATATAAGCCTCTAAGGTATCTTTTGCACTCGCATTTTCATCTACGCGAACTAACACATGTTGGGCTTTTACATCGTATTGCAACCTACTGTAAGCCTCCTCTATAAGTTCGTCTGTAACTTTAGTATCGGTTAAATAGTTTTTTGCCAATTGCTTTCTGTACGTGCTTAATTCGCGTTGGTACGATGGTTTTTCATTTAACTTTAAAGCTTTAGCTTCTTCTATTTTTAGTTTATAATTGATGAACAGCTCTAAATAAGCATCGACATCTTTTTGCGATTCGTCTTTTACCAAATCTAGATTCTTATTATAAACTCTTAAAAATTCCGATGCGTATACAGGTGTTTCATTAACCGTAAAAAGTACATCTTCTGAAGTAATTTGTGAACTGGCTATCGAAGAACATAAGAGCCAAAACACTAAAAAAACAGATTTCAATTTCATTATTTATTATTTAACATGAGCAAAAATAGTAATATAAAGCTATATTACAAGTCGCTTTAACAAACGCTATACCGTTTAATTTAGTATTTTAAAGCTTTTTATTTTTTAATGGCCCTACTCGATAACTAAAAGCGAAAAACGTCATCTATATTTTTTCTATTTTTGCAAAAATAAAACCTATGTGCGATTTAAAATTAATTTGGGATTTTAGGGGCCCACACGCCTTAAAAACAGCCGAACACCACGAACTTCATTTAAAGGAGTATATAGTAAGCCATAATTTAGACATTAGCATCACCGGATTTACCGCCATAAACGACATGCACGCCATAGCATTTTTAGTGGTAAACGAGTTAAACATGAAACCTCTTAGAGACGCTTTAAAACCCCATAGAGGTCAAGTATACACGCCTTAATTGCACAAAAATTAAGTGCTTTTTCCTATTAAAATAATGGGTTTTAAACTACATTTGCCGTTCTAAAAATAACATCCTTTTTAATTTAAGGCAACTATGTTAAACGACAGACGCACCACCAATATTTTATTGCTGATAATAGTAATTCCGTTAGTGTTTTATTTACTAAAAACATTATCGTTTATTTTTATTCCGCTTATCTTTTCCATGTTTATTGCCTTGCTCTTTTTACCGATTATGCGATGGTTAACAAAAAGACACATCCCAAAAACGATAAGCATTATTATTATTGTGCTGATTATTTTTGGATTCTTTAAAATAGGCGGTGAATTGGTTAAATTATCGAGTCGTGAAATTTTATCGACTAGCGATGCCTTTTTATTGAAGGCCCACGAAAAAATAAACGCCTTAATTAGTAATGTCGAGACCTTTTTTGGGATAGATATCTTTAAAGAAAACACGAGCATATCTACCCAAATATTCAGCAAAGAGACATTACTTGAAAATTTTGGCCCAACATTAAATTACATTCAAAAATCGTTAACCATGGTGCTTATGACTGCATTTTTTGTGGTGCTATGGCTGGCAGAATCTATTAACGTACACAAAGTACTTAACAATACCATTTTAAAACAAAAACACACTTCGGTTAAAACCTTTATGAAAATCGAAAAGGATTTAATCAAATTCATTAAAGTTAAATTTCTGGTTAGCCTATTAACCGGAATTGGCACAGGCTTGGCTTGTTATGCATTCGATGTAAGCTTTCCTATATTTTGGGGACTGTTTGCGTTTATCATCAATTTCATACAAATGGTAGGTTCGTTTATAACAGTAATTTTACTATCTATTTTCGCCTTTGTAGAAATTGAAACAACTAGTACCTTAATTTTCTTTACACTAAGTATTACTGGTGTTCAGGTACTTTTTGGTGCCATTCTGGAACCTGTATTTATGGGGAAATCGTTTTCAATAAACATTATCACCGTTTTGGTAATGCTCATGTTATGGGGCTTTATTTGGGGCGTTCCCGGCCTTATAATGGCTATACCGATAACGGTTTTTATTAAAATAATTTTAGAACAGTTTAAAAGCACCAAACTTTTGGCAAGCTTACTCTCTAGAGGCTAATTGTTGCTTGGAGGCATAGTACCAAACACACGATCCCAAAAACGGTTAGACACGCCAAATGCTTTATCTGGATATTTGTAATGATGTAAACTATGGTGTAACCATAATTTTTTAAATCGTTTTGGTGGTCGCTTTATATGGGTGGCGCGGTGTACAAAAGAATACATTAAATACCCGCTAAAGAACCCTGGAAAAAAACCAAACACCAGGTTAGAGATACCCAATACCCAAAAGATAATATAAAAGACCCCAAACAATACGCTTGCCATTAACAACCCAGGAACCGGAGGCATTAACAAACGATCTTTATCTCTTGGATATTCATGATGCGACCCATGCATGATAAAATGGAAACGTTGTGACCACTCGGCATCGGTAACCCAATGAAACACATAACGGTGTAGCATATACTCGGCAAATGTCCAAAACAGAACCCCAAACACAAATAAGCCCAAACACATTAACGGACTTAAACCACGGATACCAATAGCTAAATAAATTAGGCCAACTATGGTTAAACCGTAGATAATGATATTTGAAGTGGGATTGGTTTTAGTAAGACTTTCTAAAAACGGATTTTTAAAAATTTGGGCTTGTCCGTGCGAATATTCAGTTGAAACTTTTTGCTTCATTATTTCGATTTTAAGAATTAAAAATACAAAATATTAGTTACTTTAAAAATGAAGTGTTCATTTTTAGCGTGAATTTCATCTAAATTTAACGCAAAAAAAACATTTCAACAGGAAAGTTAATCGCCAACCCGTTGAAATGTTTTTCTATCTATTTATAAATTTTTATCTCGAATAGTTAGGAGATTCTTTTGTAATGGTAACATCGTGCGGATGACTTTCGTTAATACCACTTGCTGTAATTTTAACAAAGCGTCCTGTTTCTTTTAAAGTAGCAATATCTTTAGCACCACAATATCCCATACCTGCACGTAAACCACCTATAAATTGATGAATGCTTTCAAATAAATCGCCTTTATAATCTACACGACCTACAATACCTTCTGGAACAAGTTTTTTAATATCGTCTTCTACATCTTGAAAATAACGGTCTTTACTGCCTTGCTTCATCGCTTCAACAGAGCCCATACCTCTATACGATTTGTATTTTCTTCCTTCGTAAATAATTGTTTCGCCTGGAGATTCTTTAGTTCCTGCTAGCAAAGAGCCTAACATTACGGTATCGGCACCTGCCGCAATCGCTTTTGGAATATCACCAGTATAACGAATACCTCCATCTGCAATTACAGGCACTCCCGTACCTTTAATGGCCGCAGCGACTTCTAATACCGCAGAGAACTGAGGAAACCCTACTCCTGCAACAACACGTGTTGTACAAATAGATCCTGGTCCTATACCTACTTTAACAGCATCTGCTCCTGCTTCTACTAAATATTTGGCGGCTTCGGCAGTTGCAATATTCCCTACCACAACATCTAAATCGGGAAATTTCGCTTTTACTTCTTTAAGCACATTTACCACTCCTTTTGTGTGTCCGTGAGCTGTATCTATAATTATCGCATCTATCCCCGCATTGTATAATGCCTCTGCACGTTCTACAGCATCTCCTGTAACACCAATAGCAGCTGCAACACGCAAACGACCAAAACTATCTTTATTTGCTATGGGTTTTTGCGTTAATTTAGTAATATCTCTAAAAGTAATTAAACCTACCAATTTGTAATCGGCATCGACTACAGGTAATTTTTCAATTTTATTTTCTTGTAATATCACCTCAGCATCTTTTAAAGACGTACCTTCTGCTGCGGTAACCAAGTTTTCGCTAGTCATGATTTCAACAATCGGACGATTGTTTTCATGCTCGAATCTTAAATCTCTATTAGTTACAATACCTTTTAATTTTCCTTGATCATCAACTACAGGAATACCGCCTATACTATGCTCGCGCATGTTATTTTTAGCATCCAAAACAGTCGCTGTTAACGGTAATGTAACTGGGTCTATAATCATACCGCTTTCTGCACGTTTTACTTTACGTACTTCTTGAGCCTGTTGTACAATTGTCATGTTTTTATGAAGCACTCCAATACCGCCTTCCCTAGCAATAGCAATAGCCATAGCGCTTTCTGTAACGGTATCCATAGCCGCAGAAATAATAGGAATGTTAATGGTAATGTTTTTTGTGAATTTCGTTTGAATATTTACCTCGCGTGGTAAAATTTCTGAGAATGCTGGAACTAAAAGAACGTCATCGTAAGTTAGTCCTTCTCCTACAATTTTGTTGTTGTGTGCTGTCATGATGCAATTAAGATATAATTGCATGCAAATATACAATTTAAATTAGGAAAATATTCACTCCTTTAGTGTTTTATTAACGTGATGTTTTCGAAACTAAAAAAACAAACACTTGCCTTACTTTAATATATTTACTATAAATCTAATTTTTCTAAAAAGCCACTAAATAAATTTCAATTTTACTGAAGGCTTCATCAATTTTAACTTCAATCAATGCGATACCCTTAAAGCCCTTTTATTGTATTTGGAAAGGGTAAAATCCACTCCTCATGTAAAAGTGACTTCTGTTCTCTATACACATCTATTTTTGGATTACTAAACTGTAAAAAAGGTCTTCCGTTTACAGACACCTTACTAAACACAAACACCTGTACATGCTTATGCCCTTGATTGGCAAAATAATCGCCCAAATACTGTGCATATTGCAGCATTAAATTGGGGTGCACACTAACCTGTTCTTCTTGAAATGGTGCTAAAAATTGTGAATTATCAACTTCAAAAACCGACTCGCCTTCTAATTCAGAAACTGTAAACACCGTACGTCCTGTCTTGTCTATAAGTTCAGAACGCCAGGCACAAGACAATCCTTTTTCTGTCCAATACCATTCCCCCGAAT
The DNA here is from genome assembly GCA_030427735.1 of Bacteroidia bacterium. Classification (GTDB taxonomy): domain Bacteria; phylum Bacteroidota; class Bacteroidia; order Flavobacteriales; family Flavobacteriaceae; genus Formosa. The sequence goes on along the minus strand of JAUIBP010000008.1, from coordinate 86,402 downwards.
AACTTAAATAGCGTAAAGGCCAAACAAGTTGCACCAGAAAAAACAACCCTAAAACAACCTTAGGAAGCTCTATTTGAAACTCGTAATGTTTAGTCATTTTTAAAGCTGTAGGCAATTTTAACCCGTATTGTATAGGCGATAATAATTGACGTACAATTCTAATTATTGCATGATGCCACGCAGACGAAAAGAAAATTAAGGTACTTATTACTAGAATGAATGGAAACAACTGTACCGGAAACAATACCAAAAAACACCAATAAAATCCTAATAATAAAATAAAGGACAAATACCTAAACCGACTATACAACAACAAAACCGGAAGCAAAAAACACCAAAGGGTTATCAACCAACTTAAACCTAATGCTAAGCCAGAACTCAATACAATAGTTTGTATCCATGCTACCGAATAGGTATTGGCAGACAACCAAATATTAACTGGCTGACCATGCAGCAACCAATCTGTATTTAAAGTTCCTAAACCTTTAAACACAAATACTATAGCGACTAGCAACTTTAGGCTATCTACACACCATTTTGGTATGGTTTTATAACTACGCCTAGACCATAAAGAATCGACAGAAAAAGCTGCGTTTGCAGGCAAAAACAGCATTAAAAAGCTTATAACACTAATCAAATAATACGTATCGGAATACACGGTCATTTCCATTAGACTTAAATACGTAAAGCTCAACAGAAAAAGTACAATGGCCCATCTGTATTTATAACCTATCATAATACCAAAGGCAGACAGGCTACAAATACTAAACAATGTATAAACAATCCAGCTTGCGGGAACAAACCAATCTAAACCATAAAACGGGAAATGCACTTTGGGCAACAACCAATACGTGTTAATATTCCCTTTACTCCAAAACACCATTAAACTTACAAACACCACTAAACCAAAAGACAACCTAAACCCTGCCAAAGGCGCTGGATTTACGGTACTGTTAATATATTTAGTCCATGTGGTTCCCATAGTATTTAAAACTTTAGCACCCCAAAAAAACAGATATCCATTCACTTTTAATGTAACACAAGCGTTTTTGGAATTTCTATTTATTAAGATACTGCAATATTTGTTGTAAGTAAACTACAACGGTGTTAAATTATTACAGTAGATGCCCTCTTAAAACTATAAAAAGAAGCATCGGTTACAGTGTAAGGCTAATTATAAAGACAAAAGTAAAGATGAGAATGCGTTTACCAAATTTATACCGCGAAAATTTTAAGTTTCAAACGCTAGGCTTTAGAATTTTAAACAAGTTTAATGATAAACCGAAAATAGTTTTGTAGCCTCGTTATGCGCACTTTCAAAACTTAAGGCATTTAGCGCATTGTCTTGTTTGGCTGTAAAATACGATAATAACTTCTCGGTAGGCATGTTTCCAACAAGTTCATCTTTAGCCATCGGACAGCCTCCGAACCCTTGAATTGCCCCATCAAAACGCTTACATCCTGCCTTATAAGCAGCATCCACCTTTTCGAACCAAGCTTGTGGTGCAGTATGCAAATGGGCTCCAAATTCAATCTGCGGATATTGTGGTATTAAATTCGAAAATAAATACGAAATATTTTCAGGGTTAGAAGTGCCTACAGTATCGCTTAACGACAAAATTTTCACGCCCATACTACTCAATTGCTCCGTCCAATAGGCAACAATATCCACATCCCACGGGTCGCCATAAGGATTACCAAACCCCATCGAAATATAAACCACAACCTCTTTGTTGTGTGCATCGGCTAAATTTAAAATATGCTGCAAAGTCTCTACAGATTGCGCGATAGTTTTATGGGTATTACGCATCTGAAAATTTTCAGAAATCGAAAACGGATAACCTAAATAATCTATCGCTTGATGCTGACACGCGTCTTCGGCACCACGAACATTTGCAATTATAGCTAACAATTTACTACTTGTTTTAGATAAGTCTAAACGAGCAAGTACTTCGGCTGTATCTACCATTTGCGGAATAGCTTTTGGCGACACAAAACTTCCAAAATCTATAGTATCAAAACCTACGCGTAAAAGCGATTGAATGTACTGCACCTTACGCTCGGTGGGTATAAATGCTTTAATGCCTTGCATGGCATCTCGCGGACATTCGATTACTTTAACTCCTTTGGTCATGAATACTTAAAATTTATAGGATAAAAATACTATTATTTTTCTGAAAGCAGAATGAAAACTGCAATCGATACAAACACAACAATTTGCAACCATTTTAAGACCACCCCCACACCTTGATGCTGTTTTAAATACGTTGATATGCTGCCCGCCAAAAAGGCAATACCTGAAAAAATAATAAAAGACACCCCCATAAACACCAACCCTAAGATGTAAAACTGTAGTACGGTGCTTAACTGCGAACTGAATAAAAACCCTGGAAAAAAAGCGAGAAAGAAAATGGATACTTTTGGATTTAAAACATTCATTATAAACCCTTGCTTAAACAATTGCATTAAACTTTTTTGAGGCACCGTATCTCTAGACAATAAAACGTCCGCAGGACTTTTAAAAACCTTATATGCTAAAAACAACAAATATCCAGCTCCAAATAATTTAATACCGAAAAAAAGCAAGTCGGATTGTTTAATAACTGCCGAAATACCAAAAGCCACTAAAGTGGTATGCACCAAACATCCTGTAATTAACCCTGCTACTGTTGCTAAACCAGAGGTTTTACCATGGGTTAAACTCTGCATGAGCACATAAATATTGTCTGGCCCTGGCGCTATGGCTAAAGCCGCTGTAGCTAAGGCAAACGATATTAAAACATCTACATTCAATGTTTTATTTTCGTTTTAAAATAGCCTTATTAATTTGCTTGATTAACGATGGGCCTTCATAAATAAATCCGGTATAAATTTGTACCAAAGTAGCACCTGCATCTAACTTTTCCAGAGCATCTTTGGCAGAATGAATGCCACCCACACCAATTATAGGAAAGGCCTTATTGCTTTTTTCGCTTAAGTACCGAATCACTTTTGTGCTTTTATCCTTTATTGGTTGGCCGCTTAAACCGCCATTACCAATAGCTTCCAATGTTTGGGTTGGTGTTTTTAAATCACTTCTATCTACAGACGTGTTAGAGGCTATAACGCCGTCTAACTGGGTTTCGTTAACCAACTCTATAATTTCATCTAATTGTACCGTATTTAAATCTGGTGCAATTTTTAATAAAATCGGTTTCTGAATTTTGAACGAATTATTGGCTGTTTTAACCGTTTGAATCAATTCCAACAAATAATCTTTATCATTTAATTTGGCATGGCTCCCCACATTAGGGCAACTTACATTCAATACAAAATAATCGACATACGGATGCAAAGCGTTAAAGCAAGCTAAATAATCTGCTGTATAATTTTCTGGGGCGGTCTGAGTATTTTTACCAATATTCCCGCCTATTAAAAGTTTCTTCTTATTCTTTTTTAATTGGCTGATTGCAGCCTCTACACCTTCATTATTAAACCCCATACGGTTTATCAAGCCCTGATCTTCTAACAGTCTAAAAATTCTCTTTTTAGGGTTTCCCTCCTGTCCTACTGGAGTTACTGTACCGATTTCTATAAATCCGAAACCAAAATTAGCCAGCTCATTATACAGCACAGCATTCTTATCGAATCCAGCTGCTAATCCAACCGGGTTTTTAAACGTTAAACCAAAAACTTTGGTGTGTAAGCGCTTATCTTCAATAGTAAATAAGGCTCTAAACAAACTGGGTATTAATGGAATTTTAGATAAAAAACGAACCATGGAAAACGTAAAATGGTGTACACGTTCTGGATCGCATTTAAAAAACAATGGGCGTATTAGTAATTTATACATCTAGCGATTATTTGTGCAAAAATACTTTTAATTAAAAAATCATCCAATTCAAAAAGCATAAATAATTTTTAATAGTACTTTTGTGTAAAATCTTACCCCGCATGATAAACAAACAACACCTTATAAATCGTTTCATTAGCTACGTAACCGTCGATACCGAATCGGACCCGGAAAGCAACACAACCCCAAGCACAAAAAAACAATGGGATTTAGCCAATGCGTTAGTAGAAGAATTAAAAACTATTGGCCTAACAGATGTGACTATAGACGAGAATGCCTACATTATGGCAACGCTACCAAGTAATGTAGAACACGAGGTGCCAACCATAGGATTTATTTCGCATTTCGATACCTCTCCAGATTTTACAGGTGCCAATGTAAAACCGCAGATTATAGAGCACTATAACGGAAAAGATATCATTTTAAACGCCGATGAAAATATCATTTTATCGCCAGATTATTTCGAAGACTTACTGCAATATAAAGGCCAAACCTTAATCACTACCGATGGCACGACCCTGTTAGGGGCTGACGATAAAGCCGGAATTACTGAAATTGTTTCGGCCATGGAATATTTAATACAACACCCAGAAATTAAACACGGTAACATTCGTATAGGCTTTACACCTGACGAAGAAATTGGTCGCGGTGCCCATAAATTCGATGTTAAAAAATTTGGCGCCGACTGGGCTTACACCATGGATGGCAGCGAAATTGGCGAATTGGAATACGAGAATTTTAATGCCGCTGGAGCAAAAGTTAAAGTAAAAGGAAAAATTGTACACCCAGGCTACGCCAAAGGTAAAATGGTAAACTCGATGTATATCGCTACAGAATTTATCAACTCCTTACCGCGTTTAGAAACGCCAGAACATACCGATGGCTACCAAGGATTCTTCCATCTAACTGATATAAAAGGTGATGTTGAAGAAACCACACTACAATACATTATTCGCGACCACGATAAAAATCATTTTGAAGCCCGCAAAGAAGTCATGCAAAAGCTAACCGACGAGCTTAATGCACAATACGAACGAGAAGTTGTTAGCATAGACATTAAAGACCAATATTACAATATGAAAGAAAAGGTAGAACCTGTAATGCATATTGTGGAAGTAGCCGAAAAAGCCATGAAAGCCGTGGGTATTACCCCAAACATTAAAGCCATTCGCGGTGGTACGGATGGTTCGCAATTGAGTTATATGGGATTGCCTTGCCCTAATATTTTTGCTGGCGGACACAACTTCCATGGGCGTTACGAATACGTACCAGTAGAAAGTATGATAAAAGCAACCGAAGTAATTTGCAAAATAGCCGAACTAGTGGCCCAAAAATAACAGCCTATACATATAAGCTTTAAAATACGTATCTTTAAACCCCTATTAACAATTACTAAATGAAAAAATTCGATTCGGTTGAAGCGTATATTGAAGGCCACGATACTTGGACGGAGGCTTTAACGCTACTACGCTCTATTTTTATTTCTACTGAACTCGAAGAAGCCTTTAAATGGAGCGCTCCTGTATACAACATAAACGGAAAAAACGTCGTGGGTCTGGGTGCTTTTAAACATCATTTTGGCATTTGGTTTTTTAATGGTGTCTTTTTAAAAGACGAGCATCAACTTTTAGAGCAGGCGCAAGACAAAACCAAAGGCCTAAGACAAATGCGGTTTTCATCGCTTTCAGACATCAATAAAGAAGCCGTATTGGCTTACACCAAAGAAGCGATTGAAAATCAAAAACTCGGTAAGGAAATAAAACCCGAAAAAAAAGGAACTTCAGTAGCACTTCCTAAACTGTTAAGCGACGTATTAAAAACACAATCCGAATTAAACGCACAATTTAAAGCGTTGTCGCCTTACAAACAACGCGAATATGCCGAATACATTTCTTCTGCAAAACGCGACGCTACAAAACAAAGTCGATTAGAAAAAATAACGCCTATGATTTTAAAAGGTGTAGGCCTAAACGACAAATACAAAAACTGTTAATTTTTTGCATGCTTTTATCGTAGCAAAGATTTTGCGCCACTTAAAAGCTATATTTTTTTAGATAATGACCGATAATATTTTTAAAGACCGATTTAGTAAGAAAAACAATAACGAACTTGAAGCCATTGCGCTTAACGAAGAGATTTATACAGACGAAGCACGTCTTACAGCCGTAGACATTCTAATATCGAGAGCGCACACTAACGATACGTTATTGCAAATCCATAAAACCCTAAGCAGTCAACAAGAAAAAAACAAGACTATAGCACAAGAAAACAACTCTAAACCGTTTAGCACGACACAGACTGATCAATTACCTGTGTTACATTCTAAACGCCTTATACTCATGTTTTCGCTATTTTTTTCAACCATATTTGGTGGTGCTTTACTCATGTATAACTTTAAACAAACAGGACATAGCAAAGCAAGGTCGTTGGTATTGTTGTTCTGTATATTATATGCTTTTGTTCCTGTGGCGTTAATGTCGATATTTAATATTGGCACTAATATTTCTATTGTTATAAATGTTTTGGGAGGTTTCATTTTAACCGAATATTTTTGGAACAGCTACTTAGGCAAAACATTTAAATACCATAAAAAAGATTGGGTAAAACCTACACTTATTGCTTTGGCTATTGCGTTACCTTTAGCACTTTTTGTGCTTTATAGCGGCGGCCTTATGCCAATGTAATTACAATAAATACACCATCAAAAAAGCCACGATTTCTAAACAATATCGTGGCTTTTTTATTTTTTACTTTTGCGGACTTAAAACAAAACGGTACTGATACGTTTTATTGGCATAGTACAAATACGGGGCATGGGGTTTGGCTCCCCAACTCGTATCGCCACCAACGCCCATCATAACATGGTCTATATGCAGTTCTACAAAATTACCTTCCTTTAAATCTGCCGTTGTTCGTAATTGCTTTTTGGTTCCTGGGTCTAAATCCGATGTGCTATAATGCAAGACATTGCTTTCTATTGGAGTGCCTAAAGCTTGTACTTTTAGTCCCAAGCCAGAATGATTTTGCAAACTCATCCAACGGACATCTGTTCTATGGCCATTTTCTTGAGGCCTGCTATATGCAAAATAAGCATCGGCTACGGTCGTTTGGTACATACCTACAAAAGCAGCTGTACGTCTGTCATTATAATTTTCCCAAGGGCCACGACCGTAATACGCCAAATTATTCACTGCTTTTGGCAGTTGAACCCGCATACCTATTCTTGGAATTTCGGGTAAATCTTTTTTTTGCGCATTGAAATGATAATCAACAAGCACCGCGCCATCTCCTGAAATGGTATAATTTAATTTAATTTCGCCCATAACATCCGGAACTTCAAGCAAGGTTTCAACCAGAATTTCCGATGCAGAAATAGCCTTAGCTTTGATAGTCTTTAATTTAAGATGCTCGCCAGCGGTTTTCCAAACTTTACAACGATTTGGCATGTCGTTTCCAAAATCATTATCAGTTGGGGCGCGCCAAAAATCAGGTACTAATGGTGCTGTAATTAACTCATAACCGTTAAGAATATATGAATTTAAAGCGCCTGTAGATTTCAAAAAATCCACTGTAAAATCATTACCAGAAATTGAATATCCTGTCGCCGATTCCGACAATTGAATTGGAGCATCAGCTGACTTTGATTTCCATTCTAAATCGACAGTATGTAATTGAAATTGTTCTGATGCAAGCTGAGTTCCAAAAGGAATTAAAGGCGAACTAACAGTGTTTTGAAGTGCATACAGATTTAAAAAATATTCTTTGTCGTCATCTAATGGCATCAGCGCAATTTTAAAATCTTTAGCCGATTGCGGCGCAACATCAGTAGGCGTAAACATACCGTTTTGTTTAACAACACCATCGGCAACCAACTCCCAACGCACAACATAATCGTTTAAATCTTTAAAAAAGTGATCGTTATAAACAGTTACTGTTTCTGGTGATGTCTGCGAATGCTTAAAAATAATATTCTGATATACTTTTTTAATTTCGTAAAGACCAGGATGCGGTGTTAAATCGGGATCGACAATACCATTTAAACAAAAATTTTCGTCGTGATGCATCCCTTCTGGCTCAAAATGACCGCCATACGCCCAATAGCGCTTGCCGTTGTCATCATATTTCGCTAAACCTTGATCCATCCAATCCCAAATAAAACCACCTTGTACTTGTCTGTTGGCACGAACCATGTCCCAATATTCTTTAAAATTTCCACTACTATTCCCCATAGCATGTGCATATTCGCACCAAATAAAAGGACGCTCACTATCGCTTCCAACCCAAGTGTTTTGCACAAAGTCTATAGAAGCATACATATCGGCACGAATATCGGTGTGTCGTTCTTTAACATCGGTTAATTTTTCGGCACGCTCGTAATGCACAGGTCGGGAATCGTCTAAAGCCTTTACGGCTTGATAGCCTGCTAAAAAATTAGGACCAGTACCAGCCTCGTTACCCATACTCCAAACAATAATAGACGGGTGATTTTTATCGCGTATTACCATATTGCTAATACGTGCTACATGAGCCGCTTTCCATTCGGGTTTGTTTGCCAAAGTATGCTCTGGCTGGTAGCCCATACCGTGCGATTCTATATTAGCCTCGTCGTAAACATACAAGCCGTATTCGTCGCACAAACTATACCACAATGGATCGTTAGGATAATGCGATGTTCTAACCGCATTAATATTAAATTGTTTCATGGTTTTAATATCGGCAATCATACTTTCCTTATTAACCACATGTCCAAAATAGGGGTCGTGCTCGTGCCTGTTTACACCTTTTAATAAAATAGGTTGACCATTCACCAATAATTGACCGTTTTTAATTTCTGAAGTCCTAAATCCAATTTTTGTAGCGATGCTTTCTAAACCGGTTCCGCTTGCAGTTTTTAAACTCAGTACCAACTGGTAAAGGTTTGGCGTTTCGGCCGACCAGGTTTTCACTTTAGGAATTTCAGCTTGAAACTTAATAAACTCAGCATTTTTTTTAATTTTAAAGGATGTATCTTCATGCAATACGTCTTGTCCCAAATCATCTAAAAGCTGATAAGACAATATATAACTACCTTTAGTTTTGGCACTGGTATTCAAAACTTCAACATCTAAATTGAATATCCCTGTGCTATACGTCGCATCTAAAGTTCCCTTTGCAAAAAAATCTCTAATATGCACTTTTGGACGCGCAAATAATAACACATCGCGCTGAATGCCAGACAACCTCCAAAAATCCTGATCTTCCAAATAACTGCCATCGGTAAACTTAAAAACTTGTACAGCCAATGTGTTTTTGCCTGCCTTTATATACGGCGATATATTAAATTCTGCTGGCAATTTAGAGTCTTGACTATACCCAACTTCCTTTCCGTTTACCCAAATATAAAATCCAGATTTTACAGCTCCTAATTGAATATACACTTCCCTATCTTGCCACGAATCTGGAACGGTAAAATTGGTAATATAAGACCCAACCCCATTTTGTTGATCGTTTATAAACGGTGGATTTTTTTCGAACGGATACTCCATGTTAGAATAATTAGGAACCCCATGCCCATATAATTCCCAATTGCCCGGCACAGGAATTTCTCCCCAACTACTGGCATCAAAATCAGATTTAAAAAATGTTGTACTACGCTTTGAAGCCGATTCTGAATATTGAAATTTCCACATCCCGTCTAAAACCTGCATATAATCTTCCTCTTGAATATTACCCTGCAATGCTCGTTCTACAGAAGAATACGGGTACAAAGTGGCATGCGCAGGCGCTCTATTAATTTGAAACACCTCTGGATTTTCCCAATCGTTTTGTGCAAAAATGGGTTGAATTAAAAAAAGAAGAAAGACACTATAAATAAACTGTTTCATGAATTGTTCTGAATTTAAGGAACTAAATATACAAGTTTCACGCCTTATAAAACGATTAAAGCACTGTATTTAATTGGTCTTTTTAAGTAATTTATTTTAGTATTCATTAACTAGATTTAATTTGGAATATCTAAAAATGTAAAGCTTAAGATTTTATATTTGTACTATGGAAATATACAATCCCAAAGAATGGTTTAAAGCGGTTTTTTTTATTCACCGTTCCGATACCTTAAGAAAACTTTATCCATACTTAATTTTAACCGCAGTCCTTTCGGCGGGCATCGCCTATTTAGAGTTGGAGTATTTCAATTTATCGGCAAAAAGTTGGGTAAAAAACATAACTATTGTTCACAATCTTTTAGGTTTTGCGCTGTCTTTATTATTGGTTTTCAGAACAAATACTGCTTACGACCGCTGGTGGGAAGCTCGAAAACAATGGGGCTCACTTACCAATGTTAGTCGGAATCTGGCCTTAAAATTCAATGCGCTTTTAGATGAAGACGATAAAGCCTTAAGGCATTTTTACAGAAAGGCCATTCCCATGTATTCGCAAAGTTTATTTGCCTTTTTACGATCGGATTATACTACCTTCATGCTAGATGAAAACGAACACCCCGAATTAGGCGATGCGTTTAGCAAGAAAAAACACGGTCCCAACCAAGTGGCTTCATTAATTTTTAAGAAAACAAACATACTGTACAAAGAACAAAAAATTTCTGGAGAACAATTACTGGTTGTGAACAACGAATTAGAAGGCCTAACCAATATTTGCGGTGCTTGCGAACGGATTAAAAACACCCCTATACCCCATTCTTACAGTGCATTCATTAAAAAATTTATTGCTGTTTATGTCGCAACCCTACCAATAGGCTACGTGTTTTCTTTAGGGTATTTTGTAATTCTTGCCGTTCCTTTTATTTTATATGTTCTGGCTTCTTTAGAACTTATTGCCGAAGCTATCGAAGATCCATTTGGCACAGATTATGACGATTTACCTATCGAAAAAATGGCAGAAAACATGAAAAAACATGTACACGAAGTTTTACATCCGTAAAGTTATGTTCTTTCAAATTTAAGCTTTATAAAACAGTAAATTACTAATATTAGACAATTGTTCGGGCGACGTTATTTCTTGCTCGCCAGAATCAATACAGAAACATACAAAGCCTTTCGATTTAAAAAACTCGAAAACTGTTGCTTGGGTTTTTGGCCTTACTTCTATAAAAAATATACAATGCGTTAACTGCTTCGTAAGTCCAGACAGAACATCGGCTTCAAAACCCTCAATATCTATTTTTATAAAATTAGGCGCACCAAAAGTTGCAATAGCCGAATCTAAGGTATTAATAACAACCTGCTCAGTAATTCCTGTATACGAATCTTCAACATACTCCAATTTAAAAGACCCTTTGCGACCACCTGTTTCTGTATCTCTATAAAATTCCTGAACCGTTTCTGTAGCGCCTAAACCATAATTTTCGCAAATCACATTCGCACACTTGTTAACCTGCACATTAAACTGAAGAAAAGCATAGTTCTTAGAATCTGGTTCGAAAGCAACAATTTTACCTTCCTTACCCACGAGTTCGCTAAACGGCAAAGCGTATTGCCCTATATTGGCGCCGATATCAAATATAACATCACCTCTTTTAATATATCGCCTAATGGCTTGTAACAAATGCCCTTCGTAGTTCGCTTCCTTCTGAAATAAAAAATTTAAATGTTGTGCTTTTTCATAATATATCACACTGTTAAACCCTTTAATTGTCTTGCTTACAACAGTATTCTTATATAATTTTTTAACCAGCTTAGAAATGGTGGTATAAATAAAAGTCTTCATAAATAACAAAGTAAATACAATATGTACAATCTCAATTTTAAGGTCATGGAATGCATAGTGTTAAACTAGAAAAGAAGAATATGTATCACCTAAAATTTCAATTCCCAACACGAGCTAATCAACACGACATTAATATTTAGATTTTGGCGACACCGGATTCAACCAAGCATCGTTTTCATTCTGTTTGGTGTTTTTAGCATCCATTTTTTTATGTTGCGATACATAGCGTTCGCGAGCTTGTTTTAATTCTGATTTAAATGTACTCGCATTAAAACTTCCAGAATTTGCTCCTGAAACTTGCGATTCCAAAGCATTAAAATTGGATTGTAAAACATCGCTACCATACGCCGAAATAAACGCCGCCATACTCGGGATTTCTGGATTTAATTTAATCAGCCATACTTTTAAACGCCCTAAGGTTTTATAGGCATTAGACTGTCCTAAAGCCTGCTCCAACTGCTTAAACGCATAGGCTTCCGAGGCATGATACACCTGATTATGATGCTTTATTTTTCGAATTCCCCAAGGCACCAATTTATACAACAAATACAAGGCAATAAGGCATAACAACAACAATTCCACAAAGCGTTGCACCGTTAGTCCGAATATCAAAAACGGTTTATCTTCTTCTGGAACAGCTGTGATTTCGGCTTCCAATTGTTTTTTAATGCCGGCCAACATGTTTAAATCTGGATTGGGCGCCACGTCTATCGTCACCGAATCGATTACCTTTTTATAAAACTGACGGTTGCCATAATTCCAATATACAAACTCGATGCGTGGTAAGGTCACTTGACCTTCTTTTTCGAATAAATAATTGGCTGCATCGGTTCTACTGGCCGAAATATAGGTCTTGGTTTTATTGGTGTTTACACCTGGTCGCTTTGGATAAATACTTACCCCCGAAATGCTATCCCAGATCACCGCAGGAATAAATTCACCAGTAGTTCCGCCCGCCGACCGTGTAATGGTACGTTGCAACACATCTCCCACTTTTACTTTAGTTGGTGGCTTACTCCAATGTTCGTGCACCGTTAAATTGGACGACACCAACCAATTATTCGGATTGTAACCCAACGGAACTGGTTTCACCGTAATGGTTTTCGGTTTGGTATGTATGGTATGTTTAATACCTTTATAACCGCCCGAAGCTGGCGATTCCACATCGATAGCTAAAGGCTGAATAGTAATTGTGCCTTCCTGTGTCGGAAACACATTGTAAATAAAATCCACACCAGAATAAGCTTTCCCACTAAAAGTTTTCCGATTGGAAACCGATCTAAAATATACCGTCAACGCGCCTTCAATTTGGATATTCCCCACATCAACACCCGAGGTAAACCAAGTACTCGTGTACACCGAAACCGTCATTTGTATGGGCTGACCAATGTAAGCCTCGTCGTGATTCACCGTAACATAGCTCATCAGGTTTTGTGCCGACACGCTACACGCCAGCAACACAAAAAAGCAGGTTATTTGCAACTTTTTTACCATGATGTTTCGGTTTGTTCTACGTCTACTTGATGATGCTTTACCTGATATTGAAACTTGCGTTTTAAAAACAAGGCGGGATCGTCATCAACTTTTCGCATTAAAATATCTTTCGGAATTCCACCTTTCCCCGATTTAAAATCGTCTGGCAACTCCTCCATTTCTTTCCCTTTGCGTTTGCCTGTATTCACGGTTTCTTCCAAACGCTGTTTTTCCATATCTTTTTTAGTGGCTTTTTGTCCGCCGCCACTCAAATCTTCCATCGAGTCGTTATGCTTGTTTTTAGCATTTGGTTTGTCTTCGCCTACTTTACTCTCTTCGGCAGACATCTCATCTTTTTGCAATAAGGCTTCATTGATATTCTGAAGATCGTTTTGAGCCTGCGCCATGTCGGGATGATCCTTCACTAAGGTTTCAAACACTTGCTGTGCTTTAGTTAAATCTCCTAATTTGGCATAGGTCAATCCTAAATTATATTGCCCGTTGGCGGTTGAATCCTTTTCAAATTCCTCACGGGCTTTGGTGAAATTCCCTGCTTTATAATACGCTGATCCCTTGTGCATCGGATCTGTAAAGCCTTTTGCTGCTTGGGCATACTCCTTATTGTCGTATTGCTGCTGCGCTTGGTAAGATTTGGTGTACCATAAATCTTTAAACTGAAATGTGTCTTCTTTTTTATCGGCTTTATCACTTTGACATGACAACACACTGAAACACAACACAACCGTTAACAAACTCCAACCTTTTCTGAAGGAAAACAAAAACAACACCATCAACGGAATGAGTAACCAATAGCCATTATCCTGCCAATGCTCGTCTTCATTTTTAGGTTTTTCCTCAAAAATCAAATGATCGCTCACCGATTCGGCAAAGAGTGTTACATCACTTTTATCTAAAGTCATATCCATTACCGCCACACTATCTACTTGTTTTAAGGCTTCTTGGGTATTGCTATTTAATTTTGAAGCAATCACATTTCCTTTTTCCTTCAGGGCTACTTTGTGATTGTAAAATGATGGCACCTGGCCACCTTCCTGTGTCGCCATTGGATAAAAGTTTAACGAGGTATTATTATTCTGAACAAAGTTTGTGACATCGGCCAGATTTAAGTCTTCTAAATCATCGGTAAATACCAACACCCGTCCCGGCGCTTTATTATCGACAAACAAACTGTCTAGCTTCGTAAACAACATTTTGAAACCTGTACCTTGACTCGGCATCATATGCGGTTGCAAACCATCTTCAATAGCGTCGCCCGCATCTTCTACACCATCCTCAATATCGTCTGCAACATCTTCTACTTTTTCTGATGTCGACTTGTTCTCGTCTCTACAACTTGTAAAACTTGTTGCTACTGTACCCATTATAAATAGTACGGCAATAAAATATGCTATCTTTTTCATGTTGATTATTTTTAATGTTACCCCTATAATTTTAGGGTTTATAATTCGGTTATAATATAAAAATCGTGTTCTAAAATTATTTTGTAGTTGCTAAGCTAAATTTCTTAACAAAACCACTACATGCTATACTTTTCTTCGGCCTGTAAAAAGCGAAATGATAAAAAGTACTAGAAAAATAAAGAATAAGATTTTTGCAATACTAGCAGCACCTGCTGCAATACCACCAAATCCGAAAATGGCGGCAATAATAGCTAAAATTACGAATGTTACTGTCCAACGTAGCATAATATATAGTTTTAATGGTTAATATTAATTTTAACAGATTTGTTATTCTGTTTATGTAAAGGTCTTATTATTTTAAGCAGTACATTAACTGTATCCAATTAAAACTTAACCCATTAGCTATTACTCAATAATAACAATGCTATACAGCATCGTCTAAACCCAGTACTTTACAGAGGTTAGACACTTTATTATTAATAGATAATCGGTTAGATGTTGGGTAGCGATTTATTGTGTAACCATGCGGTTGCTCTAAACAAGCTAAGGCTGTACCCCAAGTTGATTGGGTATTTAACCATGCATCGTGTTGCGATGGTGCTAAAATTGCTGGCTGCAAATTATTTATCCCCTCTGCGGAAGTTATTTTTTTCTGTTTTTTAGTAATGATGATGGAACAGGTTAAAAATCCGTCGTCTAACTGATTGTAAATCCCGCCGATGCAAAATGGTTTTTCGGAAGCATTTACATTATAATACGATCTGATTTCACCCTGAACATTATAAAACCCAAAGTACCCCGTAACAGGAATTAAACAACGTTTAGCCGATTTTAAATCACTCTCCTGTGTAATATCTGATACCTGTACATTTAAGGTATTATGCTGCTTTTGGTAAGGTTGCCAATCGTCTTGAAAATGATCTGGTAAAAGTCCCCAAATCGCAAATTGTATGTTTGCTTTAGCTTCGGAAGTTATAATAGGTACTATACTTTCTTGTGTACCATCTATAACAATGTTTGGCTTGTATATATTAGGAAATTTAAATACAGCGCTCACCTCCTGCTCCATAGTTTCTCTTGTGGCTATATTTGATAATTTATAAAACATAATTGTATTTTTTCTTCAATAGTAATTTTTAAATAGATTGCGTTGTATTAAAACTCACTAACCGATTTACAAGTTTTTACGCGAAACCATCCCTACATCTTTTCCATATTTCTTTTTGTAAATTCTAAGAATCAACAAAAACAAACTAATAAGCAAAGGACCAAACACCAAGCCTATAAACCCGAACAAAGGCACACCAATAATAACACCTATTAAAGTAATTAACGGATGTACATCGTCTAGACGTTTTAAAATAAATAACCGCAATAAATTATCGGTCGATCCTATTACCACAATACCATAAATTAAAATGGCCCAAGCGGTATACGTATCGCCATGTATTAAAGTCATTGCGAACACAGGTAAGGTTCCTAATAAAGTACCTACAAACGGTATCATAGAACCAATAAACACAATAACGGCCCAAAAAAACGGATCGTTAACATCAAAAATTAAAAATCCAATTAATGCCACGACACCTTGCGCAAAAGCAACCAAAGGAATACCTATGGCATTCGATTTTACCATAGCCAAACTATCACGGCCAATAATCTTTAAATTATCGCGACTAATAGGTATATAAGCTACCAAAGCTTGCTTTAAGGCTGCTTTGTTAGTTAGCATATAGTACAACATTACATACATTATAGCTATAGATATCATCATATTAAACGTACTTCCTACTAAGTCCGGCACATTTTCCGATAACCAAGCGGGTACAGTCGATAAATCTAAATTTGAGGTAAAACTATACCCTAAACGATCTTCCCAAACCATAACCTGCTCTTTGATAGAACGTATTAGTAATTCCGATTTTTCTACGGCGTTATTCAACTTTTTACCTAATAACAACACCACTGCTGTTATAGGAATTAGTATGCCAATAAACGACCCAAATAGCAAAACTATGGCTGCCAGATTAACATTCCATCCTTTGTTTAATAAATACGCCATTGGCCGTTGCAGCAGCACAAAAAAAGTTATAGCTCCTAACAAGCCTGGTAAATACGGAAGCATTTCTATAAAAATAAGGCTTCCTATAAGTACTATTAATAGTAAAACAAATACTTGTCTTATAATTTGCGGACTAATAATTCTTGTCATAAACGTGTGTTGCTAAATCGGTTAGTTGGTTAAGGTTCTGCTTATAAAATTAAATTAATTATTTCGTAAAGCATCTATCAGTTCGCTCTTGTTCATTTTAGAACGTCCTGATATACCCACTTTTTTAGCTTGTTTGTAAAGTGCTTCTTTGGTACGTTCTTCATACGGTTTAGCTTTTCCGCCTGTTTTACCTGCATTAGGTGTATTCGCTATACGTGCCGATTTTTCTTTACTATACCCTTGCTCTCTTAAAGCTTCGTATTGGTCTTCATTTTTAATTCTTGGTCTGTCCATCGTCGTAATAATTTTAATACTTACAACACAAAAGTCTTAAAACTCTTAAATATAAGTTAATGCAATACCTAATATTCTTGTCTGTAATACGTAAACGATTATTTAAGCCTTCCAAAATCAGTATTTAAAAACAAAAAAAGCGTTTGCGTTAACTATAGAATGCATTGCGGCAAAACAACAATACCTTTTGCTGTAATTTTGAGTACACATTCAAGATGAACTTACAACTGCATTAAGTTACATTGTAAGCTAATCTTGAAAAATAAACTTAAACAACATTAAGTATAACAATTAAAACAAAACATTATGAATTCCGATCAGTTAGAAGGCAAATGGAAACAAATAAAAGGAGCATTTAAACAAAAATATGGCGAATTAAGCGACGACGATTTAACGTTTGCCGAAGGAAAATTTGACGAATTTGTTGGAAAGCTCCAAGAAAAAACAGGAAAAACCAAAGAAGAACTTAAAAAAGAAATCGACAATTGGTAATAACGTATTAGGTTAGTTTAGTTAGTTTTATTGAGGGATGCCGTATTCAGGACATATTGTTTTGAATACGGCTTTTTCATTCAATAAACATCGAAAACACATTAACTATTTTGATACGTCATCTATGCTATAACATTATCACTAACACCAAGCACTTGATGTAACCCTTTCAAACAATTGAAGTTACCGTATTGGGTTAAAAAATTAATCTTTTAGAGACACTTCTATGTAAGTCCTCGCCTACTTTTGAAGTCAGAATTAAAACATAATCAAAACAAAATGATGATGAAAAAACAGTTAGTATTAATAGCATTTGCCTGTATGGCATCGACTGTAGCCATGGCACAAAATTGGTCTCAAGACCTACAATTCGGAATTAAAGGTGGTGTAAATTTTGCCACTGTAACAGGTGATTATTTTGACGACCCAGACCACAGAACCAGTTTTAATGCTGGTTTGGTGCTCGAAGCCCCAATAGCCGATAGAATTTCATTACAACCTGAAGTATTCTATTCTGGGCAAGGATTCGATATTACAGATGAACCCGACCAACGCGACGCCGAGTTTCAACTCGATTATATTCAAGTGCCTGTACTGTTAAAAGTGTATGTTATTGAAGGCTTAAACATTCAGGTTGGACCGCAATTCGGATTTAAAGTAAACGAAGAAATCGATTTTGACCCAAATAGCGACGGCGGCGATTTCGATACCGATGCTATTGAAGATTTCGACATGCAAATAGCCACCGGATTAGAATACAAATTCCAAAACAACTTCTTTATTCAGGGACGTTATACCTATGGGTTTTCCGACATCATAAAAGATGTAGATATTCATAACTCTGTATTTTCTGTAAATATAGGCTACATGTTCTAACACCTGTAACACATAAATCTTAGCACGAGCGATTGTCCAATAAGGGCAATCGCTTTTTTATTCTGCTTTAACAGCATGACTGTTGGGCGCTACTCCTATTCCTAAATAATTAGAGTACACCCAAGTAAACTGTGCTCCAAAAAACAATATTAAACACGAATACGACACCCA
Source organism: Bacteroidia bacterium (assembly GCA_030427735.1). GTDB lineage: Bacteria > Bacteroidota > Bacteroidia > Flavobacteriales > Flavobacteriaceae > Formosa. Next base: position 67,927 of record JAUIBP010000008.1, on the reverse strand, counting down.
TAATAAAATAAGCACCACAGTACCCGCAGCACCGTAAGTAGATCCTGGATTAGACGTTCCAAAATAAAAGCCAAGTAACGATTGCCCTAAAACAAATAATAAAGCTGTTAAAAAACCGCCTACCCAAACACTACGCCATTTAATAATTGCATCGGGTAAATATTTAAACATCAAGGCAAATAAAGTAGCTACAATAGCCAGAGATAAAATAAAATCGAACACATAAGCCGCATACAACACAACATCTGGAAACATCGATTTTATATAACCATTTAATAAAGAAATACCTGTAGATACCACCAAACTTATTAATAGTAAAAAACCTATTACCAATATAAAAGCAAAACCCCTAGCCCTACTTTTAATCATGCCCCAAATATTAATAGAATTTGTGGGGTTGGCCTGTAAGCCCCAAATTTCGTTTAACGACAATTGCAAATGATAAAACACTCCAGTAGAACCAAACAACAAAGTGGCCACACCAATAATTGTAGAAATTAAATTTTTATCGGCTTGTTGTGTTTCTGTAATCATGGTTTTAATAGACTCTGCCGCATTAACGCCCAAAACTGCCGAAAATTCTTGAGTTAATTTTCCCTGTACAATATCTTCGCCCCAAAGGGCACCTATACTATTTATAATAATTACTAAAAGTGCTGGCAAAGACAACACTGTATAATACGCAATTATAGCACTTAACCGCCAAGGGTCGCTATCTAACCAGCGCATAAAAGTTTGTTTTAGCAATTTAGGTAACGCTTTAATTGGTAATTTTTTAAGTGCAGTATCTTTCATATTAACATAAATTTTAAAGCTTAAATTAACATTTTAACTCTAGCAAACAGTGCCAGAATGCAAAAATCAATAACTCAAAACAAATATCATTATAATCGAATAAAGCACGCCAAAAAACGGTTTCGGTTAATAATAGTTTTGATTAAGCCATAAATTTGATGTATACAATTTAAAATTAAACTATGATGAAGACACAAGCATATCTTGCATTTTCTGGTAACTGTTTAGAAGCCCTAAATTTTTATGCAGATTGTTTTAATGCCGAAATTAAAAACAAACAAACTTATAAGAATGCCAAAGCAGACATTCCTGAAAACTATCGCGATAAACTACAACATGCCGAGCTTGTTGGCAAAGGCATACACATTATGGCTTACGATGCCGCCCCAGATACGCCATTAACACAAGGCAACAACATTCATTTAAGTGTAGATTTAGACCAAGAAGAAACTACTAAAGCTCTTTACGACAAGCTCAGTAAAGACGGTCAAATTCAACACAAACTTTCCGAAACGAATTGGAATGCCCTGTACGCCAGACTTAGAGATAAATATGGTACAAACTGGATGATTAACTGTAAACTTTAACAATAATGGATATACGATATGAATACGTTAATATTACACGAAATAATTATTTTGAATATTTAATAGAAGAACATTTAAATCCTTTAAGCATTAAATATCCTTTTATTACAGGCGCCGATGTGTTTTTTAAAGTTGAAAACAGATCGGACGAACTAGAAAATATCTGCGAAATACGAATTAGTGCACCGGGACCAAGGCTTTTTGCAGCAACTAACGAAGCGTCTATAGAACAAGCCATTACAAAATCGGCTAACAATATCGAAACACAATTAGAAAAACGCAAAGCCCAAATGCGAACCTTTTAGTACATTTATACAAAAATATCAATAATAAACACGGTCTAAAAACAAGTACCTTTTTATAAATCTTAAAAGTTAAAAGCGATTAGTTTTTTAAATAATAGTTTTATAACTAATTGAACTTCCTTCTTATAAATCTCTTTTTTTAAACCGTGTTATAATCGTATGCGTTACGCTTTTTACTATGCCAGCACCTACAAATGCACTAGTTGCCACCACAGATTTTCAAAACCTGTATCTTTCAAAACACTGGAAAAACACACCCTTAGGCGAATTAAAACACTGGCCGCCCAACCTTATATTTTCTTTAAATCTCATTTTACAATCACCAACCCCTATGTTATTATGCTGGGGCAAAGCGTTGATTGTTTTGTATAACGAAGCATGCATAACACAAGGACTTATTAATGATCCTGATTTTTATAACTTAGGAAAACCTATTAACAATACGAATCTAGACCATCAACTTCAAACGTGCATTACAGCAACTTATCAAACACAAAATACAGAGTGTTTAAATTTACAAGCTGTACAACGTCCAGAACAAAAAACGGCATATTTTTCATTCACAACACAACCGCTATTTCAATCTGCAAATCAAATTGATGGTATTATGGTTACAGCCATAGACCAAACAGAAATGCTACAGGCCCAAACGCATGCCGAGCATTTAACAAAGCGCTTTAATAATACCATTCGCCAAGCACCGTTAGGCGTATTAATAGTTTCGTCACAACTAATTATAGATGTTATAAACAGTAAATTCAAAAACATACTGCCACATAAAAGCGACAATTATATAGGTGAACATGTAGACATTGCTTTACCCAATTGCAGCATTGACTTAAAATCGGCTATAAAACAAGTATTAACATCTGGAGAAAGTTTTCAGGCGCCAGAAATTACCATAACAAACAGTATTCAGTCTAAAAACGCCCCCTTATACTATAACATTTTAGCCGAACCTTTAAAAAACGAAAACGGTGATATTACGGGTTGTATTATAGCTGCAACAGAAGTTTCAGAATCTGTAATAACCAAAAAACAATTATTAGAAAGTGAAAATAAGTTCAAGAAATTTATTTTACAAAGCCCTATTCCGATAGCCGTTTTTCATGGTGAGAACCATGTAATTACCATGGCTAATAAAACAATGATTAATGACATCTGGAAAAAAAGTGAAGCAGAACTAATAAATAAACCTTTAACTAAAGCCTTTCCGGAATTAAAATCACAAAAATACCCACAATTATTAGATAAAGTTTTTAAAACAGGTATCGCCTACAGCGAAAAAGAATCGGTTGCCATTATTGAAAATGAAGAAGGTAGCAGAAAACTTTATTTCGATTTTGATTATTCTCCCATATTAAATAGTCAAAAAAACGTAACAGGCATCTTAGTTACCGCCATAAATGTTACCGAAAACATATTGTCAAGACAAAAAATAGAGCAAGCCGAGACCCGCTTAAGAATAGCCACCGAAGCAGCGCAAATAGCCACATGGGAACTCGATTTAAAATCATCGGAAATATCTCATAGTAAAAAATTACCCCTAATATTTGGGTATTCAGAAAACACAAAACTTACCCACGAAACCATTCGTAAGCATGTTAACCGCAAAGACCTAAAAAACATTTTACTTCCTGCCTTTGAAGCCGGTCTAAAAACTGGTTCCTATTTTTCCGAAGTTAAAGCCTACGGTGCAACGGGAAAACACCTATGGATAAGAAAACAAGGTAAAATATTATACGACGACAACGGGCAACCTGATAAAATAATTGGCACGCTTCGCGATATTACCACAGAAAGAAACAACCAACAACGTTTAATAGAAAGCGAAGCGAAATTTAGGTTACTTGCCGATTCTATGCCACAAAAAATTTGGACTGCTACACCAGACGGCACATTAAACTACTACAACCAGACCGTTTACGACTATACTGGGCTAACTAAAGAGACTCTAAACCCTGAACATTGGTTAGATATTGTACACCCCGACGACAGAGCCGAAAACACGAAACTTTGGCAACAAGCTATAAATACAGGTCAAGATTATTTATTTGAACATCGCTTCAAACGTTACGATGGCACTTATAGATGGCAATTAAGCCGCGCCATACCACAACGCGACGACAAAGGGAATATACAGCGCTGGGTAGGTACAAGTACCGATATTCAGGATCAAAAAATGTTCTTACAAGAGCTAGAACGCCAAGTACACGAGCGCACCAAATTGCTGGAAGAAACCAATATAAAACTAGAAAATTCTGTTGAAGAACTACAACGCATGAATGAAGAATTACAATCGTTCGCTTATATTTCCAGTCACGATTTACAAGAACCTTTGCGTAAAATTCAGATTTTTTCGTCGCGTATTTTAGATCTCGAAAAAGACAATCTTTCTGTTACTGGCACACAATATTTTAATCGCATGCTCAATGCAGCAGAACGTATGCAAACGCTAATTAAAGATTTGCTTACCTATTCCAGAACCAACACCTCGGTACGCAGTTTCGAGAAAACCGATTTAAACGACATTATAAACGAAGTGAAAATCGACTTAAAGGAATTACTTCAAGACAACAACGTGACTTTAGAAGTAGATAATTTATGCACGGCGCATATCATTCCGTTTCAATTCATCCAGCTTTTTAATAATTTAATAAGCAACTCCATAAAATTTGCAAAACAAGATGTGCCTCCAGTTATAAAAATAAAGAGTGTAATAGATTCTGGCGCTACATTTAATAGGAAACAACTTAAACCTCAGGCCGAATATTGCCATATAGTTGTAAGCGATAATGGTATTGGGTTCGATCCGAAATATGGCGAACAAATTTTCGAAGTGTTTGAACGTTTGCACACCCGAACGGCTTACGAAGGTACTGGAATTGGCCTGGCAATCGTAAAAAAAATAGTAGAAAACCACGAAGGATATATTGTTGCAGATGGGCAAGAAAACGAAGGTGCAACCTTTAACATTTATATTCCTACAGACAAAAGTGTTTTTAATTAATTATTTTTCGCAAACAGAAGTAAAAAAGTCGTAAGTTTACTTGCTATTTTCTACTCAAAACGAAATATTAATGTCATTAAAAAATTTCTTTTGAAGACTAGAGTCTTGAAATTAGAAATTTACACACATTTATGAGTCTAAAAGCCTTGAATATTGCCCTGGTAGACGACGACGAAGACGATCGTTTTCTATTTAAAGAAGCCATTGAACAAATAGAAATTCAAACAAAATTATTTTTGTTCGAAAATGGCCAAAAGTTTATGGATTTCCTGAACGCTCCTAACATCAGTTTACCGCAAGTGGTATTTTTAGATTTAAACATGCCTGTTAAAAACGGCTTAGAATGTTTACAGGAAATTAGAAGTTGCAATCATTTAAGCGACTTATCGGTAGCCATATATTCTACCTCATCATCAGAATCCGACATCCACGATACGTTTGTAAACGGTGCTAACATTTACATCAATAAACCTACCGATTTTTCGAAACTAAAATCGGTAATAGAAAAAGTGCTTCAAATTAATTGGCAGTACAACACATCTAATCTTAATAAAGATAATTTTATTATGCGTCTGTAACTGCGTTACAACTTTCATCTGCTTAAAGCGCATAAACTCCCTCTTAAAATAATTTAGAAAAAGAGGCTGTTTAAAAATTAAAATACGTCATTCTGTTCCTGACACAGAATCTTATCATATTGAAAATAAATAATTATGAGAATCTGAAATAAATTCAGATTGACGAAAAGTTAATTTTTAAACAGCCTCTCTTTGTTTTTTTCTACCCCATCACTTCTTAAAAGAATCTTAACACCCCGCTGTTTCGTTAACATAATTTTAATAAAACAAGGGCGTAAACACGCTGATTTATTAGAAATCGAAAAATTATATAACACTATTTAAAAATTGTGTAAGACAAAACGTGTTCTATTTTTCGAATTTTGGAATATCAAAAAACCATTAAATAAAAATAACTATATGAAACCCACTTCAGATCAGAATGCACGTGTAGGACAAGTACGAAAGAAGTCCTTTTTTAAATCAATTAATTTAAACAATATCATTAGCAGAATCGACAATCAACCAAGAATTGTTAGCGATCTAGAAACAAAATAAGTCTTAAAACCAACAGACTTAAAGTGTATTATTCATAAGTATTTAACCTTAAAAACGACCTCATGAAAACTATAAAAATAAAATCGACAACAGCAATTAAAATGATTAAAGACCTTCAAGAACACATTGGAGGAACTATTAATAAACTTGATAACGAATATATTTTAAATGTAGATAACGATTTAGCTACAGGTACTATTTGTGGTATTACGGTGCAAAAAAGCATTTCGTATTTGGCGTTTAACATAACATTTAAAGACCATGTTACTTTGGTTAATACCTTTTTAAAATCGGCTCCTATCTATTTCACATATTGTTCGGAAGGTAATGTACAACACAGCTTTAAGGTAAACGGTACATTAAATACACTTGAAGCCTTTCAAACAGCTATTTTACGTAGCGAACAAGCCGCAACAAATGTATATCACTTTCAACAAGACGAGCAGTTAAAATTCTCGACTATTGTGGTTAACACAGATAGTCTGTCGTTAAAAAACGAGTTAAACAGTAAATTAAACGACACCTTTACAAGCAATAGCGGTAACGAAAACTATGTTTATCTAGGCTCGTACAACCTTAAGATTGCCGAAAAAATAGATCAATTAGAACAAATTCGCCAAGAAGGTGTGGTAAGACGTTTGCTTATAGAAAGTTGTGTGCAAGCCATTTTAGCTTTAGAAATTCAACAGCATAAAGACGATTTAGAGCATGCCAGTAACCAATTCGGATCGTTGTCTTTACAAGACATGGAAACCATTAAGGAGGTATCTCTATTCATTAAAAATTATCCAGAAAAACAATACACGTTAAAATACTTAAGCACGAAATCGGCCTTATCGCCTTCTAAATTACAAGAAGGGTTCAAGTTAATGCACGACAGAACAGTTACCGATTACATTAGAAATGTTCGCGTAGAAAAAGCCGAAGAATTAATTAAAACAACCGATTTAAACATTTCAGAAATTGTGTATACGGTTGGACTTACCAGCAGAAGTTATTTCTCTAAAATTTTTAAAGAAAAATACAACTGTAGTCCTAAACAATACCAAGACAGTCAAAATACGTTAGCTGCCACAGCATAACATATATTAGAAAGTACAAACCACATTTTAACTGGTTTGTACTTTTTTTTTGAATATTTAACTAGACAAAAAAAGCTGTTAGAAAGTTGATTTTATTCACTTTTAACAGCTTTTTTTCAATAAGAATTAATTCTACAGTTACTTTTTTACTCCTTAATATCTTCGCCTTCTACACCTAAATATTTTACAATATCTGAAGGATTTTCAACGATTAAACACTCCAATCCGTTTAAAACGACACAACCTTTTAATACTTCTGGCTGTTTTTGAAGCACCTTAACCCAATCGTCTGTACTTAAATTAACAGCTTCCGACCCGTATAATTTTACAAAATCCGGATGTGTAGTATTTACTAAATGTGATACTGTTGTTCCTAAACGCTCGGCAATTTCAACCCATTGCGTTCCTGTAACTTTAGTTTTAGAAACATCTATAGTTAAAACATTTTTATCAGATGCTTCGGCGTAAGCTAAAGTTTGCTTTCCTACAGTAGTTTCCGAACTATACAGTAAGGTTAATTGTTTATGATCTTCTGCTAAAACTCCCATAATGTCCATATTATTTATGTGTTATAAAATTAATAAAAAAAGCTACAAAAGTGCCACTAGGTAATTTCAGAAACATTTATCTAATGCTATTATCGCTTTAAGCGAATTACTGTAATTTCTGGCCGCATACCCAAACGTCCTGGAAATCCCAACCAACCTAAACCACGGGTAACATATAAATATTGATTGGCCTGCTTATACAAACCTGCCCAATGTTTGTATTTATATTTTATAGGGCTCCACGATTTATTACGAATTCTAATACCTGCCTGCATGCCGTGTGTATGGCCAGACAGTGTTAAAGCAATATTGGTTTGTTTTACTATTTCTTCGCTCCAATGCGATGGGTCGTGAGATAACAAAATTTTATACGTGCTTTCATCAATACCGTTTAAGGCTTCATTTAAATCCCCATATTGTTTAAATGGCGGAAGTCCCCAATTCTCGACACCAACTATTGCTATGTGGGCATCTTCTTTTTGAATCAATGCCGATGAATTCAATAATAATTGAAAATTAACATTGGTATAAAATTGTTTTATCGCGTTTAAATTATCTTGTTTTTCCTGGGTTGTTTTCCACAAACTATAATCGCCATAATCATGATTACCGAGAACGGCATATTTTTTTATATCAGGATTTAACTTCAAAAAACTATCCTGCCACCCTTTCAATTCCCAAGCAAAATTGTTTACCAAATCACCTGTAAAACACAAAATGTCTGGTTGTAAATCGTTAATCATTTTAAAGGCTCTATCCAATACCTTATACCTGTAATTTAAACTTCCTAAATGCAAATCGGAAATATGCACAAGTTTTACTTCATCGAACACCTCGGGCAAATCTTTATGATGCACCGTTACGCGGTACACTTTAAAATGATACACGGCCTTAAAGACAGCATACAAAATGGCTATAAACGGAATTACCCCAGCCAAAACCCCTAAAACAGGAACCACATAAACAGACTTTTCTGTGGTAAATACGCTGTTGGTAACACTAAAAATCGTAATAAATACCACAAATATAATTTTGGGGATAAAAGACGATACTGTTAAACCATACAATCGGGAAATTAATACCTGTTTTCTGCGAATATCTATATGATCTAAACGTACTTTTAAAATTAAAATAGCTGTGACCAAGGCTATCGAAAAAAATATAAAAGCACCATTTATAAACTGCCTAAATCCTACCGAGGGTACCGTCTGCAAAACCGACTTCAACCAATAAAAAGCCAAAACATCAACTATTAGAATAGCGCCACAAAGCATAATAATTGATGATAATGGATAAATTTTCATACTTCCAATTTAATACCATAAAGTTACAGCTTAATACCTTTTCTACATAACGCAATTACATGTAATACTAACGCGAACAAAAGGTTAACAAATAACACGAAGTCTAATTGCAATTTTATCAATAAATCATCTTTAAATTATTAACTACGTAAAAATACGTAGAAGATTGTTTTAACTGGATTTAATTCGCTATATTCGATAAGACATAACGCTAAAAACATGATTTCAGTAACAGAAGCCTTACAAATTATCGATGCTGCTAACACAAAAACAAGTGTCAAATCTATGCGTATAGAAAAAACCTTGGGATTTGTTTTAGCTGAAGATATTACGGCCCCCATAAATATGCCGCCGTTTAGGCAATCGGCAATGGATGGCTACGCCATACGCTGGAGCGATGATGCCAGTCAGGTTTATACCGTTATTGATGAATCGAAAGCAGGTGACTCGAAACACATTGTTTTAAAAGCTAACGAAGCTGCACGCATTTTTACAGGAGCAAAAGTACCAGATACAGCCGATACTGTAGTTATGCAAGAACATGTAGAGGTGCTAAATGCCGAAGCCAAAATAATGCAACACCCCAAAAAAGGAGCCAATGTAAGACCTATTGGCGAACAAGTTACTAAGGGAGAAGTTGTTTTAAAACAAGGTCTAATTATAACCGAAGCTGCCATTGGTTTTTTAACAGGATTAGGCATCAGGAAAATAACCGTGTACCAAAAGCCTAAGATTTCAATTTTAGTAACCGGAAACGAATTACAAGCCGCAGGAACGGTTTTAGAAGATGGCGAAATTTACGAAAGCAATGCCATTATGCTAAAAATGGCATTAAAGCGTTTTGGTTTTAAAAAAGTAAAAATTTTTCGAGCTAAAGACAATTTAAAAACTACTAAAAAGCATATTAAAAAAGGACTGAAATTCGCAGACGTACTGCTTATTTCCGGGGGTATTTCGGTGGGAGATTACGATTTTGTGAAACAAGCACTAAGCCATTTAAAAGTTAAAGAACTCTTTTATAAAATCAATCAAAAACCAGGAAAACCCCTTTGGTTTGGGCAGAAAAAGGAACAATTTGTTTTTGCCTTACCAGGAAATCCGGCTTCTGCCCTAACCTGTTTTTATGTGTATGTGTTGCCCTTGCTAAACAAATGTTCGGGAGGAACTGCCCAATTACTTAAAAGCACAAAAGTTAAGAGCAGCTCTACACTAAAGAACACAACAGGAAAAACCCTGTTTTTAAAAGCTTTAGTTAGTAATAATAAAGTTGATTTTTTACAAGGGCAACAGTCTTCTATGCTACACAGCTTCGCTACTAGTAATGCTTTAGCAATTGTACCAGAAGCGGTCGAGACTGTAAACAAAGGTGATGCTGTACAATGTTTAATATTACATGATTATGGAAATTAAAAGTAGAATCTGGATAGAAAAAGACGGCAAACCATTTATTGGATTTGGAAAAATTCAACTCTTAAAAATGGTCGATGAAGAACATTCAATTTCTGCGGCTGCCAAACGCTTAAACATGTCTTATAAAAAAGCATGGAACTTGTTAAACGATATGGAATTGCTAGCGGAACAACCACTACTTGTTAAGTATATTGGCGGAAAATCTGGTGGTAGCACTACTCTAACTGCATACGGAAAGGCGCTTATTAAAACCTTTGATGCGCTTAACAACAAATGCGAAACCTTTTTAAATAAAGAATTTAAACCCGAAACCCATGGAATTTATTAGCGGCAATTTATTTATAGTTTTTGCACTCATTCTTATAGGCATTTCGTTTTTATATGCCTCGGTTGGTCATGGTGGCGCTAGTGGGTACTTGGCTTTAATGGCCTTGTTTTCATTTCCGTTGTTTATTATAAAACCAACAGCCTTGTTACTTAACATTTTTGTAAGCGGCATTTCGTTTTGGTATTTTAGAAAGAATAAATATTTTAGTTGGAAACTGTTTTACCCCTTTGCTCTCGCGTCTATTCCTGCCGCATTTATTGGCGGTTACTTATCTATTAATCCAACATTATACAAACAAATTCTAGGCGTATTTCTATTAATAGCCGTCTTGCGGATTTTAGGCGTTTTTGGAAAAGAAAAATCTGTAAAAAAAGATGTGAACATCCCTTTAGCATTGTGTGTGGGTTGTGGCATTGGTTTATTTTCGGGAATGATAGGTATTGGTGGCGGCATCATTTTGAGTCCGATAATTTTATTGTTAGGCTGGGGAAACACCAAAGAATCGGCTGCTGTTTCGGCGCTATTCATTTTTGTTAATTCCATCTCGGGAATGATAGGTTTCTTAATCAACCAACACGATTTTCCAACAGAAGCTTTTTATTTAGTGCCTTTTGCACTTATTGGCGGAACCGCAGGTGCACTTTTTGGTAGCGAAAAGTTTTCGAATGTCAAACTGACCTACATTTTATCTGTGGTATTATTATTAGCATCGTTTAAATTATTTATATTCTAATGCAAACTCAAAAACACATATCGGCGTATATTCTATGTGGCGGAAAAAGTTCGCGCATGCAAACAGAAAAGGGTCTTGTTGTGTTTAACGAGAAGCCATTTATAGAATGGATTATTGATGCTGTAAAACCGATAACAAATAGTATTTATTTAATAACAGACAATACCGATTACAGCAAATACAATTATCCGCTAGTATCGGATATCCATAAAAACAAAGGACCTGTGGGTGGTATTCATACAGCCTTATCGCACACTTCTACGCATCAAAACCTGATTTTGAGTTGTGATATTCCTTTAATTAAAACCGATATTTTAAAACGCTATCTCATCAATTCTAAAGTGATAAACACACACATTAGTTTTGTGTCCGATAACACTAGAGATTATCCCCTAATTGGACTTTACACCATTAACAATTTACCTAAATTTGAAGCCGCCATACGCGACAATCAATTAAAATTAATGACACTTATTCAATCTTCAACCTATCACAGAATTGAAGTTGCTTCGAAAGATTACGAAGCCTTAAACAACATAAACACAAAAGACGAATTACAAACTTTAATACACAGTAAATCATGAAAAACACCAAAATACAACCTAAAGTTACGCTTGTTGGCGCTGGTCCTGGAGATCCTGATTTGCTCACTTTAAAAGCGGTTAAAGCTTTAAAAAAGGCCAAAGCCGTATTGTACGATGCATTGGTAAACGAAGAAATTTTAGAACACGCACCCAATGCCGTAAAACTTTATATTGGCAAACGTAAGGGCAACCACAGCCATACCCAAGATCAAATTAACGACCTGCTCGTTGAGTACGCCCAAAAATATGGAAAAGTCGTGCGATTAAAAGGAGGTGATCCCTTTGTGTTTGGTCGAGGCAAAGAAGAAACCGATTATTTAGAAGGTTTTGGTATTAAAACTGCTATTATTCCAGGTATTACCTCTGCTATTGCAGTGCCTGCTTCGGTAGGTATTCCGGTTACGCAACGCACCATGTCGGAGAGTTTTTGGGTAATTACAGGAACTACATCGGCACGCACCCTATCGAACGACATCAAGCTTGCTGCACAATCTACAGCAACAGTAGTTATTTTAATGGGCATGTCGAAGCTTTCGGAAATTGTTTCAATCTACAAAGACAATAACCGACACACCATGCCTGTAGGCATCATTCAAAACGGTACCAAGAAAGAAGCGCAACAAGCTATTGGCACTATAGAAACTATTGAAGCCATGGTTGAAGCCAAAAAATTATCATCGCCTGCAATCATTATTATTGGCGATGTGGTACACGGGCACAAAAGCTTGCTTACCTATTTTAACGAACAGTTTATGGAAGACGATTTTATTTATCAGAACTTAGACATAGAACCTATAATTTCTTAATATGGAACGCAACGAATTATACCCTGTTTTTCTAAAAGTGAACCAACTGGACGTTTTAATAGTTGGCGGAGGAAATGTAGGTTTAGAAAAATTAAGTTTTCTTTTAAAATCGAGCCCTAATGCACGCGTTGAAGTCATTGCTTTAGAATTTCTAGATGAGTTAAAAACCTTAGCTTCGCAGCACCCAAACGTTACCTTAACCCAAAAAGCCTACGAAAAAACCGATTTAGAGCAACGTCACTTTGTAATAGGCTGTACAGATAATTTAGATGTTAATTTACAAATAAATCAAGACGCCAAGGCCAAACATCTCTTAGTAAATATTGCCGATACACCAGACCAATGCGACTTTTACTTAGGAGGTATCGTAACTAAAGGGCATGTAAAAATGGCCATTTCTACCAACGGTAAATCGCCAACAACAGCCAAGCGTTTACGACAATTTTTGGAAGATGTAATCCCAGACAACATTACCGATTTTGTAAGTAACTTAAATCAGTATAGAGCCACAATAAAAGGTGATTTTCAAGATAAAGTAGATGCCCTTAATAAAATTACCGAGGATTTAGTAAAAAAAACAAAATAGCTATGATTACCATAAAATATTTTGGCATGCTTGCAGAACAAGCCCAATGCAAACAAGAACAATTAGATTTAAAATCGCTAACATTAAAAGAATTGATTAAAGATATTACCGAAAAACACAACATGAACACGTTGCCGTTTCACGTAGCCGTTAATCAAAAATTAGTACAAGAATCCGAAGACCAAGCGCTTCAGCTTCACGACGAAATTGCTTTTTTACCACCTTTCGCTGGAGGTTAAATATAGTTTCTGTTAAAAAGGAAGCGCTAGTTAGAAAATATTAATCAGTTAAAAATCAAAACCTATGAAAAAACAAAGTGTATTTATTGAAGGAGCCATTAGTCCAGAATTTATTGCCAATGCCATTGCTAAACACCAAAGCAAGCATACCATTGGCGGACATAATATTTTTTTAGGACAGGTACGCGCAGACGAAATAGACCACAAAAATGTAGCGGCTATAGAATTTACAGCTTACGAAGACATGGCCTTAGAGCAGATTGCAGCCATTAGGGAAAAAGCTTTTAAAACCTTCGATTTAACATGCATGCACATTTACCACAGTTTAGGTAAGGTACAAGCAGGAGACATTTGTTTTTTTGTATTCGTTTCGGCAAAGCACAGTAAAGAGCTCTATGCCGCTACAGAATATTTGGTAAACATTATTAAAAAGAAAGTTCCGATTTTTGGTAAAGAGATTTTTGAAGACAGCTCGCACCAATGGAAAACAAACACAAACTAACATGGTAGACATTACCCACAAAATAAAAACCTTACGCAAGGCAACAGCAACAGCAACGGTAAACGTTAGTAAACCAGAAACTATTTTAGCGCTTAAAAACAATAGCGTTCCTAAAGGTAACGTGTTCGAGATGGCTAAAACCGCTGGGCTTTTTGCCGTAAAAAACACGCATACCGTTATCCCAGATTGCCACCCCTTACCTATTGAGTTTACTTCGGTTGAATATCGTATAGACGATTTAACCATCACTATTATTTTTAACGTGAAAACCATTTACAAAACAGGTGTTGAAGTCGAAGCCATGCACGGCGCTTCGGTTGTGGCTTTAACCATGTACGACATGTTAAAACCTATAGACAAGAACATAGAGATTGGCACGATAAAATTAATAGAAAAACATGGCGGAAAAAGCAGTTTTAAAACCAAAGGGATTTCTAACCTTAACGCCAGTGTAGTGGTGTGTTCTGATTCTATTTCTGCTGGCAAAAAAGAAGATTTTGCAGGCAAAGCGATTATCGAAAAATTAGAAGCCAATGCTGTTAAAATAAACCAATACAGCATCATTCCCGATGAAATTGACAGCATCCGCGAAAGAGCAATTACATTAAGCGAAACCAATAATTTAGTCATTTTTACAGGAGGCACAGGACTCTCGTTTCGCGATGTAACGCCAGAAGCTCTAGAACCTATTTTAGAACGACGCATTCCAGGAATTGAAGAAGCCATTAGAAGTTACGGTCAAGATAGAATGCCATATGCCATGCTTTCGCGTAGCGTTGCCGGTACTATTGGCAACTGCTTAATCTTGGCCTTACCAGGCTCTACTAATGGCGCTAAAGAATCTATGGATGCCGTTTTTCCGCACGTGCTTCATATTTTTAAAATTTTACGAGGACAACAGCATTAATGACTACAAACAACAACATATTAACCGATAGTTTTGGACGAACACATTCGTATTTACGCATTTCATTAACCGAAAAATGTAATCTGCGTTGCACTTATTGTATGCCCGAAAATGGGGTGCCTTTAAGTCCAAAATCGGAATTAATGACGACTGATGAAATTTTTGAAATAGCTTCAATCTTTGTAAAGCATGGCGTTACAAAAATACGATTAACCGGTGGCGAGCCTTTAGTTAGAAAAGATTTCTCTTCCATTTTAAAACAACTATCTACGTTAAACACCACGTTGTCAATTACTACAAACGCAGTTTTAGTCGATCGCTTTATTAATGATTTCAAAACTTATGGCTTAAACGATATTAATGTAAGTTTAGATAGTTTGAATGCAGATAAATTTACATACATCACCAGAAGAAATCAGTTTAAAAAAGCTTACAACAATATTATTCGTTTACTTGAAGAAGGCTTTCGTGTAAAATTAAATGTGGTTTTACTGAAGGATTTTAACGATGATGAAATAATAGATTTCATCAACTTCACCAAGCACCTAAACATTAGTGTTCGTTTTATAGAATTTATGCCGTTTGATGGTAATAATTGGAATAAAGATAAATTGGTAACCCAAGCCGAAATATTACAAAAAGTCGAAACATATTTTGGTTACCAAAACACTATTCCACTTAAAAACGAGAAGAATTTTACAGCTAGAAATTATCAAATACAAGGGTTTAAAGGTAATTTTGGCATTATTAGTTCGGTTAGTAATCCGTTTTGCGATAGTTGTAATCGCATTAGGTTAACCGCAAATGGCAACATTAAAAACTGCCTATTTTCGAATACAGAAACAGCTTTATTACAACCCTACAGAGCTGGTAAAAATATAGAACCGTTAATAGGAAATTTAATTAAGAAAAAACATGCTGTGCGAGCTGGCATGAAGGATTTTGAAACACTAAACAAACCAGAATTTCATACCAACAATCGCAGCATGATTACTATTGGTGGTTAATCTTGGTTTATGTGCTTTGTAAAACTACGCTTCACAAAATTAGATTTAGGTGCATCGCAAAGCGAACAACAGTAGCTTTCCGGCAAATCCTCGAAAGCCACATGTGGCGCTATATTTTGTGTAGTATCGCCGTAAGCTTCATTGTAAACGGTTAAACAATCTTGGCACTGAAACACTTCGTATTGCACAACTTCGTCTTCTTCTTTTAATAAGGTATCTCCATCGGTTTCGTTACCTAATTGTTCAAAATACAACTGACTCAATTCCATAAGCAATCCAGGTAATTCTACCTGATCTACATCTTGTACATGGGTAATGTACTCCCTTGTGTTTGGATCGAAATTTTTAGCATACAACAAATTATATGTGTCTCGTATTTTAAAATCGGAGATTCCTTTAGGCTGCGTATTTTTTTCAACCACAATAGATGTAAAATAATAGGCTTTTCGAGTATAATTGGTTACCGCAAAAGTAAGTCCGTAGGTACTAATATCATTCTGGTCGAAATTAGTTACTAAATATTTTTTTAGCTTCAAGGCTTCCTCATCTCCTACTGGCAAATGCCAATTAAGTTCTAACATAGAATGACGGACGTTAATACCAAACTTACCTAAAAATTTTTCCCATACCAATTTGGTTTCATTAGGAATATCTTTAATAATAAACGATTTCCATGGTGTGATTGATATTTTACCGATTTTACAATCGGAGCATAAATCGCACATGGCTTTTAAAAATTTTAAATCGTATTTATTATTTCGCCAATACAGGCCCAACCAATATTTATCGTTTCCAATACGATTCATTCCTTCGTAATACGGAAAAGGATAAAACGGTACTTGCAACGGCTCGTCTATTGTTCTGTTATTGGCATCGATGGTATCGTTAACCAAATTAAAAATCATTTCTACCGTTTCGGGCTCTTCTTGCAGCAAGTTTTCTATAGTGGCTTCTATTTTGGCCATGTCCCAACTGTAAATTAAAGCCGGGTACATTTCGGTTTGTTCCCACTCTGGTAATCGCACATACAAATACCAATAATCTTCATGCTCCGATGCAATAAAATTAAGATGTCCCGTAAACAATGGCACCAAGCGTTGTTTAGGATCGGTAATATTAATTTTTAGGCGGGTATCGGCTCTAAACTGTTCTAAAACATACAAATACTTTTCGCCTGTTAACCAAGATGTATTCGAAAAAATACCTGCACTAACATAGGAAGAAACAATATTTTCTGAGCCCTCTTCATGCAACGGGATAATTTGTACATCTTCCAGTTTCTCTAAGGCTTCGGAATGCACTGCTTCTGGAAACAAAATATCTTGTCGCGATCCAAAAGAAATAGCATCTAAGCCCAAACTTTCGGCAGTTAAACAAATAGATTTTAACTCTCCTGGAGATAAAACACCGCCTTTAATTATTAATCTCGACAATTTTTGCATCAGGCTAAAACTTTATGATTATTCAATATTTCCCGTACTTCGGTTTTACAACTTCCACAACCCAATCCTGCACCCGTTTGGTTACACAATTCGGTAAAATTTGTACATCCGTTAGTAATGGCTTCATTAATATTACCCTCGCCTACTTGGCTACAAGAACACACAAGTTTACCAATTACAGGCTTATCGTTAGACGCTCCACGCAGCAGTTTATCGCGTTTATCGGACAATTCCACCTTACTTTCGATGAGTGTTTTAAATTCTGCAAACTCATTTTTATCGCCCATTAAAACCGCTCCTACCAACAAATCGTCTTTTACGATACACTTTTTATAGTATCGCTTAGTCATGTCCATAAAAATAATTTCTTCGTAGCTAGCATCGTTATCAGGAACAGTAATATTTCCTAAACTACATAAATCTAAATCGCTGAACTTTAAAATATTCATCGCAACAGAACCTTTATACACACTACTAATATCTCCTGCTAAAAAGTTTGCTAAAATGGCGGCTTGTTCTTCGGCTGCAGAAGTAATCCCTAAAAGGTTATTATTAAACTCTGCTATCTCGCCAATAGCAAACACATTAGGGTCTGAAGACTGTAAATGATGGTTAACCTTAATACCTCGGCCGCAAACTATACCACTAGATTTAGCAATTTCTATATTTGGTCGTGTACCAATGGCATAAACAATAGCGTTAGATTTAAAGGTTTTTCCACTTTTTAAAGTAATGCTTAGCGTGTGCTTTTCATCGGCATCGAACACTGTGCTTACTTCGTTAGAAAAATAAATTTGAATGCCCAATTCCTGCACATGTCTCGCCAACAATTTACTTGAAATGCTATCTAACTGACGCTCCATTAAATTTGAAGCACGCTGAATAATGGTTGTATTTACATTTCTATGTTTTAAAGCTGCAGCCAATTCCAATCCTAAAAGCCCTCCACCTACTATAGTAACATGCTGGTCTTGGGCTTTAAGATTGGTCCCATCCAAATACGATTTAAATCGATCGGCATCTTGCTTAGATCGTAGTGTAAACCGTCCTGGTAAATCTAATTGAACATCGTTGGGAACAAAAGCCCGACTGCCCGTGGCTAAAATTAATTTATCGTAATAGTGTGCATTACCATGGTTATCAGTTGCCAATCGGTTTTCCCGATCTATTTCAACTATATAAGTATCGGCCAATAAACTGATTTTTAATTTAGCCAATTCTTTTTCTTTAATTTTTAGAAGCTGTTCCCAAGTTAATTCTTCGGTAACATACTCAGGAAGCAACACCCGATTGTAAAACGGATTGTTTTCTTTAGAAAAAACCACAATTTCGTCTGTCTCGCTGTGTTCTCTATAATTTTGAATAAAACGGAAAGCTGCCGCACCAGCACCAACTACAATAATTTTTTCTTTTTCTTTTTTGTATTTCGCAACCGAAACCCGAGTATATTTAAAATCTGGCTCTTTAGACACTGGATCTACAATAGTGTGTGTTAAATTATTAGCTCGGTTTAAGTCGCTTTGCAATTGTTTTCCCCAATGCATAGGTAAAAATACCACTCCGTTTTTAACGCTATCGGTTACCTTGGCTCGTACACGTACAATACCATTGGCACTGGTGACTTCTGCAACGTCTCCATCTTTTATTTTATGTATAAAGGCATCTACCGGACTTATTTCTAAAACAGGCGATGCATAATGCGTTTTTAACCGCGATACTTTTCCTGTTTTCGTCATGGTGTGCCATTGATCTCGCACCCGCCCCGTAGTTAATATTAAGGGATAGTCGGCGTTAGGTTCGTCCGACACATTTTTAATGAAACTCGGGATATTAAATACGGCCTTTTGCGACGGTGTATAAAACTTTTTATCTTGAAACAACCGTGCTGTCCCTGCCTTATTATTTTCTGTTACTGGCCATTGAAAAGTGCCTTCGGTTTTTAACCTGTCGTAATTTAACGACGACACATCTACATTTGTGCCTTTGGTCATTTCTGAATACTCCTGATAAATTTCGGAAATAGAATTATAATTGAAACCTTCAAATCCCATTTTTTGAGCGAAATCACACAAAATATCGACATCGGCTCTAGCTTCACCAGGTGCTTCTATCGCTTTTGGTAAATACGATATGCGACGCTCCGAATTGGTCATGGTACCTTCCTTTTCTAACCAAGCTGCTGCTGGCAATACCAAATCGGCATGCTCTAAAGTATCCGATCGATTAGAAATATCTTGTACTACCACAAACTTTGCATTTTTAAGAGCCTGCTCCACCCGATTGGCATTAGGCATACTTACCATCGGGTTGGTACAAACAATCCAAACGGCTTTCATCTTTCCAGATTCTAGAGCATCAAACATTTCGGTGGCAGTGTACCCTGCTTTATCCGATATTTTATCAACTTTCCAAAAATCGGCAACCTCTTGTCTGTGAGTTTCATTAAACAAATCTTTGTGGACTGCTAGCAAATTTGCCATACCTCCAACTTCGCGACCACCCATAGCATTAGGTTGACCAGTTAAAGAAAACGGCCCCGAGCCTGGCTTGCCTACTTGCCCGGTAATTAGCGATAAATTTAATAAGGCATAATTTTTATTAACCCCTATAGCACTCTGGTTTAAACCCATTGCCCACATGCTAATAAAAGCTTTGGATTGCCCAATAATTTGTGCTGCCTTTTTAATATCGTCTATCGTGATACCACAGATTTTAGCAGCCTCTTTTAAAGACGTAGACTGCACCTGTTTTTTATATTTTTCGTAATTCTCTGTATTGGATTTGATGAAAGGTTTATCGATTAATCCGCGATCTATTAAACGTCTACCAATAGCGTTGTAGAGCACTACATCTGTTCCTGGTAAGATTTGAAGATGTAAATCGGCAAAATTTGCAGAATCTGTTTTTCGTGGATCTACCACCAATATCTTAACATTTGGGTGTTTTTCTTTGTGCTGCTCTATTCGTCTAAACAGGATAGGATGACACCAAGCTGGATTTGCACCTGCAATTAAAAAACAATCGGCTAGTTCTATATCGTCGTAAGCAATAGGCACAGAATCTTCTCCAAAAGTCTTTTTATAGCCTACAACTGCCGAGCTCATACATAACCTCGAATTGGTATCGATATTATTGGTACCCAAAAACCCTTTGGTTAATTTGTTAGCAATGTAATACTCTTCGGTTAAACATTGTCCAGACACATAAAAACCGACACTGTCGGGCCCGTGTTTTTGTATGATAGATTTAAATACTTTCGCTGCCCGTTCTAACGCGGTATCCCAAGACACACGCTCTAACGGATGCGATTTACTCCACCGCATATTAGGATATAATAGCCTATCGGAAACATCGTTGGCAACGTAATGTAAATTCATGCCCTTAGAGCATAACATGCCTCGGTTTACGGGATGGTCTGTATCGCCTTCTACATAAACCTTGTTGCTTTCGTCTTTTTTCACGATAATACCACAGCCTACACCGCAGTACGAACATGTTGTTTTAATTTCTTTTTGAGGCATCATATGTATTTAAACACATTTTTTCGTTTCTTATAAATGTATGTAATTTATACAAATACATACAAACTTTACATATATAGATTAAGCAGATTGACTTGCCAATTGCGCATCTATTTCTCTATCGTACTCTGGCGCTTTAACTTTATCTTCAGCAGTTTTAAATTTAATAGCCAAAGTACCAACAGCCATAATTAACACAAAAAAGCCAATTATTAAATAGCCGCTAGAAACTGCAGCTGATGATGCTGCGGACTGCGCGGCTTTTATAGCTTCTTGCCCCAATCCTTCGGTGGCTACAATAGCTGCTTTTTCGGCAACTGCCGATTTGGATTTTAAAAGTAAAGCTGCTAAAAAAGCACCAACGTTACCTCCTGCACCAACGATTCCTGATATAGAACCTATGGCCTTTTTATTAACAAAAGGAACTACAGAGAATGTTGCACCTTCTGCCATTTGAACCGATAAACTGAATAAAATTAAAAACACAATACCAAAAACCAGTCCTGTTGCTGTAGAAAATATAGACAGCATAATACCCTCTACCGCTAGTATTACCGATAAGAATAAAACACGACCTCTTAAACCTTTTAATTTTCCGAATTTATCGCCACAGAATCCGCCTAGAGTTCTAGCAAAAATGTTCATAAGCGCAAAAGACAATACTATATTCCCCGCCGTAACACGCTCCAATTTGAATGTATTCTGTAAATAATCATCCATTGTGCCGTAAACTGTTAATTCGATTCCGAAACAAGCTGCGTATACAAAAAATAAAATCCATACTCGGTAATCTTTAACAGCCTCCAAAAAGCCAACCTCATCTTTTTTAGTTTTCGGTAATTTACCTGCAGCCTTTAACTCCTTAAAATTACCATCTAAAGTATCTTGTGTAAAGTTGTAATAGACTAACCCCATTAAAAAACACACAACACCTGCTATTACCATAGCATAACGCCAAGCTTCCGACTCTGCGACACCAAAAGCTACTACCGCAGCTGCAATTAAAGGCATACCCAATCTGTTGGCGCCTCCTCCTAAATTACCCCAACCCGCAGACGTCGCGTTGGCTGTACCTACTATATTAGGCGCAAACATAATAGAGGTATGATATTGTGTAATCACAAACGAAGCTCCTATAAAACCAATAAAAAACCGACACACCATAAATTGTAACGGTGTCTGTACAAAGCCTAGTAAAATTACAGGTATTGCTCCTATTACTAATAACCAGGTATAACATAAACGCGGCCCGTATTTATCGCATAACTTACCTATTAATAATCTGGCAAATACAGTTCCTGAAACGGCTAGTATAATTGAATTCCATTTTTGAGAAGGTGTTAACCCTAAATCCTTTACTACATCTGGCATAAATGGTACGATACCAAACCAGGAAAAAAAACAAAGAAAAAAAGCTATTGCTGTAATCCAAAATGTACGTGTAGGTAGACTTTTAAAATTTAAAAGATCTAATTTAGTAGCTTTTGCAGTAATCATAATCGTTGAGTTTTACGTTAACGATATAAAATTAAGTATTAATACTTAATTTATACGTATATTTTTACGTATTTTTTCAATTATTATGTACCTGACAAAAAAATAGATTTAAATTGCTAATCTTTCAAAAAAGAGAAGTTAAAAACCTAAAAAGTAAACAGATATAAATTTATACCATTTAGGCAAATTGATATTTTGAAGCTATTTTGGTTAGTTCTATCAAATTCTTCACATCTAGTTTTTTCATTAAGTTGAAACGGTGCACTTCTGCTGTTCGCTTACTAACTTCCAGATCTTCGGCTATTTCCTTATTACTTTTTCCTTCTAAAACCAAAGCTAAAATCTGTTTTTCGCGTTTTGTTAGTTTAAATTTATCTTCTAACTTTTCTTGTCCTTCATTGGTTTCAACCACAGGATTGTGTTTTAAATTATTTACTATTATAGAAGATACATCGCCAGAAAAATACTTGCCACCTGAATGAATCATTTGTAAAGCCTTTAAAAATTCTTCTTTACTCGATCCCTTTAACAAGTAGCCGTCTGCTCCAGCACTAATCGCATTTAAAACATACTCTTCGGAATCATGCATAGAGAGTACCAGGGTTTTAATGCTATTGTTTTGTTTTTTTAATGCTCTTACCACCTCTATACCATTCATTTCTGGCATTCTAATATCTACAATAAGCACATCGGCCACACAGGATTTTATCATTTCCAGAGCTTCTACTCCGTTAGAAGCTTCACTTATAACATGAATTCCTTCTTGATCTTCTAACAACGATTTAATACCGTCTCTTACCAAAACATGGTCGTCTGCTAAAACTACGTTTATCATAATACAATAACTACCTAATTTATTTTACGTACAAATTAATTAAAATTTAAGTAAAACCACGTATTAAATAGGGATATTTAGTGTGATTCTTGTTCCTATTTCTGGCGTAGAACTTAAAAATAAGCGTCCGTTTATATAATTAATGCGTTCTTTCATAAAAGTCATTCCCATACCGCCCTCGCTCGATCTGATATTTTTGGGTTTATCAACATCAAACCCTTTACCATCATCATCTATAATAACACTTAAAATATGCTCGCTATGCGACACTGTTACAATAATATAGTTGGAATCTGCATATTTTATAGCATTGTTAATAGCCTCTTGGGTGATTCGGTAAATATTAATTTCAACTAAAGGCTCTAAGCGCTTAGCAAATCCTGTTTTATTATTGAGGATTATATTTTTTCCTGTAAGCTTAGCCAGTTCTTGTGTAAGTTTAGATAATGCTGGCACTATACCATAATCGCTTAATTCTGGTGGCGTTAAATTAAAGGTTGCTGCCCTAACCCCTTGTATAATGCTGGCTGTAAGTGCTTTTAAATGCTCTACCTTTACTTTAGCCTTTTCTATATCGTTTAAATTTACACTCTCTAAATTATACTTTAAACCTGTAAGCATTTGCCCAATGCCATCGTGAATATCTTTAGCTATACGGTTTTGTTCTTTTTCTTGATTTTCGATGATTTTACTGGAAATAATTTTCTGCTGATTCATCTTTTCCTCGTAACTCTCCCGCGTTAAGTGTTCAACTTCCAGTTGTGCTTCTTTCTTTTCGGTAATATCTGAAGCAATAATAATTGTTTCCGATTTTTCGCCTTTAGCATGTAAAGGAATTAAATACATTTCTAACCAAATAATCTCCCCCAAAGTATTTACAGCTTTTACCTCGCCCTGCCAGCCCGTATTTTGATTCGCTTTAAAAATGCGATCTATATATTCTTGATCTTTCTTGGTATTTGTGATAACTTCAGAAAAATTAGAATACTCTGTAAATGTATGGTACTTAAATAATTTGGAAAATTTTTGCCCCAGATGTATAATGTTTCCGCTGGAAGTTACTCGCGCAAACAACAGGGTTTTATCCATTGTTTCATTTAAAACCCTTAGTTCTTTCAAAGATTTTTCGTTCTCTTCCCTTAAGGCATTAGCTTCAACAGCATGATTAACAGCTTGTTGTTCAGACTTAATTAATTTAGAAATAGTTGCTCTAACCATTCTTGCCGTTGGTTTAAAAATGAAGAAAAACTCAGCAAACAATAATGCCAAAGTAAAAACCATTAAAAACAACTCCCAACGTTCTAATAACCGGACTTTTTGATTTGCTTCTCTATCGTACTGGTTTACGATAGAATCCATAGTTGCTAAAAACGACTTTTCGTTAGATATAATTCGGGCTACCGAAGATTGTACATCTGCAATAGTAGATTTTGGGTGCGACTCTAAAGTAGAAACAATAGCTTTTGAAGCTTTTAAAATTGTAGTGTAAGAAGATTTTAATTGCGAAAACTTCTGCAATATCTGCACACTATTTCTGCCAGATAATTTTAAACTATCGCTACCACTTAACAATGCTACATGAGATTTCTCCCAAAGTGCTAAGGTATTTTTTAAGGTATCTTTATACACCAATTGCTCTGCTAAGCTGCCTGCATTGGCTATTAACAAAGCTTCTTTACTTAGTTTTTGGCTTAGCATACGCTGCCGTCCGGCAACATTAATAACAGTAGAATCGTCTTGTTGATCTTTAAGAAAGTTTCTTACAATTATTTGACTAATAATTATGGAGAAAGCTACCGCACTTAATGCGATTATATATAAACGACGAAGTCTATTAAATGTACTGGTATCTAACGAACTGCTTCTGTCATTCATTTAATGTATTTTAAACCAAGGCTTGTTTAATAAGGTGTAGACTACGGTCTGAGTATGGCAATTCCAAAGCTTTTTTATGACCCGCTTCAGACATTTTATGCCACGTTTTTTTTACAATATCTATTAACTTGTCGTCGTCGTGTTTAGTTGCAAAATCTTCAAAATAAAACTGTAAAAATACTAAACACACAACATCTTCTAAAGCTTGAGAATCGTTGTCTTTTTTAAATGATTTTTTACTGATTAAAAACTGAACACGATTAATAAACTCGGCATCGTAGCCTACCGATTCTAAAATTTCTCCAGCAAGATTAGCATGCATTTTTTTTAGGTCGTTACGCCAATTCATGTACCCTGCTTTGTTCATCGGGTAATCTTTACGCGGTATTTCCCACCTGCAAATATGCTGGGCTCTTGCTGCTATTTGTAAAGCTTCCGACGCATCTGGTTTAAAATCCAGCAAACAATTTGTCATGCGTTGGGCATAAAGTAATTCTTTAGGCATCGCTGTTCCGTTGGCCATTTCCTGATTAGGATCTTTAGAATTTCTTTCGTCTATAGCAGCTATAGCTTTATCAAATATCGTATTCAAATTGTCGGTTTTAGATAGATTATCAAATCTATTCAGAAAATCCGATATATACAAAGTTGTCTTCTATTTTTACGGGATAAATTGAAATAGCATCCAGATCGCCATTAAGATTTTCGCCTGTAACTAACGAAAATGTTTTTTTATGCATTGGGCAAGCTATTTTAGGAATGCCTTTATCGTCGCCAATCATACCCCGAGACAACACCATTTCTAATTTATGCGGACACGCATTTTGGCACGCATACCATTGGTCTTTACGCTCGAAATAATACACTGCAACTTGCTTGTTTTTGTACTTAACACAAGCGCCACCATTTTTAGGAAAATCGCTAACTTTTGCGGCTTTAAACCATACTTTTACGTGATCTGGTTGAAATGCGGGTTGTAACCCTGTTAATATAGTATCCATAATTATATAATTTTTAGTTAGTAGACCAAGGCTCTGGCATTATTTGGTCGCGCATTGGCACAAATACAATGTTATCGTCTCTATCTTCTGAATTTATAAAGTGTTTAAATCTGCTTTGTAATTCTTCACGTTCTATTACTTGTTTCCACTCACATTCGTAAGCATCAACCAAACCTTGCATATCGTGTTCTAACTCTTCTGCCAGATTTAAACTATCGTCAATCACAATGGCTTTAAGTTGCTCTATACCGCCTTCAAGTTTTTCTAACCAGGCTGCCGTACGCATTAATGGTGCAGCTGTACGTATGTAGTACATTAAAAAGCGGTCTAAATATTTAATACAGGTCTCATTGTCTATTTGTTCTGCTAGTAAAACAGCATGTTTTGGGGTTGCTCCACCGTTACCACATACATATAAATTCCAACCACCTTCTACCGCAATTACACCAAAATCTTTACCGCGGGCTTCGGCACATTCGCGAATACAACCAGACACGCCTCCTTTTATTTTATGAGGTGAACGGAGCCCTTTGTAACGATTCTCCAAATCGATAGCAAAACTCACACTTTCGTCCATACCATAACGACACCAAGTAGAACCTACACAACTTTTTACAGTTCGAAGCGATTTTCCGTAGGCATGACCACTTTCGAAACCTGCATCGATTAAATCTTTCCAAATAGCTGGCAAATCGTTTAACTGTGCTCCAAATAAATCGATACGTTGACCGCCTGTAATTTTTGTGTATAAATTATACTTTTCGCCTACTTGCCCTAGCACCATTAATTTTTGTGGCGTAATCTCGCCACCGGGAATTCTTGGCACAACCGAATAAGTTCCGTTACGCTGAATATTAGCTAAGAATTTATCGTTGGAATCTTGTATAACATCTTCCTTATTAGCCGTATCGTTATATAAACTCGCAAATATTGAAGCCACTAAAGGCTTACACGTTTCGCATCCATCGCCAGCACCACAAGCATCTAACACCTCGTTAAAGGTTTGTAGTTTTTTCACTTTTATAATCCCAAACAATTCTTGTCGGGTATACTCAAAATGCTCGCAAATGGTTTCTTTAACAACTTTCCCTAACGATTTTAAAGTTTCATTTACCAAATCGGAAACCATAGGTTTACATCCGCCACAGCCAGTTCCTGCTTTGGTACAGCTTATTACATCATTTACAGAATTGCATTCTCCCGACTTCACAACCTCGCATATAGCGCCTTTACTTACACTTTCGCAAGAACAAATTTGTGCTGTATCTGGCAAATCCATAGCGCTTCCAAACACCGATCCGCCATCGGCTCGCGTACCTAATATTAAATCTTCTGCATTTTCTGGCAACGGAATACCATTCAAATACATTTGATGCAATATGTTATAGTCTGATGCATCGCCAACCAAAATCCCTCCCAAAAGTGTTTTTCCGTCGTGACTAACATTTATACGTTTATAGAGGTATTTGGTTTTATTTTCGAATAAAATTGAATGGCCTTTTTCTACTGGCATAAACGGTTCGCCAAAACTAGCTACATCTACCCCTATTAATTTTAGTTTGGTAGACATATCGATATCTTCGCTCATAAGCACCTCTGTTTCACCTAAAATTTGAGACACAGCTACTTCGGCCATTTCGTAACCCGGAGCCACCAACCCATAAATCATGTGATTATACAGCGCCACTTCGCCAATGGCATAAATCTCAGGATCGGAAGTTTGCATTTTATTATTAACAGTTATACCGCCACGCACTCCCATATCTAAACCACAGGTTTTACCTAAATCGTCGCGCGGACGAATACCTGCAGAAATTACCAGCATATCTACATCTAAAGTATCATCTTCACCAAACTCCATTCCTGTTATGGCTGTATCTCCTAATATTTGATTGGTTGCTTTATTTAAATGAATATTAATGCCTAACGACTCCAACTTCACCTGAAGCACCTTACTACTACGTATATCTAATTGTCTAGGCATTAATTTTTGTGCAAACTCTACAACATGAGGTTCTAATCCCATGTCCATAACAGCTTTTGCAGCTTCTAAACCAAGAAGTCCTCCTCCTAAAACCGCTGCTTTCGCATCTGGATTAACTGCTTTTAACTTATTAGCATAAGCCATCATATGCTCTAAATCTTCTATAGTACGGTACACAAACACACCTTCCTTTTCAACGCCTTCAATAGGTGGCACAAAAGGTAGAGATCCTGTTGCCAATACTAAATAATCGTAAGTATAAGTCGCATCGGCTGTTGTTGTAATTGTTTTTGAATTTCTGTGAATATCAGACACACGTGCATTAGTAATTAACTCGATACCGTGTTCGGCATACCACTCTCTAGGCGCCATCTCCAAGGCTTTAGCATCTTGATTTTGAAAAAACTCACTTAAATGAACACGATCGTAAGCTGGTCTTGGCTCCTCGCCAAATACAATTAATTTAAACGCTTCTTTAGACGCTTTCGCTACAAATTTTTCGCAAAATTTATAACCTACCATTCCGTTTCCTACAACAACAACTGTTTTCATATACGTAGTTATTTTCTATTACTTAATTCAAAAATAAGTATTAATACTTAATTAAAATATATTTAGTAGATAAAAAAACAGCGTAATACGTATTTTTAGTAATAATGAAATCAAAGCCTATATAAATTATCAATAATGAAATGATTCGATTCTAGTTTTAAAATATTATTTTTATTAGGATAATTAATCTGATATCAAGCAGATTGTCTATTAAACCAATTTAAAAACCACTAACCTTAAAACATTAGGTATGCAACAGAAATCAATACTTACCATTTTCATTATTTTAGTAACATCCGTTTGTTTTGCTCAATTTACTATAGACGGAGAATTTAGACCTAGAACAGAATATCGCCATGGTTTTGGTTCTATTATTCCTCAAGAGACAGAACCTGGTTATGGCATTTCAACCAGAGCTAGGTTGAATTTCGGATTTAAAAAAGAGACTTACGAATTATATTTTAGCGCTCAAGATGTTTTAGTTTGGGGAGAAAACCGACAAATATTACCAAAAGACGTTAACAACTCGTTTGCCATTTTTGAAGCTTGGGCTAACTTTAAAATTTCGGAAAATTTTTATACCAAAGCTGGCCGACAAATTTTATCGTACGACGACCAGCGCATTTTAGGAGGATTAGATTGGGCACAGCAAGGGAGAAATCACGATGCATTGTTGTTACAATTTGGTAAAGAAAAAACAGCTTTAGATGTAGGCTTGGCATTTAATCAGGATTACGACGAAATTTCAGGATTTCAGAATACAGGCAACACATACCATACTACAGGTTTTTTCTCGTACAAAACCATGCAATTTCTTCACTTTAATCGCCAATGGAACACGTTTAATTTAAGTGTGCTCTTACTTAATAATGGATTTCAGGAATTTGACGAAAATGATGATGCCGACGGAATTAGTAATCTTCAAACAATGGGAGCTCATGTTAGCTACCAAAAAAATAAATTTGATGCTGCAGGAAACATATATTTCCAAACCGGTAAACAACAAGGCAATTTAAAAGTAAATAGTGCCTATTTAGTAGGCCTTGATGCGCATTATAAAATAACCTCTAAAATTAAGCTAGGTGTTGGTTTTGAATTAATAAGTGGCACCGATGTGAATTCTGATGCTAACGAAACCAGTGCCTTTTTTCCTTTATACGGAACCAACCATAAATTTAATGGATTCATGGATTACTTTTATGTTGGTAATCACGCTAACTCTATTGGCCTTGTTGATTTTCATATCAATTCCATTTTTACTTTGGGAGAGCACTCTAATTTACTGGTAAGCTTACTTAACTTCTCTGGAGATGAAGCGTTACCAAGTGGCGAGAAAAACCTAGGGACAGAAGTTGATTTGGTATATTCCCACAAATTTAAAGAATTCTCTATATCTGTTGGGTATTCGCAAATGTTTGCTAGCGATGGCATGTACGAACTTAAAGGCGTAAGCGAAAACACAGCTGCCGACACTCAAAACTGGGCTTGGGCCATGCTTGTTTTAAAACCTAAATTTTTATAAGATTATTTTAGTAAAAAGAGGCTGTCTAAAAAATTGTTTTTTGTCAATCTGAATTTATTTAACTTCGTTGAATCTTCGATTTCAGATTTTCATAATTATTAATTTCAAATAAACCACTATAGACTGGAAGTCCAATTATTTGTATTTATCTTAGCCACAAATACACTAATATTCTTTATAAAAACTATGTCAAATATTCGTGCATTCGTGGCGGAAAAAATTTATAGAAACTGAAAGTCTTGCATTAAAAGTGCGTAGTTTTAACTAACGACAGAGACCAATAAAATGAGATTCTGTGTCAAGCACAGAATGACGCACTGTTAAACTTCTTGTACAGCCTCTTTTTTAATTATTAGTATATTCAACAGGATAGCCTTTGTGCTTCCATTCCGAAATGCCACCTTGTAAATCGTATATTTTCACAAAACCAGCCGCTTTTAATTTTTCAGCACATTTAGTGCTTCGGCCTCCAGCTCCGCAATACAGAACTACTGGTTTTGTTTTATCTAAAAGCGCTATATCTTCTGCAAAGGTTGGAGAATTATAATCGATGTTTTGAGATGCTTTAAGGTAACCATCTGTTAATCGCTCTTCGGGTGTTCTAACATCTACAACCTGTACTTCATCTAAACTTAATAGCGATTGCATCTCTTCGGAAGTTACAACTTCTATTGTAGCTGTTTCCGATTCTTTACATCCTTGGCAAAGTAATACTACTGTAATACAAATATATACTAGTTTCCTCATGGTTACTTATAATTAGCGCTCGGCGATATCGCCTGTCCAATCTATAAAACCTCCCAAAAGATTATAAGTATTCTCGAAGCCTAACTGATTCATTATAC
Organism: Bacteroidia bacterium; assembly: GCA_030427735.1. Taxonomy (GTDB): domain Bacteria; phylum Bacteroidota; class Bacteroidia; order Flavobacteriales; family Flavobacteriaceae; genus Formosa. The sequence goes on along the minus strand of JAUIBP010000008.1, from coordinate 37,005 downwards.
TACAAGCTTGCGCACTGCGTTTTCCTGAACGACAATACACATAATAATTTTTAGTTTTGTCTAACGCATCAACTTGAGCAATAAACTCGTCTCCTAAATAAATATCAATATGCTTTGCATTGGGAATGTATCCTTGGTCTACTTCGTCGTCTGTTCTTACATCTAGAATTACTGCATTACCATCTTGTTCTAATTGCTCTGCCCATTCGTCTTGTGTTAAATCTGCCATAGTTTGTTTATTTATTTTTTATCCAAATTTAAGTTTTATAAAAGATAAACGAAAAAAAAAAATCCGAAATAGATAACTTCGGATTTTTTTCGAGTTCGCTTATGTGCTAACTACACTTTAATAGAACAACCAATAGCTTTGGTTTCTGTTTCTTTAATGGCTTTATCTTCTAAAAGTGCATCTACAGCATTTTCTACATATTTTGTATTTACAGCAGATGGATCTTCAAAATTATCGTCAATAGCACCTATATATTTTACTTCATTTCCTTTTTTAGTTTTCTGAAGCACGAATACATGTGGTGTTTTTGTAGCTCCGTATTGCGGATAAATAGTTTGATCGGCATCTATTAAATACGGGAACGTAAATCCTTTTTCTTCCGCCCTAACCTTCATAGCGTCTAAATTATCTGCAGGTTTTACTTTAACATTGTTTGGCATGATGGCCACAACAGGATATCCTTTAGCCGCATACTTTTTATCTAAATCTATAATACGATCTTCGTAAGCCACAGCATACGGGCAGGTATTACAGGTGAAAATGACGATATAACCTTTAGCATCTTTATAATCTTTTAAAGACACCATTTTTCCATCTACGTTTTTTAATTTAAAATCGGTAGCAATATCTCCAACTTTATAACCGCCTGTATCTTTTACAGGCGCAAAGGCCGATAGTACCAATAGCACTAATAAAGCCGACATGTGTTTGATAGTTTTCATAAGTATTAATTTAAAAATTGATTAATTTCTGTTTGTAATTCTTCATAAGTAAACGATTTTTCGAAGAATTTGCGTGTGTTTCCTTTATAAATAATTGTGGCCGGAATAGAACCAGACCATTCAGGATCTACTTTAGGGATCCAAGCATTAGAATCTGGATCGTTAAGCGCTACAACTTCCGACTTTAGTTGATGTGTTTTTATAAACGGAATAAGTTTAGTCTCGTATTGTTTCGAAAAATCTAAACTAACCAATAGCACTTCTACATCTTTATTGGCATAATCTTCAGTAATTTTTTCGAAATATGGCAGCTCTTTAACACAAGGCGCACACCAAGTTGCCCAAAAATTGACCACATAAATCTTATCTCCTGTTTTATGTAACAGCGGTTCTATTTCTGTAAAATTATAAACTTTTAAATCTGAAGTTTCTTTAACAACTTCTGTTTCTACTACAGGTGCCTCCTCTACTAAAGCTTCTGTTTTTTTAGCGGATTCTTTACAAGACATGCACACTAAAAAGCATAATAATAAATAATGTTTCATGCTATAAAAATAATGAAGACAAAAAGGCGGTTTTATTATTTAACAAAAAATTATAGAATTTATAGTGACCAATCCAAAAATCATTTATACATTTGTATATACAAATATTGTATATGAAAGAGTTAGAAGACATCTTAAAATCATCGCAACCCATCCCCCTTAAAAAGAAAACGGTTTTGAACATAACCTATTCTAGTATTTGGGCTAAAGAAACCATTGGCGGTATTTTTAAAACTTTCGATCTTTCTAACGAACAGTTTAATGTGCTTCGTATATTAAGAGGTAAAAAAGGAAGTCCAGCAAACTTACAGGACATACAAGACAGAATGGTTTATAAAATGAGTAATACCACAAGACTTGTAGACAAGTTAATTTTAAAAGGTCTGGTAGAACGTTTTACTTGCGAAAAAAACCGACGCAAAGTAGATATATACATTACTAAACAAGGCTTACAATTATTAAAAGAAATGGACCCTATTATAGAGGAAACCGAAAACAAATTAACAGCAAATTTAGACACCGAAGAATTAAAAACCTTAAATTATTTACTTACAAAATTACGTTCGTAATTTTTTTTAAAATCAAAATACTTGTATATACAACTAATGTAAAAACAACAATATTATGAATACATACTTAAAACACCTAAACTGGAGATACGCAACTAAACAATTCGATCCCAACAAAAAAATTTCTGACGCTGATTTAAATATTTTAAAAGAAGCTATTCAATTATCGGCATCGTCTTACGGTCTACAACCGTATAAAGTTTTAATTATTGAAGATAAAGACACGCGCGAAAAACTTAAGGCAGCGTCTTGGAACCAGTCGCAAATTACCGATGCTTCGCACATGATGGTATTAGCCAACATGACAGATGCAGACGATTCTTTGGTTGATGATTACATTAATAATGTTAGCGAAACTCGCGGTTTACCGCTAGACCAACTAGAGGGGTATTCGCAAATGATGAAATCTAACGTTATTGCATTACCTAACGAAGCCAAGAATGCTTGGACAGCAAAACAAGCCTACATTGCTTTGGGTAATGTTTTATCTGCCGCTGCATCGTTAGAAATAGATGCGTGTCCTATGGAAGGTTTCGACAACGCGGCTTACAATACAATACTCGGCCTTGACAAAGAGAATTTAAATGCCGCCGTTGTAATTACCCTTGGCTATCGCGCTTCAGAAGACGAAACACAACATTACAAAAAAGTAAGAAAACCAGAAAACGAATTGTTTTCAACTATATAATTAAATAAACACCTAAAAATTAAAACATGAAAAACACAGTAAAAACAGCATTTGTACTATTAATTGCTATTGCATTTGCATCATTCACAACTTTAAAAGACAAAAAAGTTAACGTAAAAGAAAGTCAAATTACATGGGTTGGCCACAAAGTAACTGGCGAACATAACGGAACTATTACCTTAAAAGAAGGTACCTTAGTTTTTAATGGCAAAACTTTAGCTGGTGGCGATTTTACTATGGATATGACCACTATTAACACAAAAGATCTTGAAGGTGACTGGAAAGCGAAATTAGACGGTCATTTAAAAAACGATGATTTCTTTGGTGTTGAAAAATTCCCAACAGCAACCTTAAAATTCACTAAAGTTGAAAGTCAAGGGCCAGAATATACCGTTACAGGAGATTTAACTATTAAAGGTATTACTAAACCTATAACTTTTAAAATGAATGCCGATAACGGTACAGCTACTGCTGCTTTAAAAATAGACAGAACTAAATACAACATTAAATACGGTTCGGCTAGCTTTTTCGACGATTTACAAGATAAAGCTATTTACGACGAGTTCGATTTAAATGTGACTTTAAAATACTAGTGGATCCCCTAATTCAGTAGACTAGTAGATTTGTGTGATTACCTGATTCCTGCAGATTCAAAAGCAATGTCTTGAACTGCAGGAATTTTTATTTTCATTTTTTTGAAAAAATATTTGAAAACTAATTTTACATTCCTATATTTGAATCAAATAAGTAAACAATTGAACACAATATTAAATCATACTTGGTGGTGGAATTCTCGAAACTCAAACTTCGTGAACTAGACCTATTACGTATATTTTAAACATAAAAAATAACAAGGCTTGTCATTCACGACAAGCCTTTTTTATTGCTTACAACACATGAAAACATTTAAATTAACCACACATTACAAAAAAATCCTTGCCGATACCATTACACCTGTTAATGTATATCTAAAAATAAGAGATAAATTTCCAAATAGCATATTACTGGAAAGTAGCGATTATCATGCAAACGACAATAGTTTTTCGTACATCTGCTTTAATCCTATTTCATCTATTAAAGTTCAAAACGAAACCATTTCGCAGCACTTTCCAAACGGCGAAACACTCACCACTTTAATCGATCAAAACGTCAGTGTAACAGAAGCCATTCACGACTATACTAAACGATTTACAGTAGACAACAACACTACTTTTAAATTTATAAACAATGGTATTTTTGGGTACATAGGCTACGATGCGGTTCGTTATTTTGAAGATATTAGCATTTCTAAAAAAGATAACGGTTTAGAAATTCCAGATTTATATTATGCCGTTTATCAAAACATAATTGCCATTAATCATTTTAACAACGAAGCTTATATTTTTGCGCATTGTTACGAAGCCGATAATAATATAGACGATATTCATCAGCTTATAAAAGCCAATCAGTTTGCTAGCTATCAATTTACAACAGACCAAGATATCGCGTCTAATTTAACCGATAACGAATATAAAAAACATGTCGAGCTAGCCAAACAACACTGTGCTCGTGGCGATGTGTTCCAATTAGTATTATCTAAAAAATTCTCTCAACATTTTAAAGGCGACGAGTTTAATGTGTATCGCGCATTGCGTAGCATAAACCCTTCTCCTTACCTATTTTATTTTGATTATGGTACGTTTAAAATTTTCGGCAGCTCGCCAGAAGCTCAATTGGTAGTTAAAAACAATCAAGCCGAAATTCATCCTATTGCAGGCACATTCAAGCGAACTGGAAACGACGAAAAAGATGCCGAATTAGCTAAAAAATTAGCGCAAGACGATAAAGAAAATGCCGAACATGTCATGTTAGTCGATCTTGCTAGAAACGATTTGAGCAGACATGGCAATCAAGTTACTGTAGAAACCTATCGCGAAGTACAGTTCTTCTCGCATGTTATCCATTTAGTAAGCAAAGTAATTGGTAAAAAACATAACAACACAGCAACCATGCAAGTGGTAGCCGACACCTTTCCTGCCGGAACCTTAAGCGGCGCACCAAAACATAAGGCCATGCAACTGATAGAAAAATACGAAAAAACCAGTCGCGAATTTTACGGTGGCGCTATTGGGTTTATGGATTTCGATGGCAACTTTAACCATGCCATCATGATTAGAACCTTTTTGAGTAAAAACCACAAACTACATTGGCAAGCAGGCGCTGGAATCGTATCAAAATCGAAACCAGAAGACGAACTTCAAGAAGTGTACAACAAACTTGGTGCCTTAACCAAAGCCATCGATTTAGCAAAAAACATTTAATAAGCCTAAACATTTTAAAACAATGAAACACATTTTAGTCATCGATAATTACGACAGTTTCACCTACAATTTGGTACATTATTTAGAGGATTTAGGCTGTCAAGTTACGGTAAGACGTAACGATAAAATAAGTTTGGAAGAAGTGGCTGTATTCGATAAAATTGTACTTTCTCCAGGACCTGGTATTCCAGATGAAGCTGGTCTTCTAAAAACCATCATTAAAACTTATGCACCTACTAAAAGCATTTTAGGGGTATGTCTTGGACAACAAGCTATTGGTGAAGTTTTTGGTGGAAGTATAAAAAATTTAGATAACGTATATCACGGAGTAGCTACAGAAGTTACTTTGGCGGTGACCGACGAGCCTTTATTTAAAGGATTCGAAAGCAGTTTCCCTGTTGGCCGTTACCATTCTTGGGTAGTCGACAATAATTTACCCGACGAATTAGAAGCAACTTCTTTTGATGAAAACGGTCAAATTATGTCACTCCGACATAAATTTTACGATGTAAAAGGTGTGCAATATCATCCCGAATCGGTGTTAACACCCAACGGAAAACAAATGCTTAAAAACTGGTTAGATTCTTAATTATGAAACATATTCTTAACAGACTCATCAATCACGAGCACATTTCAAAAGAAGAAGCCAAACGCGTATTGGTTAATATCTCTATGGGCGAATATAACCAAAGTCAAATTGCTTCCTTTTTAACTGTGTATATGATGCGTAGCATAACAACCAACGAATTGGAAGGTTTTCGCGATGCCTTATTGGAACTCTGTTTAGCAGTCGATTTTTCAGAGTACAACACCATCGACTTATGTGGTACAGGGGGCGATGGTAAAGACACGTTTAACATATCTACCCTAGCCTCTTTTATTACGGCAGGCGCAGGTGTTAATGTTACTAAACACGGTAATTATGGGGTGTCATCCGTTTCAGGGTCTAGTAATGTTTTAGAACATTTAGGCGTAGCTTTCACTAACGATTCAGGCTTTTTAGAGCGCTGTTTGGAAAATGCTGGAATTTGCATCCTGCACGCCCCGCTGTTTCATCCCGCCATGAAAAACGTGGCTCCTATTAGACGTGAATTAGGAGTTAAAACCTTTTTCAACATGCTTGGACCTATGGTGAATCCGGCCTTTCCTAAAAATCAGTTGGTAGGTGTTTTCAGCTTAGAATTAGCACGCTTATACGGCTATTTATATCAGAATACCGATAAAAATTTCACCATTCTTCACGCTTTAGATGGTTACGACGAAATTTCGTTAACCTGCGACACTAAAGTGATTTCTAATGGCATGGAAACTATGATTTCGCCAGAAGATTTTGGTGTACAACAAATAAAACAGTCCGATATTTTTGGAGGAAATACAATAAAAGAAGCTGCTGATATTTTTGTTAATATTTTAGAAGGTAATGGCACCAAAGCCCAAAACAACGTGGTTTGCGCCAATGCAGCCATGGCAATTGCTACAGTAAAAGGCACCTCGATTTCAGATGGCTTTGAAGCTGCCAAAGCCTCTTTAGCTTCGGGTGAAGCACTAAAACGATTACAAACATTAATAACATTAAGCGCTTAAACCATGACTATTTTAGATAATATTGTAGCCGATAAACGCCGCGAAGTCGATTTAAGAAAATCGCTCATTCCTGTAAAACAATTAGAGCAATCGGTGCTGTTTACTAGACCTACAAATTCTTTAGCTAAGGCTTTAAAACAAAGTAATACAGGAATTATTGCCGAACACAAACGCCGTTCGCCTTCTAAAGCCGTTATCAATCAAAAATTGAATGTGTTTGACGTAGCCAAAGGTTACGAGAATGCAGGAGTTTGCGGCATGTCTGTACTTACCGATGGCAAATATTTTGGTGGTAGTTTAGACGATTTATTAACAGCCAGAGCCAGTTGTAATTTACCCTTGCTACGCAAAGAATTCATTATCGATCCGTATCAAATTATTGAAGCCAAGGCTTATGGTGCCGATGTAATTTTACTCATCGCGGCCATTTTAACACGAGACGAAATCAAAATGTTTTCAGAATTGGCTAAAAGCTTACAATTGGATGTTTTATTGGAAGTCCATAATGAAGACGAACTTCAAAAATCGGTGATGCCAAGCCTAGACATGTTGGGAGTAAATAATCGAAATTTGAAAACCTTCGAAGTGTCTTTAGAAACGAGCAAGCAATTAAGCGCGCTTATTCCAGACGATTTTGTAAAAGTTTCGGAAAGTGGTATTAGCTCGGTTGAAGCCATCAAAACCTTGCAACCTTATGGTTACAAAGGCTTTTTAATAGGTGAAAACTTTATGAAAACCGACGATGCCGGCAAGAGTGCTACCGAATTTATAAATGCTTTAAACCAATAGTATGAAATTGAAAGTTTGCGGCATGACTTCGGGAGAAAATATTCAGGCCATCGCTAGCCTGAAACCCGATTTTCTTGGCTTTATTTTTTATGAGAAATCAGCTCGGTTTATCACTTCAGACATTCCTGAATTACCCAAATCGATTAAAAAAGTAGGGGTTTTTGTGAATGCTTCGGAATCGGAAATTATTGATACCGTTTCGAAATACGATTTTCAAGTCGTGCAATTGCATGGAGATGAATCGCCTGAATTTTGTTCGTCACTTCAAAGCAAACAATCAAATCTCGAAATCATAAAAGTCTTTTCTATAAAAGACCATTTCAATTTTAAAGTTCTAAAATCTTACGAGTCGGTTTGCGATTATTTTCTTTTCGACACCAAAGGCAAACTTCCAGGCGGTAATGGTTATAGTTTCAATTGGAATATTCTAGAAGCTTATCCATCTACTAAACCCTATTTTTTAAGTGGCGGAATCGGTTTAGACGACGTCAAAAACATCCATCAATTTCTAAAAAGTTCGGCGTCCAAATACTGTTATGCTTTAGATGTAAACAGTAAATTTGAAACGGCACCTGGCTTAAAAGATTTTAATCTGGTACAACAATTTAAAACACAAATACTAAGCAACACCTCAACTATGAATTACAATATAAACGAGCACGGTTATTATGGCGAATTTGGAGGCGCCTACATTCCCGAAATGCTCTATCCAAACGTAGAAGAATTACGCCAAAATTACCTTAAAATTATGGCCGAACCCGATTTTAAAGCAGAATTCAATCAGCTTTTAAAAGACTATGTGGGGCGTCCGTCGCCGCTCTATTTTGCGAAACGTTTAAGCGAACGTTACAACACCAAAATTTATTTAAAACGCGAAGATTTAAATCATACTGGTGCGCATAAAATCAATAATACGATTGGTCAGATTTTAATGGCGAAACGCTTGGGCAAAAAACGCATTATTGCCGAAACTGGCGCTGGACAACACGGTGTTGCAACGGCTACGGTTTGTGCTCTTATGGGCATAGAATGTGTGGTTTATATGGGCGAAATTGATATTGCCAGACAAGCGCCAAATGTAGCCCGCATGAAAATGCTAGGAGCCACAGTTGTGCCTGCATTATCGGGAAGTCGCACCTTAAAAGATGCCACTAACGAAGCCATTCGAGATTGGATTAACAATCCGGTAGACACACATTATATCATCGGAAGCGTGGTTGGTCCACACCCGTATCCGAATATGGTAGCGCGCTTTCAAGCAGTAGTTTCCGAAGAAATCGAATGGCAATTACAAGACAAAGAAGGCCGCACCAAACCCGACCATGTTATTGCTTGTGTGGGTGGTGGCAGTAATGCTGCTGGTGCTTTTTATCAGTTTTTGAATGATACGGATGTGAATTTAATTGCTGTTGAAGCGGCTGGTTTAGGTGTACATTCTGGCGAAAGCGCCGCCACTTCAGCTTTGGGTAAGGAAGGTATTATTCACGGTAGTAAAACCTTATTGATGCAAACCGACGACGGACAAATTACCGAACCCTACTCTATTTCGGCAGGATTGGATTATCCTGGAGTTGGTCCTATGCATGCCAATTTATTTAGAACTAGTCGTGCCGAATTCATATCGATTACCGACGACGAAGCCATGCAAGCTGGATTGGAATTATGTAAACTGGAAGGCATTATTCCCGCTATAGAAAGTTCGCACGCACTTGCCGTTTTTAAACAACGACAATTTAAACCAGATGATGTTGTGGTATTGAGTTTATCTGGCCGTGGCGACAAGGATTTGAACACCTATATCAACTATTTCGATTTATAAAAAGATGAACAGAATACATAAAAAACTACAAAAAACCGATAAGGTATTGTCTATTTATTTTACCGCAGGTTACCCGAATTTAAACGATACGGTTACTATTATCGAATCTTTAGAACAATCGGGCGTCGATATGATAGAAATTGGCTTACCGTTTAGTGATCCACTTGCGGATGGGCCTACTATACAAGCCAGTTCCACGCAAGCCTTAAAAAACGGGATGACGACTGCCAAGCTTTTCGAGCAATTAAAGGACATTCGGAAAACAGTTTCAATTCCTTTAATTATTATGGGCTATTTCAATCCGATATTGCAATATGGCGTAGAAAAATTCTGTAAAACCTGTCAAGAAATCGGTATCGACGGTTTAATTATTCCTGATTTACCTGTATCCGAATACAACGCACATTATAAAACGACTTTCGAAAAGTACGGTTTAATCAATGTCTTTTTAATTACGCCACAAACATCAGAAGAACGCATCCAGTTTATCGATTCTATTTCCAACGGATTTATTTATATGGTAAGTAGCGCAAGTGTTACGGGGAGTCAGTCGGGATTTGGCGACCAGCAAACCGAATACTTTAAACGTATTGCCTGTATGCAATTAAAAAACCCACAAATAGTCGGGTTCGGCATCAATAATAACGAAACCTTTATGCAAGCCACCGATTATGCCAAAGGAGCCATTATTGGTTCGGCATTTATAAAGCATTTAAACGAACATGGGGTTTCGAAAATTTCGGAATTTATAAAAGGCATTCGGGCTTAACAGTTGTTAACAAAGGTTTATAAAAGTTTAAACAGAAGTTCCAACTATAGTTTTTTATCTTATTGACTAATCAATAAAAAAGAAAAATTATGGGAATTATTAAGGAACACAAGAAATTTAAACCGAAAGAGAAACAATCCAATCCAACAAACCCTACTGGAAATGTAAACCAAGACACCAATAGTTTTGATTTGGATAAAGACACCATTAAAGAACAACAAAACAAAAAATAATTTTAAATTATTAATCTAGGGGGCTTTTCTTAACGAAAAGCCTTTTTTTTGCATTAAAATAAAATTCATGCCGTTAAACATTGTACTTTTTGAGCCAGAAATACCAAACAACACTGGAAATATCGGACGCTTAAGTTTGGCTACCGGCTCTCACCTACATTTAGTAAAACCCTTTGGTTTTGAGATAGACGATAAACGTTTAAAACGTGCCGGATTAGATTACTGGCAGCATTTAAACATATCTATTTACGACTCTATTGAAGCCTTTTTTGAAATGCACAGCGATAAAGACATGGTGTTTTTATCGAGCCACGGATCGAAAGCACATTGGGATATATCGTATACAGACAACATGTTTTTAATTTTCGGAAAAGAGTCTGTTGGTTTACCCAAACACTTGTTAGAGCAACATAGCGAACAGCTTTTTAAAATCCCGCTGTACTCTAACCATGTTCGAAGTTTAAATCTTGCAAACGCTGTAAGCATAGTTGTTTACGAAGGATTAAGAAATTTAAGGTAAATTATATATTTTAAATTTCCCTTTAATTTAATTTGTACATTTCGGTAACAAAATCCAATTAAATTTTTGTGCTATGGAAGATATCGAAAATGTAGAATTAACCTATTTAAGTCTAGACGATTATCAGGAACTTAAAGCGGCTATGATAGAATCGTACAGCAGTATGCCCGATTCGTATTGGCGCGAACATCAAATAGAAACCCTTATAAAACAATTTCCAGAAGGCCAAGTTGTTATTAAAATCAACAATCAAATTGCAGGTTGCGCGCTGTCTATTATAGTAGATTATAATAAGTTAGACGATGCCCATACCTATAAAGATATCACTGGAAATTATACCTTTAATACGCACACTAAAAATGGCGATGTTATTTATGGAGTTGAAGTATTTGTAAAACCTGAATATCGTGGTTTACGCTTAGGAAGGCGCTTATACGATTACCGAAAAGAACTATGCGAGCGCCTGAATTTAAGAGGTCTTGCCTTTGGCGGACGCATCCCAAATTACCATAAATACTCGAACGAACTCTCACCAAAACAATACATAGAAAAAGTAAAACGGAAAGAAATTCACGACCCAGTTTTAAATTTTCAAATTTCGAATGATTTTCATCCTACCCGCGTTTTAAAAAATTATTTGGAAGGCGACACCAATTCCGAAGATTATGCCGTGCTTTTAGAATGGGATAATATTTATTATGAAAAGAAACAAAAAAAAGCGGCAACCACAAAAAAAATAGTGCGTTTAGGACTGATTCAATGGCAGATGCGCCCCTATAAAAATCTGGATGAAGTTATGGAACAAGCCGAATATTTTATCGATGCTGTTTCGGGCTACCGCAGCGATTTTGCATTGTTTCCAGAATTTTTTAATGCGCCGTTAATGGCTATAGATAATCACTTGTCCGAACCCGAAGCCATCCGTAATTTAGCCAAGCACACTGCAGAAATTGTACAACGTTTTTCTCAATTGGCTATTTCGTACAACATCAATATCATTACTGGCAGTATGCCAGAAATTGCCGAAAACAACCGTTTATATAATGTAGGTTATTTATGCAAACGAGACGGTACAACAGAGCGTTACGAAAAATTGCACGTAACTCCAGACGAAGCCAAGGTTTGGGGTATGGAAGGCGGCACCGAACTTAAAACCTTCGATACCGATTGTGGTAAAATAGGCATTTTAATTTGCTACGATTCCGAATTTCCAGAGCTAAGTCGCTTACTGGCCGATGAAGGTATGGACCTACTATTCGTGCCGTTCTTAACCGATACACAAAATGGCTACTCCAGAGTCCGCCATTGTGCCCAGGCACGAGCCATAGAAAACGAATGTTACGTGGCCATTGCTGGTAGTGTTGGCAATTTACCTAAAGTACATAACATGGACATTCAGTTTGCACAATCTATGGTGTTTACTCCTTGTGATTTTGCCTTTCCTGCAAATGGAATAAAAGCTGAAGCCACTCCCAATACCGAAATGATTTTAATAGCCGATGTAGATATCGATTTACTAAGAAACTTAAACCAATTTGGTAGCGTAAAAAATTTGAAAGATCGACGTAAAGATATTTTTGACTTAAGAAAACTATAACAGATAAATTTACCATTTTTAAAGTGCCATAAGTTATACTTATGGCACTTTTATTTTAAGTAGAAACTTTAACAATTAAACAAACGTTTAATTTAAACAATTGTTTAAATTTGACCCAACAAACAACTAATGGAAACATGGAACTAAACGACAAACAACTTTTAATATTAAAAACAGCAGAAAAACTGTTTGCAGAATTTGGCTACGATGGCACTTCGGTTAGACAAATCTCTAACGAAGCGCGAGTAAACGTAGCAATGATATCGTATTACTTTGGCTCGAAGGAAAAACTCTTAGAAGCCTTAATGATTTATAGGTTAAAAGATTTCAAAGTCCAAGTAGAAAACATCATGAACACAAAAAAAAATTATTTTGAAAAACTGGATGCTTTTGTTGAAATGATGATAAAACGTGTTCATAAAAATAGACAGGTGTACAAAATCGTAAATTTTGAATATTCTAGCGGCGCCAGAAATATCAGTTTTGAAACTTACGAAAACTACAAAAAAGACAATTTTAAAATTGTAGAAAACTTTGTATCCAATGGGCAAAAAGAAGGCATATTTAGTACTAATGTAAACACACATTTAATTATACCAACCATACTTGGCACCTATTTTCATTTTCATTTTAATCAACAGTTTTACCAAAATCTACTTCAGTTAAAAAATAAAACCGAAGTCGATCATTATATACACAACACCTTAACAACTCATATTCAACAAACAATAAAAGGATTATTAACTTATGAAAAATAAGATATCGTATATTTTCATTTTAGCGTTTCTTAGCACATTTGCAGTAAAGGCCCAAGACAGTAAAACGTTAAGCTTGAAAGAAGCTGTAGGTTTGGCTATAAAAAACAGCGATGTTTCTAAAATAAACGAAGCCCAAATTGCAAGTTCCAAAAGCGAAGTTAACGTCGCCAAAAACTCCCAATATCCAGATATTAGTCTTGGCGGACAATACAGATACTTAACCAAAGTAGGTTTCGAAAATAAATTAGGAATGGATTCTAACGACTCTTCCGAACCAACAACTTTGCCCAATGTTAACCAATTGCTAATGGGACAAGCAGATATTTCTATGCCTGTTTTTTCTGGTTTCAAAATTAAAAATGCTATAGAAGCCAGCGAAAATATACATACAGCCACCACCTATTTAGCCAAAAACGATAACGAAAAACTGGCCTTAACAACCATAAACCTATATATCAATTTATACAAAACCGAGCAATCTATTGCTTTGTTTGAAGACAACTTAACAAGTGCCAAGCAACGTGTAACAGATTTTACGGCCATGGAACAAAACGGACTTTTAGCTAAAAACGATTTGCTAAAAGCACAATTACAGGAATCTACTGTACAACTATCTTTAGAGGAAGCCAAAAAAAATAATCGCGTTTTAAACTATCAATTAAGCACATTACTTAAACTCCCAGAACATACCGAAATTAAAACCATAAGCAACACTTTTGGCATCGTTCCAGAGCAGATAACAACAGACTCGATTTACAGAAACGATTTAGAAGCCCTAAAATACCAAGAGTTGGCTACCGAAAACCAAATTAAAATTGCACAAAGCAAATATTACCCGAGTATTGGTATTGTAGGTGGCTATATGGCCGCCGATGTTCAAAACGCATTTACTCTTACCAATGCCATAAATATAGGTGTAGGTGTATCGTACAATTTATCGGATATTTTTAAAACCAAGAGCGAAGTTAATGTTGCAAAAAGTAAAGCCGAAGAACTACAATACAGTATAGACAAAGCCACAGACGACATTAAAATTGAAATTGAAAACGCACACCAAAACTACTTTCTGGCATTAAAGAAATTAGAGGTCTACGAAAAAACGGAAGAACAAGCCTCAGAAAATTATCGCATTGTAAAAGATAAATTCGATAATGGTTTAGTAGATACCAACGACACGCTTGAAGCAGATTTACAACAATTACAAGCCAAAATAAATTTAGCTTATGCCAAAGCAGAAATATCTCAAAAATATTACGAATTATTAATGGCTCAAGGCCAATTAACCAACTTATTAAACAATTAAAAACGATGGAACAGAAAAAGAAAACCAATACAAAATTTATCATCATAATTGCTGTTTTAGTAGGTATAGGTCTAGTGTACGGTACTTACAAGTTTATACACTCGCTCTCGCACGAAGAAACAGACGATGCACAGATTGAAGCAAACATGACACCTATTATTCCGCATGTTGGTGGTTATATAGAACGGGTTTTGGTAGAAGACAATCAAACTGTAAAAAAAGGAGATACTTTGTTTATTATAGATAACTCCGACTATATTATCCAGTTAGAGCAAGCCCAAGCAAACGTTGCAGCAGCAGAAAGTGGCTTAGCTGTTTCGGAGGCTAGTATAGGGTCTTATAAAGCATCGTCTAATGCCGCTAATGCCCAAGCGAACTCGGCCTTAGTGAACATAGAAACAGCTAAAATAAGATTATGGCGTGCACAAAACGATTTTCAACGATACGAAAATCTTTATAAAAATCATTCCATAACCACGCAACAATACGAGCAGGCCTTGGCGGCCAAACAAGAAGCCGAAAAACAGATGGAAATTTTACAACAACAAGAACAAGCCAGTACTAGCCAAAGTCATGCAGCTGCCAATCAAACCTTAATTTCGCAAAAACAAGTTACAGTTGCCGAAGCCAAATTAAAAGTAGCCCAAGCCGCATTAAACAAAGCTTTATTAGATGTAAACTATACTTTTGTAACGGCGCCTATAGACGGACAGCTATCTTCTGTAAGAATTCAATCAGGACAATTCGTTCAGCCTGGGCAATCGTTGTTTTATTTGGTAAACACACAAGACAAATGGGTAATTGCTAATTTTAAAGAAACTCAATTATCTAAAATGAAAGTTGGACAGAAAGTAGGAATTAAAGTTGATGCCTATCCAGACACAGAGTTTGAAGGTGTAGTCAGTAATTTTTCGCCAGCAACAGGTTCTAAATTTTCGTTGTTACCTCCAGATAATGCCACAGGAAACTTTGTAAAAACCATTCAACGTTTACCAGTAAAAATAGATTTTACTTCTCAAAAAAATTCAGAAGCATTTAAAAAGTTACGTTCAGGAATGAACGTTTTAATAGATGTGCATCTAAAATAAATTATGCAGCAATCAGACGAAAATAATTTAGTGGAATATGGATTCAGACGGGTCATTATAACCATAACCGCAGTGTTATGTGCCCTTTTGGAAATAATAGATACCACTATAGTAAACGTGGCTCTAAACGATATGAAAGGAAGTTTGGGAGCCACCTTAACCGATGTTGCTTGGGTTATTACCGCCTATGCCATTGCTAATGTAATTGTAATACCAATGACTAGCTGGTTGTCTAAACAATTTGGCAGACGCAATTATTTTGCGGCATCTATTATTATTTTTACAGCAGCCTCGTTTTTATGTGGTAACGCCACAAATATTTGGGAACTGGTTATATTCAGGTTTATTCAGGGCCTTGGTGGCGGAGCACTTTTAGTTACAGCCCAAACCATTATTACCGAAAGCTATCCCATAGAAAAGCGCGGAATGGCCCAAGCTATTTATGGTATGGGGGTTATTGTAGGCCCTACTTTAGGACCACCACTTGGCGGTTATTTAGTAGATAATTTTTCTTGGCCATATATCTTTTACATTAATATTCCGTTAGGCATAATAGCGACCTTTTTAACCATACTATTTGTTAAGAGTCCAAAATATGGCGAAAAGTTAAAAGCCAACCAAGTAGATTGGTGGGGCATTATTCTTTTAGCTACGTTTATTGGTTCGCTTCAATTTGTCTTAGAGCATGGTCAACAGGACGATTGGTTTGACAATGGTTTAATTACAACCTTAAGCATAACTTCTGTTTTCGGTTTAATTTTATTCATTTGGAGAGAATTAACATACAAACACCCCATAGTTAACTTAAAGGTTTTAAAGGATGGGAATTTACGTATAGGTACTATTATGACTTTCATTTTAGGGTTTGGTTTGTATGGCTCGACATTTATAATACCCATCTACACACAATCTATTTTAGGATTTACAGCTACCGATGCTGGTTTATTACTAATACCCAGCTCTATTACAACTGGTTTAATGATGCCCATAATTGGTAAAATGCTTCAAAAAGGTGTGCCCCAAAAATACTTAGTAACAGCGGGGTTTAGCATTTTCTTTGTTTACAGCCTATGGATGTACTTAGATATGACACCAAACACAGGAGTTGAGCATTTTTTCTGGCCACTTGTAGTACGCGGTATTGGGCTTGGTTTACTATTTGTGCCCATTACAACTTTATCGCTCTCTACCCTAGTAGGAAAAGATATAGGTGATGGGGCTGCATTTACAGGAATGACAAGGCAGTTAGGAGGCTCCTTTGGCATTGCTATTATAACAACTATGATTTCTAGATGGACACAACAACACCGTGTAGATTTAATTCCGCATTTAGACCCTACTAAATTTAATGTGCAGGAACGTATTCATGGATTACAACAAATGTTTATAGGTAAAGGATTTTCGTTTAACGAAGCATTACAAAAGGCCTATGAACTTTTAGATATGTCTGTAATGAAACAAGCTACCGTATTATCGTATATGGATGTGTTTTTATATTTAGGTATACTTTTTCTACTATGTGTCCCATTTGTACTTTTAATTAAAAAAGGTGCTGGAAAAGTAGATATGAGCTCTGTACATTAACAAATGAATTATAAAATTAATATTTGTCCCCTTTTAATCTATTCACAAGATAAAAGGGGACTTATTATTTTTTAAGAAAGTTTTTTATCTTCGTATTATATTTTTCAATCATTTTATAACTGAGTTATAATCAAACAACCAGCCTATGCTAAATACAGCTACAATTTCATCATGGAAAACCTTTTTACTTTTCTGTACTTTTACAGTTATTTCGTTCTCCAGCATTTATGCCCAAAAAGACACTTTAGTTTTAAAAAACAATGATAAGATTATTGGAGACATTAAAGAAATGTCTAAAGGTGTATTAACTTTTGAAACCGATTATAGCGATAGTGATTTTAAAATTTCTTGGAAAGATGTTGTAATTGTTCATAGCCAGCAAATGTATTTAATGACGCTTTCTGATGGTCGCCGTGTTAACAGCTCGTTAGAAACCAAACCTGGAGACTCTACAAATGTTTCGATTGTTTATAATCAAAAACCAATAACTATTCCTATTAATGATGTAGTTTATATAAAAGCACTAGAAGAAGGTTTTTTGTCTCGGTTAGATGCTAGCCTATCTGTAGGTTTTAATTTTGCAAAAACCAATAATCTTACACAATTTTCTGTACTGAGTAATCTTGGTTATACAGCTGATAAATGGGGAGTTACAGGGAGTTATAACTCGGTGAGAAGTAACCAAGACGATGTAGATGAAACGCACCGTACCGATGCCAGGATTGGAGGTAAATATTTTTTAAAACACGATTGGTTTACCTTAGCGAACGTTAACTTTTTGTCTAACGACGAACAACTATTAAAACTAAGAACCTCGACCCAGGGTGGTATTGGTAAATATTTTGTGCATAGTAATCGTGTGTATTTTGCAACTGGTACTGGTTTGGCTTGGACGAACGAAAATTATATAGACCCTACAATAAATACACAAAACAGTTTAGAAGCCTTTTTGTCGTTAGAACTTAATATGTTCGATTACGACGACATTAGTTTATACTCTAAATTTGTTGTTTACCCTAGTTTAACCGAAAAAGACCGTGTAAGAACCGATTTAAACTTAAATGTTAAATACGACTTACCTTTAGACTTCTTTATTCAATTAGGTTTAACGCACAACTTTGACAGCAAACCGGTTGAAGGCGCTGCTAGAACAGATTATGTATTCCAAACCACGTTTGGTTGGGAATTGGATTAACACCAAGTTTTCTTGCATAAAAAAGGAGCGATTTTTAACTCGCATACTGTGTTACATACGCTCTGGCACTGCTATTCCTAACAAACTAAAGGCATTTTTAATAGTTGTCGCCACTGTTTGAGCTAATTGTACTCTAAAGATTTTTTCTTGTAAATCCTCAGCTCCTAAAATCGATACGTTTTGATAAAATGAATTGAATTCCTTTACCAAATCGTAAGTATAATTGGCTATAATTGCTGGAGAATATTGTGTTGCAGCCAATTGTATGGTTTCTGGAAACAATTGTAACTGTTTTAATAATGCTTTTTCTTTTTCGTGTAACGGTACTGAAGTTACAGCTTGCGAAAAATCGAAATCAGCTTTTCTGATGATCGATTGTATTCTGGCGTAAGTATACTGAATAAATGGCCCTGTATTGCCTTGAAAGTCTATCGACTCTTTTGGATCGAACAGAATACGCTTTTTAGGGTCTACTTTTAAAATATAGTATTTAAGAGCACCTAAACCAATAGTCGCATAAAGTGCTTTCTTTTCTTGTGCTGTGTAACCGTCTAGTTTTCCTAACTCTTCCGAAATATCTTCTGCTGTTTGTGCCATTTCCGATACCAGATCATCGGCATCTACAACGGTACCTTCTCTACTCTTCATTTTACCACTTGGTAAATCTACCATTCCATAACTTAAATGATAAAGGTGTTTTGCCCATTCAAAACCTAATTTCTTCAGGATTAAAAACAAGACTTTAAAATGATAATCTTGCTCGTTTCCTACAGTATAAACTAAACCACCTACATCTGGATAATCTTTAATACGCTGTATGGCCGTCCCAATATCCTGAGTCATGTAAACTGCTGTTCCATCGGCACGTAATACCAATTTTTCGTCTAAACCTTCATCGGTTAAATCGCACCAAACAGAACCGTCTTCCTTTTTAAAGAACACGCCCGTTTTTAAACCTTCGGCTACAAATTCTTTTCCTAATAAATACGTGTCGCTTTCGTAATAATAGCAATCAAAATCTACTCCTAAGTTTTTATATGTTACTTCAAATCCGTCGTAAACCCATTGGTTCATGGTTTTCCATAGTGTTACGACTTCTTCATCTCCTGCTTCCCATTTTAACAACATATTTTGAGCTTCTAAAAGCAGGGGCGCTTGTTTTTTAGCTTCGTCTTCAGATAGGCCTTGAGCAATAAGTGCTTCAATTTCTTTTTTATATTCCTGATCGAATTTTACGTAATAATTCCCAACCAGTTTATCGCCTTTTAAACCTGTAGATTCTGGTGTTTCGCCATTTCCAAACCGCTGCCAGGCTAACATGCTCTTACAAATGTGTATGCCTCGGTCGTTAATAATTTGTGTTTTATACACTTTTTTGCCTGACGCCTTTAAAATTTCGGCAACACTATAACCTAATAAATTATTTCTGATATGCCCTAAATGCAAGGGTTTATTGGTGTTTGGTGAAGAGTATTCAACCATTATGGCTTTATCGCTGGCATTGGCTGTTTTAAAGCCAAAATCGCTATCATTTTTTACAGTGCTAAACCAATCTTGATAATATTGATCTGATATGACAATATTTAAAAAGCCTTTTACCACATTAAATCCGGTTACAACACCTATCGCCGATACCAAATACTCTCCTATTGCTTGGCCAATCTGTACAGGGTTTCCTTTAACCACACGCAACATCGGAAAAATAACTACAGTAATATCGCCTTCAAATTCTTTGCGTGTCGCTTGAAATTCTACAGTTTCTAAATCGGCGTTATAAATTGTTTTTACCGCTTGTTTTACGTGTAATGTTAAGGAATCTTGTAAATGCATTTTTCGATGATTTTTTAAGATGGCAAAGATACTATTTTTAAAGTATAATTAAACCATGTAGATTATACATCCCGTATTGAAATTTCTTATCGTTATTGTTACAATCCATTTAAACCTCATCTAACCTGTAAAACAGTACTTTTCACACACCAACCTACTTAAAATTCAACATCTTAAACCTACGCTTTTTCCTACTTTTTTACCGTTCGTCGATAGCGTATTTTAGACAGCATTTAAGATTCAACATTTTAACTAATTTATTAGCATTAAAACGCAGAAATTAGATTTTTTATTAGTATTTCATAACTTTTGCGTTGTAAAATGCTATTAATCTATCTTCTTTGTAAGGGAGAAGACGTAACTAACAAACTAAAATACATTTTGTAATAAACAAGTATTTATTTTTTTTAAAGCCTTGTTTGTACAGATGTTGCTCGTACCCGTATGAGACTAATAATTACGTTAATTATTCTTTTGTCAATTTCTTATAGTTTCGGTCAAACCGAAGCTATAGACAGTTTATCTGTGCAGCTTGCATTTCAGCAATCAGACACGACTAAGGTAAACATGTCTATTAAATTAGTAGATGAATTATACGAAAAGCAAGATTATAATTTAGCCCTAAAATACATAAGACAAACCGAAAAACTAGCCACCAAGCTAAACTACAAACCCGGTCTTGCAAAAATAGCCTACTTAAAGGCCTTAATGTATACCAAAAAGGAAGATTACTTAAATGCCATAAATCATTTTTCCGAAGCGAAGTCTAGATTTACTCTACTACAAGATACTTTAGCCATAGCCAGAATAAACAACCATGTAGGCCTAATAGAAATTTCCCGAGGGCATTACACCAAAGGCTTGGAACACACACTGTCTGCCATACAAGAGTTAGAACAAAGGCAACTTACTAAAGAACTTAAAGACACATACACAGGGTTAGCTAATGCTTATTTAGCGAAAAAAAAATACGACAAAGCGATAGAGTATAATTTAAAGCGCTTAAAAATTGAAGAAGAACTCGGTAGCACTTCAGATCGTATTTCGGTTTATAAAAACTTAGCAATGTTATACGATTTAGATCGTGAGCACCGAAAATCGATCGATTATTATGAAAAAATTCTAGAGCTAAATAATAACGAAAACGATACGATACTTGCAGATATCTTACCTAAATTGGGCAACCAATACTTACAATATAGAGCTTACGAGAAAGCAGGACAGTACCTTGCGCAAAGTTTAAAATTAAACCGAAAAACCCAAAACGCCACCGCTTTAATAGAAACACTTAACGCAACAGGAGAACTCAATTTAAAGCTACTTAAAACCAATCTTGCAGAACAACAACTGTTAGAGGCCTATACCCTATTAAAAACAAACAACAATACAACCGAAGCTTTAAAAAACTATTGGCTATTAAAAACTGTAGACTCTACACAACGTGATTTTGAGCGCGCCCTTATGTGGCAACAAAACTATTTTTCGTTGAAGGATAGCTTACAACTAGCACAATCTAAAGCCAACCTGGAACAAAAAGATACCATAGAATCTTTAAACACCTTCGATATTGAAGAAGATACATTAGCCCGCACCGAAGTGGAACCCTCTTATGCCGGTTTAGGTATGTCTGGCGATAGCCAGCATGAATTTAACCGGTTACGCATTATTACCTATTCGTTATTTGGTGCTTTTGCCATAGTATCTACCTTTTTAGTGCTTATTTATTTAAATAGAAATAGACGTTTAAAATACACCCACGAACTCGAAGCTAAAAACAAAAAGATAGAACTTCAAAATGAAGCTATTTTAGAACAGTCTGCGCACTTAGAAAGTATAAATCACGTAAAAGACAGGTTATTTTCTATTGTATCTCACGATTTAAAAGATTCGTTAACTTCTATAAACGGCTTTATAGATTTATTAAAAGAGGGATCGCTCTCCAGACAAGAATTCGATAAGTTAATTCCTGAATTAAGCGAAAATGCCAATAACGCCTCCTTATTATTATTTAATTTATTAAACTGGTCTAAATCCCAAATGGAATCTTTAGAGCCTAACGCCAGTGTTTTTAATATCCGAGAAGTATTTCTAGACAAATTAAAACTTGTAGAACACAAACTCACCGAGAAAAACATTACGCTAATAGATAACACGTTAAAAGATTTTATTTATGCCGACCAAAGTATGGTAGAAATTATCATACAAAATCTGTTAACAAATGCCATAAAATTTAGTAAGTCTGGCGATACGATTACCATTACCAATAAAATAAGTAACGGCAACTCGATAATAAGTATAGCAGATACTGGTATAGGCATCCCTAAAGAAAATTTAGAAAAACTCTTTAAATGCAACACGTATACCACCAGAGGCACGAACAACGAAAAGGGCACTGGATTAGGCCTTTCTATCTGTAAAGAACTGGTAGATTTAAACCATGGTAAAATCTGGGTAGAAAGTATGGTAAACGTGGGCAGTACGTTTTACGTGCAATTACCAAAAACTAAAATAGATTAAATGTTTGTTTTATTGCTTAGGTAAAAATACTTCGGCCATCATACAACGTGCGCTTCCTCCACCACAGGCTTCAATAGTATCTAAAGAGCTGTGTACTATTTTGCAATGTTTATTTATAGCTTCTATTTGTTTGTCTGTTAAAGACTGATATGCCGATGTGCTCATGATTAAAAACAACTCGTTATCATGCCCTTTTACTTGCAACATATTACCTGCAAAATGCTGAACCTGCTGCTCGGTAATAGCTATAATTTCTTTACCGCTATCTTTTAAATGCTGAACAACTTGTTTGCGTTCTTTTTTATCATCTATACAGTCTAAACAAATTACAGCGAAACTTTCGGCCAAACACATCATAACATTGGTATGATATATGGCTTTACGTGTTCCATTAACCGTTTGATTGGCTGTAAATAACACAGGAAAATAATCGAAATCTTCACAAAATTCTATGAACAAATCTTCGTCAGCTCTTGGCGACAAAGCACAATACGCTTTTCCGTTTGCACGATCTAATAACAAACTGCCCGTACCCTCTAAAAATACACCTTCGTCTTCGGCACTGGTATAATCTATTATGTCATGTATTACAAAACCTTCTTCTTCTAGGATATCTAAAAGATCCTCACGGCGTTCCAAACGTCTGTTTTCAGCAAACATCGGATACAGTGCCACGGTACCATTTTCATGAAACGAAATCCAATTATTAGGAAAAATAGAATCGGGTGTATCGGTTTCCGCAGTATCTTCTACTACAATAACGTGTACCCCTATCGCTTTTAATTTTTCGACATATGCATCAAATTCTTGTTGGGCTTTAGCATTAACCGTTTCTGGTAAAATACCATCAATAACTTTTTGATAATAATTATTAACGGCGGTTTGTTCGTTCATCCTAAAATTAACAGGACGAATCATAACAATTGCATTAGTTGTTTGTTGCATGGAAAAATTACTTTTTTGCGAAATTAATATATTTAATAGAAAAACAACGCATTGAACACCTATTTAGATGCATGTATTAAAGGTAATAACTCATCCATCGCATTGAAAACTTTAGTGGCATGACCTTCCAACTCGTTATGTACATCTTGTTGGGTAAATCCAAACACATCAAAACCACCTGCTTTGGCAGCCGTTACTCCTGTAAAACTATCTTCTATAACTAAGCATTCATCTGGGGTAAAGCCCATAGTTTTTGCTGCCCACAAAAAAACTGCCGGATCTGGCTTCCAGGTTTTTATAGTGTAGCAACTAAATATGCGCCCTTCAAACAGTGGCAACAAGCCTGTTAAGCCCAGATTTAATCTAATTTTTTCTTCGGGACCGCTAGACGCGACACAAAACGGAATTTCTAATTGATCCAAAACTGCTTTTATACCTTCAATAGGCTGCATTTGCGTTTTAAACTTTTCAAAACTAATACGTCTATAATCTGCTTCAAAAGTCTCCGGAAGTTTTTTACCAATACGGTGTTCAATTTTGGTAATACAAGCCTCTATAGAACCACCTTTAAATAATTTTATGGCAGAAGCGAGATTTAAATTTGCACCATGCACGTTAGCCAAATCGGCTAAAACACCATTACTCAAGGCTTCGCTATCTACTAAAACGCCATCGCAATCAAAAATAACACATTTATATTTTCCCATAATCATTAAGGAGTTGTAGATGATACTTGTAAGACTTTACCATTATAAAACGCTTGTCCTGTTAATGCAAAATTGTATATATATTGCCCCATGGCCTGTGCTGTGGTAGGTGCTACATAACCAGGAAAAGCTTCTTCCAGCATTTCGGTTTGCACTGCGCCTAAAGCCAGTACATTAAACGCTATTCCTGAAGCTTTATATTCTTCGGCAAGCAATTCGGATAAGGTAATTACTGCTCCTTTACTAGAACTATAAGCCGCTAAACCAGGAAATTTCATACTGCCTTGAATACCTCCCATAGAACTGATGGTAACCACATGACTACCTTGTTTCATAAATGGCAAAACTATTCGGGTTAATTCGGCAACACCAAAAACATTTGTCTGATAAATCGTTTTAAAATCGGCAGTTGTAAGTTCTGAAAACGGTTTGTTAATTAGTAAACCTGCGTTATTGATTAAAACATCTACTTGAGGCCAGTTTTCATTTATAAATTCTTCTACCTGTTTATAGTGATTATCATTATTCAAATCGAAAGAAAACGTGTGTACATTTTCTAAATTTAAAGCTGTAACTGGACTTGCATTTCTGGATAGCGCCAATACCTTATGGCCTTGTTCGGCAAAACACTTTACGAGTTCTAAACCAATTCCTCGGCTAGTTCCGGTAATGATTACATGTTTCATACTCTTTTATATTTTGAAAATTTTCATATAAAACTAATAACATCATTAATTAATAGTTTATGGTAAAAACAAAAAATCCTGCCGTAAAAGCAGGATTTTATATATCTCAATAATGACTTACATTAACATTGATAATGGATTTTCTATAAATCCTTTTAAGGTTTGAAGGAACTCAGCTCCTGTAGCACCGTCTACAGTTCTGTGATCGCAAGCCAAACATAATTTCATGGTATGACCAACTACAATTTCTCCGTTTTTAACTACAGGCTTTTGCACAATAGCACCAACCGATAGAATTGCAGAGTTTGGTTGATTAATGATAGACGTAAAGCTTTCGATACCGAACATACCTAAATTAGAAATAGTAAATGTACTACCTTCCATTTCTGCTGGTGTTAACTTTTTATTACGTGCACGTCCAGCAAAATCTTTAACTGAAGCTCCAATTTGTGGTAAACTTAACGTATCTGCAAATTTAACCACAGGTACCACTAAACCGTCTTCTACAGCTACAGCAACACCAATATTAACATGGTGGTTTAAACGCATTTTATCTGCAAACCACTGCGAATTTACTTGAGGGTGTAATTTTAAAGCTTTAGCACATGCTTTAACTACGATATCGTTAAATGATATTTTAGTATCTGGAATCTCATTTACTTGCTTACGGAATGCCATAGCGTTCTCCATATCAAACTCCACATTTAAATAATAATGTGGTGCTGTAAATTTAGATTCTGACAAACGCTTAGCGATAACCTTACGCATTTGCGAGTTTGATTTCTCTTCAAAATCTTCAACGCCCTGAGCAGCTACCGAAGCACTTGCAGGCGCTGCAGTAGTTGCAGCTGGTGGGGTAAAGTTTTCTATATCGCGTTTTACGATGCGTCCGTTTTCGCCAGAACCTTTAACTTGCGATAAATTGATGCCTTTTTCTTCGGCTATCTTTTTAGCTAATGGCGATACAAATAATCGTCCACCATCAGTAGTACTCGTTGCTGGTTTAGTTGCTGTAGTTTTTGGAGCCTCTTTAGCTTCTGCTTTTGGAGCTTCCTTAGGTGCTTCAGATTTTGAAGCCTCTTGTTTAGGAGCTGCTGGAGCAGCCGAACCAAAATTACTAACCACACCTGATACATCTGTACCGGCAGGTCCTATAATTGCTAATAAAGAATCTACTTTTGCCGACTCGCCTTCTTTTAAGCCTACATACAATAAAGTACCCGCATTAAAAGATTCGAATTCCATTGTAGCTTTATCTGTTTCTATTTCGGCTAAAATATCACCTTCCTCTACAGTATCTCCTTCTTTTTTCAACCATGTTGCCACTGTACCTTCTTCCATGGTATCGCTTAAACGTGGCATAGTTACCACTGCCACACCTTCTGGAATATCTGCCGATACTGTAGAAGCTTCTTCTTTAGCTGCTTCATTATCATCAGCAGTTTCTGCTTTAGCTTCTTCTTTTGGAGCTTCACTTGATGCTCCTCCACCATTTAAAATACCAGATATGTCTTCGCCTTCTTCACCAATAACCGCTAACAACTCGTCTACTTTAGTTGTTTCTCCTTCTTGAACACCTATATGTAATAAGGTTCCTTCATGGAAAGATTCGAACTCCATTGTAGCTTTATCTGTTTCAATTTCGGCTAGGATATCGCCTTCCGACACTTTATCTCCTACTTTTTTTAACCACGTTGCAACGGTACCTTCTTCCATAGTATCGCTTAAACGCGGCATTGTAATAATTTCGGCCATAACTTATAATTTATGTTGTAAAAATGGATAGTCTTCTTGTTCGTAAACAACGTCGTACATTACGTTCTTATCTGGGAATGGAGATTCTTCTGCAAATTTTTCGCACTCGCTTACTAAATCTTTTACGCGTTTATCAATTTTCTTGATATCGGCTTCTGTAGCGTATTTCTTTTTAAGAATAATATCCTTTACTTGTGTAATTGGATCTATTTTCTTGTATTCTTCTACTTCTTCTTTAGTACGATAATGCTGTGCATCACTCATGGAATGCCCTCTATATCTGTATGTTTTTAATTCTAAGAATGTTGGTCCATCACCGCGACGTGCTCTTTGAATAGCTTCATCGAACGCTTCTGCAACTTTTACAGGGTTCATTCCATCTACTGGCCCACATGGCATTTCGTAGCCTAAACCTAGTTTCCATACATCGGTATGGTTTGCTGTACGTGCTACAGAAGTACCCATAGCATAACCGTTGTTTTCGCAAACAAAAATTACTGGCAACTTCCATAACATGGCTAAGTTGAACGTTTCGTGTAACGATCCTTGACGGGCTGCGCCATCACCAAAACAACATAATGTAACAGCATCGCTACCATGATATTTATCTCCAAAGGCCATACCTGCACCTAAAGGGATTTGACCACCAACAATACCATGACCACCATAAAAACGGTGTTCTTTAGAGAAAATGTGCATAGAACCACCTAAACCTTGAGAAGTTCCGGTAGCTTTACCATATAGTTCTGCCATAACGCGACGTGGGTCTACACCCATTCCTATTGGTTGCACGTGATTACGGTAAGCCGTAATCATTTTATCTTTTGTTAAATCCATGGCGTGTAAAGCACCTGCTAATACAGCTTCTTGACCATTGTATAAGTGTAGAAATCCTCTTACTTTTTGTTGAATGTATACTGCAGCTAGTTTATCTTCAAACTTTCTCCAGAATAACATGTCTTCATACCATTTAATGTATGTTTCCTTTGTGACTTTTTGCATGAGTAACGCTATTTTAAAAAACGAGTAACAAAAGTAACACTTTACACATTAACGAAAAAGTCGATTATGGTAAAAATTAACAAAAAAATTTACAAAACAGTTTTTTCGAATACTAAAGGCAATAAATTTTTTAAGGATTCTGATTTTATCACTTTTCCTGTTTCTCCCATAAAGTAAATTTCAATGGGTTGTTGCTGTTTTACTTCGTATTCCGAAATGGCCTGTCTGCAAGCCCCGCAAGGTGGTATGGGTTGCTTGGTTGTATTTTTTAGCGATCCGGCTGTTAATGCCATACTAACAATTTTAGCATCTGGATATTGCGCTCCGGCATAATATATTGCTGTGCGCTCCGCGCATAAACCCGAAGGATAAGACGCATTTTCTTGGTTACTGCCTGTAACCACCTTACCATTGTCTAAGAGTAATGCTGCCCCAACTAAAAATTGAGAATACGGTGCATAGGCTTTTAGTCGAGCCTTGCCAGCTTTATGCATTAATTTTTGTATTTGTTCTGGCAACGCTTCTATAGTATCGTAAACAAAAAATGTGGTTTCTATTTTTAACTCTTTCATTAAAACATCTTTAAATAGCTTATATATTAAAGATAAGAAACTTATTAAAACAAAAAACTATTGCTTTTGGCAATAGTTTTTTGTTTTATTGTATTTTAAAGTAGAAATTAATACTCTACGTAAGTTCCTTCTCCTAAATTAAAGGTAAGCGAAAAACGTAATGTGTTTTCTAAAGGACTTTGAACTTTTGATGTAGAGAATAAATACGATAAATCTATATTAATAACATTGTATTTAAACCCTGCTCCTAAAGCAAAGAACTGACGTGCTCCTTTATCTTCGGCTTCATGAAAATATCCTGCTCTGAATCCAAACGATTCTTGATACATATACTCTGCACCTAAAGCCCAAGTAAATTCTTGCATTTCTTCTTTAAATCCTCCTGGAGCATCTCCCCAAGATTGAAACATTCCTGATAAGAAACTAACATCTGGGTCTTTACCATCGTAAATAATTCCGTTTGTTGCCGATAATTGTTCTCCTAATTCATCTATATCTTCATCGTATTGGCCATTACCGTTTAGATCTTCATATTCGAATTCGGTTCCGTAAATTGGTGGGGTTGGTACTAAAAGCTTTGTAACTTCGGCTGTTACCGATAATTTATTGTATTGATCGAAAATAAAATCGAAACCTCCACCTAAACGTAATGTTGTTGGTTGAAAGTTTTCTACTCCACCTTCATCGTACTTAAATTTTGGACCTATGTTTTGAATGGCAAATCCACCTCTCCAACGGCCATTAAAATCGTTATAGGCTTCTTCTTCACTTTGATAATATCCACTAATATCTACCCCAAAAGTACTAGCTGCTTCGGGATCGGCATCAACACCTTGAATTCTTAAATCTGAACGCATATAACGCATTGCTACAGACATTGAGTACTGATCGCTAAGTTTTAAGGCATAAGAGGCATCTAAAGCCAATTCGTTAGGACGTTGTATTAATTCTTCTGCAAATTCGTTTTCAACAAAGGCAATATCACCTAACGAAAAATATCTAAAACTAGCTGCAAAAGCACTACGCTCGTTAATTCTGTTGTAATACCCTACATTACCTAAAAATATATCGTTTACCAGACTACTTAAATACGGTGTATAACTTAAGGCTATACCTTGTTTAGCTGTAGAGAATGCATATTTTGAAGAGTTCCACTGTTGCGAAAATCCGTCTACCGAAGTTGCTACCCCCATATCTCCCATAGATGCTGCTCTAGCATCGGAAGCGATGAGCAAAAAAGGCATTCCGGTTGTTATTACTCTTGAGTCTTGTGGGTTTGGAATAATCGTGGTTGATTGTGCATTAATATTAATAGCGAGTAATACAAATAGAATTGCTAAAAGTGTTGTTTTCATGAAATTAGTTTATTTTGCAAATATAATTTTTTATTATAGGATGACAAGTTTCTCTATTTTTTCTACAGTTTTATTTAAGGCATTAGATTTTACTGTTAATTTATAGACATATACTCCTTTTCCTATTTTGTCTCCAAAATCATCTCTACCATCCCAGATTATATCTCGAGATAACGACGAAGCCCCTTGATTGCAACATTCTGCCGAATTTGTTTGCCCGTTTAAGGTTCTTACAAGCTTACCCGAAACGGTAAAGATTTGTATAGAAACGTCTAAAGGGTCCGAACTATTGTGGTTAAACCAAAATTCTGTGTAATTTACAAACGGATTTGGGTAATTTAACACGTTATTTACTACCAATTGCTGATCTTGATCGTATACTACAAATTGTAACTCTGCTACCGAAGAATTATTGTAAACATCCCACGCTTTTACAGATAAAGTATGTAAGCCCGGCTCTAAATCTCTAAACGGATACGTAGCGGTTCCTTTTTGATAATTATCTAATTCGGTTTCGTAATAATCATTTAAAATTACAGGATTAGTTTCGTCTGCATCAATTATAGCTACAATATCGTGCCCAATACCACTTGCAGTGTTAATACCATTTTCGTCTTCTAATTTCACCAATAAAGATGGTGCTTCATTTGTGATACCGCCTGTAACAAAATTTTCGTCGTTCATATATAATTGTATTACAGGACCTGTATTATCTTCTGCGGCATTCTCGTTAATTCCGCCAATTTTTACTGTATTTACACTTGCTCCTGTTTGGTCTAAAAGCGGATTTTCGGATTTGGCATAGAAACTTACTTTGCCGTAGCCAACTGGAACTCCAATATCTTTAGGCACCACAAAATCGAATTCAAATTGCCCATTTGTAACCGAAGCTTGGCCTCTAAAAATTATTTCTCCTAAGGTTTTAAAATCCATAGTATACACCGATCCATTAACCACTGTGCCATCGTTACCTAAAGTAGTGCGTTCTATTTCTTTATCGTAAATGGTAGAGGTTAGCACCCCTGTATAATCTTGTAAAATATTTCCAGCTGTATCGGTAACTTCTCCCGAAAGTGTAACTTTAGATAGCGCTTTAAGCTGCTCTGCATTTGTTGCAATATCGCTACCATTTATTTTTGTTAATCTGATATTAGGTTTAGGAAAAGTCAATTTCATGGCGGGATCGCCAATAAAAAATACTAAATGCCGCTGACTGGTTCCTGATATTGAAGGATGCGTTTTAGTTAATCGCAATGCTTCTGCCATCGAAGGGTATTCGCCTGAAGTTGCACTACTATTATACGCAAATAAATATTCGCTCAACACGGTATTGAACGTTATACCTACACTTACAAAAATTTGTCGTGTTGTGGTTATAAGCCCTACTGCGCCCCCATCTGTATTCCAATAGGTGAATTCGCCTGCAGTTTGCCTTAACGGATTGTCGAAACGTGTATACTCGCAGGTTACTGTTACAAAACAATTCATTTTACACACATTTGTTAGGTCTTGTGCATCGGTAGTCATAAAAATTCGTTCGTGTGCCAAGCCATCTTCACCGCCATGACCAAAATAATTAACCAACAAAGCACCATTATCTATAGCGTTAACCATAGCTTCGTTTACTGCTGGATAACGGTCGCCACCCGCTGAAGATTCTTGTTGATAAGCATCTGAATGTATTTTAGTAACATTTAAAAATGGCTTATTTTCAGAAATTTTATCGGCAATTTGATCTGTAGTTTGCTCTAAAAGCACTTCCCAAGACTCATCGACATCATCCGAAACCATAACAACACTATTACGCCAGCTTCCGTAAGATGCCTCAGTATAATAACGTTCTATTTTATCGACCATTTCTTGGGCCTGCGTTGGCGAATCGGCCAAGATGCGGCCTACAGCAATGTCTAACTTATCGGAAGTCGTCATTTCGCCTTCATGATCGTCCATCATACCATAAAAATCATCAGATACAAAAGAGCTTGTTAAACTAAAACTGTCGTACGAATACCAAGATGGTACAATATTCGTGTTATTAGATATTCTATCTTTATAATCGTAAGAGCCATCTCCAAACAAACACAAATATTTTAAACGATTATCTGACGAACTCGCGTTATCGTAAACATACTTTACAAAATTCCTGATAGCGCCAATATCCTGATTTCCTGTACTGAATTCTTTATAAATTTCATTTAAAGTAACCACTTTAACATGTAATCCATATTGTGTTTCGTTAATAGCCGCTAAACGTTGCGCTTGGGTGTAAAAATTTGATGGACAAACAATAATATAATCGACATCTTGAAACTGACCAGATTCGTTTAAAAATATAGTTCCTTTTAAATCTTGATTGGTTATTCGCGTATTGCTATCGCGCGAAGGGCTAAAATAATCGGATGGCGATACGGCTATAAACTGCTCTAAAACGCCCGAATTTCTTTTAAATCTTAAAGTTGCTGCGTCCTCACTATTTACAAAATTAGTCACATTGTATTTATCTGTAACATGCCATATTTCCGAAACATTACTAGCATCTTGCAATTCGTAAGCTACAACACCAGGCTTTGTTTCTACCTCTTTATTATAAAAACCAAATTGTTTTCCGTAAAACCTTAACGTTCTTGTAGGTTCTAACGAAATAAAATCTATATAGCCTAAAGCACTTGGATTACCTCGCTTGTCGTAAGCAATATTAACACTAATAGTACTTAAAGCACTCTCTATATTGGTATTTAAAGTAGCTTGATTTGCTGCATTAGGATCGCTAGCACCATTAACCGAAAGATTTGCCAAAGTGCTACCGTTTACATTAACGGTAAATAAAGATTGACTATCGGATGTAGAGGCTACAATAGTTTTAAAAGGAATTGACGCAGTAGTAACAACATCTGGCACCTCGAAGGTGAATGTTTTTTGAAGATCGACATCAAAACGATCTCCAAACCAACGCCTACCAATATGCCCTAAATTATAATCGTCAGATTCATGAAACAAATACAGTTGGTGGGTGTTTACTACATAATCGGCTTCGTTTGTAGGTTGCAAAAAAGGAGCTATTCGTTTGCCATCTCCAGAACTTACTTGTAAAAAATATGATGTTCTATCGGTATAACAATTAATATTCGTATTGCTTTTGCTATCGAATCCCTTAGGTCCTTCGGCATAAAACAGAATATAATCGTCATCATCAAAATTACCATCTTCTTCACCAACAACTTTAATAGCATTCTCTACAACATCGAAAGCTTGATCTGCGCTATTGGCATACGGAATCATACGTCCACCATTACCATAGATTTTAAGCTGTTTAGGGTTTATATTTTCTACATTCACTCCCAAACTTTCTATAAACGATTTCGATAATCTGTAAACTCCCGTGGTATCTACATAAAACTGAAACCACTCTCCCGATTTTAATATCGAACTCGTTACTGTCCTTAAACCTTGGGCATTTCTGGCTGTAGACATTCTGTTTAGTGCTCCTGTTTTATATTCTACAACAAAACTCGTTACCTTCTTATATGTGTTATTCTCTTTTACAATAGGAGATAATTCTAAAAAAATATAAGAATCCTCTCGTGCTTTAGCGTTCTTTAAGGTATACTGTAAGGAGTTTGGTATTAATTTTACGTCTAAACCTTTTAGTTCTGATTTAGATATTGAAGCATATGTAACTTGTTTTATGGTTACCGACTCTTCATTTACAACTTCGTTACTTGCCCACTGAGCTACAAAAGTCAATCCTTTATTGGTATCGAAATTATAAAATTCTTCATTAAAGGCCGGAAGTTCTATAGTATAGTCGCCCGCAGAAAAAGTGTGATAGCCATCCCATTGTATTTGAAATTGTTTTTGCTGAGAAAAGCCTAATAATGAGGCTAATAATAAGCTTAAAAGTATTGTAGTTTTTTTCATTAATGCAATAACGTTTAATACAGGTTGTTAGTATACAGAACAATAATTAAAAAATAGATTCAAAAATACAATAATATTTTATGAAAACAGTCGTTAATAAAACAGCAATCAGAGGGTAAAAAACGGTAAAATCATCGGTATAGTGTAAAAAAAATAGGATGAAATACACATTTTTTAACTCAAATTTTATAAATTCGCTTGTAGTATAAGGTATAATTCTTATATTGCGTCACCAAAAATAACATTTGCTTACTTAAACGTATGGATATGAAAAACGTAGTAACAATTAAAGGAGTTTTAATAGTAACACTCGCTTTAGCCGCTATTAGCTGTAAAAATTCAGGCTCGAAGAACAGCTCGAAAGCCACAGGATGGGAAATAAATTCTAAAGATGGAGGTTTCCAATACAACACCCAATACAAAGAACAAGAAACCGCACCAGGTTTAGTGTTTATAGAAGGGGGAACCTTTACTAAAGGAAAAGTTCAGGACGATGTCATGCACGATTGGAACAACACCCCAACCCAACAACACGTACAATCGTTTTATATGGACGAAACCGAGGTTACTAATATGATGTACCTTGAATATTTAGATTACATTAAGCGTGTATTTCCGCCACAAGAAGAAAACTTTAGAGCCATATACAATGGTGCGCTTCCAGATACGTTAGTATGGAGAAACAGATTAGGTTATAACGAAGTAATGACCGACAACTACTTACGCCACCCTGCCTACGCAGAATACCCAGTAGTAGGTGTTAGTTGGATACAAGCTGTAGAATATGCGAAATGGAGAACAGACCGTGTTAACGAGCGTAACTTAGCTGATGCTGGATATGTAGACAGAAAGGCTATCATTTCCGACGTAACTGCTGAATCTAATTTCACTACAGAAACTTACATTAATGCGCCTTCGCAAACTTATGCAGGTAACGAAGAAATTAAACAAACAGGAAGAAAAGGCAATGTAAGAACAGATGCCGAAGGAAATGAAACCAATATTTATGCCACCCGAGAAACAGGTATCATTACTCCTTCTTATAGACTACCTACCGAAACAGAATGGGAGTATGCGGCATTAGGCCTGTCTGAATTAAGAGAATACAATGTTTACAGAGGACGTAAAAAATATCCATGGGACGGACAATACACACGTTCTGGAAAACGTAGAACTTTAGGAGACCAAATGGCTAACTTTAAGCAAGGTAAAGGAGATTACGGCGGAATTGCAGGTTGGTCTGATGATAACGCCGATATTACTGCCGAAGTAAAATCTTATCCTCCAAACGATTTTGGTTTATACGATATGGCTGGTAACGTAGCCGAATGGGTTGCCGATGTTTACCGTCCAATAGTAGATGATGATTTTAACGACTTTAACTACTATCGTGGTAACGTGTACACCAAAAATGCAATTAATGAAGATGGTACAGTAAAAATTGTTACTACCGATGATATTGTATACGATACTTTAAGCAACGGTAAAGTTGTAGCTAGAAACTTACCTGGAGATATTTTACAAGTTCCAATTACAGAAGAAGAAACCTATTTAAGAACCAATTTTGATGCCAGCGATAACCGCGACTTTAGAGATGGTGATAAACGTTCTTCTCGTTATTTTGGGCAAACTTTCGATGATGGCACACAGTCTGAGACCGACAAGATGTACCATTCTCCTAAGCATACTGTCACTACCGACTCTGCAGGAAATGTTATTAGAGAATACGATAAATCTAACTCTAAAACATCTTTAATTAGCGACGAAGTTCGTGTATATAAAGGTGGTTCTTGGAGAGATAGAGAGTATTGGTTAGATCCAGCTCAAAGACGTTATTTCCCACAAGATATGGCAACAGACTACATTGGATTTAGATGTGCTATGTCTAGAGTAGGTTCGAAAACAAAAACAAAAGCTAAAACGAAACATTAATAGTTCGTAGCTAAAACGAAATTAAAAAAGGGGTGTTCTTATAGTAAAAGAACACCTTTTTTTATATACATCAATTTAGAGCATTTTACTTGACATATTTTATTATTTATTAAGATTAAATATCTTAATAAATAAAGCAGATGTAGATTATAAAAATTAAATCTATAATAAGGTGTCATTTATTTCTGTAGAAAATACATGAGTCTACTAAAAACCGAAATATCAAATTGTATTGTATTTATATACTAAACAACTTTACTAAAAATAATCACTTAATCTAACGAAAGTAACCCAAATAAATAAACACCATAACAGCAGGTACATGTAATAGCCTGCTTCAAGAAACACACATTGTGGCATATAACGAAAATTTAAAGCTTTGTTCATAATGTGTAAAGGACAATAAAGGATCAAATAATTTTAAGTCTGAAAAACTTATTCAATAAAAAAGAGAGGCTGTCTATAAATCAAGACAGCCTCTCTTTTTGAATTTAAAGTCTATAACCAAAAATTACTTTTGGATATAAAGCAAAGAATTAAAATTTATACAATAAACCAAATTGTGGTTGTGCAAAAATATTGTTGAATAAGTTGATGTTTAATTCAAAAGTATTGGTTGCATCTCCATCTTCTGGGTTCGCATTGTTGTACGTTAAGATATCAGCTAATACAAATGTAGCAGCAAAATGTTTGGTAAAGAAATAATTAACCCCTAATGTAACATTGGCTTTAATGTCGTTGCTAGTGTTATCATAGCCAGGGCCTTGACTACGATGGTGGCCATAACCTAAACCAACATCTCCATAAGCTTTTAAACGTTTGTCGGCTATTTCTAAGAAATAGTATCTTGCAAATGCACCAATTCCAAAAAAGTCAGTTTCGGCACTACTCCCTTTCACTTCAGTACCTCCAAAATCGATATCACCTCCAACAGCGAATTTATCTGATAAAAAATAACCGACTTTAGGATTAATACCATACGAATCAGTATCACCGCCTGTACTTATAGAGATACTACCTTCAACAAAAAAATCTCCCTTTTCAAAAGAAATACCTTTTGCTGAACGCAATTGATCTTCTACCTGGCTCTGACTAATTTGCTTGTCTGGAATCTGTTGTGCATAAGTAAAAACACTTACAAACAGTACTAATAATAAAGTAATTCTTGTTTTCATAATTATTATATTTATTGATTAAGTAAGGAAGTTAATATCTTATTTTGGTTTTAACAACTCCCTTTTTTATAAAATTGTTGCAAATTTATGTAGAAAAATACTTGCATCCTAACCGTAAGAATAAAATTATCATTAAAAAATTTTCCTAATAAAGTACCCACAATCAGCTTATACTCCCATCGTATATAAACAAAAAAAATCCCCAACAAATTCATGTTGGGGATTTCTAAAAAAGGCGACGACCTACTCTCCCACAAATGCAGTACCATCGGCGCTAATGGGCTTAACTTCTCTGTTCGGAATGGTAAGAGGTGAGCCC
>JAUIBP010000001.1 GCA_030427735.1 Bacteroidia bacterium | reverse complement strand
GGGCTCACCTCTTACCATTCCGAACAGAGAAGTTAAGCCCATTAGCGCCGATGGTACTGCATTTGTGGGAGAGTAGGTCGTCGCCTTTTTTAGAAATCCCCAACATGAATTTGTTGGGGATTTTTTTGTTTAAATACTTTAGTGACATGGTGATGCAGTGAAACGGTTATATGGTTCTTTCTAACTACACAAATACCAGATACCAATGTTAAATTAATCTTGCATCGGAATACAAAGGTTTAAAGTTAACCACCATCCCATTGTTACATTACTACATTGGATAATTGCTATATTGAACCAATTTTCAAATCTTCATAAAGTCTATACTCTAGACTCTAACTGTCTAGCATCTCAATTCTAATAGCTAAATACTCAGCGAAATACTCACTGCCATTATTTCATTTTTACATTTATTCAGAATCAATACTCTATATTTTAGTAATCATGATTGATTATTAGTGTGTTACATGATACTACAGGATGGTTCTATAATATTTACTGTTTAGTTTTAGAATAGTTAACATGTAATGGACTTTACTTTTGGTTTGTTGTTGTGCTATTGTACAAATTAAAGGAACTTCTATTATACTAATAAAGCTTTATTAAAAGCCTAATTAATTTAATAGCTTTAATTGTAAATCACTAACTAATTTAAAAATTGGATGGTATAATAAATGCTGTCTGATTGAAAAACCAAACCAAAAATGAAAAAAAATTATGTATTAACAGTACTCCTATTAGTGTTAGGGGTTAATTTTTGTGTGTCGCAACGGCAGTTAGAAAATTTAAATCGAGGTTTAGTGGCAGTAAGAACTTCGGAAAGCGACGTTTATGTTGCATGGCGTTTACTCGGTTACGAGAATCCATCAACAAGCTTTAATGTATATCGTGATGGGGTGCTATTAAACGATTCACCAATCGTGAATTCTACTAATTATTTAGATCAGACTTCAAACAACGCTTCTTATCAAATTAAACCTGTTATTAACGGAAATGAGCAAGAGGCTTCGGAAACTGTTCAAGTTTGGGCACAAAATTATTTAGATATTCCACTTAGTATTCCTGTAGGAGGTACTACATCAGATGGTGTAAGCTATTCCTATACAGCTAACGATGCTAGTGTTGGAGATTTAGATGGAGATGGTACCTATGAAATTATCCTAAAATGGGATCCTACAAATTCTAAAGATAATTCGCATGAAGGTTATACAGGTAATGTGTATTTAGATGCTTATACGCTAGAAGGGGAATTAAAATGGCGAATAGATTTAGGGCGTAACATTAGAGCGGGAGCTCATTATACACAATTTATAGTGTTCGATTTAGATGGCGATGGAAAATCGGAAATTGCTTGTAAAACTGCGGATGGCACTAAAGATGGTCAAGGTAAAGTAATAGGTGATGCTAATGCGGATTATAGAAATAGTGCCGGTAGAATTTTGGAGGGGCCAGAATTTTTAACTGTTTTTAATGGAGAGACAGGTGCAGAAATGGCTACTGTAGATTATTTGCCGGCAAGAGGGAGTGTAAGTTCCTGGGGCGATAATTATGGTAATCGTGTGGATCGATTTTTAGCCGGTGTGGCCTATCTAGATGGCAAGCACCCTAGTTTAGTAATGTGTAGAGGCTATTATACCCGTTCTGTTCTTGCTGCATGGGATTGGCAAAATGGTAAACTAACTCAGCGTTGGATTTTTGATTCTAACGACGAAGCGAATAAAGGCTATGCAGGACAAGGCAATCACAGTTTAAGTATAGCAGATGTTGATGCTGATGGAAAAGATGAAATAATTTATGGTTCGATGACTGTAGATGATGATGGTACGGGACTTTACACAACAGGACTAGGCCATGGTGATGCTTTACACGTGTCCGATTTTGATCCGACAAGACCAGGTCAAGAGGTATTTATGCCGCATGAAAATAAGGTGGATGGTATTACGTTTAGAAGTGCAGCAACGGGAGATATTATCTGGCAATATAAAATGAATACTGATGTTGGTAGAGGATTAATTGCCGATATCGATCCGGACCATTTAGGTGCAGAATCTTGGGCGTCTAGTGGATTAGGAGTTTATAATGTTAAAGGCGAACAGGTGCAAACCAGTAGACCTTCAATAAATTTTGCTATCTGGTGGGACGATGATTTACAACGCGAATTGCTAGATGGTACAAGCATTGCTAAATACGGTGTTGGCGAAGTTTTTAATGCCGTTGGTTGCAGCTCTAATAACAGTACTAAAAAGACGCCAAATCTTCAGGCCGATTTATTTGGAGACTGGAGAGAAGAAGTCGTGTTACGTACCAACGATAATTCTGCTTTGCGCATATTTTTAAATCCAACAATGTCCACTAGAAAACTGTATACACTTATGCACGATCCGCAATATAGAATGGCAATTGCTTGGCAAAATGTTGGCTATAACCAACCACCATGGCCTTCCTTTTATTTGGGGACAGGTATGGATGCACAACCACCAGCACCTATTAACAATAATAAATTAATATGGAAAACCGGCAGTGTTTGGGATATCGAAAACAGTACAAATTGGGTGTATAATCAACAAGCTTCAGTATTTCATCAAAATGATATAGTTCTATTTGAAGATTCAGGAAATGCAAGCGACCCTATCAATTTATCGGGAAATTTAGAACCGACTAGTGTTACTTTCAATAGTTCATCAGATTATAATCTACAAGGCGACGGACAATTATCAGGAGCTATGTCGTTTATAAAAATGGGTAGTGGAAATACTACTTTAAATAATCCGTCCAATAGCTATACAGGAACCACAACGGTATGGCAAGGTGGTCTTTTTGTACATGGTGCGTTGCCAAATAGCGCAGTAGAAGTAAAAGATTATGCCACGTTTGGTGGTACTGCTACCTTAGGTGCATCGGTGCAAATAGGAACCGGAGCTAATGTATTTGCAGGTGGTCCTGACGATTTAGGGGAAATAATATTTAATGAGCAAACAAATATTAA
Organism: Bacteroidia bacterium; assembly: GCA_030427735.1. Classification (GTDB taxonomy): domain Bacteria; phylum Bacteroidota; class Bacteroidia; order Flavobacteriales; family Flavobacteriaceae; genus Formosa. The sequence goes on along the minus strand of JAUIBP010000001.1, from coordinate 534,052 downwards.
AGACGCTGTTAATTTTAATTTTGATTTGTCTGAAAACCCATCTGCTCAAAACGATAAAATTGTGTTTAACAATGATGTTGCATTTGAAGGAACTGTAAATTTTAATATCAATATTTTACAAGACGGATTAAATACTGGTACATATACTTTAATTGAATATAATAAGGCGTTTAATTTAAATCTAGATGCTGTTAACATTACCGGTATTCCAGGCATTAAATACGAATTGAAAAAAACAGGGCAGGCCATTACTATGGAAGTAGAATGGGTTAGAAATCCAACAACAGTTTATTGGCGAGGAACCAATAATAATGTGTGGGATTTAGCCGAAACCTATAATTGGTATAATGGAAATGATGCCGATTTATTTGCACCTTCCGATACTGTAATTTTTGATGATTCTGCGACTGAAAATAATACGGTTGAAACCATGGGAACGCTTCCTATTGCTGCTATGGTAGTAGATTCGGACTCGGATTATTATATTCAAGGGGAAGGCGATATAAGTGGAACCGGTGGTTTGAAAAAACAAGGTTCTGGAACATTATTTTTAAAGGGAGCACATAGTTTTACAGGAGAAACTGTGATAGAGGATGGAACCTTAGCATTGGAATCCTTGTCTAATTCAGGCGAACTTAGTGCTTTAGGTAGTGGCTCTGGAGCTCCAGAAGAATTACAAATTAATGGAGGTACTTTGGCATTTTTATCTAATATAGAAACCAATCGTGGTTTTAGTGTTTTAGAGCAAAATGGTTCGGTTTCTACCGCAGATGGCACGAATGCCGTGATTAAAGGCGAAGTTTCAGGAGCTGGTGTTTTGGAAAAATATGGAAACGGACAATTAGCATTGCATGCCAAAAACACCTTAACAGGAGAAGTAATTTTAAAGGAAGGAACCATATATCTGGGGTCCGAAGAAAGTATCGCTAATGGTTTTGGAGATGGCACACTCGTTTTAGAAGGCGGTATTTTGAATATGCTAGACGATAATAATTCCTACAGTAAGGCGTATTGGAATGTAATGGTGCCAGAAGGTAAGCAGGGCGAGTTGAAATTAGATAGTCGTTGCGAATATAGAGGTTCGGTTTCGGGAGCAGGAACGCTTAACCTGTATAGTCCGTGGATACGTTCCGAAATGTATGGTGATTGGTCTAACTTTACTGGTCAAGTTAATGTTACTACCGATGGCGACGGTGGTTGGTTTATTTTGGGGAATACCAATGGTTATGAACAGACTTCAATAAACTTATCCGATGGCTTATCAATTGTATTCCGTTTAGATACCAATGCGATTATTTCAATAGGGGAATTAACAGGTAGCGCAAACACATTTTTATCTTCTGGATATGGCGGTAAAACCTTAATTTGGAAGGTTGGAACTAAAAACACAAACGCCGTTTTTAACGGTAGCATTAATAATGATTCCTTTAAAGGCTCTGGTTCTAAAACAGGAATTATTAAGGCAGGAACAGGAACTTGGACTTTAACCAGTGCAAGTACATATACCGAAGGAACTACCATAGAGTCTGGAGAACTAATTGTGGAAAATAATTCTGGAAGCGCTACAGGAACTGGCGATGTTACCGTAAAGACCGATGCCATTTTATCAGGTACAGGAATTGTAAACGGTAATGTAATTTTAGAATCGAAAGCTATTTTAGCCCCTGGAGGTCAAGGACAAATTGGTCAGTTAACAGGCGATCAGGGAATAACGTTTTTGGAGGATGTCGAATTGCATATTGAAATTGGTAATAGTGAAAACGATAAATTAATTGTAGGCGGTACTTTAGCGTGTAATGGAATACTTCATATAGTAAATACCGGTTCGGATTTTAAAGAAGGCGATGAATATGAGGTTTTTCAAGCAATGGACATAACCGGTAGTTTTTCAAAAATCACTCCAGAATTAGCAGATAATTTGGCTTGGGACGATAGCGAATTGTATAGTAAGGGGATTTTAAAAGTAGCCGATAAAGATAAGCTATCAATTTCCGAAGATATTTTAAAGGACGGGCAGATTACCATGTATCCTAATCCAACAAACGATAATTTACACATTACTTTAAAACAATCAACAACTAATACTACCAAGTTATATTTATACGATTATTTAGGGCATATGCTTTATCAAACAGACTTTTCGGGAGAGGCTTGCACTGTAGATTTAGTGCCTTTTTCTAAAGGGATGTACATTATTCAACTTAAAAATACAAGTGGAATTTATAACCAGACCATCGTTAAAAATTAAAAAGTATAATAAATAAACTCCCCTATAAATTCTTTAAAAACTTATAGGGGAGTTTTTATTTTTTTAATGAGACTGTGTTGACTGTTTATAGTTTGAATCGTTCATAAAATTATTTTTTTGGATGAATTAAGGAGTTCACGTAATGTCTATGAATAATTCGTAATTTTTTAATTTCAATACGTAAAAGTCTTATAAAATCGGAACCATTAGATTTACTAGACTCTAAATGTCTGGTGTTATGGTATAAGCGATCTATAAAAAAACGTAGAGATTTTGCGTATTTTAATTTTTGCTTGTGGTTGGTTTCATTCTCTGTTTCCACAATTTTAGGCACCAGACCTAGGGCATCAATTACTAATCTATCGGCATAACGATCTATTCTTCTAGACGATCTATGCATGGTTAAAATATCTTTATCGTAAGTTACGTAGGAAGCAATGTGCCTAGATAACTTAAATATATCTAAAGATTTTTGATAGATAATTAAATCTTTAATGTTAGTATTCTGTGAATGTGTCATTTTTCTTTAGCAATTATTACAAAATTACGCACTAATACCTAAAGATGTATTTAAAAATTAAAGTTTAAAGTCTATTTTTGTTTAAAATTTAAATTTTATAAACCTAAAACTTTAAGGATGCAGATAGATGCTGTAAATTGGAAAATTTTAGAGTGTTTACAAAAAAACTCAAGGCAATCTAACACCGAAATCGCTAAAACTGTTGGTATTAGCTCTCCAGCGGTTGCAGAACGTATTCGTAAAATGGAAGATGCTGGAATTATAGAGGGATATTTAACAAAATTGTCGTATTACGAGACGGGACATCAATTAAAAACCATAATTACATTACGTGTATTTATGGGGCGTTTAAAACCATTTTTAGAAAAAGTTACTACGTTTAAAGAAGTAGTTAATTGCTATCGCGTTACAGGAAATGAAAATATAGTTATGGAGGTGGTTTTAAAAAATCAAAAACATTTGGGCATGTTTATAGATCAATTAATTACCTATGGCGAGACCAAAACACAAATAGTATTGTCTAATGTTGTAGAAAATAATCCGTTGGTAAAAGAGACTTCTATAAAGTAATTTTTTTAAGTTTTATTTAATATTAGATAGCACCGCACTAACTTTAAATTTCAATATTTTATATTAATTTTATACCTTTCAAAAAACCGAGCATACGCATTTTTACTTTCTAACTAACATAATTGTAAACTTCATGAAAAAAACAACATTAAAAGATATTGCCAAGGCCCTAAATGTGTCTGTTTCTACAGTATCTAAAGCATTACACGATATTCCAGAAATTAGTGAAGAAACAAGAGTGTTAATTCAAAATTATGCTAAAGAAAAAAATTATAGACCAAACTTTAATGCTTTAAGTTTAAAAAATAGACGTACCAAAAGTATAGGAGTAATAATACCTAATATGCTTAATTACTTTTATGCACAGGTATTAAAAGGTATTGAAACGGAGGCGGCAAAATCTGGTTACCGAATTATAAGTTGTATTTCTAACGAATCTTATGCCAAGGAGGTAGAGATTATAGATATGCTTTCTACTGGTAGTATAGATGGTTTTTTACTTGCAATTTCTGAAGAAACTGAAAATAACGAGAAATTCGACCATTTCGAAAATACTATGAAATACGGTTTTCCAATAGTAATGTTCGATCGTGTGTCGGAAGCCATTAATTGCGATAAAATTATTATAGACGACTTAAATGCTGCTGCCGATGCAGTAAGTTATTTGGTGAAGCAGGGGTGTAAACGCATTGCTTTTGTATCGCCATTAAATAATTTAAGTGTCGGGAAATTGCGTTTTGAAGGTTATAAAAAAGGTTTAGAAATTAATAATTTACCTTACGATGAAGCTTTGGTTGTAAACACAACAGAGCCCGATTACAAAGCGTACACTAAAATGATGGCACCATTGTTTGAACAAGAATTTGACGGATTAATTTCGACTAATGAATCTTCAGCAATTTCAGCTATGAAAACAGCCAAAAAAGCAGGTTATAAAATTCCAAAAGATTTAGCCGTAATTTCATTTTCTAACGGAATTTTGGCGCGACATTCTAGTCCTAAATTAACTTGCGTAAGTCAGCATGGAGAAATTATGGGAGCTACCGCAGCAAAAAAATTAATAGATAAGCTAGAAGAACGCGAATTGGCCGATGCTTTTTCAACAGAAGTTATCCCAACAGATATAGTTGTAAGAAAATCTACCCGTTAGGTTATTTACTATGTTTTAGACATTCTTTTTTTTAGCACAAGTAATGTCGCAATACAAATTATCATTATAAGTGTAACAACATACCAGGTAATTTGGTAACCAAAAACCGAAATTATTTGCATTCCCGAGTTATGTCCGATAATATGCGCTATTGCAAAAGACATACTGTAAAGTGCCATATATTCGCCTTGGTTGCCCTTTTTGGCACGATCTAAAGCAAAAGCATTAGAAAATGGAAACGCAATCATTTCTCCTATTGTCATTAAAAGCATACCTATTATTAATACACCAACCCAAGTAGAAAGGTTTAAAACCAGAAAACTTAAAGCTGTTAATACCGATCCGAAAATAATGAGTCCGAGTTTGGTATATAACGATTTTTCTAAAATTTTAACTGCAGGCATTTCTAGAATAAAAATAGTAAAACCATTAAGCCCCATAAGTAAACCTATTTCGAATTCTGATAACTGATGGACTTCTTTATAAAAAAGAGGAACAGTAGAGAAGTATTGTAAAAAGGCGATACTGAATAACAACATGGCCAATAAAAAAATAAGATATTCCTTGTCTTTATAGGCAGATTGCGGATTTTCAACTTTAATATTGTCTGCTACTCTTGCTGTTTTAGGGTTTAAAACATTAAGTAGTATTACGCCGGCTATCATACAAGTTAAGCCATCTACCCAAAATAAACCACCATAACTTAGAGTTGTAATAATTAATCCGCCTAAAGCGGGCCCTGCAGAAAACCCAAGATTTATGGCCAATCTTATTAATGTTACAGAACGCACTTTGTTTTCGGGCTTACTATATGCACTTAGGGCCACAAACATGGCTGGCCTAAACATATCGGCAACCATTAAAAGCAAAAATACGCCAAGCATTATACTTACAAAAGTGTTTAAAAATTGTACACCAATAAACAAGAATCCAGAAGCAACAAGACTAAAAACCATAACTTTATAGTAACCAATTTGGTCGGTGAGTTTTCCTCCAAGCCAAGAGCCCACCACAGAGCCTGCTCCAAAGGCGCTCATAATCCATCCGACATCGCTTAAAGAAAAGTCTAGACTTTTTGTTAGGTATAGCGATAAGAAAGGGATAACCATGGTACCAGCTCTATTAATTAGTGTTATAAGAGCTAACCACCAAACCTCTGTAGAGAGGCCTTTAAAAGTATTTATGTATTGATTGAATAGCTTTTTCATGGAGTTGGTTATTAAAAAAAAACGTCCAACTGGTTTGTTGGACGTTTTTGTTGTTGTATAGGGGTAAAATTATATATACACTGTCCAGCATCTAATAGATGGTTTTGTTTTTGTATAGGACATGGTACATAGATTCATCATCTTAAATTTTCGATTTCAATTCTTAGTTCAAAGCTATATAAAATTTCGATAAGTTGTATTTTTGAATAAAAAATAAAATGAAACAATTTTTATTCTTTATAGTTTTTGGTTTTTTAGTGTGTAGTTCTTGTCAGCAAAACAAACGGCCGTTGTTGGGAGAAACACCATTTCAAAAATCATTAAATGCTACATTTAAAGATGCTTCAACATCTCCATTAAAGAAGAAGGATAGGCAAAACTTTGAAGGTTTAGATTTTTTTGAAGTAGATTCTTCATACATCGTGCAGGCCACTTTAAAGCATACACCCGATTCTGAGTTTTTTAATATGCCTACAACAACAGGTGAGTCTAGACAAGAGCGTATTTTTGGAGTACTTCATTTTAAATTAAATAATAAAACATATCAGTTAAATGTATATGAAAGCAAGGCATTGCTGAACGACCCTAACTATACAGATTACTTATTCTTACCGTTTTCCGATTTAACCAATGGAGAATCTACCTATGCTGGCGGTCGTTATATTGAGCTAAAAGTGCCAAATAAGACAAAGGCGCAAACTATAACTATAGATTTTAACACCGCTTTTAACCCGTATTGTGCTTATAACGATACCTATTCGTGCCCTATTGTACCGAGAGACAATACTTTAAACACTAAAATTTTAGCTGGTGTTAAGGCTTATAATAAGCATTAAACGTGTTTTATTAAATAAACACCAAGAAACACGGCGAGAAAACCTAGAATAAAACTAGCTAGTGTGTAGATGGCAAAATTGAGAAAATCTCCAGACTTTAAAAACACATGGTTTTCGTAAGCAAAAGTAGAAAATGTAGTCAGTCCGCCACAAAAACCTGTAGCGAGTAATAAGGTATGGTTTTGCGATATAAAATGATGTTTTGCGGCAAGTCCTAAAATAATGCCAATAAATAAGCTGCCTAAAATATTGGCTAAAAAAGTACCATAAGGTATGCCTGTTGCAGCATTATTTAAATGTTTACTTATTAAAAAACGAAGTATGCTACCTAGTCCACCCCCAAGAAATATAAGTAACAATTGTTTCATGGGAGGGCTGTTGTTTTTTAAGGTAAATTAAAATTAGGTATAGAATCTTCTTCTTTTATGGCAACGTACAATTCTGTAATCCAGTTTGCAGGATTTAATACAACATCGGGATTCGTAACATAAGTTTCTAGCATTGGACCATTTTCTAACGGCACGAGACCATTGGATTTCATATCATTAAAGGTTGCTTCCCAGGCGCGATCTAAAAATTCGTAATCGCCTTTTAGTGTTGTTTTTACAGTTCTAAAAGGTTCTAAAAGTCCAGTTAGTATATCTTCTTTAGTAGAGATAACTTGTGTGCTTGTTGGTATGCAATACGAGAAAATAACGGCGTTGTTTACAGTATCCCATTTATGATAAAATATGTAAGGCGAACCAGCCATAGCGATATGGTTGTTTTTTATGTAGTTATCTACTTCTGGCATTAATTGTTCTATTTTATCGTGAAAACGATCTAACTTGCTCGACGCAGTTTTATATAAATAATAACCGCCACTGTGGTGGGTAATACCATCTTTTGTAATACTAAAGGTTTTCATGCTTTGTACTACAGCCGTACCGAGTTTGGTTAAACTGTTTTCAAATTTTGGAGCTAATTCAACATCTGGACTACCAAATAAGGCGTATAAGGCTTTTTGTTTAAAGGGAATATTTTTACTAGTAAAAGTCCATGTTACCTGTGTTGTTCTTTTGCCTGTTGGTTCAAACGTCCAATCTAGTTCTGTTTTTGGGTAATCGGGAAACGAAACAGTTTGTTGCAATCCTGACGGCTTACTGCTATTAAGCTTGGTTATTGTTCCTAATTTATTATTATCTAGCCAGGTATAGCTATTGGAATTTCCTAGTGTGTCTGTGGGATCTGTTTTAGGCCAAGGCGACCAATCTTGCCAAGTTTTTAAATCTTCAACATAATTGTAAACTACTTCTTGAGGGGCTTGTATGGTTTTAGTTTTGGTTAGCTTCAACTCGTTAGGTTGCACAGCAACATAAATAGCAGATCCAATAAAAGCGATAAGTAGAAGTAATAAAAGATATTTGGCGTATTTCATGTGCGAAAAATTGGTTAATATCAAAGGTAATCAATTTTCCTACAAATTGTAAGGCATTAGTTCGTCTTACTGCAATAAAACTTAACGGATTGCATTAAGAGCCATCTCATTTATATAATGTAAAATATTTGAGGAGGATTTAATACACCGAATGGAAGATAAAATATCGGTAAAAAGGTTACTTTTAACTTTTAAAAATGAGTTTTATACTCACAATAAACAATAAAAAAGCAATAAAACCTATAAGTACCCAAATACTGCCGTTGTAATATTTTTTATGAATCCTTAAGTCCTTTTTGTAGGTAAACAAAAGCACAATTACAAAAGCAATAAAAAATATAACACCAAAAACAAGTTGACCGGTTGTAAACATAGGGCGTACTAAGAATTAATAAAAAATAGTATAATTAATTTTTAAATTATCGACAAAAACTGAAAAAGTTCGGCGTTTATTGTGAAATTAATAATTGTGTAAAAATAAACAAAAAAATAATATTTTAATAACATGAAACATAAAATAGAAGCTGTAAAAGCATTTCATACAGCATTTAAAATAGGGCATAGCGAAAGTCCAAAAGCTAGCTTAGGGACTAGTAAAAACACACTGCGTTTTAATTTGATGAAAGAAGAAAACGAAGAGTATTTAGAAGCGGCCAATAATAACGATTTGGTAGAAGTTGCAGATGCCTTAGGCGATATGCTTTATATTTTATGTGGTACTATTATAGAACATGGTCTGCAGCATAAAATTGAAGCCGTGTTCGATGAAATACAACGCAGCAATATGAGTAAATTGGGCGAAAACGGCGAACCTATTTACAGAGAAGATGGTAAAGTGTTAAAAGGGCCAAACTATTTTAAACCCAATATAGCTCAGGTTTTAGAGCAATAAAACTAAGGCTGTTTTGAAGATGTGTTTCTCGCTTTATTCTATCTAAACTTATTTTAATGTCTCGTGTATTAATTAATATAACACTAAGGTTTAGAGTCAGATTGAATTAGGCGATATTAAGAAAGCATTCAAAACAGCCTTTGTTTTTAATTATACAATATTATATAATAGGTTGTCTCCAACCGTATGGATCTTCCGATTTGTTATACTGAATATTAAGAAGTTTTTCCTTAAAAATTGAAGCAAATGAAGGGTCTTGTTTTGGAATTTCGAAGACTTCATCTTTGTGTGCAAAAGCCGAAATAGGACTTACCACTGCAGCTGTTCCAGAACCAAAAATTTCTTTAAGCGATCCGTTTTTTGCTGCTGCTTTAATTTCTGTAACTGTTATAGGTCTAACTTCAACTTTCATGGCAGCATCTTCAGCAATTTGTATAATGCTTTTACGCGTAATACCATCAAGAATTCTATCGCTTGTAGGTGCGGTTATAAGTGTGTCATCAATTCTGAAAAACACATTCATAGTTCCTGCTTCTTCTAAAAACTCATGAGTATCGGCATCGGTCCAGATAATTTGCTGAAAACCTTCTTCGTTAGCTAAAGATGTTGGGTAAAACTGTGCCGCATAATTACCAGCAGCTTTGGCATAACCAACGCCTCCGTTTGCAGATCTACTAAATTTTTCGGCAACCAATACACGAACATCTCCAGAATAATACGACTGCGCCGGCGAACATATTATAAAAAACTTATATTCTAAAGCAGGCGACGCCGCAATGGCAGGATCTGTAGCAATTACAAATGGGCGGATATATAACGAGTTACCAAAACCTGGTTTAACCCAATCTTTATCGATTTCTAATAACGTTTTTAAGCTGTCCATAAAAATATCTTCAGGAAATTCTGGAATGGCCAAACGTTTAGCAGATTTGTTAATACGTCTTAAATTTTCTTCAGGTCTAAATAACCAAACGTCGTTATGGTCGTCTTTATAGGCCTTCATGCCTTCAAAAACGGCTTGTCCGTAATGAAATACGCGTGCAGAAGGATCGATAGTTAAGGGGCCATAAGGCACAATTTTTGGTGTTTGCCAAGACCCGTTTTTAAATTCACACTCAAACATGTGGTCGGTAAACACTTTACCAAAAGTCAAATTTTCAAAATCTACATCTTGTATCTTGCTGGTATTTGCTTTTGTAATTTCAATAGTAGTGGTCAAAATATTAAAATTTACGAATTAAACGCTAGTTAAATAATAGCTAAAAGTACTATAAAAATCCGAAAAATGATTTAAAATTCCGTTATATTTATTCGCAAATACACACCATAAATAGCGAATTAATTAGCTTCAATCTTTTTTAAATCTTCATTTATTTTGCAGAAAACATATATTAAAACCGCCGATGGATCGACCACTATTTATGTGTCGGAACTGGATGAAACGTATCATTCTAGACATGGTGCTATTAATGAGGCAAAACATGTTTTTATAGCGTCTGGTCTTTATTTTGTGATTGATCAGTTACCAAAACAGTCTGCTTTGTCTGTTTTGGAAATAGGTTTTGGTACTGGCTTAAATGCTTTTTTAACCTGTTTGGAAAGTAATGCCTTGCAGCACTCAATACATTATACAGCGATTGAAGCCTACCCTGTTGCCGAAGATCAATTACAACATATCAATTTTTATAATTTAATTGAAGGAGGAGTTTATAAGGATATATTTTATAGTTTGCATCAATCGGATTGGGAAATACAAAACAACATATCGGATAACTTTAGTTTAATCAAGCAGCATAAAAAGTTTGAAGCTGTCGAAGAAGACGCGCAGTATCATCTTATTTATTATGATGCTTTTGGACCAAGAGTTCAGCCAGATTTGTGGGGGGAATCTATTTTTAGTCGTATGTTTAAGGCATTAATTCCAGGAGGTGTATTGGTAACTTACTGTGCACAAGGCAAAGCCAGAAGAGCCATGCAGGCCGTTGGCTTTGTGGTAGAGCGCTTGCCAGGCCCGCCAGGAAAACGTGAAATGTTAAGAGCTGTAAAACCTGAATTTTAATATGAATAATTTAATTGAAGATCGACTTTTTATAAACGAGAATTTTTCCAATCACCGCCTGACTTTAGCCGAATACGATAACTGCACGTTTAACCAATGCGATTTTTCTAATAGTAATTTATCGGCCTTAGTATTTACAGAATGCGAGTTTATAGATTGTAATTTAAGTAATGCTAATATTAAAAACGCAACTTTTAACGAAGTCATATTTACAGATTGTAAGTTGTTGGGCGTAGCGTTTAAAGAGTTAAGCACATTTTTGCTGAGTTTAAAATTCACTTCGTGTAATTTACAGATGGCAAGTTTCGATTTTTTAAAATTGAAGGAAACCGTATTTACTAAATGTAATTTACAACAAGCTGTATTTTATGAAACCGATTTAAATAAAGCAGTATTTGATGAATGCGATTTACAACAAGCCCAGTTTATAAGTGCTAATTTACAGCAGGCAGATTTTAGTTCGGCATTTAATTTTTCAATTAACCCCAATGACAATCAACTAAAAGGCGCTAAGTTTAGTAAAGATAATTTGCAAGGGTTATTAGATTCTTTTCAGTTAAAGATTGTATAAACAAGACGTTAATAAGTATTAAATTTTGGTTGTTATGTGTTAAACCTAACTTAATAGACACTGCATACGTAACGCTATTTAATATTTTTGTACTAATAAATTTAAAACTGAACCCTATTTATGCTTTGCAGTAATCCACACTGTAAACTTAACCACATGGGTATCGAGTAACTTTTTTGTATGAGCGTATTAATTACTGGTGCAACAGGGCTTCTAGGCAGCAAAATTGCGAAGGCATGTATTCGTAAGGATATTGCTGTTAAATATTTAACAACCAGTAAAAGTAAAATACAATCAGAGCCACTTTATCAAGGATATTATTGGAATCCCGAAACAGGAGAAATAGATTTATCATGTTTTGATGATGTGGAAGTGATTATTCATTTAGCAGGCGCAACAGTATCTAAACGGTGGACAACATCTTATAAGAAAACAATTTTAGATAGTCGCGTTGTCACCACGCGCTTACTACATAAAAGTTTAAAATCGTTAAACACTCATAAAGTAGCGCATTTTATATCGGCTAGCGGAATTAATATTTACCCAGATTCCTTAATAAAGTATTACGAAGAGTCCGAAACGACAATAGACAGCTCTTTTTTAGGAAAAGTGGTTAAAGCATGGGAAGATGAAGTCGATACGTTTTTTAGTTTGAATATTCCTGTGGCTAAAATTAGAATTGGTTTGGTTCTAGCAGAAGAAGGCGGTGCATTGCCTGAATTAAAAAAGCCTATAGATTTTGGTTTAGGGGCTGTTTTTGGTTCGGGAGAACAATGGCAATCATGGATTCATGTAGATGATGTGGTTCGCGTTTTTATGCACGTTTTAAAATATAGGCTAGAAGGCATATACAATGCCGTTGCACCTAATCCGGTAACACATGCCGAACTCACTCGAATGGTCGCAAAAACGTTAAGCAAGCCATTGCTTTTGCCCAATATGCCTAAAAGTGTTATGAAAGTAGTTCTAGGCGATATGCACGAATTGCTATTTGCTAGCCAGCGTGTGGGATCTAAAAAAATAGAAAATAAAGGCTTCGATTTTAAATTTCATAATCTTCAAAACGCTTTAGACGATTTGTTGTTGCAATAAATTTGTAAACCAAAACCATTTACTTTAGATTTTTCGAGAAAATTATTTTTGTTGTTGCTCTTTGGGTTTGATAATCATTCTAAAAGATTGATCTTTATAAATGTAATATCCCGTCCAATCGTAAAGTGCTCGCATGCGATTTCTAAAATTAACAAGAGACATAATGTGTACAAAAATCCAAACGCACCAAGCGATGAATCCTTTAATAAAGAATTTTTGGTTAGGACCATCGGTAACAGCTTTGTTACGACCAATAATGGCCATCGAGCCTTTGTCGTTATAAGAAAAAGGTGTCCAAGATTGTACTGAATTTTTGTTTAAGTTTTTACCCAAATTATGCGCTTGTTGTATAGCCACTTGTGCTAATTGCGGGTGCCCATCAGGAAATAAATCGTCTCCCGAAACGATGCAGGCATCTCCTATGGCGTAAATGTTTTTATAGCCATCAACTAAATTAAAAGCATTTGTTTTTAAGCGTTTACCGCGACCGTAATCTTCGGGTTTAAATCCATCAAAAGTTTTTGCCGAAATACCTGCGGCCCAAATCAGGTTACGCGACTCTATAGTCGTGTCGTCCGAGAGGTAAACAATATCATTGTCAAAATCCTTTACAAAAGTATTTAGTTTAATATGTATGCCTAATTCTTGTAATTTTTTATAGGTGTACCCTTGCGTTTTTTTAGACATGGCAGAAAGCACAGCAGGTTGGCCGTCTATCAAGTAAATATCGCCTAAATCTTGTTTAGAGAGTTCTGGGTAGTCTTTGGTAAGAATATTGCTTCGCATTTCTGCAAAAATACCCGAAAGTTCTACTCCGGTAGGGCCTGCTCCAGCAATAACAAACGATAGTAATTTTTTACGCTGCTTAGGATCTTCTATTCTTGTAGCTCGTTCTAAACGTGTGAAAATTAAATTTCGGAGCGCCAAAGCATCCGAAATGGTTTTCATGGGCAAAGTTTTTCTTCAATATTTTTATTCCCAAAAAAGTTGGTTTCGGCTCCTGTGGCCATGACTAAATAGTCGTAATGCAGTTCGCCGTTACTAAGTATAATTTTGTGCTCTGCAGGTATTACTTCTTGCAAGGTTCCAAGTCTAAAACGTACATTTTTGTTACGTCTTAAAATTTTTCTGAACGGATAACTTATAGCCGATGGCTCCATAAATCCAGAAGCTACTTGGTAAAGTAAAGGCGGGAAAAAGTTGTAGTTATTAAGGTCTACAAGTATTATTTGATGATTTTTAGAGTGTTTTAGTTGTTTAATTAATTCTAAACCGGCGAATCCGCCTCCAACAATTACAATTGTTTTTTTGGGTGTCATGTTTCTTAATTTACACAGGATGTTATAAAGATACGACTCCTTTTTTTTACTCAGGCATAATGTTTTTATAAGATTTAAAAATTGTTGACATGTGCGGATTATTGTGTTTTTTAAATGAAAAAATCCTATCTGAGTTAGTAGATAGGATTTTTGAAAAACTTTTTTAAGTGTATTTTAATACAATGCTTTTATTTTACTCAGCTTGGTTTTCCAAAGCTTTAATTCGTCTTTATGGTTTTTAATATTGGCATGTACTTCTTTAACTAAAGGATTATCGTCGTCTACATTAGTAAAGAATTGTAAATTGTTTTCCAGCTGATTTATTTCTCCTTTTATTTCGTCTATTTTTTTACGAATAAAAGTACGCTCATTGTCTAAATGTCTGGAATCTTGGGCATTGTTTAGCTCGTCGATCTTATTGTCGAATTTAATTAATTCGGCTTCGTTTTTATTTATTTTTATGCGTTTAAAAAGGTCGTCTAGCGCTTTGTTGAATTTACCTTCGATAAAGCGTTTGTTGTTAGGTACGCGGCCAAGCGTTTGCCAAGTATTTATTTGGGCTTTAATGAGTTTTAAATCGCTGTCTTTGTCGCCAGTAAATTCTAATGTTTTTAAACTGTCTAATAAATTGGTTTTAGCATTAAAGGCATCTAGCTCCTCTTTGTTTTCTGCGTTTCTTTGAGCGTGTAATTTATCGAAGTAAGCGTTGCATGCAGCTTTAAAACGTTTCCATATTTTATCGCTGTCTTTGCGCGGTACATGGCCAATTTTTTTCCAATCGCTCTGTATTTTTTTCATCAGGGGAGTGGTTACCTCAAAATCGTCGCTGTCTTTATTGTCTTCAGCAATTTGTATTAAATCCATTTTTTTCTGAAGATTATCAAATTGCTCTTTCTTCAGTTCTTTATAAAACACATTTTTTTTGCGATTGAAAGCTCTAACCACTTCTTTAAACTTTTGCCACGTAGCTTCGTTTACTTTTAAAGGTACTTTTCCAGCGCTAAAAAAAGCTTCACGAAGTTGTTCGATCTCTTTTATTTTGGCCTGCCAACCGTTATGCGATTTTGCGCCTTGCTCTGTTATAGCTTCTATTTTGGCAATTAAATCTTGTTTTTTCTCTAGATTTTTTTCGTAGACTTTATCTAATTCTTCAAAATAAGCCTGTCGTTTATTATGGATGGTTTTAGTTGCAGTTTTAAAACGGTTCCATATTTCCTCGCGGTGTTCTTTCGATACTGGTCCAAGTTCTTCTTTCCACATTTTGTGTAATACTTGTAACTCTCTAAAAGAACGGTTAGTGTCGTCGTCTTTAGCCAATTCTTCGGCACGCTCAATAATTTTAAGTTTTAGTTCTAAATTGTGTTTAAAATCTAAGTCTCTTAAATCGCGATTAAGGTGTAAAAAGTCGTAAAAAATCTCTACGTGGTGGTGGTAACTATTCCAAGCATTATTGTATTTGTCTCTAGGAATTGGCCCTGCATTACGCCATTGTTCCTGTAGGTCTTTAAAATGCTTGTAAGTGGTGTTTATATTTTCTTCGACATTGATTAAGCCTTTAATTTCTTCAATAATTTCAAGTCGCTTAGCCAGGTTGTCTTTTAGGCTGTTTTCTATATTTTTATAGTGTGCGTGTAATTTACCGCGATAATCTTTATAGGCAGTTTTGAATCGTTTTTGAATAGGGTTGGAGTAATAAAAATCTATTTCGTTGCCACCATCGTTCAAAAAATCTTCCTTTTTTTCGTCTACAAGTGCGTTAAATTTCGAATTGAATTCGTTTTTTATGCTTTCTACGTGCGCTTTAATGGCCTGCACTTTTTCGCTAGCAATTAGTTTTTCTAATTCTATTGCGAGTGCTTCTAGCGACATGGTATCGTAGTCTTTAAACGGAATAGTGTGTCTGTCGTTATTGCCTTCGTCTTCGGCATCTTCTGCATTTGAAGCTTCAATTTCTTCAAAAACCACATCTTCGTTTTTTATATCGTCGTTAGGAGATACTATTTCGTTATGTGGCGTAGTGGCTTTTACAGACTCGTCTGTACCGTTCTTATTTTCTTCGTTTCCGTCTACAGGTTGTAGGTTATCTTGCTCTGACATTTTAAAAAATGTTTATGTACGTTAATATAAGTTCTAAATATACTAACAACTAGTATATTTACAAAGTGTTGTAATCTTTAAATGTAAAGGTTGTATTGGCTAGTATAAATTCCAGATATCCCAAGCTTTTTCGGCTTGTAATATAAGCATGTTAAGGCCATTAATTGTGGTTGCTTTGCGCTCTCTGCCGTGCTTTAAAAATCGGGTTTCTTCTGGGTTGTAAATTAAATCGAATAAAATATGTTCGCGGCCAATTGCGTTGTAAGGAATGTCTGGGCATTCGTGAATATTAGGAAATGTACCCACTGGCGAACAGTTGATTATGATTTTATGCGCATCAATAATATCATTATTTAAGCTTTCGTAACTTATGGTGTTATCGTTTTTTGGGCTTCGAGACACGTATTGAAATTTAATTTTAAGTTTTTTAAGAGCGTAAGCTATGGCTTTGCTGGCGCCTCCTGTTCCTAAAATTAAAGCCTTGTCGTGGTACGATAGTAAATGTGGTTCTAACGATTTTTTGAATCCGTAGTAATCGGTATTATAACCAACTAATTTGCCTTTTTTTGTTATTTTAATTGTGTTTACCGCTCCAATTTTTTTGGCTCGACTATTTAACTTGTGCAAATAGGGGATAACCTGCTCTTTATAAGGAATGGTTACATTTAAACCTTTTACATTGGGGTGGTCTTTAAATATGTTAGGGAATTCGGAAATATCTTGAATATCGAAATTCTGATACGTAGTGTCGGTAATTTTTAAATCTTCAAATTTTTGTTTGAAATAAGAATTCGAGAAAGAGTAAGAGATATTTTTTCCTACAAGGCCTAGTGTATTCATTTAATTCGTCTGGTTTTTCGTCCGTAAATTTCTAATCCTAGAACTATAGCAATGCCAAATATCACAAAAAAAATGGCTGCAACGGTTTCGGTATTAAATTCTGGAATGTATCGTGTATAGTTTGTTATAATTTTTGAGCCGGTAGAATCTAAAACAAAATCGCCTGTATTCGATAATTTATAAATTGTTTTTTTCCAGGGCCAAACCACACCTAAAGAACCTACAATAAATCCAATTATAGACGCCATTGTTATACTTTTATAATGTTTTAGGATGTAGCTTAGAAGATGCGAAAAGGTAACTAATCCCGTTACAGAACCCAAAGTAAAAATGGCTAGCACTTTTAAAAGTCTAATTCTATATGGATTGTTTAGAAAGTCGAAATTCCATTTTAAAATATCGGCAAAAGTATCGGATAATGCATTTACAGAATCGACTAATAATAACACGTAGTTGCCTAAAAGTATTAAGATAAACGAACCCGAAAACCCAGGAAGCGTCATGCCAGATACACTTATAATACCACAAAAAAACACAAACCACAAATTGTCGTTTTCTGTTGCGGGATCTAAAAAACTAACACTTAGCCCCAGTAATGTGCCAATTATTAAAGCTGTTAATGTTTTGTAATTCCACTCTTTAAAATCTTTACTAATGTAATAGATAGAGCCTATAATCATACCAAAAAACACACTCCAGACATAAAGTTCGTAGTGTTTAATAAGGTAGTCTAATAGTTTAGAAACACTAAAATAACTAATAATCATGCCAAGAAACAGCAGACTTAAAAAGCGACCGTTTACGTATTGATAAAAACTTTTAAATCGGCCGTTTATTAACAATTTAAAGGCTTTACCATTTATTTTTTGAAGCGAATAAATAAACTCTTCGTAAAACCCAGAAACAAAAGCTACTACACCTCCAGAAACACCAGGAACTTTATTGGCAGCTCCCATACCTAATCCTTTTAAGATTAGAAAGATTTTGTCCGTAAAGGTTCTGGTACTTTCCATTACTATTGTTTTGAACCTAGTTTTTCAAGAATAAAAATGGTGAAAAAACCAATTATCATTAAGCCAATGGCAGGTATTAGCTGCGCGTTAACCTGATTTAAATCGGTATAAGTTGAAGCCCAAGTACTTTGCTCGGTAACTGTTTTGTAGAGATCAGTGAGGCCAGTTTGCTTCTCGAAAATTGATAAAGTGCCTAGTTTTGAGACTTCCGAAAACGGAATAATTTGCCCCGATTCCTTTTCTAAAACTGTAGCTGTCAATTTCCAAGGCCACACTTTATTTAAAGACCCAAAAATAAACCCTGTAAGTACCGCTAGTGTAGTGTTGTGATAGTGTTTAAAAAGCCATTTTAAAAGATGACTAAAGCTAAGCAGCCCTATAAGTGCACCCGAGGCAAATAGCGCAATTCTTTTAATATCGAAATCACTAAGGGCATCGCTTAATGTTTTATACGCTCCTAAAATAACTAGAATAAACGATCCTGAGATGCCAGGTAAAATCATGGCGCAAATGGCTATGGCTCCTGCAAAAAATAAAAACCACGGACTGTTTGTGGTATTCAGAGCTGGTAATGTAGAAATATAAAAAGCAATAATTGCTCCTAGAATGGCACTAATTATGGTTGCTAAATTCCATTTTTTAATTTGTTTACCAACAAAATAAATACTGGCGATAATAAGACCAAAGAAAAACGACCAAATTAAAATGGGTTGATGTTCTAGTAAGTACTTGGCAATGCGCATAAAGCTTACAAAGCTTATTACGATGCCTGTAAGTAGGGCTAGCAGAAAATTACCGTTTAATTGGTTCCAAAACGCTTTAAAACCTTGCTTGCGCCATGTGGTAAAAAGAGATTTGTTAACTCCGCTAATGGTGTTGATGAGTTCTTCGTAAATTCCAGAAATAAAAGCTATTGTGCCTCCCGAAACACCAGGAACCGCATCGGCAGCTCCCATAGCTAATCCTTTTAAAGATATAATGAAATAATCTTTTAAGCGTCGTTGCATTTTTTGGTTTTAAATTGAAAACCAAAGGTAATAATTTTTACACCTAAAGCAGGTTATTCTTTTGGTTTAAGTGCTTTTTTTAAAAAGGACGATTTGTAGGTTTCTGGAAATAATTCCTCTATAATAAAAATATAGTCAGGGTTGTACAGTAAGGCATTTTTTAAGTGAAAACTAGCTTTTTCTGTTTCGTTTGTAACGTGGTATAAACCAGCTAATCGATACTCTATTTCGGCATTTTCTGGATAAAATTCCATGGCTTGCAATAAATTGTAAATCGCAGCCTCGGGTTCATCAATTTCTATAAGAATATCGCAACGGGTTAACCAAGTATTGAGCTCGTAATTGCCGAGTTCTAGTGTCTTTTTAAATCCGCGTTCTGCTTCTTCTAAATGATTTAAACGGTGATTAATCTGTGCGTATAATTTCCAATATTTTACATTTTCACTATCAATATTTATAGCTTTATTAATGTAGTGTAACGATTTTTGAAAGTTGCGTTGCTTGTTGTAAAATTTGGTAATGGCAACCCAACCTTTGTCTAATAAAGGGTCTTCGTGAACGGTTTTGTAGTAATATTGAACAGCCAATTCTTGATTGCCTAATTTTTCGTAGCAATGTCCTATGCGCAACAAGGCAAACGAGGTAGGATCGTCTAAGGTTAACGAGGTGGTATAGCATTCTATAGCTTCTTCAAAACGTTTTAGTTTTTCTAAAACTTTACCTTTTTCGATGTAGGCTCCAACAAAAGTATCGTCTGAAATAATGGCAAAATCAAAAGCTGCAATGGCTTTTTTATGGCGTTTTAAGGCGACATATTGTTTTCCTAACTGGTGCCAAGCCACTTCGCTGTAAGGATTTTTATCAATATAAATATTTAAATAATCTATAGCTTCTTGGTGTTGTTCTAAAAACTCGAAACAATACACCATGTTATAAAGTGCCGAGTAATCTTCTAAATCGGACTCTAAACATTTTATGAAATTATCTTTTGCGTCTTCAAATTTGTCTAAAAACAAATATTCCATACCTATTAAAGAATACAGGTCGGAGGCATCGTCTTGAGATAAATCGATGGCTTTTTTTAGAAGGTCTATAGCATCTTCGTGCTGATCTCTTTTAGAAAGGATATTAGCCTTTTGGATGTAAATTTCTTCGTTATGGGGTTCTAAATTGTAAAGCTCGTTTAACATAACATCGGCTTCCTCCAACTTGTTTTCGAAAACGTAAACTTCAACTTTAAAGAGTTTTAAATTGGTGGATGTGGGATGTTGGTCTAAACCTAATTTTATGGCTTTTTTAGCAAGTGCAATTTTTCCTAAATCGAGGTAATAATGGATGATGTTTTCAAATTCTTCAGAATCAAAAAATAAAACATGGTTGGTTTTAAGCATCGATTCAAATTTTGTTAAAGGTAACTCGTTGTTGTTAGGACTGAACTCCATAGGCAAAATGTATATGGTTTCTACTACCATTAAATGTAGTGTACTAAATACTTTATAATGGGTTTAAAATGTAAATGTTTTTAACAAAGTAATCAACAGGTATCGTGAAACAAGGTTAAAATACAATATATACGTATGATTTTTAGTTGTTTATGCGGTTTAGAATATCAATAATAATGCCACAACCTTGTTCTATTTCTGTTTTAGAAATGGTTAAAGGTGGTGTAATTCTGATGGCTTTAGGTTCAAAAAGCAACCAAAACGAAATAAGGCCTTGGTCTTGAGCTTCTAAAATGACTTGATTGGTTATTTCTGCACTTGGTGTTAAGGCGGCTAACATAAGTCCTTTTCCTCTTATTTCGGTAATTAAAGGATGCTGTAATGCGTTTCTAAAAAGTTGTTCTTTTTCTAAAGCAGCAGGCATAAGGTTGGTTTCGGTAATTTCTTGCAGAGTGGCTAATGCGGCGGCGGCGATTACCGGATGACCACCAAAAGTGGTTATGTGCCCCATTTTAGGATGCTCTTGTAAATGCGACATTAGTGCCGAAGATGCTGTAAAAGCCCCAATAGGCATGCCGCCTCCAAGACCTTTACCCATAACCAAAATATCTGGTGTACACTGGTAATTTTCGAAACCAAAAAGCTTGCCTGTTCTGCCAATTCCGGGTTGTATTTCGTCTAATATAAGCAATGCGCCAACAGCTTCGCACTGTTGTTTTACTTTTAATAAATAGTTGTTTTTTGGTTCTAGAAATCCAGCGCCTCCTTGTATGGTTTCTAAAATTACAGCTGCTGTTTTTGTGGTTATTTTAGATAAGTCGTTTTCATTATTAAAAGTAATAAATTGCGTTCCAGGAACAATTGGTCTGTAGGCTTGTTTGCGGGCTTCGTAACCCATAACGCTCATAGAACCCATGGTATTGCCGTGGTATGCGTGTTTTGCAGCAATTATTTCCGATCGGCCAGTGGCTCGTTTCGCTAATTTTAAAGCGCCTTCTATGGCTTCGGTTCCAGAATTAGTTAAGTAGGTTTTTTCTAAGGGTTCTGGGGTATGATCGGCAATAAAACGAGCAAGATCTACCGCGGGTTTTTGAATGTATTCGCCGTAAACCATAACATGCATGTATTTGTCTAATTGTGCTTTTATAGCGTTTACAACTCTAGGATGTCCGTGACCGAGCGCACAAGCTGATACGCCAGCAACAAAATCTAAATAGGCTTTGTTGTTAGTGTCGTAAATGTAAGAACCTTTAGCATGCGAAATTTCCATAGCTAAAGGTGCAGGTGATGTTTGCGCTTGATATTTAAAAAAATCTGATCTCATTAAGACTGCTTTTTTTCTTGTAGTTTTGGCTTTTGTAGCGTTTTTTGAGGCGGTTGAAAGTTAGGTATAGAATCCTTACTTGGTAAATGTCTAGAGGCTTTTGCAGGTTTTTGAATATTTTTAGCTTTATTCTGTTCTTCGGCTTGTTGCGCGCGCGCTCTTAAATCGTCATCAAAAAACTCTTCTTGCGGTACATAAGGCGCTAAGCCTTTTATTACAGGAAGATTTAAGGGTGGGTCGTCGCTAAATAAATCGTTTACACTTTTTGGGCGTTCGTCTTCACGCCAATCAAACCCTCTTAATTTTCGAGCGTTTTCAGGGAATTTAGATTCGGGTGAAAGCGTGCCGTCTACTTGGTTTATTTTTCGAAGTTCATCAATGGTATTGCCCGTAAAGAATATGGTGATATTGGCCGATTTCGATTTTTCGATGCCTATTAATTCTTGTTTATCGTTTCGGGCATAATATATCGATTCTGCATTTTTTATAATATCGACTTGCCGTAATTGGTTTTCATCGTTAAAAAGACCGTATAGTTTTTGTCCAGTAATCTGATTGAAGCCACTACCAACAGTATCTTTGTTTATAATAAAGGCATTGTTGAATACAATTAAGGAATCTAATTTTTCTGCTTTGGTATTCGATTTAATATGAATGGTATCGCCAGTCATCTGGTTCTCGAAATTCCAGAGTATAGGCCTGCGTTTTACTGCAAAATTATCTTTGGGTGCTAAACGACCCAAGTTAATTAATTGGGTTAATCCTGATTTCTGATCCATATGAATAGAATCGGCCTTACCACTCATATCCGATTTGTACATTTTTACATTTCTGAACGCTCTGGTTATGCGGTGTTCTGGTTTTCCTGTAACCATAAGCGTATCGCCATGAATGTAAAGTGAATCTCGTTCTTGAACAGAAATTGCCAAGGCGCGTTTTGTTATAAAAACAGAATCTTTATCACGATATACTTCAGCATAGTGTCCTTTTATCACACTATTATTAAGTGTGTCTGTAACTTTAATATTGTTGGTTGCCGATGCAAAACTATTCGCTCTATTAAAATACAGGCTATCGCCTTCAACCACTCTGTTATCGTAGTCTATTCTAGAGTTTTTAATGAAATATCCTGTGTCGTTTTGGGTGTCGTAAAAGCCGCGTTCGCAATATATTTTTGAAGTTTCGCCAGTTATGGTACTAGGGCCGTACATGTAAGCTAGTGCATTTTGTGTGTAATAGTCCAGTTGCTCTGTGTCTAATACGTATTCGGGATTAACAAGCTTAACTTTGCTTACAAATTGGTACTTCTTGGCATTCATATAATAACGGCCAATTTTACTGGTTATAGTGCCCGAAGAGTCTCGCACAACTTTACCGCCTGTTTTGTAAAATGCCTGTTGTTTTAACCTGTCAAAATACAATGTATCTGTAGTAAGTACCGAACTTGGTTCGGTTAATACCACGTCGCCACTTGCAAATGCCAATTTGGTTTTTCCGCTGTATTCTACATATTTGGCATTCATATTTATTGTGTCGCCTTGTTTCATTTTTACATGACCATAGGCTTCTATAAAATCTTCGTTGCCATAATGTATTGCTTGGTCGCACCACATGTTTACACCTTCGTGAATGATATGGATTTGACTTGAATCGTCTCGTGTTAGTATTTTTGCTCCTGGATATTTGGCTTCGTCGAAGGTTAAAAATCCGGAGTATTGGATTTGTATTCGCTTCTGTTTTTGTTCCTGAGCCTGCATGCTAAAACACCACAAGAAACTTAAACATAATAATATATAAAGATATTGGTGTGTTTTCAATTTAAAATATTTGTAGCAAAAATAAGGATATAAATGATTTGCGATACAGCATTATAAAAGATTTAGGATAAAAACGCCTGCTTAAAAGACGATTTAAGCAGGCGTTGATTTTGTTTTTAGGAGCAGAACGGTTTATCTAAAGATAGTTTCTTTTCTGTCTGGCCCTACAGAAACTATGGTAATAGGTGTTTCTAAGGCTTTTTCTAAAAATGCGATATAATCGTTTAAAGCTTTTGGTAATTCGCTGTAATCAGACATTTTTGTTAAGTCTTCGCTCCAACCTTCAAATTCTGTGTAAATCGGCTCTACATTTTCTGGCTCTATATTATATGGGAAATGCTCGATAACTTCACCTTTATATTTGTAAGCAGTACATACTTTTAACGATTTAAAGCCCGATAAAACATCTGCTTTCATCATCATAAGTTGTGTAACACCGTTAACTTGGCAAGCGTATTTTAAGGCAACTAAATCTAACCAGCCACAACGTCTTGGGCGACCAGTTGTTGCACCAAATTCATGACCAACTTTTGCCATGGTGGCACCATCTTCGTCGAATAACTCGGTAGGGAACGGACCAGAACCAACACGTGTGGTATAGGCTTTAAAAATACCAAATACTTCGCCTATCTGGTTAGGGGCAACCCCTAAACCTGTGCAAGCACCAGCAGCAGTAGTATTGCTCGAGGTTACAAAAGGATAGGTACCGAAATCGATATCTAATAACGAGCCTTGAGCACCTTCTGCTAAAATAGATTTTCCTGCTTTTTGAGCTTGAAATACATATTCTTCAGAATCTATAAACTGTAACGATTTTAAAACTTCTACAGCTTCAAAGAATTCGGCTTCTAATTCAGCTAAATCGTATTGAATTTCTACATTGTAAAAATCGATCATAGCTTCGTGTTTGTCGGCTAAAGCTCTATAGCGTTCTTTCCAGTCGCTAAGTTCTAAATCGCCTACGCGCATACCGTTACGCCCAGTTTTATCCATATAAGTTGGACCAATACCTTTTAGTGTAGAGCCTATTTTGGCTTTACCTTTAGAGGCCTCGCTAGCAGCGTCTAAAAGACGGTGGGTTGGTAGTATAATATGGGCTTTTCTAGAGATTAGCAACGATGTTTTGTAATTTACATTTTGCTCGTCTAGTTTATCTAATTCTTTTTTGAAAATAACAGGGTCTATAACGACACCGTTACCAACCAGGTTAGTAGCATCGTCGTGAAAAATTCCTGATGGGATGGTGTGTAAAACGTGTTTTTTACCGTTAAAAACTAAGGTGTGGCCGGCATTTGGACCACCTTGAAAACGGGCAATAATATTGTATTTAGAGGTAAGTACATCAACAATTTTTCCTTTGCCTTCGTCTCCCCATTGTAACCCTAGTAGTAAATCTACTGCCATTATAAAAATATTTTATTTTGTTGTTTTTCTGTTGCCATAAAAGTATAACGAATGGTTTTTAATTTCGATATCAAAAACTTCTTCGATGGTCTTTTTTATGGATTGAATTCGTGGATCGCAAAATTCTATAACTTCGCCTGTATCTGTAAGTATAACATGATCGTGCTGTTTGTCGAAATACGATTTCTCGTAATGTGCTTGGTTTTGCCCAAATTGGTGTTTTCTTACCAAGCCACATTCCAATAGTAATTCGATGGTATTGTAAAGTGTAGCACGACTTACTCGATATTTTTTATTCTTCATATTTAAATAAAGAGATTCAATATCGAAATGTATATCGCTATCGTAAATTTCTTGTAAAATCGCGTAACGTTCTGGTGTTTTACGATGTCCTTTTTCTTCTAGAAATTTAGTGAAGACATTTTTTACAATGTCTTGATTTTTTGTGTCTGATTTTAAACTCATAATTCCAGCGCAAATTTACATTAATTTTAGACTCTAGACACTTTATCTATGCCATTAATTTTCTTAAGATTGGTCATTAATTTACTTAACATCGAATTATTTTTAACCACCACGTTTATTTTGCCCGAAAACAAGCCGTCGTCGGTCTGAAAACTGATGCTTTTAATGTTAACATGCATGTTTGCAGAAATTATTCTTGTTACGTCGTTTACCAATCCCATATTATCTATACCCGATAAAATAATTTGAGCCGAAAATTCTTCTTGCGAGGAATCTATCCATTTGGCCTGAATTATTCTGTAGGCGTAATTAGATTGCAAAGATACGGCATTTGGACAATTTTTTTTATGAACTTTTATACCTTCATTTACCGTTACAAAACCAAAAACAGGATCGCCCGGTATTGGGTTACAGCAGTTAGAGAGTTTGTAGTCCAGTTTTTCTTCTTCTTTTCCAAAAACTAGTAAATCGTATTTAGAGGTTACCTCGTCTTTATCTAATTCGTCTTTATCGATATTGGCGCGACGCGTAATTTTATTTTTGAAAAAACTGACCAAGGCATTGCTTCTAGAAGAGGCATAGCCTTTAAGCATAGCATTGTCTATAGAGCCAATACCCACGCGATAAAAAAGATCGAGGCTGGTTTTTAATTTGAAATAACTAACAAGCTCGTTTATCGATTTTTCGTTCAGGTCTATTTTAAGTTGTTTTAATTTTCGTCTTAAAATCTCTTTGCCGTCTTCTCCAATTCGTTTCTTTTCTTCTTTTAAAGACGATTTAATTTTACTTCGTGCACGTGCTGTTGTGGCGTAATCTAACCAGTTCGCATTTGGTTTCGCATTGTCCGATGTTAAAATATCTACCTGATCGCCGCTGTGCAGTTTGTAGCTTAATGGTACCAATTTACCGTTTACTTTGGCACCTCGGGTACGCATACCAACTTCGGTATGGATATGAAACGCAAAATCTAAAGGTGTTGCGTCTTTGGGTAAAGATTTTAAATCGCCTTTAGGGGTAAAGACAAAAATTTCTTTAGAGTAAAGGTTTAATTTAAACTGTTCTACAAAATCTACTGCATTATTTTCGTTGCTCTCTAAAGCTTCTTGAAGCTTAGCTATCCAAGCATCTAGACTGTCTTCTTTTTCTGGGCCTTGCTTGTATTTGTAATGTGCCGCATATCCTTTTTCTGCAATTTCGTTCATGCGCTCACTTCTTATCTGAACTTCTACCCAACGGCCTTTAGGCCCCATAACGGTAATATGAAGCGCTTCGTAGCCAGTAGATTTAGGCGATGAAATCCAATCGCGTAGTCGGATTGGGTTTGGCCTAAAGTGATCGGTTACAATCGAGTAAATTTTCCAGGCTAGAAATTTCTCGTTAGCGGGATCGCTTTTATAAATAATTCTAACAGCAAATTTGTCGTAAACTTCATCAAAAGAAACGCCTTGTTTTAACATTTTTCTGCGAATGGAAAAAATAGATTTAGGCCGACCTTTTATGGTGTAATTTAAACCTTCCCGATCTAAAGATTTTTCTATTAACGCATTAAACTCCCTTATGTAGGCATCTTGCTCTTCTTTGCTTTCTTTTATTTTGTTTAGAATGTCAAAATATACTTCGGGTTCGGTATATTTTAAACCTAAGTCTTCTAGCTCCGTTTTTATATTATACAACCCAATACGGTGGGCTAAAGGTGCATAAATATAAAGGGTTTCGCTTGCAATTTTTATTTGTTTATCTGGACGCATAGAGTCCATAGTTTGCATATTGTGCAAGCGGTCTGCTATTTTAATAATTATAACGCGAACATCGTCGTTAAGGGTAAGCAGCATTTTTCTGAAATTTTCTGCTTGTAACGACACATCTTCCATGTCTTTTTGCATGGATGAGATTTTTGTTAAACCATCAACTATTAAGGCTACGGTTTTACCAAAGAGTTGTTCGATGTCTTCTATGCTGTATTCTGGGCAATCTTCTACAACATCGTGAAGTAGGGCAGCAGCAATGCTAGTGGCGTCTAAGCCTATTTCTTTGGCCACCAATCGCGCTACGGCTATGGGGTGAAAAATATAGGCTTCGCCAGATTTTCTACGTTGATTTTTATGCGCGTCGACAGCAACATCAAACGCTTTCCGAATCAGTTTTTTGTCGTCATCGGTAAGGGTAAGATAACTTACTTTTAAGAGGTCTTTATAAGCTCTTGCAATCGCTGCATTTTCTTGTTCTATTTCGGCATCTGTCATAAAACTAAAAGTAGTATAAAGAATATAAACTTACAACTGTTTTGTGGTTTTTCGAAACTTTTTAATCCCCAATATTTTAGGGCAATTGTAGTATGTTTATCAGGTCTTTCATCCCTTTGGTTGCCGTTTTTGTAATGATGTTAACATGGGCTTTAGTCATGTTTTCTGGCTTAGGATCTATATAATACGTTGGAGTATTGCTTGACACATAATGCATGAGCCCTGCGGCAGGATACACTTGCATAGAGGTGCCTATTATAATTAATATATCGGCAGATTCGCAAACGCTAATGGCTGCTTCCATCATGGGCACAGCTTCTCCAAACCAAACAATATGTGGTCGTATTTGATAACCGTTTTTGCAGTAATCACCTAGTTTAATATCTGTATGGCATGCAAAAATATCGCGCTCGTTACCCGTACTTCTTGCTTTTAAAAGTTCGCCGTGTAAATGAATAACGTTACTGCTGCCGGCGCGTTCGTGTAAATCGTCTACATTTTGGGTAATAATACTTACTTTATAATCTTTCTCGAGAGCAGCCAAATCTAAATGCGCGCTATTGGGCGATACTTGTAAAAGTTGTGCTCTACGTTGATTGTAAAATTCTAAAACCAGTTCTGGATTGTTTTTAAAACCCTCGGGCGTGGCAACTTCCATAACATCGTGACCTTCCCATAAACCATTTTCGTCTCTAAAGGTTTTTAAACCGCTTTCGGCACTCATTCCAGCACCAGATAATACAACTATATGTTTCATTATTTAAAAATAATAAATCATTTTTATAAATTCGAAGTTTCATAAAATTCAAAATTCAATAATGATTGATTTAGCACTTGTAAATCATTTAGAAACGATAATTACGCCCGAGCGAAAAGCCCGTTTTGATGCCGTCTTACCACAACGCACTAAACATTTTACAGTAGCCACCGAAGATGTGTATCAGCTACATAATACGAGTGCGGTAATACGAAGTTGCGATGTGTTTGGTATACAGGAAGTAAATATTGTAGAAGAGCGAAATTCGAAGAGAATAGATCGGGAGATTGCTATGGGAGCTCAAAAATGGGTGGATTTAAACAGATATAATCATGTGAAGGATTGTATAACCGATTTGAAACAAAAAGGTTATCAAATTATTGCAACCACACCACATAAAAACGATTGTGAGTTGTATGATTTTGATGTGTCTAAACCGTCTTGTTTTTTCTTTGGTAGGGAAACTGAAGGCCTGTCTGAAATTGTTTTAAGTGAAGCCGATGGTTTTTTAAAGATTCCGATGGTGGGCTTTACAGAAAGTTTAAATATTTCTGTTTCTGCAGCCATAATTTTACAGCATGTTACTACTAAATTGAAGAAAACAGATTTAAATTGGCAGTTAACCGAACAAGAGCAATTAGAAAAACGTTTAGATTGGCTTAAAAAATCGATTAAAAGTTACGATGAGGTTGTAGCAAGATTTTATGGGCATTAATCGGTTGTTAAATGTGGTTCTGTATCTTTAATTAATGTGGTGAACTCTTGGCTAAACTTAACTAACGAATCGAGTAAAATTATGCGATTGCGTTCTTTTAGTAAATCGTCTTTAAGTTGTTTGGTGTCGCAATAATCAAAAAATAAAGGAATGTATTTATCTTCTATGTTTAAATCGTTTGTTAATAGTTTTTTATTAAAAAACGCATTGCTGTTAAATAGCGCGTAGAGTTGTTTGTAGTTGATTGCTTGTATTGGTGCTTCTTTACTTTTTTTAGATTTAAATACATCAATAATCGCTTTTATAAGTAGCTTTAAATCGCCTCCGGTATTTTGGTGTGCATATAAATGTGGCCTGTTTTTTATGTCGTTTTGAAGTTGGGTATCCAGATTTTCTTTGTATTTGTCAGTATTAAATTTCGAGGTGTTACTCAGGTTTACAGTACCAAGTGCATTTACTAAAATATTTAATTCAATAACATTGGTGGTGTTAAAGTGTTTGTCTTTTACAACCAGTCGTTGGGGTTTGTAAAATTCCGAAGAAAATAAAATCGTATCATTTACAGCTGCTTTAATAGAAAAATCTCCGTCTTGATTTGTGTACGTGTAATTGTATGACGTAAGATTGAATACTCCTATATTTTTTGCAGTTGATTTATAATCGTATACTTTTCCGGTTATGGTGGTTTGAGCAATTAAAGATACAGGGAGGAAGCAAAGAAGCAGGACATTTAGTTTTAACATAAAACAACAGGCTAGTTAATTTGTGTTTAAATTAAAGTTTTGGAAACGTTGATGGTGTTTTTTGTGAAAGTTTAACGTTGCAATTAACATCGCTTTAGGAGTTTTATAAACTGCAACTGCGAGACCAAGTAATTGCTCATGTTGTAAAATAAATAAATCAGGCCAACACTATAAGAAATATGTGTTGTGCCTGATTTCCCCTTAGATTAATAGCACTTAAGAATAGTATTCTTTTACGCTTGCTAATTTACCAGCTTATTTAAATGCATACAATGCGTAGGCCTACGTACTTTGTATAAGTAGTTGCTGATACTGCTTAAAAGTCATTCCTAAATATGTTTTGAAAAAGCGATTTAATTTTGCGGCAGAGCATTGGTAACGATTTTGAAATTTAGCTATAGACCAAGATTCTGGTTTTGTTTGTAATTGAATGATGATATTGTCTAAAATAGTGGGCGTAATATGTGTGAAAGGATTAGTATTTAAACTGGTTAAAAAATCTATTGTTTGTTTTGGAGCCCAATTAATATTATGTTCTAACACATAACCAATGTAAGTAGGTCTGCATTTAACTATAAACACTTGGGTATTTACAGCTGATTTTAGAGATAATGGTGTGTTAAATGGTTTGTAATATTGAATGGTATTAGGATGCTGTTCATTAAAAATAAAATAACTGTAGCCGTCTGGTTGTATTTTATAAGGTGTTTTTTGAGGTAAATCAATAGAAAAAACGTTTAAAATCCAGTAGTTATTTGGCGTGTAATATGTGTGTGCTGTTATAATTTTTATTGAAATCTTGATGATTCCTTAAAATTATAAAATCGTGAGCGTTAATGTAATAGGTAGGTCTACGTATTAAAAATATCGGGATTGTTTTTTAACCAGATAAAAAGGGCGTTTTGGTTGGTGTTATTCAATTCTAATTTTTTAATGATATTGCTGCGATGTTTTTCTACTGTTCGTCTAGAAATAAATAATTCTTCAGCAATTTGGGAGCTGCTGTAATGTTGGTCTAGATACTTTAAAATTTTAACCTCGGATGGAGTAAGACTTTCTATTTTAGACGCCGAATTAGTACATAACGTATCGTTTTTCAATTTTGAACCAATATAATTGCCATTGTTTTTAAGTCGTTCTAAGCAGGATTCCAATTCTTCTAAGGCACTGTCTTTTGTAAGGTAGCCTTCAATAGTTTTGCCAACTTCATTTAAAATAGCTTCTTGCTTGTGTAGGGTTAAAATAATAACTTTTGTATTTAGTGCATTGCGTTTTATCTCTAGGGCAACTTCTAGACCATTAAGTTTTGGCATATCGAAATCTAAAATGGCTACATCGGGTTTAAGCGATGCAATTTTGTTATAAGCCGAATTACCATCTGTAGCGGTGTCTAAAATTTTAAACCACTTACTTTCTAAAAATGTTTTGGTGCCATTTAAAAGTAGCGGGTGGTCGTCTGCAATTACAATTGTAGTAGGCATATATTACTGTTTTGGGACTTTAATTTGAATGGAGGTTCCTTTTCCTTTAACCGAATTAATACTTAGTTGCGTGTTGGTAATTTGTGCGCGCTCTTTCATGGTTTTCATGCCGAGACTGTTTAATAATTCGGAATCTTCAGTAACATCAAAACCGCGACCATTATCCTTAATTTCAAACAACACAGCGTCGTTAATATTTTCGATACTAACCACGCAGGCTTTGGCTTGCGAGTGCTTTTCGACGTTGTTAAGGCATTCTTGAATCATTCTAAAAATAAAAATTTCTTTCTCCTTCGGAATATCTAAATCGGTATCTTCAATATCCTCGGAATAAAAAATAGTTGAATTTTTCTGAAAGGCTTCAATCGTGTTTTTAATCGATTTTATTAAGCCTAATTTTTCAAACTGAAACGGGTGTAATTGTTGCGAAATGCTTCTAACTTCATCTATAGCATTATCTACTAAAGTCGTTTCGGAAGCATCCTTATGGTCTAAAAATATTTTGTTTTTTATAAGTAAAAGACTTTGGCCAACGCTATCGTGAAGTTCGCTAGATATGCGTTTACGTTCGGTTTCTACACTGCGTATTAAATCTTGCGCAAAGACCTTTTGTAACTGTACTTTTTTGCGCGAATATTGTCTTGAACGCCAGAGATAGATAATAGAAAAAATACCTAATAGCAGGAAAATACTAATCCACAGTAGTTGCAAACGGTGTTTGTTTTGTTCGTCTAAAAGTTTGATCTCTGTGTTTTGTGCTGCAATTTTTTGGTCGCGTTTATTGGTTTCGTAAAGTGTTTGGTAGTAGCTCAATGCATTGTTTTTTTGAACAGATTGTAGAGAGTCTTCGATCTTTTTAGATGCGTTTAAATGGCTGTAAGCCTGATTGTATTGATTTAGTTTTTCGTAGGTTTTTGCTAAAAACGCTTCAGCTTCTTTTAAATGTTCCCATTGGTTAGCCGTTTTAACGGCATCTAAAAATTGAGTTCCCCATTTTTGAGCAGCTTTATAGTCGTTTTCGGCATAGGCTAATTGGGCAGATGCGCGGTAGTAATTACTTTCGTAAATGCCTTGTGTGTTCCTTTTGTCTTGGGTTAGGGCTTTTAAGTAATGCTTGGCTTGTGCAATGCTATCGGTTTGGGCGTAGGCAACCACAAATAGATGTAGTAAAATTGGTTTGGCGAATTCTAGGTTTCTTGAAGATTTTGCAGCTTCCATAGCCTTTTTTAGATAAGAAATACGCAAATCCTGTCGCCCTTGTTTTTTGTAATCTTCAGCAGAATTCACATAAAGTGTAACCAAAGACCCGTTGTTGCCAGATAATTTTGCCAATGCAATCGCTTCCTTACGTTCCTGTTGACCTTCCTTAGCAAAGCCATTAGAGCTGTATAAAATGGATAAGGCATTTTTGGAAGAAATAATATTGAATGTGTCTTTAACCTTGATGAAAATCTCTGAAGCTTCTTGCAGATATTGTGAGGCTTTTACAAAATTACCTTCATCGGAATAGTAGTAGCCTTGATACAAAATAGCAAAGGCTTTAACGTGATCGTTTCCTGCTTTGTCGGCATGAAATTTTGCTTTATCATAAAACGCCATGGCGGTGTCTACTTCTTTAACAAAATAATAGCTATCGCCAGCATCAATATAAATACCTGCAAGATTCCGATCCGTAATATGGTCTTTAACTTGGTTAAAATACGTGTTGAATATCGCAATGCCTTCTTTGGGCTGACCCAATACATTGTTGTGAAAATTGATGAGGTCTTGGGTGTTTCGAGATGCAAGGTTGAAAGAGTCTAATTGAATAGCAAAATCTATGGTGGCTCGTGAAATCGAGTCAAAGCCTAATTCTTTTTGGTTATAGGTGAGTTGGGTTAGACTGTCTAATAAAATAAGTTTTTTTGTGTTGTTGGTTTCAGTTTTTATTGCAGTTTTTAAATCATTTATGTTTGAGGGCTCTGCTTGGGTTTGTGCTTGGATTAAATTGAAAATATATAGGCATAGTAGGGTTAAAATGTATTTCATTGGTGCTTAGTTAGTCATAAACTTGCGTAAGTTACGTTTTATTACTTTTAATACCAATTGTCGCATTTAAATTAAACGCTACTTATTCTTCATGTTTTTGGAATTTTTATGAGCAATAGTTTTGAAATACAATAATTAGAAGGGATTGGAAACTAGCACAGATATAACAAAAAAACGAGACCTTTATTTAAAGATCTCGTTTTTATATTAGGTATATCTTGAAACGGTTTAATTTCTGTATTCTAGCCGTCTAAAATCAAATTGTAAAATATTATTTTTCTCTACTTTCTACCCACTTTCTGGCATTCACAAAAGCTTCAATCCAAGGCGAAACTTCGTCTTGTCTGTTACTTGGGTAGTTTGCCCAGTTCCATTGGAATGTAGAACGCTCGATGTGTGGCATCGTTACTAAGTGACGACCTGTTGCATCACATAGCATCGCGGTGTTGTAATCTGAACCGTTTGGATTGTGTGGGTATTCTGCGTATGCGTATTTACCAACAATGTTGTATTGGTCTTCAGATTCTGGCAAGTTAAATTTACCTTCACCATGAGAAATCCAAACTCCTAAAGTACTTCCTTCTAAACTCGACAACATTACTGAGTTATTTTTCTGAATTTTTACAGAAGTAAATGCACTTTCGTGTTTATGTGAATCGTTGTATGTCATTTTTCCATGAACATCGTGTTCAGGGTTAATAAGATCTAATTCCATCCATAACTGACAACCGTTACAAATACCAACCGAAAGCGTGTCTTCACGTTTGAAGAAGTTTTTAATCACTTCGTTCGCTTTTTCGTTGTATTTGATGGCTCCGGCCCAACCTTTAGCAGAACCTAAAACGTCTGAGTTAGAGAATCCACCAACAGCACCTAAGAACTGAATGTCTTCCAACGTTTCACGACCAGAAATTAAATCGGTCATGTGAACGTCTTTCACATCAAATCCGGCTAAGTACATGGCATTAGCCATTTCACGCTCAGAGTTACTTCCTTTTTCACGTAAAATCGCAGCTTTTGGTCTTGGCTTACTTGCATCGACTACAGGAAGTTTTCCTGTAAAGTGACTGGGGAACGTGTATTGTAATGGTTGATTTTTATAGTTGTCGTAACGGTCTTGTGCTAAACCGTTAGCGGTTTGTTTTTGGTCTAATAAGAAGGATGTTTTGTACCACATATCACGTAAACGAGATACCGTCATCGTAAATACATCCGTTCCGTTGATGATGCTTAGTACATCAGATTCTGTGACTTTACCAATATTAAAGAATTCAATGTTAGCAGCAGATAATACAGATTCTATTGAAGCATCTTTAGATTGAATTACTAAACCTGCATTTTCAGCAAATAATACTTTAAATGAATCGTTTTCAGCTAAAGCGGTGATATCTAATTCTGAACCTAAATTGTTATCAGCAAAACATAATTCTAACAACGTCGTGATTAAACCACCTGAAGCCACATCGTGACCAGCAACAATTTGTCCGTCAAGAATTAACTGTTGAATCGTGTTGAATACGGTTTTAACGTAAGCTGCAGATTGTACATTTGGTGTGTCGTTTCCAATTTTGTTAACCACCTGGGCAAATGAACTTCCTCCTAATTTAAAGTTGTCCTGAGACAGGTTGATGTAATAAACGTTTCCTGCTCCTTTTTGGAATACAGGTTCAACCACTTTATTGATGTCTATACAGTTTGCAGCCGCTGAAATGATTACCGTACCAGGAGCAATAACCTCTTCATTAGGGTATTTTTGCTTCATAGATAAGGAATCTTTTCCGGTAGGCACGTTGATACCTAAATCAATCGCAAATTCTGAAACCGCTTCAACAGCTTCGTATAAACGCGCATCTTCACCTTCATTTTTACAAGGCCACATCCAGTTAGCCGATAACGATACATTTTTAATACCGTCTTTTAAAGGCGCCCAGATAATGTTGGTTAAGGCTTCGGTAATCGAGTTTCTACTTCCTGCCACCGGATTAATTAATCCAGAAATAGGCGAGTGCCCGATAGAGGTGGCGATACCTTCTTTACCTTTGTAATCTAAGGCCATCACACCAACGTTGTTTAATGGAATTTGTAATGGTCCAACACATTGCTGTTTGGCTACTTTTCCACCAACACAACGGTCTACTTTATTGGTCAACCAGTCTTTAGAAGCCACAGCCTCTAATTGTAATAACTGGTCTAAATAATTGTAGAAGTTTTCTTTGTTATAAGCAACATCGGCATAATTGCGAGCTACTTTTTTATCGTGCATGTATGTTTTTGGAGAACTTCCAAACATATCATCCATGGCTAAATCCATTGGTTTGTGTCCGTTGGTTTTAGACTCAAAAGTGAAACGGTGATTGCCAGTTACGTCTCCAACGGTGTACATTGGTGAACGCTCACGATCAGCAATCTTTTGTAGTGTTTCAATATGTTTTTCGGCAATCACTAATCCCATACGTTCCTGAGATTCGTTACCGATAATTTCTTTATCAGATAGGGTAGGGTCACCTACAGGTAATTTATCTAAATCGATGTGTCCACCGGTTTCTTCAACTAATTCAGATAAACAGTTTAAGTGTCCACCAGCACCATGATCGTGAATAGAAACAATGTAGTTTTCATCACTTTCAACCATACCACGAACCGCATTGGCAGCACGTTTTTGCATTTCAGGATTCGAACGTTGTACCGCGTTTAACTCGATACCTGATTCAAACTCTCCAGTATCAGCCGATGATACCGCAGCACCACCCATACCAATACGGTAATTTTCACCACCAAGAATAACGACTTTATCACCGGTTTTAGGAGTATCTTTTAAAGCTTGTTCAGCTTTACCATACCCAATACCTCCGGCTTGCATAATCACCTTGTCGAAACCTAATTTTCTAGCACCTGTACTGAGCGCAGTCGAAGTGTCTTCTTCGTGTTCAAATGTTAATACCGAACCACAGATTAATGGCTGACCAAATTTATTACCAAAATCTGAAGCTCCGTTAGAAGCCTTGATTAAGATATCCATTGGTGTTTGGTATAGCCATTTGCGCTCGTCCATGGCTTTTTCCCAAGGACGGTTTTCTTCCAAACGCGAATAAGACGTCATATAAACCGCAGTACCAGCTAAAGGTAAGGATCCTTTTCCTCCAGCTAAACGGTCACGAATTTCACCTCCAGAACCTGTTGCAGCACCATTAAAAGGCTCTACGGTGGTTGGGAAGTTGTGCGTCTCCGCTTTTAATGAAATCACAGATTCGAAATCTTTAGTTTCATAGAAGTCTGGTTTATCAGCTGTTTTAGGAGCAAATTGCTCAACAACAGGTCCCTTTACAAAAGCCACGTTGTCTTTATAGGCTGAAACAATATCGTTAGGATTCGTTTCAGACGTTTTACGAATCATTTTAAATAATGATGTCGGTTTTACTTCACCATCAATAACAAAAGTGCCGTTGAAAATTTTGTGACGACAGTGCTCACTATTTACTTGAGAGAAACCGAAAACTTCTGAATCGGTTAACGGGCGACCAATTTTTTCAGAAACACCTTCTAAGTAAGCCACTTCTTCATCACTTAAAGAAAGCCCTTCCTGAATGTTGTAAGCCGCAATATCTTCAATATCCAGAATAGGTTCTGGCTTGATATCTATAGTGAATGATTCTTGGTCTAATCCGTTGAATTTTTCAGAAATCATCGGGTCGTAACCTTTGAAATCTTCAGAAACAGCTTCGAATTCCTCAATTCGAATGATGTCTGAAATCCCCATGTTTTGGGTTATTTCTACCGCATTGGTACTCCAAGGCGTAATCATAGCTGCTCTTGGCCCAACAAAAAAAGCATCTAATGATGCTTGCTCTATTTTAGGCTGGTTGCCAAATAACCATGTTAATTTTTGAATGGTTTCAGAAGATAATTCTTTTACTGTTTGTACAGCAAATACTTTGCTGTTTACGTTTCCAAAGAAATGAATCATTATGTTCGGGTTTGCGTTGTTTTTTAGAAAGCACAAAATTAGTGTTTTTTGTCGATATTATATCAATAATTATTACAGTCTTTATTGGCTTGCTGTAAATAAAAAAGCAACCCGATTAGAGTTGCTTTTGTCATGCAATAAAATTGCACTTGGTTTTTATGTTAAAGCAGAATTAGTGTTTAATAATTTTTTTAGTAAGTACTGTAGCGCCTTGTTTTAATTTTAAAATATATAAACCTGGTTGAAGTGCATGAGTATTTAAAGTTCGACTGTCTTGAAGCGTGGTCGATAAAACTAATTTGCCCAGTAAGTTGTATACGTTTACTTGCGTTTCTTGTAAGTTGTTACCTTGAATTTGCAAAGTGTTGTTGAATGGATTTGGAAAAATTTGAATCTCAGACAAGTCGTTATCTTCAACAGATAAGGCGTCAAAACAAGTCCAACGTAAATCATCAAACATAACGCGATTACTGGCGGTGCTGTTGTTGTTGATTTCTATTTGGATTACGCCTTCTATATTTAGGTTTTCTATTGTTGTGGTTTGCATGGCATCACCATAAGGTATTTCGCCAACTTTAGTGCCATTAATTACCAAATCGAAAGTTCCTGCTGTACCACTAAATACGCGTTGCGTGGTTACGGTTAATTGGCCAATACCTCCAGAAGTTCTTGGTGGTGTAAGTATACCGTCTCTTATGGCAATAACTCTGCTGCCATTCATATTTTGGTCGGTTCTGGCCTCGGTAGCTCGCCAATCCATGGTATTATCTCCTGTCCAAACTCTTGTAGCATAATTACTTTCGCTGGCGCCAATATTGCTAAAAGTCTCTTCGGTACAGTAGGCTTCATTAGACGCTTCGGTTGTTGTAACTGTAATAGATTCGCTTTCTTCGGAATAATTTCCAGAAGTATCTATGGCATATATGCTTACCGTGTAGGTTGTGCTAGGTGTAAGATCTTGAATGGTGATGCTGTTGGTGTATGCAAAATTGAAAAAATCGTCGTCGATGTTTATAGAGTAAGACGCAACGGCTACGTTGTCTGTTGAAGCTGTCCAATTTAAGGTAAAACTGTTGGCTTGAATATTAGAAGCGGCTAAATTTGTTGGTATTGTAGGTGCTTCGGTATCGTCGTTAGGATGATTGTCCCAAGTGTTTTCGGCTTCAGGCCCTCCCCAAATAGCAGTTGCTAAATACGGATTGTCTATAAACGGATTTCTATTTCCTTGGGCATAGGTATTACTGGTATTGGCATGGTATGTATTTCTAGTACGTTCGAAGTCCGATACAGGATCTTCAACATTCCATTCTAGAAACAGGTCAATCATATCGTCTGGAGTTGCTTCGGTAGTTCCAAAACCAACATTCGATGGTAGACAGCGGTCGCCATATCTCAAATACATGTACATGATAATTCTTGCACAATCGCCTTTCCATTCGTCGCCAGGGTACCAGCCATTGTTAGAGAAATCGGAGTGTCCCGCGCCGTCTGCATATTTTAAATTGTTACGATCGGCATTTCTTCCAACATCGCTCGGACGTAACATTTGGGCATCGGCTCCAGGGCCATCTTCACCTAAATTAGGCGTACCAAGAGATTTTGGGTAAATATGCTCGCGGTTCCAATCGCCATTATTACCGCCATTATTGTTTTTATTGCGGCTTCTGTCTGTAGATAAATTGCCATCGGTGTCGTCAAAACCATAAACGAGTAATACGTTGTTGGCATTAGTAGGATCTAAATCTGTAAC
Source organism: Bacteroidia bacterium (assembly GCA_030427735.1). Taxonomy (GTDB): domain Bacteria; phylum Bacteroidota; class Bacteroidia; order Flavobacteriales; family Flavobacteriaceae; genus Formosa. The sequence continues at coordinate 495,080 of JAUIBP010000001.1, read as the reverse complement.
CTTTAGTGCATTCCAAACTTGGCTATAGGTTAGGTTTTTAGTGTGCTTGCTAATAGTTACGGCGCTGAGGTCGGTTTTAAGTTCTAATCCGGTTTTTGTAAAATCGACAGTAGTGTAGTAATCTTGTAGGTCTTCGGGAGGAGTGACTTGAGCAACCCCAAGGAAAACGTTAAGTGTAAATAAAATGAATATGTAAAAGTGTTTCATAAAATGAAGGTTTAAAATGTATTGATTAATAAATAGATGATTAAAATTAAAAAAAGCCAGTTGAGAGATTGTCTTAACTGGCTTTATTTTTAACTCATATCGAGAATAAGGTTTAATTGCGTTTTAAAAGCGCCATATAAAAGCCATCAAATCCTGTTTGATGTGCTAAAATTTTAGCATCTTTTACAAAAGTAAACTCTTTTCCCGATTCCGATGTTAAGAAAGTGTCAACTTGTTTTTGGTTTTCGGAGGGTAACACCGAGCAGGTCGCATAAACCATTTGCCCACCAGATTTTACCATGCGTGAGTAGCGTTGTAAAATATCTTGTTGGGTGCTACGTATTCTGTCTAAAAATTCGGGTTCTAATTTCCATTTAGCATCGGGGTTTCTACGCAATACGCCTAATCCCGAACACGGCGCATCTATTAAAACACGGTCGGCTTTGTCGTATAGTTTCTTTATAACTTTAGTAGAGTCGATATGTCTCATTTCGATGTTGTGCGCGCCATCGCGTTTAGCACGACGTTTCAATTCATGCAATTTATTGGCGTAAATATCCATGGCTATAATTTGCCCTTTATTTTCCATTAGCGCCGCTAGGTGTAAAGTTTTACCACCGGCACCAGCACAGGTGTCAACCACTCGCATACCTGGTTTTACATCTAAATATTGAGCGACCAATTGCGATGAGGCATCTTGTACTTCAAACAATCCGTTTTTAAATGCGTCGGTTGTAAATACATTGGTGCGTTCTTTCAGTTTTAACGCATCTGGATATCCTTTAATATTTTCGGTTTCAATATCGTTGTCGAATAATTCGGCTTGTAGTTTCGCTTTTGTGGTTTTAAGGGTGTTTACTCTTAAAATAACATCTGCTTGTTCGTTAAGTGCAGCAATTTCTTTAGTCCAAACCGATTCGCCCAATTCTTTAACACCAATGGCATCAATCCAATCGGGAATAGATTCTTTAAACTTTCTAATTTTAGACAATTCGTCAAAACGGCCTTTAATTTTACGGGTTGGCGTGTTTTCAAAATATTTCCAATCTGGTAATTTAATACCTTTTAAGGTCGCCCAAACAGCAAACATGCGCCAGATATTATCGCGATCAAAAGGCTCTTTTACTTCTGCAATTTCAGCATACAAGCGTTTCCATCTTACAATGTCGTAAGTGGTTTCGGCTACAAAAGCACGGTCTCTGCTGCCCCAACGTTTATCGCGTTTTAATAACTGTTGTACCACTTTGTCGGCATAGGCATCTTCATTAAAAATTTGCATTAAACCATCAACAACCGCAAAGCATAAATTTCTGTGTAATCGCATTTTATATATTTAAGGGCACAAAGGTAAGTTTAATTAATTATTTTTAGCCAAAATTTTAATAAATGAGACTAATAACGAGTGTTTTGCTGCTTTTTTTGATATGTTCTTGTAAGCAGGAACAGCAAAAAACGCTTAGAACGTATAGCCGTGTTGAAATAGAAGACTTGTACACCGATTCTTTAAGTATTCGCGCTATTGAATTAATGGGGGATGGGAGCTTGGCTTTTGCTGCCGATAAAGGCCGTTATGGGTTGTATTTTCCTAAGAAAATGCAATGGGTAACCGGGCAACAAATGCACGATTCGGTGCCCTTACATTTTAGGGCTATTGCGCACACATCGAACGATTTTTTTATGTTGAGTATAGAAAGTCCAGCCTTGTTGTACAAAACTGGTGATAATGGAACTATGGAACTGGTGTACCAAGAAGAAGGTGAAGGTGTGTTTTACGATGCGATGACGTTTTGGAATGACACCGAAGGCATAGCAGTAGGCGATAGTGTAAACGGGTGTTTGTCTGTTATTGTTACTAGAGATGGCGGGCAGACTTGGCAGAAAATTCTTTGCGAGCAATTACCAAAAGGATTAGACGGTGAAGGTGCTTTTGCTGCAAGTAATACCAATATAAAAGTATTGGGGGATAAGGCATGGATAGGCACAACAAGTGGAACTATTTATTTTTCGGCAGATAAAGGGCATAATTGGACGCTTTATAAAACGCCAATTAGTAGTGAAGCGGCTACACAAGGTATTTATTCGTTAGATTTTTATAATGAAAATATTGGCTTTGCTATTGGGGGCGATTATACCAAACCAGAATTAAATACAGCCAATAAAATAAAAACTACAGATGGTGGTGAAACTTGGCAGTTGGTGGCTAATGGAGAAAACCCAGGGTATAGAAGCTGCGTGCAGTTTGTGCCTAATAGTAATGGACAGAATTTGGTTGCAGTTGGTTTTAAGGGGGTAGATGTCTCTACAGATTCTGGATTGACTTGGCAACACATTAGCGACGAATCGTTTTATACCATTCGATTTGTTAACGATAGTTTGGCTTATGCTGCTGGACAAGGGCGAATTTCAAAATTAATCTTTCAATAAAAAAAGCTCCGAACTTGGAGCTTTTTATTAGTCTTTTTTAGGATTTCGCTTTTTGAATTCTTCAAACATTTTTCGTCTAAAATCGTCTTCTGTTTTTTTGAGGAGAATGATTTTCTTAGCTGGTAAAATGCGTTGTAAGTCCTTTATGTATTGTGTAAAAAGCTGATGTCTTTTTTCGTTACTGGCAAGCATGTCGTTTAACAGCGATTTTGCTTCAGATTCCGAAAGTGTATCTAAATCGGAGTTTTTGCGTTGATTGCGCATGGTGTCTCTTATGGCATCATCTTTTTCGTCGAACGTGTTATAAACTGGCCAGAATTTTTCGGCTTCAGCTTTTGTTAAGTCCAACTTTTCTGTAATGTATGCAATTTTTAAGGTTTTAATTTTATCGCTTTTATCTTGAGCGAAAACACCAGTGGTACAGAGTATAAATAATAGGAAGTATAATTTCGCTTTCATAGTTTAATTTTGGTTTAAAAGGTCGTCTAGTTCTAGGTCGTTTTCTAAATAGGTTTCGATGTTTTGGTCGCTTATAGATTCTTTTAAAATATTGTCTGCAAATGTGGTTTCGTCTGTTATTAACGATGCCATTTCTGAATAATCGATATCCTGACTTAAAATGTACGAAACTAACGTGTCGTTGTTCAGGCTATCAAAAGATGATGCACTTTTGTTGAAAAGCGTGAGGCTAAAAAACAGTAATAATGTTGCTGCTATGCTTGAAACGTATAACCACGTATTTCTTTTTAAGGTAATAACCTTACTTGGGTTTGTTTGCTGACTTGTTTTCTGTAATATTTGTGTTTCTAGCGTGTTAAAATAATCGTTGGGAGCTTTAAAACCACTAGCATCTGTTTTTGCATGTAGCTTAGCAAGATGTAGTAAATCTTGATCGAGATTGTTAAAATACCGATCTGGGGTTTTAAACCCGCGATGTTTGTTTGTATTTAAGCTATTTAGTTTCATCTTGTAAGTTTAGACTTTATTTTTTAGTAAAGGTTTAATCGTTAGTGAGATACTCTTCGATTTTTTTTACTGCTAAGTGATACGATGCTTTTAGTGCCCCTTCGCTGGTTTGTAAAATATCCGACATGTCTTTATATTTTATATCTTCAAAATAGCGCATGTTAAATACCAACTGTTGCTTTTGTGGTAACGTAGCTATGGCTTGTTGTAATTTTAATTGTATGGCTTCGCCTTCAAAATACACATCCGATTTTAAATTGTTAATAGCTAAGTTTTGAACCTCTTCACTAGTAATTTGTAATTGTTTAGCGCGTTTGTTTATAAAGGTGATTGCCTCGTTGGTAGCAATGCGGTACATCCAAGAGTAAAGCTTGCTTTCGCCTTTAAAGCTGTTGATGTTTTTGTAAATTTTTATAAAAGTATTTTGTAAAACATCGTCTGTATCTTCGTGCGATTTTAAAATATTACGAATGTGCCAATACAAGCGCTCTTTATATAAACTGATTAATTCTTTAAAAGCACGCTCTTTGGTGGTATTGGATTGAAGCTGCTCTAAAAGTTGTGATTCATCAGTCATACGGTGTTTTCTAGTTAGACTTACGAAAGCTTAAAAAGTTTAAACTTAAATTAGGTGTTTATTTGTGTTTAGGTATAAAAATCGGATAACAAGCTGTATTTTATCGATTAAACGTGTAAATGTTTGGTTTTTAGGTGTTTTTAAGATAAGTTTAACGGTAAATAGAAGTGGACGTTTTTGAACGTTAATATTTTAAAAGCCCATAATCAACACAATCCCTAAGTTGAATTCCACGAAGAAAGGATAGACATTTTTATATGTTTGTCCTTTTTTATTTTCTTCATATATTTTTTTCTTGGATGTGTGTTTTGTCTAGTCCGAGTTTATTTCCATACCCATTTTTCTATTCAAATTATATAGCGCTTATTACTCAAAACTTTGCATTTCTACAAGTTTTTTATAGGCGCCATTGTTTTGCAGAAGTTGTTCGTGCGTACCTTGTTCTACAATTTCCCCTTTTTGCATAACCACAATGGCATCGGCATTTTGGATTGTAGAGAGTCGGTGGGCAATTACAATAGAGGTTCTGTTTTTCATCATATTTTCTAAAGCTTTTTGCACTAGGCGTTCGCTTTCCGTATCGAGCGCAGAGGTTGCTTCGTCTAATATCATGATTGGCGGATTTTTTAATACGGCACGTGCAATACTTAGGCGTTGCTTTTGCCCGCCAGAGAGCTTGTTACCAGAGTCTCCAATATTGGTGTCGATGCCGTTTGGTAAGTCCTTAACAAATTCCCAAGCGTTGGCCACTTGTAGCGCCTCTATAATATCTTGGTCTGTGGCATTGGTATTGCCAATTAGTAAATTGTTTTTAATGGTGTCGTTAAACAAAATAGAATCTTGAGTAACTAAGCCCATTAACCCACGAAGGGAGTGCTTTGTTAGGTCTCTAATGTCTTGCCCGTCTATAGTAATATTACCTTCGTTTACATCGTAAAATCGGGTAACCAGATTGGCTATGGTGCTTTTTCCGCTACCTGATTGTCCAACTAAGGCTACCGTTTTTCCTTTGCTAACGTGCAACGAAAAGTTTTTTAATACCCATTCGTCTTCATACTTAAACGATACATTATTAATATCTATAGCGGTAGTGAAATTAGGTTTGGTTACGGCATTGGGTTTATCTTTTAAAGGCGATTCTGTATTTAAAATTTCTAAAACACGTTCTGCTGCTGCATTGCCTTTTTTAACACCGTAACTGGCTTTACTAATAGCTTTTGCTGGTGTTAGTATGTTATATGCTAATCCCATATACACGAAAAATAGACCTGCATCCAAGGCATTCTCGTTAAGTACCATGCGACCGCCATACCATAATAATATAGAAATAACGGTAATGCCTAAAAATTCGCTAGTTGGCGATGCTAAATTCTGACGGTTTAATAATGTGTTAGAATAGTCGTAATATCGCGATGTAGAGGCTCGGAATTTTTGACCGAAAAGCGCTTCAGCAGTAAATCCTTTTATCACTTTAAGTCCCCCTAGTGTTTCGTCTACAATAGACAGGAAATAGCCTTGTTCTTGTTGCACACGATCCGATTTCTTTTTTAAAGATTTACCTATTAACGAAATTAAAAAACCACTTACAGGAATAAAAATGAATACAAAAATAGTTAGCTTAACGCTAATTAAGAACATGGCATTAATAGTAAAAACAATCATTAAAGGTTCTCTTACAATAAGCTCTAAAATCGATAAAAATGATGTTTGAATTTCTTGAACATCACTAGAGATCCTCGCAATACTGTCGCCTTTTCTTTTTTCGGAAAAGAACGACAGGGGTAATTCTAAATATTTATCGTACAGGGCATTTCGGATATCTTTAAGAACACCATTTCTTAAAAAAGTAATAAAATACATGGCTAGGTAGTTGAAGAAGTTTTTAAGTAAAAACATACTTACTACTAGAATAACCATAAAAATAAGCACATCGTCGTGCCCTTGGTTTGCTTTTTGGGTAACAAAATAGTTTAAATAACTTTCGGCATAATCTTTAACTTCTGTAATACCTTGCCAAACTGGTTTGGTATTTGTTTGTTTTGTTTTATCGAACAAAACGTTAAGCATAGGAAATAAAGATACCATGGCTAAAGTGCCAAAAAGCGCGTAAAAAATATTACAGATGATATTTAGTATTGCATAAACTTTATAAGGTTTTGCAAAACTAAATATTTGTTTAAAATAGTTCATTAACTAAGTTTCAGGTCTTTAATTATAGATTCTATTTTTTGTTCTAGAATCTCTTGGGTGGCATTAAACGCCTCGGTGTTTTTTAATGCAGTATTTACACTAATATAAAATTTAATTTTAGGTTCGGTTCCGCTTGGTCTTAAGGCAACTTGCGACCCATCTTCGGTATAGTAAATGATAACATTAGACTTTGGAATGTCTATGGTTGAGGTTTCTCCTGAAACTAAATTTTTGGACGTCGACGATTGGTAGTCTTCTACCTTTACAACTTTAGAATGACCAATTTCTGACATCGGATTTTCGCGGGCGTCGATCATCATTTGTGTGATTTCCTGTGCGCCTTCAATCCCTTTTTTCGTTAAGGAAATTAAACGTTCTTTATATAATCCGTGGTTTACATAAAGTTGTAATAGCTCTTTGTAAAACGAACTGCCGTTAGCTTTAGCATGAGCCGCAATTTCGCAAGCTAAAAGGGTAGAGGTTACTGCATCTTTATCGCGAACAAAATCGCCAACCATGTAACCGAAACTTTCTTCGCCACCGCCAATGAAATCCTGATTAGGGAAATCTTTTATCATTTTGGCAATCCATTTAAATCCTGTAAGACCAACTTTATAGTCTACATTATAGGCTTTTGCTAATTGGTGCATCATAGGTGTAGATACGATGGTAGAAGCGATAAATTCGTTGCCTTTTAGTTTGCCTTGGGCTTTCCATTGTTTCAATAAAAAGTCCGTCATTAAAAGCATGGTCTGATTTCCGTTTAAAAGAATCATCTTGCCATCTAAATCGCGTACAGCCACACCTAAGCGATCGCTGTCGGGGTCTGTACCTATAACAATATCGGCTTGCTCTTTTTCGGCCAAATCTAAAGCCATTTTTAAAGCTTCAGGTTCTTCTGGATTAGGTGATTTTACGGTTGGGAAATCGCCATTAGGTTCCTTTTGCTCTTCTACAATATGTACATGTTTAAAACCAGCACGTTGTAATGTCTCTGGAATGGTGGTAATAGACGTGCCGTGAAGCGGGGTAAATACAATTTTTAAACCATCGCGAGCGGCATCTGTAGTAAAGCTTCCGTTTTTTACTGAAGCATCAACAAAAGCATCGTCTATATCTTTACCTATAATATGTATTAGTTTTGGTTGTTCTTCAAATTTAATTTCAGAATAGTCCAAAGCTTCAATTTCTTTTATAATTTCGCCATCTTGTGGCGGTACTAATTGCCCACCGTCTTGCCAATATACTTTATAACCGTTGTATTCTGGTGGATTGTGAGATGCTGTTAAAACAATACCGCAATGGCAGTTTAAGTGTTTTAAGGTGAAGGATAATTCTGGAGTTGGACGCAAATCTTCGAAAAGATAAACCTCTATTTGGTTTGCCGAAAATACGTCGGCAACCACTTTTGCTAATGATTTACTATTGTGTCTGCAATCGTAGGCTATAGCTACTTTTATGGTTTCGTTAGGGAAACTTTTGTGTAAGTAATTGCTAAGGCCTTGAGTGTTTTTACCTAAGGTGTATTTGTTAATTCGGTTTGTGCCAATACCCATAATACCTCGCATACCACCAGTACCAAACTCTAGATTTTTATAAAAACTTTCTTTTAATTCGGTTGGATTATTAGCGATTAGGTTTTTTATGTGTGTTTGTGTGTCTTCGTCGAACGTAGATGTAAGCCAAGTGTTTACGCGTTCTAGTAATTGTGGTTCAATGTTAATCATAGCTTAAAGTATATTGTGAACAAAAATAATCAATTCGTATAATGTTAAGGTTTAAAGCGACGTTAAATTCCTTTCGTGTTAATTTAAATTTAGTTTGCTTTTTATAGCATATCTATTGCGATCGGGTTTAGAACGTAAAATGAGTTCGCCCAAGAAACCAGCAACAAAAAATTGCGTACCTATTATCATTGTGGTTAATGCAATATAAAACTGCGGACGTTGAGTTATGAGTCTGCCCTGCGGATTTATAAACAGTTTGTCGATACCTAAATAGGTTGCAAAACCAAACCCGATGGTAAGCATAAACACGCCTAAGGCACCAAAAAGATGCATAGGCCGTTTGCCAAACCGCGATAAAAACCAAATGGTAATAAGGTCTAAAAAACCATGAATAAAGCGGTCTATACCAAATTTGGTAACACCGTATTTCCTGGCCTGGTGTTGTACCACTTTTTCGCCAATATTTGTAAAACCGGCATTTTTAGCCAAAACAGGAATGTAACGGTGCATTTCTCCGTTTACATCTATATGTTTAATAACGTCGTTTTTATAGGCCTTTAGGCCGCAGTTAAAATCGTTTAGTTTTACTCCCGAAGTTGTTCTGGCTGCCCAGTTAAATAGTTTAGAAGGCAAATTTTTAGACAGTACAGCATCGTAACGCTTCTTTTTCCAGCCCGAAACCATATCGTAATTATCGTTTACGATCATGCTGTAAAGTTCGGGGATTTCTTCGGGGTTGTCTTGAAGGTCGGCATCCATTGTAATTACAACGTCTCCTGTTGCTTGAGCGAAACCAGCGTGTAGTGCTTGCGATTTTCCGAAATTTTTAAGGAAGCGAATGCCTTTAACCTCGGGATGACTCTGGGCTAGTTTGGAGATGATTTTCCAAGAATTATCGGTGCTCCCATCGTCTATAAAAATGATTTCATAAGAAAAACGATTGGATTGCATGACTTGTGCTATCCAATCGTAAAGTTCTTTTAAAGATTCGTGCTCGTTAAGTAGTGGTATGACTACTGATATATTCATTTATGAAATTTAGCTTTTAAAACTTCAAAAATACTATAATTAATTAGCATCTGGGTCTGTTTTTTTCAATATCAATGCAACTATCAATCCTATAACAGCGTAAAAGACCAATTGGAACGCCAAAGATTTTAATTGATTTACGGTTTCGAATTGATTTTGTTCCTGCATATCGGCAACAGCTTGATCGATGGCTTCTTGAGGGGCTCCAAAATTTTCCATCATCTGAGTCGATTTTTCAATCACTTGCTGTTTTAAAAATTCGGCAGCTTCGGGATCTATAAAATTAAAAAGTACAATACTAACTGCAGAGCTAATTAAAACACCTATGGCAATGGTTTTAAAATAAGATGTAAAGGCTTCTTTAAAACTAATAAAACCGTTTTGGGCACTTTTGGTTTTCGCAGCAGCAAAAATACCAAAGGCAATAATTACCACAAAAAGTCCTACGCCTACCCAAACGCTGGTAAGCCATTCTAGGTTAATTACATAAGCTAAAATTGTAATTGCAGATAAAAACAGGGCAAGATAAATACCGTAATTGGCACTTATAGGTTTAGAAGTGTGTTCCATAATTTTGGTTAGTTTTACATTTTAAAACAGTTAGTAAACAAATATAACAAAACGTTACAAAAACTGGGTGTAATAAAATTTATAAAAAAATATTGTGTAGTAATAAAAAATGCCTAAATTTGCAGTCTCAAAATTCGATAAGATTAAAACGCATTAGTGATGAAAAAAGATATACATCCAGAAAATTATAGAGTAGTAGCATTTAAAGACATGTCTAACGACGATGTATTTTTAACAAAATCTACTGCAAATACAAATGAAACTTTAGAAGTAGATGGTGTTGAGTATCCTTTAATAAAAATGGAAATTTCAAGAACATCACACCCATTTTACACTGGTAAATCTAAGTTAATAGATACTGCTGGTCGTATCGATAAATTCAAAAACAAATACGCTAAATTCAAAAAATAATTTAGTAACAATATATTTTAAGAAAGCCTTTCATCTATTGAAAGGCTTTTTTATTTTTACTAAAAAATTGAACCATGAATTATATTCTTTTCGATGGGCCGTCTCGTAACAGTCTTTTGCCGTTTACTTTTACACGACCTGTTGCCGATATTCGTGTGGGTATTTTAACCATTCGCGAAAAATGGGAGCACTATCTGGGTTATACGACCACAACCGTAACAGAAGATTACTTGGCCGATAAGTACCCTATGGTAGAGTTGGAGGAGAATATAATGATTAATGCTGCTTTTTTGCCTAATGAAAAATTAGTAGATGTAATACAAGGCTTAAAAGTTAATCAGGCTATATTTAAAGATGAAGATGTGATTGCGTTTTACGCACAATCGCATCAAGAGGATATTGATTTTGATGCTTATGAAGCCATCGATTTTAACGACTCGGTTTTGAAAATTGAACATACTTGGGATATTTTTTCTAAAAATGGTCAGGCCATTCAGGAAGATTTCGATTTGCTTACCAACGGCAGAACATCGCAACCCATACCAGAAACGGTAAATACCATAGCTGCCGATAATATTTTTATAGAAGAAGGAGCAGAACTTCATTTTGTAACTATAAATGCATCTAATGGTCCTGTATATATAGGTAAAGATACCTTAATAATGGAAGGCAGTTTAATTCGCGGGCCATTTGCTTTATGCGACCAAGCGGTGGTTAAAATGGGAGCTAAAATTTATGGTCCTACAACTATTGGGCCGTATTGTAAAGTTGGTGGCGAGGTTAATAATTCGGTAATGTTTGCTAATTCAAATAAAGGTCACGAAGGGTATTTGGGCAATTCGGTACTTGGCGAATGGTGTAATTTAGGAGCAGATACTAACAATTCTAATCTGAAAAATAATTATGCCGAGGTTAGGTTGTGGAGTTACGAAACCGAAAATTTTGCCAAAACAGGCCTGCAATTTTGCGGGTTAATGATGGGCGATCATAGTAAATGCGGAATTAATACTATGTTTAATACTGGTACTGTTGTTGGTGTAAATGCCAATATTTTTGGTACAGGTTATCCTAGAAATTTTGTGCCTAGTTTCAGTTGGGGGGGGAGTAGCGGTTTTACAACTTACTTAACTAAAAAGGCATTTCAGGTGGCCGAAGTGGTGATGAAGCGCCGACAAATAGAACTTACCGATGTTGACAAAGCAATTTTAGAGCATGTGTTTGAGGAAACAAAAAAATACAGACGCGATTAAATACTTGGTCTTATTCTCTTTGTTTTTTAACATGTTTTAATTCTAATAAATTGGTAGGGTTAATGCCTAATCCCGAAACATTTTTTCCTGTAAATCGTACAACTTCGTCGTAAAATAAAGGTACTATCGGTGCGTGATTGAGTACAAGCGAATCCATTTTTGTATACAATTTAGTTCTTGTTTCTAAATGGTTAGTAGTAAATGCTTGTTCGTACCATTGGTCGAATAGATTGTTTTTAAAATGTGAGTAATTTGGGCCATTAGGTGCAAAATTTTTACTGTAAAATAACGATAAGTAGTTTTCCGCATCAGGATAGTCAGCTACCCAACTGGCTCTAAACATATCTAGTTTTCCGTTGGCTTTGGCATCTTTTAAAGCAGAGGCAGGTATCACATTAATGTTTGCTACTATTCCTGTTTTTTGAATTTCGCGTTGTATGTATTCGCAAAAACTTAAATAATTACTTGTCGTGGTTATGGTTATTTCTGGGGTTTGTATGCCGGTTTCGGATATAAATTCGGCGATTAAAGCTTTTGCTTTTTCAGGCTGATACGTGTAACCAATATTTGGGTTGTATCCAGGAAGTCCTTTAGGAATAAAACCGCCTCGTGCGGGAATACCGATGCCATTACGAAGATAGGTCATCATTTTTTTTCTGTCGAAACCGTAATTAAGGGCCTTTCTAATTTTTTCTGATTGAATTTCGGGAATCTCAGAATCCATATAGAATGATAAATATTCGGTGTTTAAAAACGGCGCGCGTAGCATGTTTACACTAGAAGTGTATTTTGCTCTTAATTCGCCTTTGGCTGTTAAAATATCATCTTTATACGAAGCATCTAATCCTGATATAAAATCGATATTACCCTGTGCAAATTGTAAAAATTCACTTTGTTTATCTGGCAAAAAGGTAATGGCTATAGCTTCTAAATACGGTAAGGATGTTCCTGTTGCATCTTTTTCAAAATAATGCTTATTTTTTCTGAAAACCAGTTTAATATTTTCTTCCCAGCGCTTGCAATAAAAGGGGCCAGTGCCAATGGGGTGATTTCTAAAATCGCTTCCGTAAAAACTTACTATTTCTCTCGGGACAACCGAACAATATTTCATGGTAAGTAAGCCTAAAAATGCAGGGAAAGCTTGTTTAAGCGTTATGTTAAATGTGCTGTCGTTTATGGCTTTAAAACCATCTACTTTGTTTAAAACCCATCGTCCTGGCGACCCAACAGTCGGATTTAAAAGTCTCTTTAAACTGTACTCAAAGTCCGATGCTACAACACGTCTGGTGCTATCGTTTTTAAATAACCTGTGTTTGTGAAAAAACACATCGTTACGTAAGTTAAAACTGTAATGCAAACCGTCTTCGGAAATGGTCCAGGATTTAGCAATTGCGGGTAAAACCTGCATGCTGTCGTTCATTTGTACCAAACCGTTAAATAATTGGTTTGTGGCCGAAATATCGGCCAGATCTTTAGAAAAAGCAGGGTCTAGAGAACTTATGTTTTTATGCTCGTTATATCTGAATACTAAATGGCTATTGTCTTTTTTAGGTTCCGATTTACATCCGTTACAAAGTAAAATACCCAAGATACAAACAAAATGTATGAAGAACGTTTTATTTAGTAACCGTTTATTATGATGCATAAAATTGAAATTGATTGTAAAGTTGTTTCAAAAATACAGGTTATGGTTTTTAAAACCTTCACACAGGTGTAAATTATTTTAATGTTTCTGTTTAAAATGTGTTGAAAAACGAGGTATTAAGAGCCTTTTAACGAATAACACATTGGTTTTTTGTAAATTTGCAGCGTTTTAGAATAAAAATTATGACTCGACAAAAAGTAGCATTTTATACTTTAGGCTGTAAATTAAACTTTTCCGAAACTTCAACCATAGCAAGAAGTTTTAAGGATGAAGGCTTCGATCGCGTAGATTTTTCCGATCCTGCCGATATTTATGTAATTAACACATGTTCGGTTACCGATAATGCCGATAAACGTTTTAAGACCATTGTAAAACAAGCCCAAAAAGTAAATCCTAATGCTTTTGTTGCAGCAGTAGGCTGTTATGCACAATTAAAACCACAGGAATTAGCAGATGTCGATGGTGTTGATTTGGTTTTGGGTGCAACAGAAAAATTTAAAATAACCGATTATTTAAACGATTTAACTAAAAACGATTTTGGTGAAGTCCATGCTTGCGAAATAGAAGAAGCCGATTTTTATGTAGGCAGTTACTCGATAGGGGATAGAACACGTGCGTTTTTAAAAGTGCAGGATGGTTGCGATTACAAGTGTACTTACTGTACTATTCCGTTAGCACGTGGCATTTCTAGAAGCGATACTTTAAAGAATGTGCTTAAAAATGCTAAAGAAATCTCGCAAAAAAATATCAAAGAAATTGTTCTTACGGGAGTAAATATCGGAGATTATGGTAAAGGCGAGTTCGGTAATAAAAAACACGAACATACGTTTTACGAATTGGTGGAGGCTTTAGATGAGGTTGAAGGAATAGAACGTTTACGAATTTCTTCTATAGAACCAAATCTGCTTAAAAACGAAACGATAGAATTTGTTGCAGATAGCCGAACTTTCGTGCCGCATTTTCATATTCCGTTGCAAAGCGGCAGTAATACCATTTTAAAAGCCATGCGTCGTCGTTATATGAAAGAATTATATGTAGATCGCGTAGATTCTATAAAAAACACGATGCCTCACGCTTGTATTGGTGTTGATGTTATTGTAGGTTTTCCTGGTGAAACAGACGAGTTATTTTTAGAAACCTATAATTTTCTGGCCAATTTAGATGTGTCTTATTTGCATGTGTTTACCTATTCCGAGCGCGATAATACTTTAGCAGCAGAGATGGATGGTGTTGTGCCTAAACATGTGCGATCTAAGCGCAGTAAAATGCTAAGAGGCTTGTCGGTTAAAAAGCGTCGTGCGTTTTACGAAAGTCAACTAGGTACCACCCGAACGGTATTATTTGAAAGTGAAAATAAAGAAGGTTATATACACGGTTTTACCGAAAATTACGTAAAGGTAAAAGTGCCATGGAATCCAGAATTGGTTAACACTTTGCATGATGTTACACTAACAAAAATTGATGAAGACGGTTTGGTAAGATTCGATTTTATGGCAGATAAAGCGCGCTATGCTTAAAATAAATAAACAAAAAAACGGCAACTTAATAATTTTAAAGTTGCCGTTTTTTGTTTTAGATGCATGCGTTTTTATAAACGCGTGTAGGTTTCAGTAATAACGCCATCTAAAGTAATATTGTATTGAATAACAAGAGTGTCTTTGGTTAGGGTAGTTACTGTTAAAGTCATTGTTTCCATGTCTTTAAAATTCCCCTGCCAATCTACAGTCAATACATTGTCTAGTTGCTCGTAGTTGGCTTCTCTAATTACATCTTCACCATTATCTCCAAATTCCAAATACGTAAACTTGGCTGTGTTATCTTCAGAAAAAACTATGATGTTTTTCTCTGGATCTCCAAAGTCTATTCCGTTATAGGTGCTAGTAACACCAATCCATTCTCCAATTAAAGTTGGTTCGGCAGTTGCAGTTTCTTCTTCGCTAGTTGCATCATCGCTAGAGCATGATGTTATAAAAAACATAGCAAAAATAAATAAGTAGGTTAGTTTCATTGTTTTCATAATTGTATGTGTTTAATTATTAATTACTTGGGACATAGTAAATGTAATAATAAAATTCAAACAATCGCTAAAAAGTTTCATTTTATCGATGAAATGCATGTTTTTAATAAATCAAGTCTTTCTGAGTAGGTGAAAATGGGCTAAATTGAATCTTATATTAAGAAGATACAGCGTGAAGCTTTTAAATGTAAGGTGAAGGATTTGGTGTTTTTAGGAAAATGTATGGCAAAAAAAAAGCTACTTAAAAAGTAGCTTATATTGTGTTTAAATTCTAACTCCAATGGGCAAAAGACTTTTGTATTGTCTGTTTTTTCTAATAAACTTAGCAATGTCTGGACTTGTAGGAACGACGCTTAAATTGCGTTCTTCAACAATATCGAAGACAGCAGTTAGAAAATTCGTTTTAAAATCTTCAGAATTTAAAACTTCGGGAACGATTAACTTAGTTAAAAAAATCTTACGTTCTTGTAAAGAATATTCAATTTTTGCAATTTCGTCGTTAACTTTGTATTCAAATTGGCGTAAAAAATCGTTGTCTATTACTTCTGCAGTTTCTGTCATGATCATATTTTTTAACGAGTGTAGAGATGGAAAATAGGAGTAACTATTTCGTGAAAAATCTGATGCAAATTTACAAAAAAAAATGCAATTACTAAAGAGTTTAACACTTTAATAGCTTATGAATCAAGACTTAATACATGTGTATTTTATGCCGGGTATGGCTGCCAACCCTTCAATATTCGAATATGTTAACCTGCCTAAAGAACGTTTTAAGGTGCATTTGTTGGAATGGAAGTTACCAAAACCTAACGAAACGCTTAAGGCGTATGCACAGCGGATGTGCACTTTCGTTACCGAAGATAATGTAGTGCTTTTAGGCGTGTCGTTTGGCGGAATTCTGGTACAGGAAATGAGTGCTTTTGTAAATACTCAACAGGTTATTGTGGTTTCGAGTGTTAAAACCAAATATGAGCTTCCTCGACGTATGAAATTAGCTAAAGCAACTAAGGCTTATAAAATGGTTCCTACGCAACTTTTGGGTAATGTAGAGCTTTTAGCTAAATATGCTTTTGGAGAAACGGCGACCAAACGCGTAGAACTTTATAAAAAATATTTGTCGGTTAGTGATAAGGTATATTTAGACTGGGCCATAGAGCAGATTATTTGTTGGGATAGAGAGACCGTTTTACCTAAAGTTGTTCATATTCACGGCGATAAAGATGCTGTGTTTCCTTATCAATATATAACCGATTGCATAACGGTTAAAAACGGAACACATGTTATGATTATTAATAAATATAAGTGGTTTAACGAAAACTTGCCTAAAATAATTTTAGGGCATAATGTGGCCTGAAAATTGATGAACTTTCAGTAATTTTATGCAAAACTTATTAAATTATGAAGCCAATCCAAAAGGGACTCATGTTTGTGGGATTATTAAGTTTGTCGGCATTATTCATCAATGCGGTTCAAGACCCTCAAACCAATGAAAATTTCGAAAAAAAATTAATTAACGACTATAACGTTTATGCCTTGCAAATGCCAGAGCAATTAGATTTTGCTGGCGAGGCACTACCTCTTAACGATCCCGATATTTACGAACGTATGGATAGGGAATTGTTGGTAAATACCTATTGGCAGTCTAACGGCTTATTGTTGTTTAAACGTGCCCATAAATATTTTCCTATTATAGAACCTATTTTAAAAAAACATAACATTCCCGATGATTTTAAATATTTGGCAGTTATAGAAAGCGGCTTAACTAATGCCGTTTCGCCAGCAGGCGCCAAAGGGTTTTGGCAAATTATGCCGACTACAGGAAAGGAATATGGATTGGAAGTTAACGATAATGTAGACGAACGTTATCATTTAGAAAAAGCTACCGAAGTGGCTTGCGAGTATTTAAAAAAATCTAAGCAAGATTTTGGTTCGTGGACGCTTGCAGCTGCAGCTTACAATGCAGGTAATTATGGAGTAACTAAACAATTAGATCGCCAAAAAGTTACCGATTATTACGATTTGTTATTAGGGGAAGAAACGGGACGTTATATTTTTAGAATTGTGGCTTTAAAGGAAATTTTAAACAATCCTTTAAAGTATGGTTTCAATTTTAGAGAGAAGGATTTGTACAGTGATATCCCAACATATACTGTAAAAGTAGATACTGCAGTTACCGATTTCGCCGATTTTGCTAAAGGTTTTGGTATTAATTATAAGGTTTTAAAAATTCATAATCCTTGGTTACGCGAATCGTTTTTAAATAATAAATCCAGAAAATTATACGAGATTAAAATACCAGAAAAAGGGTATTATAATTAATCAATCATTTTTACAGCATAACAAAAGCGCCGATAAAATTTTAAATCTTATCGGCGCTTTTGTATTTGTTTTAGATTCCTTTTTTAGAAAATGTCGTTTAATACTTTAGCAAGTCTAATACCTCCTTTTTGTAGTTGCGATCTTACTGTATTAAAGTGGTTGTAAGAGTATTTGTAACCAAGTTTATCGTTTGTTTCGGTGTCTTTGTAAATGGTGTTGGCTAGTGCATGCGATTCGTTTACCCAATCTACAATAGAACCTTCTTCGATAGCTTTTACCTGTGCTTTTGTGAGCGCATCTGCGTTTAAGGCCAATTCGCTATAACTCATATTAAATCCATTAATCATATCGCTATCCCAAACACGATGCAAATTGGTGTTTTTGCCCATATAGGTCACTTTAATATCATTTCCTCCTTTATCTTCAGCCAGACCAGCATGAAGCGGCTGATGAATGTCTCCAATTAAATGAATTAATAATTTTAAGTAAAAGGCTTTATCATCGTCAGAGCTGGTATCATCTTTAATAATTTCGATGCAATAATTAATACCTGTTACGATATCGCCATCTGGATTTTTTGTGGAGTCTTGGTACGATTGGTTGGCTTCCATATTTACAAAGTGCCAAGAGTAGAATTTGTCGTAACGCTTATCCGATTTAATTTCGTCGGCATAAGTAGATACAAAGGCCAATGTTTGACGGTTTAATAATTTTTTGATGGCACGTTTTGTACTGCCTTTTAAATAATTGTCGGCAATTTTACCAACCACGCGATGTCCTGTTGGGCCCCATTCTGGAGTGGGTTTTACATTGGCAGAACTTAAGCTTACAAATAGAACTGTAAAACTTAATAGGGCAAAATGTTTTAGTGTCATAGCAAGTAGAGGTCTAAATTTATTTTCTTCGTTTATTTTTTTTGTTGGCGTTTTTATCGCCTCGTGTTTTAGGCTTTTTGTATTTTTTTGCAATTTCCCTGCGGTACGAACCGCCTAGATTTTCTTTTTTGTTTTTGGCTTTCTTTTCATGAAACGCCGGGCCAGGAATGTCTTCCGCTTTAAGTTTTAGCGGGTTATTTCGTTCTTTAACTTTAATACGTTCTTCTTCCAACAGGTCGTTCGATACTTCTACTTCCTCAGGAAAATCGTTCAGAGGAATGTCCATTTGCATTAGTTGCTCTATACGTTTTAAGGCGTCTAATTCTTTTTCTGTCGAAAATAATATGGCATGCCCTTGGCGCTCTGCACGACCAGTTCTACCAATACGATGAATGTAATTTTCGGGAAATTCTGGAGTGTCAAAATTAATTACGTGCGACACGTTATCGATATCCAATCCACGAGCCATAACATCTGTAGCAACTAAAATACGATTGTCTCCGTTTCTAAATTGCTCTATACTGCGCAATCTGTAATTTTGCGTTTTGTTGGAGTGAATAACACAACTTTCTTCAGAAAAAGTCTGGTCTAATGCTTCAAATAGGCGATCGGCCATCTTTTTTAAAGCCACGAAAATGATAACTTTATTAAAACGCTCTTTATCTTGAAGCAACGCATTTAGTAGATTAACTTTTGTGTAAAAGTTAGGCACACTGTAACGTTCTTGTTGAATATTTTCTAGTGGTGTTCCAGAAACAGCAATAGAAACACGTTCTGGCAAAATAAAAAAGTCGTTAATTAGCTCGTCTACATCTTGCGTCATGGTTGCCGAAAACATGATGTTTTGCCTACGCTCAGGTAAAATGTCGAATATGTTTATTAGTTGATGTCTAAACCCTAAGTCTAGCATAACATCAACTTCATCTATTACTAATTTTTGTATCGATCTTAACTGTAGCACTCGGCTAACCGCTAAATCGTAAAGTCTACCAGGTGTGGCCACAAGTATATCTAGTCCTTGTGCGACTTGTTGTTTTTGCGTGTTGATGTTTGTGCCACCGTAAACACCCAGAACTCTGGTGTTAATGTATTTTGCAAGCTTTTCAATTTCATCTACAACTTGCACTACCAATTCTCTGGTAGGCACTAAAATTAAAATTCTAGGGTTGTCCTGTTTCGAGAATTTTAATTGTTTTAAAATAGGTAGCATATAGGCAAAGGTTTTACCTGTACCTGTTTGCGCAATGCCTACCACGTCTTTACCCGAGCTTACTACATTAAAGGCTTGTTCTTGTATAGGCGTTGGTGTTGTAAAGCCTAAATCGTCTAGCGCATTGTATAAGGGGGTGTTTAAATTTAAATCTTGAAAAGTCACCTGTTGTAATTTAGAAGGCAAAGTTAAGGCTATTATTCGTTTTAAACTAAATGCTTAGGGTCTATTTCTATGCTATAGCTGGCTTGAAATACTTTTGAAGGTGCTAATTGTTGTATGCCCTCTTTTTGCGTAAAATCTAAATTATGATTTTCGTGATCGGCAATACCTAACCAAGGTTCTATACAAACATAATTAGCATTTGGCTTGGCCCAAATACCTAAATAAGGGAAATCTGGATAGCGAACAGCCAAAATATTACCATGATTTTTGCTTTTTAACGACACTTTTCGGGATGATAATGCTTTAAAAATTAGCGCATCGTTATTAAATAAATCGTAACGTAAAGGAATGGTATTCTGATTAGAAATGATAGAAAAGGTTTGGTCTGTAATTAATCCCTTTTCCATGTTTAATACATAAGATTCGGCAGTTTCCTCATGTTCAAACTCCAAATAATAATCGGTATATGCTTCGTCTTTAAAAACCGGACATTTAAAAGCGGGATGACCACCTACCGAAAAATACATGGTTTTGTTGTCTAAATTTTCAATGTAATGCGAAACGGTTAGCGTATTGTCTTGTAACTTAAATGCAATTTTAAAATCGAATTTATAAGGATAAATTTTTAATAGCTCGGTATTGTATTTTAGATTGAAAACAAGTTCGTCATCCGATTGTTTTTCCAGCGTAATATCTGAATTTCGTCTTACAAAGCCATGTTTCGGGATGGCATACGGTTTATTGTCTATAAGTATATGGTCGTTTTTTAAAGACCCAATTACAGGAAATAAATTAGGAGCAAAACTTCCCCAAATATCTGGGTTGGCGTCCCACATAAAATTTGTTTTATTCTTGATGCTGCTAATGTCGCATAACTCGGCTCCCGTTTGGTTTACGGTAATTTTTAACAGATTATTTTGAAGACTATACATTTATAAAAAAGATTTAAACTAAAATACAAAAGTCTAACTTTTTTAAAGAAACTAACTAACTTTACACCGAAATTTAGCAGCATTGCGTCTTACAAAAACAAAATATATAAACGATGTACCTGCGTTTAAAAACCAGCTTTTAACGTGGAGTCAGCAATTTAATGAAGTGGTTTGGATGGACTCTAACCAATACCAAACTTCGTATTCCAGTTACGATGCTATTTTAGCTGTAGATGCCTTTACGAGTATACAAACCGATTATGTTTCGGCTTTCGATACGCTTCAAGACTACCAGCAAACCACAAACGATTGGATTTTTGGATATCTTACTTACGATGTAAAAAATGGGTTAGAACCCTTGACATCTGGTAATTTTGATGGTTTAGAATTTGCAGATTTATTTTTTTTTCAGCCTAAAAAAGTGTTTTTGTTTAAAGGAAATCAGGTAGAGTTTCACTACTTAAATATGGTTGATGACGAGTTGGAATCTGATTTTGAAGCCATAAGTGCCACAGAAATTCTTGAAGAACAGCCTTTAGCTTACCCAATAAAAATTAAATTACGTATCCATAAAGATGCGTATTTTGAAAAGGTAACTGCCATGCTTCAGCACATTCATAGAGGCGATATTTACGAAGCTAATTTTTGTCAGGAATTTTATGCAGAAGATGCAGAAATACATCCGTTGTACATCTATCAAAAATTAAATGCAGTATCGCATCCGCCTTTTGCAACGTTTTTAAAGGTGGCCGATAAGTATGCCATATCGGCATCGCCAGAACGCTATATTAAAAAGGAAGGCACAACCATAATATCTCAACCAATAAAAGGTACGGCAAAACGCGCTGATGATTCCGAAGTAGATTTAACGTTAAAAAATCAGTTGGAACATAGCGAAAAAGAGCGCAGCGAAAACATTATGATTGTAGATTTGGTGCGTAACGATTTAAGTAAAACAGCACTAAAAGGCACAGTAAAGGTTGAAGAACTGTGCAAAGTATATACTTTCGAGCAAGTGCACCAAATGATTTCTACCGTTACCGCTAAAATTCCTGAAAGTACACCGCCAGTAGAGGTGTTAAAAACAACGTTCCCGATGGGGAGCATGACTGGGGCACCTAAACTTTCTGCTATGAAAATTATAGAAGCCTTAGAGGAAACCAAGCGCGGACTTTACTCTGGTACCATAGGTTATTTTACCCCACTTGGCGATTTCGATTTTAATGTCGTAATACGGAGTATTTTGTATAATGCCGCTAAGCGTTACGTTTCGTATTCTGTGGGTGGTGCTATTACAGCTAAAAGCAATCCGTTAAGCGAATACGAAGAATGTTTGGTAAAAGCTAAAGCTATGCGCGAGGTTTTAGAGGGTTAATCGATGTGTTTTCTAAACCGTTTTTTTACGTTGTAAAGAATGTTTTCTATACGTTTTACTTCTATTTTTTTTATTCTAGATATGTCTTCAAAAGGTAAATTGGCAAAAACATATAAATCTACCACATTAGAAATCCGAATAGGCAACCAACCGTAAAACTTGCTGACGAGCGTTCGACCTTTTTCGGTTTTATCGGCTTTTAAATCTAATGCATCTAATATTTTGGCATTGTTTTCATCTTCAGTGAAATTGTTGTTAGATTTGTTGTTTTGTTTGTACGAAATATCGTCCAATTCGTCTAGCATAACAAAATCCATGTCGCCATCTATAGTGTAAGGTTCTTCCAAACGGTCTAATTCTTCCTGTAATAGCGTATTGGTGCTTATGGTCTGTTGGTGATGTCCTTCCTTTAAAAAGAGCTCTTCTAAATAGATGTCTATAATTCTAAAAAGTTTAATTTTTAAATCGTGCGACGGCATATCGGTATCGTAACCTTTCTCGTAGAGCCTGATAATGCAGTCGTCTATCACCCCGTTAGAATGGTATAAATTTTTGGGTAATACTCCCACCGATTCGCCAATGTGTAAGCGATGTTTAACATAAGGTTGCAGGCTAGGAATTATAGAAAGTATTTTTTTGTTAAAGGCAGTTTGGGCATCTTTTTCTGGGTGTGTTTTAGAGGTTTCCATAAGCTAAATGCGTTTAAGATGAACTGTCTTAAAGTTACTAAAATTAATCGTTCGCAAATGTTAATAGATTTGTATTTATCTAAAAATGTAGGTTTAAAGGGGTGTTTAAAATTGTATATTTGAAGCATGTTACAGAGGTTTAAAAATCACATCCAAACACAGTTTCCAGAATTGTTTCAAAAGCGTTTAATATTAGCTATATCTGGTGGTATAGATAGTATTGTGCTATTGCATTTATGCAAAACCGTAGGGCTAAATGTTGCTTTGGCACATTGTAATTTTGGGTTGAGAGCAGACGAAAGCGATGCCGACGAAGCGTTTTTAACAGCTTTGGCAACACATTTAGAATTAGAGATGTTTACAGAGCGTTTTAATACTGAACAATATGCATCCGATACTAAATTGTCTATACAAATGGCAGCGCGAGAGTTACGGTATAGATGGTTTGAAGAATTGGTTAGTCAGTTAAAATTCGATTATGTGTTGGTTGCTCACCATGCCGATGATAATTTAGAAACTTTTTTTATCAATTTATCGCGTGGTACAGGTTTGGACGGATTAACAGGTATTCCAGAAACAAACGGATATATTTTAAGACCTTTATTGCCGTTTTCGAGAGACGAAATTGCTGCTTATGCCAATCAGCAGCAGTTGCAATGGCGAGAAGATAGCAGTAATAGTTCTACTAAATATTTAAGAAATAAACTCAGGCATGAGGTTATTCCTATTTTAAAAGATATTAACCCGCAATGGCTGCAAAATTTTAGTAAAACACAGCAGCATTTACAAGACACCAAATTCTTAGTAGATGATTACATGACGCAAGTGTACAACGATGTTGTAACTTTAGATGACGATAAACTAAAATTTAATATCGCCAAATTACTTAAATACCCCAAACCCAAAGCGTATTTATACGAGTTGTTAAAAAGCTATCAATTTACCGCCTGGGACGATATTTTAAATCTGTTATTTGCCCAATCGGGAAAGCAGGTGTTTTCCGAAACCCATAGACTCTTAAGAGATCGCGAGTATTTAATTTTAGATACCTTAGACAATGCGCCCAATAGCGTTAAAACCAATTACAGTGTTAATACGGATTTTGAAGATGTAGATACCGAATTCGGAACGCTTGTGTTTACTTCCGTTTCAGAAATTGGAGACACAAATTCCAATTGTATATATGTAGATCAAGATACATTGAAACATCCCGTAATTATTAGAAAATGGGAGCAAGGCGACTTTTTTTACCCCTTAGGAATGCAGGGTAAAAAAAAGCTGAGTAAATATTTTAAAGATGAAAAATTATCACTTTTCGAAAAAGAAGCAGTTTGGGTATTATGTTCCAATACAGAAATTGTTTGGGTAATTAACAGGCGAGCAGATGGTCGGTTTAAAGTGAATTCCAATACAAAGCATATTTTAAAAATAGAAGTGCAATAATCTTTAAGTTTCAACTTCAAGTATTAAATAATTTAAACTTTAAAAGCTTTTGGTTTAGGTAGTTAGTTCAATTTTCTTATTTTTAAGAAAACTAACCAAACCATGCTCAAAAAAGTATTTGGTAGTGCTGTTTTTGGGGTCGATGCCACTACCATAACCGTAGAGGTAAATGTAGATTCAGGAATAGGCTACCACCTTGTAGGATTACCCGATAATGCCATAAAGGAGAGTAATTATAGAATTGCTGCTGCATTACAAAATAATGGTTATAAAATACCAGGCAAGAAAATCATTATTAACATGTCGCCTGCCGATTTGCGTAAAGAAGGATCCGCCTACGATTTAACATTAGCTTTAGGTATACTAGCAGCAAGTAAACAAATTCCAGCAAAAGATTTAGAGCGTTATATTATTATGGGTGAACTGTCGTTAGATGGCACTTTGCAGCCTATTAAAGGCGCTTTGCCTATAGCATTGCAAGCGCGTAAAGAAGGTTTTAAAGGTTTTATACTGCCTAAACAAAATGCTAAAGAAGCCGCTATTGTAAACGATTTAGAAGTGTTTGGAGTTGAAAGTATTAAGGAAGTTATCGATTTCTTCAAAGATGATATTCCTTTGCAACAAACCATAATAAATACACGTGAAGAATTTTATAAACATTTGGATGTCCCTGAATTCGATTTTGCCGATGTAAAAGGACAGGAAAGTATAAAACGCTGCATGGAAATAGCGGCAGCTGGTGGACATAACATCATTTTAATAGGGCCACCTGGCTCCGGAAAAACAATGCTTGCCAAACGATTACCTTCTATTTTACCGCCAATGACATTGCATGAGGCGCTAGAAACTACCAAAATTCATTCTGTTGTTGGGCGCGTAAAATCCGATATCGGGCTCATGTCGCAGCGTCCTTTTAGAAGTCCTCATCATACCATTTCGAACGTTGCCTTAGTCGGTGGCGGAAGTTATCCGCAACCTGGAGAGATTTCATTGTCGCACAATGGTGTGTTGTTTTTAGATGAATTACCAGAATTTAAACGCGATGTTTTAGAAGTGATGCGGCAGCCTTTAGAAGATCGGGAGGTTACCATTTCTAGAGCCAAATTTACTGTAACTTATCCCAGCAGTTTTATGTTGGTAGCCAGTATGAACCCGAGTCCGAGTGGGTATTTTAACGACCCCAATGCACCAGTTACGTCGTCGCCTGCCGAAATGCAACGGTATTTAGGTAAAATTTCTGGACCATTACTAGATCGAATAGATATTCATATAGAAGTGACTCCTGTCCCTTTCGAAAAACTTTCAGAAGAGCGCAATGGCGAGCCTTCGGTTTCCATAAGAGATCGTGTTACTAAAGCCAGAAGTTTGCAAACCGAACGTTTTAAAACCTACGATAATTTGCATTATAATGCCCAAATGGGAAGTAAGCACATTAGACTGTTTTGTAAGTTGGACGACGTGTCTTTGCAATTGTTGAAAACAGCAATGGAACGATTAAACCTTTCGGCTAGAGCTTACGACCGTATTTTAAAAGTAGCAAGAACCATAGCCGATTTAGAAGCTTCAAAAACCATACAAGGCCATCATATTAGCGAAGCGATTCAGTACAGAAGTTTAGATCGTGAAGGTTGGTTGGGGTAATGTACTTTTTATGGATATCAGATTTAAAAATATCATTATGCCTGTAAAATATAATTAGTACTTTTAAAGGAAGAAATTTTAATCTTAAAATAATAACTCATATAAAATCAATTACAATGGATGAAAAATTAAACGAAACAGAAGCGCCTCGTGGCTTAATAACACCCGAGCAGGCCAAAGCTTTAGATGAGGCGTACAATTCTAGACACGAAGCAGTAAGCAAGTTTTTGGGTAAACCAGATAACCGCTCGACTTGGTATTCTTTAGATGAGATTAAAAAATTCTTGGCTTACGCCGAAAAGCAAGCAGAAGAACTTGGCTACACGTTTGACGGTATTCGGGTTTATGAAGGCGCCCATAAAGAGGATAATTTAACAACCATGTTTTTAATACCTACGGGCACTAAAAAAAGTTCTGAAAAATCGCAGGATAATATAGCTTATAAAGCGGCCGCTGCACCGAGTGGCGATGTTCCTGGAGGTGGAGGATTAAATATGGGAACAGCGGGAGATCCTCCAGCTGCAAATTATCCTCAATAACATTCAATGAAGGAATTTTTATTTAGCTATTACAGCATTTTAATAATTTCTGTAGAAGCCTTAGCAGCTGTAACTGCACTACTTTGTTATAAAAAGTATAAGCATACAGTTGCTAAGTTTTTTATTTATTTTCTTATTTATGTATTCATTTGCGAAACAATTGCATTGTACACTTATCAAGTGGAGGACGGCGTGTTTAGTGTTTTAAAAGGCACTTTATTTGCGCGAAATTACTGGTGGATTAATTTAACTTGGGGGGTAGGCTCTACATTGTTTTATTGCTTCTTTTATTACAAACTTATAAACGCTAGTAAGGTTAAAGTGTTTATAAAGATTATTTTAGGCGTATTTCTGTTGTTTTGCTTAAGTGTAATTGCCTTAAATGTAAACAGGCTTTTTACAGGTCTTGTTCCGTCCATTATGGTATTTAGCGAACTTATAATTTTGTTCTTAGTAAGTGTTTACTTTTTCGAAATGTTGCAATCAGATCGTATATTAAACTTTTATAAATCTATTTATTTTTACATTAGTGCGACAATGTTTATTTGGTTGATTATTATAACTCCAATAGTGTTTTACAATATGTATTACACAAAAAAAGATATGGATTTTGTGCTTTTACAGCGCTTAATTTCTTCGTCTGCTAATATATTTATGTATTTAACTTTTACCTTTGCCTTATTATGGTGCAAACCGGAGAATCGATAGTAAGTACATCTGCAGAACGCTACATGTTAGTTTACATGATAGGTGTGTTGTTTATTGTTGGTACGTTAATTATTGTTTTTTTTATCACTTTCCAAAAAAGAAAAAACAAACTATTGCTAGATAAAATTAAGCAACAGCAGTTATTTGAAGAAGAAATTGCCAAAACCCAAATCGAAATCCAGGAACAAACGCTTAAAAATATAGGGCAAGATTTGCACGATAATGTTGGTCAATTATTATCGGTAGCTAATATGCAGTTAAGCATGCTTTCCAGACAAGTCCCCACCGATTTAGCAGAATCGTTTTCCGAAACCAAAGGCATCGTAAAAGAAAGTTTGCAAGAGCTTCGCGGTTTGTCTAAATCGTTAAATAGCGATGTTATAGCGCATCACGGATTTCAAGAATCTATACATAATGAAATAGAACGCTTTAATAAATTGGGACTGTTACAGGCTGAATTGTTTGTAAATGGAAATCCTGATTTGTTATCTGAAACTAAAGATACCATCATTCTTTTTCGCATTGTTCAGGAGTTTTTCTCAAATACTATAAAATATTCTGAAGCATCACATTTAAAAGTCGACATCAATTATGGCAACGATTTTATGTTGGTTAACGTTAGTGACGATGGCGTAGGTTTCGATATGAATACTGTAAAACACGGCGCTGGGTTGTTGAATATGAAAAGTAGGGCAGCCTTAATAGATGCAACTATACGTTTAAGCTCCAAACCCAAAGCAGGAGTGCAACTGGAACTAAAATATCCTTACAGACACGGTTAGGTCTTTATAAGCAAGCTTGCCAAAGGGCATCGTCTGGTAACGGAGCTGTAATTTTTAATTCGTTTTTAGAAACCGGATGGATAAATGTTATGCGTCTGGCGTGTAAATGTATGCTAGCATCTTTATTACTACGGTCTGCACCATATTTTAAATCACCTTTTATAATACAGCCAATATTGGAAAGCTGACTTCTAATTTGGTGATGTCTGCCGGTTTCCAGATTAATTTCTAAAAGATAATACCGTTCCAGAGATTTCAGTAATTCGTAATGTAATATGGCTTTTTTACTATCAGTAACTTCTTTGCTGTATGCCGTGGATTTATTGTTTTTAGGATTCTTTTTCAACCAGTTTACTAAGGTGTCTTTTTCTTTTGGAGGTTTGTTGTTAACTAAAGCCCAGTATGTTTTCTGAACATCTTTCTTGGCAAACATAGTGTTTAATCGCGATAGAGCTTTCGAGGTTTTAGCAAAAATAACCAGACCGGTTGTAGGGCGATCTAAACGATGTACAACACCTAAATAAACATTTCCAGGTTTATTATATTTTTCTTTAATATAATCTTTAACGACTTCACTTAAGGGCTGATCTCCAGTTTTATCGCCTTGAACAATATCGCCTGCTCGTTTATTAACAATAATAATATGGTTGTCTTCAAATAGGATTTGAAGGTTAGAAGCATTCGAAAGTATTTTATCAGCCAAAAGAAATAGTAATATTTAGTATTGCTCGTTTTCGTTAGGAAAATCTACAGCCTTTACATCGTCTACATATTGCGAAATAGCAGTCGTCATATCTTCATACAAATTCATATAGCGGCGTAAAAATCTCGGGTGAAATTCGTGGGTCATTCCAATCATGTCATGAACCACAACCACTTGGCCGTCTACGCCATTACCTGCACCAATACCAATAACAGGTATGGTTAAGCTTTCGGCGACTTCTTTCGCTAATTTAGCAGGTATTTTTTCTAATACTACAGCAAAGCATCCTGCTTTTTCTAACATTAAGGCATCTTCTTTCAGTTTTTTTGCTTCTTCTTCTTCTTTAGCGCGTACGGTATAAGTGCCAAATTTATAAATGGATTGTGGGGTTAACCCAAGATGTCCCATAACAGGTACTCCCGCGTTTAGAATACGTTTAATCGATTCTTTAATTTCTTTTCCGCCTTCAAGTTTAACAGCATGGGCGCCACTTTCTTTCATAATTCTAATGGCAGATCGTAGTGCTTCTTTAGGGTCGCTTTGGTAACTTCCAAAAGGTAAATCAACAACTACTAGACCACGTTCTACACCACGAACTACAGACGATGCATGATATATCATTTGGTCTAAAGTAATGGGTAAAGTAGTTTCGTGACCAGCCATAACATTACTTGCAGAGTCTCCTACCAACAAAACATCTACTCCGGCGCCATCTACAATTTTGGCCATGGTATAATCGTATGCCGTTAACATTGAAATTTTTTCACCCTTGTTTTTCATATCAATAAGGGTTTTTACTGTAATTCTTTTGTACTCATTTTTTGCTACAGACATACGTTTTGTTTTATGTATTTAGAATAAATGTAAGAAGCCACAAAAATACGAAGAATTACTTGCATTGTTAAACTTTTGTTTAAGATAGATGTAGAATGCTAAGTATTACTAATTTAGATGAAAAACTAAATTTATGGTAAGAATTATACTTGTATTGGCTTTATTAATTGTAAATGGGGTTAAAGCACAAACCAACACAGAAAGCAACGCTGTGCAATCGGCTGTTGATACTTTTTTTGAAGGTTTTCATGAAGGCGATACCCTTAAAATGCGTTCTGTTTTAAACGATGAGGTTAAGCTATTTACAGCTTTTAAAAATAAAGCTAATGAAGACGAATTGGTTACAGGGAGCATAGACGATTTATTGAATGGGATTGCTCAAAAACCTGCAGACCAGAAATGGGACGAGCGTTTACTGGATTACGATGTTAAGATTGATGGCAGTATGGCACATGTCTGGACGCCCTACGAATTTTATTATAACGATACTTTTTTACATTGCGGTGTGAATTCGTTCCAGTTATTTAAAGACCAAGGGCAATGGAAAATTGTTTTTATTATGGATACGCGACGTCAATCGGGGTGCAAAGGCCATTAACAGATTAACAATCTGATAAATGAACCCCTACGGCCAAGCCGCCTTCCGAGGTTTCTTTGTATTTGGAGTTCATATCTTTTGCGGTTTCCCACATGGTAGAGACTACTTTGTCTAAGGGGACTTTTACGTTTTTTGGGTCGGTTTCTAAAGCCAGTTCGGCTGCATTTATCGCTTTAATGGCTCCCATAGAATTGCGTTCTATGCAAGGTATTTGAACTAACCCTCCAATAGGATCGCAAGTTAGTCCCAAATGATGTTCCATAGCAATTTCTGCTGCAACAACCACTTGTTCTGGAGTGCCACCAAGAAGCTCGCATAAGGCACCAGCTGCCATTGCAGAAGACACACCAATTTCTGCCTGACAGCCACCCATAGCTGCCGAAATAGTAGCTCCTTTTTTAAAGATACTGCCAATTTCTCCAGCTACAAGTAGGAATTTTTTAATGTGTTCGAAATTGGCTTCATGATTTTCTATCACCATATAATACATTAAAACCGCAGGTATTACACCAGCACTTCCGTTTGTAGGGGCTGTAACCACACGGCCTAACGATGCGTTAACCTCATTTACTGCTAATGCAAAACAGCTTACCCATTTTAAAATTTGACGGAATTTAACTTCGGTTTCTCTAATGGTTTCAAGCCAGGTTTCTGGTGAATTGTAAGGCAAATCGCCTTTCAGTTTTTGGTGCATGTCGAAAGCACGTCGGCGTACATTTAAGCCGCCAGGCAAAGTGCCTTCGGTATGGCAACCTGTGTACATACATTCCAGCATGGTGTTCCAAATGCGCTTCAATTCAAAATCAATGGT
Organism: Bacteroidia bacterium; assembly: GCA_030427735.1. Lineage (GTDB taxonomy): Bacteria > Bacteroidota > Bacteroidia > Flavobacteriales > Flavobacteriaceae > Formosa. The sequence goes on along the minus strand of JAUIBP010000001.1, from coordinate 464,443 downwards.
TTCTGGCGTTCTCAACGATTTTTCATTTTCTAAAACCAGATCGGATATGCACAGGTCTAACTGATTGCATTTTTCTAATAACTGTGTGCCATTTTCGACAGGATAGGGTAAGGTGCAATAAAATATTATTTTATTGACTTTAGAAGTTTTACGTTCTTCCTTAACTACAAACCCGCCGCCAATGGAGTAAAATGTAGATTTGGATTTTCTACCATTTATGGTGGCCGAAAAAGTTAATCCGTTGGAGTGGAACGGTAAGAACTTTTTATTAAAAACGATATCTGTTTCAGGCGAAAATGCTATTGCTTTTTCGTTGTTAAACTGAAGGGTGTTAGTGGTTTTTATGTTGGAAATAATGTTGTCTATCGATTCGGTTGGTACGCGTTCTGGATCGGCACCACTTAACCCAAGCATGATGGCTAAGTCTGTAGCATGACCTTTACCTGTTAAAGACAAAGACCCGTAAAGGTCTATGGTGATTTTTTCGACTTTATTAAATTTTCCAGATGTTTTTAATTCGGCAATCCATCGTTCTGCAGCTCGCCAAGGCCCTAAGGTATGCGAACTCGATGGCCCAACACCAATTTTTAACATGTCGAAAACTGAAATACACTCCATTACGAAATCGTTTTAAATGGCTGCAAATATACAAGAACTTTCTTGCGAATTTCAGTATTCGGTGCTTTTAAACCGTTAAAAAATAATGAAGAAATTTCAGTTGAAATTAATGGTGTTTAGGAGGTTGATGCACAGTGTTTTGTTAATATTAGAAGGCTTCACCAATTCTAAAATTAACACTCCAGTCGTCTTTTCCAACGGCGCCATCTATACCAATATTAAATTTCACTTTTTTAAAGGCGCGGTATCTGTAGCCAACGCCAATACCAGGGTACGCTTTCCAGTCGAAATCTTCGGTGTCCGATCCGTAAAGGGTTGCTAAACCCGCAAAACCAACAAGTCCCATTTTGTCGTTAAAATTGTAACGGTATTCGCCCTGTAGTGCTAAAACGCCATCGCCACGGTATTTGCCTTCGCTATAGCCGCGAATATCTTTGTTGCCAATAGTTTCCTGCTGCTGAAAAGCGATGTCTCCCAGTCCAAAAGTACCAGAAAAACGAGCGGCGAGAACATCTCGTCCTGTTTTCATTGGGAAATACGTATTGTATTCTGCTGTTATTTTTTGAGCTTTAACATCGTTGCCAAACCAAGTAGGAAAGGTTACAAATTTTACAATAGAATTAATTCCTGTAGTTGGGTAATAAACGGCATCTCGCGTATCGTACAATACATTAAATTCTATACCATTGGTTTCGGTGATGTCTTCGGGTTGTACATCGTCTTCGTAAACGGTATCGTAATGGGCGTAGGTGTAAGTTAATCCGCCATATAAATGGGGTATAATTTTACGTTGCACACCAGCACTTACTACTGTAATTTTAGTGCCATAATCGTAAAATCCAGGAGTGTCATAATCGTCCATGTAAAATTGAGAATTATTATCGCCTGTTACTGCGAATAGTTTTGCACGCCAAGAATCTTCCTTAAAATACCATTTATTAAATGCTGCTATAAAATATGATTTGTTAGTCGTGTATACGGCTGATACCCCAGAAATAGATTTTGGCGAAATCGTGTCGTCTTTGGTGGTTTTATACATGAACATAGGGATGGCACCAAACATAAATTCTAAGTTTCTGTTGTAACTTAAAAATGGCATAACACTGAATTCTACTTTTTTTTCGGGGATAGAATCTTGTTCTATTTGTGCCAACGACGTAAAAGTACAAGCTATAGCAATACAGGTAATAATGAAGTTTTTCATAGGGTATGGCATCTAAATTTGTAATAAATATACTATGTTTCTTGAGATTTAGCATAGTTCTAATTTGCTTATTTCTTAATAAATTAATTAAAATAAAAAAAGCACCTTCGGTACCGAAGGTGCTTTTACACTAACTAGACATTAATAGAAAACTACTTAACTACTATTTTTATAGTGGTTCCTAAGCTTGTTTTGGCAAGATAGGTTCCTGCTTTTACGTTTGGTACATTAAATGTATTGGTGTTTTTTGCAGAAGTAATTAAACGCCCTTGTATATCGTACAAAGTAACATCTAAGCTTTGATTAAAATAGATGGTTTGGTTGGCAGTTACTGGGTTAGGATAAAACTTTAAACTGTTAGCTGCTTTTTCTTTGTCGGTTATACTTAAGCTTACATTATCCATACTGTAAACGCTAATGGTAGAGCTTACTTCGTTAGCCAATACAATTAAGCCTTTTTCTAAACTATTATCTTCTGGAGCGATATAAATGATGCCTTCTGGACCTAAATCGCCACCCTCGTTATCGCCTAAAGTTCGGTTGTTGATGTATTTAATAAATACAGGGTTTGATGGATCTGTAACATCGTAAGTCATAAACCCACCAACGCGTTCAAGGGTAATAAAAGCATAGAATTTATTTCCAATTTGGGTAACAGTTACACCTTCTGGTTCCGGACCTTTATTATCGCTGCGGTTTTTGAAATTGTTATTGCTATTGCTCGCATTAAATAAAGCGCCGTAGGTTTCGTCGTTAGCTGTTATACGCTCAAAATCGTCGCCACTATCGTAAATTAAAGCACCTGTACTTGCATTTCTGATACTGAACGAACGCGCACCAAATACATGGATTTCATCAAAATCGCCATCGTTGTCTATATCTCCCGAAGCATTAGTTACAGCTAAACGGCCTAAATTTTCTTCTAATTTTAAATAATCGGCGTTAGGAAACATGGTTTCGTCTAAAGCATAGTCGGCGTCTCCAACTTTAACTTCTTCTTCAAAAGCATCATATTCTCTGGCATCTCCTTCGTTGGCGGTTATAACACAACCAACTCCATCTATTTCGTAATAAGCAATGGCATCTGGCATGTACATACCTTTAACTGGCCAAGTAGACATAAAGATAAAATCTGTTTCATCGGAAGCATCAAACGCATTGTTTTTTAAACTGAAATCTTTTAAACCTAACGGAAGGATATCTGTTATGGTATTTGTAGTTAAGTCGATAACAGCTAAAGCATTATTTTCTTGTAAGCTTACCCATGCCTTTTTAGAATCGTTAGCATAAGTAATGTATTCTGGTTCCAAGTCTTGCGATACCGTAGCATTAGGACTGGTAATTCTAACTCGTGCCGCTTTTAAAGCTTCAATATCAGCATCGAAAGCATTAAAAGTTAAAAGCGATACCTGCTCTTGGGTGATGTTTCCTAAACCAGGAGTGGCATCAATTACAGAAATACTTCCTTCTGGGTCTATGCTATAATCGGCATTAGGTTGCCCTTCGTTGGCCGTTAATATTTTTGTACCGTCTGGTGTAAAACTAACATTGTCTGGTAAATTACCAACAGTAACAGTAGATACGTTTTCGCCATTTGTATCCATAAATACAACAACGCCATTTGCCTCAGGGCCGTTAGAAACAGATGCAGCCACTAAGCCATTATGTACGGTAACACTTGTTGGGCCTTCTGTACCATAACTTGATAAATCTATAGATTTAAGAGTTGACATGTTTTCTGGTGAAGAAAAATCTAAAATTTCAACCTTTTTACCAACAGAATTTAAAACAAATAAGCGCTTGGTGTTCGCGTCGTAAGCACTAATTTCGGCAGAGCCAGCAGCATCAACAACATAGCTGGTTTTGTAATTAATATCTAAAACATCGTTTGCTGTTGTAATGTCTTGGTCGTTATCTATAATGTAAATTCCAGTGGTTTCGAAAGCGCCAAGGTTTGCGTTTGTAGGGTTGGATAATTTAAGAATGAATAATTCGTCAATTTCATTTATATCATCTTCTAAAATCGAGATTTCAAATTCGTAAGTCGTTGTGTTGGCAGGAATGGTAATACTTTGACTAGATAATGTGAAATCGGATTCTGGAGACGCTGTAATTAGTTCGCTTACTAGGGCTAAATCGGCAGTTACTTCATTTGAAGTTGCTGCTGATAATTCTATGGTAATGGTGATTTGTCCAGCGGCTTCGGAAACATTATACGTTGCGTTTTGGAACGATAACTGTGGTGTTACATCGGTTACAGCATTGAAAACTCCAGGCGAAGCATATACATTTTGACCTAAAGATGCACCAATAAGATTGGTTGAAGCTGCCCAGTTAGTGCCTTCGTTAAATGAAGTCGTAGGGTTTAAAAGTTCTAATGATGGGCCATCGCCATCGGCTTCGGTTGGCCATGGTGCGTCGTCGCTATATTCCATAGTAAATATGGTATTGCCCATAGTATTCAAAATTTGTAAAACTTCGCCACCGTTACCTAAAGCATTCGAAATGCCTTGTGGCATGTCTAAAAACGACACACCATAAAAAGCATCGGCGGTGGTTTTGTCTGTAGCTAAAAGCACAATGTCTTTAGCGGCTAAAGTCATTTCTGGGAAAGTGAAAGTAAAGTTGCTTTCGTCTTTTACTTGAATACCTCCCAAGGCAATTGCTTCGTTAGATGCATTGTAGATTTCTAAAAACTCTAAAGCATCAGAGTTGTCTGATGGAGCATTATACATGATTTCTGTAATAATCAATCCTGTTTCCGTGGCATTGTAGAATAAAGCATCGCTGGTATATTCTGTATCTTGAGCGTTTCCTTCTAAATCTTCTACATTTTTAACACGTATTGTATATGCTAAACCTTCAGTAAAAGCGTCGTGAGTAATTGTAGCTGTATTGTTATTAGCATCGTAATCAATGCTAGAAATATTTAAAGCAGGTGTAAAGCTGTAATTTGATGTTAATTCAGCTGAATTTTCTGTAACGTTTTCAGAAAAGATCACAGACAATGTAGTTGCATTTTGAAGCATTACATTAGCCACTGATGGCGCTGTAGTATCGGTGTTAGAAATTACAAAAGCAGTGGTGCTAAAAGGTACATCTGGAGCTGTGCCATCGTTGTGGTCGTCTTCATCTGTATCTTGTATGTCGTAGTTAGACATGTCGTTTAGTGCAATTAAATACCCGTTAACATCCAGACCAGTTCTAGGGCCTTTGTAAGCCGCAATATCTGCACCATCTGGACTGTAAGTGATAGCTGTTGTGCCAGCAACAAGCCCCGTATTTGTTAAATCGCCAAAAGCCCCATTAGCATTGGCAACCGCAGCAATAAAAGTTGAAGGAGTATTAACATCTGTACCTAAATAAGCAAAAATAGCTTCGCTTCCAGACGATAATCCGCCAGGTTCACCAACAATGCTTCCGTAATTTACATTTGGTATTTCGCTAATAGTATTAAACGTAATAATGGTTCCGGCAGGAATAGTAGCATCGCCACTCAACCACGAGTAGGCAGCTTCGCCAGAATTGAATGCAGTGCCAGTCCATTCTTTATCTGCGAAATGAATGGTGGTGTTTGCTGGAATGTCTACAAATGTTACTAAGGCAAAATCGTCATCGCCATCGGCATTCATGCCTACAAAGGCCATATCGCCTGTTTGTATTTGTGCATTAAGGTAGCCTACTATAGATAAGGCTAAAAGAAGTAAAAGTTTCTTCATTGGTATAGAATATTTTAGTTTGGCACAAATGTACTTGGCGTATGTACAGATTATGTGTTGTAAACATTACCAAAAAATTAAAGAAGTGCTTTGGTATGTTAATCTAAGGTTTGGAAACAAAGAAATGTATTTAATATGACAGCTTGTCAGTATGAAATGTGTTGGCACAATGATTGAAATAGGTAAAGGGAAATAAAATTAAATTCAACAACATTAAAATATATAGTAATTATGAGTAAAATAATTGGAATTGATTTAGGTACTACAAACTCTTGCGTTTCTGTAATGGAAGGTAACGAGCCAGTAGTAATTCCTAACGCAGAAGGTAAGCGTACAACACCATCGGTAATTGCTTTTGTAGAAGGCGGCGAAATTAAAGTTGGTGATCCAGCAAAAAGACAAGCTGTAACGAACCCAACTAAAACCGTATACTCTATTAAGCGTTTTATGGGGAATAAATTTTCTGAATCTCAAAACGAAGCAGAACGCGTACCATATAAAGTAGTAAAAGGTGATAACGATACCCCTCGTGTAGATATCGATGGGCGTTTATATACACCACAAGAATTATCGGCTATGATTCTTCAAAAAATGAAGAAAACTGCCGAAGATTATTTAGGACAAGATGTAAGCAGAGCAGTAATTACTGTACCAGCTTACTTTAACGATAGCCAACGTCAAGCTACTAAAGAAGCTGGTGAAATTGCTGGTTTAAAAGTAGAGCGTATTATTAACGAACCAACAGCTGCAGCTTTAGCCTATGGTTTAGATAAAAAAGGAACCGACCAAAAAATTGTAGTATTCGACTTTGGTGGTGGTACACACGACGTTTCTATCTTAGAATTAGGTGATGGTGTATTCGAAGTATTATCTACAGATGGTGACACTCACTTAGGTGGTGACGATGTAGATGAAAAAATCATCAACTGGTTAGCAGAAGAATTTAAATCGGAAGAAGATATCGATTTACGTAAAGACCCTATGGCTTTACAACGTTTAAAAGAAGCTGCAGAAAAAGCTAAAATCGAATTATCATCTTCTGCACAAACAGAAATCAATTTACCTTATGTAACAGCTACAGCTAGTGGACCAAAACACTTAGTGCGTACTTTAACAAGAGCTAAATTCGAGCAATTAATCGACGATTTAGTAAAACGTACGATTGCGCCTTGTGAGTCTGCTTTAAAATCTGCAGGTTTAAGCAAAAGCGATATCGACGAGGTAATTTTAGTAGGTGGTTCTACACGTATCCCAGCGGTACAAGCAGCTGTAGAGAAATTCTTTGGAAAAGCGCCAAGTAAAGGTGTTAACCCAGACGAGGTAGTTTCTTTAGGTGCAGGTATCCAAGGTGGTGTATTAACAGGTGATGTTAAAGACGTATTGTTATTAGACGTTACACCATTATCTTTAGGTATCGAAACTATGGGTAATGTAATGACGAAGCTTATCGAAGCTAATACCACGATCCCAACTAAAAAATCGCAAGTATTCTCTACAGCGGCCGATAATCAGCCTTCAGTAGAAATCCATGTGTTACAAGGTGAGCGTGCTATGGCGGGCGACAACAAAACTATTGGACGTTTTCACTTAGATGGTATTCCACCAGCAAAACGTGGTACACCACAAATTGAAGTAACTTTCGATATCGATGCAAACGGTATTATTAAAGTTTCGGCAACAGATAAAGCGACAAACAAAACTCAGGATATTCGTATCGAAGCATCTTCAGGATTAACAGAAGACGAAATCCAAAAAATGAAAGCTGATGCCGAAGCTAATGCTGAAGCTGATAAGCAAGCTAAAGAAAAAGCCGATAAGTTAAATGCAGCCGATGCTATGATTTTCCAAACCGAAAGTCAGCTTAAAGAGTTTGGTGATAAATTATCTGATGATAAGAAAAAACCAATCGAAGAGGCTTTAGAAGAGCTTAAAAAAGCGTTTGAAACTAAAGATATTGCTGTAATCGATCCTGCTTTAGAGAAAATTAATGAAGCTTGGAAAGTAGCTAGCGAAGAGATGTACAAAGCCCAAGCCGAAGCGCAAGGTGGTGCAGAGCAACCTGGTCCAGATGCAAGCAGCAACGGACAAGCTAACGAAGGTAGCGATGTAGAAGACGTAGATTTCGAAGAAGTTAAGTAATTATAGTTTTCAATATATATCTAAGAGCAATCCTATAGGGTTGCTCTTTTTTTGTTTTTTATGGTTTTGTTTTGCTAACTTTAAATAGTTTATAAATCAATACTTATGAAAACAAAACCCATGCAAAGCATTCTGTTTTTAATGTGGTTTGGTCTAAGCTTAGTTAGTTTTGGGCAAACCGAAATAGAAACGAAACCAGTTCATTTTAAGTCAGGCACATCTTCTGCCGAAGTTTCAGATGTTCTTAAAGGCTATCAAACTATAGATTACACTTTAGGAGCAAAAGCAGGACAGGAAATGACAGTACATTTAATAACAGATAATACAGCAAACTACTTTAACGTATTACCTTCAGATTCCGAAGAAGCTATTTTTGTAGGCTCGGTAAATGGTAATAGCTGGACGGGTATTTTGCCAAAAACCGATACGTATAGAGTGCGTGTATATTTAATGCGAAGTGCGGCAAGGCGAAACGAAAAGGCAAATTACAGTTTAAATTTTGCAATTTCTAGTAAGGTTTACGATGTTAAAGTTTCAGGAACTAATTACCATGCCACAGGTATGGTGCCTTGTTCTGTTGGGCCAGACCCTAAACATTCGGCACAATGTAAATTTGGTGTGGTTCGAACGGGTAAGCATTCAGCCGAAGTGCACGTGTCTACTCCTGGTGGCGAGCAGCGTATTATTATGTTTCGTGGCGATGAGGTGTTCTGTGAAGATCCCGACGTAGACTTAACATCGGAAAAGGAAGGCGATACTTGGGAAGTATCTGTAAATAACTTTGAGTTTTTCTCGATTCCCGAGGCGGTTATTACTGGTGGTTAAAAATAGTGTGTAAAAAAAGAGGCTGTTTGAAAGTAGATCTGTCGTCAATCTGAATTTATTTAACTTCGTTGAATCTTCGATTTCAGATTCTCATAATTATCGATTTTCAATATGATGAGATTCTGTGTCAAGCACAGAATGACGCACTGTTAAACTTTTCAGTCAGCCTCTTTTTATGTTTTTAAAGCCGTTTAACCTTTGTCGATAGATCCTAAAACACGTTTCATGAAACTGTTTAAGGCTTCTTTTTGCGGTGTACCATTTTTAATCATGGTATTGACTTCTATTGCACCGTACATGTTAGAGATTAGTTCGCCAATAACGTCTAATTCTTCATCTTTTAAAGATGGTACTTCAGTTAAAGCTTCTAAAGTTTCGATGGTTTCGTGAACGAAATCTTCATCGTTTTCTTCAATAAACTGAGTTAAGTGTTTAATTACTGGTAACTTCATCGACTAAATCTTTTAAAACGTCAAACTTGTTGGTTTGCACCTGATTTACGAATTCCCCTTTTTTAAAGGTTGCAAATGTAGGAAGGTTGTCTACGTTTGCTAATTTTCTAGAGGCCGCGAATTTTTCGGCATCTGCAATAACAAAGGTTACATTTTCGTTTTCGGTGGCTAATTTTTTGAATTTTGGTTTCATAATTCTGCAATTACCACACCATGTTGCCGAGTATTGTACTACAACCGTATCGTTATTAGATACGATGTCCTGTAAATTGTCTTGTTCTAATTCTTGTAACATAATAAAATGTTTTTAGTTTACCATCCTTTAACGAAAAAGGATGGTAGGTTTTTGTGATGTGTTTTTAGTGAGATGCTAAATAACTAGCAACACCATCTCTGTTTGCGTTCATAGCGTCTTTACCTTCTTCCCAGTTTGCAGGACAAACTTCTCCTTTTTCCTGTACGTGGGTTAAAGCATCTACTAAACGTAAGTATTCTCCAACATTTCTACCTAAAGGCATGTTGTTAATACTTTCGTGTTGTACAATACCATCTTCGTCTATAATGTAAGTTGCTCTGTAAGTTACGTTATCGCCCTCTACAGTTACAACACCAGTTTCTTCGTTATAGGTTTCGTTTTTGATGTCTAAAATTCCTAAAGTAGATGCTAAATTTCTGTTAGAATCTGCTAAAATAGGATACGTTACACCTTCTATACCACCGTTGTCTTTTGCAGTGTTTAACCAAGCAAAGTGTACTTCTGGAGTGTCGCAAGATGCACCAATTACAATAGTGTTTCTTTTTTCGAATTCGGCTTTAGCAGCTTCAAAAGCGTGTAATTCTGTTGGACAAACAAAAGTGAAGTCTTTAGGATACCAGAATAAAACTACTTTTTTCTTGTTGTTAACAGCTTCCTCAAGAACGTTTACTTTAAAAGTATCGCCCATTTCGTTCATTGCGTCAACGTTTAAATCTGGGAATTTTTTTCCTACAAATGCCATAGTATTTTTATTTTAATGATTATTAAATTTTACAGTGCAAATATAGGGCTCTATGTGGATTTTGTATGTGAATAAAATTTTAAATTTTTATAGCAGTATAAGTTTTAATTATTGAAGATTATTAATATTATAGTTTAGTTCTATTTATCAGTAAGTTGTTTGATTTTAATCCTGAAAGCTGCAAATAATAAGGTGGTAAACGGACTTAAATAGTTGAAGAATGCATAGCCAGCATAAGACCAAGTGTCTACCCCAAGCACACTGCTTTGGTAAGCGCCACAAGTATTCCAAGGCACTAATACCGATGTTACGGTACCAGAATCTTCGAGTGTACGGCTTAAATTTTCTGGAGCTAGGTTTTTGTCTTCGAATGCCTTTTTGTACATCCTACCAGGAATAACAATGGCTAAATATTGGTCGCTAGCAATTGCATTTAGTCCGATACAGCTTATTACGGTACTGGCAAATAAACCAAAAACCGAATCGAATAAATTAAGAACAGCTTTACTAATTCTGGATAGTGCGCCAATTGCATCCATAATACCTCCAAAAACCATGGCGCAAACTATAAGCCATATAGTGCCCAGCATACCAGCCATTCCGCCCGACGAGAACAAATCGTTAAGTTCTGCACTTGTGGTTTCTACAGAGGTATCTACTGTCATTGCCGTCATGATGCCTTTGTAACCCGATAAAAAATTGAGTTCTGTAGCCCCAGTAATTTGTTTAACAATTTCTGGCTGAAATATTAATGCGAAAATCCCCCCAAGTAGCGTTCCAACTAATAAAGCTGGTAACGGAGGCGTTTTTTTAACAATCATAAAAATTACGAGTACCGGTACTAAAAATAACCAAGGCGAAATGTTGAATGCGCTATCTATAGCTTGTAGCATAGCAGATGTGTCTGTAGTACCATGAATATCTAAAGAAAGACTAATGATTATGAAAAGCACCAGCGTAACTATTAAAGTCGGTACGGTGGTGTAGGTCATGTATTTGATATGCGAGAATAACTCGCCTCCGGCCATAGCGGGAGCTAGGTTTGTGGTGTCGCTTAATGGCGACATTTTATCTCCAAAATAGGCTCCTGAAATCACTGCTCCAGCCGTCATACCTGGATTAATGCCCAACGCGTTACCAATACCAACAAGGGCAATACCAACAGTTGCCGAAGTTGTCCAGCTACTGCCTGTTGCAATAGAAATTATGGCGCAAATAACCACACAGGCAGGCAGAAAAATAGTCGGATTTAAAATTTGTAAACCATAATATATCATGGAAGGAATAATGCCGCTAATGAGCCACGTACCAGCTAGAGATCCCACAAAAAGGAGTATTAATAAGGCGCCAGAAGTAGATTTAATATTTACGGCTACTTCTTCTAACATTTGATCGTAAGACACCTTGTTAAAAAAACCAACTATGGCTGCCACAGCTGCACCAAGCAATAAGATAAACTGATTGCTACCGCTTAGAGCATCATCTCCAAAAGCAAATTTTACATTGTAGAATAGCATTATAACCAGAGCGAACACGGGTATTAAAGCTTCCCAAATGCTTAATTCTCTGTTTTCTACAATAGGTTCGTCTTTTGGCGATTGTGGTTTTATGTCTTGGCTTTCCATGAAGTCTGTTTAGGAGTTTTAATTGATGTGTAATGTTACGATTTTAGATGCTTTTGTGCAAATGAGAGGTCTTATCGGTTAAAACAAAAAACGCCTTAGTAGTTCTAAGGCGTTTTAAAGATAATTGTAATTATAGAATATTGAGGCTAACCATACATTCCCGCATCATATTATAGGTGCGTTCTATATCAGCATCTAACCCAATCGAAAATCTAATGAGTCCGTCTGATAACCCCATTTCTTTTTGTTCATCTTCTGGAATTTCCGAAGATGTAGAACTTCCTGGTGCGCTAAATAAGGTTTTGTAAAACCCTAAGCTAACCGCTAAGTAGCCTAGATTTTTATGTTGCATGAGTTCCATAAGCATGTTGGCTTTGTTTAAAGCACCTACATCTATTGTAAGCATGCCGCCAAAACCATATTGAGTATTCATCATCGATTTAAATAATTGATGGGAAGGATGTGAAGGCAATCCAGGATACACGGTTTTTAATCCATCAGCTTCAAACTTTTGCGCTAAGAAAAGGGCGTTTTTGCTGTGCTGTTGCATCCGAATGTGTAAAGTGCGTAAGTTTTTTAGTATAGAAGCCGATCTAAAGCTATCCATAGTCGCGCCTAATAGCATGGCAGCCCCATCGTTAACATTACGCAGTTGGTCTATTAATGCTTGCGAACCGCAAACCACACCGCCAACGGTATCGCTACTTCCATTGATAAATTTGGTTAAACTGTGGATAACAATATCTGCTCCCAACTTAGCTGGCGATACACTTAATGGCGAAAACGTATTGTCTACAACCAATTGAATGTTGTGTTTTTTGGCTAGTTTAGACAGATTGTTTATGTCAGCAATTTCTAAAAGCGGATTACTAACAGTTTCACAAAAAATAATTTTAGTATGCTCGGTAATAGCAGCTTCAACAGCTTCTAATTTGGTAATGTCTACAAAACTTGTGGCAATGTTAAACCGAGGGGTGAAATTTTTAAGAAAAGCATAGGTGCCTCCATAAATCGTTCTGCTAGATACAATATGATCGCCAGCACCACAAAGTTGTAATAATACAGGAGTTATCGCTCCCATGCCCGAAGCGGTTACGTTGGCCGTTTCTGTGCCTTCCATGGCAGCTAAAGCTTCGCCTAGATATAGGTTAGAAGGCGAGGAGTGCCGTGAATATAAATAGCAGCCATCGGCATTGCCTTCAAAGGTGTCGAACATGGTTTTTGCCGATAAAAAGGTGTATGTAGATGAATCTGAAATGGAAGGATTTACACCTCCAAATTCACCAAAATATTGTAAATCTTGAATGTTATTAGCGGGTTTAAAAGACATAGTTGTGAAAATTTATTTATTCAAAAATGATTATTAATAGATTAATAATCAATCTAAGTTTATATAATTAGATTTCTAATCTATTAAATTATTTGTGTATAGATTTATTTTTGTTAAACTTTACAAACTCATCTAAAGTTTAGAAAAATATTCAGTTATGGTTTTTGATGCTATCGATAAACAACTTATCCAATTATTGCAAACTAATAGTAAACAGACAAATAAAGCTTTAGCTAGGCAGTTAAATTTATCTGTTACGGCGGTTTATGAACGTATAAAAAAATTAGAAAATCAGGGGGTACTTTCGCATTATGTGGCTTTGGTAAATAAAGATAAAATTCAGAAGGAGTTTGTAGCGTATTGCCATATTAAACTAGAAAAGCACAGCCAGGAATTCGTGGTGAAGTTTGAGCGTGAAGTGGCAAAACTTAACGAAGTTATGGAGTGTTACCATATTAGTGGCGATTACGATTATTTATTAAAGGTATTGGTGAAAGATATGCGCGCATTTCGAGAATTTATGGTCAATAAATTAACAAACATCAGTCATATAGGCAGCACCCATAGTATGTTTGTAATTAACGAGGTGAAACACAGTACCGTTATACCTGTTTAGGAGCAGATTTGTTTTTAACAGATTCTTAAAAAAAGTCCTAAAAAATCATCAATGTTGATGAAGTAAACCCGTGTAAATTTGTACTTTTGTGAACCATTTTAAAAAAAGAATCAAAAATAGTCTTATGAATTCATACGATGTAGCCGTTATCGGTTCAGGACCTGGAGGATATGTAGCAGCAATTCGTTGTGCACAACTAGGTATGAAAACTGCAATTATAGAAAAATATTCAACACTAGGTGGAACTTGTTTAAATGTAGGTTGTATTCCTAGTAAAGCCTTGTTAGACTCATCGCATCATTACGAAGATGCTGTTAAGCATTTCGAAGATCATGGAATTGAAATTCCTGGTGAAGTAAAAGTGAATTTAGAAAAAATGATTGCTAGAAAGCAATCTGTAGTCGATCAAACCACTGGAGGTATCGATTTTTTAATGAAAAAAAATAATATCGATGTGTACCAAGGTTTAGGAGCCTTTAAAGATGCAACGCATATTACTATTACAGGAGAAGAAACTACCGAAATAGAGGCAAAACACACCATTATAGCAACAGGAAGTAAGCCCTCTAATTTGCCGTTTATTAACATAGATAAAGAGCGTGTTATTACCTCTACAGAAGCTTTAAAGTTAACTGAAGTTCCTAAGCATTTAATTGTAATTGGTGGTGGTGTTATTGGTTTAGAATTAGGCCAAGTATACAAACGTCTTGGTGCTGAAGTGTCTGTGGTTGAATTTATGGATCGCATTATTCCAACTATGGATGGTGGTTTGTCTAAAGAACTTAATAAGGTCTTGAAAAAGCAAAAATTTAGCATTAATACCTCTCATAAAGTAAAATCTGTAGAGCGCGTAGGCGATGAGGTTATTGTTAAAGCAGATAATAAAAAAGGAGAAGAAGTAGAGTTTAAAGGCGATTATTGTTTGGTATCTGTTGGTCGTCGTCCATATACAGACGGTTTAAATGCCGAAGCAGCAGGAGTAAAAGTTAATGAACGCGGACAAATTGAGGTTAACGACCATTTACAAACTAGTGCTTCAAACATATATGCTATTGGCGATGTTGTAAAAGGGGCTATGTTAGCACACAAAGCCGAAGAAGAAGGCGTATTTGTTGCTGAAACTTTAGCTGGACAAAAACCACATATCGACTATAATTTAATTCCAGGAGTTGTGTATACTTGGCCAGAAGTTGCTGCAGTAGGGCAGTCTGAGGAGCAATTAAAAGAGGCTGGTATTGCGTATAAATCAGGTCAATTTCCTATGCGCGCTTTAGGAAGAAGTAGAGCAAGTATGGATTTAGACGGTTTTGTAAAGGTATTGGCAGATAAAGAAACCGATGAGATTTTAGGTGTACATATGGTAGGAGCACGTGCTGCAGATATGATTGCAGAGGCTGTTGTGGCTATGGAGTATAGAGCAAGTGCCGAAGATATTTCTAGAATGTCTCATGCGCATCCAACTTTTACAGAAGCAATTAAAGAAGCTGCACTTGCAGCAACAGATAACAGAGCATTACATGTATAATGTACATGTTGTTTTGTGAAAATAAAAAAGCGAATTAGGTTACTAATTCGCTTTTTTATTGCTACCGATTAATATTGCTCGAGCTCTCGAAGCACTTCTTTCTTATAGCTGCGACTTATTGGTAAAGATTGGTTAAAAATAGTAACATGTTCGTTGGTGAACGAGCGAATGTGTTTTATGGAAATGATATAAGATCTATGAATGCGTAAAAAATGTTTTTTGGGTAATTTTGCTTCAATAGAACTAATGGTTTCTCGGGTTACAATAACATTATTATTACCGAGCTTAATTTTAAGGTAATCGCTGTAACTTTCTATATAAATGATATCTTCAAAATCTATTTTAATCATTTTTCTGTCCGAGCGCACAAACATAAAATCTGAAATTGGGCTGGATGCTACATTGCTTTGTTGTGAGTTGGTGTAAACTTCAAAATAATTATTTACAGCTTTAAGTAAACGTTCAAAAGCAATAGGCTTTAATAAATAGTCTACAGCTTGTAATTCAAAGCCTTCTACAGCATAATCTCGATAGGCTGTAGTAAAAATTATTTTAATGTTTTTATTGATTGATTTTGCAAACGATATGCCAGATATTCCAGGCATATTAATGTCTAAAAACACCAGATCTATATTGGTGTTGCTTATATGGTTAAAAGCTTCCATGGCATTGCTGCAACTAGCAATAATCGAAATGTTGTTAATTTTAGATAGGTGAGTGGCTATAACTTCTCGCGCTATTAACTCATCGTCTACAATTAAGCATCCTATATTTTTATTGGTTTGCATACAATGTTTGGGTGTTTAAATTTAAATGTACTATAAATAATCCGTTTGTGTTCGAAATAGATAAATTGTAGTTGTTTTTGTAAAGTAAATCCAATCTCTTTTTTATGTTTTCTAAGCCAATACCTGGCTCGGATTCGTTGTCGTTGGAGCTTGTGTTTTCAATGTGAAATGAAATTAAATTTGCGTTACAATGCATCTCAATTTTAATAGTTAACCTGCCATTTTTAATAACACCGTGTTTAAAGCTGTTTTCAATAAAAGGCAAAAAAAGCATAGGTGCTATTGTGGTGTTATCGTTAATGTTTTGGGTGTTAAATTGTAGATTTAAGGTGTTGTTGAAACGTAGCGACTCTAAAGCTAGATAATCGTTAATATGATTAATTTCGTCTGTTAATAAAACAAAAGGTTTGTCTATTTGGTACAGAAGATAATCTAATAAGTTAGATAGTTTCAATATCATTTCGGGTGTTTCGTTGGCTTTTTTTAAGGCAAAGCCGTACATGGTGTTTAAGGTGTTAAATAAAAAGTGCGGATGAATCTGCATTTTTAAATATTGAAGCTCTTGCTCTTTTAGTTTTAATTGGGTGTCTAAAATCTTATTTTCTAGCTTGCTGGTTTTTTCTATTTGTTCCAGGTTTAATTTTAAAAGTTTAAAAGTGCTTACTACTATTGTAATTAAGTAAACGCCAATCATTACAAATAATAAATTCTGACTATCAGGAGCCATGTTCCTGTATTCGAAATGCGATAAATATATTAGGCCATAAAAAATAGAAAGTATAATAAGATAAGCCGATATAATAAAGGTATATAAGCTGTAAAGTGCAAAACGGATGTATTTTTTTTGCATTAAATACTCAGGTATAAGCTTGTAAATACACACGTAGGTTGTAGCAATGGTAATTGGCATTAAAAAGGCTGAAAACGAAAGTACATAACTCATGTCGTCACTTCCAGCTCCGAAAAAGTAGGTGTAAAACAATAGTACACCACACCAAAAAATAAGGTGTAACACTAATCGACCTAATTGCTTAAAGATAAAACGGCTTGTAATCATGATTGTAAACTATACAATATTACTATATTTTTAAGCAGGAGTTTTCTTTTATAGACGAATAACAGATTTAACAAGCGATTTAACAATGTGGTTAATTAAAGTATTAAATTGGTTATTGGTCGCAATAAAAATAATTGAAGTAATTGTGTAGGTAGTTTTGAAGTCTACTAACAATAATATTTTTAACTATGTATGTTTTACTTATCGAGCAACAAGGATTTTTTACTCAAATAGCCAATAGGTTTATGGAGGGCGGTGTCCTATTTATGTCTTTAATTTTAATTTGTTTATTACTTTCTTTATTCTTTTTGCTAAGCGGATTTTATCAGGCAAATAAAAATAAAGCATTTTCTAAAAAAATGATTGGCTTAGTGAGCGATGCAAGTTTGCTAGGTCTAGTATTGGGTTTTTTTGGGTCGGTAATAGGTATGGTATCTGCTTTTGATGCTATTGAAAGCATGAGTTCTGTATCGTCTGGAATGTTGGCAGGTGGTTTAAAGGTGTCTTTTTTAACCACTCTTTTTGGAACATTTACATTTGTAATATCTAGAATAGGAATTTTGATTTATAAGTGGGTATATTCTAAAGAAGATTAGGTATAAAAAAAACTGTCTAGAAAGTTAATTTTTCGTCAATCTGAATTTATTTCAGATTCTCATTATTAATTATTGATTTTTAATAAGATGAGATTCTGTGTCAAGCACAGAATGACGTAGTGTTAAGTTTTCTAGACAGCTTTTTGTTTTACTTTAAACTATTAGCGTCTGCCGCCACGAGGCTGTCTGTGACCTCCAAAATGCTGATTTGGCATTTGGGCACGTTTCATATTTTCTTTCATCATTTTAATTTGATCTGTAAGCATGCCTTGTTTATCTAGTTTTTGCGCTTCCGATAACAGTTTTGTTGCTTCTTGTTTTCTACGTTTAGAAAATGCAATTCCAGCCAAACTCAATTTAGCCATAGCCAAATCGTGATCCATACTTAAACCAAGCGCGATGGCTTTTTTTAAGTATTTTTCAGATTCGTTCATGTTGCTTTGCGATACCATAATGCCGTGTAAATAATTGTAGTACCCTTGCTGTTTAGTTACTAAGGCGCTTTCTGGATTTTTAATTTTATTCAGCCATTGTTTCGCACCATCAAAATCTTGCTTACGTAGTTTTAAAAAGGCCAATAAAATAAATTCATTTTTAAAATATAGGAAAATGAAAATAGATGATAAAAGAATTAACATGATGCCATTTCCTATATTGCCTTCTATAAATTGATATACAGCGTATGCAATAATTAAGCCTGCGATTACTAGTTTTATGTTTTTATTGAACATGTTTTATTGAATTTTATATGTTGTTTTAGAATTTATAATTGTGGGTTGTCGTTCTGGATTATTTAAATCTTTTGCCGATTGTGCCTTAGCTGTAACGGTCATTTCTATAATAAATCCATTTACTTTATTGGCAATAACTTTAATTTGCTGTGTACCGTTAAGTAATAAATTTGTGTGTTCGTCTTGAATATTCATGCTTAAAGTGCACTTGGCGTTTAAAAAGATAGCATCGGTAATTTTGTCTATGGCCCAAGTATTAACGGTATTAAAATCGCCAGTAAACGTGTTGGTCCAACTTGTAGTTGAGGGGTTAGGGTTTTCAGGGTAAATATGTGTTAGTTGCTCGAAACTGTTAGATAAAGAGGTACTGCCAAAATCCGATTTCATAGACTCGATCATGAGTTGTTTAGTGAATTCGTCTTCAATACCAGCTTGCGATATCATGCTGTTTATCATGTTTTCGGTTCCAGATACCCGTAATATTTTTCCAGATTTAGCCATCTCAATTTCTAACACAGCTGCAGTTAAGCCAGAAAATACACGGCCTTCGGTATCTTCTACAACGAGTGCTTTGTTGGTATCAATATCAGCTAAAACACCAAATTTATTAGATGTTGTTTTTAGTTTGAAACTGTTAAATTTAAAGTTTAAAATATATGTGCTGTCAGTTTTAGCCATCACCCTAAACGTATAGTTTTCCTCTAAAATGTTTTGAATGTTATGCGGTTTTCCGGCTTCGTCTTGAGCTATATCTTGGGTTGCTTGTTGGTTTATGGTTATGCTGTCTCCAATTTTTAAGCGATATTGCAATAGATTTTGGGCGGTAAGCGCTGGTATAAATATTAAATTGATAACGAATATGTTAACAAAAAGGCGGCACATTTAAACGGTTTTTATTTGTATGCAAAGAAACTAAAATTTTATTGAAAAAAATATTTTTAAAATAAGGTTTGTTAAACAAAAAAGTCTTTGTATATTTGCACGCAGTTTTGGTGAGACATCAAAACATTAGTTTAGTTAAAATATTGAAGATTTTTAAAGATACAAGACAATGAGTAAAAGAACGTTTCAACCATCAAAGAGAAAGAGAAGAAACAAGCACGGTTTTAGAGAAAGAATGGCTTCTGCCAATGGTAGAAAAGTCCTTGCACGTAGACGTGCAAAAGGAAGAAAGAAACTGTCTGTATCTTCAGAATCAAGACATAAAAAATAATGACAATCAAGTGTTTTATATATTAAAGGTGTTACTTAATGGTAACGCCTTTTTTTATATCTCGTTTATAATTACTTTTGCAATATCTTAATATAATACAATGCCAAAAAATCCAAAACTAAAATCTATACTTATTATTGGTTCTGGTCCAATTGTAATTGGTCAGGCCTGCGAATTCGACTATTCAGGAACACAAGCCTTAAGATCGCTTCGTGAAGACGGTATAGAGACTATCCTTATCAATTCAAATCCAGCAACTATCATGACCGATCCATCTATGGCAGATCATGTGTATTTGTTGCCTTTAACTACAAAATCTATTATTCAGGTGCTTAAAGAGCATCCACAGATTGATGCCGTTTTACCTACAATGGGAGGGCAAACCGCATTGAACCTTTGTATTGAAGCCGATGAAAAAGGGATTTGGAACGATTTTAATGTAGATATTATTGGGGTAGATATCGATGCCATCAATATTACAGAAGATAGAGAGCAATTCCGTGAATTAATGGAGAAAATTGGGGTTAAGATGGCTCCGCAAGCTACTGCTACCTCATATTTAGAAGGTAAAAAAATAGCTCAAGAATTTGGTTTTCCATTATGTATACGTTCATCGTTTACTTTAGGAGGCGCAGGGGCAGCTATTGTATATGAAGAAAAAGATTACGATGAATTATTAACTCGTGGTTTAGAAGTATCTCCTATTCATGAGGTGATGATTGATAAAGCCATGATGGGCTGGAAAGAGTACGAGTTAGAGCTGTTAAGAGATGCTAACGATAATGTTGTTATCATTTGTTCTATAGAAAATATGGACCCTATGGGTATTCATACAGGAGACTCTATTACAGTAGCACCAGCTATGACATTAAGCGATAGAACGTACCAGAAAATGCGTGATATGGCTATCCTTATGATGCGTAGTATTGGGGATTTTGCAGGAGGTTGTAACGTGCAGTTTGCTGTAAGCCCAGATGAAAATGAAGATATTATTGCTATCGAAATTAACCCACGTGTATCGCGTTCATCGGCATTGGCGAGTAAAGCAACAGGGTATCCTATTGCAAAAATTGCTGCGAAATTAGCTATAGGTTATAATTTAGATGAATTAGATAACCAGATTACAAAATCTACTTCAGCATTATTCGAGCCTACACTAGATTATGTAATTGTAAAAATTCCACGATGGAACTTCGATAAATTTGAAGGCTCAGACAGAACTTTAGGACTTCAAATGAAATCTGTAGGGGAAGTTATGGGTATTGGGCGTTCGTTTCAGGAAGCACTTCACAAAGCTACACAGTCTTTAGAGATAAAACGTAACGGTTTAGGTGCCGATGGTAAAGGGTATAAAAATTACGATCAGGTAATCGAAAAATTAACCAATGCCAGTTGGGACCGTGTGTTTGTAATATACGATGCCATTCAAATGGGAATACCTTTAAGTCGTATTCATGAAATTACTAAAATCGATATGTGGTTCTTACGTCAGTATGAAGAACTATATCACTTAGAAAAAGAAATTTCTACATTCACTATAGATACTATCGAAAAAGATCTATTACTGGAAGCAAAACAAAAAGGCTATGGCGACCGTCAGATTGCGCATATGTTAGGTTGTTTAGAAAGCCAGGTATATAATAAACGTGATGAATTAAATATCAATCGTGTTTATAAATTAGTAGATACTTGTGCGGCAGAATTTAAGGCCATGACGCCTTATTATTACTCTACTTTCGAAAGTGACGTACAAACAGCCGATGGTAAGCGTTTTACCGATAACGAAAGTGTGGTAAGCGATAAGAAAAAAGTAATTGTTTTAGGATCTGGACCGAACCGAATCGGGCAAGGTATAGAGTTTGATTACTGTTGTGTGCATGGGGTTTTAGCAGCTGCTGAAGCGGGTTACGAAACCATCATGATCAACTGTAATCCAGAAACTGTTTCTACCGATTTTGATACTGCAGATAAATTATATTTTGAGCCAGTATTCTGGGAGCATATCTACGACATTATCCGTCACGAAAAACCAGAAGGTGTAATTGTTCAGCTAGGCGGACAAACCGCATTGAAATTAGCTGAAAAATTAGATAAATACGGAATTAAAATTATCGGAACTAGTTTTGAAGCGTTAGATTTAGCCGAAGACCGCGGAAGTTTCTCTAAATTATTAAAAGATAACAACATTCCTTACCCTGAGTTCGATACTGCCGAAACAGCAGAACAGGCTTTGGAAGTGGCTAAAAAATTAGATTTTCCAATCCTTGTGCGTCCGTCTTATGTATTAGGAGGTCAAGGAATGAAAATTGTAATTAACGAAGATGAATTAGAAGAGCATGTAGTAGATTTGCTACGTTCTATTCCGAATAATAAATTACTCTTAGATCACTATTTAGATGGCGCTATAGAAGCCGAAGCAGATGCAATCTGCGATGGAGAGAATGTATATATTATAGGTATTATGGAGCATATTGAGCCATGTGGAATCCATTCTGGCGATAGTAATGCTTTACTTCCTCCTTTCAATTTAGGCGATTTAGTGATGCAACAAATAAAAGACCACACCAAAAAAATTGCCTTAGCCTTAAATACGGTAGGCTTAATCAACATCCAGTTTGCTGTAAAAGACGATGTGGTTTATATTATCGAAGCCAACCCAAGAGCATCGCGTACCGTACCATTTATAGCTAAAGCTTATGGCGAGCCATACGTAAATTATGCTACAAAAGTTATGTTGGGCGACAAGAAGGTAACAGACTTCGATTTTAAACCAAGATTAAACGGATACGCTATTAAGCAGCCTGTGTTCTCTTTCAATAAATTCCCTAATGTGAATAAAAAGTTAGGACCAGAAATGAAAAGTACAGGAGAAAGTATCTTGTTTATAGATGACTTAAAAGATGATGAGTTTTACAACTTATACTCTAGACGCAGAATGTATTTAAATAAGTAAAATACAGTAGTTGTTTACTTTATAAAAGCAAAAAAGGCTTCCTATCGGGAAGCCTTTTTTATTGGTATGTTTTTAGTTATTGATTAATCAGACCTAGTAATTCTTCTTCAAAAGTTTTAGAAAACATATTACTATTACTGTTAACAATTGTTTTGTTTTTTGTGATTAACATGACGCGGTGTATTGAATTTAAAGCCATAGCTTGGCGTGAAATTTCGGGGTTTTTAAAGTGAAACTCATTGTCAAGCCCATATTTATATTGCTTTAAAAAACTTAACCATTGTTTGTCGTCTTTGTCAATATTCATGGCAATAAAATCAATTTCGGGGTATTTTTGCATTAATTCCTGTACCTTTTTATGGCTTTCGGTAAAATGGTTCTTCATGTTAAATGACCAGAAATAAATAACCGTAGGGTGTTTTATAAAATCGTGAATGTGTAGTTCTTCATTGTCCTTATTAGTTACAATTGTATTTGGTAACTCGCTGCCTGGTCTTAGTTTTTTTAAAGACGCAATCAAATTAGTTAAATAAGTGTTATTGGTTTTTGAAGAACTTTTGTCTAAAAACGAATTAAGGTACGTGTCGCAGTCTGTAAGATTATTAGTCGAGTTTATGTATCGTAATGCATAATAGTTTAACCAATAATTTTTTATAGAGTCGTTGCTAACTAAACTGTCTACCAATTCTAATTTGTCTAAATTGTAATCTAAAGATTTAGGATTAAAAATACTGTCGTTAGAATGTTTAAAATGTTTTTGTAACGCGATGTTGTTAAAATGATATCTTAAAAACATGTAATATGGAAAATAATCTTTTAGGGCATCGTCGTTGTAGTTTATTTTTGCTCGGTAGTCGTAAAAGTTTTTCGGAAGTGATTCTAAATTTTTAAGTTCGCTATTGCCATAAAAAGTAAATGGGTATAACTCTTTTAGCGCATAATAATTGTAGTCGATATTGGCTAGGGCTATTTTTTTAAAGAGGGCAGAAGTTGTGTATTTAGAATTAAATGCAGAAAATTTTTCGCTCTGCTCAGTTCGTATGGAATCTAATTTCTTTTGAAAAACTTCAGGTGAAGCTTGGCTGAATTTTAAAATATTATGATTAATATGTTCATTCTCAATAAACATATTAATTAGATAATTATTTTCTTTTGCACCAATACCAGTATATACCAGCGACTCATCAAAATCTATGGTGTTTAGCCTGAACATTATACTGTCGTTGGGCTCTAAAAATACCATTTGTATTTCTCCGCCATGGGAAAACGTGTATAACCCAGGTTTTACAGGTGTAATTTTATAAAGAAATCGGTTGTTCTGGTCTAGCAGTATAGTATCTAAAAGTGTGTGGTCTTTAGAAATAGTAACAAATCTAGTATTAGGGTTTATTATTTCTCCGCCTAAATATCCGTTATCGCCTAAATCAATTTTAGCATCCTTTTTACAACCCCAAAAACAAGCCATAAGAAGCAGACAGAGGTAAAATTGTTTCATAAACATAAATGTGCTTTCTAACAATAAATTAAGTGTGTTGCAAACAAAAATAGCCTAAGCGCTTTATTTGGGATGTTAATTACCTGTTAAATATTAATAAGACTTTATTTGTTTCGTGTAATTAACGGAATTTTCTACTTTTGCAGCAAATTAAAACAAGAGCTATGTTATCAGTTTCAAATCTTTCTGTACAATTTGGTAAACGTATACTTTTCGATGAAGTTAATACGGTATTTACGCAAGGAAATTGCTACGGAATTATAGGCGCAAATGGTGCAGGAAAATCTACTTTTCTTAAAATTTTAGCAGGTAAGCAAGAGCCAACCTCCGGACGCGTGCATCTAGAAGCCGGTAAACGCATGTCTGTTTTAGAGCAGAACCATAACTTGTACGACGAGCATACGGTTCTTGAAACTGTTATAATGGGTAACAAACCATTATTTAAAATTAAAACTGAAATTGATGCATTATATGCCGATTATTCTGATGAAAATGCAGAGAAAATAGGTGAACTTCAGGTGCAATTTGAAGAAATGAATGGTTGGAATGCTGATAGCGATGCAGCGGCGTTACTTTCTAATTTAGACATTACCGAAGATTTGCATTATGCACAGATGAAAGATTTGGACGGTAAACAAAAGGTACGCGTATTATTAGCGCAAGCCTTGTTTGGTAATCCAGATGTTTTAATTATGGATGAGCCTACTAACGACTTGGATTATGAAACCATTTCGTGGCTAGAAAATTTTATAGCAAATTACGACAATTGTGTAATTGTTGTATCGCACGACCGTCACTTTTTAGATGCGGTGTGTACGCATATATCGGATATCGATTTTGGAAAAATAAATCATTTCTCTGGTAACTATACTTTCTGGTACGAATCGTCTCAATTAGCAGCACGCCAACGTTCGCAACAAAACAAAAAAGCAGAAGAGAAAAAGAAGGAGTTAGAAGAATTTATTCGTCGTTTTTCAGCTAACGTTGCTAAAAGTAAACAGGCTACCAGTAGAAAGAAAATGATCGATAAATTAAATATCGATGAAATAAGACCTACAAGTCGTCGTTACCCAGCTATTATTTTTGAGCGCGATAGAGAAGCAGGAGATCAAATATTAAATATTGAAAACTTGGCCGCTTCTATAGATGGCGAGGTGTTATTTAAAAATATTAATTTAAACTTAAATAAAGGCGATAAGGTAGTTGTGTACTCTAAAGACTCTAGAGCTTCAACGGCATTTTATCAAATTTTAAATGGTAAAGAACAACCAGATGCAGGTAAGTTTTCTTGGGGTGTTACCACGACTCAATCGTATTTACCATTAGATAATAGCGAATTTTTTCAAAACGATTTAACTTTGGTAGATTGGTTACGCCAATGGGCAACAACCGAAGAAGAACGCGAAGAGGTGTATATTAGAGGCTTTTTAGGAAAAATGATTTTTAGTGGCGAGGAAGCCTTAAAAAAATCGAATGTGTTGTCTGGAGGAGAAAAAGTGCGTTGTATGCTAAGTCGTATGATGATGGTAAGAGCAAATGTTTTAATGTTAGACGAGCCAACAAACCATTTGGATCTTGAAAGTATAACGGCTTTTAATAATTCGTTAAAGAATTTTAAAGGTACTGTTTTGTTTTCTACTCACGATCATGAGTTTGCCCAAACTGTAGCAAATCGAGTTATTGAGTTAACACCAAGTGGTATTATTGATAAGTATACGACGTTCGACGAATACATGCAGGATTCTAAACTAAAGGAACAGCGCAAAAAAATGTACGAAGACGCTTAGAAAATAAATTTACAGCCCTGACCAAAATGCTTCAGGGCTTTTTTTATGCGTTAAATTCAGAAAGTAGCGCGTTAATAATATCTTGTGCAGCGGCTTCTTCTTCTTTGGTTACAAACACTTCCTGTTCGCCTTGAATAGAAGCTCCAAAACCAGCCAATCTAGCCGATTCGCTTTCGTCTTTCACTATTGCATTAATACCTACAGCCTCTAATTGGTCTACAATACGTTGCGTAATAATAAAGGAACCCGTATATATTTTTATGTAATCAGAATCTTCCATGGTATTCATCTTTAAGTTAAATGTAATTTTCTATCATCATAAATTGTTAAGAGCGTTTACGATGTGTTGCGAATAGACTAAAAATACAAAATTTTCAATAAAAAAAATCTAAAAAAATTAATCATTCAAAAAAAAGCAGTATTTATTGAAAATAAAAATAAAAACAGAAAAGCAGTAGATATTTCATTTATAAGCTTACATTTGTACTATAATTATTTAATATTTTACAATGAACAAAGGAACAGTAAAATTCTTTAACGATTCTAAAGGATTTGGATTCATTATTGAAGACGACACAAACAAAGAACATTTTGTACACATTTCTGGATTAATCGATGAAATTCGTGAAGGTGATGTAGTAGAATTCGATTTGAAAGAAGGCAAAAAAGGATTAAACGCAGTAAATGTAAAAGTAATCTAGTACTTTTTTTACGATATACTTTTTTAAAATTTCAAAACCTATCAATAAAACGATAGGTTTTTTTGTTTTTTAATGGCGTATTAACTGTAAATTAAGAATCGTTAAGTTCTTAAAATAAACAATCGATATTCCTTTGATAAGTGCTTAATAATATTAAATTTGTTATAATTATTAACATTATTTTATAACAGTGAAAAACGGAACAGTAAAATTCTTCAATGAATCTAAAGGATTTGGATTTATAATCGAAGAGGGTTCAAACACAGAGTATTTTGTACACGTGTCTGGCTTAATTGACAGAATTGCAGAAAAAGACTCGGTAGAGTTTGAATTAAAAGAAGGTAAAAAAGGATTAAACGCAATAAATGTAAAAGTAATTTAATTTTTGTTCTTTAATTTTTTAAAAACAAATAGCCTGCAAATTTGCAGGCTATTTTGTTTTGTGTATGTCGCATTTACTATCTTAATTCGGCACCTAATTTAGTTTCGAAAGTCGTTTGTAATTTGCTCATAATCTTATCGATTTGCTTATCTGTAAGCGTTTTTTGCTCGTCTTGTAGTATGAAACTAACAGCATAACTTTTCTTGCCAGAAGGTAAGTTTTTACCTTGGTAAACATCAAACAAATTCACATCTTTTAATAGTTGTTTTTCGGTTTGTTTGGCTAATTTGAAAATGCTTTCAAAAGTTACTTGCTCGTCTAATAATAAAGCGAAATCGCGACGTACTTCTGGGTGTTTCGCTATTTCTGTAAATTTAGTTTTATTGTGTTTTGCCATATCTATTATGGCATCCCAATTAAAATCTGCAAAAAGGACTTCTTGATTAATATCAAAATGCTTAAGTATTTTATGGGAAATTAGACCGAATTCTACCAATTTGGTTTTACCTAAACTTAACTCTAAGCCTTCGCTAAATACATCGTTGCTTACAGGAGTTGTGTTATGTCTTGATAAACCCAGACGCTCTAAAAGGGTGTTTATAATACCTTTTAAATAAAAGAAGTCGCCTTTAGCGGAACTCAAGTTCCAAGTTTCTTGGGTTTTATTTCCTGTTACAAAAAGCGATAAATGTTTAGGTTCGGCCTTTTCATCTTGATATTGATGATACGTTTTACCAAATTCGAAAAACTTTAAGTTTGGTCGTTTTCTGTTTATGTTATGCGATATGGCTTCTAAACCAGAAAACAACAACGATTGTCTTAAAACCGATAAATCGCTGCTCAGCGGATTTAACATCGTAATGTTATGCTCATCTAACAATTGTTCGCTTAGGCTTATGTAATTAGGTGTTGTAAGCGAGTTTGCCATGATTTCGAAAAATCCTTGCGCTGCTAATTGATTTCCAATGATGTTTTGCAATTTATGGTCTTCAAAGCGTGACGAATTAGAGATCGAGGCATTTAATTTTTCGGTTGTTTTTACATTGTTGTAACCGTAAACACGTAAAATCTCTTCAATAACATCGGCTTCGCGTTGTACATCGTTACGGTATGCAGGAATGGTAAGTCCAAGTCCGGTTTCGGTAACGTTGTTTATTTTAATATCTAAAGACATTAAAATGCGTTTAATGGTGTCTTTAGGAATATCTTCTCCTATAAGACGTTTGGCGTTTTCAAAGCTTAAACGTACCTGGAAATCTTCAATTTTATTTGGATACGCATCTTCAATTTCGCTCGCAATTTCTCCTCCTGCAAGTTCAATTATAAGTAGAGCGGCACGTTTTAAAGCGTATTCGGTTAGGTTTGGATCGATACCGCGTTCAAATCTAAACGAAGCATCGGTATTAATACCATGACGCTTAGCTGTTTTACGAATGCTTACAGGGTTAAAATAGGCACTTTCTAAAAATATGTTGGTGGTATTTGCAGTAACACCAGAATGTTCTCCGCCTAAAACTCCAGCAATACACATGGGTTTATCGGCATCGCAGATCATTAAATCATCTTCGTGTAATTCGCGTTCTATACCATCTAAGGTGGTAAATTTTGTTCCCGCTTCTACGGTTTTTACAACAACCTTTTGTCCTGAAATTTTATTAAAATCGAAAGCATGAAGGGGTTGTCCAAGTTCGTGCAATACGTAGTTTGTAGCATCTACAATATTGTTTTTTGGTGTTAAACCAATGGCTTTAAGACGGTTTTGTAACCATTTAGGCGATTCGGCTACGCGAACATTGGCAATACTAACACCGCAATATCTTGGCGAAAGTTCTTTGTTTTTCACATCAACATCTACGCGTAAGGTTCTGTTGTTTACATGAAAAGAACTTACCGAAGGGGTAATAAGCTCTGTATGGATTTCTTTCTGAAGCAACCCAGCTTTTAAGTCACGTGCGGTACCAAAGTGGCTCATGGCATCGGCGCGGTTAGGTGTTAGGCCAATTTCGAATACAAGATCGTTTTCAACCTCAAAAATATCTGCAACAGGGGTGCCAGGAGTAAGCGCGCTATCGAGTACCATAATACCATCGTGCGATTGCCCTAAGCCAAGCTCGTCTTCGGCGCAAATCATTCCGAAACTTTCTTCGCCTCTAATTTTTCCTTTTTTAATAGTCCAAGCTTCACCTTCTGGCGAGTATAAAGTTGTTCCTATTGTAGCAACAGGTACTTTTTGCCCTGCAGCAACATTAGGTGCACCGCAAACAATTTGTAAAGGTACATCTTGTCCTACGTTTACAGTAGTTACTCTTAATCTGTCTGCATTGGGGTGTTGCTCGCATGTTAATACTTCGCCAACAACTATACCTTCTAATCCGCCTTTAACCGATTGATAGGCATCAATACCTTCCACTTCTAAACCAAGGTCGGTTAAAAGTTCTCCTGTTTCTTCTGCAGTCCAGTCGGTTTTAATAAATTGTTTTAACCAGTTGTATGAAATCTTCATATAAAGCTTGTTTTCTTAGAGGCGCAAAGATAATAATACTTCAACGTCTATAAAATTGTAAATTGCTTTTTATTGTAAGGAAATTAATGTTTCTTCGAATATTAATAAAAACATTTTTATGCGTTATATTTTATTGTTGTGTAGCTTATTTATGGTATTTAGCTGTTCAAAAAACACTACAAAAACATTACAGAAAGGGCAGTGGCGAGCAACACTTGCCGTGCAAGATAGCCTATTTTTACCATTTATTTTTGAAGTTAAAAACGATTCGG
Source organism: Bacteroidia bacterium (assembly GCA_030427735.1). Taxonomy (GTDB): domain Bacteria; phylum Bacteroidota; class Bacteroidia; order Flavobacteriales; family Flavobacteriaceae; genus Formosa. The sequence continues at coordinate 434,914 of JAUIBP010000001.1, read as the reverse complement.
TTTTAAGTATTTTTAATGCAGATGAAGTAATAGCTGTAGATGAGGTATTTTATAAAAATGATAGTGTCATTATACAAACGCCAGTTTTTGAAGGTTATATAAAAGCAAAAATTGAAAGCGATTCTACTTTATTGGGGCACTATATTAAACCACAACTTGATAGGGTGGTGCCTTTTAAGGCTAAATATGGCAATGCCGACCGATTTGAAGCTAAGACGGTGGACGCTTTTAATGTTACGGGGCAGTGGGAAACCACCTTTAGTCCAGATACCGATAAGGCTTCTAAGGCCAAAGGCATTTTTACTCAGCAAGGCCAAAAGGTTACAGGTACGTTTAGAACGACTACGGGCGATTATAGATTTTTAGAAGGGATTGTAGACGGCTCTACACTAAAATTATCGACTTTTGATGGTGCACATGCGTATTTGTTTACTGCAGAAGTTACAGATAGCACACTATCTGGGATGTTTTATTCTGGAAATCACTTTAAAGAACCTTTTGTCGCAAAACGAAATGAAACGTTTCAATTGGCTGATGCCGATACGCTAACGTTTTTGAAGCCAGGTTATGATAAATTGAGTTTTGCCTTCCCCGACGAACATGGAAACATAATTTCGCTAAACGACGAACAGTTTAAAAACAAAGTGGTAATCGTGCAGTTAATGGGAACATGGTGCCCAAACTGTTTAGATGAAACTAAATATTTTGTAGAGTATTTAAAGACGCATCCAAACCAAAATCTCGCTTTTGTAGGTTTAGCTTTTGAGTATGCAAAGACCGATGAGCAAGCGTTTAAAAGTATTAGCCGATTAAAGGAACGTTTGGGAATTCCGTATCCTATTTTATTAGCGCAAACAGGATCTACAAGTAAAAAGACTGCGCAAGAAAAATTACCAATGTTAAACCATGTGTTGTCTTACCCCACAGCCATTTATATAGATGCGAGTGGAAACGTAAGAAAAATACACACTGGTTTTAACGGCCCTGCAACAGGTGAAATGTATACAGAGTACAAACGCGAATTTGAAAGTTTTATCTCGGAATTACTGGCAGAAAAAAATTAACTAATATAATTCCAGATGTTTTTGTATTTACTCAGTTGTTGGTAAGTATTTAAAATCACGCGATGTTCGGGTTGTATTAAACGCGGATCGGTTTTTAAAATGGTCATGGCATGATAGCGGGCTAATTTAAGAATATCGTTATCCTTTATGATGTCTGCTATTTTTAAGTTTAACACACCACTTTGCTGCGTGCCCATAATATCGCCAGGGCCACGTAATTTTAAATCGACTTCAGCAATTTCAAAACCATCGCTGGTTTTTACCATGGTTTCTAATCTGGTTTTACTGTCGTTACTTAGTTTATGGCTGGTCATTAAAATACAGTAACTTTGTTCGGCACCGCGCCCAACCCGCCCACGTAATTGGTGAAGTTGCGATAAGCCAAAGCGTTCGGCACTTTCTATAATCATTACCGAGGCGTTGGGTACATTTACGCCAACTTCTATAACTGTGGTAGCCACCATAATTTGGGTTTCGCCGCTAATAAAACGCTGCATTTCGTAATCTTTATCGGCAGGCTTCATCTGTCCGTGTACGATAGAAATTTGATATTTGGGAGCAGGAAAATCTCTGGCAATACTTTCGTAACCATCCATTAAATCTTTATAATCCATATTTTCGCTCTCCTGAATTAGCGGATAAACAATGTAAATTTGTCTGCCTTTATCTATTTCATCTTTTATGAATTTTAAAACTTTTAGTCTGTTGGTATCATAACGATGTACCGTTTTTATGGGTTGTCGTCCTGGTGGTAATTCGTCTATAATTGAAATGTCTAAATCGCCATAAACCGACATCGCTAAGGTACGTGGTATTGGAGTTGCCGTCATGACCAAAATATGTGGTGGCGATGTGTTTTTGTGCCATAACTTACTGCGTTGTGCCACGCCAAAACGATGTTGTTCGTCTATAATTGCTAGCCCTAGATTTTTAAATTTCACTTTATCTTCTAGTAAAGCATGTGTGCCCACTAAAATGTGTAAGCTGCCATCTTCTAAAGTATTATGAATGTCTTTCCGTTCGGAAGTTGTGGTAGAGCCCGTTAGTAATTTTATAGTAATGTTTAAGTCTGTGCACAGTTCTGTAAGTCCATTGTAATGTTGAATGGCTAAAATTTCGGTAGGGGCCATTAAACAGGCTTGAAATCCATTGTCTAAAGCTATAAGCATAGACATTAAGGCGACAATGGTTTTTCCAGAACCTACATCGCCTTGCAGAAGTCGGTTCATTTGGGCGTTGCTACCTAAATCGGCTCGAATTTCTTTTATAACACGTTTTTGTGCTCCTGTTAAATTAAAAGGTAAATGGTGCTTAAAAAAAGTGTTAAAGTGCGTGCCGACCTTATCGAAAGTGAATCCTTTGATTTTAGATTTATGGATTAAATTTTTAAGAATTAATTGTAACTGAATATAAAACAATTCTTCAAATTTTAATCTGAATTGCGCGCGAGCCAATAATTCTTGGTTTTTAGGAAAATGTACGTTAAACAGAGCTTCGGCCTTAGAGAGTAATTTTAATTCTTTTAAAAGCGGTTCCGAAAGTGTTTCTTCAAACTTACCTTGCGTTTCTAAAAAAAGTTGCTGCATAATTTTGCTCATCACCCTATTCGTTATCCCTTTGTTGCTTAGCTTTTCGGTCGATGGGTAAACAGGTTGCATGGCCGAGCGCAAGTTTTTTTCGTGTTCGGAAAGCAATTCCATTTCTGGATGTGGCATATTAAAAACGCCATTAAACCAATTGGTTTTTCCAAAAATAACATAATCGGTATTTAATTTTACGCTTTCTTTTATCCATTTATAACCTCTAAACCAGACCAGCTCCATGGCTCCAGTATCGTCTTTAAAAGTACCTACAAGACGTTTTTTTTTGCCTTGGGTTACTTCTTTAAAACCTACTAGTCGGCCTAGTATTTGTACGTCGGCATTATTGCGTTGTAATTGCGAGATTTTATAGTATTGCGTACGGTCTAAATAACGATTAGGGAATAGGTTGATAAGATCTTGATAAGTAAAAATACCAAGTTCTTTACGGAGTAAATCTGCACGATTTGGTCCAACCCCTTTTAAGTAATCTATAGGTGTTTGCAGCTTGGTATTCATAAAAGCGAATATAATTCTTATACTTGAAAAGATAAAATCTTAAATTTTATCCGTTTTACTAAAACCTTTGCTATATTTAAGCAAATTAGGGCTTTTATGGCCTTATTTTACGGTTAAATTTAATTAAAGTATTAAAAATCAATGAATAAAAATATTTCAATACTCATGGGACTTTTAGCGGTGTTTAGTGTCGTTTTTAGTTTTTTTGGTGATCTGACTTCTGCTAATTTATTAGGGTACGACATTAATATTTGGACATATAGAATTATTTGGAGTTTATTAGCGCTGTTTGTGTTATATCCGCATTACAAACGCTGGAAAGCAACCAAGCAAGAAAAGTAATTGGTTTGTAAACTGTATAATTATTAAGGAGGTGTATGTGTTCAAGTTAAGCCGTATATGTCCTTTTTTTTGATATGAGACATTTAAAATTCTTAGTAACTATTGCAATAGCTGTATGTAGTCAGAACCTGTTGGCGCAACAGCTGGATGTTGTAGATTTTAAATCGATAGAAGCTGATCTTGAAATTGATCCATACCGCAATAAAGTTTCGGGAGCGGTAAATTATGTGTTTGATATTTTGAAGCCTTCCGATTCCATTTTTATAGATGCTCAAAATATGCAGATTGCAAAGGTGAGATTTAATGGCGATTCGGTACAGTATTATACAACCAATACTAAATTATGGCTTATTGGCAAGTTTCAAAAATCGCAAGCGAATAGCATTCAGTTACACTACCAAACAGCGCCTAAAAAAGCCATGTATTTTATAGGATGGAACAATGGTGGAAAACCACAAGTTTGGACACAGGGGCAGGGTAAATACACTAGTAATTGGTTGCCTAGTTTTGATGATATGAACGAGAAAACTACTTTAGATTTGCAGGTGAAATTTCCTAAAGACTTTACCGTAATTGCTAATGGCGAGTTAAAAACGCAAACAGCAACTGATAGTTTAGTGGTTTGGAAGTATCAATTTAACAAGCCTATAAGCAATTATTTGTTTGCATTGGCAGCAGGAAACTATAATAAAACCACTGAGTATTCTAAAACAGGTGTGCCAATAGAACTGTATTACTATCCAGAAGATTCGTTAAAAGTAGCGCCTACTTACCGATATAGCAAGCAGATGTTCGACTTTTTAGAGGCGGAAATTGGAGAGCCTTACCCATGGCAAAATTATAAACAAATTCCTGTCTCGGATTTTCTGTATGCAGGAATGGAAAATGCTAGCGCGACCATTTTTTCGGATGCTTATATGGTTGATGATATTGGCTTTTTCGATAGAAATTATGTAAATGTAAATGCGCACGAGTTGGCTCACCAATGGTTTGGCGATTTAGTGACCGAGGTTTCAGGTACCGATCATTGGTTGCAAGAAGGGTTTGCAACCTATTATGCCTTGTTGGCAGAACGCGATATTTTTGGTTTAGATTATTATAAAATGCGATTATACCAATATGCAAAAGAATTGGAAGCGCAAGATAAAAACGGAGGAAGTACCGCTTTGTTAAATCCGAAATCGAGTAGTACAACATTTTATAAAAAGGGAGCATGGACATTGCATGCCTTGCGTTCTGAAATTGGAGATGTCGCATTTAAATCGGCTGTAAAGAATTATTTAATTGCGCATCAATATCAAAATGTAAATACTTCAGATTTTATTAAAGCCGCAGAGCAGGCTAGTGGTAAGAATCTAGATGCGTTTTTTGAAATCTGGCTTCAATCTGAAACATTTCCTACAGATTTTGTGCTAAATAATACAAAAGATGATATGAGTTACTACTTAAAATATATCGATAATTTGAGTTGTGTAGCAGATAATAACAAGGCGTTTTTGTTAGATCCATCTAAATATTATTTTGAAAAGCAACAAATAATCAGTGCGCATCCCGAACTGATTACCGAAGCTGTTATTAAACAAAACGGAACCGAAGTCCGGCAAACCATAGCTTCAGTTTTAACTGAAATTCCATCAGCATTAAGACCAGCCTACGAAACTTTATTAGACGATCCCTCGTATCAAACCCAAGAAATGGCCTTATATAATTTGTGGTCTAATTTTCCTATTAGTCGTAGCTATTATTTAAACAAAACCAAGAATAGTATAGGTTTCAACTCTAAGAACATACGGCAGTTATGGTTGGCTCTAGCCTTATCTACTCCAGAGTATGCGCCAAATAATAATTACACTTATATTAATGAATTGATAGGGTACACTAGCCCTGTGTACAGTTTCGAGGTAAGAGAGTTGGCTTTCAATTATGTTAATTTACTAAAACTATTTAATGAAACAGCAATAACAAATTTAATAGAAGCTACCAAGCATCATAATTGGAGGTTTAGTAAAATGGCAAAGGCCATGTTGCAAATGCTTCAACAGGATCCGACTTATCAAGAGTTGATAAATCAAGTACAGGAAACACATACAAAATGAGAGCATTAGTTATTTCGGGAGGCGGGAGTAAAGGTGCTTTTGCCGGTGGGGTAGCACAATACCTTTTAGAGCATAAAAAGCATAAATACGATATTGTTATTGGTACCTCTACCGGTAGCTTATTAGCGTCTCATTTAGCTCTTAAAAAAGTAGATAAAATTAAAGCGGCTTATACCAGTGTAACTCAAGATGATATTTTTAGTAGTTGCCCATTTTTAATTAAAAAGAAAAAAGGTATAGAAACTATTAAAATAAATCATGTAACTGTATTGCGTAATATTCTTAACGGAAGTAAAACATTTGGTACTAGTTTCAACTTAAAAAAACTCATTAAAAGCGTATTTACAGAAGCCGAGTTTTTTGAGTTAAAGCATAGTAACATAGATGTTGTTGTTACTGTGGCAAATTTGTCTATTAATCAAGTGGAATATAAATCTATAAAGGATTTCGACTACGATGAGTTTTGCGAATGGATTTGGATATCTTGTAATTATACGCCGTTTATGAGTTTGGTTAAAAAAAATGGTTGTGAGTATGCCGATGGTGGATTAGGCTCTATGGTGCCAATAGAAGAAGCTATTAAGCGAGGAGCAACCGTGGTTGATGCCATTATTTTACAAACCGAAATAACACAATTTAATAGAATGCCTTCTTTAAATGCATTTTCTTTATTAACCAATATGTTTGCTTTTATGTTAGACCGTATTGAAAAACAAAATATAAGAATAGGAAAGTATGTTGCTTCTCATAACAATGCCATCATTCATTTTTATTATACTCCTACGGTTTTAACTACAAACTCCTTGATTTTTGATAAGGAAAAAATGACAAGCTGGTGGCAAAGTGGTTTTGATTTTGCTAAATATAGAAACGAAGAAATGAGTCAAATAGAAGAAGGATGAGAGCATTAGTTATTTCGGGAGGCGGAAGTAAAGGTGCTTTTGCTGGTGGCGTTGCCCAATATTTAATAGAACGAAAAGATCGTAAATACGATATGTATTTAGGAACTTCTACAGGCAGTTTGCTTATTCCGCATTTGGCTACTGGTAACTTGAGCAAATTACATACCATGTACACCAATGTTACGCAACGCGATATTTTTAGTGTGAGTCCTTTTGTACAGCGAAAAAAAGGAGATAGAGAGTATGTGTCTATCAATTTCATGAATTCAATACTTCAGTTTATAAAACGAAAACGAACATTTGGAGAAAGCAAAGCACTGAAACGCAATATTAAAAAACATTTTACAGAATCGGAATTTAACCTGCTTAGAACAACCAAAGAAGATGTTGTTGTCACGGTATCTAATCTGTCTAAAAGTACGGTGGAATATAAGTCGATAAAAGATTACGATTACGAATCGTTTTGTGAATGGATTTGGATTTCCTGTAATTATATTCCGTTTATGTCTATTGCCAAAGTAGATGGTTACGAATATGCCGATGGTGGTTTTGCCTGTGTGGTGCCAATTCGCGAAGCTATCAACCGAGGCGCAACCGAAATTGATGCCATTATTTTAGAGTCCGAAAATATGGAAAACAATAAGGTTTTGGGTAAAAACCCGTTTTCTTTAATGCTTAATTTATTTGGGCATCTTTTAGATCAGGTAGAACATCATGATATTGTGATCGGAAAATTACTGGCAAAAAATAAAGGTGTTAAATTAAACCTGTATTACACGCCAACCCAATTAACCGAAAATTCGTTAATTTTTAGTAAACCTTTAATGGAAAAGTGGTGGAAACAAGGGTACGACTATGCTGAACAGAAACATTCTAATGGGGTGCCTTCGGAAAAAGACAGTATAGACGATTTAACTTAAACTACCACATGTCGCTAACTTCCTCTTTTATATAAGATAAAGCAGCATCGCTAGGCGCGCGTTTTTCCATCATTTCGGTTAAAACTACTTCACGAAGCTTATTGGCGGTATCTGTTTTTTCAGACATTGCCGCTTTACGAATTAACTGAATGGTGGCATTTTTTGCAGTTGTAATTATATTCCAACATTCATCGCTAATATAAATTTGTTGCGATAAGTTGTGATCGAATTCCTGTTCTATACTATTTATTAAAAGCGTTTCGTAATCGGTTTTATCGGCCGACATTGGTTGTACACGAATTAATAATTTTGAAGGCGTAATGCGTTCTAAAAACAAAGCCATACGTTCGTAAGCTTGAAGTCGTAAAGGCATGGAGTTTACCTGTAGGTCTTTTTTTAGCAAAAACCGTCTTCTGCCGTCTTCGTTTTTGGTGTGTTCTTTAAAAAAGTAATAAGCAATTAAACCTGTAATTAATGCAGGAATGGTATATAAAAGTAAGTTGATTAAGCTTTCTGGATTCATTATATTGGGTTTAGAGCAAACATACTAGCTTTTTTCGGTTAATGCAAAATGAAAGGGTTTTAAAATGATGTTAAATAGCAACAGATTCTTTCTTTGTTTTACCGCCTAAATAAGGACAATCTTTTAAGTCCTGCATACTGGTAAAAGGTACAACCGTTTTTTGATACTTATAGGTTTTATCTAGTTCTTCCGAAAGGTTTTTATCATCTACATTAACATCTATATCGCTCATGGTAAATTGGCAAGGATGCTCGTAACCGGCAGCATGTGTAATTTCTATAAATTCTTTTCTGAAAGTTTTAAAATACTGAGCCAATCTCACAGATTTTAAGGTTGGGTCTATGCCACTTTGTAGCCATTTGCTTTGGGTGGCTACTCCAGCAGGACATCTGTTGGTGTGGCAGGTTTGCGCTTGTATACAACCTATACTCATCATAGATTCTCTGGCTACGTTTATACAATCTACGCCCATAGCGAAGGCCATGGCAGCTTTGGCTGGAAACCCTAGTTTACCACTTCCTATAAATACAATATGTTCTGTTAAACCACGTCTTAAAAAGAGCTTGTACAAATCACTAAATCCATAAACCCAAGGTAACGAAACATGATCTGCAAAGCTTGGTGGGGCTGCACCGGTACCACCTTCGCCACCATCTACAGTAATAAAATCGGGGCCTTTGCCTGTTGTTTTTATAACATCGGCTAATTGTTCCCATTGGTCTAATTTTCCTATAGCAGCTTTAATGCCTACTGGCAAACCTGTTTTTTCGGCAATGTCTTCAATAAATTGTACAAGACCAGGAATATCGTCGAAAGCAGAATGGCTTGGTGGAGACACCACATCTTTGCCTAGAGGAACATGTCTTATTTTAGAAATTTCTTCGGTGATTTTGGCAGCAGGTAATACGCCGCCTTTACCTGGTTTTGCTCCTTGCGAAAGTTTTATTTCTATGGCCTTAACAAACGGATTGTTGTGAACTAATGCCACTAGCTTGTCCATAGAAAAATTGCCGTCGTCATCACGAACACCAAAATAAGCCGTCCCTATTTGAAAAATTACATCACCCCCATAACTGTGGTATGGAGATAGTCCGCCTTCGCCAGTATTATGGTAAGCGTCGGCCATTTTAATACCTTTGTTTAAAGACTCGACAGCTTTTGCCGATAAGGAACCAAAGCTCATTGCAGAGACGTTAATTACCGAAGCAGGCCTAAACGGTTTTTTCCTGTTATGGTGCAAGCCTATAACTTTTGCACACGGTAAAAAAGTGTTGTCTGTTAGATTAGGATGATTGGGTTGAAGTTTATAAGGAATCATGGCATTATTAATAAAAATATGCTGAATGGCATAAATATCGCGGTCGGTGCCAAAACCTTCGTAATTGTTTTCGTGTTTAGAAGAAGCATAAATCCAACCGCGTTCTATACGGTTAAAAGGTAGCTCTTCGCGGTTATTTGCTACAAAATATTGTCGCATTTCAGGGCCTATACTTTCCAATAAATATCGCAAGTGGCCCACGATAGGGAAATTGTGGCTAATGGTGTGTTTTTTCTGAATAAAAACATCTCGAATCGCTATAACTACAAGTACAATAACAAACCAGACCCACCAGCTAATACTGCTTAAATTCATATCCTTCAAATTTTTAGGTAGCAGTAAATATATTTAAAATAAGACCAAGACAAAAGAAATACGACAGATATAAAACCTAATAATTAAATACTGCAGTTACAAATCTTTTAACTATTTTGGTATAAGAATCATCTGTAACCTAATGAAGCGTAAACTATTTAAAGTATTCGGAGTTATTTTAGTTGTTGTGGCAATACTATTAGCTGGCTTGTATTTTTATGCCGATAATATTGTGAAGCATCAATTAGAAAAAACAGTAAAGACTTTACCCAAAACTGTGGCGTTTAATTACCAGGATTTAAAGGTCGATGTTATTGAAGGCACTTTACAAGTTACCAAGCCAGAGGTGGTTATTACCGAAGAGACAAAAAATAAGCTTCAATTTCATATTAAATTACAGGATTTTATTGTTGAAGATGTTAAGTTTTGGGAGTATTTGGTTTACAATAAAATTCATTTAACCGAATTGATTTTACAAAAACCAGAATTTACATACATAAAAAAAGATTCGTTAGCTACCAAAACTTCGTCAGATTCCAAATCGGGACTAAACAATTTTAGTAAAACGATAGTGATAGATCATTTTAATCTTAACGATGCGAAAGTTACAATTTTTCAAGGTTCTAAAGATTCTATTTATTTAAATACAAAAGGCGTTAATTTTGAAATTAATCATTTGCTTTTTAATCAAGAAACGGCTTTAAGTAGTATTCCTATACAATATTCCGATTACAAAATTACTACAGACTCTTTGGCTTTTCAGGTGGGAGAATTCGAGAAAATACGTATTAAAAATATGATTTTATCTAACAAAGCGTGGCAGATAAACGACGTAGAATTCAATACCATATACTCTAAGCAAGAATTGTCTAAAATCATAAAAAAAGAACGCGATCATTTTAATCTTGCAGTAGACAATATTATTATAAACACTCCAGAATTTGGCTTTGTAAATAAGCGATTTTATTTTAAGAGTCCAGAAGTGCAATTAGAACGTCCTATTTTAGAAATCTTTCGCGATAAATTGGTCGCAGACGATACTTCAATTAAACCGCTCTACAGTAAAATGTTACGCGATTTAAGTTTCGATTTAACCTTAGATACGTTACTGTTAAATAGTGGTGATATTGCTTACCAAGAAAAAATAAAATACGGCAAGCATGCAGGCGAGATAACATTCGATAATTTTAATGCTAAAATCAAAAACATAAGCAACACCTATACTGCGCCAACTAAAACAGAAATTGATGTAAATGCCAACTTTATGAAAACTGCTCCAATACATGCTGTATGGACTTTTGATGTGAATAACCAACAGGATGAATTCGAGTTTAAAGCAGACATTGGCAGATTGCCTGCTTACCGCTTAAATACCTTTGTAGAAACTAATTTAAACATACGGGTAGAAGGTGTTTTTAATAAAATTTATACCACGATTCATGGTAATTTAGATCGGTCGCGATTTACATTCGATGTGAAGTACGATAACATTAAAGTGCATGTTTTAAATAAACGCCATCAAAAAGATAAATTGTTATCTGGATTGGCTAATATTTTTATCCATAAAGATTCTAAGCACGAAAACGGTAATTTTGTACACCACCAAAATAAGGTGGTACGCGATAAAACAAAATCGGTGTTTAACTTTATCTGGAAAAATGTAGAAGAAGGTTTAAAAGAGTCTTTTATTAATCGTAAAAACTGATGTTTATAATTATTAATAAAACTATTTACATTTCCGCTTAACAAAGGTTAATTTTACGGCCTAAAGTTTAAGAAGTTTGGAGAAGTATTTAAGTCAGTTAAACGAAGCGCAGTTAGCACCTACCATCCAAAAAGATGGTCCTATGATTGTTATAGCCGGTGCCGGATCTGGAAAAACCCGTGTACTTACCTATAGAATAGCGTATTTAATGCATCAGGGGGTAGATCCATTTAATATTTTATCGCTAACCTTTACCAATAAGGCAGCACGCGAAATGAAAGAACGTATTGCGGCTATCGTGGGACCTAGTGAAGCGAAAAATTTATGGATGGGAACTTTTCACTCTATTTTTGCAAAGATTTTACGTATTGAAGCCGACCGTTTGGGTTATCCTAGTAATTTCACCATTTACGATGCACAGGATTCCCAGCGTTTAATTTCGTCTATTATTAAAGAAATGGGCTTAGATAAAGACATCTACAAATACAAGCAGGTGTTTTCTAGAATCTCTTCGTATAAAAACAACTTAATTACGGTACGTGCCTATTTTCAAAACCCAGAATTAATAGAGGCCGATACAGCAGCAAGACGCCCTAGGTTAGGCGATATTTATAAGGAATATGTAGAACGCTGTTTTAAATCGGGGGCGATGGATTTTGATGATTTATTGCTGAAAACCAACGAGCTTTTAACACGTTTTCCAGATGTGTTAGCTAAGTACCAAGACCGTTTTCGTTACATTTTGGTAGACGAGTACCAAGATACCAACCATTCGCAGTATTTAATTGTGCGCGCTTTGTCCGATCGTTTTCAGAATATTTGTGTGGTGGGCGACGATGCACAGAGTATTTATGCCTTCCGAGGTGCTAACATTAATAACATTTTAAATTTTCAAAAGGATTACGATAATGTGAAATTGTTCCGTTTGGAGCAGAATTATCGATCTACGAAAAATATCGTTAACGCAGCAAATTCCATTATCGATAAAAACCAAACCAAACTCGATAAAGTGGTTTGGACGGCAAACGATGAAGGTGGGAAAATAAAAGTGAATCGTTCCATGACCGATGGGGAAGAAGGGCGTTATGTGGCGAGTTCGATTTTTGAACACAAAATGAACGAACAGCTAAATAACAGCGACTTTGCCATTTTGTATCGTACCAACGCGCAGTCGCGAGCCATGGAAGATGCTTTACGTAAGCGCGATATTCCGTATCGTATTTATGGCGGATTATCATTCTATCAGCGTAAAGAAATCAAAGATATTTTATCGTATTTACGCATCATTATCAATCCAGCCGATGAGGAAGCTTTAAAACGTGTAATCAATTTTCCACCGCGAGGCATTGGACAAACGACTATCGATAAATTAGTGATTGCTGCCAATGGTTACAAGCGTTCTATTTTTGAAGTGATGAAAAATATCGATAAAACCGATATTAAAATCAATTCAGGAACACGAAATAAGTTGAAGGATTTTGTAACGATGGTCGAAAGTTTTCAGGTGATGAATCAAGGTGTCGATGCTTTCGAGTTGGCCGATCATGTTACCAAAACAACAGGCTTAGTAAAAGAGTTCAGTAAAGATACCACGCCAGAAGGAGTCGCAAAAGTTGAAAATATTGAAGAGCTTTTAAACGGTATTAAAGATTTTGTTGAAGAGCAAAAAGAGTTGGCAGATACCACAGGTTCGTTAACCGAATTTTTAGAAGATGTCGCTTTGGCAACCGATTTGGATAACGATAAGGGCGAAGACGACCGCGTGGCTTTAATGACCATTCACTTGGCTAAAGGATTGGAGTTTCCGTATGTCTATATTGTTGGTCTCGAAGAAGATTTATTCCCGAGTGCTATGAGTATGAATACACGTAGCGAGCTGGAAGAAGAACGACGTTTGTTCTATGTGGCATTAACCCGAGCCGAAAAACAGGCGTATTTAACTTATGCCTTATCGCGTTATCGCTGGGGGAAATTGGTAGATTCGGATCCGAGCCGCTTTATCCAAGAAATAGACGAGCAGTATTTAGATATTCTTACTCCTATAGAAGAACGTCGCGTAAACCCGATGCTGGATGCTAATATTTTTGGAGATGCCGATGTACCAAGTGCAAGTAATATCCGATTTAAACCAGCCAAGCAATTGCCTATTCAAAAGAAAGGTAATGTGGTAAAAAAAGAACCGGAAAAGTTTCAGGTTAGTCAGCCTAAAAATTTAAAACCACTTAGTCAATCAGGTTCAACAGCGGGAGCAGCTAATTTATTCGATAATAAATTGGTTGCAGGAACTGTTGTAAAACACCTAAGGTTTGGAAGAGGGGAAGTTATAAAAATTGAAGGTGTAGGAGCCGATACCAAAGCCGAAATTAAATTTGAAAACGGAGGCAATAAAAAACTATTACTGCGTTTTGCAAAACTTGAAGTGATTGGGTAAGTGAAGCCAATTTTTAATGCACATTAAAAAGCCTGTTGTAGTAGTAATTTAGTCTTCTAAATGGGCTTTAATAAAAGTCTTTAGCTTAGACCACGTGTCTAGCAATTCTAATCCCGCCCAGCCATGGGCAGCATCGGGATAAAGTGTATACTCGTGCATAACCCCCAATTCTTGTAATTTACTTTGCAGCATGCTACCTTGACTTACAGGTATAAGCGGGTCTTTACCACCATAAAATAAAATTGTAGGAGGCGCTTCGGTAGTTACCTGGTGGTATGGGCTTAAAATTTCCAGTAAATCTGTGGAAATTTCTATACCGTAAATATCTTGTAAGAGGGCTATATTTTCATTTTCTAAATAAGCGGGGTCTGTAAAATTTGTTGGGCCAACAATGCTGCAAACCATTTTGGCATCATTATCTGTATCGTAACCATAGCTCCATAATAACGCTAAATGGGCTCCAGCACTGGTACCAATAAGTCCGAAATCATCAGAGATTTGATAATCGTTTAGTTTAGATTTTACATGATTAACAACACCTGTAACATCGTTAATTTGCATAGGAAAAGCTTCAGCAGCTTCGTTGGCCAAGCGATAGTTCATGTTTACAATGGCCATGTTGGGCAGGTCACTTTTTACAAGTTCAACAAAACCATTCATATCTTTTTTATCGCCAGAAGTCCAACCACCACCATGAATCAAAATTAAAGTTTTGGAGGTTTCGTCGCGATGTGCAGGTAAATAGATGTCGTACACTTGCGATTCGTGATCGCCGTAGGCTACATCTAATTGGGTTGCTGCTTCCAAATCAATATATTCACTTACGTCGTTGCTAGCATCAGAACTACAAGACCATGTAGTAACAGCAATAACAACGCATAGGAATAAAATTTTGATTGGCTTCATACAAAAATATTAATTACTTTGTAAACGATTCTACAAGATACTTATTATGGCCGAATTATTAAAAATTTATGAAGAAAATCCGAATCCTAAAGCAATAAAAAAAGTTGTTGAGGTTTTACAGCGCGGCGGACTCATTATTTACCCCACGGATACTGTTTACGGTTTGGGCTGCGATATCACCAATACCAAGGCTTTGGAGCGTATTGCAAGGATTAAAGGTGTGAAGTTAGAAAAAGCTAATTTTTCGTTTATCTGTCACGATTTAAGTAATTTAAGCGATTACGTAAAGCAGATAGATACTTCTACATTTAAAGTGCTTAAACGGGCATTGCCGGGGCCTTATACGTTTATTTTGCCAGGAGCCAAAACCTTGCCATCGGTTTTTAAGAAAAAAAAGACTGTCGGAATTCGTGTGCCGAATAATAAAATTGCTTTGGAAATTGTAAAACAATTAGGTAATCCTATAGTGTCTACTTCTATTCGCGATGAAGATGTGGTGATAGAGTATACAACAGACCCAGAATTAATTTTAGAAAAATGGGATAATTTGGTCGATTTGGTGATTGATGGTGGTTACGGCGATAATACAGCGTCTACAATTATCGATTTTTCGGAGTTTGAACCTTTAATAGTTAGAGAAGGTAAAGGTAGTTTAGAAATTTTTTAACTTACAAATACCTGCTTTTTTTCGTAAGCAATTAGTAATTTAGCATGAAACTACAAACATGATAAGTAAAGCACAATTCGATATAGAAATAGAAGGCATAATTACAAACGCTATTCGAGAAGATGTAGGCGATGGCGACCACAGTTCGTTGGCTTGTATTCCTGAATCTGCAAAAGGGAAAGCTAAACTTTTGGTTAAAGATCAAGGCGTTATTGCTGGTGTAGAGTTTGCGAAACTCGTGTTTAATTATGTCGATGCCAATTTAAAAGTCGATACCTTAATTAACGATGGAGCACAAGTAAAACATAACGATATAGTGTTTTATGTTGAAGGCGCTTCGCAATCTATTTTAAAAGCCGAACGTTTGGTCTTAAATGCCATGCAGCGTATGAGTGCTATTGCCAGTAAAACAAAAAAGTATGTCGGGTTACTTGAGGGAACGGGGACAAAAATTCTGGACACCCGAAAAACCACGCCAGGTATTCGTGCTTTAGAAAAATGGGCGGTGAAAATAGGAGGTGGAGAAAACCATAGGTTTGCTTTGTACGACATGATTATGTTAAAAGACAATCATATCGATTTTGCGGGAGGTATTGGCCCAGCCATTACTAAAACTAAAGCCTATTTAGAGGCCAATAATAAAGATTTAAAAATTATTGTAGAAGCAAGATCTTTAGGCGAAATAAAGGAAATATTAAAATACGAAGGTGTACACCGCATACTTATAGATAATTTTAACTACGAAGACACGAGAACAGCTGTAAAGTTAATTGGTAACCAATGCCAAACAGAATCCTCTGGCGGTATTAACGAGCAAACATTAAGGAAGTATGCAGAATGTGGTGTAGATTATATCTCGTCTGGAGCCTTAACGCATTCGGTGTATAACATGGATTTAAGCCTGAAAGCGGTTTAACATGACAAAACCTATAGAAGATAAACTAGAACAAATTCCGGGAGTTAAATATTTAGTAAGGTTTTTTAAAACTTTAAAACTACCAGGGTTAGAAGGCTTGTCTTTATACGATTTGTTAGAGCTGTACATTACAGGAATTTTTAAAGGGGCCTTAACCTCGCGTGCCAGTGCCATAGCATTTAATTTTTTTATGGCTATTTTTCCTTTTTTGCTGTTTATTTTAATACTGATACCCCATATACCTATAGATGGATTTAAAGCTGAATTTTTGGAATTCTTAGAATCGTTTTTACCGCCAACAACTTCAGAATTTTTCTTTAAGAATATTTTTGAAAATATTGATAGCTCAGAGCGTGGCGGATTGTTGTCTACAGTATTTTTATTGTCTATTTTTTTAATGGCGAATGGCGTTAGTGCTGTGTTTTCAGCATTCGAGAGTTCTTACCATTCCGAGCTATCCAGAAGTGTTTTTAGGCAATATTTATATGCTTTGGGAGTGTCGTTAATTATAGCATTACTGGTTATTATTACCGTTGCAGGTTTTGGATTTGTAGAAATTTATGTGCTCGGTAATTTGTTTAGTACATTAGAACACCAAGGTGTAGAGGTGGGCGACCGCGGTATTATATGGGTAAATGTTTCAAAATATGTGTTCGGAATAATTATGGTCTATCTCACTACAGCAACCTTATATTATTTTGGAACGCGGGAGGGAAAGTATAGTAAATTTTTCTCGGAAGGCGCTTTATTAACAACCATACTCATTGTATGTTTGTCGTATTTATTTGGGGTATATATCGAAAAATTTTCGAGATATAACGAGCTTTACGGTTCTATTGGGGCATTACTTATTTTAATGTTTTATTTGTGGTTAAATGCAAATATTATTTTGTTAGGTTACGAATTAAACGTATCGTTAAGGCAACTCCGAAAAAGCTACTAAAGTTATGCAGTATTTTATAGATGTTATTCTTCCTATTCCAATAGAAAATCTGTTTACGTATAGTATCACTCAAGCAGAATCAGATTTTATAAAACCAGGCATGCGCGTAGCGGTTCCATTCGGAAAATCTAAAGTGTACACGGCTATTGTAAAACAAATTCATAATACACCGCCGGTTATCTATGAGGCCAAACAAATTCATCAAATTTTAGATGAAACACCTATTGTAACAACTATACAGTTAAAGTTGTGGGAGTGGATGGCATCGTATTATCTGTGTACAGTTGGAGATGTGATGCGTGCAGCATTACCAAATGCATTTGTGCTAGAGAGCGAAACATTAATTAGCAAAAATTCTAACATCACCATAAATGATACTGATTTAAAGGATGATGAATTTTTAATATACGAAGCCTTGCATCATCAGTCGTCTTTGCGCTTGCAAGATATTGTAAGTATAGTTGATAAAAAGCAGGTTTTTCCTATCATTAAACGGCTTTTGGAAAAAGAAGCCATTGTGGTACAAGAAGAAGTCTTCGAGAAGTATAAACCAAAACTTGTTAAGTATGTTAAGTTACAAAGCAAACATACAACCCAAGCAGGCTTGCAACATTTATTAGAAGAGTTGAGTCGTGCGCCAAAACAACGCGATGTGGTTATGCATTTGTTTCAACTGTCAGCTCAAACTAAAAAAGGCATTAAAGTAACCGATTTGGTAGAGCAAAGTGGGACTTCAACAGCAGTTGTTAATGCGCTCGTCGATAAGGAAATTTTAGAGTTATATCACATTCAAACCGATCGTGTAGAATTTCAGGGAGAGGTTATAGCAGATTCAAAACAATTGAATGAGAAACAAGCCGAAGCTTTATCTCAAATAAAAACTCATTTTACTAACACAGATGTTGTATTGCTTCATGGGGTAACGGCTTCAGGAAAAACAGAAGTTTATGTAAAACTAATCGAACAGATTATTGCCCAAGGTAAACAGGTGTTATATTTGTTGCCAGAAATAGCATTAACGACCCAGTTAGTAAATAGGCTGCAAGATTATTTTGGAGAACAAGTTGCTATTTTTCATTCCAAATATACAGCACAAGAGCGCGTAGAAGTTTGGAATAATGTGCTTAACAATAGCAGTAAAGCAAGGATTGTTTTGGGGGCGCGGTCTTCTATCTTTTTACCGTTTCAAAATTTAGGATTAATCATTGTAGATGAAGAGCATGAGCAATCGTTCAAGCAATTCGATCCAGCACCGAGATATCATGCAAGAGATACGGCTGTGGTTTTGGCTAAACTGCATACCTCGAAAGTGTTGTTGGGTTCGGCGACACCAAGTTTAGAAACCTATTTTAATGCGAAACAGCATAAATATGGTTGGGTAGAAATTACTAAGCGTTACAATAATGTGTTAATGCCAGATATCGAATTGGTAGATATTAAAGACAAGCACAAGCGCAAATTAATGAAAGGTCATTTTAGCGATAGGTTAATTGAAGCTATGGCCGATACGTTTGAAGTGGGAAGTCAGGTGATTTTATTTCAAAACCGTCGCGGATTTTCACCGATAGTCGAATGTAATACTTGTGGGCATTCTCCGCAATGTCCTAACTGCGATGTAAGTTTAACCTATCATAGCTACAGAAGGCAGTTGCGATGTCATTATTGTGGTTATAATATGGCTATGCTAGTAAAATGTCAGGCTTGTGGCGATACCGATCTAGATACGAAAGGTTTTGGAACCGAGCAGGTAGAAGAGGAGGTGAAAGTGTTGTTTCCGAATGTGAAAGTGGGGCGCATGGATTTAGATACTACTAGAGGAAAATACGGTTACGAAAAAATAATTACCGCTTTCGAGCAGCAAGAGATAGATGTTCTTGTAGGTACGCAAATGTTAACCAAAGGCTTAGATTTTAGAAATGTGGCTTTAGTGGGTATTATGAACGCCGATAATTTATTGAATTTTCCAGATTTTAGAGCGCATGAACGCAGTTTTCAGTTATTATCGCAAGTGTCTGGGCGTGCGGGCAGAACCGATAAACAGGGTAAAGTGCTTATTCAAACGTATAATCCATATCATAATATATTACAGCAAGTGTCTACAAATAATTATGCTGCAATGTTTAAAGAGCAAATGGACGATAGGTACAATTTTAAATACCCACCTATATATCGATTAATAAAAATAACCTTACGCCACAAAGATTTTAATAGGGTAAACACGGCGTCCAACTGGTTAGGAACAGCGTTGCGACAGGTTTTTGGAGATTATGTTCTGGGACCAGAAGATCCGTTAGTGTCTAGAATACGCAATCAATTTCATAAACAGATATTAATTAAAATACCTCCAAAGCAATCGTTAGGGAGTACAAAAAAAGCTATTGTAAAAATTAACAATAGCTTTATGAATATTAAAGACTTTAGATCTGTAAGGTTAATCTGTAATGTAGATACGTATTAAATGCTGTTTAAAGCATCTATAAGTTGTGTCTTTTTGTTTCTGCTTAAAGGAATTTCGTAAGAACCAACTTCAACATTTTTGCTGTTAAATCGGTCTATCTTATCTAAGTTTACAATGTAAGATTTGTGTATTCTTAAAAATTTACCTTCAGGTAATTCTTGTTCAAAAGCTTTCATGGTAGAAAGTACAACAAGGCTATTCTCTTCGGTAACTAATTTTACGTAATCGCCAAGTGCTTCAATCCATTTTATATCGTTAATATAAACTTTACGTTTTTTAAGATTGCTTTTTACAAAAATATGTTCGCCTTCGGCTTCGTTAAAATCTAGTTTTAATTTATGGTGCTCTATAGCTTTTTCTACGGCAACCATAAAGCGCTCTCTTGTAATAGGCTTCTTTAAATAGTCTGTAGCATCGTAATTGAATGCCTTAAAAGCGTATTCGGTTTTACCAGTTACAAAAATAATTTGCGGTTTGTTGTTTAGTACGTCAAGTAGTTCGAAGCCGTTTAAAACAGGCATTTCAATATCTAAAAAGATAAGGTCTACTTTGTGTGTGTTTAGTCCGTTTTTTGTTTCTAGCGCGCTGCTATATTCTGCGATTAAGTTAAGCGCAGGGTGGTTTTCTATTAACTTTACAATGGACAATCTTTGGATTGCCGAGTCGTCTACTACTACACAGTTTAAAGTCATAACATTTCAGTATTGCGGTTAAGATATCGACAATAGTACAAATAAATCGGATAAAAAACAAAAAAAAACCGATAAAGCGTATTTTTTTTGTTTTCGTTAACATCTCAAATAACGATTTTTAATTTTGTTTAATCTATTTGTAATATTTAATAAAAACACTTAATTTTGCAGCCATTTTTAACAATAAATAGATTTGAATATGAATCATTATGAAACTGTTTTCATCTTAAATCCCGTTTTATCTGAGGCTCAGATAAAGGAAACAGTACAGAAATACGAAGATTTTCTTGTTTCTAACGGTGCTAAGATGATATCTAAAGAAGATTGGGGACTTAAAAAATTAGCTTACCCAATTCAAAACAAGAAAAGTGGTTTTTACCATTTATTTGAATTTACTGTAGCTGGAGATATTATTAACCAGTTAGAGTTAGAATTTAGACGTGATGAGCGTTTTATGCGTTACTTAACTGTGAAATTAGACAAGCATGCTGTTTCATGGGCAGAGAGAAGAAGAGCTAAATTAAAACAAAAAGCGTAATTATGTCATCTATAGAACAACAAGCAAAAGGAAAAAAAGACGGAGAGATTAGATACTTAACGCCTTTAAATATTGAAACTAACAAGCAAAAGAAATATTGTCGTTTCAAAAAATCTGGTATTAAATATGTAGATTACAAAGATCCAGATTTCTTATTAAAGTTTGTAAACGAGCAAGGTAAAATTTTACCTCGTCGTTTAACAGGAACTTCTTTAAAATACCAAAGAAAAGTATCTGTAGCAGTAAAAAGAGCGCGTCACTTAGCGTTAATGCCATACGTAGCAGATTTATTAAAATAAAATACCGATAACAATGGAACTTATATTAAAACAAGACGTTGAAAATTTAGGATTTAAAGACGATGTTGTAACAGTTAAGAACGGTTATGGTAGAAACTTTTTAATTCCAACAGGAAAAGCTATTTTGGCTACAGTATCTGCAAAGAAAGTTTTAGCAGAAAACTTAAAGCAAAGAGCTTTTAAAGAACAAAAAATTGTTGATGATGCTAATAAAATTGCTGAAGCGTTAAAAGCTTTAGAGGTTAAAATATCAGCAAAAGTAGGTGCAGGCGATAAATTATTTGGTTCTGTAAATAATATCGACGTAGCCGATGCTTTAGAAAAAGCTGGTCATGCTATCGATAAAAAATTCATCACTGTTGCTACTGTAAAACGTACTGGTAAGTATAATGCTGCCGTTCGTTTACACAGAACTGTAACTGTAGATTTACCTTTTGAAGTAGTTGCTCAAGCTAACTAATTTAAAAAGTAGTATATAATTTGAAACCGTTTAGATACGTCTAGACGGTTTTTTTAATTTAAAAAAGTATCAAAAATGAAATATTCTAGACTTACCAAAGAGCAGTTTGAAGAATTGCACCCAGAGTTTATTAACTTTTTGGCAACACAATCTATTGATGCCAGCGAGTGGGCCGATATAAAAGCCAATACACCCGAAGTAGCCGAGCAAGAATTAGATGTGTTTAGCGATTTGGTATGGGAAGGCGTTTTAGGCCAAGTAAAATATCTGGAGCACATATCTGGGCAACACATGCATTTATTTGCAATAGGGGAAACTAACATGCATTTAGTAGCCATTCAGTTAAAAAACGATAAAGATTTGGCAACAAAAGAAGGTTTCGACTGGTTGCGAAATAATTTATTAGACGATAATGTTGAGTTTTTACAAGCCAATAAAACCTATGGTGAAGATAAAAATTTAGATATTTTTAATCTTATTCAGCAAGGAGCCATTATTACAAAAGGCGAACTCTATAACTATTTCAACGATTTGGTAAATTCTGATAACTAATTATTCGTAACGTAACGATTCAATCGGATCTAATTTTGCTGCTTTAGAAGCGGGATAAGATCCCGAAATAATAGCTACAACAAACGTAATAAAGCTAGCCCAAATCATGGCAGCCCACGGAATGCTAAATTTAAAATCTACTGCCGCGGCAAACCCAAGACCTAGTAGTACACCTAACAGCATACCTAATAAACCGCCAAACTGACCAATAATAATGGTTTCTATAAAAAATTGAAAAGCAATGGTGCTTTGTTTGGCACCTAAAGCTTTTCTAACACCAATTTCTCGTGTGCGCTCGCTTACCGATACCAGCATAATGTTCATTAGTGCTATAGAAGACCCTAAAATAGTGATAATACTAATTACCCACGCCGCTGTAGATAGTATGCCAGTAATGGACCCAATGCGGTTTATTAAATCGTCGCTACGCTCTATACCAAAATTGTTTTCCTCTATTGGGCTTAATCCTCGTATATTTCTAAAGGTAATAATGGCATCATCTTGAGCGCCTTCTAACATCTCCTTGTTTTCTACCATAATACTTAAAGCATAATTAATATTAGCATTGGTGAAAATTGAGCGCGCTTTTTGAAGCGGAATTATAACCCTTAGATCCTGATTGTTTCCAAAGGTGGCGCCTTTAGATTTTAAGGTGCCTATCACTTTAAATTTAAAACCTCTTACGCTAATGGTTTTATCTATGGGGTTATCGTCTTTAAATAAGGCTTTAACCAAGTCGCTACCAATAATACATACATTCGAATTGTTTTCAACTTCAAGGGCATTAAATTCACGTCCCAAATCTACCTCCAAACCAGAATTTTGTATAAAATGAGAGTTGGCTCCAATGGCAGTAACTTCAGGATCGGTTTTTTTATTTTCAAACTTAACTTCGGCTGTCGAACTTCCTACAAAAGACACCGATGTTTTAGTATAGGGGAAGTCGTATTGCGCTACAAAATCACGAATGTTTTGGTAACTAATAATCGGATTCACCTTTTGGCGATCCCCACCTTGTTGGCGGGCTGTAAATTTATAACGCTGAATATTAAATGTATTGGCTCCCATAGACGAAAAATCACTGGAAATGGTATTCTCTAATGCCGAAACCGCACTTAAAATACCAACTAAAGCAGTAATGCCAATGGCAATAATTAAAACCGTTAAAATGGTTCGCAGTAATTGGTTTTTTATAGAATCGAAGGCAATTCGGATATTTTCTCGAACGAG
Organism: Bacteroidia bacterium; assembly: GCA_030427735.1. GTDB lineage: Bacteria > Bacteroidota > Bacteroidia > Flavobacteriales > Flavobacteriaceae > Formosa. Next base: position 411,538 of record JAUIBP010000001.1, on the reverse strand, counting down.
TGAAAACATATATTTAGCGTATAAGTTTGGTGTTTGTAATGTAAGACTCCTAAAACCGAATAAAGTTACTATAAAATTAAAATATCTTATTAAGTCACCTTAAAAATTTAGATATTTGTGCTCAAATTTTAAAGTAAATGGCACAAAAACCAAGCATTCCTAAAGGTACAAGAGATTTTAACCCAGAGCAAGTCGCAAAACGTCAATATATTTTTAATACCATACAACAGGTGTTTGAAACTTTTGGATTTCAGCCTATCGAAACACCTAGTTTCGAGAATTCTGAAACTTTAATGGGAAAATATGGTGATGAAGGTGACCGGTTAATCTTTAAGATTTTGAATTCTGGGGATTTTTTGAATAAGGTTGATGATGCATTGTATGCAGAAAAAGATGCTGCTAAATTAACATCAAATATCTCCGAAAAAGCGCTGCGTTACGATTTAACCGTGCCGTTTGCGCGTTATGTGGTACAACATCAAAACGAGATTGAATTTCCGTTTAAACGCTACCAAATGCAACCAGTATGGCGTGCTGATAGACCTCAAAAGGGACGTTTTAGAGAGTTTTACCAATGCGATGCCGATGTGGTAGGTTCTAATTCGTTATGGCAGGAAGTAGAGTTTGTGCAGTTGTACGATGCTGTGTTTACAGGTTTGAAACTGGAAGGTGTTACGATTAAAATTAACAACCGTAAAATATTATCAGGAATCGCCGAAGTTATCGGTGCCAAAGACAAGTTAATCGACTTTACAGTAGCTTTAGATAAACTGGATAAAATAGGAGAGGAGAAAGTAAAGGAAGAAATGTTAAGCAAAGGAATTCCAGAAGAGGGCATCGTTAAAATGCAACCTTTATTCTCGCTTTCTGGTACTTTTGAAGCACAAATTGCTGTTTTGGGTGATATCTTGAGTACATCTAAAGAAGGTAAAAAAGGTATCGAAGAATTAGAGTTTATAAATTCTGCAATAGTGGAATTGGGCCTAAAAACCGCAACATTGCAGTTAGACGTTACATTGGCTAGAGGTCTAAACTATTATACAGGTGCTATTTTTGAAGTTGCTGCGCCAAAGACAGTGCAAATGGGATCTATAGGCGGCGGTGGCCGTTACGATGATTTAACTGGAATTTTCGGTTTAAAAGATGTTAGTGGTGTTGGAATTAGTTTTGGTCTAGACCGTATTTATTTGGTGTTAGAAGAATTACAATTATTTCCTGTAACAGTAAATAAAAATGTAGAGGTATTGTTTATTAATTTTGGAAATACCGAAGCTTTAGGTTGTTTACAGGCTATTAAAAAGTTAAGGGCGGTTGGTGTAAATGCCGAATTATATCCAGATGCTGCCAAGATGAAAAAACAAATGAATTACGCTAACAAAAGAACTATTCCTTTTGTTGTTCTTGTAGGCGAAGAAGAAATACAATCGGAGATGTTTACCCTAAAAAACATGACGTCGGGCGAACAAACTAAAGTCACTTTCCAAGAGTTATTGAAAACTGTAAAACAGTAGGCTTAATAAAATTCAACAAATTAAAAACGCCCCGAGACAACATGCTCGGGGCGTTTTAGGTTATGGTTGTTACAGCGGTTAATATTGAATGATAATTTTTTTGGTGGTAGTGCCGTTTTCGGTTTCTACTTTAATAATATAACTACCTTCAGATACGCGTTGTACAGGAATTTTACAGTTGTACGATAATGGTGCGTTTGTAGCATTCCACGTTTTAACGGTTTGTCCTAAGGTATTTATTAAATACACTTGTTTTATAGTGGTGTATTTTGGTGTTTTAATGTGGATTTCTTCTGTGTTATCTAAATAATTTACTTTTATCTGGCTTAAGTCACTTTCAATAATATCCAGTTTGTTGTCATCTTTAAAGGCTAGAAAATAACGGTCTGTATAATCGCCTTTATCCAAATGCATCTGATATTTAGAGTTGTTAATTTGGGTATAGGTATCGTTATACGCATCGTAAATAAACACATCGATTTCACTATCAAAATTCTCTAAAGCTTTTAAGCTTATTTCGATATTACCATTGTCCGACAGGAATATGCCTAACGGGAATTGCTTGGTGTTATCGAATGCACCTACTGCTTGAATAACGTATTTTTCGTTGTTAATGATGAAGGACATATCGTTAGATAGATCGTCAAAATTAGTGGCATCATATCCAAAGTCAATACCATCTGTAGCTGCATTGTCTGGAGTAAACCCTAATAATAATTCTCTAATGGCATTATCTGGGTTTTTAAAGGTAATGCGCACGCGTTGTAATTCGTTGTCTATTGAAGCTGTTTCTGTTTCTTGTGTTGTTCTTAAGAAAATAGATTCTCCGCTAGCTTCAGTTTTAAAGAAACGTTGTCCGTTATTGAACATGATATTACCCGTTTGCCCAGCGGTAATAAAGAATCCTTGGGCCACAGGAATGTAGCGTTGCGGTAAAAAACTATCGGCGTCGCCCACGCCAGCTATATCATCTGTGGCAACAGCTGTAATTGATCCCGCCATATTTAATGTCGCATAGCCACCTAAATATTCACTAGTAACATGTGAATTATTGGTTGTGGATTGCACCCATAAACGTACTTCACCATTATTGCCGCTACCATCATCTAGCATAGATTGGTTGTCTGTTAAAAATGCTCTAACATCTATAGCCGATGGGTATGGATTACCAACTAAAGCATCGTTTCCGGCATCTACAGATACTAAATAATCACCGTTGTTAGGTTGACCAATAAAGGTGTAATCTGCAATAGAGGCTCCTTTCATAATATAGCCTAAACCAACATTGATGTCGTAGTTTTGATCGATTCTATGCCAATTGAATACTGTGGCATCATAATTTTCGTAAAGGTACAACCATCTGGTACTAATTGAAGGTGGATTGCCAGGAGCGCCATCATGATTAGGAGTCCAGCCCACAGGGGTAGTGCCTACATGTAGTACTTCACTTAATTTATAAGTTCTGTTATTAGCAGTTCCCGTAGTACTTACAGGCGACGCCCAGTAATTGTAGTTGTAAAAATTGGTTGTACCTTGTTGGTCGCGATGCATTTCTCCTATTCCAGTATAGTCTACAATACTGTTTTCTGGCTGTAGCAATTGCGATTCGCCGTTTAGGACTAATGTGCCGTCTATTTTTAAATATTTCGTAGCCTCAATCGGTTGATTATTATTAATTGTAAGTGTATTACTGTTGACTATAAGCCCTAAAACAGTTGTAGCTCGGTTGGTTTGTACATTATTATTAATTCTAACAATATTCCAATCGATCCCATCTGTATTAGGAAGTTGTTGTACGGTACCATTTAGCCATGACGATGCACTATCCCAACTACCATTATTGGTACTGATATATGGAATTGGAGCAGTTTCAGATTGGAGGGTAGTCATGTTTCTTAGCGTTCCTTGGGTTCCTCCTTTGGTTGGGTTTAAAACACCACTGCTAATTTCGCTATCTAGATCCATTTGATAATACGCTGTAAGGTTGGTATTCCAATTTAGGTTGCCATTAATATCTAAAGGTATTTCTGAACCCCTAACAACATTTCCGTTGGCTTGTATTTCTTGGTTCATCATTTCTCTAATTTGCGTTTCAGTAAGGGCGGTATTCCAAATGCGGAGTTCATCTAACCAGCCGTTGTAATAATTAACAGGAACGCTATTAGAACTCATAGCGCCTAAAAGTGTGTTTTGTGTGTTGGATATAGGTGCGCTTCCCGTAGCTGTATCTACCGCAATACCATCTACATATACGGTATATGTGCTTCCGTTGAAAGTTACCGCTACGTGATACCAACGGCTAGTCGATACTACATTTGATACGCTAATAGAATTCGAATTCCAATTAAATGCAAGTGTAGAACCACCCACGATAGATAAATCATAACCTGTTGAGAGGTCGTTTGCATTTCGTTTAGAAATTATCGTTTGGGTAGCACTAGCTCCGTTAGGTTTTACCCAAATTTCTATACTGAAAGGGTTATTTAAATTGTAATTATCGTTAAAGCTTACACTGGTGTTTGTACCATCAAAATCGAAATTGTTTCCACAATCAGGGAACGTTACATTAACGTTAGCTGCATTGTCTACACAAGGTGTGTTGGTAACTGTCCATGTTAAAGTGTACGTTTCTCCACTTTCCCCTGTAAATGTAGATTCTGGATTGTTAATGTCTGAGAATACACCTCCAGCAGGAGTTGCAGACCAAGTTCCTGAAATGCCAGATTCTAAATTTGCAGAAAGATTGATGGTCGTATCGGCACAATCATTTATAGTGCTTTCGTTTGAAGCGATAGCAGGAATAAATGGAGTTACGTTAACAACTAATGTTCCGCTTAATTCAGAACAAGACACGCCGTTAAGGGTAGATGTTGCTAAAACACGATAGTAAGTTGTTGTATTTAGAACAGGTGGATCGTAGGTCGCCGATGTAGCTGTAGGAATTATGGACCAAGTACTATTGTCTGTGCTACTTTCCCATTGGTATTGTACAGTGCCGCTTCCTGTTGCTGGTGTAGGCATAGTAAATGCTATCGGGTTGGTCGTGCTACATATGTTTTGATCTCCAGCAATAACAGGTTGGGTAATTGAATTTACTGCTACAGAAACATAATTACTAAATACAGTACATCCATCGTCTGTAGATGCCACACGTCGGTAGTAAGTTGTAGCGGTTCCTGTTGTTGCAGGAGCATCATAGGTCGAACTGTTAGTACCGGAAATATCTGTCCAAGGCCCAGTAGGCGCATTACTTATTTGCCAAATGTAGTTTATAGTGCTAGATGCAGAAGCATCGATTGTACTACCAAAAGCTAGTGGATCACCTCCAAAACAAACCGTTCTATTGCTTCCTATCTGACCTGGAGTGATGTCGTTTGGAGTTACTGTAACTGTTGTGCTAATAGCACTACAAGTAACACTATTTAGCGTAGAGGTAGTTATACGTCTATAATCTGTAGCCGTTGAGAAGCCTGCTGGCGGATCGTAATTGGCATTAATAGCATTGGTGATATTTGTCCAACTATTAGCACCACTAGGCGAAGATTGCCACTGGTAACTTACAGTACCATCACCAGTGCCATTGCTTAAACTTGTAAGAGCTTCAGGGTTGTTTCCGCATAACAATTGGTCGCCTTCTATGGCTCCTGGATCTACATTGTTTATGGTTATTTCAATAATATTAGTACTTATAGCTTCACAACTTGTACCATTTAATGTAGCAGTGACAGTACGTTGATAAAATGTGGTTTCTGTTAAACTTGAAGGTGTGTACGTAGCTGTCGTTACCCCTAAATCTGTCCAAGGGCCACTTGCAGAATTGCTACTTTGCCAATTGTAATTAAATGTTGTTCCCGAATTACTGCTAGATGCGTTTACACTGCCTAAGCTAGTTGGTGTATCTCCAGAACAAATGGTTTGATTTCCAGAAACAGATCCAGGGTCAAAAGTGTTTACGGCAACGAAAATAGATGCTGTTGGGACTTCAGAACATGTAAAACCATTTACTGTAGTGCTTACAACTCGGCGGTACCAGGTAGACGCTGTTAATCCAGAAGGCGCATCGTAAGTAACTCCTGTTGCTCCCGTAATGGCAGTAAATGTAACGTTGTCTGTACTGCTTTCCCATTGGTAGCTTAAATTAGAGCCTGTTGCAGCAACAGTTTGTGTAAAGGCAACAGGATCGCCACCATTACAAATGGTTTGGTTAGCGGCAATAGTTCCAGACGTTACTGTAGGACCAACCGTAATAGTATACGTTATTGGAGTTCCTGTACAGCCGTTAGAAGTTGGAGTAATGGTGTAGGTAACACTTATAGGAGAGCCTGTGGTGTTTGTTAATTCATTATCAATAACATAATCAGAACCCGCCGCTATATTTCCAGAGTTTCCATTAGTAGCTCCCGTAATACCGCTAGGGGTGGTACGTGTCCAGCTAAATTGCATTGGGGCATCTGTTATATTACCAGTAATTTCTATATCGGCACTGCTGTCACTACAAATACTGTTTGCCGCAGCTGTTGCATAGGCTATTGGAGTAGGTCTGATGGTGATATCTATAACTTGCTCTGAAATATCACAAATGAAATCAGATTCAGTTGGGTTATTATCGGCATAGTTGTATACACTTGGTTTTATCCTGATTTGGGTAGTTACCGTTTCATTCGTATTATTTTGAACCGTTAAAGGTCCTATGTTTGCAGAAGAAGTCCTAAAAAGTGGTAGCCAATCAAATGGTACTCCTGGGCCTGTATTTCCCATAGGTCCACCAGATGAAGGAGAGATGAAGTCAGAATCAGATGTCCAAGAATAGCGAACGGCCGAACTTCCAACATGTACAGAACTAATTCCTGGAGTAAAAATAGTTTCAGGACAAATTTCAGTATTAGGTATTCCTGTAAGCGTAAAAGTGAATCCAATATTCGCAATTACTTGTACAAAGACAGTGTTACTTGTTACTGTTCCACATTCATCAGTTATTATAAGTTGGTAGAAATAATTTTGCGTAACTAAACCTGGTTGGTAAGAACTGTCGGTAGCTCCTGCAATATTCTCCCAAGCAGCAGTTTCAGTAATTTTTCTTTGCCATTGATAACTATAATTTCCAGATCCACCTAGATTTGAGTTTGTTATTTCTAATAGAGAAGGTGCAGCTAAAAAGCAAACAGCCTGACTTTCAGAAATTACAGGCGCAATTAAAGGCGCATACACATCAACCGTTGCTGTAGAAGTAGAACTACAGCCATCTGCAGTCGCTGTTATAGTAAAAGTGACTGTTTGTGTTGTGGTTGTGTTGTTGCTTAAGCTTGCGGTTATGGGGCTGCCAGCTCCTGAAGCAGCTATTCCCGTTACTTCCGATGTTTTATCTCGTGTCCAGCTGTAAGTGGTTCCAGAGACATTATTGCTTGAGCTTAAGTTTATAGAGAAGGAATCATCATCACAAATGGCCTGCGTATTAGGTGTGGCTACGATAAGTGGAGTTGGTTTAATATTCACTTGAGAAGTGATACTTTCCGAACAACCATTTCGCGTTCCTGTAATGGTAAAAGTAGTGGTAAGTGTAGTGTTGGTATTGTTTATAAATGTACCCGAAATAGTGGCTCCATTTCCGCTGGTTGGAATTCCTGATAGACCAGTAACATCGTTTCGTGTCCATGAAAAAGATGTACCACTTAGGTTGCTACCTGCCACTATGTTTGCTATTGTGGAATTACCACAAACCTCTTGTTCATCTATATTAACCGATAAAATTGGTTTTGGGTTTACAGTTACCGTAGCTGTAGTCGTGGCCGAAGAACAATCGCTCGCTTCTGCAGTTATGGTAAAAGTTGTGGTTTGTGGGGTGTTAGTAGTATTTGTAAGTTGTCCCGTTATGGAATTTCCGCTACCATTTGCAATTCCTGTAATGTTAGTGTTATTATCTCTTGTCCAACTGTAATTTACAGGTCCTGTAACATTATTTGGGTTTGATAATATAATTTCGGTAATATTTTCTTCCGAACAGATGGTTTGCGTAGCAGGTGTTGCAATAACTGTAGGCGTTGGGTTTACTAACACTTCTACACTAAAAGGAGGCGATTCACAGCCGTTTTCGGAAATTGCTGTTACAGAAAATATAACGGTTTGTTGTGTGTTTGTGGTATTGTTTAAGGTAACATTTATAGTACTACTATTACCACTAGTAGGTGTACCTGTAACATTTGCTGTATTATCTCTGGACCAGATGAAGTCGATGGCACCAGAAATTCCAGACTCTTCGGTAAAGCTAATAGTATTTATAGGCGCTCCAGAACATGTTGTTTGTGTTGTAGGTGTTCCCGAAACGATAGGTTGCGGATTTATTGTGAGTAAAATTTCGAAAACAGATGCCGAACATCCTCCTGTTTGTGCTGTAACCTGATACACTACGGTTTGCGGACTCCCTGTTTGATTGATTAAAGTTTGATTGAAGCTATTTTCGTTTGTGCCTGATGTCGCGCCAGTAACGCCATTCATATTGGTTGGTATGGTCCACGAGTACGTTGTTCCTGGAGGTACTGTATTACCACCTCCGTTAGGTGGTGTAAAATTAAAAGATTCTCCACTACATACTGTTTCGTTATAGTTATTGGGTATATAAGGGGTAATGTTTACGGTTACGGGATAGTTTGCAGATAGGGTTCCTGTACCACAATCGTTTTCACCTTGAACCGTTATCGCGCCAGAGCTAGCGGAAATGTCGTAATTTACAAGTATGGTGTTGGTACCATCTCCAGAAACTATAGTGGCTCCAGGAGGTAATGTCCAAATGTAATTCGTAGCATAATCTATACTCGGTACGCTATATTGTACGTTAGTTTCTCCTTGACAAACAACATTGGTTCCTGTAATTGTTCCGGCAGCCAATGGTTTTGGATCTATTATAATGTCTATTTGCGCACAGTCGGTTGTGTTACAGGTGCCTGTATAGCGTGCAAAATAGGTCGTGTTTGAGGTAGGAGATACCGTAATGCTTGCGCCTGTTCCTGCGGGAGTGCCTCCGCAGGAATCTGTAAACCATTCTATAGAAGCATCTGTACCTAAACTGCCTCCCGATACGGTAAGTGTTGTAGAGGTGTCTTCACATATAATGTTACTTACAGTTGGGGTAATGGTTGTAGGAGCAACAGATTCTTGGTTTAAATTAACTGTAAATTCAGAAATTACTGCGCTTACACCGCAATCATTTTCGCCAACTACCGAAATGATGAAATCGCTTAATGGTGTTGAAGAAATGTTTATGGCTATGGCATTAGTATCAGAGCCGCTTTCTATTATGGTTGCAGATGCATTAGAAATAGACCAAACATACGAACTTGCATTGCTTATGGCTGCAATAGAATATTCCACGGCAGTATCGCCAGGGCATACGGTATTTGGGCCACTTATGGCGCCTGCATTTTCTGGAATGGTATTTACGGTAATGGGTAGCGTTGTTGTATTACCTGATCCGCAGGCATTTTGGCCACTAACGGAAATATCGCCACTTACTGCTCCAGAAAAATCGACAGTAATGCTGTTTGTGTTGTTTCCAGAAGTAATAGTTGCTCCCGTTGGCACGGTCCAATTATAAGACGCTGCATCGGTAATTTCGGTAACGGTATAAGTTACGCTATCGCCATCGCAAACCACATCGGTAGGCGATTCAAAAGTTGGTGCTACGGTTAATTCATTAACAGTTACGGCCAATGATGCTACAGAACTGTCTCCACATTCATCGTTACTACCGGTAACGGTAACGTTTCCTGAAACTGCGGTAGTACTATAATTTACAGTAATGCTATTGGTGTTGGCTCCAGAAGTAATAGTTGCTCCTGTTGGTACTTGCCAAGTATAGTCGGTGGCATTGGCTATAGGATCTACCGTATAGGTAACATTGGTTTGGCCTTGACAGACTTCGGTGGTTCCTGTTAAATTTGTGGGAGTACCTAAAGGTTGTCCTACCGTTACAGTTATTGAAATACATGCTGTTTCGTTACAATCGCCGACATATTTTACGTAATACGTAGTGGTTGTCGTTGGGTTTACAGTAATAGATTGTGCATTAGAAAAGGAAGTATTACTACAATTGTCTGTAGACCATTGCGGTTCTGCATTAGTACCTAAAGTACCTCCAGAAACCGTTAAATTGATGTTTTCGCCACTACAGATGGCACTTGCACCGCCACCTTGTACTGCTATTGCGGTTGGTGCAGTAGATAATGTGTTTACAGTAATTACTTGCGTTAGTGCTTGGCCAGCAGGACAAGTACTGTTAACACCTCTTACAGTTAGGTTACCTGTTGAGGCGCTGGCAGAATAGTTTACAGAAATACTATTGGTGTAAGGCGGTGTAGAAGTTATGGTTGCTCCCGAAGGTACTGTCCATTCGTAACTCGTAGCATTGGTAATGGGGTCTATAGTGTAAACCACACCGGTTTGGCCTTGACACACTGTTGTAGCTCCGGTTGTTAATGCGCCTGCTGCTGCTATTGGGGCTACTATAACCTCTGCAGACACAGCTGTAGTAGTGTTACAATCGCCTTCGTAACGGGCATAATAGGTTGTAGTGGTAGTTGGAGATACCGTAATGCTATTACCTGTGTCTACTGGAGTGCCTCCAACGGCATTTTGGTACCATACCACTTGCGCATTAGTGCCAGCGCTACCGCCTTGGGCTTGCAGGGTGGTAGTACCACCAACGGTACAAATACTTGTAGTTCCTGTTATGGTTGTAGGTGCTCCCGATAGCGTATTTACGGTTACAGATTGTGCGCTAGATGCAGTGCCTCCTACCGTAGTAACTTGCACTGCTCCTGTGCTTCCAGAACCGACAGTGGCTGTTATTTGTGTGTTGGAGTTTACGGTATAATTGCTTACGTTGGTACCACCTATAGTTACTGCGGTAGCTCCTGTAAAATTTGTACCCGTTATGGTAAGCGATTCGCCTTCGCAGATATTGGTAGCGGATAAATTGGTGATGGTAGGGGTTAGGTTAATGGTGTAGGTAATGATGAGTTGCCCATTTCCTCCATTTCCTCCAGATTGATCGACGCCGAAAAACTGTTCCCCGCCACCGCCGCCACCGCCAGGTATTATACCGTCATCACCACTGCCATTGTTATTTCCGGCTCCACCAGTATTACTTGTGTTTCCAGCATTACCTCCGTTACCTCCAGTAGTTCCTCCTCCATTAGATCCATTTTGTCCACTTATATTAGTGGTGCCCCCAGTCGCTGGTCCTCCAGTTCCTCCAGGGATATTATTACTGTCATCTTGTTGCCCGCCATCTCCACCGAATGCAGTTAAAGAGGTTGAAGAATTACTATGGCTTAGTGTTGAGTTTTCTCCATCTTCACCATCGTTAGTGTCTCCAACACCACCGCTACCTATTTGGTAGTTGATTATCTGCCCGGGTAAGACGTTAAGGGTTATAGCAGTATATCCGCCGCCGCCGCCGCCTGATCCAGCATCATTATTGTTTTGGCAGCCACCTCCAGCACCGCCAGCACCCCACAATTGTACTGTAACAGAAGATACTCCGGCTGGTACGGGCCAAGTTTCAGAACCATTATCAGTGTTGTCTGTAAAGGTTTCTTGCCCTTGAACGTTTAGTACAAACATACAAAGCGCCATTCCAAAAAGGAAAAATTTAGATTTAGCAGGCTTTAGTAAAGTGTTTACGTGGTGCCAAACAGTGTTTAAAAAAGAATACGAGATGTTTAAAATAGTAACGTTATACATGGTTGGTCAGGGTCAGGTTAGTATGGTTGTTGCAAATGGCAGGCAATACTAAAGTGTTGCTGTTTAAAATTGCTGAGGTTTGTGCACTGGTGTTATATTGGTTTTTAAACACCCTGCGGATTTTTGATGAGTATGAATGAATGGTATAAAATGCGTGCGTAGTAAGTTGCTTGGTACTTTTGTAGCAAATTGTTGAAGTCTGAAAAAATAAGATTAGTACCTGCTGTACACTAAAGGGTAATGCGCAAAATATCCGAATCATAATACTAGTTGTGTTATGAATTACTAAATGTTTTAAAAATGCGCTATTAATCTGAAAATCCTTTTGGGAAGGATTGAGTATAAAATAATTATAATTACTAGTGGATATCAAAATTAATCGATGAATCGCAAACTAAACCCTATGTAGTTACAAAATAGGGCTAATTTTCTTAATTTTAGTGTTTAAGCTTGTAAGAGTTTATAAAGAGATTTTTAGGTGTATAGTATAGCACATGCCAAACAGAATAGTATCTCTTTTTTGAATTGAGAATATAGGAACATGTTTTTTAGTTGCTTAGCCAGGTATGTTTAAAAATAACACCCTCTTCTTAAAAATAAGAAGAGGGTGCCATTTTAGAATTAACTTTAAAAACGCTAGACCATTGTAATGTCTAATTCAAACAAAATAGTTACAACATCGTCTATTTTTATTAAACCAAAAGCTTTTTTAGGGTTTTCCAGATTAAAATCTCTAATATTCAAACTGAGTGCTCCCGAGGCTTTAATAACATTTTCTGTTTCTATAGCCATTGGTATTTTATAGCTTTGGGTAACGCCCGCAATATCAAAATCTATTAGGGCGTAGGTGATGTTTGGTTCTGTTTTCGATGGTTTTAGTGCTTTTAAAGTTAATGTAATTTCTGGGTAAGTTTCAGCTTTTATCAATTCGCGAAAATCTTTTGTAATCATTTTTTTTCCGCAATCGAAACAATCGTTTTTAAGGATTAAAGTGGCTTCCGAAAAAATAATATCGTTTTCTTCAACGGTATAATGCACGGTGCTTTCGCCTTTTAAAACAGCAGTATTGAACTTACAGGTAAATTTATTAATGTTAGTACTGCCTTTTATTGATAATACACTGCTGGGCTGAATATGAATTTTTGCTGTGTTTTGACTTTGTGTTTTAAAACAAGAGCCGCATAGAATTATCAATAAAATAAGCAGATACTTTTTTAGCATGTTGTATTTGGTTTTAGAAACTAATAACGGCTTCGAACATTACACCATCAAATTTACCATCGTTGAAGATGCTAGATTCTGTATACCCGTCGTAAGTTTGTGTTACGTACTCTAATTTAGCTAAAATATTTTTAGTCATAAACCAACCAGCACTCGCTTGGAATCTTTGAATAGAAATGTCGTCTCTATCATCGTATTGAGAGTCTACTAAGTTGTAACGCCCGCCTACATAAAAGTTCTCGTTCTGACCAAATCTGTAGATTAGCTCTCCAGCATACTGTTGTGTTTTTCCTTCTTTTCTAGGGATGATTGTACCGTCGTCGCTCACGCTGCTATTTGTAGCTCCTGAAGCACTTTCTAAAGTACCAAAGAACTCTAAACCTTTAAACTTTACAAATGGATTAATCATGAAAGCAGTAACACTGTTTTTAAAATCTGGATTGTAACGTCCAGATCTAAATCCGCTAGAACCAGGAGCTTCCATTACGCTGTAATATCTAGAACCAGCTCGGTCTGCACTGTAAAGGTATAAGCTAGGTACATACCCTGTGTTGTATAACGATCCTGTTAAACGTACTCTAATATCTTCAGTTACTTGTTTGTCGTAACCTAATTTTGCTAATAACGAGGCACCTCCAGTTTTGCCATTGCCACCTTCGGTAACCGATTGGTTTAATTTACCGTTGGTTACACCTATCATGCTTATAAATCCGTTACGTTGGTAGTAAAGTTCTGCACCAATTTCTGTAGTAAACGAATCCATAATTAAGTTGCCTACAAATGGGTTGTAAATGGCTTGGGCATTGTCTGTTCTTCTAAAGTGGGCATCACCATAGTTGTTTTCCATTTGTCCAACTCTAATAGTGGTGTATTTCATAACATTTTCTAACAGACCTGGTTTAATGAAATCTAAGCCATCTACTTGAAAATAACCGCCTTTTACATAAGGTTCTGGGTGGTGACGCGATGATAGATAAGTTCTTAAATGCATTCTAACGCCTGGCGCTAAAGCCACATCTAAATCTAAGTTTGCTGTAGGAAGGTTAAAGTTGTATCCTATTTCTCCTAATGGTACCATACCAGAATTTTCGTGCTCTAAGGCTTGAAATTGTAATGCAAAAGAACCACCCATTCTAACTTTAATTTTCTCGAAGGTCTAGATGGTATCTTTTGGGTCTTCAAATACATTTATACCTCTTTGGTCTGGATATCTATAATTATCGATATGCCTGTCATTTTGCGCATACATACTTGCTCCAGCAAGACATATTAAAGCAATTACGAATGATTTGTAAAATTGTGTCATGTTTAATTCAATTTTAGATTAATTATCTTTTTTATTTAAATACAGTATTGAAAGTGATTTTAACTTCGTCTCCAGTAGTAATAGTGCCAAACATAGCTGTTGGCGGGTCTATTTTAAATTCAGACATTTTAAACGATTTTTCGCCTTTAAGTGTTACGGTATTGCCACTTGTTGTTAGGGTGAAATTTAATGGTACATTTTTAGTAACGCCAGCTATGGTTAAATCGCCTTTGGCACTTACCTTGTACGCATTGTTTCCGGCAGCCGAAATAGCTGTAGTTTCGCTTAATTTAAAAGTAATGGTTTTAAATTTAGAAGTTTTTAATGCTTTGTAAGTGTTTTTATCCATCCCCGATTTGCCACTTTTTAAGCTCTCTGCTACAATTTCTATAGTTAAAGCAGATAGTGTAGGGGTGTCGCCAGTTTTGTCGATAGAGATGCTCCCTTTTTGCTGTTCGGCTACTTCTTCCCAGTCGTGTAAACTCGAAGTTCCAAAAACCGATAGTTTAGAATCTGAATTGTTTAGGGTTAAAGATTGGGCAAACATGCTTAGTGGTAAAACTAAAAGCGCAATAAGCATAGCAGGCAAAAAGGCCTTAATTCCTTTTGTAGTTTTCATAATCGTATGTTTTTGAATTATTTTTATTGTAATTAATTAACAATACTGATGCTTAAATAGTTAGCGTCTTGTTTTGCTTGTTAATTACACTATCAAATATACGATAGGTTGTTGTATAGAAATTATGATTTTTGTCATAATTTTAACAGCTAACACATATTTAATATTATGTTAATATTAACAGAAGCCACGCTATTACTACAAATATTGCCTAAAACGCATGAAATGTCTTTAACATATTTTTAACAATTACAAAAAGTGAAAACGTTTGAAATATGATAAAAATAGCCGCTTTTTTTGGGTTTTGATTGCCATAAAACTGTTAAAAACGCTAATTGCTTAGTTATTGGTTAATTTTTGTAGGGCAAAATTGAATCTTCTAAAAGTAGTAAAGTCAATTTTTTTAATACTTTTTACTACATGCGATTCGTTTTTTGTGTAAGTGATACAATAAATTTATTTAATGAAATCACTGAAATTAATTTTAATAGTTCCTTAATATAGACGTGTAGTTAAAGTTTGTAACTTAAGAATGGAATTTTAATAAACTAATATTATGGAAAAATTAGCGCAATATAGTACAGACGAATGGGAAAAAATTGCAACCATACCCCAGCTTATAGGTAGTATTATGGCGGGTGCGGGAAGTAGCGGTTTAATAGGTACGGGCAAGGAAATGTTGGCGACTGTTGAGAGTTTTTTGGATGGTCGAAAATCGTATAAAGACAATCCTGTAATAAACGCTATTGTACCCGATGCAGAAACCGATACAAGTTCTGAAGCTATAGAAAGTGCAAAAGCACAACGCGCTAGACTGATGCATAAAATTAATAGTTACCAAATAAAAACACCAGAAGAGCTTGCCGATGCAGTGCTTATGGAATGCACAGAAGTGATTAGCATTTTAGAAGCTAAAGAAACGCCTAATGTAGTCAAGGAATATAAACATTGGTTATTAGAAATAGCAGACCATGTGGCTAATGCCGCAAAAGAAGGTGGTTTTCTAGGTTTTGGAGGGGTACGTTTTAGTGAAAAAGAACAGATTATGTACGATAAGTTACAAGCTGCTTTAGATACAGAACCCAATATATAACTAAAAAAACATCCGATAAACTATCTAAAAAAGCTTATCGGATGTTTTTTGTTTGATGTTTAAAAAATATTGTACGTTTAGTTGGAATCTAATCGCGTGATTTTAGCACCAATAGCTCGTAAACGTTCATCAATATTTTCGTAACCACGATCTATCTGTTCTATATTATGTATGGTAGAAGTACCTTTAGCAGATAATGCTGCTATTAATAAGGATACTCCAGCTCTAATATCTGGCGACGTCATGGTTGTAGCTTTTAAGCTCGATTTAAAATCATGCCCAATAACAGTTGCTCTATGGGGGTCGCAAAGTATTATTTTAGCGCCCATATCTATTAATTTATCTACAAAAAATAAGCGGCTTTCAAACATTTTTTGATGTACCAATACACTGCCTCTAGCTTGTGTTGCTACAACCAGGATAATGCTTAAAAGGTCTGGTGTAAACCCAGGCCAAGGTGCATCGGAGATTGTTAAAATAGAGCCATCTATATAATTTTGAATTTCGTAACCTTCTGTATGTGCTGGAATATGAATATCGTCTCCTTGTTTTTCAACGGTTATTCCAAGTTTTCTGAATATGTTAGGGATAACACCAAGATCGTCCCAACTCACATTTTTTATGGTTAATTCGCTTTTTGTCATGGCAGCAAGTCCTATCCAGCTTCCAATCTCGATCATGTCCGGTAACATACGGTGGTCGGTGCCGCCCAAAGTATTTACACCTTCTATAGTAAGTAAGTTAGACCCGATACCTGATATTTTAGCGCCCATGCGGTTAAGCATTTTACAAAGTTGTTGTAAATAAGGTTCGCAAGCGGCATTGTAAATGGTAGTTTTGCCTTCGGCTAAAACGGCAGCCATTACAATATTAGCAGTACCTGTAACCGAGGCTTCGTCTAAAAGCATGTAAGTGCCTTTTAGTTTTTTGGCTTCAACACCGTAAAAGTGATCTTCACGATTGTATCTAAATGTAGCGCCTAGGTTTATAAACCCTTCAAAGTGGGTGTCTAGTCGTCTACGACCAATTTTATCGCCACCAGGTTTTGGGATATAGCCTTTGCCAAATCGGGCTAACAATGGCCCAACAATCATGATGGAACCTCTTAACCCTTTGCCATCTTCTTTAAAAGCTTCAGATTCTAAGTATTTTAAATTGATGTCGTCTGCTTTAAAGGTATAACTACCAGCAGCTATTTTGTTTATTTTTACTCCAAGATTACGCAATAAATCTATAAGTTTATTAACGTCTACAATATCTGGAATGTTATGTATAGTTATAGTTTCTTCTGTAAGTAAAACGGCACATAAAATTTGAAGTGCTTCGTTTTTAGCGCCTTGGGGTTGGATGCTGCCTTGTAATTGGTGCTGTCCTTCTATAATAAATGTTGCCATGAGCTATTAGTAGCGTTTTCTATTACGGTTAGAATTGGAGTTAGAATTTTTTTTGTAGTTTTTCTTGTTGGAAGAAAATTTCTTTTTGTTGCGTAATAAACTTGTGGCATCCGAAAGGTCTTCGTCTGCATTTTTTAAATTGATTTTACCTTCTGATAATTCGTAAAGATGGTCAAAAATAACATTGTCGTCTACAGTGTCTTTGTTCCAATTTAAAAAACATTTTTTCATGTGGTTGGCAATGGTATAAATAAGTGCGTCTTTAAGATCGCCATCATCCCAGGTGTTTGCCACATCTATCATGGTTTTTATATTGTTGCCATAAAACCTGTATTTTGGAAAATTTTGTGGGTATGGCAGTGGGTCTGGGCGTTTTTCCAAAAGTTCTTTAGATGGTTTACCATAAGGCGAATCGACATCCAAATCAAATTCAGCGATAATGAATAACTGATCCCATAATTTATGTTGAAAATCGGGTACATCTCTTAAGTGCGGTTGTAAGTTGCCCATAACCGAAATAATGGCATTTGCCTCTTTATTACGATCTTCTTTATTTTTTACAGTTTTTAAGTGACTCACCATTTTTTGTAGATGTCTTCCGTATTCAGGAATAATCAAATGTTCACGTTCTGTGTTATATTCTATGTTATCTATCAAAATATATTTGTGTAGTGTTAATGTGTTGCACGAAGTAATTATGCTTTCGCAAAGTACAAAAAAATATTAAAGACTAATAACACCTTCTACATTTTCTGTAACTTCTTTGTATTTTGAGATAACAGCCTCAGGATCTTTCATTTTTACATTTATAGACACGCTGGTGTATTTTCCGTTTTTAGACGGGATTGTTTTAATAACAGCACCCATATTGTTGAATAGAGCTTCGATTTCTGCTATTTTTTTAGGTTCCGATTTTACTATAAATTTATAAAGGTACTCCGATGGCCAAGTGGCGGTATCGTATAATTGAGATTTTAATTTGTCGTAGAATGCGTTCGAATTTTGTGGTATGCTCATAAGTTTTGTTTTGAGACGCAAAGATACTATTTGCTTTGCATTTTTTATTTCTGATTTAAATTACGAATTTTACAACCAAAACCTTGCCAAATTGAACACTAAAAAAATTGTTATAACAGGAGGTCCTGGAACAGGAAAATCGTCTATTATAAATGCGTTATCTAAAAGAGGCTACACATGTTTGGAAGAAATATCTAGGCAAGTAACTTTAGATGCGAGAGCAGAAGGCGTAGAACAACTGTTTTTAACAGAACCCTTATTATTTAGTGAGCGCCTTTTGGAAGGTCGGAAAAAGCAATTTCAGGAAGCAGAAAATTTAAAAACGCCGTATGTGTTTTTAGATCGTGGGGTGCACGACGTTTTGGCATATATGGATTATATTGGAGACGTGTATCCCAATCAGTTTACATCGGATTGTAAGCAAATGACATACGATGTGGTTTTCATTTTAAAGCCTTGGAAAGCGATTTATCAAAGTGATGCTGTGCGTTACGAAAATTTTGATCAGGCATTAGAAATTCATGAAGCTTTGGTAAATACCTACTCAGCGTTTAATTACAAGCTGTTAGATGTGCCTTTCGATACGGTTGAAAAACGTGTCGATTATATACTAAAAGTTATACAAGCGGTGTAATGCAACATCCCATAAAAATATTAGAACGTTATTGGGGCTTTACGGCGTTTAGGCCATTTCAAGAAGAAGCCATACAGGCAGCTTTGGCAGGCGAAGATGTTTTTGTGCTTATGCCTACAGGAGGCGGAAAATCGATGTGTTTTCAAATTCCAGCGTTAGTAAAAGAAGGGGTTTGCATAGTTATTTCGCCTTTAGTAGCCTTAATGAAAAATCAAGTACGTGTTTTACAGGATAAAGGTATTAAGGCCATGGCTCTTACAAGCGGTTTGTCTTATAACCAAATAGACACCATGTTAGATAACTGTATTTATGGTAACTATAAATTCTTGTACATTTCGCCAGAACGTTTACAGCAAGAGTTAGTGCAGGCTCGTATTAGACAAATGAATGTAAGCCTTATTGCCGTAGATGAGGCGCATTGTATTTCGCAATGGGGTAACGATTTTAGACCTGCATATAAAAATATAACCTTGTTAAGGGAATTACAGCCTACAGCCAATTGTATGGCATTAACAGCATCGGCCACGCCTTTGGTGGTAGACGATATTGTAAAAGAACTCGACTTTATTAAGCCTAAAATTTTTAAGCAGTCGTTTTACAGGCCTAATTTAGCCTACATGGTATTTCACGAAGATGATAAATACTACCGAGTAGAATCGATTTTAAAAAAATACAAGAGTTCATCTATCATTTATGTGCGAAGCCGAAAACTAACTTTTGAAATATCGGAGTTGTTAAGTGCTAAAGGTATTAGTGCAGCAGCTTTTCATGGGGGTTTAAGCACAACCGAAAAAGAAGACCGTTTAAACGATTGGTTGGCTAATAAAATACAAGTAATGGTAGCCACGAATGCATTTGGTATGGGTATAGATAAACCCGATGTTAAAACCGTTATTCATTTAAATTTACCAGAGAGTTTAGAAAGTTATTTTCAGGAAGCTGGTCGTGCGGGTAGAAATGGAGATAAGGCATTTGCAGTAATTTTAAAGAATAAAAGTGATGTAGAATTGGTTAAAAATCAGTTTTTGGATGTTTTACCAAGTATAGATTTTATAAAACAGGTATATCGTAAATTGTGTAATTATTGTCAGATTTCTTTTGGAGAAGGCGCATTAACCACTCACGATTTTAGTTTTAACGCATTTTGTAAGGCGTATCAGTTTAACGGAACTATGGCTTTTAATGCCCTGCAATTGTTAGACAGAACCAGTGTTATAGCATTGTCTAAACAATTTAATAATAAAACCTTGCTTCAATTTACAGTAAGCAATGCAGCTTTGTTTCATTATTTAGATACGCATACCGAATTACAATTAGTCGTTAAATCACTTTTAAGAACCTACGGTGGTATTTTCGAGCATCCTACAAAAATAAATACTACTTTAATTGCCGATAAAGCGTCTATACCAGAAGCCACTTTAATGCGTGCTTTAGATGCTTTGGCTAAAGACGATATTATTACTTTACAACAATCTAAAACCGATGCTCAAGTAACTTTTATTCAGCCTAGAGAAGACAATAATACCATTAATAGAATTGCTAATATTATAGAGCAGCAAAATAATTTAAAACAAAAGCAGGTACAAAGTGTTTTGCAGTATATCGATGACGATACAATGTGTAAAACGGTACAATTGTTAACTTATTTTGGAGAAAAGGAGGTGCAACCCTGTGGCATTTGCTCGGTTTGTGTTAGTGCAAAACCACAAGCGAAAGTAGATTTGGCCGCATTGCGAAAGCAAATTATTACAGCTTTAGAACACGGCGATTTATCGTCTAGAGATTTGGCAGCGCTTCTCAAGAGTAAAGAATCCGATGTTCTTAAAGTAATAACACAATTGTTAGAACATCAAATAATAGCGGTTACAAAAACAAATACATATAAATTATTTCATATTTAAACCTGTAAAAGGCGTTTACGATTTTAAACATATACTAAAATGAAAACCTTAAGAATTGTTTTTATGGGAACTCCCGATTTTGCGGTAGATACATTAAAAACTTTAGTCGAAAACAATTATAATATCGTGGGGGTAATTACAGCTCCAGACAAACCTGCGGGTCGTGGTAGAAAATTAAACCAAAGTGCGGTTAAACAATATGCCGAGTCGCAAAACTTGAATATTTTACAACCAACTAATTTAAAAGACGAAGATTTCTTAAAAACACTACAGGGCTTACAGGCTAATTTACAAATAGTAGTTGCTTTTAGAATGTTGCCTAAAGTAGTTTGGAATTTGCCAGAATTGGGCACCTTTAATTTGCATGCATCCTTGTTGCCAAATTACCGCGGAGCTGCACCTATTAATTGGGCGATAATAAACGGGGAAACTAAAACAGGTGTGTCTACTTTTTTTATAGACGAAAAAATAGATACGGGTGCTATGATTCTTCAAAAAGAAGTTGCTATTGAAGCCGATGAGAATGTAGGGCAATTACACGATAAATTAATGCGTGTTGGTAGTCAGTTAGTACTCGACACTGTTAAACTAATAGAAGCAGAAACAGTAAAAACGATTCCGCAAACAGATGATGCCGATTTAAAAACGGCGTATAAACTAAATAGAGATAATTGTAAAATAGATTGGGCAGCGCCTATAGATACTATTTATAATAAAATACGAGGCTTAAGTCCCTACCCCGCGGCTTGGTGCATATTACAAAATGGAGAAGAGGTTTTAGATGTGAAAATTTACGAGGTGTCGAAAGTTTTAGAAACACACACTTTAGCAGTAGGAACCATCATTTGTAGTAAAAAAGAAATACGGGTAGCTGCAGAAGGCGGTTTTATTTTAATCCACTTTATGAAGTTGCCAGGGAAACGAAATATGAGTGCAACAGACTTATTAAACGGCTACGAATTCAAAAACGGAGCAAAAATGCTGTAAACCCTTATTATTGCTCGATTTACTAAAATATCGACGAAATACATGGTCTTTATTAACAAATGTGTTAAGTTATTAACAAATAGGTGTATTTCCCTTGCTATTACTTGCGTGGTTGGGTAATCCGTATAAATTTGTAAAGGATTTAACCAAATGTTTAACCAACGATTTATTAATAATTAAATTTAAAATTATGAACAAAACAGAATTAATCGATGCAATGGCGGAAGCTGCAGGAATTTCTAAAGCAGCTGCAAAAAAAGCATTAGAAAGTGCTCTTACCGAAATAGGAGGTGCATTAAAAGGTGGTAAAAGAGTATCTTTAGTAGGATTTGGTTCTTTTTCAGTATCTCAAAGAGCTGCAAGAGAAGGACGTAACCCTCAAACAGGAAAGACTATTCAAATTGCTGCTAAAAATGTAGTAAAATTCAAAGCTGGATCAGAATTATCAGATGCTGTAAACTAATCATTTACATCATTTATACTTATAAAAAGCCTTCTTTTAAAGAAGGCTTTTTTATTATTATGACTACAAATATTGGATTTTAACAAAAATAATATTAGATTTAATTATAAATTCCTATGACATATGATTACAATTAAACCAAAAAAAGGTAATTTGTTAATCGCGGAACCATCAATAATAGGTGATGTATCTTTTAATCGCTCAATAGTTCTTTTAGCAGATTACACCGATGAAGGCTCTATAGGTTTTATTTTAAATAAGCCTTTAGATTATACGATAAAAGACCTTATACCGGATATCGATGCCAATTTTAAAGTCTATAATGGCGGACCAGTTGAGCAGGATAATTTATATTTTATTCATAAAGTTCCAGAGCTAATACCCGATAGTATAGAAATATCTTTAGGGATTTATTGGGGGGGCGACTTTAATGTTGTAGCCGATCTTATTGCGAATAACCAAATACAAGAAAAAGACATTCGGTTCTTTTTAGGATATTCAGGTTGGGACAGCAAACAATTAGATGAAGAGCTGCGCATAAATTCGTGGGTGGTTACCGAAAACGTATACCAAAAAGACATTATTGAAAAAGATTACGAAACGTTTTGGAAAGAAAAAATGTTAGAGTTTGGTGGGGAATACAGTATTTGGTCTAATGCTCCAGAAAATCCAAGTTATAACTAACCCAAGCGTATTTTTACATTCAATTTTTGTAACAATGATTTTGAAACCACATTTGTAAATATTTTTTTACGGTATTTACTTATAGGTTGTATGCCCGTAATGGTGTTAGTTATAAATATTTCATCAGCTTTCTGTAATTCGAAAGGCGAAATAGAATCTTCAATCAACGTGTAACCGGGCACACTTTTTATAACTTCGATAACCTGAGTACGCATAACACCTTTTAAACAACCATCAGATAAAGGTGCTGTTTTTATAGTTTGATTTTTAACAACAAAAATATTTCCGTTTAAGGCTTCTACTACATGTTTGTTGGTATTTAAAATTAGGCAATTATCGAGTTTGTTTTCTTTTGCATAAATACTACCGACTACATGTAAAGCTTTATTTGTGGTTTTTAAAGTAGAAAGTAAGCTAGGCGAAATGTAGTAATCTTTAAATAAATCGACTTCGTAAGTTGCTGTATTGATGGTGTAAAAATCGGTTTCTAAAGCTTTTGTGGTAATAATAAAACTTACGTTGTTTGTTTCTGGCAAATATAATCCGCCTTCGTTTCTAAATACAGTAAGTTTTACTCGGGCAGAGTTATTCGTTAATTGGTTGGCTTCAAGCGTGTTTTTTATTTGTTCTTCTAAAAACTCCATGGTAAAGTTCATGGGGATTTCCATACGTAAAATGCGCATGGATGCCATAAGTCTAAAATAGTGATCTTCCCAAAACAGTATTTTTCCATAAGATGTTTTTATGGTTTCAAATAAAGCATCTCCGTAAGCAAAACCTCTATTGTTTATAGATAAAGTGGTGGTGTTTTCTTGAATGTTTCCGTTAAAATTAATCATAAAAAAGCCCGAATAAGTTTCGGGCAAATATACTTTAAATATCATGAAAAATCGATTAAGCAGAGCCTAAGACATGTTTTAAATCTGAAATTTGATTTTCCCAAAGCATTTTTGTTTCATTCAATTCATCTTCTTCAGAAAAATCTACAATAATAAGCGAAACATCTTTTGTAATTTCATCAACTTGAATACGAAGCTCGAAATAATACGGTTCATCTTCATCGTGCAACCATTTAAATTTAATACGTTCTCCACTTTTTTTGCTTAGTAATTTGGCTTGTTCTTCGGCACCGTCCCATATAAATTTGTAAAGTTCGCCACGAGAATTTACATTGTCTGCAAACCATTCTGATAAGCCTGAAGGTGTTGATATGTATTGATAGAGTAGCGACGGCGAAGCGTGTATTGGGAATTCAAGTTCAAATTTAATTTTATCTTCCATGTGTTCGTTCAAAAAATTATGTGCTCAATATATACATTAATTAAATAAGATTTAAACTAATTTAATAAAAAAAATATTTTGTGATTTTATGTTTGCATAGATTGATATTGTTGTTATATTTGCACTCTCAAAAAAATGGCGAGGTAGCTCAGTTGGTTAGAGCGTTGGATTCATAACCCAGAGGTCCCGAGTTCAAATCTCGGTCTCGCTACGATTTTAAATATGTGAAAACAAACGGTTTAGCTTCTGTTAAACCGTTTTTTTATGCTTACAATTCAGCAATTTATTACATTTGCATACGAAAGTGAATACGAAACTGCATACGATTTGCCCAAAAAAAAGAATTTTTCCATCCCCAAAATTTACACTGCAAAAGGAGATTTAAGTAAGCGTTGGTACGTTTATTTTTCCTATCGCCATCCAGAAACAGGAATGTTAAAACGAGTGACACCGTTTTATGGAGAAGCCAATACTTATAAAACTAAAGAGCAGCGCTTAGAAATTTTAACCGTTTACCGAAAAGTTTTAATCAAATTATTGAAGCAAGGCTACAATCCTTTTGAAGACAATACCGAACTCTACAACAAATTAAATTCGGAAAACGAGCACTCAGAAGTACAAACGGAAGCCAAAAAGACGGAAGAAAAAGCAGCTGTTATTGTTAAAGAAACAAAAAGTGAAGAGGTTGAAGCTATTCCATCCGAACCTAAGCAAACGTTACGTTCTGCTTTTGATTTTTCGCTAAACCTTAAAGAAAAATTAGTTAGTAAAACAACATTACGAGGGTATAAGGGGAGAGTTGAGTTTTTTCTCAATTGGTTAGCTGAGGTTCATCCTGAAGTAAAAACTATCGATCAACTCACTAAAAAACTATTTTCAGCATTTTTAAATGATGTCTTGGTGAAAACCAGTCCGAGAAACAGAAACAACTATAGAACGGATTTGAGTAGTATTGTTCAGTTGTTGGAGGATAATGAAATAATAACAGATAATTTCATTAAAAAGATACCCGTATTAAAAACCATACCAGAGCGCAATAAAACCTATTCACAGGAAACACAGGAGGCTATTTTTGAGCATTTAGAAAAAACGGATCCTGTTCTTTTATTGTATATCAAGTTCATTTCCTATAATTTTTTAAGGCCAATTGAGGTTTGTAGACTTCAGGTAAAAGATATTGATGTAAATACACGAACCATTCGTTTTAAGGCTAAAAACAGCCCTTTAAAGACTAAAATAATCCCAGAATTATTATGGAATGATTTGCCAGATTTAACAGGTCTTAAAGACGAAGATTTTCTGTTTACACCCGATGCTATAGGAGGGGAGTGGGATACGGCTTTAAATAATAAACGCGACTACTTTTCAAAACGTTTTAAGCGCATTGTAAAGGATCATTTTAACCTAGGAACAGATTATGGTCTGTATAGTTTTAGACATACCTATATTACAAAACTCTATCGAGCCATAGTTAAAGAATCGTCACCTTTTGAAGCAAAAAGTAGACTGATGCTAATTACAGGACATTCCTCTATGTCCGCTTTAGAAAAATATTTAAGGGATATTGATGCCGAGTTACCAGAAGATTATTCTGCAATGCTAAAACCTACCCATGAGTACAAATAATACCTTACAGGATTTTTATAATGGATTAGTAACTAATCTTTATATGGAGCTGTTATTTTTTGTTTCCGATGCAGAGCACACGAGACGTATAATAGATAAAATAGAGGTCTTTAAAGATATGAACTTTTACGAAGAGGCCTATATTATAGACTATTTTAAAGGGCTTGTCCCATATAATAGTGCGGAAACTAATTTTGTTTAGCAAAAGCCCTTGAAACTGGAGGAGAATATTTTTAAACTTTTAAGAGCAAAGCATGAGGTGTCAAAATTTGAGTTTAATTATATTCTGGATAAATATTTTGAACAGGTGGATTGTGTATGCTACATATGCCATTGGTTATTGGAAAATCTGCATGTCATAAAGAATGACCATTCAGAAATGCAAAACCTGTTTAATTTACAGCATGAGTATTATAAAAAGCATTTCGAGACACTTATTAAACAGTTTTACAAAGATGAATCGGCAATTCCCTATAGTAATTATAATAAATCAAAACAGTTAGAAGCGAGTATTTTTGATTTTATAAAAGGGGAGCAAAAAGGAAATACAGTACCTAAATTTCCTGTTATGTTAGGTCAAGATACATCTAAATCCAACCTAGATAAAGGAGATGGTTTAGCAGCTCTAAGTGAAAAACGACCTAAAAAGCGATCAAAAAAAGAGCCACTAATCACCGAAAATGCAGCTGAAAAGGAACTTTTACGATCAATATTCAGTATAGGTTAGACGTTGGGAAAATGAAATTATACGTCAATTAAACGTTTAATTTACGCTTAAATATGAGAAAACACGAAATTTGCCTGAATTGTGGCGAGGAATATATACCAAAACGTAGGGGAGTTCAAAAATATTGCAGCAACTCTTGTAGAAGTAGTAGCTGGCAACTAAAACAAAACAAACCTCAGAAAGAAACAAGCCTCAAGCCTGTAAATGAACCAGCAGTTGTAGAAGAAGAAACAAAGGAAACAAGTTCTAAAAAGCAGGGGATGACTTGGGCTGGTGTGGGAGAAAACTTTGCAGGTAATGTTTCATACGACATGATGAAATCTATGTTTACATCAGAAGAGAATAAACCAGCTTCTAGAAAAGATATAGGAGAACTTAAAAACTTAATATTAGGAGGTAGATACTTGCCTGTAAATAATGTGCCCAAAGATAAAAATGGAAGATTAGCATTTTACGATGTTAACACAGGGAATGTAGTTTTTTTGAAGGCGTAAAATGGAGTGTGTTTTAATTATTAACTATCAAATGTAATTATTTTAAATTCTAGGAAGTATATCAAGAAATAAAGTGACAAATATTCTAATATAAGAATATTTAGGAGCTGTTTCGATAGTGTGTATTTTTAGTGTTTCGCTTGTTTTTGTTGTATCCATAAAGGTTGTTTTTATTAATTAATACCTTATCTAAAAAGTCAGTCAGTTATGTTTCAAAAAATATTAAAGGTTTGTAAATATGTTCTATATATAATTGTCTAATTGCGATGGACTAAGTATCATGGAAGTCATTGAGAAGTCAAACATGGAATGATTAAATAGTCGGCTTGTTTTTGTACCATTTCTTGACTTTTGCTAAGATCTTTGTTTAAAATATTGGCAAAAATGGCTCTCACATCTTCAGTAAACTGTTTTAGGGTTTGCTTAATTTGTGCATCGGTATCTTCTCTAAGTTCTCCAGCTGTATTGGTTATTAAACACCTTTTTAATACCTGCATCTTGTTAAAAATCAATAAAGCAATAAAAATATTGTTTGATATCTTCAATATTACTCGAGTTTTATTTTAAGCAACTAAGTAATTGATTTAATTTCTTCTTATAACAATTTAAACTTTCTAAAAAAAGCTCGCTTTTACTGCAAAAGCTAGAGTAAATAGAAAATTTTGTTAATGCCCATTTCATTCTCTAGCATGTTCATAGAAGTACTTTTAAAGCCTTGTTTCCAAAACAAATTCATGACTTTTTCAATCTCCTCTTGTTCATTATATTTTTTGACTCTTGGCATGTATTGTTTGTTGTTGAAACAAAACTAACTGATGGTTTAGTTTTGTCAAAATGTTTAATATACGTTTTGTAATTAAAGGAGTTTAGAGGTTTCAAAAAAACAATGAGTGATGCAATTTCAGAATCATGGATCATTTTTTATGCTCCCTTATAACGATTTTTATTTCCTTCCTATTCCTTTATCATTGCTTGTTTTTAGTATATAAATGAGAATAATTTAAAAATAATTGCGATAATTATGGATGTTTTTTAAAAACCACATAAAATAAATTATTAATGCAATAATTTGTTTCTTATTTAAAAACATATATATTTGGTAAACCAGATTGGAGAACCAATTAATAAAATATGATAAGTCAAACTTTTTTAGTGATTGAAAGTGGTATTAAAAGCCTCATTTATATTGTTGCTTTTGCTTTTTTTGGGTCTTGCCAAACGGATGATAGTAGTCCTAGTTCCGTGAACCAGGAATCTGAGGAGGTTATTATAGAACCAGTTGAGGAAGTAACCTATGCTAATATTGATTTTTCAAACTGGAAATTAACATTGCCCATAGATGCCAATGATAATGGTAGTCCAGACGAGTATCAGCCATCACAACTAATCAACAAGGGGTATAGATCGCTCCGGTCTATACAACCTTTTATGTATGATGATACCAGCGATGCTTCCATTGTTTTTTATACCTATCCAGAAACCTCTACAGCCAACAGTTCTTATTCGAGAACGGAGTTACGTGAATTAATCAATCCTGCCAATGCCAGAGATAATTGGACTTTGTTAGAAGGTGGCGAAATGACAGGTAAGCTAAAAGTAGAAAGTGTTTCAGAAAACATATCTTCTAATGACGAATTTCATTGGGTTATAGTCATGCAAATCCATGGTATTATTTCCGAAGAAGATATGGATACATATGGTTTTAAAGGCAACAATGGGCCACCGCTAATTAAAATATATTGGAAGGATGGTTATATCTGGTGCCATAAAAAATCTTTAGTTGATGAAGCTACTGAAGGCTTTGATTTATATGGTGTTTATGACAGGACTTGGGCCGATATTAAAGTGAACCTAGGGTATGTAGGTCATGATGTTTTTGATTTCAGGATCTCAGCCTCAGATGCTCGAATAGAAGTACAACTTAATGATGATTCGCCATATGTGTACGAAGACATAAGTCTTGAAAAATGGCCCTTTGAAAATTATTTCAAAGCTGGTAATTATTTAGGAACTACAGACCCCAATGCCTTTTCCTATGTAAAGTATTACAATTTGAGTTTAAACCATTAAAACAATTCATATGAAAACAAAATTACTTTTTGCCAGACAACGTTGTAAAACGATTTACTTTTTTTGATTTTGTGTTTGTCTTTTAATTTCGGATGGAGTCAAACAAACCTAATGTTGAATCCAACATGCGATGACCACGGAACAAGCGAAGGCAGTATGGGAAGTACATCAGATAATGCTGATGCTTACGACATGACGCCAAATGATGAAATTTTGGATGAAACGGGGAATGCTTTAGCAAGTCCATATCAAGCCATTTGGGATAACGATGTTTTAGAAGATTGGTTAGAAATTTACTATCTAGGTGAGGCAGGGAGTATAGACGAACAACTGGGCGCTACCGGTAGTGGAAACAACGGTACCAGAGGAGTTAAATTATATGATGACGGTAGCCCCGCCATCACAGGAAGTTCCCGTCGCCTATATCAAAAGGTTGAAGGCCTTACCATTGGCAATGAATATACGTTTTCTGTAGAATCACGCTCAGAGGCTATGGATACTCCTTCAGAAGTGTATCTTTTAAATACCGAAATTACGGGAGAAGACGGCATTAATGCTAACGGGGAATCTGATGAGAGTGTAGACGGATTTATGATGATTACGGATGATTACGATGAATTTACATTAAATTCAGTCACTTTTACAGCAACCAATACCTTTGTTGTGGTGTATGTTAGATCTTTAAGTTCTATCAATGAAGAAACTGAAGTGTTTTATGATAATTTTTCACTGGTTGAAGGTACTCTGTCTACAGAAGAATTTTCGAACGTAAATTTCCAAATTTATCCAAACCCAACCACTAATTTATTGCATTTTAAAAGTCATGGATCAGATGATCTTAAAACTGTAGAGTTATATGATGTTCTAGGAAAAAAAGTACTCAGTACAAGTGTCTCTAACAATGTTTTAGATGTTTCAAATATGGCTAAAGGTATTTATGTTTTAAAAGGATATACACTTTCTAAACGACAGATAACGAGTAAGATAGTTGTAAAGTGAAATTATAGTGGCACTAATCAACGAGGTCGTCTAAAAAGTAATTTTTAGACGACCTCGTTATTTTAATTTAATATTTACGCTTAATAGGATATGCTTTTTTTTGTAGAAGGCGGTTAATAAAGTTCAAAAATTAGTACTTGGAATATTTTGTATATGAGGGTTTTTATAAATGCTTTGATGATAAATAAAAGACTAGCTATTATTTTTCGGAGGAGGTGTTACAATATTGATATAACATTTTAAAATGCGTTTTCATGGTTTGCTCTGCAAGTTCCGGCTGTTGAGATTTTATGGCCTCATAAATATCTGTATGCTCTTGAATGCCAATAAATGCCATGTTTTTGTCGCAGACATGATGGTTTTCGAAATTAGTAATTATTTCGGGAGTAATCATGAGCATTAAAGTGTTAATGGTGCTGTTACCGCTAGCTCTTGCTATGGCCAAATGAAATAGTAAATCTTCATGTACCGCGTCTTCTTCTTTAAGTACCTTATCGGTATAAGCGTCTAGAGCTTCTTTTATTTGAAGTACATGTTCGGCTTTTCTCCGTTCTGCGGCTAGTTTTACAGTTTTTAATTCTAAAAATATTCTGGTTTCGACTAGCGATCTAAAATCGGGTTCTTCCAATCTTAATATATCTTCAATAATGCCATTTAATGCAATTTGACCAATGTCGGCCACAAAAGTACCGCTTTGGGGTTTGGATTTTAATAAAGCATAAAATTCTAATTTTTGAATCGCTTCGCGGATGTTGTTTCTGCTTACACCAAACTTCTCTGATAATGTGCGTTCCGAAGGAAGTTTATCGCCTGGCTCTAAATTTTTATAGATGATGAGATCCCGGATTTGTGTGATGATGCTGTTTAGGATTTCTTGATTTTCGTTTTTGGTAAGGATTTCGAATTTCATGGGCGCTTATTATTTCCGCTTAAAATGAATCGGGCTAGTGTTTTTGTATTAGAAAACGCTTCAATAAGATTAAAAGAGGTATTAAATAATTTTACTAGCCCTATTACAGGCTAGCAAAATTATCAGACTAATTCAAACAAATATTAACTACGTGTTTATGGTACTGGTTAATTAGTAACCAGGGTTTTGTGGTAGTAAGTTAGGGTTTCGCTCTAACTCATCTTCTGGTAATGGTAATAAGTAATCGTCGGCGGTAAAGAATTCTTTATTCCCTTCTAAACCGTTAGGGCCATAGGCTTGGTCTCCAATTTGTCGTCGTACGATATCGTACCATCGTTTGCATTCGAAAGCTAATTCTAATCGGCGTTCTTCCAGTACATCGTTTATGGTAACTGTACCCGTTAGGTTTGCTGGAACTGGACTTGCAGGAAACGTTTTTTCAATATCTGCTCCTGTTTTGTAGGCACCACCCATTCTTGCTCTAGCTCTCACTT
This sequence comes from Bacteroidia bacterium, assembly GCA_030427735.1. Lineage (GTDB taxonomy): Bacteria > Bacteroidota > Bacteroidia > Flavobacteriales > Flavobacteriaceae > Formosa. The sequence continues at coordinate 380,369 of JAUIBP010000001.1, read as the reverse complement.
GATTAATATAATCTAGAGCAGCTGCGTTGTTGCCTAATTCTACAGCAGCTTCTGCAGCAATTAACAATACTTCGGCATAGCGTATCATAGAATAATTATGACTTGTTGCTCTGGCGTTAATTCGTGCGTAAGGTCCAGGGTAGCGCATGTATTTTGCGATGTATGGTACGTTTTTAGCGAATTGATGACCACTAATATCAAATTGTGTGTAATTAACATAGGTGCCATTAATATTGGCTTCATCGTCTAAACTTACGGCACGTCTATAATCGCCAGCATCCCAAGTGGTATACACTTCTAAAGATGGTACGGCTACAGACCATCCGCCACCGTCGTTACGGTCGTCTCCTCTAATACCTGTCATAGGTGCAGTTTGGTCGTAAGCATTGTCTTCGGCTTCAACGTTGTTGTAATCTAATGCAAAAATAGGTTCTGGAGATGCGTCAATAACATTGGCATTAAATAAATTCTGGTAGTTACTATCTAAAGCGTACATACCGCTATTTATAACTTGTGTAGCATAGTCATAGGCTTTTTGAAAATCTGCAGTATTGCTTGTGCCAGCTCTTGTTAGGTAAACTAAAGCCAAATACGAGGTCGCTGCACCTTTTGATGGAATTGCAGCCGAGGCAGTCGTTTCTGGTAACCAAGTTTCTGCAAATTCAAGATCGGCAATTATTTTTTCGTAAACTTCGGCTACAGGTGTTTTACCTATTGTTAAATCTGCTTCGGTAAACGGACCGTCTATGTATGGAATGTCGCCAAATAAGCGTACTAAGTGAAAATAGTAGAACGCTCTTGTAAAATAAGCTTGTGCTACTACTGGATTTTTAATGGATTCTTCGGCACTAACGCTTTCGGCGCCAGAAATGGCTAGGTTAGCAGCGGCAATACCTTGGTATATTCTAGGCCAAAATTCGCTTAACATACCGTTGCTAGCTAAGGTAGTAAGTTCTTCCATTTCAACCCTTCTGGTTTCGTTTGAAGCTAAGCTTACCATGTCTGAACGTAGCATTAATGCAATTGATAACTTTCGACCCCATATTTTTTCGTTTATGGCATGCGTAAGCGAACCATCTACAGCAGCTTGCACATCGGCCATAGAGGAGAAAAATCCTTCGGGAGCAAGTATACCAACTGGCTCTTCTTCTAAATCTGAACATCCAATTATTGATAGGCTTATCAATAACAGAAATAAATATTTATATGTTTTCATTGTGTGTTTCTATTTAAGTATTAAAATTTCAAATTAAGGCTAAAGGTTACTGTTCTAACTGTTGGATAGTTTCCGAAATCGAAACCTTGTGCAGTGTTAGACGAGAAGTTGTTGTTGCCTTCGGAACCAAAATAGTTTACTTCTGGATCTAAGCCCGAGTAATCGGTCCATGTTAATAGGTTTTGCGCACTTATGGCAAGTCTTAATCTTTCTATTCCAATATTATCTAATACATCGGATGCAAATGTGTAGCCTATTGCTATGTTTTTTAGCCTTACATAACTTCCGTCTTCAACAAAACGAGACGAAATTTCTCTGTTACTGTTGTTACCAACTCTAGGTGTGTTGGTGTCGGTATTTGTTGGAGTCCATGCCGAGTAGTAGTTATCTCTGGTAGTGTTGGCATCTCCGTTGGTTAATTGAACATTGGTCATGTTAAATATTTCGTTTCCTTGAGAACCTTGAAAGAAAATATTCATATCGAAGTTTCCTAATGTAAAATTATTGGTAAAGCCCCAAGTAAAATCTGGGTTAGGATCGCCAATGGTTGTTCTGTCTGCTTCGGTAATATCGCCACTGTCATCTAAATCGGCAAATAGAGGATCTCCAGCAACACCACCTGGTAAAGTTGCTGTTCCTGCAGGTACATTACCACCTTGGTAAACACCAGCATAATCGTAACCCCAAAATAAGCCAACCGCTTCGCCTTCTCTTAATACATAACTTCTGTCGTGCGAGAAATAAGATGGTGCCGCATTACCAAAATAATCTAATCCGCCTACAAGACTCACCACTTCATTTCGGTTAAAGGCAATATTAAAATCGGTACTCCAAGTAAAGTTTTCGTTAGAAATGTTTATGGTGTTTAATGCGAATTCAAATCCACGGTTATTAATTTCACCAACATTAGTTAAAATTTCGTCATCTAAATATCCTGCATATTCTGGAAGGGCATTGTTTATTAAAATTAAATCTTCGGTATTGATATTATAATAATCGAAAGACATATTAATTCGGTTGCTTAACAGGCCAAAATCTAAACCAAAGTTGGTTTGGTAAGACGATTCCCATTTTAAGTCTGGATTACCTGGGCGGTCTGGTGTAACGGCACTAACTGTTTCTCCGTTACTGGAAGCGTAAATACCTTCAATTCTAGCTAAAGACTCGTATGCCCCGATAGAAGGGTTACCTGTAACCCCATAAGAGGCTCTTAATTTTAGGTTAGAAATCGTGTTGCTGTCTTTTAAGAAATTTTCGTTAGAGATTTTCCAACCAATAGCTCCAGAAGGAAAAATGGCGTATTTATGATTTTCGGCAAAGTTCGATGCCCCATCGCGACGTACGGTGGCAGTAAATAAATATTTATCGTCCCAATCGTAGTTTAAACGGCCAAATTGTGATTGAATTTCTACTTCCGAAATAGTAGAATCTGGCTGTAAAATATTTGTGGCCGAGCCAAATCCGTAATACGAGAAGGTATCAGATAAGAATCCTGTTGCTTCCATATAATAATATTCAGAAACCGATTTCTGGTAAGAATATCCTCCCATTAATGTGAAGTCTCCTTTTCCTATTGTTGTGGAATAGGTTAAATAGTTTTCGCTTAGTACTTGTGTGTTTTTATTGTTTTGTACCGAAGCGCGACCATCTATACCGCCAGCTGTAACTTCTAAGGTAGATGGCGAGAAAATACCTCTGGTTCTGTTTTGTGTGCTAAAACCAAATGTAGTTCTAAACGATAGGCTTTCAATAATATCCCAGTCGGCAAACAAGTTGGCTCTAAAATCATCGGTTTTATTTTCGTCTATTCTTTCGGTAGCCACAGCATATGGGTTATCTACTGGATCTCCAACAGAATTACCAGAGTTATAGCTACCGTCTTCATCGTACACAGGCTGATCTGGTGCATATCTCATGGCAAGAGTAATAACATCGTCTCCACCGGCAGAAACCGATCCATCCGATTGTGTGGCGGCTCCATTTTTTTCATCTCTACTACCATATAGGTTCATTCCTAATTTTAAATTGTCGAAAACTTGAGCATCAATATTCGATAGGAATGTTAATTTTTCGAAATCAGAATTGATAACGATACCGTCTTGCCCAAAATAATTGGTAGAAGCATAGAATTTAATTTTTTCTGAACCTCCCGAAAACGCCAATTGGTAATTTTGAGTGTTTCCAGATCTGTAAATTAAATCTTGCCAATTGGTATTGCCCGAACCTTGGGTGTAAGGGCTTGTATTTCCTGTATTGGCTCTAATGTCGTTTTGATAGTTTGCAAATTCATCGGCATTTAATAAATCAATTTCATTAGCTGTATTTTGTATAGCATACGAGCTGTTAAACTCAATATTTAACCGACCCGATTTTCCTGTTTTTGTGGTTACTAAAATAACACCATTAGAACCTCTGGAACCGTAAATAGCGGTAGCCGAGGCATCTTTTAAAACTTCCATAGAAGCAATATCGTTAGCCTGTGGCATGGCGGCGCCAACAAAACCATCTACAACTATAAGTGGGTTACTGCTTGCATTAATGGATGTATTTCCTCTAATTTTAATATTTATTGGTGCTCCTGGTTCGCCACCATTGTTGGATTGTACTACCACACCAGCAGCGCGACCTTGTAAGGCTTGCTCTGCATTTGATGTTGGGTAAGCCGTTAATTCTTCGGATTTTACTGAAGCTACAGATCCCGTTATATCACTCTTTTTACGAGTACCATACCCAACCACCACAACTTCTTCTAGTTGACTAGCATCTTCTACCAAGGTGATTTTTACAGGATTTTGGTCCGTTATAGTTACTGTATGGGTTACATAACCTAAATAAGAGATTTGAAGTACGTCTCCAGACTTTACTTCCAATTCAAAATTACCATCGAAATCGGTAGACGTACCAGTGGACGAACCTTTAATAAGGATATTAGCTCCTGCAATAGGAACATTTTGAGCGTCGGCTACATGACCTGTAATGTTGTAACCCGTTTGGGCAAATAGCGCTACATTAAAAAAAAGCAGCGCGAGTGCAATACATTGAGTTTTTAAATTCATTATTAGTTTTGTTAATTGTATTAGACTTGTTAATTGTTGTTAATCAGTTGCGATGTAGATATCGCTTTTTAAAATGTTTTTTCCGTTTTAGGATGTGGTTTGGTTATCCTTACTGTTTTACTCTGGTATTTTTATAGAATGAAATACTTAAAAAACGAAACATAACATTTGCAAGTGCTTTGGTGTTACCAGAACCTTGCGGGTAGTGTGTTTAAATCTAATCTGGATTTTTAATCATGGCTTATTCTTTTTTTAATTAATTGTTGTTTGTTTTTTTTTGGTTATCCAATTTGGTTATCCAATTTGGTTTACCAAATATATGTTATTTTTTCGTTAAAAAAAGTGATTTTGATATTTTAGTTTCTATTATTTTATCAAATCGCTTGCTAAGCCCTTAAAATATTTGGGATATCGTAAAATGTTAAAAATTGTGAGTTTGAGGGATATAATGCCTGCTTTATTGAGAAGAAATTACGTTTAACGAATATTCTATCTTTTTAAAATGTTGAATTGCTTAAGAGGTATTAGATCTCGTGGTTTATCATTCTGGCATCTAGAATAGTGTACTTAATTTGTCTTGACATAAGATGGTTAAAGGAAATATACTTATGTTGTTATACTATTAGGTGTGCTGGGATACAACAGATTAAGTTAAACTATTTTAATTTAGTTTGTCTTAAAAATGATAGCATTATCTGGATTTTTATTTCCAAATCAATATATACTAATTAATGATTTCTCATGTAGCGACCAGATTAGCCTTTTATGTTATTGTTGCTTTTTAAGGCATTATTTTATCAAATTCATTAAAAAAAATAAAAAAAATTGGCAACATATATAATTATACATATATTTGGTCAACCAATTTGGTAAACCAGTTAATAATTATTTAATATATGTCAGTAAATATTCGTTTGAAAGTGAGGGGGTTTAGTAAGATTGTACTAGCATTATGTTGTACAGCCGTATTCATAACGGCGTGTAATACCAAAACCAGTACATCTAAAGATCTTGTTAGTAATGTAGAAGCATTTAATACTAAGGTTGTCAATGCAAAACCAGGTGATGAGATTGTTCTTGCTAATGGCGTTTGGACCGATGCCGAATTAATTTTTGAAGCGCATGGCACTAAAGAAAACCCAATTACTTTAACTGTAGAAGATAAAGGAAAAGTTATTTTAGAAGGTCATTCTTATTTAAAAATTGCTGGCGAACATTTAATAATAAAAGGATTGGTATTTAAAAACGGATTCACGCCAACAAGTAGTGTAATTGAGTTTAAAAAAGATGACCAAACTTTAGCAAATCATGTAAGGCTAACAGAATGCGTAATTGATAATTATAGTAACCCAGAACGTCACGAACAAGATTATTGGATTGCACTTTACGGAAAAAACAATAGGGTAGACCATAACCACTTTGCAGGAAAACGTAACTTGGGAGTTACAATGGCAGTACGTTTAACTACTGAAGCTAGTTTAGAAAACAATCATTTAATCGATCATAATTATTTTGGCCCGCGACCAAATTTAGGGGCTAATGGCGGTGAAACACTTCGTATAGGTACCAGCCATCATTCTTTAAAAGATTCTAAAACAACTGTTGCTTATAATTATTTTGACAGATGTAATGGCGAACATGAAATTATTTCGAACAAATCGGGATCTAACACTTATAAATACAACACGTTTTACGAATGTACAGGTACACTAACCATGCGCCATGGGAGCAAAACTTTGGTTGAAGGCAATGTGTTTTTAGGTAATAATAAACCAAGCACAGGAGGTATTAGAATAATTAACGGACAACAAACCGTTATTAATAATTATGCCGAAGGTTTAACCGGTTACAGATTTAGAGGTGCTTTTGTGATTATGAATGGCGTGCCTAATTCACCAATTAACAGATATCATCAAGTAGAAGATGCAGTTGTAAAAAACAACACCTTCGTGAATTGCGACCATATTCAGCTGTGTGCTGGTAGCGATGCCGAGCGCAGCGCCACGCCTATCAATTCTATTATGGAGGATAATATTTTTTACCACGCTACACGCGATTCGTTGTTTACTATTTACGACGATATTAGTGGCATTACATTTAAAAATAATAGTATAAGTCCTAATATCGTTACGGGTATTACATCAGGATTCAATCCTGTAGATTTTACTTTAGAGGAAGACGACAGAGGGTACTTAATTCCAGTTTCAGAAACATTACAACAAAAGGTTACTATTGCCGACGATATAGCGACTAAAGATAATACAGGTGCATCGTGGTATTCGAAAGCCGATACCGATGTGCTTTTAAATTCAGGTAAAACCATTCAAGTCAAAGCTGGAATGAATACTTTATTTGATGCTGTAAAACAAGCTGAAGCTGGTGACGTCATCGAGTTAACAACAACAGATCAGCCTTATGTAGAAACGAAAACGATTGCTTTAGATAAGCCCATATCGTTTGTATCGAAATCCGATAAAAAACCAGAAGTATTATTTGAAAAGAAATCGTTGTTCGAAATTAAAAACGGAGGTAGTTTACGTTTAGAGGGCATTCAATTCGACGGTAAAAAAGCACCAGATTATTCGGGGAATGCTTTAATTGCTACGAGTAAATATTCTATGAATAACAATTATAAGTTATTTATAAATAATTGCGAGGTTATAAACTTAGATGTTAATCATTCTTACGATGTATTAAAAGTGTATAAAAATACATTTGCCGATACTATTAGTGTTACAAATTCATCCTTTAAAAATATTTCTGGCCATATTATGGCTTTAGATAAAGAGACCGATAATATTGGTATTTACAATGCCGAATACGTGATCTTAAAAAACAACAGTTTTTCTGATGTTGAAGGTGCGGTGCTTAGGTTACACCGTGGAGGTAAAGACGAAAGTACTTTTGGACCATTTTTAGAAATGGAGCATAATGTGTTTCATAATATCGGTTTTGGAAAACGAAATGCTTATAACGCTGCTGTTTCTTTATACGGTGCTCAAGAAATAGACATTACAAACAACATTTTCGATCATACAAAAGCCATAGATATGCATTTGGTAGTAGGCGAGCCTATTGTTAACGTTGTTCGTAATAACTTTTATCAAGCAGACGACATGCGGGTTACAGGCGACCAAAAATATACGGTAAAGGATAATTTAAATGTAAATCCTGAATTTGTAAATACCGATGCGTTTAAATTACCAAAAGCGTCTCCGTTAAAGGGAAAAGCAACAGATGGAAAAGATTTAGGTGTATTACACAATTAACAACTCATGGTTTATTTAAAAAACATCATATGCTTTTGTAGTTTCTTTTTGGCGGTGCAAGTTATGTCTCAAGAGCATCCTAACTTAATTTTAACACAGCAAGGGGTTCAGGATATTAAAAAAGCATTAGGAAACGTGCCGTTGTTTGATGCATCGTTAAGCGAAGCAAAAAAGTTTGTAGATGCACAAATAGCAGAGGGCATACAGGTACCTATACCTAAAGATATGGCTGGCGGGTATACCCACGAGCGCCATAAACTGAATTATCTTACCATGCAAAAAGCAGGAGTGTTGTTTCAAATTTTAAACGATAACACTTATGCTATATATGTACGCGATATGTTAATGGCCTATGCTAAAATGTATCCTAACTTGCCAAGGCACCCAGAAGAGCGTTCGTATTCGCGAGGTAAATTATTTTGGCAATGCTTAAACGATGCAAACTGGTTGGTATATACCAGTCAGGCTTACGATTGTATCTACCCGTTTTTAACAAAAAAAGAGGTTCGGTATTTAGAGACAAATGTGTTTAGACCTATGGCCGATTTTTTATCAATCGAAACGCCACAGTTTTTTAATCGCATTCACAATCATAGTACTTGGGGTAATGTTGCTGTGGGAATGATTGGCTTAGTAATGCAGGACGACGCGTTAATTAGCAGAGCACTATATGGTATTCCGAATGCACAATTAGAAAAAGGAGCGAAAGATAACGATGGAGGCGATATTTTTATTGAAGGCCAAAAGGCAGGATTTTTAGCCAATTTAGAAGAGCCGTTTTCGCCAGATGGGTATTATACCGAAGGGCCTTACTACCAGCGTTATGCCATGTATCCGTTTATGATTTTTGCAGAAGCACTACAAAATGTAAAACCAGAAATAGCTCCTTTTCAATATAAAGACAGTGTGTTATTAAAAGGTGTAGAGGCTTTATTGAATTTAACCGATGCCGACGGAGAGTTTTTTGCACTTAACGATGCACAAAAAGGGATGTCCATTTTTTCGGGATCCTTAGTGTCGGCGGTAAATATTGCATATTATTATGGAAACCGTAACCCAAGTTTACTATCTGTTGCCCAATCGCAAGGTCGTGTGCAATTAGACCAAACAGGTTTAGCTGTGGCTACCGATGTTGCATTAGGAAAAGCAAAACCATTTGTTAAAACTTCGTTATTGCTAACCGATGGGGCTAACGGAGATCAAGGTGCCATCGCTATTTTGAGGTCTAATAAAGGAACTCCTTTAACTTTAGTTATGAAAAACGCTGCCCAAGGTTTAAGTCACGGGCATTACGATAAATTATCGTTTTCACTTTTTCAGGGCGGTAACGAAATTATTCAGGATTACGGCTTGGCGCGTTTTGTAAATATTGAACAAAAAAATGGAGGCGGATACTTAAAGGAAAATAAAACTTGGGCCAAGCAAACCATAGCTCATAATACGGTAGTTCAAGACGAGATCTCTCATTTTAATGGCGATTATAGTATTGGTAGTCAGTATCATTCAGATATGTATGTGTTCGACACTAGTAATCCAGATATTCAAATAGCTAGCGCTAAAGAAAACAATGCGTATTCAGGAACAGCATTGCACAGAACTATGGTTATGATAAACGAGCCGACTTTAAAACAACCTATCATTCTGGATATTATGCGCGTGAAGGCCAAAGCGGCTCATCAATTCGATATGCCATTTTATTATTTGGGACAAATTATTTCAACTAATTTTGAGTATACAAAATCATCAACTCTATCGCCCTTAGGCAAAGCCCATGGCTATCAGCATTTATGGTTAGAAGGGCAGGGCACCAGTACATCTGGTAGTGCACAATTAACTTGGCGAAATAGCAACACGTTTTTCACCTTAACAACAGCAACTACCAAGAACGATGATTTGCTTTTTGCAAGAATAGGAGCTAACGATCCCGAATATAATTTACGTCCAGATCCAACTTTTATAGTCAGAAAGCAGGCACAAGAAACGGTTTTTGCATCGGTTATAGAGCCGCATGGCAGTTACAGTACTGTAAGCGAATTGGCACAGGATATTTTTACAAGTGTTAAAATGGTAGGCGTACTGTATAATACAGAGGCATATACGGCTGTTAAAATTCAATTAAAAAGTGAAAAAGAGTTTATCTTTTTAATGGCAAATACGGATGCCTCTTCAAATAAAAAACACACAGTGAAAATTAATAATACAACGTTTACCTGGACTGGGGTTGGCGATTTACAAATTCAAGAATAACAATAGTAATTAAATACATTAAAATATGGATCGATTTAGTAAAAAATACATCATTAGTAAAGATTTGGAATGGGAAGAACTAGGCGGAGGAGTATCTAGAAAATTCTTGGGTTATGATAACCAAATTATGATGGTAAAAGTGAAGTTTGAAAAGGGTGCTTTAGGATCACCGCATCAGCATTTTCATACGCAAGCTACGTATTGTGTTTCGGGTAAATTTGAATTTGAAATTGATGGCGTTAAGCAAATTGTAGAAGCAGGAGATGGCGTTTATATAGAACCAAATTTACTACACAGCGCTGTTTGTTTAGAAGAAGGAATGTTAATAGATACATTTAGCCCTGTTAGAGAAGATTTTTTAAGTGGCAATGGTGTGTCTTATTTTGGAGATAAAGATTCTAAATAAGTTACTAACATAAGAAAGTAGAGCTTTTAAATAATTTTAGATACCCATTATTGCTAGTAATAGTAATGGTTGTATTGTAAGCGATTAAGCCTAAACTTTCGAATAATTACAAATCAAATAGTGCTTTTTAAGAATTTCAAATAAAAAGCACTATTTTTTTATCAAATAATTTTTTTTTAACAATATATTAATATATATTTGGTAAACCAGATTGGGAAACCAATTTGGATAACCAAAAAGTTTGATTAGTTCTCATTTTGAAAAAAACAGATATAAAAAAAGGATAGGTGCACGCCTATCCTTAATACATACTTCTTGTGGAAGGGAAGTAAAATAACATGCCTTTAATAATGCATGCTTTGCAAAAATATGAAAAATAATTCATGTTAAATACAGCAACGCGTTTTTATAAGGTTCATGTTATTTTAAGTATGCAAGTTTTTGTTTTTAAACTAATCGTAGAGCTAACTATTTATTATTAAAACAACAACAAACAAATGAATTTGAAAAAACAATTAGTATTGTATGTCATCTTGTTGCTTAATACAGCCATGTTTGCGCAAGATGTCGTTACAGGACTTGTAACGTCTGGTACAGACGAACAACCAATTCCTGGTGTTAATGTCTTGGTGGTAGGTACTACGCGGGGTACAACTACAGATTTTGATGGTAATTATTCTATTAATGTAGAAAGTGGGGAAATCTTACAGTTTTCCTACATTGGTTTTGTAACACAGTTAGTTACAGTATCTTCAACCAAAACTATTAACGTGGTTTTACAAGAAGATGTAAGTAAGCTAGACGAAGTTGTTGTTGTCGGTTACGGAACTCAGAAAAAATCACATTTAACAGGAGCAATTTCTAAAGTAGAAAACGAAAAACTAGATCAAATTGCAGTACCAAGGGTAGACGATGCTTTGGTAGGGCAAGTATCTGGGGTTAATATTCAGGCCACCGATGCCGAGGCTGGTGCAGCACCTTCTATTACCATTAGAGGGGTTGGTTCTATGGCTGGCGATTCTACACCTTTAATCGTTGTAGATGGTATTATTGTAGATTCTTCGTTCTTAGGATCTTTAAGTATGAACGATGTAGAGTCTTTTGAAATATTGAAGGATGCCGCTTCATCTTCTATTTATGGGTCTAAAGGATCTAATGGTATTATAATGATTACCATGAAATCTGGTGTAGCTGGTAAAACCAGAATAAACTATAGCATGTACACGGGTATGAAAACGCCGCGTAAAAGCGATGACTATGGGTTTACCACCCAAGAATGGGCAGATAAGCAAATGGCAGAAAATGGAGTATTATCGCCATATACCGTTGCGCAATTACAAATAGGTACAGATCGCTCTTGGCAAGATGTATTTTTTGAAAGCGGTATGATTACCAATCACTCTTTGTCCTTTAGAGGGGGTAACGATAAAACCAAGTATGTTGTAAGTTTAAATTACTCCGATGACGAAGGGGTAATGTTAAAAGATAACTTTACTAAATATGGCGCACGACTAAAAGTAGACAGCGATATTAACGACAGATTTACTATCGGTGCCAACTTAAGTCCGTCGTATACCGACAGAACACGTTTTTCCGAGAATATACACAACGTGGCGAGACATCAGCCATGGTTGCCAATTTATCACGACGAGCATTCGTTACAGTATGTCGATCCTAATGGGGCATTCTCTCATTTACAAGTTGGCGATTATGCAAGACAAGACCACTTTACCATTTTCGATTTGGATGGCGATGGCGAAATAGATGATATCTTAAACAATATTGGTAATAGTAATAACCAAAACCCTTACGCTAGAATTGTAGAGCGTACCAGGGCCGATAAAAAATTCCAATTATACGGTAATTTTTATGGACAGTATAAAATTCTAGATGGGTTACGATTTAAAACCACATTATCGGGTTCGTTTAACGATACCAAGCGTACCGATTATATGGGAACCCAAGCTCGCGAAAGTATTACAGATGCATATATGACCGAAATTTCGCAAAAAGAAAGTTACATGATTTTCGATAACTTTTTTAATTACGATAAATCGTTTGGAAAGCACGATCTTGGCGTAACTGCAGGTGTTTCTGTAGAGAGTAGAAATTATTTCTTCTCTGGTTTTACAGGTACAGGCTATACCAACGATGTTGTACAAGAAATTACCAATGCGACAGCAATTTCAGAATTTGATGGCTTTCAATGGGAGAAACGCGGTATTTCTTATGTTGCCAGAGTTAATTATGCATACGATAGTAAGTATTTATTATCTATGAGTATGAGACGTGACGGAAGTTCTATATTCGGTTCAGATTATAAATACGGTAATTTCCCGGCGGCTTCTATAGGATGGAATATCGCTAAGGAAAATTTTTTAAGAGAAAGTAGCTTTGTTAACAATCTTAAATTGCGAGCTAGTTATGGGGTTACAGGTAACGACCGTTTAAATACGGGAGCGGTTGATCCTGATGCTAACGGTAGCACCTCCAATTTAAGTACAGGTAATATTTTAGTAGATTATTATCCGAGTTTAGCCTTGTTGGGGGCTTCAGGTTCTAGTTATTCGGTAGATGGTACTATTACTGCTGGTTTTTCTCCTTTAAACATTGCCAATCCAGAATTAAAATGGGAGCGTTTAATCGAGATTAACCCAGGTATCGATTTCGGAATTTTAAACAACAGAATTACAGGTTCGGTAGATTGGTATCAACGTACCAGCGACCAGTTATTGTTAAACAACCCTATATCTGTAACTACTGGTTTTTCTGGCGCTCTTGTTAATTTAGGTGAAGTGAAAAATGAAGGATGGGAATTCGAAATTAGAACCAAAAATATAAGCTCAGAGAAATTCTATTGGAACTCAACCATTATTGCGACTACCAATGAAAACACTTTAGTAGATTTTGCAGATTCCGACGGACAAATTACAAGTTTAGATCCATCTAGACCTGCCGAATGGATTAACTTAGAGGGGCAACCTATATCGTTATTCTACGGATATGTTGTCGATAAAGAATTAGCATTCGAAGATCGCGACAGACCATGGAGACACGTAGGTGCAGAAGCCGGATTGGTATATGTAAAGGATTTGAATGGCGATGGTGTTTTAGACGACGAAGATAAAACCGTATTGGGTAATCCTTATCCAGAATTAATATGGAGTTTTACCAACGAATTCGGAATAGGAAACTTAGATATTTCGTTCATGTTCCAGGGGTCTCATGGCGCAGAAGTTAGAAACATTGCAGACCATTACTTGTACAGTCACAACAATAACAGAACTATTTTAGATTCAGCACCCAATACCGAGTTTTTAGTAGATAAGTATTTTACCAATAGTATGGTACAAGATGCTTCGTATATCGCACTTCGAAATGTAAACATAGGATATAATTTCCCGAGCGATGTGTTAGACAGATTAAAATTATCGGGTTTAAGAGTGTATGCTACTGGTCAAAACCTATTGTATTTTACAGCCGATAATTATTCAGGATGGAACCCAGAGGCTTTAGATAAAACAAGCCCTACTCAATTAGGATATCAACGTGGTGGTTCACCTGTTTTTAGCACCATATCTCTAGGTTTAAATTTAGATTTTTAATAAGGCCTTAAACGAATTAACAATAAAAGATTATGAAATACTTAAAATATATAGCCGTTGTTTTAATAGGAAATATTTTGGTGTCCTGTAGCGATTATTTAGAGCCTACACCAAGTTCTTCTATTACAACCGACAATTATTATACTAATGCCGACGAATTAGAAACGGGATTGATAGGCGTTTATGCCGCTATTAAAGGCATTAACAGTAGTGGAAAAGACGACAATCACGGTGTGCAATGGGAATTTTATGTTACCGAAATGCGCAGCGATAATACAAGTACAAAAACTCCAGATTCTGAAGATGCTTCCGATGCTGGCCAGTTAGAAAGTTTTTCTACACTTACTACAAATAACTTTGTATTAAACTATTACACGAGCTTTTTTCAGGTAATTTACAGAGCCAATGTTATTTTAGATCACATCGATGTTGTAGAAGACGAAGATAGAAAAGCCGCTATTGCAGGCGAAGCTAAATTTTTAAGAGCACATGCTTACTTTAATTTAGTAAGACTATTTGGCGATTTGCCATTAATAGATCGCGTGGTGTCTCCGTCGGATGTCGAAACACAGTTTACCAGAGTAGACACTAATAGCATTTACGACCTAATAGTATCAGACCTTCAAGATGCTATCACTGGAATAGATCCATCGCAAACCTACAGAACTAGAGCCTCTGTAGCAGCTGCGAAGGGCTTATTAGCTAAAGTATATTTAAGTTTAGAAACCCCTAACTACACGCAAGCCCAAGTGTTATGCGAAGAGATTATCAATAGCGGGCAGTTTAGTTTAGAATCTGATTTTTACGATGTGTTTTATACCGAAGATAATTCGGAAACCATGTTTGCTATAGGGTACAACAGCAGCATTCAGGATAATAGTCAGATTTTTTCTGCCGAATGGATGAATGCAGTAGGGCATACCAGTGGTGTAAATTACGGAACAACAGATTTGAAAGCTGCAGTAGATGAATACGGCGGAAATAGAATAGAGCATACCTATAGAGAAGACCCATTAACGCTTTTTGGAGGTACTATACGCTACCAATGTACCAAGTATTTCCCTGATGGAGAATCGGGTGGAAGCGACGGACAAACCTTTACCGGGTTGCCACAATTGGCAGGTAACGATTGGATTGTTTTACGCTATGCCGATGTCTTGTTAATGCATGCCGAAGCCATTATGGCTGGAGCTTCAGAAACAGGTAATAGCAATGCTATTAATTCGTATATGGCAGTTAAGGAAAGAGCTGGTTTCGACCCAATAGCCGATCGTCCAAACGCATTAACCAAAGCAGCTTTATTGGTAGAGCGTCGCGTGGAGTTTGCTTTCGAAAATCAAAGACTATTCGATTTATTGCGTTTTAATGTCGCGCAATCGGTACTCTCTGCTTTCGCTGCTGCAAATAATTTCAATTTTGCATCTACAGATTTATTGTTACCAATTCCTCAAAACGAAATTAATATTAGTCAAGGTGTAATGAAGCAAAATCCAGGCTACTAGTTCAACCTTAAACAAACTAAAAACAAATAAAGACATGAAAACAAACAGTAACCGTAAAGGACTTTTAACAAGCATAGGAAAGTATGCTATGTTAGGTGTGCTTGGTTTGGTAATATCGTCTTGCGATCCTACGCTTGATGCTTTTTCATACGATTTACCAGAAGCCAATTCTAAAGAAGACCAAACACCGCCAGCAGCTAGTTTTACTGCTACCGAAACCGCTAACTATTTAGAATACGAATTTTCGAACACATCATCAAGTGCTACAGACTATGTTTGGGATTTCGGAGATGGTAATACTGCAACAAGTTTAGATGGTTTTAATGCATACCCAGACGAAGGTGTTTATACTGTAACACTTACTGCCACAGATAAACTAGGAAAGTCCGATACCTTTTCAATGGAAATCGAAGTTGTAGAACCAGAGGTGCCAGCAGCTATAATTCCAGATATTTTAAATGGCGATTTTAACGATGGACAAGATTTTTGGAAATCAGAATCGTTTACAGGTGGTAATACCAATCCGTTTAATTCTAGTTCTGATGGTTCGCCATTAAACTACGACGGATCGGATAATGGCTCAAAAACGCCTGGCGCAAAATGGACGCAGTCTACTTCGGCAGGTGCTTATTTAAGTTCTAGCACACGTTATGCTTACCAGTCTATTACTGTTACTCCAAATACGCCGTATGTATTAGAGTACGAATACGCCATAAAAACACCAGACGAGCAAGATGGTATAGCGCCAGGTGGTAACCGAATTATAGGCGAGATTCTTCCTGGACATTTTACAGATGGTGCAGATGCAGTAGTGGTGTCTAACGAAGGACCTTTAACACAAATTATCGGTTCGGAAATTAATGGAAAAGGAAATTTTGTTGTAGCAAAATCGGTGTTTACTTCTAACGCTACAGGCGAAATCTCTATTTGGATTTATGCCGTAACCGATGTCGATGCTTATGTAGACAACGTAAAAGTATATCCAGTAAACTAATTGTTTATGAAGCAATGTTCTAAATACATATTAGGGGTAATAATATTGTGTTTTTTCTCCGTTGCAACTGCTGGTCAGGCACAGACCAGTGGTGCAATGGAGTCTTCTAAAACCGAAAAAAAGAAAAAAAAGAAGAAGAAAAAATACAAGTTGCCAAAAATCGATTTAAGCCATTGGAGTGTGACTACACCAGAGTTAAACGCTAAGGGGAGGGCCATGAATATAGAGCCGCCAGAAATTTTAAACTATGCGACCGATCAACGCTTAATACCTTACATGTATAACGACTCTACAAACGGAGCATTGGTGTTTTATGCATTTCCGAGTGAAGCGACAACAGCCAATACTAAATACACCCGTTCGGAATTAAGGGAGCAAATGGTGCCAGGTGATAATAATACCAACTGGACTTTTGCGCAAGGCGGGTATATGAAAGGCGAACTTGCCATGGAGGAGGTCTCTAAAGCTACCGATGGTAAATACCATAAAGTAATTATTATGCAAATTCACGGCAGATTAACTAATGAACAACGCGATTTAATTGGTCAGAAAGACAATAATGCCCCTCCAATTTTAAAAATATATTGGCAGGACGGTAAAATACGTGTTAAAACCAAGGAACTTAAAAATTTAAGTGCCACAAACGAGGAGATTTTACATGAAGATGCCTGGGATGACGATAAAGGCTTCACTTTTAATCAGCATGTGGGCTTTGGTAAGTTTACTTTAGAAGTTAAAGTAACTGATGGGAAAATGGTAGTGATTTTAAATAAAAATGAATATGCGGTTTACGATAGCATTCACATGAAACGTTGGGGCGTATTCGAGAATTATTTTAAGGCTGGTAACTATTTTCAATCGCGAGATGAAGGTGCTTATGCAAAAGTTAAGTTTTACAAATTAGAAGTTACGCATTAAGGTTTAAGTAAATAGCAACAGTATGTACCGATATTTAAAAAATCAATTTAATCACAAGTAATTTGTCAAAAGTTTTTTATTTTTATCAGATTATAGCTGGTTAACCAGTTTTTTAAATAAATTACAAAAACATGAAGTTAGAAGTCCTTATTAAGAGTGATAATCAAGAGGTTCAAAATCAAATCATCGCTAAAATTGGTGAGTTGATTAATTTAAAAAATTTAGAACCTGGCGATAAATTGCCATCGGAACGTATGTTGTCTGAAAAGTTTGAGGTGAGTAGAAGTAATGTGCGGGAAGCCATTAATAAATTAGAGTTTTACGGCTTGCTAAAGTCTATACCACAAAGCGGCACTTTTGTTGCCGATATAGGAGTAATTGCCATGAACGGGATGATTGCTGATATTTTAAGGTTGGAAGATCCAGATTTTAAATCGTTGGTAGAAACGCGTATTCTGTTAGAGCTTAAAATTGTAAAATTGGCTGCGTTAAGACGTACAAAAGAAGATCTTATTCATATAAAATCGGCTTTAGATGCTTACGAAGAAAAAGCGTCACAAGGTTTGGATGCGGTACAGGAAGATTTGTTGTTTCATCTAGCTATTGCCAATGCTAGTGGTAACAGTACATTAAATACATTCATGTTAAAGATTACGCCAGAAATAATTACAAATTTTAAAAAGTATCATGTTTGCGACGATAGTTTGTCCTTATCGGCGATAGATGAGCACAAGGCGGTTTACGAAGCGATAAAAGCAGGAGATCCGCAGTTGGCAAAAGATAAAATGAAAGTACATTTTAAAGCATTATATCAATATTGCTATAATATTTAAATACAATTATGAAACTGGAAGGTGCACGATTTTAGTTTCATAACACGTAAAATAACATATAAGGAAGGGAAGTAAATTATAGTCTTCACAACGTTTTTAATAAGTGTTTAAAAGCGTAAAAAGTCACCATGTTTACTATCAATTAAGTACATCTTGTAGTAAAATCCAGTATTTGGTTTTTATATACGAACAGGAGGTGTATGGTTTAGACTTTCCTTTAAAAAATAGAATTATAAAGATGAAAATTAAAGGATTACGGTGGTTTATTATAGGTTTAATTTTTTTGGCAACAGTCATAAATTACATCGACAGAAGTGCCTTAAGTATTATGTGGGGTAGTGAAGATTTAGAGGGTTCTATCTCGCACTCCTTAGGTTTAGATAAGCGCGATTACGGGCATATTTTAAACATATTTATGGTGGCTTATGCGTTGGGGCAACTGTTTTCAGGAAAGCTTTTCGATAAGGTTGGTACTAAAATAGGTTATGTACTTAGTATTGGTATTTGGAGCTTATCGACCATATTCCATTCTACTGTTAGAGGGTTTGTATCCCTAGCCTTTTTTAGAACCACACTAGGTTTGTCCGAGGCAGGGAACTGGCCAGGAGCCGTTAAGAGCAATGCCGAGTGGTTTCCTATAAAAGAACGCGCCATTGCACAGGGGTTATTTAATGCAGGAGCATCAATAGGTTCTGTAATAGCACCATTATTAATATCGGCATTGTTTGTAGCCTATGGATGGAAAACAACGTTTATATGCATAGGTACTATGGGTTTGCTATGGATCATTCCGTGGTTGATTTTTCAAAAAGCAGGGCCTGAAAAACATCCGTGGATTTCCGAAGAAGAAAGAAAATACATTCTAGAAGGGCAAAGCCAAGCCGATAGAGAAGCAACCGACGATACTAAAGGTTTAAGCTTAAAACAAATATTATC
Organism: Bacteroidia bacterium; assembly: GCA_030427735.1. Lineage (GTDB taxonomy): Bacteria > Bacteroidota > Bacteroidia > Flavobacteriales > Flavobacteriaceae > Formosa. Next base: position 361,387 of record JAUIBP010000001.1, on the reverse strand, counting down.
GTATCGCGAATCGTGGGCCATAGTTGTTGGGCGTTTTTTCTTAGAGCCTATTTGGTGGCTGTTTGTGGGCTGGATGCCAATTTACCTGTTCGATGTGTATGGCTTTAACGTTAAAGAAGTAGGGCTGTTTACTTGGGTACCTTATGTGGGGGCAGCTATAGGTAGTATTGCAGGCGGTTACGTGTCGGGTAAAATTATAGCGAAAACCAATTCTATAGATAAAGGCCGAAAAATAACCATATTAATTGGTGGTTTAATTATGTTTTTAGGCTTGATAGCCACCGTGCTGTTTGGTACGACTGCCGAACGCTTTGTAGCCATAGTTTTTGTGGTGTTATTTGGGTTTCAATTTGCCATCGGTAATATACAAACCTTACCTAGCGATTTGTTTAACGGTAAAAACGTTGGGTCTTTAGCCGGTTTAGGCGGCATGGTAGGTGTATTTTCGGTAATCATCATGAACTTTATTGTGCCTATCGTGGCCGAAGTGTCTTACACCCCAATATTTATTGCCATTGCACTGTTTGTGCCTCTGGGTATTGGAGCGATATACTATTTCGCTAGAACCATTCAATTAGTAGAAAAATAAATCAATATAAATTAAAATTATAGAACAATGAGTGAAGTAAAAGATAAAGTAGCTGTAGTTACTGGAGCAACTGGTGGTATTGGCTTTCAAGTAGCCAAACGCTTAGGAAAGGATGGATATACCGTAGTTTTAAATGGTATAGACGACGAAGCTGGGCTTAAATGTGTTGAAGATTTAGCAGCCGAAGGTATTACTGCAGAGTACTGGGGTTTTGATGTAACCAACGAAGAAGCGGTAAACACAAACATTACTAAAATTGGTGAAAAATTCGGGAAAATAGACGTATTGGTTAACAATGCAGGCGGTTTAGGCGGTCGTTCTAGATTTGAAGACATGACTACCGAGTTTTACAGATTTGTAATGGCCTTAAATTTAGATTCTGTGTTCTTCGCTTCTAGAGCAGCGATTCCTTTCCTTAAAAAAGGAGACAACGCCTCTATTATTAATTATACCTCTATCGCAGGATGGAATGCAGGAGGGCCAGGTGCTGGTGTTTACGGAACATCTAAAGCAGGGGTGCACGCCTTAACACGTGCCCTAGCTAAAGATTTGGCAGAATATGGTATTCGTGTAAACGCCGTTTCGCCAGGGACTATAGATACGCCTTTCCACGCACAAATTAAATCGACTAAACCAGAGGTGTTTGCTTCATGGAAAAATAACATCCTTTTAGGGAAATTAGGACAACCAGAAGAAGTGGCTTCGGTAGTATCGTTTTTAGCAAGTAAAGATGCGTCGTTCTTAACAGCTGAAACTATTCAGGTAACTGGTGGTCAAGGTTTAGGTATTTAATAACCGGTAACGCATATACAATAAATAGTTTGTTGAGCCAACACTGTTGGTTTGTTTTTCACTTTGTTAGTATGGATGTAATCCAGCCAATCAAAAATAGACTTTAGTATCTGTAAAGGTGCATTGTTTGGTTTTTAGTTTGTAATGTGAGTTTGTTAAAAAAATCGATATTGAGTTAGTGTTTTTAGTTTGAATAATTCAATAATAACAATGTCACCCTACGATACTAAAGTTTTTTGATTGGATTTTTACGAATACAGAGGCACAAGTTACAGGAGGCAAATACAAAGATGATAAAGCTAGACTAAGGTCGGGCTTAAAAAAAATGATATGAGTAAAGTAATTACATTTGGTGAGATCATGTTGCGTTTGTCTACCGAACGGTTTTTAAGGTTTTCTCAGGCATCTAATTTTCAGGCCACCTATGGGGGAGGAGAATTTAACGTTGCTGTGGCCTTAGCCAATTTTGGTTTAGATTCGGCATTTGTAACACGTATTCCAAATAACGATATAGGAGCATGCGCATTGCAAGAAATGCATAAAAAGCAAGTGGGTACGGAGCACGTGGTGGTAGAAGGCGATAGATTGGGCATTTATTTTTTAGAAACAGGTGCTGGTACACGTAGCAGTAAAGTGGTTTACGACCGAGCCAATAGCGCTATGGCTACCATTACGGATGATACTTTTGATTGGGAAGAGATTTTTAAAGACGCTAAGTGGTTTCATTGGAGCGGTATTACACCAGCCATTTCCCAAAGTGCTGCCCAAGTGTGTTTATTGGCCGTTAAAGCAGCTCATAAGCGAGGTATTCCTATTTCAACCGATTTAAATTATCGATCTAAATTATGGCAATATGGTAAACAACCGCACGAGGTTATGCCAGAATTATTGCAGTATAGTACAATAATTTTAGGCGATTTAGATACGGCAAATTTCATGTTAGGAAAGCCAAAACTGAATCCAGATTACGAGCTTACCAAGGCCCTGCCAGAGGGGTATAAGCAAGTGTTTTCGGCGTGTAAAAACTTAAAATATATGGCTACCACCTTACGCTACTCTGTAGGTGCATCGCACCAACGTATAGGCGGTATTTTGTATGATGGAGAGACCTTGTATCGCGGACAAGTAAAAGACGTTACACCAGTTGTAGACCGTGTGGGCAGTGGCGATGCTTTTATGGGCGGATTGATTTATGGTTTAATACAATCGGCAAACGATCACCAAAAAGTTATAGATACTGCTGTTGCCTGTTGCTGTTTAAAACACACCATATTTGGCGATTATAACTTAATTACCTTAAACGACGTAGAACAATTTTTAAGCGGAGATCTTTCTGCTAAAGTATCTAGATAAATATATGGCACAATTTACAAGAATAGAAGTAGCTCAAGTTATGAGACAAACAGGTTTAGTTCCTTTGTTTTATAATAAGGATGTTGAAATCAGTAAAAGATTATTAAAAGCATGTTACGATGGAGGTGCTCGTGTAGTTGAATTCACGAGTCGAGGAGATTTCGCTCATGAAGTATTTGAGCAATTAATAAAATATTCTATAGCTGAACTTCCTGGAATGATTTTAGGTGTAGGATCGGTAACCGATGCCGCAGCAGCATCTTTATACTTACAGCTGGGAGCAAATTTTATTGTTACGCCAGTATTACGGGAGGATATTGCAGTTGTATGTAATCGGAGAAAAGTTTTATGGTCTCCCGGCTGTGGTACTTTGACGGAAATTGCTAGAGCAGAAGAATTGGGATGTGAGATTGTTAAACTGTTTCCTGGAGATATTTATGGTTCCCAATTTGTTAAGGGGATTAAAGGACCACAGCCATGGACCTCTATTATGCCAACTGGAGGGGTGTCTCCAGATATTGAAAATCTTAAAATGTGGTTTGAAGCTGGCGTGACATGTGTGGGAATGGGATCTAAGCTTATGGTGAAAAATCCTAATGGAAATTTTAACTACGAAGAAATTGAAAATTTAACTAAGGGAGTACTTGAAAGTATAAAATTATTTCGTTAAAAGTGCTATTTGGATTACATTAATGGAATTGACTATATTTTCCGTTATTCTATATTCAAGGATTCAATTAAATTGATATAACCATAAGTATTCCTTTTCCTAACAAACTTTTTAGATAAAGGTCATTAATAATTGGTAATACGGATGCATATAAAAGCCATTCAGTATATGCTGATAAGTACTCTTGCATTTTCAGCTTTAAATACCTTTCAGGATTTAATGTGTATCAAATAGTATTTTTTAGGTCCTTAGGATCTTTATTTTTTACTATTCCTTTTTTAGTTAAAAAAACAGATTCCCTTTGTAGGTAATAAAAAAGGGCTTTTGGTTTTGAGAAGTTTGGTTGGGTTAATTTCAATGGCCCTATTTATTGCTTCTGTAAAATTATTACCTATGAGGACAGCTGTATCTATACGTTATATAGCTCCTATTTTTGCTACATTTTTTGCTGTTCTGTGGCTAAAAGAAAAGATGAAACCTAGACAATGGCTATTCTTTTTAATTGCTTTTATAGGAGTTTTGATTCTTAAAGGTATTGACAGAGGATCAGATTTTCTGGGCTTGATATATGCTATTGGATCTTCAATTTTTGCCGGCCTAGCTACCCTATATTTTTGGATTCCTCCAAAGGGAATTGATTGGTTAATTTTCGCTAGTTTGGGTGTTTTTGGTTACGCCGCTCAATTGTATATGACAAAGGCTTTCCAAGCGGCTGAAACAAATGAAGTGGCACCTTTAAAATATGCCGAAGTAATATTTACAATGTTAATTGGGTTAGTTTGGTTTAATGAAATTTACACCTTATATAGTCTATTGGGAATCTTTTTAATTGTAATAGACTCAGTTTATATTTGATGGTGAAGTAAATTAGGTTTACTTTTTTTATTTTATATTATTGATTAATTATTTTTGAATCTATTAGATCTTTCCTAAATTGCATCATCAAAATTTGTTAATCTAAGAAGTTAAAACTGCATACGGTTTTGCATACGGTTTTAAAAAAGTATAGGCTGTGAACCCCAGTAAATGCGTTTCAAAATTCATTTTCGAGGAATTCATAACCCAGAGGTCCCGAGTTCAAATCTCGGTCTCGCTACAAGACTTAAAGTTCTAATGTTAAACGGTTTAGTTCGCGCTAAACCGTTTTTTTATGTCCATATTAAATGAATTACTTACATTTGATCTTCAAAATGAACACGATTTAGAACACGATTTGATTAAAAAACCCCAATTTTCCACCCCAAAAATTTACAATGCCAAGGGAGATTTAAGCAAACGCTGGTACGTTTATTTCTCTTACCGAAACCCAAAAACGGGTAAACTGGAGCGCATGAAAAATATTTATGGTAAAGTCAATTACTATAAAACCAAGGAAGATCGCATGACGGTCTTATCCAAATACCGCAGCCGACTTGTTAAATTATTAAAAGCAGGATTTAATCCCTTTGAAGATAATACAGAATTATATCAGTCCAGACTGGCCAAAAAACAGGAATCAGAAGTTCCAAAAGTAAAGGCTGTTATAGAACGGCAACCAGAAGCGGAAACTAAACCAGAACCCGTAGTTGAAAAGGTGGGACCTGTACTGGAGATGGTGGAGATGGAGGATGAAACAGTTGTACCAGCTAAAATTGAAAATCAGGAAACCGTTGTATCTGTCGAATCCAAACCAGAAGAAAGTCAGGAACCGGAATAAACACTGGAAGAAGATACAGGGATGCCTGTACAGGAAGCTCTGGAATATGGTTTAAAACTGAAAGGGAATATGGTAAAAGCAAGCACACTTCAAGGTTATACCTATTCCATAACACATTTTGTGAACTGGTTGGAGGAGCATCATCCACATATAAAAGGCATCAATCAGGTGAATAAAAAAGTGGCGCAGGAGTTTTTAAATGCCATTTTGCTATCCACGAGTTCAAGAAGCCGAAATAACAATCGTTTAAACTTGAGTAGTATCATGCAGCTCTTAGAAGATAATGATATTATGACGGTGAATCCGATGAAGAAAATAGCGGTGCTTAAAACGAAGCCGAATCGGAATAAAACCTATACCAAGGAAAAGCAGGAAGAAATTTTCAAATATCTAGAAGAAAACGATCCGATATTGCTTTTGTATATCAAATTTGTGTCCTATAACTTTTTAAGACCAGTTGAGGTGAACCGTTTACGGGTAAAAGATATTAACCTGAAAAGTAAAACGCTGGAATTCGAAGCCAAGAATAAGGTGTTTAAAACGAAATTAATACCAGAGATTTTACTGAATGATCTTCCTGACTTATCAGGAATGGAACCCGATAACCTTCTATTTACACCAGAAAAGCTAGGAGGTGAGTGGGAAGCCTCGGAAACTAACCGCAGAGATCATTTTTCAAAACGGTTTAAAGGTGTTAAAGACCATTTTGGACTGGATGGGAATTATGGCTTATATAGTTTCCGACATACCTTTATCACCCAACTATATCGGGCTATGGTAAAGAACTCAACGCCTTTTGCAGCCAAGAGTGCCCTTATGGAAATTACAGGACATACCACTATGGATGCTTTAGAGAAGTATTTAAGAGATATAGATGTAGCTTTACCAAAAGATTATTCACACTTATTACAAACGGCTAATGACCAATAGCATTTTTGAAACCATAAGGTGTAACCTGACCAGGGTATATATTTTTTACATCCCTACTTCCCGTTGGGAGCTGGTACAGGATACCATTTATAAGGATACTGTTCCTAAAGAGCTTTTAGATACTGTTGTGTTTTTGGATAAAGAGCAGAAGACTACAGCAGACGTTTCAAAATTTCAAAAATTTCATTTTGCAGAAAAGGGACTCATTTTTGATGAAACCATGTTTATGCTGTTGGATGCAAAAGAAACACTAAGTGCAGCACAATTCGATCACCTGTTTAAGAAATACTGGGAACATCTCGATAGTTTTACTTTTATCGCACAATGGATGCACGAGAATATTCACACGTGCTTTGTCGCTCCAGAAGAATCAATAGTTTCGTTATTTGCGTTGCAACGCCAGTGTTTTGTAAAACATCATGAGTTGATGGTTCAAAAATATGGACAACCAGAAGGCAATAGCTGGATGGACGATTGGAGGAACAAGATCCATACTAAGGTTACTGTACCTGTAAGTTTACCAGACTTTCAGAAGAAGGAAACCAAAACTTTACCAGTGCCGAAAGCAAAACAACCTGTTAAAAAGAAGCAAGAATTGATCTCGGATGAAGAGGTGGATGCTTTGTTATTGGAAACAGTATTTCATGTTACACTCTAAACAAGAATAGGAGAGAGCAGAATGTGAAATTGGTTACAAAAGTAACCAAGAAGAATAGTGAATTCTCGAAAAATCAAAAATAAACGTCAAACGTGCGTTAATTTTACGTTTAATTTATGGAAAACGAATTTTACACCTGTAAGTATTGCTTTGAACAATTTAAGCCAAAACGCCGTCGTGCACAAAAATATTGCAGTAATACCTGCCGTTCAAAAGCCTATCATTCCAGAAAAATAAAGCCGAGTATTGTACCAGTTCGAGAAGATGTCAAGGTGCCCGATATGATGCCCCAGCCTAAGCAAAAGGTGGAAGCTGTAAGTGCTCCTGGTGTGATAAATTCAGCATTGGGAACAGCTGCTGTAGATGGTTTAAAGGCCGTCTTTACCCCAGAAAAACAAAAGCATGCCACAAAAGGAGATTTAGATGTTTTAGCATCTAAGATTACAGGAAGATATCATTTGGTGAAAAATATGAAAGCCTTAGCTGATGGCAGAAAACCGTTTTATGATATGGAAACAGGGCAGGTTGTGTATTTGTATGTGAGATAAAATTTCACATTAAAGTTTTTTTGAGCCAATTAGCAACTTCTTATAGCTCAAAAAATGATTATATTTGAGCTATAAAATTGTAAAATATAGCTCATGATGCGCAAAATTTGGAATTGGCAGAAGAAAGAATGGCCTAATTTTACCTATAAAGAGGACAGATTAAAAGCCTTAGAATTTCAGTTTTCTAAAAATATAGGAACAGTTTTAGGGGCATTTAAACATGTTGGTGATGATGAGCGCGAGCAATTTATAATTGAGATCTTATCCAGCGAAGCCCTTAAAACTTCTGAAATCGAAGGGGAGTATTTGGATCGCGACAGTATTCAATCATCTATCAAAAGAAATCTGGGATTGCGTGTGGATAAACGCAAAGTGCCTCCAGCCGAATTTGGTATTTCAGAAATGATGGTTGATCTCTATAAAAATTACAATACAGCGCTTACACATCAGCAATTGTTCGATTGGCATAAGATGTTAACCAATGGACGAAGGGATTTAGTGGATATAGGTCGCTATCGTACCCATGAAGATCCGATGCAGGTGGTTTCTGGGAGACTTGATAAACCAACGGTGCATTTTGAAGCTCCGCCCTCCAATGAAATGCAAGAAGAAATGGAGCAATTTGTAAGCTGGTTTAATGCCGTTCACAATCCAAATAACAATGAAGTTTTACCACTTGTAAAAGCAGGGATAGCACATTTGTATTTTGTAAGTATCCATCCATTTGAAGATGGTAACGGACGTATAGGTCGTGCTTTGGCAGAAAAGTCCATCTCTTTAAGTGTTGGCGAGCCTGCTTTAATTTCTTTATCTAAGACTATTGAGGCAAACAAGAAATTGTATTACGATGTATTAGAACAGAATAACAAAACCTGTGATATTACAGATTGGTTGGTTTATTTTGGAGAAACAATATTAGAGGCACAGCAGGACACTCTGAAATTGATAGACTTTATAATTGAAAAAGCTAAGTTTTTCGATCGCTATGCCAACCAGATGAATGAACGTCAGCTCAAAGTTGTCAACCGATTATTTGCGGCAGGACCTCAAGGGTTTATTGGAGGTTTGAGTGCTGAAAATTATACCCGTATTGCAAAAACATCCGCTTCTACAGCAACCCGTGATTTAAAGGATTTGTTAGATAAAGGAATATTAACAAAGACTGGTGCCTTAAAAGGAACGCGGTATTGGTTGAATGTAAAGTGATTTTATTTAGAAAATCATATTCTTATTTATTCTCAGGACAGAACAGGATGTTGATTTGTAATTCTAAATTTATCTTTCCGATTTTAAGTTAAGTTCAAGAATCTATAATCAACTACCATGCGGAATTTATTCATTTTATGTGTTATAGTATTGTATAATACGTTCATTTTTGCTCAAAACCCAAGAGAAGATATCTTATTTAATTTCGATTGGAAGTTTATTCAAGACGATAATGAGTCGTTCTCAAATTCTGATTTTGATGATACCAATTGGCAACAATTAAACATTCCACACGATATGCAAATAAACATGCCTTGGGATGAAAGTGCTAAAGCCAGTCGAGCATTCAAACAAAATACAGTGGGATGGTATTGTAAAACATTTAAAGCAAATCCAGATTGGAAAAACAAGCAAGTTTTATTGGATTTTGATGGCATTGCCATTCATGGGGATGTTTGGGTAAACGGAAAAAAAGTTGGAGAAGCCGATTATGGTTATTTAGGTTTTGAGGTAAATATCTCAGAACTTTTAAATTATGAAGGTGATAATGTAGTGGCTGTTAGAGCCGATTGTAATACTACTGGATCGCGTTGGTACACGGGAGCAGGATTGTATAGAGATGTGCACTTATTGGTTCGGAATAAAATTAGTGTCGCTCGTCATGGTATGTTTGTAACTACTCCTGAAATTACTGGGAATCATGCGAAAGTAGGGGTACAGGTTGAGGTACAAGGGTTTCATGGATATGAGGATGTAATGATTAAAGCAGATATTTTTAATCCTCAAGGAGAAAAAGTAGGGAGTTCAGAAATGTTAGCTTTTAAAAAGACACGTAAGCATACACAAGAAAATCAATTGCCAGAAATAAAGGTGAATAACCCACAATTATGGTCTTGCGAAACTCCAAATTTATATACGGCCGAAGTAAGTTTAATTTTAGACGGAAAGGTGTTAGATAAGGTAAGCGATCGTTTTGGAATTAGAACTTTAGAATTTTCTCCAGACTTTGGATTTAAATTAAATGGCAAGAAACTGTTTTTAAAAGGGACCAATTTACATCACGATTTAGGAGCTGTGGGAGCCGCTGCTTTTGAAACTTCAATGGCTCGCCAGTTTGATGTGTTAAAACAATTTGGATTCAATCACATTCGTGCAGCTCACAATCCGTATTCCGAAGCATTTTACGATTTAGCCGATGAAAAAGGATTTTTAATTGTAGATGAATTGTACGATAAGTGGAGTAATAAAGATTATTGGATTGGTCGTAAACCATGGACGGATTCATGGTACCATCACATGACTGAATGGATCAAACGCGATAGAAATCACCCTTCGGTAATTTTATGGAGTTTTGGAAATGAATTTCAAATGCGAGAAGATTTAGCTGGGTATCCTACAAGCGATTGGGGCGTAACCTCATATAAAATTTTGGATGTTCTGGCAAAACGTTACGATCCAACCCGAAAATCTACTGTTGGTTTGTATCCTTCAAGAGCAAATGCATTAAAACGACGCGATAAAGGTTTTGATGACGAAGAAAATATAGTACCTCCCGAATTAGCTTCGGTAACAGAAATTACCAGTTTTAATTATCAAAGTCATAATTACGAGCAATACTTAAATCACGAACCAGATATGATTGTGTATCAAAGTGAAGCGACTTCAAATCAATTGTTGGTGCCTTATTACGATATGAATTACGAAAAAATGGTAGGGCTCGCTTACTGGGGAAGTATTGAATATTGGGGAGAATCTAACGGATGGCCAAAAAAAGGATGGAATTATTCGTTTTTCGATCATACCTTAAATCCGTTGCCAGAAGCCTATTTAATTAAAAGTGCTTTTTCAGAACAACCAGTGGTGCAAATAGCGGTTTTAGAAGAAGGTGAAGGAGAGCAAGAAATATGGAATGATATAGCCGTTGGTAAAAAAGTAACCTCATCACATTGGAATAGAGAGGCAGGAAAAAACTACAATGTTTTTACGTACACCAATGCAGAAGAAGTAGAATTGTTGGTTAACGGTGAATCTATTGGAGTACAAAAAAATCCGTCAGATAAAGCAAATAGAAATATTATTACTTGGAAAGCTGTGCCTTACCAAGCAGGAGAAATTGTAGCCATTGCACGTACAAATGGAAAAGAAATAACTCGCCATAGCCTAGAAACCACAGGAAAAGCAGTTGCATTACAATTTGAGATTGAAGATTATGGAGCGTGGCAAGCCAATAGCATGGATTTGCAATATGTAAAAGTGTATGCCGTAGATAAAAAAGGAAGAAAAGTGCCTAATGTAACAGGCGAAGTTACTTTTGAAGTATCGGGAGCTGCAACGTTGTTAGCGGTAGATAATGGTGACCATTACAGTAACGAATTGTTTAATACCAACAAACGAAAGTTACACAATGGCTTTGCATTGGCTATTCTCAGAGCGAACCAAGAAGCTGGTAAAGTAACTTTAAAGGCTAGTGTTAATGGATTAAAATCGGATAAAGTAACCTTGAAAACTCAATAATGATGATAGGCTATTTCAAATTCAAGGGCATTTTACGAGTAATTATATGTGTTGTATTATTGTTGGGAGCTGAATCAGTGAAAGCTCAACTTTCAACAGCTTCTGTTATTTCTTCAAATATGGTGCTACAACAACAAAAAGCAGTACCTATTTGGGGAACGGCAAGTCCTAATGAACGAATAAAAATTACGTTTGGGAAACAAACCATAAAAGGCCGTGCAGACAAAAATGGAAATTGGCAATTGTTGCTTCACCCCATGTTAGCAACCCAAGAGCCGCAAACGTTAGTTATTACAGGCGAGACGAAAACTATAAAATACGATAATATTTTAATAGGAGAAGTTTGGCTGGCTTCGGGGCAGTCAAACATGGAATATGCTATGGTGCCTTATCATGAATTTTTACCGCCTCAACATGGTAGCGATTTAGCAAAGTTAGCATTACAAGAACCAGCTAATAACTTGCTATTAATCATAAAAAATAGTTCTGTTATTTAAAAGGGTATTATGGGCTGAATGGTCTTTTCAGAATTATTAATTAAAATTTTATGAAGCAAAGGTCTATGTTTAGTTACTGTTTAATGTATCTATATCTCTGCTTGTTGTATCCAAATATCAGTTTATTAGATTGATAGTGCTTATTTTGATTTTTTTTTGTAAGCTGTTAAGGGGAGATAAGTGGGTAGAAAACCTAACTGATAATAGAGTTAAAATTATAAAAGTTATCCATGAAAATAGAATAAAGACAGAATGTAAAATGCGCTTCTTAAATCGGGAACAAAATATGGTTTTAAAATCTTTGATAATGCAAATCATTACATACAAGAGGCAATATCAGGTAGTAGGGAAGAATATGCAATGTTAAGAAAGAGGTTTGTCTCTAATTTTTTAAACCAACTTTCTGAATGGATTCTTCAATTTTGATAGCTTACGATATCATTTTTAGTTTTTTGCAACACCCTTCTGTGTTCATAGATAAAAGTATGTTACGCGCTTAAGTTTCTAAAAATAAGCAGTCTAAAAATCGGTTTTTCAAAATAACTCTAAAGTTCCAGTGTTTTGGTTTTTTGGTAATCTGTTTTGATAATTTGTAACTGTACCAAAAGTTTGTCCAATAAAAATTATGCAGTCTCTAATTAGATCAAATTGTTTTTTTCTAATGTAATTCTCAACTCATGGTGCTGGTTCCAAAACTGTTGTTTTATCTTAGAAATAGTAGCCTCATACTCAGGATGTGATTTCAGTTTTTTCAGTAACGGATCTTCTTCTAAAAACAAGACCATCCAATATTGAAAGTTAGATTCTTGGCTAAACCTCTTTAATTTAACAATAGCTTCATCATATTTTCCTTGATAAATGAGTTGCATAGCCAAACTTGCAGGTTGATAAATAGATGTATCAGTTTTACAATAAGTGTCATAGGCTTCAAAATATGACGCCGCTTTTTTTGAATCTCCCATGTGGTTGAATACCATTCCAATCTTCAAATTTTCTTGAGGATACAAATCAATTTGATTAAGTTGTAATTCTTTGTATCGACTATAATAAAAATAGGATTGGTCATAATTCTCTTGAAAGTAATAGAGCTTACCTAACTCTTGAGTGAGGTCTAAACGAGTGGTGTCTTTTTGCCATTCAGTTTCTAAGCTAGAAATCAACTTATCCATATTTTTATCATTGGCGTATTCAATGAACGCTTTTAGATAAGGTGCATGTTCGTTTTTAGGGTTAAATTCTAATGAACGATTAATATATTGAACCGCTTCTTTGGCAAAACCTGTTTGCACCAAAGAATTACTTAAATGAAGATAAACATAGCTTTGTGCTATAGAATCGTTTGCATTGACTTCTAATTGCATTCCTTTTAAGGCATAGGAAAGATATTTAGACGTATTTGGTACGGCACGAGCATATAGGTCTGATAAAATTAAAACAGCTATAGAGGCATTCGGATTATACTCCAGGGCCTTTTCTAAATGAGGTATAGCTAAACGAAACTCTCGAATACCAATATAATAAACTGCTTTAGCAATTAATGATAGCTCAGATGTAGAATCATAGAGTAAAGCCTTGTCTGCACATTCATTAAGCCTACCTAAAAACTCCTTTTCTGGTTTATTCATTTCAAGAAAAAAATATGAAATAGCAATTTGGGCATAGGCATCGGCATAGGTGTTATCTTCCTCAATTGCCTTTTCAAAGTAATCAACAGCCTGTACTAAACTTTCACCAGTTTTTTGTTGTTGCGCCTCTAATCCTTTTAAATAATAATCATAGGCAACTACATTGTTCGTCGGTTTTTTATCAATGATTTCTAATTCTGCGGGGGTAATATTTGCCTGAATTGATAAGGCAATTTTTTTTGCTACTGTATTTTGTAGCGTAAATACATCTTTGAGTTCAAATTGATATTGCTCAGACCAAATAGGTTGGTCATTTGCCACATCTATAAGCTGAATATTAAGCAATACTGAATTGTCAATTTTCTGACCACTGCCCTCAACCAAATAACTAACGTTCAATTCTTTGCCAATTTGGGCTACAGTTGCAGACTGGTTTCTATATTTTTCGGTAGAAGTTCTACTAATAACTCTTAAATCTTCAATTTTTTGAAGATTAGTTAACGAAGCTTCCATAATGCCATTAATGAAATAGAGATTATTTGGGTCTTGGCTTAAGTTTTTAAAAGGAAGAAAAGCCACTGATTTTTCTAATTCAATTTCAGGAGGTTTTGAAAATAAATCATTTCTAAAAAACGCAATAACTATAATTAGTAAGGCTATAGCTAGAGCAAAATAAATTCTAAGCTTGTTACTGGATTCAATAGGTACTTCAGGAATTACCTTGGTTTCACTGGCGGCAGTCGCCTGTTTTTTTGTTTCTCCCGGAGGATAACCAAAGTATTCCCGATAACATTTGGTGAAATAAGAAGTGTTGCTAAAACCGACTTCAAAAGAAATTTCAGAAGCGGTCATGTCGGTTTCTAAAAGTAATTCGGCTGCTTTTTGCAATCGAATTTCCCGAATGTACTGACTCGCTGACAAACCGGTAAGCTTTTTAATTTTTCTGAGCAGATTAGATCGACTCATATGCATCGCTTCTGCTAATTCTGAAACCCCAAATTGTTCATTGGAAATCTGATCTAAAACCAAAGATTTAGCTTCAGATAAAAAAGAATTGTTCGGGTTATTTGGTGTCATTTTTTGAATCTATCCAACGAATATAATTAAAAATAAACGATAGCCTTTAAATTGGGTTATTTTTTGGCTTTCAGCAGATTTTGCGTCATAAGTTATAGTGATGCGTCATAATTTATAGACCTGCTTAAAACGTCATAGAGTTTGATTCATAAGTGTTTACGTCTGCATCGCCCTTGTTGCCATCTTTGTATCATCAAAACGAAATCATAACATTCAAAATTTAAAACCATGAGAAATTCAATCAAAATTCAGTCAAAATTAATTGCATTATTTATTACAGCGGCGCTTACAATCATGTCCTGTGCCAAACAAAAAGAATCAACATCAAACCACGCAAACCTAGAAGTATCTGAAGTGGTTAAACCAAATCAAGACATTCATGAGGCGATCATTACGAATAACCTAGAAGTGTTAAAACAGCATGCTAACGCCAAAGAAGACATCAATAAAATTGAAGCCATGAGTGGTTCTTCTCCTTTAATAACGGCAGTTACTTTTAACAGACCTAAAATGGTTGAAGTTTTAGTCAAGGCAGGAGCAGATCTATCCATTCAAAACAACGATGGGTCGACTGCGCTACATACCGCAGCATTTTTTGGAAGAGTAGAAATAGTGAAAACACTATTGGAAGCAGGTGCAGACAAATCCTTAAAAAACAATTTTGGGGCAACACCAAGAGAAACGGTTTTAGCAGATTTTGCACAAATGAAACCTGTTTATGAAATGCTTATCATGCAATTAAAACCAATGGGATTCACCTTAGATCTTGCTGAAGTTGAAAAAGCAAGACCGGTGGTAGCAATGATGCTTCAATAAATAGGATGTCTATACATTCTTGAAAAATCATCAATAAAAGAATTAGGGCATAAGATATTCTCTTTGTGCAAAAGAAACACTATAAATATTTCAACCAAAATTCTAGATTATGAAAACCGAAAGACGTCACGACATAGATTGGTTAAGAGTCATTGCTATCGCCTTATTATTAATCTATCATATAGCTATCATATTTCAACCTTGGGCCATGTTTATTGCTTTTATTAGAAGTGATGAATTGTTAACAGCATTATGGCAACCCATGACCATGTTGAACGTTTGGCGTATTCCCATTCTATTTTATGTGTCAGGAATGGGCGTGTATTTTGCAATGCGAAAGAGAACCAGTTTGGCATTACTAAAAGAGCGAGCAAGGAGAATATTAGTGCCCTTTCTATTCGGGTTTGTGGCCATTACGCCACTGCACATGTTTGTTTTTCAGGATTATTACAACATAGGGTTAAGTTATTATCCCCACATGGGACACCTATGGTTTTTAGGAAACATATTTGTGTATGTGCTTATTTGTCTGCCTGTGTTTTATGTTGTGAAAAACAACAAGGTGTCAAGATTCGCGGCAGTTTTCAATAAGCTGATTAAAAACCCATTCGGTTTATTGTCTGTAAACCTTCTTTTTGTTGCTGAAGCATTGTGGTTGCAGCCCAATCCATTCTCAATGTATGCAGAAACCTTACATGGTTTTGTGTTGGGATTCATTGCCTTTTTGCTGGGATTCTTATTTATGAATTCTGGTAACGTATTTTGGAAAACCATTGCGCAATGGAAATGGGCCTACCTTGTATTGGCCGTTATATTGTACACAATAAGGAGTCAGATGCCTGCAGCTGAAGGATTACCATACATAACGGTCATTGAAATGAATAGCTGGATTTTTAGCATCTTCGGATTCTGCCATCAATATTTAAATAAACCAAGTAAGTTGTTGTCGTATTTAAGTACAGCGGCCTACCCCGTGTATATCATTCATATGATTGTGATGTATCTGGCAGCTAAATTTATCTTGCCATTTCATTTCCCCGCTATCCTTTCTTTTGTGTTAATAACCGTGGTAACCTTTGCAGGGTGTTATTTGATCTATGAATTTATTATTCGAAGAGTTTTTTGGTTGCGTCCGTTATTCGGATTAAAGTTAAAACCAGCCAAGTTAGAAAGGAATTCTGAAGAGCATATTGTGGTTCATGCAGACTGACTTTTTTTAAGAACAATCAAATCAATCAACTATGAAAATATTTAGAGCTAAAAGGAGGGAGCAATTAAGAGATAAAAGATTTAAAAGCTATTTACAATATGCCGCTGGCGAAATATTTTTAGTGGTACTAGGTATTTTAATTGCAGTACAAATAAATGGTTTTGCACGATCGAAGAAAGAAAATGAAGAATTGAGAGAATATTTGGTTAAAATTAAATCACATACCCAAGAAGATAGAATTGTTCTCGATTCTTTAGAGGGGTTTAGGTCTTCGGTTGGTAACCTATGTAAAAAAGCGAGAACAGCGATTTTAAATCACAAGGAAAAGGAGCATGTTTTTCTGATTCTAGGTAGCTCTACGGCATTTTTTGACTATTATTTTATCTCTAATTCAGATGGTTATGAGGCTCTTAAAAACTCAAATCATTATGGTAAGATCAACAACACGAGATTAGATTCTTTGTTGACACGATATCATCGCTTGGTTGGTGAAATTGCACAGAATGAAAAAAGCTATAATGAGTATTTAAATAGTCAGGAAAACTACCTTTCTACACAACATGATAGAACCTTGTTTTTGGCTTATGCATTGATTCCTCAAGATTCGCTCAAGAAGTTGGCAACCCCTATGGCAGATTATTATAAAGCCATTGATGCCTATACGTCGCTACCAGCCTTTAGGAATGTTATTAATTTGGCATCCTACCAATTCGATTGGATTGTGGAAGCGTATGGTTATTTAGGGGATACGGGCGAAGAGGTGATTAAAGAAATTGATCTGTGGTTAGAATAAGTTAGAAAGGTGTAACTTTCATTGTGCTTTTTTAAACAGTGATGCTTATCGCCAGATTTCAATTCCAGGCAAAGAGCTAAGGTTTGTCAACCCCATATGGACAACCGGCAGGTAAGTCCAAATACATTAACAATCAATCAACGTAACAGGTCGTTCTAAATACAACCCAAAACATGTCAAACAACAACATCAGAAATATGTTAAGAGTATTATTAATCGTGGGTTCTTTAGCCTCTTTATTTTTTGTGCCATGGATTTTAGTAAAAGCGTGGATCCTTCCGTTGCCTAAAACCATCGACGAGCAAATAAGTCAGTCTATTAATCATGGATTTGAAGGTATGATCGTCTATGTTGACGAAGCAGGAAAGCAGCCTGTCACCTATACAGGAGGTTTTAAGAACAGAGATCAACAAGTGCCAACTGATCCGGATGCTTTGTTTAAAATTGCCAGCATCAGTAAATTATATGACGCTGTTGCAGTGACGAAATTGGTAGCTCAAGGTCGGTTGTCTTTAGATAAAACATTGGCAGAATACCTGCCAGAGCTTGTTGGTGCCATAGAACATGCCGAAACCATCACGCTACGATTGATGATTCAACACCGCAGTGGTATTCCTAATTTTACGGATACGCCAGACTTTTGGGCACATCCAACAACCACTTTTGAAGAAAGTTTAGCATTGATTGAAGGGAAACCAGCAAACTTTAAACCAGGTAAAAAGTATGAGTATTGCAATACGAATTACTTGTTGATCAATAAGATTATGGATGACGTTTTGGGTTATGATAACTTTGAGTTTGTAAAAAAAGAGATTTTAGAACCTTTAAACCTAAACAGGACCTTTGGTTCTCTAAAACAGGTAGATTCAACTGATGTCATGAGCGGATACCATGTAGGTTACCCACATGATTTAAAAGGGAATGATTACGGTATGCTCGCTACTGCAGCAGATGTAGGGGTGTTTTTAAGAACTTTGAATGATGGTTCTCTATTTAACCCCGGGGAAACGGAAATTTATGATTCCATCTATAAATATGAGCATTCGGGTTGGGTGCCAGGTTACCAAAGTTTTGCTCACTATTATGAGGAAATAGATACGGTTGTAGTCTCCTTTTACAGTACCACCGACCCTAAGCTACTCTATTGGAATTTGTCGGAAATTATTAATAAGAGAATCTTTAAGATTCTTAAAAAGAAGAGCCAAACCCATCGGAACAACTAAATAGGGGATTCAATACAGATACTAAATAGAAGCGATAACAGGGGAAAGCATTTTTGGATTAATACAGAATACGTACAGAATGTGGTAGTTTTTGGTATTTAATTTTATTTCATGTAAACTCACATCATAAATTCGAGCCTGTAGGTTCATTGGTCTCAGTCGTTTGTTGAAACTATGCACTTTTAGTGCAAGACTTTCAGTTTCTATAAATATTTTTGCGCCACGAATACACGAAAATTTGACATAGTTTCTATAGAAATATTCGTGGATTTGTGGCTAAAACAAATACAAATAATTGGACTTTCAGTCTGTTTTCAAGCCGATGGACTTCCAGTCTATAGTGGTTCATTTAAAAAGAGTATTTTTACAGCAATCGGTATACAAATAATCTTTCAAATCAATGAAGTCGTAATCTAAAAAGAACTATGAAAAACAAAAAAATAGGTATAGGAATTGGGCTAGGAGTGGCTATTGGCACTGCTGTAGGTGTCGCAACGGGTAATCTTGGATTGTGGTTAGGTTTAGGTATTGCCATTGGTGCGGCTTTAAGTCTTAAAAAATAATAGATTGTTGTAAATATCCTAGATTAAATAGTTTTGAAAATAAATTACAATAACAGGAAATTTAAACCTGTACTAAATTCCGAAAACGGCGAAACTTCAGAAGACACTATTTTCGAGTATAAACAAAACGAAAATATTGTAACGGCAGATTATAGCGGTGGTAAAATTAAAAGGGGGCATCTTTTAGGCTTAGTTGATGATTATGGAAATATAGATATGTGCTATCATCAAGTAAATGACAAAGGTGTATTAATGACGGGTGTTTGCTTTTCCAAACCAGAAGTTTTAGCTAATGGTAAAATTCGACTGCATGAAGCATGGGAGTGGACTTCTGGAGATTTTTCTAAAGGTGAATCTGTAATAGAAGAAATCTAATACATCAACCTATACCGCAAGGCATAGGTTGATAATGTGATGTTAATTCAGTGGTTTTCCTTCGTAATAAAACCAGTCGTATACTGCTTTATTTTTAGAGGTTTTGCCGTTGCTGGTGGCGTAAAGGCCTATACCTGGGCCGTTGAACATGGCGTTGCCTTGAAGGTCTGCAATTACAATTAGGTGTTGTTTGTCTCCAATAGGTTTTAAAGTGTCCATACTTTCGCCATAACTAAACTGAATGTCTAAATCGTTGCCTTCTACATGAAAATAGACCTCTTTGTCTTTATAAGGAATACGGGCTATTTCGGTTTGCTCTCCCTTGAAGGCTTTTATTAATACCAACGAATTTTTGTCTTTTAACAGGTTGAAGTGGTTTTCGTTGGTACGGTATACGGTTAGTCCTGCCTGTTCGTTGTCTTTAGAAGTCTTAAAAGACATTTTTGTACTGGCTTCAAACTTATGGTGTTCGATGCGTTGTACCAATAGCGAAGAATTAACAAGGCTGTCCATAATTTCCGCTCGTAAATTTAGGTGAAGCGCTTCCTTGTTAACAGTATAAAATGAGTCTTTAGGTGTGCGAATGGTGTACCATTTTTTATTTAATTTATCGCCTTCAAATTCATCTTTAGCAGGTTGCTTTTTAAAAGGCGTCCACGGTAGGTTTGGGCGCGTTTGCGTCATGAGTACTTTGCCTTCACCTTTATTAAACACAGGAGTTTGTCCGTCAAAATCTACTTTGGCCAAAAAGGTTTCTCTGGCAAGTGTGGTCAAGCCATCAAGTCGGCGTTTGCCTAGCATTACTGCCCACCAGTCTCCATTTTGGGTCTGTACCAAGTCGCCATGGCCAATGGCGTGTACAGGATAGTCTTGCCCTAAATGCCGGTGTGTAAGTACGGGGTTAATATAGTCTGTGGTGTATGGGCCAAATACAGAATCGCTGTGATGTACGGTGAGGGCGTGGTAAATGCCTGTACCGCCTTCCGAAATCATTAAAAGATATTTGCCATTAATGTTATACAAATGCGGCCCTTCCGAATAAGAAGCATTGTTGGCATGACCAAAAGTGGCGTTATGGCGTTCGCCTACCAATTTTTTTTGCTGTAAATCCAGTTCCTGATTGTAAATAACCCCTTGGTCTTCCCACTCGGGCTTTTCGGTGCCTACAACTCCGGTATAGTAGCATTTTCCGTCGTCGTCCCACATTAGGGAAGGGTCAATTCCGTCGGCTTCGGGAAGCCAATTGGGGTCGGACCATGGGCCTGCAGGATTGGTAGCGGTGATATAAAAATTCATGCCGCAGCCCACGCAGGTATTGATAATATAAAATAAACCCTCGTGATATCTTATGGTTGGCGCAAACAGGCCTAACATGTCTGGTAATCCGTCAAAATTCATTTGGTCGGGACGGTCTATGGCATGGCCAATAAGTTCCCAATTCACTAAGTCTTTACTATGATAAATAGGCAGACCAGGAAACCACACAAAAGTGGAATTTACCAAATAATAATCGTCTCCTACCCGACAAATGGAAGGGTCTGGATGGTAGCCTGGTAGTATGGGGTTATTGAAGGTTTCTGGTGCATTTTGACTAAAAAGACTAAAGCACGTTAATACTATGATGCAAGTGAGTTTAAGCGAATGTAATTTAAACATGAAAACTTAATAATAAGGGTTTGTTTTTTAAAATAGAGTAAGGTTATGGCTGTTATGGTATTTAGCCATTTAGGCCACAAAGGTAAGCATTTGCTGGCTAAAATTAGAAGTGAAGGAGCTGTGTTATGGTTTTAATGCGACTCGGCGTATGTTTTAAATTGATTTAGTATGGCCAGCCATCCTGCCTGCTGTAATTCTGCTGAATTGATGGTTTCTGGATCGAAGGTTTCGCTTATGGTAACGGTGTGGTCGTTCTGTGTTGTAAAGGTAATAGCGACTTGTCTGTTATCTTGTAGGGTGTATAAAATGTGTTTGTGGGGTACTATAGTATTGTATGTGCCTTCAAAATCGAATCCCATCGTGCCGTCTTTAGATTCCATTCTCCAATTAAAATGCCCTCCTGCTTTTAAATTATTGTCGGCTTTGGGGCAACACCAGTCTGAACTTGCAAAATTCCAATGTATAATATGTTCTGGTTTGGCCCAAAATTCCCAAGCTTTTTCAATACTCGTATTGATAGTGGTTTTTACGGTAATTTTTATCATGACAGGCTAATCTAAGTTTAGGAAATCTTATTTTAAATGTAGTGTTTTTTTTACATAATTACTCGATTGGATGTCAGAGATATACGATTTTTTATTAACTTAGGGTTTATGCATATAAAAAAGGAACTTTCAGTAAGAGGGATCGTGGCCGTGGTTATGCTTCTCTCGTATCAAGGGATTTCTCAAGAAATCAAGGCGGATCGCAATTCTAATTACGAGAATGAGCACTATTTTAATAACTACACGACAGAAAAATTTTTCTTACACACCAATAAGTCTCTTTATTTTTCGGGCGAAAAGCTTTGGTGGCAGGCTTATGTGGTAAGCGATTTTAGTAATAAACCCTTGCCAGAAACCAATAATTTGCATGTGGCATTGTACGACGCCGATAAGAATCTGGTACAGGAAGGTTTGTTTTTTAGTAAGGAAGGTGTTGCCTATGGCGATTTTTCGCTATCGGAAGCGTTGGAATCTGGAACTTATTTTTTAAGTGTAAATACACAATGGAACAACAATTTTAATAAGCCCTATGTTGATGAAATACAGATTGTTAATTTAACTTCCGATACCGAAATGAAGCAGCCAGAACCCCAATTAGAAAGCAATGAAACCGAGCCAAAATTGGTGTTTTATCCAGAGAGCGGTACAGTCTTGGACGGGGTGAAAAATACATTGAATTTTACTTTTAAATTCGATAATGGGGTGGTTCCAGAGGCGTCAACCCTAACTGTAATCGATAATACTTCGGGGCAGGGCATTGCCAGGGCTACAAGTAATAGTTTGGGTTTAGGGGCGGTAAGTTTAGTGTATCAACCAGGGCATACTTATAAAGCCGAAGTGGCTTACGATAATACGGTGCTGGAAATTGATTTGCCACGAGCGAATGCTTCTGGAATCGTAATTCAGAAAAATGAAATAAAGCAAAAAAACGATACAGATTTTACCGTTCTGTTATCTAAAGATTTGGCAGTGCAATACCATGGTAAAACCCTTTATGCTGTAGTGCACAGAAACCATGGCGTACGTTATGTAGTTCCCGTGGCCATTAAAAAACAGTATACAAAATACGTGTTGCCATTAAGCGCCGATTCCTGTTTTAATGGAGTTAATACCTTAAGTATTTTCGATAGTAAAAACCGCCCGATTGCAGAGCGTCATTTTTATGCGCAAACAACTCCTAGTATCGATTTGAAAATAGCACAGCAAACCATTGAAGATGATAGTGTACAGGTGTCTTTAAGTTTACCTAAAAGTTTATCGCTAACCAATGTTAGCGTGTCTGTACTTCCTGTAGGTAGCCGTTTAAATCCTTATCCAAGCCAGATAGATGATGCGTTTCTGCTTCAGCCTTATCTTGAAAATCAACCACCGGGGCTTCAAAGCAATACACTAAACTCAGAAGCACTGGATCTTGTCGCGCAATTATTTTCCAGAAAAACAACGATTAATCCGTATAAGTCAACCCCTCCCGTTTTTCAGTCGGAATCGGGGATTAACATTTCAGGAGCGGTAAATGCAACGCTAAACGAAAACGAAACGTATAAAATTATGTTTTCTTCTAGTGAAAACGCGATTTTAGAGGTGGTCGATATGAAATCGGATAAAACATTTGAGTTTTCTAATTTAATCATGCAAAAGGATTCTAAATACAGTTTGGCTTTAATTAACGAGAAGGGAGAGCCGCAGAAAGCCGTGTTTTATGTGTATAAACCGTATTTGGGGTATAAGTCCGATCAGGTATTAGATTATACGCCTAGAAAGTATGAAGAGGTGAAATCGGAAAAATCAGAACAGTCCAATACCTACGATATGGCTTCTGTAATAACTTTGCAAGATGTCGAGCAATTAGAAGCCGTGAATTTATACGGGAAAGCAAAAGAAAAGGAAGAGAAAAAAGATGTACGGGTAAGAATGCCTAGTTTGAGCGGAGGTTTTGCAGAAGAATTAGAAATAGATGCTTTGGATGAGTTGAATATGACTATAATAGACTTTTTGCATAAGCAGCCTAGTGTAGTTGCTAGCGATGTTCCAATTGAAACGGTAGAAGGTGTTGATTTGGTTAGAGTGTTTTTTAGAAGATCGCGTTCAAATACATTATTAGGTAATTCAAATGCTTTAATTGTGTTTGACGGTGTTGTCGTAGATAATGATGTATTGTATAAAATGCGTATGAATATGATTGAAGATATAAAAATAAATCCCAATGGTGCTGGCTATGGTTTTAGAGGGAGTAATGGTGTATTAGAAATTACAACAAAAAGAGGGGGGAACGCCGATAGTATTACCCCACCAATTGTTAAAGAGAGTGTGGTCGATTTTGGGTTTGAAGCAGCTAGCGATACGTTTGTGGCTCGAGCCATGCAATTTAATGATTTGCAATCTAGAATGTATTACGAAGCTTTAGATTGGAAACCAAATGTAAGTATTAAACCAAACCGTAAAGTACAGTTAAAGGTATACAAAGGGCAACATAAAAACATACAGTTAATAGTAAATGGGATAAACCACGAAGGGGGCTTTGTTTATAAATTACAAACCATAAATACAGTTGAAGGACTGTAATTTAATTATGTTTGTATAAGCGCTGAAATTTGTTGTAATGTCTAAAAAAATAAAACAGCCGTGGCCAACCCAGGCTGCTATGTCTCAAGTTTACGAGCGGAACCTTTGGGGCGGCAATCCCACCGAATTCTATTCGGGAGATGGTTCTCATAATATAAATCTGGTAGCGCCTTATATTCAAGCTGTATCCAATTTTTTATCGGGTTTTAAGCCATTGCTTTCGGTGTGCGATTTGGGATGTGGAGATTTTAATGTTGGCAAACAATTGTTGCCTTTTACCAGAAAATATGTGGCTGTAGATATTGTTCCAGATTTGATTGGCCGTAACATGACGTTGTTTAAAAACGAAAAACTGGAGTTTAAGCATTTAGATATATCGAAAGATGAGTTGCCAAAAGCAGATTGCGCAATTGTAAGGCAAGTGCTACAGCATTTATCGAACGCTGAAATCGAAAATGTGCTAATAAAACTAAAAAAATACAAATATGTATTACTTACCGAGCATATACCCGAAGCAGATTTTGTGCCTAATATCGATATTATTTCGGGGCAGGGTATTCGGTTAAAAAAGCATAGTGGCGTAGCTATTTTGGCTGCGCCGTTTCTTACCAAGGTTAAAGCCTGTAAAGACTTATTATCTATCTCGCTAGAAGGGAACCAAGGGAAAATTGTTACCACATTGTATGTTATGTTTTAGTTTTAAAACTACAATAATAACCAAAACAAAAAAGCAACGCTCATCTGAAGAAAATCGACTCGCGTTGCTTTTTAACTAACCAACCTTAATATTAAAACGTCACTTTGTTTCGTGTAGTATTTAAGACGGTGTTTTTTAACAAAATTTTAATTTATTTTAAGTTTTGTGTGCTGTAGTTTATCTTGTTGTAATTGTTTGTTTCGTGCCGTGGATTCAGATTTTGAATATACCGAATTTGCTTTGTGTCTCATCAAGTTTTTAGGATAATAATTTATAGGGAGTGCCAACTGTAAATTGAGAAAAGTTTCATTTTCTTCAATTATAAATCCATATAAATTTAAACTCATTTGTAATTAAATATAGAGTTTATAGTTATGTTAATATTACTTTTTAAGTGCTGTATTATTAAAGTGTTAGTTCTGTTTGTTCGAGTTAATAATTAAAGGATTTGGTGTAATTTCGTGCCTGTAAATATTTAATTTTATACTAAATTAAAATTGCTATGGAAAATAATCAGTTTCATCAGGAATCGCAAAGCGAGAGAATACAACAGTTAAAATCTTTTGAAAAAAATAGTTTAGGAAAAGTATTAACTACCAATTACATGCTTGGAGCTCATGGAGAAAGTGCGGTTTCGCATTTTCAAAAACAAGGTTCAACCCTTTTGGATGGATTAACGAAATATTGAACACATTTTATAGGTGTAAATAATTTAAAACCTGTTTGTAGGCAGGTACTATTTAACAAAAAAAGAATCGATGGTCGCGACCATCGATTCTTTTTTTGCTTAGAGAACTAATCCCTGTTTTTTTAAAACCCTTTTATTTCAAATTCTATATACTTAAAAATGCTTCTGTTGTATGTAATATTGGTATATACAACACCATAGTAATACGTGCCATTTTCCCAGTTTATAGCATTTGTTTCAAGAAGATTATTGTCTTCTAGAGCACCTATTTTAAGAGCAAGACCGTAATTCCAGTGTCCGGTATCTCGATTATTTTTTAGTGTAAAAACTTCTTCTTCGCCAGTGTGCTCAACAACTTCTGTAACAATAGCTTTAGAAAAATCGATTTGTTCGATGTTTTCCGGTTTATGGTTGTGGCTCTTTTTAATTAATAAACCATACATAATACCATCGCCTTTAATACTGCCTATTTGTAATGCAGACCAGATGGATTCATCTTTGTTAAAAAAGGCTGCATCGGGGTTTTTAAAGGCGTCATTATTGTAAAAGTTATTAAAACCTGATTTTCCATCTACATCTATTTTGTCTATGCCAAACACACTTACATGTGGATTTACTTCAGGGTAATCGGAGGCATCGATTAAGTTAATATTTCTAATTTCTTCTATACTTGTTCCGTTTTGGTCTTTTACGGTAATAACAAAATCATACGTTCCTTTGGGGGCTTCGGCAGGGATATCAAAATGTCTATGAAGTGTCGCGTTTTTTAAACCTGTGATTCTTTCGGTAAACACAATCTCAAAAGTCCATTCTTCCGTATAGGTTTCTTCGCTTTTTTGTACTAAATTTATGGTAACATTATCTAATAAGTCTCCCGCTAAAACTTCTGCATTAAAGTGGAAATCTTCGCCAACAACTCCAATTTCGTTATTATGTAGGCCGACCTCTATATTAGAAATTGTAGGCTCTGGTTTTGGTTCTTCGGTAATATCATCATTTTTACTACAAGAGGTAAATACAAAGCATAATACGGGTATGCTTAATAATAGGTTTTTAATTTTTGAGTTCATTACTTTTTTAATTTGGGGTGTTTTATTCAATAATTTTGATATCTATTGAAGTTCTGGATTGCCAACCTGTAACATCGGTTACAGAATAGGCGCAATGGTAATCCCCTGTATCTACATCATTAGGAATCGTAACTTGTACAGCTATTTCATACGTTTGTAAGTCACCATCAATACTAAAGTTTTCCATATAAATAAATTGATTTACGGCTTCTTTTTTAGGGCCTAATTCGCAAGGTACATTTTGGTCGTCATGCGTATGGTGATCGAAATTATGGTGTAAATCTAGGCTGTAAGATGCTAAAGCTAAATTATCGGTTACCCTAGCCTTAAAGACATATGTCTGTCCTTTTTTTAACTGTTCGCAAGCTTGCGGGAAACCGCCATCGTAATTAATGGTAATAGTAGGTTTTTCTAAGTCTTTTTCGGTTTCATCGTCTGTAGAGCACGAAATTATACTTAGTGCAATACATAGAAAATAAAGTGTGTTTTTAATCAGTTTCATAATGCAATAATTTTAGAAAGAGGCTGTCTAAAAAGTTTAACTGTACGTCATTCTGTGCTCCTGGCAGGCAGGTGACACAGAATCTCATCATATTGAAATTTAATAATTATGAGAATCTGAAATCGAAGATTCAACGAAGTTAAATAAATTCAGATTGACGAAAAAGTAACTTTTTAGACAGTCTCATTGTTTATTAAGCCTTTGTTACGTCTATATGTGTTTCGTATTCAAAGGTGTTGCCTTCTTCATCTTCAACGGTAAAAGTTGCATGATATTCTCCGGCTGGTGCTGTTGCAGGAACATCGATATGTTTGTGAAATTCCGCCTCGGTTTTTCCGTGAAAACCTTCTTCATAAACTGCTTCAAAGTCCCATTCTTCTTCACCTTCACCTATTGTTAAATCGTGAGCATGAATATCTACAGTAATATTATGAATGCCATATACAGCATGAATCATGAATTCTGCATGCATATCGCTTCCCCTTACAACTGTTTCGTCTATAGAGATTTCGCTAAGTGTGATAGGAGACAAAATTTCAAGGTGTCCATCTACTTCAGTACTGTTTCCATTCTCGTCGGTTACAATAAGTTCTATATGATATTCTCCAGCAGGAATATTGCTAGGGATGTCTATATGTTCGTGAAACGTTGGGTTCATCACTAAATACTTACTGTCTGTATACACGTGTTCAAAATCCCAAGCGACTTCACCTTCTGCAGGTGTTACGTCATGGGAATGGATTTCTAAAGTGATACTGCTAACCGTAGCTTCAGCAAAAATTTCGGCTTCTACGTGTAGGTCCGAGCCTTTATAGCCAACCTGTTCTGTAGAGTGTTCGCTACCTTCGCCGTATTCAAAATTGGAAATTACGGGTGCGTCGAAAGTTGAGTTGTCGTCGTCGCTACTACAAGAATTTAGAAAAAATCCAATAGAAGCTATTAGTGCTAAGAATTTTAAATTTGATTTCATAATGTTTAATTTCATGATTTTTGATTTTGATTATTAAGTATTGATTATTATAAATTAAAAAGGTATTGTTAACGATAGCGATAGGTTTCGGCCGGGTTCTGGCACATCTATTAAACGGTAAAAGCTAGTATGGTTATAATACTTGGTATTAAATACGTTGTTTAATTTTATACGCAGGGCTAATGGTTTTAAACGGTTAGATAGTTTTAATTTTGAAAGAAACGAAACGTTTAAAACTTGATAGCCAGCTGTGATTTCTTCTGGTGGCACAATTTCATTTTGTGCAGCAGTAACAATAAAATCCAACATAACTTCGGGGTTTTCAAACCAAGAAAACGAGTTGAATGTGTAATTTGCAGAGACTACCCCAGATAAAGGCGGAGAAAAAGGTAGAGTAAATCCCTTTTTAGGGCCACTGGTTTGTCTGGCATATACATATTCTGCCGAAGCTGCTAAGTTTAATTTTTTAAACAGCGTGGTACTGGCTTTAATTTCGCCACCAAAACGAAAAACTTCTGCTTGTGTGTATTCGTAAATTTGTAAGGTTTCGTAATAATTGGAGGTGGGGTTTAAGTAAATGTAATTATCGAAAAAATTAATAAAAGGACTAACGCCAAAACTGAACTTTTCTGCGTCGTGATTAATTTCAAAATCGGCTTGATAGGACGATTCTGGGTCTAAATTTAAGTTTCCTCGCTCGTACCTATACATATGGTAGTTAACGCCATCGGAAGCTAACTCGTTTGCTAAAGGCATCCTGAAACTTTTACCTACATTGAATTTGTAGGTCGTGTTATTAGCTATGTAGCTAAGACCAACCGAACCGCTAAAACTTCCAAAATTTAGTGTTTTGTCTTGGGCACGTTGTAAGTATACATAAGAGGTAGATCCGTCCGGATTGTTAATGGTTGAAGGATACCAATCGTAGTACGATTTTGTGTTAATAAGCCCCCAGTCGTAACGTAAGCCAGCCTGAAGGTTAAAATTGTCGGTAATCGCTATCTGGTCGTAAGCAAATCCGCCTACCGTAAACCTGTTGTATTCTGGGATAAGAAACCCCCAGCCCCCAATATTATTATCTTGATATTCTAGGTTTAAACCAGCAACAATATCATGATTGGATATTAAAGACATTGCATCTTTAATATTAAGGGCATACGTGTTTTTGTTAAACTCACGTTCTTTAGAATTATCTGGTTTAGGCATATAACCATGCGGAACAGGCTCAGAATGTTCTTCTCTATAATTGTTTTGATATCCTAACTCAATAAACACATCATGGTTTTGGGTGTTAATAGACGTATTATTAGTGAGTTTAAAATGATTTACAGTATGGTACGGTAAATCGATATCGCGACTAGATGCGTCGTAATCTATATCGGAAGTACGAACCTCTAAACCATGTGCATTGGCGAAAAATCCGTTTTTACCATTCACATTACTTATAAACGTTTCAGAAGTAATGCCATTAGACTTATACCCTAAACTAAAACTAGCATTGGCTTCCTGCCCAGCCGTATTTCTTAAATTATTATCGTAAAGCTCGAAGATATAATTGTCGTAACTAATTCTATCTGTTGGCACTTTATAATCGGCGTAGTCTCTGTAGGTTAATCTGCCACGGTAAAACCAATGGTTTTTTCTAGATGCTATGCCTGCAGAAACACCAAATAAATCGTTATTGGTTTCGCCTAGAAGGTTAACTTCTCCGCTAAAAGAATTTCGTTTAGGAACGTTTGCCGGCTGAATGTCTACCACGCCCGCAATGGCATCGGAACCATAAAGTAAAGAGGCTGGACCTTTTACTATTTTAATGTTTTCTATACCATATTGGTCTATCTCAAGACCATGATCGCCACCCCACTGTTGGGCTTCATGTTTAATGCCGTTTTGCACGACTACAACTCGGTTAAAACCTAGGCCTCTAATAACAGGTTTAGATTGTCCAGAACCAATATTTATAGTGCTTACGCCAGGTATTTTTTTTAAGGTTTGCATTAAACTGTTCTCGCGATTAGTTTCTAAAAATGTTTTCGATACAGATTGGCTCACCAAAGGGGATTCTTTCAGTTTTCTTTGCTCAGATTTGCCATTAATGTTTACTTCTGCCAGTGAATTGATTGCTTCTTTTAAAGCTATTACAACATTAGTTACATCTGAATTATTTAGAACACGTTGCTTGGAAATATAACTGACATGCGATGCTTGCAAGTTATAATGTTTCGCTTTTTCAACATGTAATTCAAACTGACCATAGATGTCGGTAGTTGTGTATCTGCCGTTTATTAAAATGGTTACATTCTCTATACCTTTAGTATTTTGTTCGTTTACAACCGTTCCCGTTACACAAACGGTAGATTGGGCGTAAATCGTTGGATATACTAAAAGTGAGAAAACCACCAAAAATAGGTGTCTCATAAATTATGAATACGCGTGTTAGGGGTAATTATTTTACCGGAACTGTTTAATTGTGAAGCTCTTTTTGCCTTAAACCGTGTTTGTAGAATACAAATTGGTTTAACGCATAGCCAAAACCAATGATATAATGCCACCAGTTCGATGTTTAAAAAGCTGCACTTGCAAAAATTGTAGCAGAGGTATTAACAATGCGGCGGGGGTCTGCCAAAATGAACGTCCTTTATTTGAGTGTTAAGGCGCATGGTTTGGTAGAAAGAAATAGGATTCTTTTCTGAATAATTTGCAATAGAAGTCTTAATCTCTAGGTCGTCGAAATTAGGTTTAAGACTTGGTGTAGATTGTTGTGTTAAAGCTAGATCGCATATAACACATTCAATTAAATTATTATCGTTTTCATCATGACCATCCTCAAAAACATGAGTTAAAGCATGCAGTCCTGCTATGTTTGATACAAAAAGCAAGATTAATAATGCTAAGTTTATGCTATGTTTTAATGGAGTATTCAATCGTGTTTAAACAAAAGATGTTTGTATTAAGCCGACAAATATAAAGTATTTTTTAAATGCAACAAAGTTGTGTTTGTTTTTTTTGTTAAATCGGATATGCAGAATTGCTGTAATTTTAAGCCAAATAGTTTTATTACTTTTGCATGTATAGAATTGTAATAGGTTTAGAGAATAAAATGGCTGTTGTAAGAAATACCAAAGCGCAAGAAGCGGTTTTAGAATTGTTGCAAAGATCTAAAAAGACTTTAACTGCAGATGATATAATTAATACTATAGACGTTTCTGTAAATAAAACTACAATTTACCGCATGTTAGATCGGTTTGTGGCTGCTGGAAAAGTTCATTTTGTAACAGATACAGCAGGGAAGGCGCATTATGCCTTATGTACATCTAGCTGTTTGCAAAGTCATTCGCTGCATAACCACTTACATTTTCAATGTAAAATTTGTAATCAAGTCGAGTGTTTACCTGTTAAGCTAGAAGTCCCAGAGCTCGAAAATTATGAAGTGCACGACATGCAATTTTTATCGGTAGGCATTTGTTTTAAGTGTAAACAAGTTTAATTTAATAAATATCGGTTATAAATCATAAAATTGCTCGTTACCCAGAACTTGTTTCAGGTTCTCATCATAACGTAGAGATTTATAAACAACATGAGATGTTGAATCGCGGTCAGTATAGCGACAACAAAGAATTATCACTAAAAGTAAGCATTATAATACATTGGTAAAGTTTAAGTGTTAAACTGATGTGTTGTGTCTTTGTGTAAATTGATTTTTATTGTTGATAAAAAGTGTGTAAACCAATAAAACCAGTGGTAATGTAAATATACACTAGCACTGGTTTTAACTGTTTTTTATAATTCTTTTTTTAATTATTCTTCGGGAACCAAATGATCTTGATTTCTAAATACTAAACGATCATCAAAGGCGTCTAACAGTATAATGCTATCTGTTGTAACTTTTCCGGAGAGTATTTCTTTACTCAGTTCATTAAGCACTTCTTTTTGGATAACACGTTTAACAGGTCTTGCGCCGTATTCTGGATTGTACCCCTTGTCTGCTAAATACTGAACGGCTTCAGGTGTAGCATCAAAAGTAATGCCTTGTTGGGCAATCATTTTAGAGACGCTTTTTAATTGTAATTCTACAATATCTGTAATGTTATCTTTACTTAAAGGCGTAAACATAATTGTATCGTCTATACGGTTTAAAAATTCAGGCCTTACCGATTGTTTTAATAGAGCCAATACATCTAATTTAGCGGTTTCAATGGCACTGTCAATATCTTTTGTAGCCTCGAAACGTTCTTGTATTATTTGACTTCCCATGTTAGAGGTCATAATAATTATCGTATTTTTAAAATCGGCTACACGTCCTTTATTGTCGGTTAAGCGACCTTCGTCCAAAACTTGCAATAAGATGTTGAACGTATCTGGATGTGCTTTTTCAATTTCATCTAAAAGCACCACTGAATATGGTTTTCTTCGAACAGCTTCGGTTAATTGCCCGCCTTCATCGTAACCCACATATCCTGGAGGTGCACCAACCAAGCGGCTTACAGCGTGACGTTCTTGATATTCGCTCATATCAATTCTAGTCATGGCGTTTTCATCATCAAAAAGATACTCTGCCAAAGCTTTAGCAAGCTCGGTTTTACCAACACCGGTTGTTCCTAAAAACAGGAAGGTTCCGATTGGTTTTTCTGGATTTTGAAGGCCTGCACGGCTACGTCTTACCGCATCACTTACGGCGGCGATAGCTTCTTCTTGACCAACCACACGTTTGTGTAGTTCGTCTTCCAGATGCAATAATTTGTCGCGCTCGCTTTGAAGCATTTTGGTAACCGGAATCCCTGTCCATTTAGCAACCACCTCGGCAATATCGTCGTAGGTTACTTCCTCTTTAATTAACGAATGGCCAGTTTGATTTTCCTGCAATTCTTTTTGTAAGCTATCCAAACGCTCTTGAGCATCTTTAATTTTTCCGTAACGGATTTCGGCAACTTTACCGTAATCGCCTTCGCGTTCGGCGCGTTCGGCTTCTAATTTAAAGTTTTCGATATCCAGTTTAGCGGTTTGTATGTTGTCTACAACTTCTTTTTCGCTCTTCCATTTGGCGTTGATGTCGTTGCGCTCTTCTTTCAAATTAGCTAAATCGGCTTGTAAGCTTTTTAATTTTACATCGTCTTTTTCGCGTTTTATGGCTTCAATTTCGATTTCCAACTGCATGATTTTTCGGTCTAAAACATCCAATTCTTCTGGTTTCGAATTGATTTCCATACGAAGTTTAGAGGCCGCTTCATCCATTAAATCTATCGCCTTGTCTGGTAAAAATCGGTTGGTAATATAACGTTCCGATAGTTCTACAGCACCAATAATCGCTTCGTCTTTTATGCGAACTTTATGGTGTGTTTCGTACTTTTCTTTAATACCGCGCAGGATGGAAATGGCACTTTCGGTATCGGGTTCGTCTACCATTACTTTTTGAAAACGACGTTCTAAAGCTTTGTCTTTTTCAAAATATTTTTGATATTCATCCAATGTGGTTGCACCAATAGATCTGAGTTCGCCGCGAGCTAATGCAGGTTTTAAGATATTGGCCGCATCCATAGCGCCTTGACCGCCACCAGCGCCCACAAGTGTGTGGATTTCGTCTATAAATAATACAATATCACCTTCGCTAGTCGTTACTTCTTTAATTACCGATTTTAAACGCTCTTCAAATTCCCCTTTATATTTAGCGCCTGCAATAAGAGCCCCCATATCTAAAGCATAAATTTGCTTGTCTTTTAAATTTTCGGGCACGTCGCCGTCTACAATACGGTGGGCTAAACCTTCGGCAATGGCGGTTTTACCGGTACCGGGTTCACCTACTAAAATAGGGTTGTTTTTGGTGCGGCGCGATAAAATTTGTAGAATACGTCTTATTTCTTCGTCGCGACCAATTACGGGATCTAATTTTCCTGTTTGCGCTAATTCATTTAAATTTTTAGCGTATTTGTTTAGCGCATTGTAAGTTTCTTCCTGACTTTGAGAGGTTACGCGATCGCCTTTGCGCAATTCTTCAATCGCAGCTGTTAAAGCTTTTTCGGTAACGCCTTGGTCTTTTAGCATCTGTGCTATTTTGCTGTTCGATTTAAAAATGGCAATGATTAGGTGTTCGATTGAAACATACTCATCGTTCATTTTTTTAGCAATGCTGGATGCGTCGTTTAAAGTTGATCCTAAGGTTCTGGATGCCATGATTTCGCCACCAGAAACTTTAGGAAAACTTTCTATTTGTTTGGTTAAGGCTTGCTCTAGAATGTTATTGTTAACATTCAGCTTTTTTAATAGAAAAGGCAGCACGTTTTCATCAACTTCGGTAATTGCTTTAAATACGTGTTCGTTTTCTATGCTTTGTTGACCATATTCTTGCGCAATTTGTTGGGCGCGTTGTATGGCTTCTTGAGATTTTATTGTATAATTGTTAAAGTTCATTGTTTAAGTGTTTTTCAATGGATAGTCAATTATCTTACCAATTCAATTTAAAAGACAATTTGGCAGTTTTTGGTGATTAAAAACATGACATTTCGTCTTTTTGAGTAGGTTCTTAAAATTAATAAATATTATGGGAATTTTTGATAAGTTGTTTACTAACAATACGTTAAAAAATGAAAAAGCATTGCCGTGGATTCCTTTAGTGGAAACCGAACAGTTACAGCAAATTAAATCGGATTCGTACAATAAGGCACAGGTTATTTTTAAACATTCCACCCGTTGCGGTATTAGTAGTATGGTGCTGCGCGGTTTTGAGAAGGCTTACGATTTAGATACCAATGTAGATTTGTATTTTCTGGATTTATTGCAATATCGGGATATATCGAATACTGTAGCGGCTGTCTTTAAAGTGCATCACGAATCGCCGCAATTGTTGATTATTAAAGATGGTGTTACGGTAGCTCATGCTTCGCATAGCGATATTAATAGGTTAGACCTGGCTAGTTTTTAAGTGCAAAAGAGGCTGTGTAAAAAGTTCAACATTGCGTCATTCTGTGCTTGACACAGAATCTCATTATATAGAAAATCAATTATAATGAGCATCTGAAATAAATTCAGATTGACGAAAATTCAACTTTTACACCGCCTCTTTTGGCGGGGGTATCAGTTGGTTGTTACCATGAGATTGGTTTCGAGAATTTCTCGAAAACTATTACTTTTTTTTAGGATTAAATACAGGAAGAAGTTGTGTTTTTACCTCGCCAAACCCAATGCGTGTACCATCGTTTTCGCAATACCCACGCATGATAACGGTGTCGTAATCGTTTATGAATTTACGTTCGCTACCGTCTTTCATTTGCAATGGTTTTGTACCTTTCCAGGTTAATTCCAGCATCGACCCATACGAATCTGGCGTTGGTCCAGATATGGTACCGCTACCCATTAAATCACCTGAATTAACCGGACAACCATTAATAGTATGGTGCGCTAATTGTTGCGACATGTTCCAGTACATGTATTTAAAATTAGAACGCGATACAATAGTTTCTTTAGCTTTTTTAGGCTGTATAGCGACTTCTAAATTGATATCGAAACTTTTTTTGCCCTTGCTTTGTAAGTAAGACATTTGCTTTTTTATGGGTTTTGGCCCTTGCACTCGGTAAGGTTCTAAAGCATCTAAGGTAACAATCCAAGGCGACATCGAAGAAGCGAAACTTTTAGCAAGGAATGGCCCTAGTGGTACGTATTCCCATTTTTGGATGTCTCGTGCACTCCAATCGTTAAATAATACCAATCCAAAAATATATTCTTCGGCTTCATCAACAGGAATAGGTTCTCCTAAATCGTTGGCATCGGTAGTAATAAAAGCCATTTCAAGTTCAAAATCAACTAATTTAGAAGGCCCAAAAACAGGTTCTGTGGCGCCTTCTGGTAACGTTTGGCCTTGCGGTCTGTGTATTGGAATTCCAGACGGAATTATAGAGGAGCTTCTACCATGATACCCCACCGGAATGTGTAACCAGTTTGGCATTAAGGCATTGTCTGGGTCTCTAAACATAGTCCCTACATTGGTAGCGTGTTCTATGCTCGAATAAAAATCGGTGTAATCGCCAATTTCAACAGGCAATTGCATTTCAATTTCATCTAAACGAAACAAGACTATTTCTTTATGTTGTTTATTATTTTTTAATGAATCGTTTTCATCATCAAAAATATCTGCAATTTTATTTCTAACGGCACGCCAGGTTTTTCTTCCATCAGCAATAAAGTCGTTCAAAGTGTCTTGAAGAAAAATATCATCGGTTAAAGGAATGTCGTCAAAATATCCCAACTGATGCAAAGCGCCAAGGTCTATAGCAGTATCTCCAATACGCGTTCCTATGGTAATAATATCGTCTCTGGTTAAAAAGACACCAAAAGGGATGTTTTGTATAGGGAAATCGGAGTTTTTATCGACGTGGAGCCAGGTTTTTCTATCGGGATTGTTAGCGGATATCTGCATAACGTTTTTGTTAATTAATTGTTTAATAAATTCTATTCAAATATATGTTTTTTGATGTATTTAACTAATCTATTTATTATTTTTGAGGAATTTTTAACGATAATTACAATTATGCAACGCGACGAACAAATTTTTGAATTAATTGAAGCCGAAAAACAACGCCAATTACATGGTTTAGAACTTATTGCTTCGGAAAACTTTGTAAGCGACCAAGTGATGGAAGCTGCTGGTTCTGTATTAACAAACAAATATGCCGAAGGGTATCCTGGTAAGCGCTATTACGGTGGCTGTGAAGTGGTTGATGAGGTAGAGCAAATTGCAATTGATCGTGCTAAAGCACTTTTTGGAGCTGCTTATGTAAACGTACAACCGCACTCGGGAAGTCAAGCCAATACAGCAGTTTTTGCAGCTTGTTTAAAACCAGGCGATAAAATTTTAGGTTTCGATTTATCTCATGGTGGACATTTAACCCACGGGTCGCCAGTAAATTTCTCTGGTAAATTATACAACCCAGTATTTTACGGGGTAGAGCAGGAAACGGGCGTATTAAACTACGATAAAATACAAGAGATCGCTACAAAAGAACAACCTAGACTAATCATAGCTGGAGCTTCTGCTTACTCAAGAGATATAGATTTTAAACGTTTCCGTGAAATCGCAGACAGTGTAAATGCGATTTTAATGGCTGATATTTCGCACCCAGCAGGTTTAATTGCTAAGGGTATTTTAAACGATCCGATTCCGCATTGTCACGTAGTAACTACTACGACCCATAAAACTTTAAGAGGACCAAGAGGCGGAATGATTATGATGGGCGAGGATTTTGACAATCCGTTTGGATTGAAATTAAAAAATGGTAGCTTAAGAAAAATGTCTTCTTTATTCGATTCATCTGTTTTTCCAGGAAACCAAGGTGGGCCTTTAGAGCATATTATAGCTGCTAAAGCGATTGCATTTGGTGAAGCTTTAACCGATGAGTATTTAAATTACATGCTGCAAGTAAAGAAAAACGCGGCAGCTATGGCGGCGGCTTTTGTAGCTAAAGGATACAATATTATTTCTGGTGGTACAGACAACCACATGATGCTTATTGATTTAAGAAATAAAGAGGTGTCTGGGAAACAGGCAGAAGAGGCCTTAGTAAAAGCAGATATTACAGTAAATAAAAACATGGTGCCGTTTGACGATAAATCGCCATTTGTAACTTCTGGTATTCGTATTGGTGCTGCCGCTATTACAACTAGAGGTTTAAAAGAAGCAGATATGCAAACTATTGTGGATTTGGTAGATGAAGTAATTACAAATCTTGAAGACGAAGCCGTTTTAGAAGGTGTTGCCACTAAAGTAAATGCACTTATGGCTGAACGACCACTATTTGTTGCTTAAGAACAAAAGGTTTTATATTAGATAAAAAAAAAGCTGATCAAAATAATTATTTTGATCAGCTTTTTTAGTTTAAAGATGTTTAATTAATCGTTAAAATAGAAACTGTTAGGGCCAATTCCAGCCGAATAACTTGTTAGTTGCGTACCAGATAAATTATATTCGTAAGTTGGCGCGTTTGAAGCAAAATCGCCACCATCTGCAATATAAATCTTATCGTCTTCTACGGCAAAACCATACATGGCGCCCCACTCCGAATTAGAGGTGTACTCTAAAACTTTATCAAAAGAATCTTCATCTCCAGAGGTGTTTACTTTAAAAACCGAAGTATTATTGGT
The DNA here is from genome assembly GCA_030427735.1 of Bacteroidia bacterium. GTDB lineage: Bacteria > Bacteroidota > Bacteroidia > Flavobacteriales > Flavobacteriaceae > Formosa. The sequence goes on along the minus strand of JAUIBP010000001.1, from coordinate 323,434 downwards.
AAAATAAATAACATCATCTTCTACATTTAATTGCTTAGCAGCCGATAAGTCTTCTGGTAATGTAATTTGCATGCTAATGCTGTTTGATGATAAATCTATTTTAAAGATTTTTGAAGTGTCTTCGAAATTCTGTGTTAAAACATATAAATAACCGTCTTCTTCCTCTAGAGAGTTTGGAGAGTTTCCTTCTCCTAAATCAATAACTTCTGTTTCGTTGTTATTACTATTTAAAGCGGTAATGCTATGTCCAGAACCGTAATATCCGTTAGAGAAATATACGAAACCATCTTCTTCTGTAACACCTTCGGCATTTTCCATAGGAAATGTCGAGGTCGAATAATCTGTTAAGTTAATTACAGTTACAAAGTCGTCTGCTCCTCCTGCTTCCCAACCGTTAGAGTTGGTAACGTATGCTTTTCCGTTAGCAACAGCACCATATCTTGGCGATGCAAGGTCACTATCAATAGTTGTAATGTATTCGAATGTGTAACGATCTACAACAGTAACTTGATTGGCTTGTCCAGAGATTATAAACGCATGGGTATCGCTAAAAAACATGCTTTGTAAATAACTTCCTGTTTCTGGAGCATCCGGATTTTCTGTTCTGAAAATATCTTGAGACAATACACCTTCTTGGTCTACAAAAGCAATACTGGCAGTAGCAGGGTTGCTATTACCTTCGTTTAATATAAAATAGCCGTTATCGTAGGTGCCTTTAGGTACGTCTGGTGTGCCGTTATTGTCGTCGTCGCTACTACAAGAGGTTATAATAGCGGTGCTTGCTAGTGCAAGTAATACAAGTTTGTTTATTTGTTTCATAATTAAATATTTAAAAAGTTATAGTTATATGCATTGCGTAATTTTGTCCTGGCATGTATCGGTTAGAGACACTTTGATAATTTTCGTTAAAAAGATTATTAATTGTTCCGCCTAGGGTAAAATTGTCGTTAAAAGTGTAATTCAGTCCTAAATTAGATACTTGATAACCGTCCAATACATATTGTTGCGAATTATCGGTAGTTGTATAAACATCGCTTACAAATAACCACTGGTAATAGGCCGATATGTTTTTAAAAGCATATCCCAGACTGGCGGTAGCTTTATGTTTTGGAACATAAATGAGTTGCGTATCTAATTCTTGGTTTTTAGAAATGGTATAAGCGTAAGTACTGTTAACAGTAAATTGATGGTGTTTTAAGGCTTTTACATATTGTAAACTACTTTCTAGTCCGTAAGTTTTTACATGATCTGTATTAACGGGCTGCCAAAGTGCTCCGTTTGGTAGCCATCTAATCATATCTTTAATGTCGTTGTAAAAGACTGTTGCTGTAATAGCGAAATTTTTGATGTTTAAGTGATTGCCAATTTCTATCTGGTAAGCCGTTTCGGGTTTTAAATTGGGGTTGCCACTACCTTCCCAATACAAATCGTTAAATGTTGGTATTCTGAAGTTTTTAGAACCGTTTAGCGTTACAGTATACGGTGTTGCTACTTGATATTGAAACCCGAAGCTATATAAAAACGGACTGTTATAGTTGTTGGTGATTTCTTGACGAAAGCCTAGCTCGTAAGTGAACTTTTTATGCAATGCGTGTTTAAAAAGTAGGTTGAAGCTAGCAATTTGCCGGGTTTCTTTATCAATACTCGATCCCGTTCCTTTGTTTTGGGTGCCGTCTATAATCGAGTTTAAAGTAATGTTATCTGTAGGGGTGTAGGTTAGATCGTATTTTGCAACCAGAGTATTTACTTTTCCAAAACTATAAGCGTTGGTGTTTAAGTTATCGTAATATTTGTAATCTTCGGTAAGGTAGGCTAACTTCAGTTTAGAAACGAATTTAGAGTAAAAGCCATCCCATTCTATAAGATTTCTAGTATTGAAATCGTGATATTTGGTGGCTGTTTCCGAAGGGAAAATCAATGAGAAATGACGATCGCCATCGAAGGCATAACTGTAAAACTTTAAAATGTTTTTTCTGTTTAATTTGTAGCTGATGTTCGCGCTAAGGCTCGTGTTGTAAAATTGTCCGTTTCTATTAAAATTATCAGAATCTATATAATCATAATCGTTATCCGAACTGTTTCTGGTGACTTGTATATTGGCGCTCAGGTTTTTTACTGAAACATTGCTTTTATAAAGCAATTGTAAAGTATTGAAGCTACCGTAACGCGATTGAAGTGTGTTTTGAAATCCTTCTGTGTAATCAAAATTATTGTTAAGATGAATACTGCCGCCAATAGCTCCGCTGCCATAAATAACGCTGCCGCCACCACTTTTAATGGTAATGTTATTAAAATTAGTGGTGTTTACCGTGTTAAAGTCGGTTTGTCCATTCAGTTGGGAGTTTATGTTTATGCCGTTCCAAACCACTGCAGTTTGTTGGGCTGTAGTTCCGCGAAACGAAGGCGACGAAACCATGCCTAAACCATTTTCTTTAAAATAAATTGGCGAGTTGTAATTTAATAGAGACGTTAAAGACGGTGCATTAATAGCTATTATACTGTCCGATAAAACCAAAACAGATTGCGAGTCGCTAAAGGTTTGTAATTGTGTATCGGCGGTAATTAAAACCTCGTTAAGGGTTTCAATAGTAGACTGTGCTTGTTCTTGAGCCGAACAATGCTTGCCTATTACAATTAAGAAAAATATAAAAATGTTTGTTCTCATACGCTATAGACCTTTTACCCGAAAGTCAAATATTTTGATATTTACATTAGGCAGGTCTCCTGACTCTCGTCTTGCTATTTACCTTCCCAATTATAAAAAATCAGTGGTGTTTTAGAAGTATAATAACAAGCATTCTGCAAAGCAGAACTAAGATTACAGTTGCGGGAACAGCTTGAGATTTTCACTCAATTCCCTTTTAATCCATCCATTGGGATAGGAACCAAAATGCTGTGCAAAACTAAGTCTTTTTGCTAAAACCAAATTACAAATTTCAATTTTTATTTTTTAAGATTAAGAACGTAGTTGAGACAACTGAAAACCAAAAAAAATGAAATCTTTTTAATTTGACTGTTATTTATATGCTTACATTTGAAGCAGTTTTTAGTAAAACAAAGGCTACAAATTGTTGTTGTAGTTGATGTTTATATATTGAAAATCAGTATTGAATAATAAAATAAATAAGGATGTTCGGAATCAAAATTTCTACATTGAAGTATCTGTTTATAGCGTGTGCTCTTGTTTTATTTGGTTGTAAAAAACAATCGAAATCTACAATACCTGAAACCCATAAAGCAGTTGCTGCAACACCCTTAAAGTATGCTAAAGGCTTTAGTGTAACCAATTATACAGGGTATAAAGTTTTAGAAATATTTAGTCCTTGGCCCGAATCTGATCAGAGTTTTAAATTTGCTTTGGTAGACAAAAATAGCCCGGTAAAAGTAAATGTAAAACAAACAGAGTTTAACGGCATTATAACGGTTCCTGTAACTAATATCGTTGTAACATCTACTACACATTTACCTGCTTTAGATTTGTTGGAAGCATCGGATAAACTTATTGGTTTTCCGGGCACAGATTATGTGTCATCAGAACTTATAAGAGCGCGTATAGATTCGGGGTTTGTAAAAGAATTGGGAAAAAATGAAGGTATAAATACCGAGGTGCTATTGTCGCTTAACCCCAATGTAGTTGTCGCTTTTGGTATTGATGGTAACAATCGTACTTTAGAAACAGTTAGTAAAGCTAATATTCCTGTAATTTATAATGGCGATTGGATAGAGGAGTCGCCTTTAGCGAAGGCCGAATGGATAAAGTTGTTTGGTGCTTTGTTTGGAAAAGAAGCCGAAGCCGATACGGTTTTTAATACTATTGAAACGAATTATCTAAATGCGAAAGCTATTGCAGCTACCGTTACAGAACAACCTACTGTGTTAAGCGGAGCCATGCATAAAGATGTTTGGTATTTGCCTTCTGGTACAAGTTCGGAAGCGGAGTTGTTAAGCGATGCAAATGTTAATTATCTTTGGAAAAACAGTACAGGAGCAGGTAGTTTGGCCCTTAATTTCGAATCGGTATTTACCAAAGCTCAAAATGCAGATATTTGGTTGAATCCATCATACTTCGGGAGTTATTCCGATTTAAAAGCCGCTAATGCTCACTATGCGAAGTTCGAGGCTTTTAAACAAAAGCACATATTTACCATTGCCAATACGCAAGGAGCAACAGGGGGTGTACTGTATTACGAATTGGGATTAAGTAGACCCGATTTAGTATTAAAAGATTTAATAAAAATTAGTCACCCAGAATTGCTGCCAGAGTATCAACCTTTCTTTTTTAAACCATTAAAGTAATTGCCAAATTCAAAAACATATTATACTGCTTTCGCTATTTTATGCGTACTCATGTTTTGTTGTGTGTTAATGAACATCAGTTTAGGTTCGGTGGCAATTCCTGTAAGCGATGTTTTAGATAGTCTCTTGGGGCAATCTACAAACGCATCTTGGCAATATATTGTTTTAAATTACCGCTTGCCTAAAGCCATTACTGCTATTTTGGTAGGTTCGGGTTTAGGTGTTTCGGGCTTGTTAATGCAAACCTTATTTCGGAATCCTTTAGCAGGGCCTTTTGTGTTGGGTATAAGCTCGGGGGCGAGTTTAGGAGTCGCTTTAATAATTCTAGGCTCAGGTATATTGGGTGGTGTTTTTGCTGGATATTTAACGTCTAAATGGAGTGTTGTAATAGCCGCTAGTTTAGGTAGTTTTTTAGTGTTGCTTGCCGTATTAATAGTATCGTCTAGAGTAAGAGACACCATGGCTATTTTAATAATTGGTTTAATGTTTGCTAGCATAACAGGTGCAATAGTTGGTGTGCTTTCATATTTTAGTTCTGCTCAACAATTACAGCGGTATATATTTTGGGGCTTTGGGAGTTTAGGCAATCTATCGTGGCAGGAAGTTCTTATTCTAGCAGTTTTGTACACTATAGGTTTATTTATGAGTTTGAGTTCTGTTAAAACATTAAACACGTTACTTTTAGGTGAAAATTATGCAAAAAGTCTTGGCTTGCGTATAAAAAGAAGTCGCTTAGTTATCATTTTGGCAACTAGTATTTTAGCGGGTTCTATTACAGCTTTTGCTGGACCAATTGCATTTGTAGGTCTGGCTATTCCTCATGTTACACGTTTGGTGTTTAATACGTCTAACCACAGAGTTTTGTTACCAGCGGTTATTATTTTTGGTGCCATAATCATGCTTATTTGCGATACCATTGCGCAGATTCCTAACAGTGATTATACCTTGCCTATAAATGCCATAACATCTTTAGTGGGAGCTCCTATAGTTATTTGGCTTTTAGTGCGTAAAAGAAATATGGTATTTTAATATGGCAGAGACTACCAAACATATTGTTTTAAAAACCGAAAATCTTTCAATTGGGTATCGTTCTAAACACGAAGTAGCACCTATTGCTTCTCATGTAAATATAGCCTTAAATACAGGAGAATTAATAGGGTTGGTAGGTGCGAACGGTATTGGGAAATCTACGTTATTACGGACGCTTACGCGCACTCAAGAGCCTTTGGACGGAAACGTTTTAATTCGGAATAAGGATCTTAAAAAATATAATCCGTTAGAGCTGGCACAGGTTTTAAGCTTGGTTTTTACAGAAAAACTGGCCTCAAAAAATTTGTCGGTTTTAGAATTGGTTGCCCTTGGAAGGCATCCTTACACGAACTGGATTGGAACGCTGTCTAAAAACGATATTAAGCGTGTAAACGAAGCGTTGCGTTTAACACATATTGAAGCCTTAAAGCATAAAAAATGCTTCGAACTTAGCGATGGTCAGTTGCAAAAAGTAATGATTTCTAGGGCGCTGGCTCAAGATACGGATCTTATTATTTTAGATGAGCCTACAACGCATCTCGACATGTATCATAAAGCGTATATTTTAAAATTATTACAAAAACTTACAAAGGAAACAGGGAAAACCATTTTGTTTTCATCGCACGAAATAGATTTGGCCATTCAGTTATGCGATAAAATGATTGTAATGACTCCAGGACAAGTAGTAATGGATACACCCTGCAATTTAATTTCTCAAAATGTTTTTGGTCAGTTATTTCCAGACGATTTAATTCAGTTCGATGCGGTTACGGGAACGTTTAGAGTTAAAAAATAAAACGTACCTTTTGTAGCCATAATTACCGTAAATTTTTACTCATTGTCATTATAAAATCATGAACGAAACCATTATTTTAATACTAAGTATTGTGTCTTCAGCAGGAATCGGTCTTGTTTTGGGTGTTGTGTTTTCAAAATTAAAAAGTAAAGCCACACTAAGCCGATTAGAAGAGCGCAACCTGCAATTAACACAGCAGTACAACACATTTAAAACCTACACTAATGCTGAAAATGAAAAACAAAATACCATGTTTAATCAGCAATTAGAAGGCCTTCAAAAGCAGATCTTAAAAATTGAAGCCGATCGTGATTCTATCAGACGCGAAAAAGAATTTTTAAGTGATGCCTTCGCTAAAAAATCTACTGAGTATCAAAATTTACAAGACCAAAATATACAACGCGATAAAACATTTGTACAGCAACAGGAGCAGTTGCGAAAAGATTTTGAGTTGTTGGCGAATCGGATTTTAGAAGAGAAATCGGAGAAATTTACACTTCAAAATAAAGAAAATTTAAAGCATATTTTATCGCCTTTACACGAGAAAATTCAAGGTTTCGAAAAGCGGGTTGAAGATTCGCAAAAAGAAAGTATTAGCATGCATTCGGCTTTAAAGGAGCAATTGTTGGGCTTAAAAGATTTAAATGTGCAAATGACTAAAGAAGCCACTAATTTAACCCGTGCTTTAAAAGGCGATACTAAAATGCAAGGGAATTGGGGCGAGTTGGTTTTAGAGCGTGTTTTAGAAAAGTCGGGATTGGAGAAAAACAGAGAGTATGTTATACAGCAACATTTTACGCGCGAAGATGGATCTCGCGTGCTTCCTGATGTTGTTTTGTATTTGCCCGATAATAAACGTATGATTATAGATTCTAAGGTGTCTTTAGTAGATTACGAACGTTTTGTAAACGCAGAAGAAGCTGAACGTGCGCACTTTTTAAAGGCTCATATTCATTCCATTCGCCGTCATGTAGATGAATTGTCGGCAAAGAATTATCAGGATTTATATCAGATGGAATCTCCAGATTTTGTCTTGCTTTTTATACCTATAGAACCTGCGTTTGCAGTGGCTATAAATGAAGACAATTCGTTGTATAATCGCGCTTTCGAAAAAGATATAGTGATTGTTACTCCTGCTACTTTATTGGCAACCTTACGGACTATAGATACCATGTGGAAAAACGAAAAGCAACAACGTAATGCTTTGGAAATTGCAACACAGGCGGGTGCTTTATACGATAAATTTGAAGGGTTGTTAAAAGATCTTACCGGTGTAGGCAAAAAATTAGACGATGCTAAAAAAGATTACGGTTTGGCCATGAATAAATTGGTTGAAGGGCGAGGGAATTTAATTAAGAGCGTAGAAAAATTAAAAGTAATGGGCGCTAAAGCCAAAAAAAGTTTGCCAGAACCTATCTTGAAACGCGCAATAAATGAAGAAGAATAGGTCATAAAAAAATCCGCTAAATATATTTTCTAGCGGATTTTTTATATGATTATACTATTTTAAAAGACATCAAAATCTTCCATTTCTGGTGTAGGTTTTTCGTAGTCTTCGTGATGTATTTTATCGTGTGTAAATAAATTGGCTACTATAATTATAAAGCCTAGCATTAACAAGGTTACAACAACAAAATTATCTAGTATTTTAAGTAGTCCTGAGATTGTAAATCCAAATGAAACAACTACTGTTAAATAAAAGGATGTTTTGTCCGAAATCATGTTTTTATGTTTTAAATACCAGTGTAATTGGCTGGTGTAATGGCTTTCAGTTCTGTTTTAATGCTGTCCGACACCTCTAAAGTATCAATAAAATTCGAAATAGACAATTGGTTAATTTTTTCGTTGGTACGAGTTAAACCTTTTAAAGCTTCGTATGGGTTAGGGTAACCTTCGCGTCTTAAAATGGTTTGAATAGCTTCGGCAACAACGGCCCAGTTGTTTTCTAAATCTTGTTCAAACTTTTCTTTGTTCAATAATAATTTATTAAGTCCTTTTAAAGTCGATTGAAATCCGATAACGGTATGGCCAAATGGTACACCAACGTTTCTTAAAACCGTACTGTCTGTTAAATCGCGTTGTAATCTGGAAATAGGGAGTTTAGCAGATAAATGCTCGAAAATGGCGTTAGCAATTCCTAAATTACCTTCGCTGTTTTCAAAATCGATAGGGTTTACTTTATGTGGCATGGCCGAGCTTCCAACTTCTCCAGCTTTAATTTTTTGTTTAAAATAATCCATAGACACATAAGTCCAAATATCGCGATCTAAATCTATTAATATGGTATTAATTCGCTTTAAGTTGTCGAACAAAGCCGCCATGTGGTCGTAATGTTCTATTTGGGTTGTAGGGAAGGAGTGGTGTAAACCTAAAACATCTTGAACAAATGTACGGCCAAACACTTTCCAATCGATATGATTAAAAGCTAAATTATGAGCATTAAAATTACCTGTCGCGCCACCAAATTTTGCAGCATGCGGAATCTCTTCCAATGTGTTTAACTGCTGGTGTAAACGTACTACAAATACCTCTATTTCTTTACCCAATCGGGTTGGGGAGGCTGGCTGACCATGAGTTCTTGCCAGCATAGACACGTCGGACCACTCTACAGCTAAGTCTTTAAGTTTTTCTAAAACCGCATTAAATTCTGGTAAATATACCTCGTTAAGAGCTTCTTTAATGCTTAATGGTATAGCGGTATTGTTAATGTCTTGAGACGTTAAACCAAAATGGATAAATTCTTTATATTTTGAAATATTTAAAGCGTCGAATTTTTCCTTAATAAAATACTCAACCGCTTTAACATCGTGGTTGGTAACTTTTTCTATGTCTTTAATAGCTTCGGCATCTTCGGTCGAAAACGTTTTGTATATAGCTCTTAAGGCTTCAAAGTTACTTTTATCAAAATCTTTTAGTTGCTCTAAAGGTACCTCGCAAAGGGCTATAAAGTATTCAATTTCTACTTGTATTCTGTATTTAATTAGAGCTTCTTCCGAAAAATAAGCCGATAAAGCTTTGGTTTTACTTCCGTAGCGACCATCTATAGGCGATATCGCATTAAGGGGTGTTAATGACATGTGTAGTGTTGTTTTAAAAACGCAAAGATAAAGGTTTTAGACCGAAGAAGACTGCTAGAAGTTTAAGAATTATAGGTAATCTGAAACAAAATTTTAAAAGTAGCATTATACCTTTTTCAATTTTTTTAAAATGTGTCTGGCACGGGCTTTAAAGGCGGCACTTTCTTTTTCGAAATCGCGCTCTAAAATATTGCGTAATTCTGAGTACACCCAATCGGTTTCTTTACCCAATAAAAACAGGGTATTCATGCTATAGGCTTTAGGAGCAACTTTTTCGTCGTTTATTAAATAATCAAAACAGGTTTCTATAATACGGTCTTTATGTGTTTGTGTTAAAGCATTTTTTAAGCATGTGTCGGTTTTATCGGTATATGCCAATGCTAAATATTCGCAGATTTTAGCAACTGGCCTAACTGCGGGATCCAGATGTATACGGGTTATGTGCTCTGTAAACCGATTTAAATAAGGGATTAACAATTGTAAGTTTTTGCCACACGTATATTCTAAAACCCAAGCGGCCTTGCACGATAGCTTATCATCTACCATAAATAAAATATCCAGTAAATTGCTGGTTAATTCAGGTTCATTTAAAATTAAAAGCGCATATTGCAACCGTTTCTCTCTAGAGTGGTCTACGTTTTTTAATTCGATATACAATTGCTCGGTAGTCACTTTATTTTTCTATTTTTAATACTTAAAAGTAACAAAATGAAATTGATTAAGAAAGCCCTTTGGTTGGTGCTGATAGTTTTTATTATTGCCCAATTTTTTAGACCAGAAAAAAATACAGGCAACAGTATTACCATAAATGAATTTTTAGAAGATACTAATCCGCCAGAACAGGTGCAGGCTATTCTAAAAACGAGTTGTTACGATTGCCATAGCGATAACACAGAATATCCGTGGTATAGCCAGATAACGCCTGTTAATTTTTGGATGGCCGAGCATATTGATAATGGTAAAAAGCACTTAAATCTCTCTAAATGGAATAGCTATTCGGTTAAGAAAAAAGATCATAAAATTGAAGAGTTAATAGAAGTAGTTGAAGATAAAAGCATGCCATTAGAGTCGTATACCTGGGCACATGCCGAAGCCAAATTATCGGAAGCCGAAATAGAATCTGTTAAAGAGTGGGCGCAAAATTTACGTATAAAATACAGTTTAATGGCAAAGCCAGAATAAATGATGCAAAACGTTTTAATTATTGGCTTTGTTTGGCCCGAGCCAAAATCGTCTGCAGCGGGAAGCCGCATGATGCAGCTTATTACTGCCTTTAAAACTGCCAATTTCAATATTACTTTTGCCAGTACAAGTGGTAAAAATACAAATGCGGTTCAATTAACAGATTTAGGTGTTGCCGAAAAGGAAATAGTTTTAAACGATTCTAGTTTCGATGATTTTATAAACGACTTACAGCCAGATGTGGTTGTGTTCGATAGGTTTATGACCGAAGAACAGTTTGGTTGGCGTGTGGTGGAACATTGTCCGCAAGCTTTAAGAGTTTTAGATACCGAAGATTTGCATTGTTTACGTAAGGGCAGGCAAGAAGCTTATAAAAAAGGTGAAGCTTTTTCGAACGCATTTTTGTTTAGCGATATTGCTAAACGCGAAATTGCCAGCATTTACAGATGCGATATTAGCCTTATCATTTCGGAAGCCGAAATGGCCGTTTTAAAACAAGATTTTAAAGTGCCAGAAAACCTATTGTTGTATTTGCCTTTTATGTTAGAAAAACTGTCTGAAACAGCTGTAAATAAGCTTCCGGGTTTTGATGATCGACAACACTTTGTAACTATTGGTAATTTTTTACACGAGCCTAATTATCAGACAGTATTATATTTAAAGCATAGCATTTGGCCCTCAATTCGTAAAGCGTTGCCTAAAGCCGAGTTGCATGTTTATGGGGCGTACGCTTCGCAAAAAGTCAATCAATTGCACCAACCTAAAGACGGATTTTTAATTAAAGGTTTTGCAGACCATGTTAACGACGTAATGCAAACAGCCAAAATCTGTATAGCCCCCTTGGTTTTTGGCGCGGGTTTAAAAGGTAAATTAGTCGATGCCATGAAAAACGGCACGCCTTGCGCCATGTCTACTATCGCCGCCGAAGGCATGTTTGGAGATTTAAATCCTAATGGTATTATTGAAGATGATCTTGAGCAGTTTGTAAGTGCGGCTGTGGCTTTGTATACTAATAAAACTCTGTGGCAAACTGCACAACAGCAAGGCGTTATAGTGTACAACACAAGATTTTATAAGGAGCATTTTCAACATCAATTTTTAACGCGTTTAAAAGATGTAAAATGTAATTTAAAAACGCATCGTTTTAGTAACTTTACAGGAGCCATGTTGCAACACCATAGTATGCAAAGTACTAAGTTTATGGCACGATGGATAGAAGAAAAAAATAAACACCTTAGTATTTAAACGTATGGATTGGGCTTCGCTTTGGCAAATTTTTTATATCGCAATAGTGGCATTGGTGTGTTTAAGGGTTATTTACGATACTAACCATATAACCAAAACACTGTCGTATTTATTACTAGTAATATTTGTACCTGTTTTAGGTATTATTATTTATTTTTTCTTTGGAACAAACTACAGAAATACAAAGCTCTACAGTAAAAAACTTTTTAATGATATTAAGTTCGAGCGGCAATTGGCCATTCAATTGCAACAGTATGCCAAACAAATTATAAAAAATAAAGGCGAACTTTTAGAATCGAATAAAAAGTTGGTACGCTTGTTGTTTGAAGAAATTTCGAGCCCATTAACCAATAAAAATGAAGTTGATTTATTAATTAATGGTGAATCTAAATTCCCCGAAGTTTACAAAGCTATCGCAGAAGCTAAACATCATATACATTTAGAATATTATATTTTTACCGACGATGTTGTAGGCCGAAAAATTGAAGCACTTTTAATACAAAAAGCAAAAGAAGGTGTAACCGTAAAATTTATGTACGACGATTACGGCAGCAGTTCTATCCGAAAAAGTTTGGTAAAGCGTTTGCGAGCAGCAGGAATAGAAGCCTATCCGTTCTATAAAATTAAGCTGATATATTTAGCCAACAGAATCAATTATCGCAACCACCGTAAAATTATAGTTATCGATGGCCGTATCGGGTTTGTTGGAGGGATAAATGTATGCGATAAATACATTAACACTATCGATACCGAACCTTTTTCGTATTGGCGCGATACACATTTAAAAATCCATGGGCCGGCGGTTTGGTATTTGCAATATATGTTCTTATGCGATTGGAACTTCTGTGCACAATGTAATATAGAGCCTTCAGAACATTTTTTTCCAGAATTAGAATCTTTTCAAACCAACAGCAATATAGCAGTACAAATAGCCGCCAGTGGCCCAGATTCTAAAACACCAACGATTTTATATTCGTTATTGCAAGCTATAAGTTTGGCAGAACACGAAATATTAATAACCACACCGTATTTTGTGCCTAACGAAAGCATAATGGATGCTTTGTGTATTGCTGCTTTAAGTGGTGTAAAGGTAAAATTGTTAGTGCCGCGTACATCCGATTCTAAACTGGTAAATGCGGCAGCAAGTTCGTATTACGAGGCTCTTATGAGCTCTGGAGTAGCTATATATCGCTACACGAAAGGTTTTGTGCACGCTAAAACGATGGCTATAGATAGCGAAATTGCTATTGTTGGATCGGCGAATATGGATTTACGAAGTTTCGATTTGAATTTTGAAGTTAATGCGATTGTTTATGATAAAGAGGTAAACCAAAAATTAAAGGATGCCTTTTATAACGATTTAAAAGATGCCGATGAAATTGATTTAGAGCGCTGGAAACAACGTTCTTGGTATCACGAACTTACCGAAAAACTAGCAAGACTTTGGTCGCCTTTACTGTAATTTTAAGGACGTTTTAAATTCTGTATTCTACTAAATAATGTCGGGTGCGAATAATGCATGAATACATACGCTGGGTGCGGTGTTAAATTACTTAAACTGTGCTTAGATAGTTTTTTTAACGAACTTATTAAGTCAGTTGCATTATAGGTGTTTTTGGCATAGTCATCGGCTTGATATTCAAACTTTCTGGAAAATATATTCATAATTAGTCCAGTGATTTCACTTATAGGACTATACAATAATCCGAAAGCGATTAAACCAGCATGAAAACTAGGCGTGCTAACACCAATGGCTTGAGATAGCACGGGTTCCGAAATGAATAAAGACAGAATAAAAAGCGTTAAACCTGTTAATAAAATAGACGTTACCAGATTGAAAATAATGTGTTTCTTTTTGTAATGCCCAACTTCGTGCGCTAAAACAGCTACGATTTCTTCTTCATTTAAATCGTTTACTAACGTATCGTAAAGTGTTACGCGTTTCTCACTTCCAAATCCAGAAAAATAGGCGTTGGCTTTGGTGCTTCGTTTCGAACCATCGATAACAAAAATATTGTCTAATTGAAAACCGACTTGCTGGGCGTATGCTGAAATTTTGTCTCGTAAGCTACCGTCGCCCAAAGGAGTTTGTTTGTTAAAAAGTGGTACAATAAGTTTTGCGTAGAACATATTCATAAAAATGCTAAACACAGCAATAAGCGCCCAGGCGTACATCCAAAATTGGTTTCCTGTAAAATCGTAAAACAAAATAATTAAAGCTAAAAGGCCACCGCCAATAACGCCCATCATGAGCCAACCTTTTAACTTGTCTAAAAAAAATGTGGATTTTGTGGTTTTGTTAAACCCAAATTGTTCTTCGATTACAAAAGTTTGATAGTAGGCAAAGGGTGTGGTAATAATATCGCTGCCAATCATAATCACGCCAAAAAACAATAAAGCAATAATTATGGGGTTGCTACTAAAGCTTCTGGCAAAAGTATCAACATGTTCAAAACCGTTAAACCATAAAAAAGCAAGGGTTAATAGTATGGAGAATGTAGAGGTTATAATCCCGAATTTATAATTGGTTTTTTTATAACGTTGCGATGTTTTGTATTCTTTGTCGTCGTAAACATCTTGAAGGTCTAAAGGCAACGCGTCATTATAATGTTTGGCATTTAGGGCATCAAGAATTTTGTCGATAATAAAATCGATAATAAGAATGGCGATAATGATATAAAAAAGCGTGGTTGCTGTCATGATATTAAATTGCTTGAAAATTAGGCAAATTGTCTTTGGCGTTTTGCTTCGAAAACTAATATGCCAGCGGCTACAGACACGTTCATAGAGTCGATTTCGCCTTGCATTGGGATGATGATGTTTTGTGTTGCTTCGTCCAGCCAATCGTTGCTTAAACCAGTAGCTTCGGTGCCTACAACCAAGGCAGAAGCTTTGGTGTAATTTTGGGTGTAATACGGTTTAGAAGCTTGAAGCGCTGCACAGAAAATGTTAATGTTTTTCGATTTTAAAAATGAAATAATCTCCGAAGTACTTCCCGTAGCAACCTGATTGGTAAATACACACCCTACGCTAGAGCGGATAATATTCGGGTTGTATAAATCGGTTTTTGGGTTGGCTATAATAAAAGCATCTACATTAGCGGCATCGGCAGTTCTTAATAAGGCACCAATGTTTCCTGGTTTTTCAGGAGCTTCAGCAATTAAAATTAACGGATTTGGAGTGCTAAACTTCAAATCGGATAGTACGCTAGTTTTGTGTTTGGCAATCGCTAGAACACCTTCGGTAGTTTCTCTATAAGCCAGTTTTTGATATATGTCTTTCGAGATGTTTATAAGCTGTGTGTGTGGAAGTAGTAGTTTAGTAACGGTTTCTAAATTAACAAAATCGGGGCAATATAACAGTGTGTTTATGGTGTAAGCGCCTTTAATGGCTAAACTAATTTCGCGTTGCCCTTCAATAACAAACGTTTCCGATTTTTTGCGTTCGCGCGATTTTTCTTTTAATTGAAAAATATGCTTTATTAACGGATTCTGAATGCTGCTAATGTGTTTTTCCATGCTGCAAAAATAGTGTAAAATTAATTAGGGTTGCCACGCGACTAAATATCAAACTCCTGAAAATAATTTACTAGTAAGGCGACTACATAACTGTAACTTTCCATGCCGCCTTGTTGGTTGTTGGCTTCTAAATACGAACTGTAAGTCAGTTTAAAAATTGGCTCTAAAGGGTTGGTGTATTGTTCCCAAAACAGGCGGGTTTCTTCATAGTTTTTTAAAACTCCTATATTCACTTTAGCAACCATATCTTCGTACAAATTAGGATCTCTATGGTAAATTTCGTTTAAACAGTGGCGAAGACCAAACGAATACCCCGAATATTTAATGTGTAAATTATCGTTGTTAATAGTGGCAAGGCATCCTATAAAGTTAGCTTCATTTTCGGCGGCATAACCTAACTGATGTGCCATTTCGTGAGCCGTTGTAGTTGGAAATTTATAAGTTGGAATTAAGTAATCTACCTGTGCTTCGTTGGTTAAAGGGTTAAGGTAGCCGCTAAATCCCATATAAGTTAAAGGCACACTAAATAACGACATTTTAATGCTTTTTGGGCTGTAATCTAAATGTGGGAATTGTGCTTTTAAATTGCGATACCCATTTTCCGAAATTTTAAAGATTTCACGTTTCGTTAAAGGTATGTTTACTTTTAACGTATCGTTTTGTGTAAGTTTAAATTGCAGTGCATTGGTTTTGTTGGTTAATAAGGTGGTTACCTTAACCAATTGTTCGGTGGTGTAATCGGCTTCTAAACCTAAATTGCTGTGTAATGGTAAACGGTAATAATTCATACCCCAAAACAAGTGAAAAGCAAAATAAATTACGGTGGTAGCCGCCAAAACATCTACAATCCAATTTATAGTATCAGTAATAATACGTTTTCTGTTGGCAAATAACCAATGTAAAATGTATATGATGCCAAACGCGTAAATAAAATCACCAAACGAAAAAGGCATCCATCCTAAGGTAAATCGAAATCCTTTCGAAATATATGGGTATATGCCGTTACTATATACACGCTCTACAATTTCTGGATACCCCGATAAAAATTTTACAATGCCATACAGGGGCAATAACGCTAAGGCTAAATATGTTTTTGGGTTTTTAAGCATACCTCAAAAATAGGTAAATGTTTGTAATAGGTTGCTGCGAATACCTACCTTTGTATAACATTTTAAAACGATATTATGAATTCAGAAATACGAGCATTAGAACCCAATGCGCTTTGGAATAAATTTGCCGATTTAAATGCCGTGCCAAGGGCATCTAAAAAAGAAGCTCAAGTAATAGCTTTTATGAAAGATTTCGGAACCTCGTTAGGACTTGAAACGATAGTTGATGAGGTTGGAAATGTTATTATTCGCAAGCCAGCCACAGCAGGTATGGAAGACAGAAAAGCCATTGTAATGCAGTCGCATTTAGATATGGTACACCAAAAAAATAACGATACTGTTTTCGATTTCGAAACCCAAGGTATAGACATGTATGTAGATGGCGATTGGGTACGCGCAAAAGGTACCACTTTAGGAGCCGACAATGGTTTGGGAGTGGCAACCATTATGGCTATTTTAGAAAGCGATAGCATTGCGCATCCAGAACTTGAGGCGTTATTTACGATTGATGAAGAAACTGGAATGACGGGTGCTCAAGGTTTAAAAGGTGGACTTTTAAAAGGTGATATTCTTTTAAATCTAGATACCGAAGAAGATGATGAAATTGGTGTAGGTTGTGCTGGTGGTGTAGATGTTACAGCAACAAGATCGTATAATCAAGAAGAAACGCCAGAGTTTAAAATAGGCTATAAAATTACAGTTAAAGGCTTACAAGGTGGACATTCGGGGATGCAAATTCACGAAGGTCTAGGCAATGCCAATAAGATTTTAAACCGTTTACTTTTCGATGGTTTCGAGAATTTTGGTTTACGCATTTCAGAAATCGATGGTGGTAGTTTACGAAATGCCATACCTAGAGAAAGTATGGCTATTGTAGCTATTGATGCGGTGCATAAAGCTGCTTTCGAGTTTGAAATGAATCAACAAGCCGAAATTATTAAAGCCGAACTAAAAACCATGGAGCCAGATTTAAAGGTGCTGATTGAAGCTGTGGAAACTCCAAAATTTATTATGGATCTAGGGGTTCAGGAAGGGTTTACTCGTGCTTTATATGCGGCACATAATGGCGTGTACAGAATGAGTGCAGATATTCCAGAACTGGTGGAAACTTCTAATAACATTGCACGTGTGATTTTAAAGGATGGTAAAATTAAAGTAGGATGTTTAACACGATCTTCGGTAGATAGTTCTAAATGGGATTTAGCAAATACCTTACGTGCAACTTTCGAATTAACAGGTTGCGAAGTAGAATTTAAAGGCGATTACCCAGGATGGACACCAAATATGGAATCGTCTATTTTAAAAGTGTTAGACGAAACATACGAGCGTTTAAATGGCGAAAAAGCTCATGTAGCGGCTTGTCATGCTGGTTTAGAATGTGGTATTTTAGGATCTAATTATCAAGATATGGAAATGATTAGTTTTGGCCCGACGATAAAAGGTGCGCACTCTCCAGATGAACGTGCCAGTATTTCATCGGCTCAAAAATATTGGACATTTGTTTTGGAAATTTTAAAGCACATTCCAAAGAAATAAGGGCTCTTATAGCACAATTCTAGAATAAAAAAATCCGCTGTTTAGCGGATTTTTTTTATGAATTAGTATGTTGAAAATATGTGTTGTATTATGATAGCGTATTGACTTTTTTATCTGAAAGAACAAGCTGCAATACTAACAATCTCACTACTTATATTCCACTACTTATATTCCACTACTAATAGCTATTTAGGTTTACTCTTGACCAACAACACCTGTAATTTCTAAATCGAAAACAAGGTTGGTATTTGGTTTGATAACCGGAGGTGCACCACGTTCGCCATAAGCTAAAGCCGATGGAATGTAAACACGAGCTTTGTCGCCTACATTCATATTAAGCATGGCTTCTCTGAAGCCAGGAATTAAGCCTGCGCTTTCGTTGTAAATCATAGGGAATGGTTGATAACCGCCTTGAGCATCGCGTTGCGGATTGTACTGTCCGTAAACTTTAGCTATTTCAGGGTAGTTGGTATCGAATAAAGCACCATCTTCTAAATATCCTGCATAACCAATAAGTACTTTGTCTTCAGAAGTTGGTTTAGTTCCATCACCTTTTTCAATAACAGATATACCTAAACCAGAAGGTAAGGTTTCCATTTTTTCACGTAGCGCTTTGTCGCTTTCTAAAAAGTCTGCTTTAGCTTGTTCTAATTTTGCTTCGGCTTCTTTTTTCTGTTTTTCGATTTCTTCAAAACTGTTTAAGAATACGGCATTAGCATCAAATTTTTTGGCTTCAGCACCTTTTCTTATAATGTTTACTTGTTGTAGTACAACGTCTTCTAAAGGTTTGTCTCTTCCGTCGCGCTCTACATTCGATATCGTGTCTTGCACTTCTAATCCTAAAACCAATTCACCAAAAACAGCATGTCTGTTATCTAAATTAGGCGTTGGTATTTCTGTAATAAAAAACTGACTGCCATTGGTGTTAGGACCAGAGTTGGCCATAGATAAAATGCCTGGCTTGTCGTGCTTTAATTCGTCGTTAAATTCATCGTTGAATTTATATCCAGGGCTGCCTGTACCAGTTCCGGTAGGATCGCCACCTTGAATCATGAATTTATCGATAACACGATGAAAAATGGTACCGTTGTAGTATTTTTTGTTTTTGTAAGTACTGTCTACCATAGTGTTTGTGCCTTCTGCCAAAGTAATAAAGTTGGCTACGGTTACAGGTACTTTTTTGTACTCTAAATTAGCCACCATGGTACCTTTGTTGGTAATGAATTCGGCATAGATGCCATCTGGTAAATCTGGGTATTTTTCGTTACATGCTGTAAAGCTTAGAATAAGCGTAAGCAAAAAAATCTTTAATGTTTGTTTTAATAGGGTCATTTTTTGTAATTAATTTTCGGTTATTGAATGTACTGTTACTTTGCAAATAAGGGGTATGTTGGTGCCAATTTTATTTTCGTCGCCATAATAGCCATAAGCTTTAGACGACGGAAAAAGAAAGGTTACAGTTTCTCCAGCTTTCATTAATTTTAAGCCTTCGCGGAGTCCTGTAAATAGTTCTTGTTGATCCATTACGTAGCGGTCTGGCTTGGTTTCGTTGGCAGAATAGATTTGTATGCCGTTAAGCGATTTCACATCGTAATCAAAAAAAACAATGTCGCCATAATCGGGTTTGGGTAAGGAATCTGCTGTTATTTGTGTGTTGTAAGTGTACCAAAATCCACTATTGGAAGCGATGTACTTTTGATTTGGATTTTTGTTAATATACTCCTGAAATTGTTGTTTTTCGCTTTCGTATAATTGCGTATTTCGTTTTACAGACTCGTCTATAAACGAACCGCTAGTTACCGATATTGGTCGTCTGGCCTCGGGAGATTTACAAGCGATTACACTTACCAATATTATACAACATAAAAGTAATTTTTTCATGAGGTTAATTCATTTTTATGGCTTGGTAAGATACTAATAAATTTTTCAACTGTATCGTTTAGAGATAAATCACTTTTTCCGCCAGCAGCATTGGTATGTCCACCTCCTTCAAAATATCGTCTGGAGAATTCGTTTACAGAGAAATCACCTTTAGACCTAAGCGAAATTTTAATAATATTTTCTTGCTTATGTTCTATAAAAATAGCTGCAAATTTAATATTGTTGAGCGATAGCCCGTAGTTAACAAATCCTTCGGTATCTCCTTTTTTGAAGTTGAATTGATTAAGTTCGTCTTGAGATAAGGTAATGTAAGCCGTATTTAATTCGGGAATAACTTTAAGGTTGTTAAGTGCACAACCTAATAATTGCAATCTCTCGTAGCTGTTGGTGTCGTAAATCTTATTATGAATTTCGGCATTGTTGGCACCGTGTTCTATAAGTTTACCAATAATGTAATGGGTTTCGCTTGTAGTAGCCGCAAATCTAAACGAGCCTGTATCGGTCATAATGCCTGTGTACAAGCAGGTGGCCATAGCTTGGGTTATCTTATTGGTATCGCCTAACATTTCTATAAAACGATACACCATTTCGCAGGTAGAACTCATTGTAACGTCAGAATACGTGTACAAAGCGTAAGGTTCTGGCTGTTGGTGATGGTCTATCATGAGTTTTATAGCTTTGCTGTTAGCTAGTTCTTCGCCCATGTTTTCTACGCGATGTAAGGCATTAAAATCTAATGTAAAAATCAGTTCTGCATCTGCAATAATGGTATTGCAGTGCGCTGTATTACTATCGTATTTTAATACAGTATCGTCTCCTGGTAGCCATTTTAAAAAATCTGGATAATCGTTTGGAGCAATCACAACAGCTAGGTGATTGTATTGTTTTAAGTAATGGTAAAGCGCAAGTGTAGAGCCCATGGCATCGCCATCTGGATTTTTATGCGGAACAATAACAATGCGTTTTGGCGTGCTTAAAAGCGTTTGTATTTGGGTGATTTCTGAAACTGTCATAAGGGGCGAAGATACAATTTTTTAATATTGGTTTATATGGTAGTTCTAAAGAAATGCATTACTTTTGCAGCAAATTTAAAAAAACAAATGGCAACAAATAGAACATTTACAATGCTTAAGCCAGATGCTGTTGAAAAAGGACACATTGGCGCAATTTTAGAAAAAATAAACGCTTCAGGGTTTAGAATAGTAGCGATGAAGTTAACGCAAATGACCAAAGCAGATGCTGAAGCTTTTTACGCAATACACAGTGAGCGTCCGTTTTTTGGTGAGTTGGTAGAGTATATGACTCGTGGTCCAATTGTAGCGGCTATTTTAGAGAAAGAAAATGCCGTAGCAGATTTTAGAACCCTTATTGGTGCTACAAATCCAGCTGATGCAGCCGAAGGTACTATTCGTAAAATGTATGCAGATTCTATTAGCGAAAATGCTGTGCATGGAAGTGATAGCGATGAAAATGCAGCAATAGAAGGTGCTTTTCATTTTGCTGGACGCGACATGTTTTAAACAATAAATTAACATATTAAGAAAGCCTGTAGTTATCTACAGGCTTTTTTTATTAACATTTATATGGTAAATTAGTTAAAGATTTATTTTATTTGTTATCATGGAATTCGCTAGCTTACCTAAACAACCACATCCATTTTGTTCTTATTTAAGAGTAGGGAAGCTGCTGTATTATTCTTTAATTTTATTTATACTAGAATCTTGGGGGTTTTGGGTTTTTCTTATAAAATCTTTACAAACAGATAGTGTCGGGTGGCAAATACTTTGGTTGGTTTGTTTTTTGTTTTCGTTTATACATATTTTTTTGGTATTAATGGATGGCTGGTCGCGATATCAAAATTATAAACGAGCAAAAGATCAGTTTTTCGAGTATGGTTTTCAGAACAGAATAGCGGCCAATTATATTGGGTCTAAGTGTCAGCGTTCGGCTGCTTTAGTCGCTGCTAGCGAACTAGGAATAGAGCAACATGTAGCCAATTATTATAAAAAACGCGGTGTAAAATGGCATCATTTTGTGCCGTATTTTATGGTGAAAGATCCGTTATTCCTTATTCGGAAAACCTTTTGGGCGCGTACTTTTATGGAAAAGACTTATCAATCCAAATTCGATTATAAAAAACTTCAATTAGAATTTTCTGCATGATATTATCCGTAAAAGATGTCTGTAAATCGTATGGCAATCTTCAAATTTTAAATGCTGTAAATTTAGTTTGTAATGCAGGTGAAGTCTCTGGTTTATTAGGGGCAAATGGCGCTGGTAAAACAACACTTTTTAAAATTATTCTGGGTTTAGTAAAAGCTGATTCTGGTACTGTAACCCTAAATGCTAACGGCGTAAAACCTATTGGCGGTATAATTGAAAAACCTGCATTGTACGAGTATTTAAATGCTTACGATAATTTAAAGCTATTTTGTAAAGTACAGGGTTTAAACGTTACAACTCCCGATTTAATTAACAAATTGCAGCAAGTTGGACTGCCTACAAATAGAACCGATCCTGTAAAGCATTTTTCTATGGGGATGAAACAGCGTTTGGGTATAGCTATAGCATTATTAAACAACCCAAAATGTTTAATTTTAGATGAACCGTTTTCGGGATTGGATCCTTTAGGGATATCGGCCTTACGGCAACTAATTATAGAATTAGCCGAAAAAAAAGGATTGGCTATTATTATTTCATCCCATATTATTGAAGAATTAAGCAAAATATGTACCCGATTGTTTGTTATAAAAAACGGCAACATTATAAAATCTGGTGTTACACAAAACATTATTCAAGAGCATACTACAAGTTATAATTTTACGGCTCCAAATATTAAGGCATCTAAAACTTTGCAAAACTATAAAACCGTCTTTAAGGGCGCGTCGGCGAGTGTAACTTTGGCGGCAGAAGAAGTGCCTGAATTAATACAAAAACTGCATGAAGAGCACATTTATATTACGTCTTGTGTGCCCGAATTAAATATGGATAAATTGTTTGAGTTTAATACTGTATGAAAGCATTAGTCGCCTCAGAGTTTTATAAATTATTTAAGCAAGGCAAAACCTATTATGCTCTAGCTGCTCTATTTGTAATTGAAATGGTTATTTTGGTAAGTGCGTATTATCAAGGCGCAACCATTATAGATATTCTACTAGACAATTTAAAACAATCCTTTTATTTTGAAGGTACTTTGTTAAATGGTAATTTGTTGGTTTACCTAATATTAAATTCACTTTGGTTTAATTTGCCACTCATTTTAATGATTGTGGTATCTGGTATGTTAACATCGGAGTATAAAGACCGCACTGTACAAGCCATGATGTTGCAGCCTGTAAGTAAATGGCAATTCATGCTTAGTAAGTACATTGTAGCTATTACTTTTACTGTAGTGGTTGTAGTTTTAATGGCATTATCTGCATTTATATTGTCGTATGCTGTATTCGGGACAGGAGATTTAATCGTGTATTTAAATGCCTTAAATTTTTTCGAACAGACAGATGCGGTTTATCGTTTAAGTTACGCTTTTGTTTCGGGAGCCTTTTCTATGGTTTTTTTCTCGGTAACCAGTCTAACTTTGGCAGTATTTTTTAAAGAAGCTACAAAAACCTGGATTGTTGCAGCATTGTTTTTAATACTTTCTAATGTTTTACTTAAAATAGATTTCGGAAATTCGTTTTTAAACAGTCTGTTTTTCTTTAAACTTAACGATACTTGGCAATATTTTTTTTATCAGGATATCGATTGGGTGTCAATAGGCGTTAATAGCGTAATGTTGGTAATTTATACCTTGTTATTTGCGGGTTTAGGAATTTATGTGTTTAATAAAAAAGATATAGGATGATACGTTTACTTTTCTTGTTTTTTTGTGTTTCTGGAGTCTGGGCACAACAAATTGATGCCGATTTATTGGCTGTAAAATCTAGAATGGATACTGTTGAAGGGTTTACGGTAGATTTACAATTAGATGTTGATATTAGCTTTATAAATATGCCTACCAAGTATGCTACAATGATTTATGAAAAAGGCAAACCAACCAAATTCGATTCGAAAGATTTTGTGATGCTTCCAAAACGAGGTTTAGATTTTTCGTTGCAACAACTGTTCGAATATCCATTTATTACAGTAGATCGCGGACAAGAAGAGCGGGATGGGGCATTGTATAAATCTGTAAACATTATACCAACCGATAAACGTGCCGATTTTGCTATAGCGACGGTTTTAATAGATACCCATTTGGAGCGTATTGTAGAAACAGAAATAAGCACTAAAAAAAATGGTACCTATATTGTGGTTTTTTATTATAAGGAACCAACAGAAATTTTACCACAACAAGTGGCTGTAAATTTTGAAATAGAGCGTATTAAAATTCCTTTAAATTATATGGGAAAGGGCACTACAGTTAATAAAGACCAAATGAAAGCAGATGGTGTTAAAACTGGTAAAATTGTGCTTACCATGTCTAATTATTCAATTAAATCTAATTTGGCTAAATAGTAGTTAAAGCTTCCAATTCCAAATTAAAATCGTATTGTAAATCTTCGTGAAGCCCTGTGATAAGTTTCTTAATGGTTTCAATTTGTCTGTTGTATAAATTGGTTAGAGTAAGATTGTGTTTTATAGTAGGTTTAAAGCTTTTTAACTCCTTGCAAAAAAATAATAACAATTCAATTTCTGTTTCCTTTTTACCCGAATATCTGGCGTAAGTTTTTAGCTGTCTTAAAATTTTACGCACGCTTTTTTTTATGTAGAAGTAGCTATTAGGGTTTATGTTTTTAAATTGCTCGTGCAGCTCCTGTGTAACTGTGGCTATGTATTGGTGTTCGTTGTCGGCTTCAAAAAGCAGATAGGTTAGGAGTTCTTTATTTTCCTTTTTAAATTTCGATAAACGTAAGCAGAGCGCTATGAGTTCGGTTTGAGATAAATGTTGTAATTCGGTTTTAAGGGTTTTAACTGTTGCCGTTTTCATTTAAACTTTATAATGTTTTCGAATTAATTTACGCACTTTTATAAGTCTGTAAATACCAATGGCCAATATAATTGGGGCTATTATAAGCAAAACAATCCCGAAAGATTCTAATTGAGCAAACATATGCATTTTTATAATGGTGAGTCCTGTACCTAAAAACACCATAAACGTTCTAAAATAAGCTAAAAACGTACGTTCGTTGGCTAATTTTGTGCGCTCTATGGCTAACCAATCGCGCGTAATTAATGTTGTGGTATTGGGTTGCGGTTTGTTAGACATGAGTGTTTGGTCTTGGTTTATTTTGCATAAATCTGTTGTTAAAGATACTAAAACATATAAAAAAAGCCCAACTAAGAATTTAGCTGGACTTAATATTATTTAAGATTGAAAATGAATTATTTAGTGCCTTCAGAAAGGTTTTTCATTTCTTTTTCAACCATTTCGTAGAACTGATCGATTTTTGGAAGTACAACAATACGGGTACGTCTGTTTGTTGCTCTGTCTTCTGGAGTGTCGTTAGGTACTAATGGTACATAATGGCTTCTACCAGCAGCAATTAATTGCGCAGGATTAACATCTAAGTCTTGTAACACACGAACTACAGAGGTAGCACGTTTAACACTTAAATCCCAGTTGTCTTCTAACACACCACCTTTTTTGTAAGGTACATTATCTGTGTGTCCTTCAACCATACATTCAAAATCTGGTTTACTATTAACTACTTTAGCAACTTTTGCTAACACTTCTTTTGCGCGATCTGTTACGATGTAGCTTCCGCTTTTAAATAATAATTTATCGGCAATAGAAATGAAAACAACTCCTTTTTCAACATTAATTTCAATGTCTGGATCGTTAATACCAACTTCACGTTTTAAGCTGGTAACAACCGCTAAGGTTACACTGTCCTTTTTGGTTAAAGCATCTTGAAGACGAGTAATTTTTAAATCTTTTTCTTTTAAGCTTTCTAGAGATTTTTCTAAGTTCTCGGCACCTTTTTGCGTTAAGGTTGTTAAGTTACCTTTGGTGTCAATTAAATCGTCTATTTGATCTTTAAGTGCTTCTGCTCTTGCTGTAGCAGCGGCTTTGTCTGTAAGACAGGCATTTAATTTTACTGTTGCAGAGTTTAATAAATCTTGAGTTTCTTTTTGTTTAGCTTCTAAAGCAGCATAATCTTTTTTAGATACACAAGATGATAAAAGGAGTAAAGCAGTTACACTGCTCAAAATCAGTTTCTTCATAATAATTCTTAAATTATATTTAATCTCATCAAAAATATAAAAAAAAATATGTTAAAAAGGTGTTTAACAAAACTTTTACTAACTATTTTATAATTGACTAAATTTTCGATTGTTTTTAACAAAATACTGCCATACGATAGATTTTACCGTATAATATGTTTTGGTTTTTGGCGTTGCTTTTCGTTGTTTTAAAAGTAGAGGCAAAGCCAAATAAAAATGGAAATGTGCTTTTAAAATAGATAGGATGTGTTTGGGTTTAAACTGAATTAAAAAATGAATTCCTGCCAAGCCATCTAATAATAACCTTGCGATGATTAATGGAAGAATGGGTTTAGGTGTATTTTTAACAAGCATAAATAAGCTGTTCCTGAAATTTAAATAGGTTTTTTGTGGATTTGAAGCCGATAAAGTCGCACCTCCTACATGATACACTTTGCTATCTGGTAAATATGTAATGGCGTTGTTTAGATGTTTTGCCCGCCAACACAAATCAATTTCTTCCATGTGGGCAAAAAAATGGGTATCGAAACCTTCCAATTGATTAAATACCTTGGCGCGAATAAAAAAGCAAGCACCAGAGGCCCAAAAAATATCTGTTGTATTGTTATATTGTTGCAGGTCTTGTTCTAGGGTGTCAAAAATTCGTCCTCTGCAATACGGGTAACCATATTTGTCTATAAACCCGCCTGCTGCTCCAGCATATTCAAAATAATCTGGGTTTTTAAAATCTAATATTTTAGGTTGAATTATGGCTGTTTTAGGTTCGTTTTTAAAAGTTTTTAAAATAGGATGTAACCAGTTTTCAGAAACTGCAATATCGTTGTTTAATAAACAAAAAATATCGGCATCTATTTGTTTTAAGCCTTCATTGTAGCCTTTGGCATAACCTCCGTTTTCTGAGTTGATTATAACTTTTGTGTCAGGGAAATGTTGTTTTAAATATGAAACAGAATCATCAGTCGAAGCATTGTCTATAACATAAACGTCGGCTTCTGGGGAGTGAGAAATTACACCAGGTAAAAACTGTTCAAGCAGTGCTTTTCCGTTCCAGTTTAATATTACAATAGCAAGTTTCATGGGTAATTAAAAGTTGTAATTTGGGATGTCTTTTAAAAAGTGATAGGCTTCTACTTTATAATCCATTTGGCAATAATAATGATTTATACCGTTGGTAACCATTAAATAATTAGCATTTAGGCTTAAATTGTAACGTGCAATTTGGTCGAAGGTGGTTTGGTTAATTGTAATTTGTGGCGCTTTACATTCTACAATAAGTTGTATGCTGCCATTGGTGTTAAACACTACAATATCGTAACGTTTTCGTAAACCGTTAACCAGCAGTTCTTTTTCTACGTTTATTAGCGATTTAGGGTATTGTTTTACTTGTATTAAATATTGAACGCAATGCTGTCTTACCCATTCTTCGGGTTGTAGCACAATAAATTTTTTACGAATTTCATCAAAAATAGAAATTTTATTTTCGCTATTTTTGAAACGAAATGTAAACTTTGGAAAGTTTAACTCTTGCATGTATAATTCTTGAGTGCCCAAAGGTAGATTTCATAATTCAAAAAGCCAATTCCACAATTCTATTTTTTAGAAGCAATCACTTATAATATTTTAGTTTGGACGAAATAAAACAGTTAGTAGCCGATATAAAACAAAAAAAGTTGAAACCTATTTATTTATTAATGGGTGAAGAATCTTATTATGTCGATAAAATTTCGGACTTTATTGAAGCCAGTGTTTTAAGCGAAGAGGAAAAAGGTTTTAACCAAATGGTGTTATATGGGCGCGATATTACTGTTGAAGACATAGTAAGTCAGGCTAAGCGTTACCCAATGATGGCAGAATATCAGGTGGTTATTGTTAAAGAAGCTCAGGATTTGTCGCGGCAAATCGATAAATTAACCGATTACGCCAAGCAACCGCAACCATCTACTATTTTGGTTTTAAATTATAAGTATAAAACCGTAGATAAGCGCAAGGCCATTTATAAAGCGATAAAAAAAACAGGCGTAGTTTTTGAAAGTAAAAAACTATACGAAAATCAGGTAGCCGATTGGATTCGTAGAGTATTATCACCAAAATCGTATAGCATTACACCTAAAGCCGCCCAAATGCTGGTCGAGTTTTTAGGAACCGATTTAAGCAAAATAAATAATGAGCTGGAGAAACTACAAATAATTTTACTAAAAGACACACAAATTACCCCCGACCATATTGAAGAAAATATTGGTATAAGTAAGGATTATAATAATTTTGAGCTGCGTAAGGCTATTGGGTCTCGTAATGTGCTTAAGGCTCAAAAAATTGTAAAGTATTTTGCAGACAACCCAAAAGATAATCCTATGGTGGTTACGGTGTCGTTATTGTTCAGTTTTTTTTCGCAGTTATTACACATTCATGGCATGAATGATAAAAATCCAAGAAGCGTAGCTTCCGCCTTAAAAATCAATCCTTATTTTGTAGAAGAATATCTAGTAGCTGTTAGAAATTACCCGATGAAAAAGGTAAGTGCCAATATTGCAATTTTACGGGAATTCGATGTAAAAAGTAAAGGTGTTGGCGCTAATGCCGTTCCGCAAGGCGATTTGTTAAAAGAGCTTTTGGTGCTTTTAATGCAGTAATTTCGAGTTAACGTAAAATCAGTTTTTTTACCACTTCTTTACCTAAATCGTCATTAAGCATGTTAATTATTTTTTCTTTTCCATAGCTTAATTCTTCTCGAAGCACGCTAGAACTTAATTGAACGTAAAGTGTATCGCGTTCCAGACTTATGGCCGTAGTGTAGTTGTTGACCCCGTTACCCATAAGCTTGGCCCAAGCATCACGCACATTAACTTTGTCTAAACCAGATTCTAATTTATTGGTCTCTACAAATGCTTTTAAAACATCCGAAATGCTTAAGTGTTCGTTGTTGCGTTTTGCCATTGGTGTTACAGGTTTAAAGGTATATAACGTTTGTAGACGTATACATTATTGTTATGGTTAATAACTTTTAAACGGTTTTTGTTTAATTCCAAAATAGTTTCTTTCCAACTAGAAAATGCCGTTTTGGTGTGCAAATATACACTATCGTTTGTTTTTACAATGGCAATATGTTCTTTGTCTGTAACGGGTATGTAATTCGAATTCTCTTTAGGTTTCATTTTTTGTCGGTACCCTTTTAAACTATCATTTAATTTAAAAAAATCTACAGTTTGGTTCACTTTATAAATGTGTTCGGTACCATCGGGCAAGATAACGTGCTCTATCTCCCAATAGCCATTTAAATCAGCGGGATGTATTTTGGGTGAAGTATTGCAGCTGTTAAAAACGATAAGGCTACATATTACAATTAGATATTTTAAAACTTGCATATTATTTTCCGATTTTAAATAATTGATACGATTGATGCACTTGTTTAACAGCATTTTCGGTTCTGTCTGCATGGGTGTCGCTTATAAATAATTGTCCGAAATTGGCATCGTCTACTAATTTAATAATTTGCCCGACCCGATGTTCGTCCAGCTTGTCAAAAATATCATCTAACAATAAAATGGGGTTTACACCGCTTTGCGCTTTTATAAAATCGAATTGAGCTAATTTTAAGGCGATTAAAAAGGATTTTTGCTGACCTTGACTCCCGAATTTTTTAATGGGGTGTTCGCTTATTTGAAACAGTAAATCGTCTTTATGAATACCCGTAGAAGTGTACTGTAAAGCCCTGTCTTTAGTTAAATTTTGCTTTAAAAGTGTGTTTAACGGTGTGTCGTGCAAATCGCTTTTGTAAATCAACTCTACATGTTCCTGCCCCTGGCTAATAACTTGATGTCTGGTTTTAAAAATGGGAATAAACGTTTCTAAAAATGCATGTCTTTTTTCAAAAATAGCCGAACCTAATTCGTGTAGCTGTAAGTTGTAAACGTCTAAAGTGTCGGCATTAAATGTATGGTTTAATGCAAAATATTTTAAAAGTGCATTGCGCTGAGCTAATGTTTTATTGTAATTTATTAAATCGGTTAAATAGGTTTTATCGCTTTGCGAAATAACGCTGTCTAAAAATTTTCTTCTCGTTTCGCTGCCTTCAATAATTAGGTCGCGATCTGCAGGCGAGATAATTACCAACGGAATAAAACCAATATGGTCGCTAAATTTATCGTAAGCTTTACCGTTGCGTTTTATTACTTTTTTCTGACCACTTTTAAGGCTAACTACAATTTTTTCTGGCTGATCGTGTTTTTCGAAATCACCATGAACTACAAAAAAATCGGCATTGTGGTTAATGTTCTGCGAAGCAATAGGGTTAAAGTAGCTTTTTCCAAACGCCAAATGGTAAATCGCATCTAAAACATTCGTTTTTCCAACGCCATTCTGTCCTACAAAGCAATTAATTTTGTCGTCGAATTCAAACGATTCGCTTTCAAAATTTTTGTAATTAATTACAGATAAGGATTTTAGGATCATAAAAAAAAGAATCTTATGCGATTTGATGGATTAACTTAGAAAGGCATGCAAATTATTGAAAAATAACAAATAAATTGCCTTTTATTTCTGAAGAAAAATTATATTTTTGCGGCGATTAATATAGAATTTATGGCAACTTATAAGAAAAGAGGTTACAAACCAACTACAAAACCAGAAGTAGAGCAAGAAGATATTGAAAATTTTGATAATGTTGAAGAAACATCAACAACAGCAGAAGTTTTTAATACGCTAGACGAAACGGCTTCTAAAACAGAAGAGTGGGTGGCTGGTAACCAAAAATATATTTTTGTTATTATAGGTGTGGTTGCAGCTTTAGTTTTGGGCTATTTAGGTTATAACGAATTTGTTGCGCAGCCAAAAGAAACCGAAGCAATGAACGATATGTTCCAAGCTCAAAAATACTTTAATGAGGCAGTAAACGGAACCGAAAAAGATTCATTATACACTTTAGCGCTTAATGGTGGTGCAGGAAAATATGGTATGCTAGACATTATAAGCGAGCATAGCGGAACTCCAGCAGCAAATTTAGCCGAGTATTATGCTGGTATGGCGTATTTAAACTTGAAAGATTATAAGAATGCTGTAGAACATTTAAGCAATTTCTCTAGTGAAGACGAAGCATTAGCGCCATTAGCAAAAGGTGGTATTGGTGATGCTTTTGTACAATTAAACCAGTTAGATGACGCTTTAAGTTATTATAAAGAAGCAGCTAATATCCGTAATAACGAGTTTACAACACCTATGTATTTAAATAAAGCTGGTTTAATAGCTTTAGAGTTAGGGAATCCTAAAGAAGCTTTGGGGTATTTCGAAACTATTAAAAACGATTATCCAAATTCAACCGAAGCCTCTACAGTAGATGTATTTATAGGTAAAGCACAAGTGCTAGCAAATAAATAATATGGCAACAGCAAATAAAAATTTATCCGATTACGATAAATCAACAATCCCAAACGCGAGCAACTTTCGGTTTGGGATTGTTGTTTCAGAATGGAACGATACTATAACTAACGGCTTGTTTGAGGGCGCTTACAACACGCTTTTAGAACATGGTGTAGCTGCCGATAATATTAAACATTGGCAGGTGCCAGGAAGTTATGAGCTTATTTACGGTTGTAAAAAAATGCAAGAGCAGCATGTAGATGCCGTAATAGCCATCGGTAGTGTTATTCAAGGCGAAACCAAGCATTTCGATTTTGTTTGCGAAGGTGTAGCCCAAGGCATTAAAGATTTAAATGTATTGCATGATACGCCAGTTATTTTTTGTGTTTTAACCGATAATACCATGCAGCAGGCGATAGACCGTTCTGGAGGTATTCATGGCAATAAAGGTACAGAAGCAGCCATCGCAGCTATAAAAATGGCGTATTTACGAAGTATTGCATAATAGAACTAGCAATAGTTTAAAAATAATAAAAACTCTTAGTAAATAATTTATTAAGGGTTTTTTTAATGTATAGCAGAGAGCACTTCTGAAAGAAAACGGTTAAAATCGAATAACGGTTCTTCAATTAAACCGAAACGTACTATTACAACATCTTTAGAAGGGACGATGCTTATTTTTTGTCCCTGATATCCATTGCAAGAAAATAAGTCTTTAGTAACATCGGGATAATGCCCGCCAGCATTCAGCCAAAATTGAGCGCCATACTCGCCGTTAGAAGTGGGCGTAGGGGTTTTGGTGTAATTGATCCAATCGGTAGTTAAAATCTGTTCACCATTCCAATTGCCATCGTGTAGGTACAACAGGCCGAATTTACTCCAGTCTCTCGCTGTAGCCCATCCGTAAGACGACCCTACAAAATGACCTTCTAAATCAGTTTCTATGGTCATGGAATGCATACCAATCTTATCAATAAGTTCTGCATACCAAAAATTTAAATAGTCTTGTTGACTTTTAAATTGATTAACGATAAATCCTGAAATTAAGTTTGTGGTGCCAGAAGAATAATTCCAATTTGTATTCGGCTCAGCAATTAAAGGTTTTTCAAGTTGAATGTTAGGCATATTAGGTTTTAAAAACAGCATTTTTGTAACGTCCGAAATTTTGCTGTAATCTTCTTCCCAAGCCAAACCGCTATTCATTTGTAATAGATTATTTAAGGTGATTTTAGAGCGTTGGTCGTTTTTCCAAGCTTCAAATAAATTGGATTGATTACGGTTAATTCTCCCCTGTTTATCCAAAACTCCAACAATGGCACTTGTAATACTTTTCGTCATAGACCACCCTAAAATTTTAGTATTTTTGGTAAAACCATCGGCGTATTTTTCGGCGATAATGTGATCTTTGTAAACTACCAAGACTGCGCGGCTTCGTTTTACTTTTTCTCCGTTTTTGTCAAACGCCGATTCAACAGCGTTTTGAAGAGCTTCGTAATCTATGTTTTTAAATATGGTGTCTTTTTGTGGTAAATTCCCATAAGGAAAAGGTAGTGCTTTGGGAGTAATTGTTCGTTCGGGTTGTAGCCTTAAAGTGTTGGCGTTGCTTCCTTCAGGAACCAAAATACAGCCTAATCCTGCTTTGTAAATTGCAGTTCTGGGTTTTAACCCAAATACAGTTGAAGTAACCGATTTTTCTTTAAAATCAATTTTGTTCTTAGCATAAAATATGGGAGAGAAGTCGTTGTCTTGGGTTTCTACCGATGTTAATTCTCTATCCGCTATAAACGTACAGGAGCAGACACTTTTGGCGGCAAAACCAGTAATGAAATTTAGTTTGGGGTAATTAAAGTATACCGCTAATATTAAAAAAAGTATTAAAAGTGAAGCAACAATTTGTAGTGTACGTTTCATAGCCTTGGTTGGTTTGGAGAGTAAGATAGTATTTTAAACCATACTAATTTTTGTAGTTTAAATTTTTTAACACAGCAGCAAATTTAAAATGTTGTGTAACCAAAGTAGCAAACGAGCAATAGTGTTGCTAATATATTTGTACCTTGAAAATATATTAAAAAATTAAAAATTATGATGGAATTCATTTTACAGCCTTGGCCCTGGTATGTGTCGGGATTTTTAATTGCATTACTCATGTTGTTCTTGTTGTTATTAGGCAAGCGTTTTGGCATGTCGTCTAATTTACGAACGTTTTGTAGTATGTGCGGAGGTGGAAAAGCAAGTACTTTTTTTGATTATAATTGGAAGCAAGATAGTTGGAACTTATTTGTTGTTTTAGGTGCTGTTTTGGGCGGTTTTTTTGCTGCACAGTTCTTGTCGGAAAATAGTATTCCGGCCATTAGTGAAGCTACAAAGCTATCGCTTCAGGATTTACATATATCAACGACCAATGCTTATTTGCCTGCCGAGTTGTTCTCGGTGTCTGCTTTAAGTAGAGCGAAGACTTGGGTGATTTTAATTGTGGGAGGCTTTTTAATTGGATTTGGCGCACGTTATGCAGGTGGTTGTACTTCTGGACATGCCATTTCTGGATTAAGCAATTTACAACTTCCGTCGTTAATTGCAGTCATTGGATTTTTTATTGGGGGATTGATTATGGTTCACCTATTATTTCCTTTAATATTTTAAAAGATGAAGAAAATTATATTTATAGTGTTAGGGTTTGTTTTTGGAGTTATTATGTATAAGTCTGAAGCGGCTTCGTGGTTTCGAATTTATGAAATGTTTCGTTTTGAATCGTTCCATATGTATGGTATTATTGGTACAGCTTTAGTATTTGGAATTATTTTTATCCAATTGATTAAGCGATATAATATTAAGGCTTTTGATGGGACTCCAATAATTATTGAAGATAAAGACAGGTCGTTTGCAAGGTACATGTATGGCGGAATTATTTTTGGTTTGGGTTGGGCATTAGCAGGCGCATGTCCTGGCCCTATTTTTGTGCTTATAGGTGCAGGTTTTATTCCGGTTATTATTGTACTAATGTCTGCCGTACTAGGGACTTTTATTTATGGTATTGTAAAAGATAAATTACCACATTAAGTGTAACATTTTGCTGGGTTTATCGTCTTATAAGTATCAATCAAAATATACAATCATCATGAGAGAAGATAAACAATTATTAATTATAACGCATTTAAGCCAGTTGGTAACATTGGTTACTGGGTTTGGTAGTTTGCTTATTCCGTTAGTTTTGTGGATAACCCAAAAAGAAAGGGTTTATGAAATGGATGAAAACGGAAAAGTTATTTTAAACTTTCAGATTAGTCTAATTATATATGCCATACTGTGTGTGCCTTTAATTTTACTTTTTGGCTTAGGGCTTTTAGGCTTTTTGGTAATCGGTATTATAGGTATTGTTTTCCCAATCTTAAATGCTATAAAAGTTAGTAATGGCCAAACACCGCATTATCCTTTATCTTTCAATTTTATTAGTTAAACTATTTTAAGATGAATCAAAAACGCCAACAAAAGTTGGCGTTTTTTTATGAGAAATTATTTAGAAATTATGCAAAAACAGCTTCTGCATTTACTGTAATAGATGTTATTTCGGCTTTTAGATCTAAAATAAAATTATCTATATCTTGTGTGGTAATGCCTGGAATACAAATAATATGAGCGATATCGTCTTCAGATGCTAGCTGATATTTAGTACATAAGGCTTTGCTAGGTTTTGGGAATACAACGGTTAAGGCTTGATTATTTCGCCACGCATTTAACCCTAATTTTTTCAATTCGTTCTCGGTATAAGCAGCTACTTTTTGAGCGGCTTCAACGCGCAATCTTAAACCTTCGTGACCGTGTTTCTGAATAAAATCCCAAATAAATAAGGGCGTTAATCCGTTTCTGGAACCTGTTATAGTGGTATCCATTGTGCCTACATACGATACCGAATTGGCTATGCGGTCTCTGTGTTTACGTTTTACTAATACTGTTCCGCACGGAATTGGGCTACCAATAAATTTATGTCCAGAGATAGCAATGCTGTCTATACCTTCTGCAAAATCGAATTGTGGTTTTGGAGTAACATAAGGTGCTATAGTGCCTAAAAAAGCGGCGTCGCAGTGTATAAAATAATCTTTAATAGCATATTTTTTAATAATGCGTTTAATTTCAGAAATTTTATCGACAGCTTCCGTCATGGTAGTTCCAATATTTAAAAAGAACACAGCAGGTTTGTCGCGTCGTAAAGCTATGGTTTGTTCTAAATCGTCGTAATCCATTTCGCCATTGTCTTGAGCTCGAATTACAATGTTAGGAATATTTAAAAGATGTAAATTTTTCTTAACGCTATAATGGGTACTTTCGCTGTAGTATACCATAGCATTCGGGAAACTTTCGCGCGCTAAATATAAGGCATAAAGGTTGCCTTCGGTACCGCCATTAGTTATGTATCCCCAAACGTCTTGCATGTTGGTTGATAACATCTCGGCAAAAAACGAGATACATTTTAATTCAATATCCTTAGTATCTATAGCAAGTGTAGACTTGTTTTCGGGATCTCCTACATTATTAATACAAATATCAAGAAAGGGAGCAAAGTCGCTATACGAAAAATCTTTGGCTACAGGGTAACCTAAAAAAGTATCAGAATAATACTTGTTTCTACGATAAATGTCTTTAAGTTCTTCAGAATTCATAACCTTGTTATTTATGGTGTAAAGGTATAAAATGTAGATGTTGTTTCCTTAGTTTTGAATTTATTTGGAAAATATTTTTGATTATTATAAATTAGTAGAAATAATTTTTGTTTTAAGTTGAATCTAATCCTCTTTTAGAAAATATTACTATGATTAAGTTAGACGATGTCGATTTTAAATTGATACAGGCCTTAGAAAAAGACAGCAAGCAATCTATTAAGCAGCTAGCAGAAACTGTTAATTTATCGATAACACCGGTGCACGAACGTGTTAAAAAATTAGAAGCTTCGGGTATTATTAAGGGGTATAATGCGGTAATTGATTATACCAAATTAGGAAAATCTTTAGTGGCATATTGCCAGGTGACCTTAACAACGCACCAAGAAGAACCATTTAGAGCATTTGAAGCTTATATCAATACTTTGGAAAATGTTGTTGAAGCTAATTATATTGCAGGTACTTACGATATTTTGCTTAAAATTATATTGAAAGATATGAACGAATATCAGGAATTCGTTTTAAAGAAAATATCCAGAACACAAATTGTATCGCAAATACAAAGTTCGTTTGTAATAAAGAATATCAAAGATTCTAAAAATAAAGCCATGTAACCTCTTAGGGAGAAACATGGCTTAAAAGGATTAAATTAATTAACGGAATTAATTATTTAACATTACCGGCATAACAAGCATAGTTACTTGTTCGCCTTCGTCTAGACCGTCTATAGGGGTTAAAATTCCTGCGCGATTAGGTAAACTCATTTCAAGTTGTACATCGTCTGCGCTTAAATTATTTAGCATTTCGGTTAAAAATCGAGAGTTAAATCCAATTTGCATATCATCGCCTTGGTAGTCGCAAGTTAAGCGCTCTTCGGCTTTGTTGCTATAATCGATATCTTCGGCAGAAATATTTAATTCTGCACCAGCAATTTTTAATCGAATTTGGTGTGTTGTTTTGTTAGAGAAAATACTAACACGTCTTACCGAGCTTAAAAATTGATTTCTGGCAATAGTAAGTTTGTTAGGGTTTTCTTTAGGTATTACAGCTTCGTAATTAGGATATTTTCCATCAATTAATCTACAGATTAACTCGATGTTGTTAAAGGTGAATTTCGCGTTAGAGTCGTTATATTCTACAATAACATCGTCTTCACTTCCGGCCAGAATTCCTTTTAATAAATTTAAAGGTTTTTTAGGCATTATAAATTCTGCAACTTGAGAAGCCGAAACATCTTCGCGAGTATATTTCACTAATTTGTGGGCATCTGTAGCAACAAATGTTAAGCCTTCGGTAGAAAATTGAAAAAAGACACCGCTCATAACTGGGCGTAAATCGTCGTTTCCTGCAGCAAAAATAGTTTTGCTAATGGCTGTTGCAAGAATATCTCCTAAAATAGTTGTTGTGCTAGGGTCTTCTAAAGACACGGCATTCGGGAATTCTTTGCCATCGGCATATGCTAAGGCGTATTTTCCGTGGTTAGAGCTAATTTCTATAGTATTATTATCTTCAATAATAAAGGTTAGCGGTTGCTCTGGAAAGGTTTTTAAAGTATCTAAAAGTAATCGTGCAGGAATAGCTACACTACCTTCGCTATCGCTTTCAACTTCTAAAGTTGCCGACATTGTGGTTTCTAAATCGCTGGCAGAAACTATAAGTTTAGAGCTGCTTAATTCGAAAAGAAAATTATCTAAAATAGGTAGGGTGTTCGAACTGTTAATTACACCACCTAATACTTGTAATTGCTTTAATAAATAGGTGCTTGATACTATAAATTTCATCTGTATCTTAAAAGTTAGTTTTACTCCTTACAAATATATCTTTAATAGGGGTAAATAAGAAACAAACTTATTAACATTTAAGCGCCGTATTTTTTTTTGCGTATATAATGAAATATAAATCCGAAGATTATTAATAATCCTAGTGGTAGCAAGGTGTTAAGCAATTGCCAGTTTAATTTTGAAGCCGCAATTTTTTGATGATTTAAAAACGGAACTTCTATTTCTTTTGCGCGAATGTTTATAAGTCCATTGTCGTTTAAGAGGTAATTTACCGCATTTAATAAAAATTCTTTATTGCCAAACAACTGGCCGGTCCAACGATCGAAGCCTAATTCTTGTGGTACGTTTTTAATAACATCGTTTTTAATTAAATCGCCATCGGAAATTACAATCATTTTGGTGTTAACACTTGTGTCTTTCTCTGTATTTAATTTAAATGGCTTTAAACGGTTTTTATACACCGAGGTAAAGTTACCTTCTATTAAAACAGCTAAAGGCTGACTTCCGTTATTAAATTGACTAGGTTCTGGCTCTTGAGTAACAATGTCTAAACTAATTTCTTTAGGAGTGCCTTCTAGTTTGCTCAGTTGGGCACTTTCTAAAAGGATGGTTTTTTTTAGATTGTTTTTAAGAGTATCTATTGGGTTGGCAAAATCGAACTTTATTAAGTTTAGATTATTTACAATGGGATGTTGATTTTGTGTGTTAACCAAGGGTGAGTATGGCCAGCGTAAGTTTTGAAATTGCGCATTACTGCCTTCTCCCATGGCAAGTGTAATAGGGGCAGAGTACGGTGTGCTTACTAAAACCGGGTTAATACGTACGCCGTATTTAAAGAAAAAGTCGGTAAGGTTTAACTCTCTAGCTAGGGCAATAGAACGCCCTTCGGCATTGTAAAGACTGTCTTTTTCCATCGCTACGGCATCTATAAGCCAAAGACTTTTTCCGCCATTCATGGTATATTGGTCCAATACAAATTTTTCTTTATCTGTAAAAGCTTCAGTGGGTTTTGCGCCAATAATTAAATCGTACTCTGTTAGTGCTTTTAAGGTTTCTCTTGGTTTGGCTTCAACGCTGTCTAGAGTAAACGGGGCAATAAAATAATATTCGCGTAATGTGGTAACAAAGTCGGCGATGTACTTGTTGTCTAACTCGCCATTACCCTTTAAAACCGCCACTTTTTTTTGTTTGGGATAAACGAGTTTGCTTAATCCGTCTGCAAAAGCATATTCTAGATGTTGTACCGAATTGCTGACTAAGGTTTGTTGCGATTCGCCCAATTTATTTTTAACCAATGGAATTTTAACCGTAACGTCGTTATAACTTGCTAACGCCCACGGAAAAATAATTTCTTGACTGTTTTTGCCGTTTTCTTGTACACTTAACTGCATGGGGGTTAAGCCGCGTTGTGTTAATTGTTGAATGACGCGATCACGGTTAGTGTCGTCTTCTAACGGATTGATAAAATTGAATTTAATATTGCTGTTTTCGGCATAAAATTCTTCTAATAACTGACGGGTTTCGGCTTGTAGTTTTCGAAACTCGGAAGGAAAGTCTTTCCCTTCTAAAAAAATATCTATTAAAACCGGAGCATTAACATCGTTAATGATGTTTTTTGTAGCCTGGTTTAAAGTGTAGCGGTGGTCTTGAGTTAGATCGAACCGTTTGTATAATTTGGAGCTTAATACATTTACAAGTATTAAAACAATTATAATAACGGTAATATGTTTTAAATGTTTAGTCATCAAAATTTTGTTCTAATTGATACTGTTCTAATTGCTCTGCACGGTTATTTACAAACGTGAGTTTTATGCATTCTTGCTTGGTATTAAAAGCGCCTGGTTTCATACCTAAATTGTAGTTCCAATAATTAGAGTCGTTTGCTTTAATAGCATCGTTCCAACTAAACCATTCTGGGGCTCCTAAAAGCGCTTTGACTTCGGCTTTGTTTTTTCCGATAAGCATTTTAGAAGTTTTTAAGTCATTACCCATTTCGTAGCGCAAAGCAGGTGCTGTTTTCCAAGTTTCGGCATTAAAATATTTTTGATGGTGGTAATCGCTAAAAATATTAATTAAAGGGTAAAGTACATAAAAGTAAATAAGTGGTGTAAGTACAATGCTTAAAAGTCCGCTTACCCAAATGCGTTTGTCTATAGTTCTTGCAAAAAGAAATACTGCCACAAAAAGTAAGGTTATAATCACAATAAACGGCGTTGTTATAATCATAACTTATTTGGTGTTAATATTTTGAAGCGTTAATGTAATAAACAGACAAGCAATGCTTAAAAAATAAATAATATCTCGAGTGTCTAAAACACCACGACTCATACTTTTAAAATGAAAACTCATGCCTAATTGATCTATAAAATTACTAGATAGATAGTCGGCTATACCCTCAAAACCTATGTAAAAGAAAAAACATAAAAATACGGCTATA
Organism: Bacteroidia bacterium; assembly: GCA_030427735.1. Lineage (GTDB taxonomy): Bacteria > Bacteroidota > Bacteroidia > Flavobacteriales > Flavobacteriaceae > Formosa. The sequence continues at coordinate 283,336 of JAUIBP010000001.1, read as the reverse complement.
ATAAAGGTTACAATTTGGTTATCGGACAAGGAGGAAGCAAAAATGCCTATGGCGGTATAGGCAGCTATTAGAAATAAAAGACCAAAATAAGAGCTTAAAGTGCTTCCTAAATCTAAATTCCCTACAGGATCTCCTAATTGGTATACCGTAAACACATAAAGTGCGGTAGGTAGCAGTGCAATTAAAATAAGAACAAAAGCGCCTAGATATTTGCCTAAAACGATGTTTAAATGCGATATAGGTTTGGTTAAAAGCAACTCTAAAGTGCCTTGTTTTTTTTCGTCGGAAAAACTGCGCATGGTTACCGCTGGGATTAAAAACAGTAAAATCCACGGTGCCAATACAAAGAAGTTAGAAAGGTCTGCAAAACCATTATCAATAATATTGAAATCGCCTTTAAAAAACCATAAAAACAAGCCGTTTAAGATTAAAAACAATGCAATAACCAAATATCCTATTGGAGATGCAAAAAAGGTGTGTATTTCTTTTTTTAAAATGGCAAACATGGTTTTAATGTATTTTTTGTTAAGGCAAACTTACTAATTTGTTTACACTCCAAGCTTCTGGTTTGTCGTTAAACATCAGTTTGGTTTCTGCCCATACTGTTTTAAAAAGTGGCGATTGTTTATAACGCTCTAAATCCTGATCGGTATTCCAATAACTGTAAGTAAAAAAAATATGAGCTTCATTTTTATCTTGGTAAAGTTCAAGAAAATTGCAGCCTTCAAAATGTCTAATTTTATTTTTATTAGCATTAAACAAGGTTTTAAAAGCAGTAATACTTTCTGGTTTAAAACTCATTTTTACAATGCGTACAAACATTAGCTTTCAGATGTAAAATTAACAGTTATGGTATCCATTAAATCTAACCCCATTAAAGTAGAAGCGCCCCCTATAGAGGTGGTATTACTTTTGTAAATCGCGATTTCTAAATACTTAGACGAGTTAAAAACAACGAGTCCTTTGCCTTCGGCCTGGCGATCTTCTTTTGGTTTCGTAAAATCTACAATATCGCTATATTTTTTGTAAATAGAAGTAAAGGTATGGTTGCGGGCAGAAATTTTATAAGGTCTCCCTTTTTGAATGTTATCAAAAAACTTCTTTTTAATGTTGGTAACCACGTTTCCGTAATTATCTATGTAAATAATACTACCAATAATTTGGTTTTGCTCGTCGTTTACATAGGGTTTTATATTTTGTATAGGTTTGATGTCTTCTATGGTTTTTCCTATAACATCTAAAGAGCCGCCGCGAGCAATGTGGCAGGCCACTTTTACAAATACATCTAATACAGGAAAGCTGGTCTGGATTTTATCGTGAATATTAATCTCGACAATTTTTTCGGGATTAATTTCGGCACAAATCATACTTATAATACCATTGTTGGCGCAAATAAAATAATGTCCGTCTAACAGCACCGCAATGTGCTTGTTTTCGGGATTAATTTCGGCATCAATGCCAATAATGTGAATGCTCCCTTTTGGGAAACTTGTATAGGCATTTTGAATAATATAAGCCGCTTCAGAGATGCTAAAAGGCGACACCGAATGCGAGATATCAACAATTCTAACATCTGATAGCTCACTATAGATAGCCCCTTTAATAGCGCCAGCAAAGTGATCTTTTTCGCCAAAATCAGTTGTTAAAGTTATTATAGCCATAGGTGAATTGTTGATATGTTTTTCACATATCTGAAGTAAAATTGATTAGATTTGTTAGAAGCACAAAACTAATAAAACTTAACTGATATTTTTAATTAAATCGAGTAGCTTTTGAACGAAATAATTATTGAACTAGAAGAGATTACTCCAAAAGAGTTTTTTGGAGCTCAAAACGTAAATATTGAACTTCTTAAAAAATATTTTCCCAAACTTAAAATTGTTGCCCGAGGCAATAAAATAAAAGCCTTTGGCGATGAAGACCTCTTAGAAGAATTCGACCGCAGGTTAACCATGCTACTAAACCATTTTGCAAAATACAATAAGTTAGACGAGAACACCATAGAGCGTGTTTTAACTAGCCAAAGTAGCGACGATTATACCACATCGGCGCAAAGTGGAGAAGTTATCGTACATGGCGTAAGCGGAAAGCTAATACGTGCGCAAACAGCTAATCAGCGCAAACTTGTAGAAAGTATTCGCAAAAACGATATGGTATTTGCAATAGGTCCGGCAGGTACAGGAAAAACGTATACAGGTGTGGCATTGGCCGTTCAGGCTTTAAAGAATAAAGAGGTTAAGCGTATTATTTTAACGCGTCCAGCAGTGGAGGCAGGTGAAAATTTAGGGTTTTTACCAGGCGATTTAAAAGAAAAGCTCGACCCGTATATGCAGCCGCTTTACGATGCTTTACGCGATATGATTGCGCCCGAAAAATTAGCCAATTATATAGAAAATGGTACCATACAAATTGCGCCTTTAGCCTTTATGCGTGGTAGAACTTTAGATAATGCCTTTGTGATTTTAGATGAAGGGCAAAATACGACACACGCCCAAATGAAGATGTTCTTAACCCGAATGGGTAAAAACGCTAAGTTCTTGTTAACTGGCGATCCTGGGCAAGTCGATTTGCCAAGGCGTACTACATCGGGACTTAAAGAGGCTTTGCTAATTTTAAGAAATGTAGAAGGTGTGGGTATGATTTATTTAGACGATAAAGATGTTATTCGCCATAAACTTGTTAAAAAGGTTATTGAAGCTTATAAGAGTATAGAAAACAGAGACTAAGGGTAACCTTAGCCTTTTTTTGCAAACCAATTTTATGAGCAAAATAAATTTAGGACACCATTACAATACGCTTTACCAAACTGCTAGAAAATGCATTTTAGAAAATAATTATCAGCTGGATGCATTAATAGATGCTGAAGACGATTTAAGACAAGGCATTACCCTGCGTATTTGTCCGCCAGAAACGGTAAAAAATAATATTCAAACATTTTTGAAGACGCTTAAAACTGTTGATGGGCATCAGTATTATTATCCGAATTCCGATATCCACATCACCGTGATGTCTATCATTTCTTGTTATTCGGGTTTTGATAGTAACCAGATTTCTGTGGCAGATTATATTTTAGAAATTGAATCGTGTTTAAAAACTGTTCAACCCTTCCAAATTCAATTTAAAGGAATAACAGCTTCGCCTTCCTGTGTTATGATTCAAGGTTTTTTAAAAGACGATACTCTAAATAGCTTTAGAAATACATTGAGAAAACACTTTAAACGTAGTGCTTTGCAGCAAAGTTTAGATGTGCGTTATACCATAGAAACCGCTCATGCAACGGTGGTAAGGTTTAAATCGCCCATAGTGCATAACACTAAATTTGTAAAAGTTTTAGATGATTTTAGAGATTTCGATTTTGGTACTTTTACGGTACAAAATATAGAATTGGTACAGAACGATTGGTATCAGCGTAAAGACAAAGTAAACATTTTGAATACTTTTAAAATTGAAGGATAAAGTCACATTTTTAAAAAGAAGCATTTACACAATTTGTTAATTATTACTTACTTTTGTGGCATTAAAAACATAACGTGTTTTTAAGTTTTATTAATAATAAAAGCATCTTAGTAAAATAGGTGCAATTTCAAGTCATGACAATTACAGATACAAATTTCAGCTTTCCAGGACAAAAAAGTGTATACAAAGGAAAGGTTAGAGAGGTTTATAATATAAACGACAACTTGTTAGTAATGATTGCTACAGACAGGTTAAGCGCATTCGATGTTGTAATGCCTAAAGGTATTCCATTTAAAGGTCAAATTTTAAATCAGATTGCGACTAAATTTATGGCGCAAACCGAAGATTTAGTACCAAATTGGTTGGTGGCAACACCAGACCCGAATGTAGCAGTGGGGCATTTATGCGAACCTTTTAAGGTAGAAATGGTAATTCGTGGTTATATGTCTGGACATGCTGCCAGAGAATATAAAGCAGGGAAGCGCTTGTTATGCGGGGTGCCTTTACCAGAAGGCATGAAGGAAAACGATAAATTTCCAGAACCTATAATTACACCAGCAACGAAGGCCGATATGGGCGATCATGACGAAGATATTTCTAGAGAAGATATTCTTAAAAAAGGTATTGTTTCGGAAGCAGATTATGAGGTTTTGGAAGATTATACACGTAAATTGTTTCAGAGGGGAACGGAAATAGCCGCTAGCAGAGGGTTGATTTTAGTCGATACTAAATATGAATTTGGTAAAACCAAAGCAGGTGAAATTGTTCTTATTGATGAAATTCATACACCAGATTCTTCACGTTATTTTTATGCCGAAGGTTATGAAGAGCGTCAGCAAAAAGGAGAGCCACAGAAACAATTATCTAAAGAGTTTGTAAGACAGTGGTTAATAACAAACGGATTTCAAGGTCTAGAAGGCCAGGTGTTACCAGAAATGACCGATGATTATATAGAAACCGTAAGCGAGCGTTATATAGAATTGTACGAAAATATAATGGGAGAATCTTTTAAAAAGGCAGATGTTTCTAATATTCAAGAACGTATTAAAACAAATGTCGAAAATTATTTAGCGACGGTTAAGTAATATTTGTTTTAAAAGATTTAATCGTAAACCAACCAAAGCCTTTTTTGTTAGTGTAACAAAAGAGGCTTTTATTTTATCTTCATTTAAAACAATAACAGTAACTGCAATTATAAAAAGCAAAGCACCAAAAACAGCTTGTACAGGAAGCAAGCCATTATGGTAAAACTTATACAACCCAATACCTGTAAAACTACCGTATAGAATAATAAAATGAACAACGTAAATAGATAAGGTGTTGCGTCCTATTTTAGAGATTAATGGGTGTTTTAATTGAGTTTCTAAAGCATAAAATAGAGCAAAGGTTAATAGTACATTGCCCAAACGCACGTACAAATAATTAAATGTAGATACGGCTTCTAGTAAATCTATATGGGTTACTTGGGAAATTGCACTTAACAGGGGCGACGATATAAACATTAAAAACAGACCAGTAATTGTTAATACAGAAATGGCTGTGGTTTTAAAACGCTCTTTAAACTGATATTTGTGAAACAGATGTGCTATAAAAGCTCCATAGCAAATGTATCCAAACCAAGGGAAAATGGTAAATACCGATCCGTTGGCTTTACTAAAGTAGTTTGCAATGGCCAGAGGTATTTTAGGTAATTCTAGAGTCCGATATAGAGGTTCGGTTAAAAAAATGAGGGTTCCTATACCTAAAAAGAAATAAGGTAGTATTTTAAGTTTCGATTTAAAAAGATAGAAGCTGCCGTTTAATAACAATAGTGAGAGCCCGATAATTTGCAGGACATCGGTTACTAAAAAATAAGTATTAAATTGACCACCAAGCCATTGAAAATAGGGGATTCTTAATGCGTACCCAAGAAGGATTAACGTGCCACCTCGTTTTAACCCTTTCTGTATTCTGTAATTTTCTTTTTCGGTACCATGAGCTTTCAAAAACAAAAGCATAACGATAAGTCCTGAAATTGTAAAAAATATGGGTGCGGTATTGCCTCTAAAATAATTCCAAATATTAAATGCTAAGTAGGTTTCAGATTTATAACTTGCGTTTAATAGACCGTCTATAAAATGGCCTTGTAGCATCATTAAAATAGCAAAGGCTCTAATAGTATCAATAAAGTATAATCGGTTGGTTTTCAATTAGGTGAAAAGCATTAATGTTAAAGCGGCAAAAATACTATTTAATTTAAAATAGGGCATGAAACTTTGTAATTTTAATCATTTTTCAAAATTACCTTGTAAAAAATAAGAAAACGCTTATAAAACATAAGATTTTGCTAAAATTAGGTCAGTCTTTTGGTGTAAAAAAAGATATCTTTATCAACTAAAATCAATTCCTGAATGCAATATTTAGATCAAATTATTTCCGAATTCGCTTCATTTGTATGGGGCTTGCCCTTGTTGGTGTTGTTAATAGGAGGCGGGTGTTATTTATTAGTCTTTTCCAAATTTTTGCCATTTCGTTTTTTAGGGCATGCTTTACAGGTTTTACGTGGTAAATACGACAACCCAAACGATCCAGGAGAGATTTCGCATTTTCAAGCCTTAACAACGGCACTTTCGGCAACCGTGGGTATGGGAAACGTAGCAGGCGTAGCCGTAGCAATAGCAATAGGAGGACCAGGCGCTGTGTTTTGGATGTGGGTAAGTGCTATTATTGGTATGGCAACTAAATTTTTTACATCTACTTTGGCCATTACGTACCGGGGTAAAGATAGCGAAGGGCAAATTCAAGGAGGCCCTATGTATTTTATTGTTGAAGGATTAGGCCAAAAATGGAAACCTTTAGCAATTATGTTTAGTATTTGTGGTTTGGTTGGTGCATTACCAATATTTAATGTTAACCAGTTAACACAAGCAATTACAGATATTTTACTTGCCCCCAATAATATTCCAGTTGGTTTTTGGTCACGGTTTATCATTGGGTGTTTATTGGTAGCCATAACAAGCGGCGTTATTTTGGGAGGCCTAGATCGCATAAGCAAAACAGCATCTAAATTAGTGCCTGCTATGGTTGTGTTGTATTTTGCTTTGGTAGTAATAATTTTAGGAGTAAATATCGATCAGGTGCCTAAGTATTTTGGAATGATTTTTTCGAATGCGTTTACAGCTCAGAATTTTAAAGGAGATACCTTTTTAGGAGGTGCCTTGGGCGGACTTATCTTGTTGGGGATTCGTCGTGGTGCATTTTCTAACGAGGCTGGTATCGGTACAGCACCAATGGCACACGGTGCCGCTAAAACCTCTCAGCCTGTTCGCGAAGGGTTAGTGGCAATGCTAGGGCCGGCGATAGACACTTTGGTAGTCTGTACTTTAACCGCTTTGGCCATTTTGGTAACAGGTGTTTGGCAATCCACAGATGCTAATGGCGTAAGCTTAACGGCTTCGGCATTTAATACTGCGATACCGGGTGTGGGTAAATACTTGCTGCTGGTTTGCGTTTTTGTGTTTAGTATTTCTTCGTTGTTTTCGTATTCGTATTACGGTACAAAATGCATGAGTTTTTTGTTTGGAGCCGATAAAAAATATTTATACAACTACATATATATAGCAAGTATTATTTTAGGAGCTACCACATCGTTAAGTATGATGATAAACTTAATAGATGGTTTTTTTGCTTTAATGGCCATTCCTACTATGTTAAGCACTTTAATTATGGCGCCTCGGGTACTTGCACAGGTTAAAATTTATATTAAAACCATTAAGTAAAGATTTCATGAAATTTCCAAAACAATTTACATGGGGCGTGGCAACATCGGCCTATCAAATAGAAGGCGCATGGCAACAGGATGGCAAAGGGCCTTCAATTTGGGATGCATTTTCTCAAATACCAGGGAAAGTACACGATAACCATACTGGAAATGTCGCTTGTAATCATTATAATAATATCAAAAATGATGTGGCTTTAATTAAGGCCATGGGGTTAAAAGCATATCGTTTTTCTATATCGTGGTCGCGTGTTTTACCTCAAGGTAGAGGCGAGGTTAACGAAAAAGGAATTCAGTTTTATTCAGATTTAATAGATGAATTATTAAAAAACGATATAGAGCCTTGGGTAACCTTATATCATTGGGATTTGCCTTTGGCGTTACATCTCGAAATGGACGGTTGGTTGAATTCTGATATTTCAGATATTTTTCTAGACTATGCCGCTTTGTGTTTCGAGCGGTTTGGGAATCGTGTAAAGCACTGGATAACCTTTAACGAAGCATGGGTAGTGGCTATCTTAGGTTATGGACAAGGCGTGTTTGCGCCTGGGCGAATATCAAATTCAGAGCCTTATTTGGTTGGACATCATTTGTTAATTGCCCATGCTAAGGCCGTGAACCTGTATAGAACGCGTTTTCAAAAAATCCAGAATGGTAAAATAGGAATAACCAATAATTGCGATTGGCGAGAGCCTTTAACCAATGCGCCAGAAGATCAAGAAGCAGCACAAAGGGCTTTAGAGTTTTTTGTGTCGTGGTTTGCCGACCCGGTTTACTTTGGTAAATACCCAGATTCTATGGTAGAACGTTTAGGTGATCGATTGCCTAAATTTACTAACGAAGAAAGCGAGCTGCTTAAAGGAAGTTCAGATTTTTTTGGCCTTAACCATTATACCACGATGTTCGCTTCCGAAGCAACCGAGGTTCAAGAAACATCGGTGTACGGTAATGGCGGTTTGTCCGAAGACCAAAATGTGAATCTATCTTTAGATCCGTCCTGGAAATTAACAGCTATGAAATGGGCGGTAGTGCCTTGGGGGTGTGGAAAGTTGCTGGAATGGATTTCGGAAAGGTATAATAATCCAGAGATTATTATAACAGAAAATGGTTGCGCATACAACGATGAATTGGTAAATGGACATGTTAATGATATTGATAGAATTGAGTATTTTGAAAAATATTTAGAGAAATGTTTAGAATCTATCAATAAAGGTGTTAAATTGACGGGGTATTTTTGTTGGTCGTTAATGGATAATTTTGAATGGGCCTCTGGTTATAACAAGCGTTTTGGAATTCATTATGTAAATTTTAAAACGTTGGAGCGCACACCAAAAGCATCGGCAAAATGGTTAACAGAATATATTAAAAACCAAACCGAACAATAATTATGGATGCAAAACAAACCGCAAAAGCTTACTGGAAAGAAAATCTAAAGTATTTATTACTACTATTACTGATTTGGTTTCTGGTGTCTTACGGCGCTGGTATTATTTTTAAAGACGAACTTAATACGATTCGCTTAGGAGGGGTTAAACTTGGGTTTTGGTTTGCACAACAAGGTTCTATTTATGTCTTTGTAGTACTAATTTTTGTCTATGTGCGCCTAATGAATGCACTCGATAAAAAATACGGTTACAATAATTAATATAAAATAATTTAAAGACATAAGTATGGGAGTACAAGTTTGGACTTGGATTTTAGTTGGCATTACATTTGCCATTTATTTCGGAATTGCAATTTGGGCCAGAGCAGGATCCACAAAAGATTTTTATGTAGCTGGAGGTGGCGTTTCTCCGTTAGCAAATGGTTTGGCTACAGCAGCCGATTGGATGAGTGCAGCTTCATTTATTTCCATGGCCGGAATTATCTCGTTTAGTGGTTACGATGGTTCGGTTTACTTAATGGGATGGACAGGAGGTTATGTGCTTCTTGCTTTACTACTAGCGCCGTATTTAAGAAAGTTTGGTAAGTTTACCGTACCCGATTTTATAGGCGACCGTTATTATTCTAACACCGCCAGAACAGTTGCCGTAATTTGTGCCTTAATTGTGTCTTTTACCTATGTTGCAGGGCAAATGCGCGGCGTTGGTATTGTGTTTTCACAGTTTTTACAAGTCGATATTACTTTGGGCGTAATAATTGGTATGGCTGTGGTCTTGGTGTTTGCGTTTTTGGGCGGAATGAAAGGCATTACATACACACAAGTAGCACAATATTGTGTGTTGATATTTGCATTTATGGTGCCAGCTATTTTTATTTCCTTTCAGATGACGGGGAGTCCGATACCACAAATAGGTATGGGAGGTAAGGTTGAAGATGGTGCGTATTTATTAGATAAATTAGACCAATTGCACACTCAATTAGGCTTTAAAGCTTATACTTCGGGCTCGAAATCTACTTGGGATGTTTTTGCGATTACTTTAGCCTTAATGGTGGGTACTGCAGGTTTGCCGCATGTTATTGTAAGATTTTTTACAGTGCCTAAGGTGAAGGATGCTCGTAAATCGGCAGGTTTAGCCTTACTGTTTATTGCTATTTTATATACTACTGCTCCAGCAATAGCTGTATTTTCTAGAACTAATTTAATAGAAACGGTTAGTAATACAGCTTATAAAAATATGCCACAATGGTTTCGGAATTGGGAAAATACAGGGCTAATAGCTTGGACAGATAAAAATAACGATGGCAAAATTCAGTATGTTAATGGCGCTGCATTAGAGGGGAAAACCCCAATGTTTTTATCAGAAAGAGGGGAGCATGGTCAACGCGTTATTTCGAATTCCAGCACAGGTCCAAACGAACTTTATGTAGATCGGGATATTATGGTATTAGCCAACCCAGAAATTGCAAAGCTTCCTGATTGGGTAATTGCTTTGGTTGCTGCAGGCGGACTGGCGGCAGCGTTATCAACTGCTGCCGGATTGTTGTTGGTGATTTCTACATCGGTATCTCACGATTTAATTAAAAAACAACTACGCCCAGATATTTCGGATAAAGCAGAATTGAAAATAGCAAGAATTTCGATAGTTGTAGCGATTATTGTTGCGGGAATCTTCGGAATTTATCCTCCAGGATTTGTAGCTGCAGTGGTTGCTTTGGCTTTTGGTTTGGCTGCTGCTTCGTTTTTTCCTGCAATCATTTTAGGAATTTTCGATAAACGAATGAATAAGGAAGGTGCTGTTGCTGGAATGGTTGTTGGAACCGTTTTAATGCTATTTTATATGGTGCGTTTTAAAACAGGTTTAGTAGGTGTTTTAGATCCTTTGCCAGAGAGTGAATGGTGGTTTGGAACGTCGCCCGAAGGATTTGGTACCGTAGCCATGCTAGTAAATGTTGTAATAGCTGTTGTAATTTCGAGAGTTACACCTGCACCGCCAGCATCAGTTCAAGACATAGTAGAAAACATCAGAATTCCTAGTGGGGCAGGACAGGCTTCTACGCATTAAGCATCTGGAAATTCACGAAATTTAGCTGTTTGAAACAAGTCTGCTTACACTTCTGTATTCTTGTCTAAATTCACTAGGTGTAATATGTTTATTCCTTTTAAATACCCTATTAAAATTAGCGATATTGTTAAAGCCACATTTAAACGATATTTCACTAATGGTTAAGTCGGTATCTATAAGATATTTTGTAGCAGAGATGATTCTAAAATCGTTTATGTAGTTTATAAATGTTTTTCCTGTGCGTTTTTTTATAAACCGATTAAACGAACTTGGACTCATATTTACTAATTCGGAAATTTCGTTTAAGGAGATTTTAGTATGATAGTTTTTTTCTACATACTCCTTAATGGTCATTATCTTTTTACTGAACTCGAATTCACTGGCTTTGTTGTCGCTGTGCGATAATAAACGATAATCTTTCTCTTGAGCCAAAAGTTCAAGTAAATGTAATAATTGAGTGAAGTCGTTTACAGAATTAGTGTTTTTTAAAGCGGTAATTTGAGGCTGTAATTTAAGAGCTGTTTCTTTCGAGAAATGAATACCTTCTTTGGCTTTAGTTATTAAATCCCTAATGGTTTTAAAAGCTTTTATAGAAAGGAGTTTATCTGTAAACAACCAATCGTGAAACTGTATGGTAATTTCGTTTATTTCAGAACTTGTACATTTATGGGTTTCCCAGCCATGTTCTACGTTCGATCCTATTAAAGTCAGTTCTACATCATCAATTTCTTCAATATTGTCGCCTACAATGCGTTTAATGCCTTTTCCGTTTAAAATGAAATTGAGTTCGAGTTCTGGATGAAAATGTAGAGGGAAATTAAATTTCTGTTTGCGTCTGTTTATAATTAAAAAGACGTCGTCTGGATTTAATAAAGTTAATTCTCTATGAATATTCTCACACATGGTGTTTCATTATTAAATAAAATGCGTAATTATAATGTGAAATTCACATGTAATACGCTTAAAAAAAGACAGTATTCTATATTAAAGAATAGAAGAATGGTGTTCAAAAATACAAAAATTATTGGAATTAAGTAACTTGAGCTCAGAGGATTTGTTATTGTAACACCGTTAAAATTTTAGATTCTTCAACAATATTGTAAGATTTTAAGAATTAAATAGGGGTAATGCATAATAATTAAACAATTCGTTAAGCAAAGTGTTTTTCGTTCGTGTAAAGAATAGTCCGTTAGAGCGATGAAATTACGTTATCAGTAGAAAAAACTTATAGAATGTGTTTAATTTTTATATTTTAGAAGTGTATTTTATACATAATATAAATTTTGATTTAAAACTTAAATTATAATTAATGAGTAATTATCATATAAAGCATTTAGAAGAGTATTATCAAGTCTATAGAAAGTCGGTTAGAGAACCAGAAAATTTTTGGGCAGAAGTTGCCGAAGAGCATTTTATGTGGCGTAAAAAATGGGATAAGGTATTGCAGTGGGATTTTAAGAAACCAGAAATTAAATGGTTTGATGGGGCGCAATTAAATATTACCGAAAATTGTATAGATAGGCATCTGGTTACTAAAGGCGATAAAACAGCCATTATTTTTGAGCCGAATAGCCCAGACGAAGCAGCACGGCATATTACTTATAGCGACTTACACGAACGCGTGTGTAAAATGGCTAATGTTTTAAAATCTAAAGGTATTAAAAAAGGCGATCGTGTGTGTATTTACTTGCCTATGATTCCAGAATTAGCAGTATCGCTTTTAGCTTGTGCCAGAATTGGTGCAATACATTCGGTGGTGTTTGCTGGATTTTCGTCTAAGGCATTAGCCTCTAGAATTAACGATAGCGAATGTAAAATGGTTATTACTTCGGATGGCTCGTACAGAGGGGCAAAAACGATAGATTTAAAAGGCATTGTAGACAACGGATTAGAATCTTGTGCCACAGTAGAATCTGTGCTAGTTGTAAATAGAATCGATGCTGAAATTAATATGAAAACAGGTCGCGACGAGTGGTTGCAACCGCTGTTAGATGAAGCTTCAGTGCACTGTGCCCCAGAAATTATGGAAGCCGAAGATCCGCTGTTTATTTTATATACTTCGGGGTCTACAGGTAAACCTAAAGGTATGGTGCATACTACGGGAGGTTATATGGTGTATTCGGCCTATACCTTTAAAAATGTGTTTCAATATCACGATGGTGATGTGTATTGGTGTACAGCAGATATAGGGTGGATTACAGGACACAGTTATATTGTTTACGGCCCCTTAGCAAATGGAGCTACAACAGTCATGTTTGAAGGTGTGCCACATTATCCAGATTTTGGACGATTTTGGGAAATTGTAGAAAAACATAAAGTTAATCAGTTTTATACAGCACCAACAGCTATTCGCGCTCTAGGGAAGCAAAATATAGAATTTGTAGAAAAACACGATTTATCCTCTTTAAAAGTATTAGGATCTGTGGGCGAGCCTATAAACGAAGAAGCTTGGCATTGGTATAACGATAATGTAGGAAAGCATAAAAGCCCAATAGTTGATACGTGGTGGCAAACCGAAACAGGCGGGGTTATGATTACGCCTTTACCTTATGTAACCCCAACCAAACCAACGTATGCAACTTTGCCGTTTCCAGGAATACAACCAGCGTTATTGGATGAAAGTGGCGAGGAAATAAAAGGAAATCAAGTTGATGGACGTTTATGTATTAAATTTCCTTGGCCGTCTATTGCCAGAACCATTTGGGGAGATCATCAGCGCTATAAAGACACGTATTTTTCGGCCTTCGAAAACATGTATTTTACAGGCGATGGTGCTTTGCGCGACGAGGTAGGCTATTATAGAATTACAGGGCGTGTAGACGATGTTATTATCGTGTCTGGACACAATTTAGGAACTGCGCCTATAGAAGATGCTATTAACGAGCATCCGGCTGTGGCAGAATCGGCTATAGTTGGTTTTCCTCACGATGTTAAAGGGAATGCCTTGTATGGTTATGTTACTTTAAAGGAAACTGGAGAATCCAGAAATCAGGATAATTTAAGAAAGGAAATTAATCAGGTCATTACAGATCGTGTTGGAGCTATAGCCAAATTAGATAAAATACAATTTACCAACGGCTTGCCTAAAACACGCTCAGGAAAAATAATGCGTCGCATTTTAAGGAAAATAGCAAGTAAAGATATTAGTAATTTAGGCGATACCAGTACTTTGTTAAATCCAGAATGTGTTCAAGAGATTATGGATGGTGTGTTATAGTTTTGATAACTATAGTGTTATTGTTTTTAGTTAAATATTTTCTTTATTTTTTTAAGGTTTTTTAGGGAATTGAAAAGCATTATTCTTTATATTTCTGCTCTTTAATTTTAACTAACCTTATCCTTAAATCATGAAAAAGATTCTATTTAACCTTTGTTTTTTAATGTTATTGCAAACGGGATATTCCCAATCAGAAACTGATACAACTTCATTTGATATGGATGCTGTAAAGTTTTATACGGACAGTATTAATAAATCCTTTAAGTTTCAAAAAGGAATCATTATACTAAATGGAGGTATTGCTAGTTTAGAAGTGCCTCAGGGCTTTAAATATCTAGACCCTGAACAAAGTAATTATGTGCTTACTGAGTTATGGGAAAACCCACCAAGTGAAACATTAGGATTATTATTTCCCGAAGATGTGTTCCCCCTTAGTGATAATTTTACTTATTGTGTAGAGATAGGTTATTCTGAGGAAGGTTATATTGAGGATGAAGATGCAGAGGATTTGGATTATGATGAGCTTTTGGAAGAAATGAAAGAAGATATAAAGGCAAATAATCCAGAGCGTATGGCGCAAGGGTATAGTGAAATGGAGCTGGTAGGATGGGCCTCTGCACCATATTATGATAATGTAAATAAAAAGCTGCATTGGGCTAAAGAAATTCATTTTGAAGGAGCAGAAGTCAATACTTTAAACTATAATATTAGAGTATTAGGTCGTAAAGGATATCTTAATTTGAATGCTATTGGAGATATTGGTGTGTTAGAAATGTTTAATCAAGATAGAGATCAAATTCTTCAGAGTGTAAAATTTTCAGAGGGAAATCGTTACGCAGATTTTAATCCTGATTTTGATGAAGTTGCAGCCTATGGGATAGGAGGGCTTATAGCTGGTAAAGTTTTGGCTAAAGCAGGATTTTTTGCACTTCTTTTAAAATTCTGGAAAGTAATAGCTATTGGGGCTGTGGCATTGTTCAGTGGCTTTAGGAAGCGTTTGTTTGGTAGTAAAACCAAAGAAACAGAAGTTTAATACTTAGTTTTACTAAATAAAAAAAGGAGTATAATTTATACTCCTTTTTTTATTGAATTATGGAGAAGTTCGGATTTAAATACTCAAGGCATTAAAAACATCTTTAATTTTATTATCCGACGGTCTTGGGGCGCTTGGGTCTACAACATTACCAGCAGGATCTATTAAAATGAATCTAGGAATACCGGTAATTTTATAATCTTGAACGAATTGCGATTTCCAGCCTTCTGGAGCCATTATTTGTATGCCGCCTAATTCTTTTTCGGTAACCATGGCTTTCCAATCTTCTTTGGCTTTATCCCAAGAACCACCATGTGTTCTGTCGTCATCTACAGACAGGCTTACAAAGGCAATGTTTTTACCGTGGTATTCTTTTTCTAAAGCTTTTAACGATGGAATTTCTGCTTTACAAGGTCCGCACCAAGTTGCCCAAACATCTATATATACATATTTCCCTTTTAAATCGCTTAAAGAAGTTTTACTGCCATCAATATTTTCGTAGTCTGTAAAAATAGGAGAAGGGTTTCCTGTCATTTCCTGTTTTAACATAATGGTGTTGGCGTAGTATTTTTTAGTGCCTTCCATCATGCGAGACACGTTACTAGAAAATGGTGTAATAGCAAGGGAGTCTATATCGGTTTTGGAACTGTAAAATTGATTTAATTCGGTCTCTATTTCGTTAAACTTGGCATCTAAAGCGGCCATGTCCATCGACGAAAAATCTTGATCTAAAAGTTTTTCTTCCAATAATGATTTTTCGGCCAAAAAGTTACTGTTTTCTGCTCCTTCACCAGTATAAGTAATCGTTTCGTCAAATTGCTTAGTGTCTAAAGTTAAGTTAAGGTCGTAGCCGTTTTTCAAAAATACGGTAGACGATTCCGAACCATCGAATATATTATAAAGTCCAGCTTCTACTTTTAGAGTGTCTTTAAAAGTACCATCCTGATTCACTTTGATGGTTTTAGAATATGTTCTGCTTCTAACCATTAAAGAATCGCTATTTTGGTTGGTGATTTTTCCAGAAAATGTTACGTAATCTTTAACTTCTTTAGGGGCTTGCTGGCAAGCAATAATGCTTAATGCGCCAATAGCAATAAGTGTTTTTTTCATGTTGTGTACATTTAGTTTTTTCAAAAATAAGAGATTAAGTCGATAAATGATTAATTAATTACAATTGTTTGTTTTATTTAATAATAATGGTGAATTTTGCGCCCCAATACCTTATTGTTATGCAAGATTATCATTATATATCGTCTGAAACTTTAGATTTATCAAAAATACAAGAGCTAATATCAGATAATATTCGTCTTAAATTATCCGACGAAGCTGTAAAAAATATTACAGATTGCCGGACGTATTTAGATGAAAAAATGAAAGCCCAGACTACTCCTATTTACGGTATTAATACCGGATTTGGTTCGTTGTATAACGTTAAAATTTCTAGAGAAAACCTAACTAAATTACAGGAGAATTTAGTTATGTCGCATGCTTGTGGTACTGGCGAAGTTGTACCAGTAGAGGTTGTAAAACTTATGTTGTTGTTTAAAATACAATCGTTAAGTTACGGCCATAGTGGGGTGCAATTAGAAACCGTAAACAGGCTTGTAGCATTTTATAATAACGATATTTTCCCGGTAGTGTATACGCAAGGGTCTTTGGGGGCTTCTGGCGATTTAGCACCGTTAGCACATTTGTCTTTGCCTTTATTGGGTAAGGGCGAGGTGGTTTATAAAGGGCAGATTATTGCCGCTAAAGAGGTGATGGAAACTTTTGGTTGGGAGCCTATTACATTACGATCTAAAGAAGGCTTGGCGTTGTTAAACGGAACGCAGTTTATGAGTGCGTATGGAGTACATCTATTATTGAAATCTTATAAATTATCGTATTTAGCCGATGTAATAGGAAGTATTTCTTTAGAGGCTTTTGATGGCAGAATAGAACCGTTTAATGCTTTAGTGCATTTGGCTAGACCGCATAACGGACAGTTAAAAACTGCAGAACGTGTGCGTGAATTTTTAGAAGATAGCGAACTAATTGTGCAGGAAAAGCAACACGTACAGGATCCGTATTCATTTAGATGTATACCACAGGTACATGGTGCTACTAAAGATACTTTAGACTTTGTAGCGCGCACTTTTAAAACCGAAATTAATGCTGTAACAGATAACCCAAATATTTTTGCAAAAGAAGACGAAATTATTTCTGGAGGTAATTTTCATGGCCAGCCTTTAGCTTTAGCTTTAGATTATTTAAAGATCGCTATGGCGGAGTTGGGGAATATTTCCGAACGTAGAACATTTCAATTGGTTTCTGGTTTACGAGGCTTGCCAGCCTTTTTGGTTAATAATCCTGGATTAAATTCCGGATTTATGATTCCGCAATATACAGCAGCTAGTATTGTAAGTACAAATAAGCAATTGGCAACTCCTGCTAGTGTAGATAGTATTGTGTCTAGTAACGGGCAAGAAGACCATGTGAGTATGGGAGCCAATGCAGCTACGCAGGCATTTACTCTGGTAAATAATGTAGAGCGTATTTTGGCAATAGAATTATTTAACGCCTCGCAAGCTTTACAATTAAGAGCGCCGTTAAAATCGTCGCCGTTTATAGAGTCGTTATTGAGTGTGTACAGAGAAGAAGTACCATTTGTAACCGATGATAGAATTTTACATGAAGATATCGAAAACTCTATTCAGTTTTTGGAACATTTAAGTGTGGATTCTGAAGAGTTGTTTCATTAAAAAAATAATGTATTAAAGACGTTATTTGAAGTTTCAGCTATTTGTGTAAAGGGTCTTGTGAATTGTAATAGAAGCAGTTGCGTTTGTTTGCTATTTAAGACATAAAAAAATCCCAGTAAAATAATTTTACTGGGATTTTTTACTTTTAAAACGTTTATATAATTACGATTCTGTTGGTTTTTCCGTTTTTTCAATCGTAATTGTGAGTTCTTGTTCTGCTTCGTCTAAATCCATTTTTATGGTATCGCCTTCATGAATTTTAGCAGTAATGATTTCTTCGGCAAGCGCATCTTCAATATATTTTTGAATAGCACGTTTTAATGGTCTTGCGCCGTATTGTTTATCGAAACCTTTTTCGGCAATAAAGTTCGTAGCTTTTTCTGTTAGATGTAAATCGTAGCCTAAATCTTTAATGCGTACTAATAGTTTTTCTAATTCTATTCTAATAATCTTGTTCAAGTCTTCGCGCTCAAGCGAGTTAAATACAATAACATCGTCAATTCTATTTAAAAACTCTGGTGCAAATGCTTTTTTAAGTGCATTTTCTATAACGCTTCTGGTATTGGCGTCTTCCTGTGCTTTTTGAGACGCTGTTCCAAAACCTATACCAGTACCAAAATCTTTTAATTTACGGGCACCAATATTGGATGTCATGATTATGATAGTATTTCTGAAGTCTATTTTTCGGCCTAAACTATCGGTTAAATAACCGTCGTCTAAAACTTGTAATAGCATATTGAATACATCTGGATGTGCTTTTTCAATTTCATCAAGAAGCACAACAGCGTAAGGTTTACGACGAATTTTTTCGGTTAATTGTCCGCCTTCTTCGTAACCTACGTATCCAGGAGGCGCACCAACCAATCTCGAAATGGCGAATTTTTCCATGTATTCGCTCATGTCTATTCTAACCAAGGCATCTTCGCTGTCGAATAATTGTTTGGCCAATACTTTGGCTAATTGTGTTTTTCCGACTCCTGTTTGGCCTAAAAAGATAAACGAACCAATTGGTTTATTTGGGTCTTTAAGTCCGGCACGATTACGCTGAATGGCTTTTACGACTTTGGCTACGGCTTCATCCTGACCTATTACTTTTCCTTTAATAAGTTCTGGTAACTGTGCCAGTTTGTTGCTTTCTGTTTGTGCAATTCTGTTTACAGGAATTCCTGTCATCATAGATACGACATCGGCAACATTGTCTTCGGTTACGATCTCACGATGTTGTTTGGTTTCTTCCTCCCATTTTTCTTGAGCCACTGCCAATTCTTTTTCCAGACGTTTTTCGTCGTCTCTTAGTTTAGCGGCCTCTTCGTATTTCTGTTTTTTAACTACAGAAGTTTTAGTTTCCTTAACTTTTTCGAGCTCTTTTTCAAGTTCTATAATTTGTTTAGGAACATTAATGTTGGTAATGTGTACTCGAGAACCAGCTTCGTCTAAGGCATCAATAGCTTTGTCTGGTAAAAAGCGATCGGTCATATAACGATTGGTTAATTTTACACAGGCCTCAATAGCCTCAGGTGTATAGTCTACGTTATGGTGACTTTCGTATTTATCTTTTATGTTGTTTAAGATTTCTATAGTCTCTTCAACACTTGTAGGCTCTACAATTACTTTCTGAAAACGACGTTCCAGAGCGCCATCTTTTTCGATGTATTGTCTGTACTCGTCTAATGTTGTAGCACCAACACATTGAATTTCGCCTCTCGCTAGAGCAGGTTTAAACATGTTTGAAGCATCTAAACTTCCTGTGGCGCCACCAGCACCTACTATGGTGTGAATCTCGTCTATAAATAGTATAATATCGTCGTTCTTTTCTAACTCGTTCATCACAGCCTTCATGCGTTCTTCAAACTGTCCGCGATATTTAGTTCCGGCCACAAGGCTTGCTAGGTCTAAAGTAACCACACGTTTGTTAAACAAGATACGGGATACTTTACGCTTAACAATTCTGTTGGCTAAGCCTTCTGCAATGGCCGATTTACCAACTCCAGGCTCACCTATTAAAAGTGGATTGTTTTTTTTGCGACGGCTTAAAATTTGCGATACACGTTCAATTTCTTTTTCGCGGCCTACCACGGGATCGAGTTTGCCTTCTTCGGCCATAGCTGTTAAGTCGCGTCCGAAATTATCTAAAACAGGAGTTTTAGATTTTTTGTTAGTCTTACCTGTAGGCGAGTTAAATAAATTGTCTTTTGTAGCATCGTCGTCGCTACCGCTGTCGTCTTGAAACGATTCGGCTTTAGGTTCTATATAGTTGTCGTCGTTTGTAATCATAAATTTAAATTGTTCTTTAACGTTATCATAATCTACCCTAAGTTTGTTTAACAGTTTAGTGGTAGGATCGTTTTCATTCCTTAAAATGCACAACAGTAGGTGTGCGGTATTTATAGAATTACTCTGAAATAATTTGGCTTCTAAAAACGTTGTTTTTAAAGCGCGTTCTGCTTGTCTGGTAAGGTGCAAATTTCTTTTTTCGTTAGAAGTTGCAGTAAGTGTTGGGTTTGCAGGGCTTAAAATTTCTACTTTTCGTCTTAGGTGGTTTAAGTCGATATCTAGAGCATTTAATATATTTATAGCTTTGCCATGCCCGTCTCTTAAAAGGCCCAACATGAGGTGCTCGGTACCTATAAAATCATGGCCCAAGCGTAGCGCTTCTTCTTTACTGTAAGCAATTACATCTTTTACTCTTGGTGAAAAATTATCATCCATAAATTAAATCCTTTCTGCATTAAAATTACTAAAACATATTACTAAAGTCAAAAAGCGTACCTTAAATTATATGATTTATGCTAATAGAAAAAAAAACTTTATTAAATCAAAATAATTAACCTCTTACTTATTAACTAATATAGGCACGATAATTGTTAATAAAAAGTGTCAAAAACCCTGTTAAATCGCCTGCTATGACTGATGAAATGGTTATATTAGCACGATTTGAAACACACAAGATAACTAAATTATTTTATAGATGGCAGAAGGAGAAAAGCTTATTCCAATTAATATTGAAGATGAAATGAAAACGGCTTACATTGATTACTCAATGTCCGTCATAGTGTCACGTGCTCTTCCAGATGTTAGAGATGGTTTAAAACCTGTTCATAGACGTGTTTTGTTTGGAATGCACGAATTGGGAGTTAAAGCAAGTTCGGCTTATAAAAAGTCTGCAAGAATAGTTGGGGAAGTACTTGGTAAGTACCACCCACACGGCGATTCGTCGGTTTACGATACCATGGTACGTATGGCCCAAGATTGGAGTTTAAGATATATGTTGGTAGATGGCCAAGGGAATTTTGGCTCGATCGATGGCGATAGTCCTGCAGCAATGCGTTACACCGAAGCACGTATGCGTAAGATATCGGAAGACATGTTGGCAGATATCGATAAAGAAACAGTAGATCATAAATTAAATTTTGATGATACCCTGCAGGAGCCAACCGTGCTTCCAACCCGTATTCCAGGTTTACTTGTAAACGGAGCTTCTGGTATTGCAGTAGGTATGGCTACCAATATGCCACCGCATAATTTAAGCGAAGTGGTAGACGGTACTATAGCTTTTATAGATAATAGCGACATCGAAATAGATGAACTTATAAAATATATTAAAGCACCAGATTTCCCTACAGGAGGTACCATTTATGGTTACGATGGTGTAAAAGAAGCATTTCATACTGGTCGCGGGCGTATTGTAATGCGTGCTAAGGCGAACATAGAGGAAGTGAACGGACGCGAATGTATAGTGGTTAACGAAATTCCTTACCAAGTTAATAAAGCAGAAATGATTAAAAAAACTGCCGATTTGGTAAACGAAAAGAAATTAGATGGCATTTCTACCATTCGAGACGAGTCCGACAGAAACGGTATGCGTATTGTTTATGTTTTAAAACGCGATGCCATTCCAAATATCGTTTTAAATAAGTTGTTTAAATATACGCAATTACAAACATCGTTTAGCGTAAATAATATTGCCCTAGTAAAAGGGAGACCAGAGTTATTAAATTTAAAAGATTTAATACATCACTTCGTAGAGCACAGACACGAAGTTGTGGTTAGACGTACCACTTACGAATTGCGTAAAGCCGAAGAACGTGCCCATATTTTAGAAGGTTTAATTATAGCATCGGATAATATTGATGAGGTTATAGCCATTATTAGAGCGTCATCGAATGCCGATGAAGCCAGAGAAAAATTAATAGAGCGCTTTAAACTTTCCGAAATTCAGGCTAAAGCTATCGTAGAAATGCGATTACGCCAATTAACAGGTCTGGAGCAAGATAAACTGCGTTCGGAGTACGAAGAAATCATGAAAACCATAGAAGACTTAAAAGATATCTTAGACAAGAAAGAACGTCGTATGGATATCATTAAGGAAGAACTTCTTGTGGTGAAAGAAAAATACGGAGACGAGCGTCGCTCAACGATAGAATATGCTGGTGGCGATTTAAGTATAGAAGATATGATTCCTGACGAGAAGGTGGTTATTACCATTTCGCATGCGGGTTATATCAAACGTACCTCGTTATCGGAATACAAAACACAAAACAGAGGAGGGGTAGGCCAAAAAGCATCAACCACTAGAAATGAAGATTTCTTAGAGCATTTATTTGTTGGTACCAACCATCAATACATGTTGTTCTTCACTCAAAAGGGTAAATGTTTCTGGATGCGTGTTTACGAAGTACCAGAAGGCACTAAAACCTCTAAAGGGCGTGCTATTCAAAACTTAATCAATATAGAGCAAGACGATAAGGTTATGGCCTTTATCTGTACTCAAGATCTGAAAGACGAAGCGTATATTAATAACCATTACGTTATTATGGCCACTAAAAATGGTCAGGTTAAAAAAACGTCTTTAGAGCAGTATTCGCGTCCGCGTACCAATGGTATTAATGCCATTACCATTAAAGAAGACGACGAGCTGTTAGAGGCCAAATTAACCACAGGTAACAGCCAAGTGATGTTGGCCTTAAAATCTGGTAAAGCTATCCGATTTGAAGAAGCCAAAACCAGACCTATGGGTAGAAGTGCTTCGGGAGTTCGTGGTATTACATTAGCTAGCGAAGACGATGAGGTTATTGGAATGATTGCTATTGAAAATCCACAGGAAGAATCGGTATTGGTAGTTTCAGAAAACGGATATGGAAAGCGTACGTACATAGACGATCCAGAAGATGGAGAACCAGTATACCGTGTAACCAACCGTGGCGGAAAAGGTGTAAAAACCATTTCTATTACAGAAAAAACAGGTAAATTAGTGGCAATTAAGAGTGTAGCCGATACAGACGACTTAATGATTATTAATAAATCTGGAATTGCAATTAGAATTGCGGTACAAGATTTGCGTGTTATGGGACGTGCCACACAAGGTGTAAAATTGATTAATTTAAAAAATTCTGATTCAATTGCAGCTGTTGCAAAAGTGATGCATGAAGAAGATGAAATTATAGAAGATATAGAAACTACATCACCAGAAAATGGCGATAATTCAACTATAGAAAATAACAACCTAGAAAACAATTAAAAACGTTTAAACTTAATTTGATTACAATGAAAAAACAAGTTATAGTTGCTTTAGCTTTATCTGCAAGTGCGTTTGCAATAGCTCAAAAAAAAGAGTTAAAAACAGCAGAAAAGGCCATAAAAAGCAATAATTATGCTGAGGCAAAAGCAGCTTTAAACCAAGTAGAGCCTATGTTATCATCAATAGATGATAAATACAAATCGCAATACTATTTCTTACAAGCAGAAGCATTATACGCAAATGGCGCCGGATCGCCAGACGATGTTAACAAAGCGATAGAAAGCTTAGGAATGGTTGGCGACGATATGAATGCTGAAGTAAAGGAGTTTAAGCAAAACATGCAAAACACTTACTTAATAAAGGCGAACAACGATTTTAAAGACAAAAAATACGCTGTTGCAGCTACAGAATTTGAGCAGTTGTATAACATTATGCCTCAAGACACTACATATTTATACTATGCGGCTATTAGCGCTGTAAGCGATCAAGATTACGATACAGCTTTAAAACACTATTTAAAATTAGATGATTTAGGTTATAAAGGTATCGAGACGCAATATTACGCAACAAATATCGAATCTGGCGAAGAAGAGATCATGTCTAAAAATCAACGTGATTTATATGTAAAGGCTAAATCTCATTCCAACCCAGGTCAGCGTACAACCGAAAGTAAAGAAGCTGAGATTACTAAAAACATAGCTTTAATATACGTGTCTCAAGGTAAAAGTGCCGAAGCTTTAGAAGCTGTAAAGAAAGCACGTAAAAACGATCCTGAAAATGTAGATTTAATTTTAACAGAAGCTAATTTATATTTAGAATTAGAAGATACAGATAAGTTTAAATCTTTAATGGAAGAGGCGGTTAAAAAGCAACCAAATAACGAAAATTTATATTATAACATTGGTGTAATATCATTGAAGAATAAAGATTTCGATGCAGCTAGAAATGCGTTTAATAAGGCATTGGCATTAAAACCAGATTATTCCGATGCAGTTTTAAACTTATCTACAACCTATATCGATGAAGGTAATGCTTTTATTGCAGAAATGAATAACCTAGGTACAAGTGCTGCAGATAATAAGCGTTACGACGAATTACGTGCTAAAAAAACAGGTTTGTTTAACGATGGTGCCAAAGTTCTAGAAGATTTTATTGGTAAAAATGCAAAGCCAGATCCAAACGTTTACCAACAGTTAATTAACATTTATAACGCGTTAGGTGAAACTGATAAAGCTAAAGTAGTGCAAGCTAAATTAGATGCTGCTAACTAAAGCAATAAAGTTTTACATTATCAAAGAATCCCGAGACAACCTCTCGGGATTTTTTTATGCTTAATAGTGGGCTTTAAAATAAAGATTGAAGAAGTTTATGGTTATATAGCTTTTAGATGATGACTTTCAATTTCTATATTTTTCAGCCACAAATTCACGAATAAATTAATTTGATACTATTGGATACATTTGTGTATTTGTGGCAAAACCGCATGAATTTCGTTTATTGTAGTATAGAAAACCTATTGGTTTCTGTTAAATTGTGATGAGCCATTTTAATTGAAGACTTTACACAAATCGTAACAATAAGTTTTTAATTTAAAAAGAGCATGTAACAGCTAAAACATATTTTAATTGTAACTATTTACTTTCTCCGTAGGGGCTTTCAGTTTCTATATTTTTTAGCCACTAATTCACGAATAAATTAATTTGATACTATTGGATACATTTGTGTATTTGTGGCAAAACCGCATGAATTTCGTTGAATAGAAACCGACTGTGTTGTAATGTTTACATTTTATTTTTGCTTATCATTTAAGCTATGTAATACTCTCAATAAAGGGATAGAAAAAACATTACGAGCTTTAATTTAGCTTTTAAAAGAATTCATTATAGATAGGAATATGATTGTTTAAAGGATGTATATGAGTTTTATATGGTTTAATTCTTGTGTGAAAACGCCGTATTGAAACAATATTCACAGAAACAAAAAATCCTTGCTTTAACATTAAAAGCAAGGATTTTTTAGTTTAACAGTAATAGCCAAATAGAGTAGTGGCTGTTATTATTTTAATCTTCATCTGTAGGCTCTGCAGGTGCAGTTGTTTCAGCCTCATCTTTTAAGATGATGAATTTAGAACGTCTGTTCGCTTGGTGTTGTTCTTTAGTACATTTTACACCATTAGAACATTCGTTAACCAATTGCGTTTCTCCGTAGCCAATAGCACTTTCAATTCTGCTAGCATCAATACCTCTAGATATGATATAATCTCTTGTAGATTTAGCACGTTTATCCGATAAGGTTAAGTTGTAGTTATCTGGACCACGGCTATCTGTGTGCGATTCAATTTTTATAACCATATTAGGATGCTCTCTCATTACGCTTACAATATTTTCTAATTCGTAAGCGGCATCTGTTCTAATATCCCATTTATCGAAATCGAAATAAATTGGGTTAAGAACAATCTCATCTTCTATAATAAGTGGAATTAGATTAAGATCTGTAATGATTTCGAAACCATTGTTTACAGATGTGTTTACATCTTTTAAATCGTCTTTATAATCTGCTTTGCTACCTAACACATGGTAAGCTCTGTTACATTTTACTTTAAACGAATATAAACCATCTTCTCCAGTCATACGTTGTTCGATAACTTTACCTGTATTATCAATTAACTGAACCGTTGCAAAGGCTAGAGGCGTCATGAACCTGGCATCTCTAACTGTACCTTTAATAACTTGCGAGCAAATTTCGAAGCCATAGATATCATCGCTACCCATACCACCTTCACGGTTAGATGAGAAGTAACCTACACCATTATCAGAATCGATATAGTAAGCAAAATCGTCGTAACCACTATTAAAAGGAGCTCCTAAATTTTCTACCGAAGTACCACCTTGTAAAACATCAGATTTAAAGATGTCTAAAAACCCTAAGTTGATATGACTATCTGATGAGAAATACAACATATTATCTTTGTCTACAAAAGGAAACATTTCTTTACCTTCGGTGTTTACAGCAGCTCCTAAATTAACTGGGAAACCATAGTTGTCGTCTCCTAAAATAGCAACTTTGTAAATGTCTGATTGTCCAAAACCACCTTCTCTGTCCGATACAAAATACAATGTTTTGTTATCTGGACTTAAGGCAGGGTGCCCTGTAG
This sequence comes from Bacteroidia bacterium, assembly GCA_030427735.1. Classification (GTDB taxonomy): domain Bacteria; phylum Bacteroidota; class Bacteroidia; order Flavobacteriales; family Flavobacteriaceae; genus Formosa. Next base: position 257,014 of record JAUIBP010000001.1, on the reverse strand, counting down.
AATACACTGCATCGTTAATAGGTACTTCTTTAATGTCTTGCCAAGTACTATCGATGTAAGACGCTTTGTAAATCATTAAATGAGATGTTCCTTCTCTGTCGGCCTTTAATTTATTGCGCTTGTTTAGGTTGTCTCTTGTAAAATAGATGGTTTTACCATCGCTGGTTATAGCTATACTTGCTTCGTGATATTTTGAATTTATACCCTCGCCTTTAATGTAGTTAGGATAGCTATAATTTAAAGCTTCTTCGCCTTCGTTTGGTGGCGTAATAATAGATTGATAAAGATCTAAGTAAGGCTCGTTGTTCCAATCGTATAAGTCTTCTTTATTTTTTTTTGAAGCAGAGGCGAAATAAAATATGCTATCTTTTACAAATCCACCAAAATCTGAATTTTTGGTGTTAATCGGTAAATTGTTTATTTGCACATAAACACTATCTGTACTTTTTAATTTTTCGTAAAGCGCTACGTTGGCAAAATCTGTACCTTTAATACGGTCTTCGTTAGCTTGAAGCTCGTTAAATTTTTCAAGGTAAATAATGGCTTCTTCGTAATTACCTAAACTGCGTAAGGATTGTGCATATTTATAATAATAAATAGGATCGATATCGTCGTATCTTTTAACCGCTTCGGCATACCAAATAGCGGCTTCTTCCGAATTGGAATTGTTGTAATAGCAATCGCCTAGTCGTGTTAATACGTGTTCGCTACTATCTCCTTTTTTAACAGCTTCTTGGTATAAGTCGCTTGCTTTTATATAAGCGTAGTTTTTGAAGAACTTGTCTGCCACCTTTTTCTGCGCAAAGATGCAGGTGGTAGAAAGTGCTAATATTGTAAGTATAATTTTTGTTTTCATAGTAGTCGGCTTTAGAAATATCTAGGGGATTTAATACGTCTTTCTTTAAATAGTTCGAACATTAATAAAAGTTCATGGGTACCACTTTGGTAGTGTCTAATTTCAGAATTTATAGGGAATTCGTAGGCATAACCAATTCGAAGTTGTTTAGAAACTTGAAAATCGATCAAACCACCAAGAGCGTGAGTTCCTCTAAAACTGTAATCTACTTGGCCATCTTGTAGGTCGTTACCATCAACTCCAGGATTGTGTCTGAAACCTACACCTAGCCATAGCTTTTCGTAAAATAAAAAGTTAGCAGTTAAATCGTAAGACAGAGGTGCACCATTGGTTGCTTTTATTAAAAATGCTGGCTTAAATTTAGTGTAATCTCCTAAGTCGAATACATAACCTCCAGTAAAGTAGTAGCTCACTCGTTCTAAGGCTTCGTATTCATCAGTATTATAATCTGTATTTAGAATTCTAGGGGTAGATAATCCTAAATACCATTTTGTAGAATGCCAGTACACCCCAGCACCAAAGTTAGGTGCCCAACGATCTTCTATACCATAAATTACAGGATCGTTTGGGTTGTTAAGTCTAAAATCTTGATCTAAACTATATTGCGTAAACCCTGCATTTAAACCAAAGGCCAATTTAGAATTTTCACCAGTATTAATGGTGTAAGAAAAACTGGCATATAAATAGTTGAAATTCTCAGGCCCAAGTTCATCGTGTATAAACGAACCTCCAATCCCTATTTTTTCATTGTTTAAAGGGGAGTGAATAGACAGCGTTTGTGTTGTAGGGGCTCCGTCTATACCTACCCATTGGCTACGGTGTAAACCAACAATACTTAAGGTTTCTCTACTACCAGTGTATGCTGGGTTTATAGAGATTGTATTATACATGTACTGGGTAAACTGTGGTAATTGTTGCGCAATTCCGACCGTACAACTCAATAATGCAATAGCTACTATGTTATATTTTAAAATTTTCATAGGTTAAAGTTTTATTTGGTTCCTAAGTAAATTGGACCTCTTTTTGGTGACAATCCGCTATTATTAAATGTTACAATGTAATAGTATGTTCCTGTTGGTAAGTGGTCTGAACTACCAAACGCTTGTTTGTCGTTTTGTCCATTCCAGTTGTTTTGGTAATTCTCTGATTTGAATACCAGGGCTCCCCAACGGTTATATATTTCTACTTTAATGTTTCCATATCCACAAGACTCTATACCTGTAACTGTAAAGTACTCGTTGTACTGGTCGCCATTTGGAGTAACAGTTTCTGAAATTTGAGGATCACATGGAGGTACTACACAATCGTCGTTAATTTCAATAGATACTGTTGTTTGGTTTTGACAACCTTGAGCCTCGGTAAATGTAAACACATACAGACCAAGATCTACATTAAGCGGATCGAAAGTGCTACCATTTAAAGTAGTGTCTCCAGAGTCTACTACCCAAGTACCATCTGTATTAGGGTCTTCTAAGTAGTTATCTAAATTGATGTTTCCACCTTCTGTACATTTTGTATCTGAAACTTGAACAGGTAATTGTTGTACGTTTACATTTATAGTTTGTGTATAAACATTAGTGTTACCACAAGAGTCTGAAACCGTCCAATCTCTTATTACTTGATAGTTTTCGTAATCTGCACCAGTAGAGGTGTTGATTTCGTTATAAACTACATTTACATCGGCATCACAGTTATCTGAGAATGTTAATTCAGGTCTTTCAGGAATATCAGAACAGTTAACAGTTATTTCGGTATCTAAATTACCATCTAATTGCGGTGCTGTTTCGTCTGTTACAGTAATAATTTGAGAAACTTCTGATGTGTTACCACAGCTATCTGTAAATGTCCAAGTTCTAGTTATAATAGCACTACAAGAATCAATAGTATTTTCTGTATCGACACCCGTTGCAGTTATTTCTGCACCACAATTATCGGTAGCTGTTAAATCTATCATATCAGGAATACTATCTGTACATTCTACAGTAACGTCTGCTGGAGCAGCAGGAGCTGTTGGAGCAACATCATCTATGACCATGATTACTTGGTTTACTTCTGATGTATTACCTGCATTATCTGTAAATATCCATGTTCTTGTAATGGTTACGTTACAAGCATCGGTATCGTCTATAGTTTCGGTGCCTTGCGCTGTAATAGTTCCAGAACAATTGTCTGTTGCTGTTAAATCTGTAAGAGCAGAAACCTCGTCTATACAAGCTACTGTTAGGTCTTCTGGAGCATTATCTACTACAGGAGCTTCGGTATCTTGTACAGTGATGGTTTGAGATACTTCTGTTGTGTTACCACAATTATCTGTAAATGTCCAAGTTCTAGTTATAACAGTAACATCAGTATTTGAGTTATCTGTTGTTTCTGAACCTTGAGCGGTGATAGTACCTGCACAATTATCGGTAGCAGTTAAATCAGCCAGAGCTGGAACATCATCAATACATGCTAGAGTTAAGTCCTCTGGTGTTGTATTAGGTACAGGTGCTGTGTCATCGTTTACTGTGATGGTTTGAGAAACAGAAGTTGTGTTTCCTGAACCGTCTACAAATTCCCAGTTACGGGTGATAACTACGTGACAGTCGCTAATATTTTCGATAGTTTCGGTTCCTTGAGCCGTGATAGTACCAGAACAGTTATCTGTAGCAGTTAAATCAGTAAGCGCAGGAACATCATCTAAACATTCTAAAGTAAGGTCTTCTGGAGCATTATCTACCACAGGAGCTTCGGTGTCTTGTACAGTGATGGTTTGAGTAGCAACAGAAGTGTTACCACAATCGTCTACAAATGTCCAGCTTCTAGTAATAATTACGTTAGTAGGATCTGTATCGTTTACAGTATCTTCACCAGTAACAGTAATATCGCCCGCACAAACATCGGTAGCTGTTAAATCTACCATTGCAGGTACATCTTCAGAACAAGCCACAGTAACATCAGCAGGTATATTTGTTGGTAATTCTGGTGCTACATCGTCGTTAATTGTAATGGTAGCTTGTGTATCTGTAGTGTTACCACAATTGTCTGTAGCAGTAAAAGTAACTGTTATAGCATTGTCTGCACCACAAGCACCTACTAAAGTGTCTGCATTAAAATCGTTAGACCAAGTAAGTGTATCGGAACATACATCTGTTGCAGTTGCACCACCATTGGTATTTAACCAGTCTTGTAATTCTGAACCAGAGGTAGCATCACATTCAAAAGTGATATCTTGTGCTGCAGTTATAATTTCTGGTCCTGTTTCGTCTACAATAGTATAAGTAGCAGAAGTTGTAGAAGCATTTCCACAAGCATCGGTAGCTGTAAAGATTACTTCTATAGGTTCTCCACAATTTACAATTGAAGGATCGTAGTTGTTGGTCCAAGTAACATCAGAACAGTTGTCTTCGGCCAAAGCACCTCCAAAAATAACTACCCAAGCCTCAATAGTTGCAGGGTTTCTTTCTTCGCCAGTACAATAGTATACTATGTCTTCGGCAGGAGAGGTAATAACCGGAGCGGTGTCGTCTGTTACTGTTATGGTTTGTGTTGTCGTGCTTGTGTTACCACAAGTATCTGTAAACGTCCAAGTACGAGTAATTAATACGTTACAGGCATCAGAATTATCGATAGTTTCTACTCCAGAAGCTGTAATAGTACCAGAACAGTTGTCTGTAGCTGTTAAATCTTCCATAGTAGGCAAATCGTCTGAACATTCTACAGTAACATCTGCAGGAGCATTATCTACAACTGGAGCAGTTGTGTCTTGAACTGTAATAATTTGTGAAGTTTCAGAAGAGTTTCCACAAGCATCAGTAAATGTCCAAGTACGAGTAACAATAACGTTACAAGGATCTGCATCGTTAACAGCGTCTACACCAGTAACTGTAATGTCTTCTCCACAATTATCTGTTGCAGTTAAGTCAATCATAGCAGGAATATCATCACTACATTCTACTGTAACATCAGCAGGAGCTGTAGGCGGAGTAGGTGCAGTAGTATCTATAACAGTAACTGTAGCCATAGAAGTACTGGTATTACCACAATTATCGGTAGCAGTAAAGGTTACTGTAATAGCATTGTCTGCGCCACAAGAACCATTAATTGCATCTGCAGTGAAATCGTTAGACCATGTTAATGAATCTGAACACACATCCGATGCTATAGCACCACCATTAGTATTTAACCAATCGATTAAGTTTGCATCGTCTCCAGCATTATTACAATCTACAGTAATGTCTTGTGCTTCAGTAATAATTTCTGGCCCTGTTTCGTCTATGATAGTATAAGAAGCCGTGGTTGATACTGAATTACCACATTCGTCTGTTGCTGTAAAGGTTACGTCTATAGGTTGACCACAAGCTACAATTGAAGGGTCGTAATCGTTTGTCCAAGTAACACTAGAACAATTATCTTCTATGATAGAACCTCCGTAAATAGTTACCCAAGCTTCAATGGTAGCTGGATTTCTTTCTTCGCCTGTACAGTAATATACAATATCTTCGGCAGGTGAAATTACAACTGGTGGCACATCATCGTCTACAGTTATAGTTTGCGTTGTTGTGCTAGAGTTACCACATACGTCTGTAAATGTCCATGTACGAATAACAGTTTGATTACAGCTATCGCCAGGAATAATATTATCTACACCAGTAGCTGTTACAATGCCGCCACAATTGTCAGGAGCAGTTAATTCTATTGGAGCAGGAAGACTATCTAAACAATCTATTGTTACATCTGCAGGGGCATCAGGAGCATCAGGAGCAGTTGTGTCTATAACATTAATGTTTTGTACTGTAGTTGAAGTATTACCACAAGCATCGGCAAAAGTCCACGTACGGGTTACAATAACATTACAAGGATCGGTATCGTTAGTAGTATCAACTGCCGAAACAGTAATAGAACCACCACAATTATCGGTTGCAGTTAAATCTGTAGCAGTCGGAATGTCATCAGTACATTCTACAGTAAGATCTGCAGGGGCATCAGGAGCAACAGGAGCAGTAGTATCTATAACATTTATAGTTTGGGTAGTTACAGCTGTATTCCCACAAGCATCTGCAAAGGTCCAAGTGCGAGTTACTACAATATTACAAGGGTTAGAGCTATCTATAGTGTCTACACCTATTACAGTAATATCATCAGAACAAGAATCTGTAGCTGTTAATTCTCCAGGAGCAGGCACATCGTCTAGACATTCTACAGTAAGATCTGCAGGGGCAGTTGGAAGTATTGGAGCAGTAGTGTCTACAATACTAACAGTTGCTGTAGTTGTGGTTTCATTTCCACAAGAATCTGCTGCTATAAATGTTACAGTTGCAGAACCAGTATTACCACAATCGTCTGATAAAACAGTGAAGTTATTAGACCAATCGATATCTTCTGAACAGGTATCTGTTGCAATAGCTCCACCGTTGGTAGTTAACCAGTTTTGTAAGCCAGCATCATCACCACATTCAAAAGTAGCATCGGTTGCTTGAGTAACCATATCTGGCCCTGTAATATCTCTAATTTCATAATTTGCAGTGAATGAAGAAGCGTTACCACAAGCATCTGTAGCTGTAAAGGTAACAGGAAGTAAAGAAGCACAATCTGTTACATTATCTTCATCATAATCATTAGTCCAAGTAACCACGTTACAGTTATCTGTAGCAGTCATGTTTGCATGAATGTTTAACCATTCTTCTAACAAACTGTTTTTCTCTAAGCCATCACATTCTAAAATTAAATCTATAGGAGTGCCGCTTAAAACAGGAGCCGTAGTATCTATGATAGTGATAATTTGTGATACATCGCTGGCGTTACCACAAGCATCTGTAAATGTCCAAGTACGAGTAACAGTTACGTTACAAGGATCTGTATTATTAGTAGTTTCTGAAACTACACCAGTTATCGTGCCAGATGCTGGACAATTGTCTGTTGTAGTTAAGGTAGCTGCAACAGGTAAAGGATCTGAACACTCTATGGTTACATCTGCAGGAACATTTGTTGGTACTGCTGGTGCTGTATTGTCTTCTATTGTAATAGTTTGTGTAGCAGTAGCTGTGTTGTTACAGTCGTTAACAGCTGTAAATGTTCTTGTAACGACTACTGGACAAGTTCCAGTTACGACATCGGCGTAAGTAATATTTACAAAACCAGTTGCTGTTCCGCCACCGTTTAAAGCATTCTCTAATTGGTCTATAGTAATAGAAACCGGTGTAGTACTTGAAGGTAAATCTGTAATGCTAGTTACATCACAGCCTTCTAAAGTATAACTTGCAGGTGCTGTAATAGTTGGTAGCGAGTTAATGTCTGTATTAATAGTAAAGTTAGATACAGTATCGCAACCTGTAGTTTGGTCGGTAACAGTAACTGTATAATCTCCAGTTGGTAATCCAGTAATATCTTCTGTAGTATCACCAGTACTCCATACATAAGTATAGTTTCCAGAGCCACCACTAACAGTAATATCTATACTACCGTCGTTACCAGGAGTACAAGAGGCATCGGTAATATTAGATGTAATGTTTAATACATCGTGAACAATTACTGTAATAGGTACTCTATTTGGACTAATACAGTCTGCAGAAGGTCCTTCGGCTACATAATAAGTGAAAGTACCAGCAACATCTGTATTTGGTGTAATAGTGGTTTGCCCAGCTGTAGCTGGATTATTGTCTACATAATATAATAGTATAAATGAAGGATCGCTAGGCGTTGCCGTTAATGGAGCGGCTGTTTCATTTAAACAATATTCTGGGTTTGTAGGGTCTACTGTCGGTACAGAGTCTATAACATTAACATCAATGTTAAATTCTATAGCACAGTCTACACCTTCTTGTGGTACTGCATAATACGTTGTTTCGCCTTCGGTAGCAGGGAAAGGATTACTCGCGTTATATTCGATAGAACCTGCTGTTAAAGGGAATTCGTTGTAGAACTTAGTGCCAATTGGGAAGTCACCACTAACTTCTGAAGTTGGTATTGTTGAATCTGTATAATTACAGAAATAGTATGTTCTAGAAGTTACAGCTCCACAATTAGCATCTATATAAGATTGTGCATCAATAGTAGTTTCTAAAGGCGCTGGAATAGGTGTGTTAATACAATCGGGAGAAGTGGTGTCGAAACCAGTAATTAAGGTCTTATCAAAATATTCTCCAGAAGTAATTCCTGAACCTGTAAGTGTACCATTTAAAGAAATTAAATCGGCACAATCTACGGCAAGTATAGAACAATCTGTAGTAGCCGAAACTGTAAATGTTAAATCGGCTAATAACTTATCAGTTCTGGTAGGTAACGGTAAATTACCTAAATCCCATTTAATACTATTGCTAGCAGCATCGTAATAAGGAGCTGTATTTGCAGTATAAGGAGGGTATCCGTTATAAGATAAACTTTGATATGTAGTGTTGTAAGGAATAGGTATAGATAACATGGTGTTTTCTGTAGCCTCATCTCCAAAGTTTTTTACTTCAACTTTGTACGTCATATTTTGTCCCGGTTGTATTGTAGTAGTTGGACCAGGAGTTGCACCGTTAATATCGGTTATAGCAACTTCAGCTTCTACTTCTGGAGCAGGAGCTAAAAACGACATAGTTAAATTGTAAATTATATAAGAGTCTTGTAAAGCACTATATCTGTATAAAACAGATGGCTGTTGGTTGTCTATTAAAACATTTCCTGTATTTGGTAAATAAAAGGTAGCCAAATCCATACCTGTGTTATTTAAAAGCATAGGATTTCTTGGGTTGCCTTCTGTAGCAATAGAGGAATTAAAGAAGTTACTTTGGTCTCCTGCAGTATGTCCTGCATGAGCTAATCTTTGAAATTGACTATCCGGGAACGGTATAGGGTTGTTGGTTACATCGGGAGCAAGACCTTTATAAGCTTCAAAATAATCAAACTTAATACTAAAATCTCCTTCACCAGCCATAATACCTAATTTTGGTGTTATGTTGCCGTTTGGAGAAGTGTTTATGTTGCTAATATCTAAGCTTATATATCCGTAAGAAGGGAATCCAGATTGGTAAGCATAACCATCAAAAGAACTGATGTTACGTCTTTTCATTTCTGAATTTTCGTAAATGACAACCATACTCCAACCACCAAAATAACCTGTTCTACCACCAAGTCCTTCTAGTAAAGCTATATCCGATACAACATAAGCACCAGTTCCGGCTTGCTGTACTATAGTTGTTACATCTGCATAAGCAGAAAACATGTCTGCAAACTCACCAACAGGATAATTAATATGGTCTGGTTGCGCTGTTATTTCTGTAGAAACACCATTAGGCCCTGTAATAGTGGCCTTACGTTTATTATATGTTTTTGTTATTCCGTTTTTGGTAACTGTAAATTCTTCGGCAGCTCCTGGTCTACCTGTCCAATATAAACCTGCATAGACAATATTGGAGCAATCTGCTGGCGAACCATCGTCTAGGAATAATTGTAGTGTTGCTTCCGATGAATTTAAAGTCGATGGATTGTTATCCACATCCACATACTTCATTTCATTCGAATCAGTAACCGTATCATCGTAATCAGCTAACTCTAAGTTAGTGTTACCAATAATAACAAAGTTACCTTTAACATTATATACAGATTTACCCGTTACATCTGATGCTCTTGGGGTAAATGGTACTGCAACCTGGCTATATCCATAAAAACTAACAAGCATTAGCAATAATGCCAACACTTTTAATTTCCTTGTTTTTTTATACGCCTTCATTGGGGTAGGGTAAAGTTTTTTCATTTCAAAAATCGATTAAGTTATCCTAATACTGCTTATAATGGATTAACAACTTTATACATAGTTATTCGTGGGTCTATAAATAAGGAAGCCATAAGTGTATTTGTAAAATACCCTTTGGCAGATCTGCTGTGTGAAAATTGCTTAAATATATTTGGAAAAAAGGTAAAGGTGAATTTAGCGCTGTATAACTTACTAACATCAATTGGTCTCAATTGATGTTTTAGTAAAGGCAGAGCATTTAGATGAGTTTTTGCAAAAAAAGATGCAACAAATAAATTAGCGTAATTTTCTATCATACATTTTTATTGATTAATTTTTAAATAAATCTTAAGAAGAATACGAGTTAAGCTAAAATTCAAATTAAAGAATCTTACACTGCCTGTGGTTAGTAAGCAATGCTATCTTGTAAACTAAAAAATATTGAGGGAAGTCGCTGGGAATCAGCGAGAAATATTTTATGATTTGAAATTAGACTTGGGATCATATTCTTGCAACTTATTTATACAAATCAACTTACATGTTGTGACTTTTGAAAAAATAAATGTTAAAGCACTCATAAATTCGACAAAGTGTGTGTTAAATACATTTAAACGTTTAAAAAGTGTTTTTTGTCGATATAAGTTAATCTGTGTTTTTATTTTGACTTTTTTTATCTAAATAGCCACTTTAATTTAAAATTTTAAATAATTGATATTTAGCAGGTTAATAAAATGTTTCTTTTTTGTAAATAAATAAAAAGCCATGAAAAAAATAATTTTAATGCGTCATGCAAAATCATCTTGGAAATACGATGTTGGTGACCAGTTTAGGCCGCTAAAAAAAGTAGGGGTTGCTAAAACCATAAAAGTGGCAGATCGGCTTCAAAAAATAATGCGATTTACACCAGTGAGCATGTATTCGAGTCCTGCAAAACGGGCTTTCGATACCGCTACAATTTTTGTTGAAAATTTTCATGCAGACCTGCCTCCGCTTGAAGTTGTAGATGATTTATATGATTTTGGAGGCGCGCAATTAATTCATTTTATAAAACACTTAGCGTCAGATGTAAATAGCATTATGATATTTGGTCATAATAACGCGTTTACCAATTTTGTTAACAGTTTTGGAAGCATTTCCATAGATAATGTTCCCACTAGTGGTCTGGTAATTATTGAGTTCGATATTTCAGATTGGAAATCACTTAAAAAAGGTAAGACGATTCTCACTTTGTTTCCGAGCGATTGTGAGTGATAATTGTAAGATTTACGAAAATAGGTTTTTGATAAAAAGTGAATTTTGAGTTTATATTGTTTTTGATGTTTAAGGCTAAGTAACTTACATGCATTAATAAAGGTTTAAACTTGCTTTTTAAAGTTCCCGACAAGTATTTAATATCGATTATCGACTAAAAAAATTATATTTGTATAGGTTCAATAAAAATGCTTTCATGACACAAAACGATAAGCTTAACAATAGCTATATTAACAGGGAAATTAGTTGGTTACAATTTAATGCCAGAGTACTTCAAGAAGCCGAAGATAAAAATGTTCCTTTAATAGAGCGCTTGCGTTTTTTAGGAATTTTTTCGAATAATTTAGATGAATTTTTTAAGGTGAGATACGCTACGGTTAAGCGTATAGACCAAGCAGGTAAAGCGGGTAAAAGCGAATTAGGCGGCGTAAAAGCAAGCGAACTTTTAGAAATTATTACCCAAATAGTAATTAGGCAACAATCGGAAAGTTTAGAAATATTACACAACATCCAAAATCAGCTTAAAAAGGATAATATTTTTATTATTAACGAAACCCAAATAAAACCGTCTCAGCATAAATTTATTAAACAGTATTTCCTCAGGAAAGTTAGTCCGGCTTTAGTTACTATCGTATTAAACGAGCAAGTAAAACTCCCTTTATTAAAGGATAGTGCAGCATATTTGGCTGTTAAAATGGTTATGAAAGATAACGCGAACCAATATGCGTTAATAGAGATTTCTAAGAACATGGATCGTTTTGTTGTCTTGCCACAGGAAGATGGAAACGATTATATAATTATGGTAGACGATTTATTGCGTTATTGTTTAGATGATATCTTCAACATTTTCGATTATAAGTCAGTAACAGCTCACATGATTAAGATAACCAGAGATGGTGAGCTTGATTTTGAGAGTGATTTAACCAAAAGTTTTATCGATAAAATTTCCGATAGTGTTAAACATCGTCAAATAGGCGAACCCGTTCGTTTCGTTTACGATAAAACTATTGATGAAGAAACACTTCAGTATTTATTGAAAAAAATGAATATAGAACCGTCGGATAGTATTATACCTGGAGGGCGATATCATAACCGGCGCGACTATATGGGCTTTCCTAGTTTAGGTAGAACAGATTTGTTGTACGATAAAATAGAACCACTTCCTGTTAAAGGCCTTAGTTTAGAAACAAGTATTTTTAAGGCAATAGCCAAGAAAGATTATTTGCTTTATGCACCATACCACACCTTTTCTTATGTGGTTAAGTTTTTAAGAGAAGCGGCTATCGACCCTCAAGTAAAAACCATAAAGATTACTATTTACAGATTAGCTCAGATTTCGCATATTGCCAGTTCGTTAATTAATGCAGCTAAAAACGGTAAGGGTGTAACGGTATCTATAGAATTACAAGCGCGTTTTGACGAGCAAGCCAATATAGAATATGCTGAACAAATGGAGTTGGAAGGTGTAAATTTAATTTTTGGAGTTCAGGGCTTGAAAGTGCATAGTAAAATGTGTGTAATAGAACGTGAAGAAGGCAAAAAGATAATGCGCTATGGTTTTGTGAGCACGGGTAATTTTAACGAATCGACTGCAAAAATATATACAGATTACACGTTATTCACCGCAAATCAAAAGATTTTAAAAGATATTAATAAAGTCTTCAGTTTTTTTGAAACAAATTATTTAATTTTCAGATATAAACATATTATAACCTCGCCGCATTATACAGAAAAAGCATTGTATAAATTAATACAAACCGAAATTGATAATGTGAAATTGGGAAAACCTGCCTATATACGGTTGAAAATGAATAGTATTTCTAGCTATAAAATGGTAGATAAGTTATACGAAGCGAGTCGGGCAGGAGTAAAAATACAAATGATTGTTCGAGGTATTTGCTGTTTGGTGCCGGGTATACCTGGTATGAGCGAAAATATTGAAGTAATAAGTATAGTCGATAAATTTTTAGAACATACAAGACTTTATATTTTTGGTAATGGTGGCGATCCTAAAGTGTATATTTCGTCTGCCGATTTTATGACAAGAAATATAGAAAATCGCGTAGAAGTCTCTTGTCCTATTTACGACGAAAATATAAAACAAGAATTAATAGATACTTTTAATATTTGTTGGAGCGATAATGTAAAAGCGCGAATTTTAAACGAAGCCCAAACTAACGAATATAAACGAAATAAAGAACCAAAAGTAAGATCGCAGTTTGCAACCTACGAGTATTACTTGAAAAAGCTGAAAAAGTAGTATGCTTAACATTAAAAAATATGCTGCTATAGATATTGGGTCTAACGCCGTAAGGTTGTTAATATCTAATATTATAGAGGAGCAAGGAAAACCAACAAAGTTTAAAAAAAGTTCCTTAGTGCGTGTGCCTATTCGTTTAGGTGCCGACGTATTTGTGAAGCAAAAAATATCTAAGCAAAACACCGAGCGCATGGTCGATACCATGTTGGCATTTAAATTATTGATGAAATCGCACAAGGTAGAAATGTATAAGGCCTGTGCTACATCTGCAATGCGTGAAGCGTCTAACGGCTCGCAAGTTGTGAAGCAAATCTTAGAAAAATCAGATATAAAAATTGATATTATTGGCGGCGAAGAAGAAGCGGCAATAATTGCAGCAACAGATCTTAACTCATATATCGATAATAACAAAACGTATCTGTATGTAGATGTGGGTGGAGGGAGTACCGAGTTTACCGTTATAGATCGTGGCGAAACTGTGGTTTCTAAATCTTTTAAAATCGGCACGGTAAGATTGTTAAACGACATTGTAAAGAAAGAGACTTGGAAAGAATTGGAAGAATGGATAAAGCTTCATACCAACGCATACGATAAGATTGCTTTAATCGGTTCTGGTGGAAACATCAATAAAATCTTTAAAGTGTCTGGAAAATCTTTAGGTAAACCTTTAACATTCTTTTATTTAACCTCGTATTATAACATGCTGCAAACGTATTCTTACGAAGAACGAATCTCCGAATTAGATTTAAATCAGGATAGAGCAGATGTAATTATACCCGCAACACGTATATATCTTTCGGCAATGAAATGGAGTGGAGCAAAAGATATTTATGTGCCTAAAATCGGGCTTAGCGACGGTATTATTAAAAGTATTTATTACGAAACCATTTCTAGTAAAAAACTAGATTGAAAATTTTAAGTTTGCCGTTTGTCTTATTTATACTACACTCATCTAATATTTATATTTAAGTGAATTTTTTAATTTTATTTTACATTTAAATTTTTGCATTATGAAAAAAACTACGCTATTAATAATAACCTTACTGGTAACGACTGCAAGTTTTGCACAATTCGATTTGTTTGGCGTTCGTGCTGGTATGAATATTTCAAATTTAGATTTCGAGTCTGAAGTGCCTAGCGGAAATACACATCGTAACGGTTTTATGATAGGGTTTTTAGCTCAATATGGTATTACCGAACATTTTTCTGTGAGTCCAGAAGTTCAATTTTCAGCCGAAGGCGCTAAAGATAAAGACTTAAGATTAGATTATATTAACGTGCCAGTATTGGCTAAATATAGCTTTAACGAACGTTTGGCAATTGGGGTTGGCCCGCAAATGGGGATTAAAGTACATGAGTATAAAGATGGTTTCCAGAATTTAATGTTTTCTGGCGTTGCTGGAATAGAATATTTGTTTATGGATGATTTTTTTATTGATGTAAGATACTCGTACGGGTTTACAAATGTTTACGACGACGACCAAATGTACGAAGCTAAAAATAGTAACATACAAATAGGTATTGGTATAAAAGTATTTTAAAAACATCTGTTTTGTAGGAAAAGAGCCAAGTTTCAATTTTCGGAATTTGGCTTTTTTTATGGAAGAAACTCTAGAGCGTCTTTAGGCTTAAGATTTTAAAAATGATTGCAACCATAAGGCCGATTGTTTAAAGGTGCGTTTTTGGGTTTTAAAATCGTTGTAAATTAAACCGAATCGCGGTCTGTAGCCATCGGCCCATTCAAAATTATCGATTAAAGTCCAATGAAAAAAACCGCGTATTTTGAAACCTTTGTTTAGCGCTTTCTGTGTAGTTTTTAAGGTGTTTTTAATGTATTTAATGCGTTCCCTATCTTTTATTTTTCCCTTAATTATTTCGTCGTCTAGGCAAATGCCAGATTCTGTAATATAAATAGCATTTACGCCTTTGTAACTACTAAATTTTTTCAACATTTTGTAGAGTCCTTTTGGAAGAACCTCCATGCCCATATTGTTTACCTTAACATTGCGTTTGGTGGCTGGTATCTCGCCTGCATGAAGAATTAGTGGTAAAATGCGATGTTCGGCAACAATCCTAAAGTAATATTGAATTCCAATAAAATCAAAATCAAATACCATGCGTTGTTCGTCACCTGGTTTAAAAAACTTTTCTATTCGGTTAAGTCCTAGAAAGGCATCGTACGGATAGCCTAAACCTAATGCGGGTTCAATAAAAAAGCGGTTTAATAAAGCGTCAATGCGTTTAGCAGCTCTTACATTTAAAATCAATCGGTTTTTTGGGGTGACATACGAACACGAAAACGTGGTGCCAATTTGTGCGTTGGGACAATTTTTCCGAATTATTCTTCCGCCTTCGGCTTGGCAAAGTGTGGCGTGGTGTGCAGCTGGCAGAAAATGTTTCAATCCCTTTTTGCCCGGTGCATGAATTCCCATAAAATAGCCTAAACCTATAAAGCTCATCGGTTCGTTTAAGACCATCCAGTGTTTAACGGTACTAAATTCTTTAGTGCAAAAATCTACATAGTTGCTAAACCAAGAGATAATATCCCGATTGGTCCAGCCGCCTAAGTTTTCTAAATGCTGTGGTAAATCCCAATGGTATAGTGTTACCCAAGGTTCTATATGGTGTTCTTCGCAGGTTTTAATAACGTCGTGATAAAAAGCAATGCCTTTAGGGTTTGTATCTCCAATGCCGTCAGGAAAGATGCGCGACCAAGATATTGAAAAGCGAAACGCAGTTAAATTAAGATGTTTTATTTTTAAAATATCCTCTTTGTAAGTGTTGTAAAAGTCTGTGGCTTCGTTGTTATGAGGGTGTTTAAAATGCGAATTGTTTGTAAATGTATCCCAGATCGATGGGCCTTTGCCGTCTTTATTGTGAGCGCCTTCGGTTTGGTAGGCAGAGGTGGCTACGCCCCAGATGAAATCTTTAGGAAATTTAGAGCGTCTTAATGCGGCCATGTTTAGTAGTTTTGCATAAAATTAAACCGAATTGATCACTAATACGCAATGTTAAGGTTAACCTTATATTAAACTGTAAGTGTATTGATGGAGATGTTTCGGTAATATAATAGGATAAAATGATGCAAATTTCTGAATTGGAAGGTATTTATAATATTGTCGGGACTAATCAAGACGATACGAATACTAGCTACACGGGCACATTAAGTTTACGTTTGAATACCGATGGTCGATTGCTTGCTAAATGGCGTATAGGAAACGATCAGGAGCAATTTGGCGAGGGTTTTTTTAGAGATAATATCTTGGTAATTAACTTTCATTATTACGATGAGGATAGGAATATTTACAGAGGTGTAGTGGTGTATAGATGCCTTTCTAAAGATATTCTAGATGGATTTTGGTCGGAAGAATTTGGGGATCCTAAGTGTTTAGGTGAAGAACGTTGTTTTAGGGTAGGGCATGAACCGGAATTATTAAACTGAAGCGATTAATCTTAAATGCTTGATTGTAAATGAATAGTGATATTCGTTTTTTTAACACTATTTTATTAGTAAATCAATAATTATTAAGATTTAAAATTTGGAAATAGTTAATGATTTGTCTAATATTGTATTCCGTACCAGAACAGACCAGAACGGATGTCAATCATGCATTTTAATATTAATATTGATAGCGAAATTCCTAAGTATCAGCAGTTAGTAGATGCTATTACTAACGAGTTGGCAAATAACAGATTGTTTGTTGGCGATACCTTACCCTCGGTAAATAGTGTTTGCAATACCTACAATTTATCTAGAGATACCGTTTTTAAAGCTTATTCTATTTTAAAGGAGCAAGGCGTTATAGAATCTGTTCCAAATAAAGGCTATTATATAGCGGCAGAAAACAGAAAAGTGCTTTTGGTATTAGATACTTTTAAGGCTTACAAAGAGGTTTTGTATCATGCCTTTGTAAATAACCTGCCAGACAATGTTATTGTAGATATACAGTTTCATCATTATAATATCGAAAACTTTAAAACCATTTTAAGTAATAGTGCTGGGAAATACTACAAATACGTGGTTATGAATTTTAACAATGAAGAGGTTAAAACTGCAATTTCCGATATCGATTCTTCAAAGTTATTACTAATCGATTGGAATATTTATGCTAATGCCAGTAATAATTATGTGTTTCAGGATTTTGGAGCTTCGGCTTACCAATGTTTGGTGGCGGCTAAACCTGCCTTTAAAAAATATAAAAAACTAGTATTTGTTTATCCTCATTTTACGTATCACCCTGCAGAAACTTTAGAAAATTTTATCACATTTTGTCAGGATCATCAATTAGACCACGATGTGGTTACAGACGTAAAATCATTTAAAGTGCAAAAACACGAAGCATATATAAGTGTTAGCGACCGGGTTTTAGGGCAGTTTTTAGAACAATGCCGAAATCATGAATTAGAACCAGGTACAGATGTGGGGTTTTTGTCTTATAACGAAACTCCCATGAAAAAATTCATCTATAAAGGAATTTCTGTAATCTCTACAGATTTTGAAGCCATGGGGCTAAAAGCTGCGGAGTTTATAGGTAGTGATACTGGGGTTAAAGCTTACATACCCACAACGTTAATTTTAAGAGACTCATTATAATTTATGTATTATTTAGGATTAGATATTGGTAGTTCCTCTATAAAAGCAGCACTCGTAGAGTCTGCAACAGGTAAGAGCCTTGGCGTAGTTCAAGAGCCCGAAGAGGAAATGGGCATGTTTGCCCAAGAAAATGGTTGGGCAGAGCAAAAACCAGAAGATTGGTGGAAGCACTGTTGTAACGCCATAAACAAGTTGAAAAAGAAATACAATATTTCTAGAACGCAAATTAAAGGTATCGGGATTTCGTATCAAATGCATGGTTTGGTAATTGTAGATGAAGCGGGAAAACCATTACGAAAAAGTATTATTTGGTGCGATAGTAGAGCGGTGCAAATTGGGCAATCTGCATTTGAAGCTCTTGGCGAAGAGCAATGTACTTCCCATTTATTAAATTCTCCTGCTAATTTTACGGCTTCAAAATTAAAGTGGGTTCAAGAAAACGAGCCAGAGATTTACAAGAAGATTCACAAATTCATGTTGCCAGGAGATTATGTGGCTTTTAGATTTTCTAATGTAATAAATACAACAATTTCTGGATTGTCCGAAGGCATTTTCTGGGATTTTAAAAACAATTCGGTAGCCGACTTTTTGTTAGAGCACTATGGTATAGATAGGGCTTTGGTGCCAAACATTGTCGATACATTTGGTAGTCAATCTTTAGTTGATGAAAAGGGAGAAGCCGAAAGTGGCATTGCCGCCGGCACACCTATTTTTTATCGCGCTGGCGATCAGCCAAACAACGCCTTGTCTTTAAATGTTTTTAATCCTGGCGAAGTAGCTGCTACGGGTGGAACTTCGGGAGTAGTTTACGCTGTAACCGATAACCTGTCTGGTAAAGAAAGCACAAGAGTAAATAATTTTGCACACGTAAATTACACGCAAAGTAACAAGCGTATAGGTAAGTTGTTAAACATAAATGGCGCTGGAATTCAGTACCGATGGTTACTTAAAAATTTAGCAGTAGACTCTTACGAAGAGATGAATACTCTAGCTTCAGAAATACCTGTTGGAGCCGATGGCGTGTGTTTAATTCCGTTTGGAAATGGCGCCGAGCGCATGCTAAACAATGCCCAAATAGGAACTAGAATTGTAAACTTAAATTTAAACAACCACCACAAAGGACATTTATGCAGAGCAGCCTTAGAAGGTATTGCATTTTCGTTTGTATATGGTATGGAAATTTTAAAATCTGACGGCATAAATCCTTCTGTTATTCGTGCAGGAAACGATAACTTATTCCGTTCAGAAATTTTCGCAAATACCGTAGCAACTTTAATAGAGCAAGAAATAGAAATTTATAACACCACGGGAGCTATAGGAGCTGCAAGAGCTGCAAAGCTACATGAAGGAGATTTTGAAAGCTTTGGTAAAGCAATAATAGATAACGACCATGTTATGACGTTTATGCCTTTTAAAGACAAATCTGCATACGTAACGGCATACAATAATTGGAAATCTGAATTAGAACTTATATTACAACAAAAACAATAAATAAATCTTTTAAAAACAATACATTATGGCACTTATAGGAAATAAAGAATACTACAAAGGTATAGGCGAAATTAAATTTGAAGGAAAAGAATCCGATAACCCTTTAGCATTTAAATATTACAATCCAGATCAAATAGTGGCTGGAAAAACCATGAAAGAATGGTTTAAATTTTCGATAGCGTACTGGCATACATTCTGTGCTAAAGGTGGTGATCCGTTTGGTACTGATACTATGAATTTTGAATGGGATAATGCAACAGACCCAATTCAGGCAGCAAAAGATAAAGCTGATGCAGCTTTCGAATTCATTACAAAAATGGGCTTTGGGTATTACTGTTTTCACGATGTAGATTTAGTTCGTGAAGGAAATTCTTTTGGCGAATTAGAAAGCAGATTAGCTACAATAACCGAGTATTTAAAAGAAAAACAAGCGGCTTCAGGTGTTAAATTATTATGGGGAACTGCCAACTGTTTCTCGAATCCACGTTATATGAATGGCGCCTCTACCAACCCAGATTTTAATGTAGTTGCTAGAGCTGGTGGGCAAATTAAATTGGCTTTAGATGCTACTATTGCACTTAATGGTGAAAACTATGTGTTCTGGGGTGGCCGTGAAGGATATATGAGCTTATTAAATACCGATATGGGAAGAGAATTAGACCACATGGGGCAATTCTTAACCATGGCTAGAGATTATGCAAGAGCGCAAGGGTTTAAAGGAAACTTTTTTATCGAGCCTAAACCAATGGAACCTATGAAACATCAATACGATTTCGATACGGCTACAGCTATTGGTTTCTTAAAAGAATACGGTTTAGATAAAGATTTTAAAATTAATATCGAAGTAAATCACGCTACATTGGCACAACACACGTTTCAACATGAAATTGCTGTGGCTGCAAAAGCAGGAATGTTAGGAAGTTTAGATGCTAACCGTGGCGATTACCAAAATGGTTGGGATACAGACCAATTCCCTAACAATATTCAGGAAACAACTGAAGCCATGTTAGTATTCTTAAAAGCTGGCGGCTTACAAGGTGGTGGTGTGAATTTTGATGCTAAAATTAGAAGAAATTCAACCGATTTAGAGGATGTGTTCTTAGCCCATATTGGTGGAGCCGATACTTTTGCTCGTGCCTTACTTACAGCCGACAAAATTATAGCATCATCTGCTTATGATAAATTAAGAACAGAGCGTTACAGTTCGTTCGATTCTGGAAAAGGAAAGGATTTTGAAGCTGGTAAATTAAGTCTTCAAGATTTGTATGCTATTGCTCAAGAGAATGGCGAGTTAGAATTACAAAGCGGAAAACAAGAGTTGTTCGAGAATATTATTAATCAATACATATAGTTTTATATTCTTATGGCAACATCAACAAATACAGGATACCTTATTAAATTAACCATAGTAGCCACCTTAGGGGGGCTACTATTTGGTTACGATACAGCAGTAATTTCGGGAACTGTAGGTTCGTTAGAGCAATTTTTTATTTTACCCTTTGGCTTAGAAGAAACAGCAGCGAATTCGCGTTTGGGATTAGTTGTGTCTAGTGCTTTAATTGGTTGTATTATTGGAGGATTATCTGGTGGTGTAATTAGTAAAAGTTTAGGACGTAAAAACGGACTTATTTTAGCGGCATTACTTTTTCTGCTGTCTGCAATAGGTTCGGCTATGCCAGAAATGCTAATAAAACCTATTGGACAAGCAGACCATACGTTTATCTATATTTTTATAGTTTATAGAATTGTTGGAGGTATAGGTGTAGGTTTGGCTTCCATGCTTTCGCCTTTGTATATTGCCGAAATTGCCCCTGCAAAAATAAGAGGTAAGCTGGTGTCTATGAATCAGTTTGCTATTGTATTTGGTATGTTGGTAGTATATTTTGTTAATTATTACATTTCCAGACAGGGCGACGATACTTGGTTAAATACTGTTGGCTGGCGCTGGATGTTCGCTTCGGAAGTGATTCCGGCAACATTGTTCTTAATCATGTTATTTTTCGTACCCGATACACCGCGTTCTTTGGTTTTAAAGTCTAAATCGGAGAAAGCATTAGAGGTTTTATCGAAAGTTAATGGTTTAGAGGAAGCTAAAGTTATTTTAACAGATATTCAAAATACAGTAGTAAGCCACTCAGGGAAATTGTTTTCTTACGGAATTCCTGTTATTGTAATTGGTGTGTTATTATCTGTATTCCAGCAATTTGTAGGGATTAATGTAGTGCTGTATTATGCTCCAGAAATTTTTAAAAGTATGGGGTCGGGTACAGATGCTTCTTTATTACAAACCATTATTGTGGGGGCTGTAAATTTATTATTTACGGTATTGGCCATTTTAACAGTAGACAAGTTTGGAAGAAAACCATTAATGATTATTGGAGCATTAGGGATGGCTTTTGCCATGTTTGCTCTGGGAACAGCTTTTTATTTAAAATCTGTTGGTATAGGAGCTTTAATTTTTATGCTCATTTATGTGGCAAGTTTTGCCATGAGCTGGGGGCCTGTTTGCTGGGTGCTTTTATCTGAAATCTTCCCGAATAGAATTCGTGGACGCGCCCTAGCGGTAGCGGTTGCTGCACAATGGATTTCGAACTACTTGGTATCTTGGACTTTCCCGATGATGGATAAAAATTCGTATTTACTAGAACAGTTTAATCACGGATTCGCGTATTGGATTTATGGTGTAATGTCTGTACTTGCTACTATTTTAGTATGGAAATTTGTACCAGAAACCAAAGAAAAAACACTAGAAGAAATGGAAAATCTTTGGAAAAAATAAACAAAGACTTCTAGATCAACTAAAAAAACAAACAATTAAAATAAGTATAAATGAAACTAAAAAACATTCATCTAAGTGTGTTGGCAGGTTTGGCTATAGCAAGTTGTTCTTCGCCAACAAAAACATACGAAACGGTAGATGGCGGTGTTGTTGTTAATATAGAAAGTAACGATGGCACAGTAGCAAAAAAACTTCGATTAGAAGTTTTGGGAGACGAATTAGTGCATGTTTCAGCAACGCCAGAACGGGAATTTCCTAAAGATAGTAGTTTAATTATCGTTGCTCAAAAAGCAAAAGTGCCATTCGAAGTTACCGAATCGGGCGATTCCTTACAAGTAGCTACAGCCAAGTTAAATGTTATGGTATCTAAAACCAATGGAGGTATAACGTTTAAAGATAAAGCCGGAAAAAAAATTCTTGCTGAGCAAGCCGGTGGCGGTAAAACTTTTGATCCGATAGAAGTAGATGGCACAAAAGGATACACTGTGCGTCAAATTTTTGACTCGCCACAAGACGAAGCATTTTACGGTTTAGGGCAACATCAATCAGACGAGTTTAATTACAAGGGAAAGAGCGAAGAGTTATTTCAATACAATACCAAAGTGTCGGTACCGTTTATCGTATCGAATAAAAACTACGGATTGCTATGGGATAGTTATGCTTTAAGCAGATTTGGTGATAGCCGTCCATACAAGCAACTTAACGACTTATTCAAGCTGTACGATGCAAATGGTAAAGCGGGTGCTTTAACAGGTACCTATACTTCTAGCGATAAAGGTGTAGAGACTCTAGTAAGAGACGAAAAATCTATCTTTTTTGAAGATATTAAGAGTGCAAAAAACTTGCCTGAAGGCTTTCCTTTAAAAAATGCTAGTGTTACGTATCAAGGCGACATAGAAGCAAACAATTCTGGAGAGTTTAGCTTTATCTTATATTACGCAGGATATATTAAAGTGTATTTAAATGATGAGTTGGTGGTGCCAGAACGTTGGAGAACAGCATGGAACCCAAATAGCTATAAGTTTACCATGAATTTAGAGGCTGGAAAACGCGTGCCTTTACGTATAGAGTGGCAACCCGATGGTGGAGCTTCTTATTGCGGATTAAGAGCTAGAGCACCACAATTAGAAGCCGAGAAAGATAATCAAGTGTGGTGGAGCGAAATGAATAAAAAACTTGATTACTATTTTGTGTATGGTAATTCTATGGATGAGATTATAAAAGGATATAGAACCCTAACAGGTAAATCTCAAGTAATGCCAAAATGGGCTATGGGATACTGGCAAAGTCGCGAGCGTTATAAAACCGAAGACGAAATTTTAGGGGTCTTAAAAGAGTTTAGATCTCGCGAAATCCCTATAGATAATATAGTTTTGGATTGGAACCATTGGGAAGAAGACCAATGGGGAAGTCATGAGTTTGATAAAGCCCGTTTTCCCGATCCTAAAGGAATGGTAGACTCTATACACGCCATGAACGGTAAAATGATGATATCGGTATGGCCTAAATTTTATAAAAACACAGAACACTTTAAAGAGTTCGATGAAAAGGGATGGATGTATCAGCAAGCGATTAAAGATAGTATTCGCGACTGGGTTGGCCCAGGTTATATAGGCTCTTTTTACGATGCCTATTCGGCAGATGCCCGTAAGTTATTCTGGAATCAGATATACGAGCATTATTACCCGTTAAATATCGATGCTTGGTGGATGGATGCCAGCGAACCAAACGTGCGCGATTGTACAGATATGGATTATCGTAAAGCCTTACAAGGTCCAACAGCTCTTGGATCTTCAACAGAATATTTTAATACCTATGCCTTAATGAATGCCGAAGCCATTTACGAAGGGCAACGTAGTGTAGATCCAGACAAGCGTGTATTTTTATTAACGCGTTCTGGTTTTGCCGGTTTACAGCGTTATTCTACGGCTACATGGAGTGGCGATATTGCTACGCGTTGGGAAGATATGAAAGCCCAAATTTCGGCAGGATTAAATTTTGCCGTAAGTGGTATTCCGTATTGGACTATGGATATAGGCGGATTCTGTGTAGAAGACCGTTATGTTTCAGGGCAAACCGTATATAACCAAACAGGTAAAGAAGATGCCGATTATAAAGAATGGCGCGAGCTTAATACGCGTTGGTATCAATTTGGGGCTTTTGCGCCATTATTTAGAGCGCATGGTCAATATCCGTTCCGCGAGGTTTGGAATATCGCACCTAAAGGTCACCCAGCTTACGAATCTATCGTGTATTATACCAATTTAAGATATAGATTGATGCCGTATATTTATACGTTGGCAGGTAAAACGTATTTCGACGATTATACCATTATGCGTCCGTTGGTAATGGATTTTGCTTCAGATAAATCTGTAGAAAATATCAGCGATCAATTCATGTTTGGTCCAGCCTTTATGGCCTGTCCGGTTTATGCTTACGAAGCTCGAAGCAGAGAAGTTTACTTCCCTGCAGGTACAGGATGGTACGATTTCTATACTGGAAATTTCATTTCAGGAGGTCAAACAAAAACTGTCGATGCGCCTTACGAACATATGCCGCTGTTTGTTAAATCAGGATCTATAATTCCTGTGGGGCCAGAAATTCAGTACACCGATGAAAAGCAAGCCGACACTATAGTGCTTTATGTTTACAAAGGCGAAAATGGCGAGTTTACATTGTACGAAGACGAAGGCGGTAATTATAACTACGAAAAAGGCGATTATGCCAATATTCCATTCCGTTATAACGATGCAACTAGTACATTAACTATCGGTAAGCGTCAAGGCGAGTTTAAAGGTATGCTTAAAGACAGAACGTTTGTAATAGTAACCGTAAGTAAAGACCAGCCAAAAGCTTTCGATTTTGATGCTAATGGTAAAACAATAACTTACAACGGAACCGAGCAAACCATTCAGTTATAATATCGTTTAATTGGCGTTATAACATCAGTTAACGCTTAATCAAAAATCCCCATAAAGGCTGTTGCTTTTGTGGGGATTTTTTTGTTGGTGTTCAGTTGATTATCTTGAATCATTGTTTTTGTCGATTGTAAAATAAAAACAATCAATTTCATTTATAATTTTTGAATAGGCCTTCTATTTACTTTTGAACCACCATTAATTATAAAAATTAACAAACATGAAGAATTTTCTACAATTAGGTTTGCTGGCGGTATTAGGAGTATCGATTTCAGCATGCCAAGGAAAAAAAGAAGATGTTGCCGCAGTAGATGCAGCCTCTGGAGCAACTAAAACAGAAAAGAAAGCTACAACTAACGAAGATTGGTGGCCAAACCAATTAAATGTTAGTATTCTGCGTCAAAATTCAGAGTTATCGAATCCTATGCAAGAGGATTTTAACTATGCAGAAGCATTTAACAGTTTAGATTATACTGCTTTAAAGGAAGATATAAGAAAAGTGTTAACCGAGTCGCAAGATTGGTGGCCGGCAGATTTCGGTCATTATGGTGGATTATTTATCCGTATGGCATGGCATAGTGCGGGGACGTATAGAAGTGCCGATGGCCGTGGTGGTTCGCGAGCAGGACAGCAGCGTTTTGCCCCGTTAAATAGCTGGCCAGATAATGCGAACTTAGATAAAGCACGCCGTTTAATTTGGCCTATTAAACAAAAGTATGGTAACAAAATTTCTTGGGCCGATTTAATGGTGTTAACCGGAAACGTTGCTTTAGAAGATATGGGCTTTGAAACCTTTGGTTTTGCCGGCGGTCGTGAAGATACTTGGGAACCAGAAAAAGATGTGTATTGGGGAGCCGAAAAAACATGGTTGAGCGATGATAAACGTTACTCTGGCGATCGTGAGTTAGAGGATCCGTTAGCAGCTGTACAAATGGGCTTAATTTATGTAAACCCAGAGGGGCCAAACGGTAATCCAGATCCGCTTTTAGCTGCCGATGATATTCGTGCTACTTTTGGTAGAATGGGTATGAATGAAGAGGAAACCGTAGCTTTAATTGCTGGTGGACACACCTTAGGTAAAGCGCATGGTGCAGGAGATGCCAAACACGTTGGGGCAGACCCGGAAGCAGCTAGTATAGAAGAGCAAGGTTTTGGTTGGAAGAGTGATTATAAATCGGGGAAAGGGAAAGATGCTATTACCTCTGGTTTAGAAGTAACCTGGACGAATACACCAACGCGCTGGAGCCACATGTTCTTTTTCAGTTTATTTGAAAATGAGTGGGAATTAACTAAAAGTCCTGCAGGAGCTCACCAATGGGTAGCTAAAGGCGAGCCTAAAATGATGGTTCCAGATGCTTATGAGGAAGGAAAAATGCACAAGCCAACCATGTTCACAACCGATCTTTCGTTACGAATGGATCCGAGTTTCGAGAAAATATCCAGACGTTTTTACGAAAATCCAGAAGAGTTTAACAAAGCCTTTGCTCGAGCTTGGTTTAAGCTAACACACCGCGATATGGGGCCAAAAACGACGTATTTAGGTCCAGAAGCACCAACAGAAGATTTAATTTGGCAAGATCCAATTCCTGCAGTAAATCATGCGTTAATTAACGCTAGTGATATAGCGAATTTGAAAACCCACATCTTAAATTCAGGGTTGAGTATTTCAGAATTAGTAGCTACAGCTTGGGCTTCAGCTTCAACTTATAGAGGATCGGACAGACGTGGTGGCGCAAATGGTGCAAGAATTCGTTTAGCACCTCAAAAAGATTGGGAAGTAAATAACCCGAAGCAATTAGCAAAAGTATTAGCTGTATTAGAAGGTATTCAAGCAGATTTCAATGGGAAATCTGGAGCTAAGCAAGTGTCTTTAGCCGATTTAATTGTATTGGCAGGTGATGCTGCTGTAGAACAAGCGGCTAAAAATGCAGGCTATGCGGTAAAAATAGACTTTGTTCCTGGACGCATGGATGCTTCGCAAGAGCAAACCGATGTTGAGTCTTTCGGCTTGTTAGAGCCAATGGCTGATGGTTTCAGAAATTATTTGAAGACTAAATACACCATTCCAACAGAAGAATTATTGGTAGATAAAGCGCAATTATTAACCCTTACAGCGCCAGAAATGACAGTATTAGTAGGTGGTATGCGTTCTTTAGGTGCGAATTATAATGGTTCTAAAGATGGTATTTTTAACACGAATACAAATGAATTATCTAACGATTTCTTTGTGAATTTATTAGATATGAGTACAGAGTGGAGTGCAAGTTCTGATACTAAAGAAGCGTTTGAAGGTAAGGATAGAAAAACCGGCGACGTTAAATACACAGCGACTCGTGCCGATTTAATTTTCGGATCGAATTCTGAATTAAGAGCTTTAGCCGAGGTGTATGCTAGCGACGATGCGAAAGCACAATTTGTGAAAGACTTTGTTGCTGCCTGGGATAAAGTCATGAAATTAGATCGTTTCGATTTAATTTATAAACAATAAAAATACAGACAAAACTAATAGTAAGCATCACCCTGATTATGGTTTCAGGGTGATGCTTTTTTTTTATTGCCCTTCGTTTTCTAATTCCATAATAAGGTTGCCAATTAAGGCAGTCCATCCCGTTTGGTGCGAGGCTCCTAAACCTTTCCCAGTATCGCCATCAAAAAATTCGTAAAAAAGATGGAGGTGTTTAAAGTCTTCATTCGAGGTGTACATGCGGTTATGGTCGTCTGAATGGTATTGGTATTTACCATTGGTATTGCGTTCAAACAATTTTATTAATCGCTTGCTTAGTGCATTAGCAATTTGCTTTAGATTGAGTTTTTTACCTGAACCTGTTGGGAATTCATAAGTGTAAGAATCACCATAAAATTTATAATATTTTCTGAGCGATTGAATAATCATATAGTTAAGCGGTAGCCAAATAGGACCGCGCCAGTTGGAGTTGCCACCAAACATATTAGAACGACTTTCTCCTGGCTCGTACTGTATTTGGTGATGCCCGTGGTGTTGAAATACGTACGGATGTTTTTCGTGATATTTAGACAGAGAGCGAATACCGTATTCCGATAAAAATTCATCTTCATCTAATAAGCGTTTTAAAATGTGTTCTAACCTGAAACCACGCATAATGGAAAATAAGTAATTACCGTCGGCATTAACTTCTTCAATTCTAGAAATGAGCGAAGCTAAATCGGGGCGCGTTTTAATAATTTCTACAGCTCTTAATTTAAAATCTTTTAATTCATCAAAGAGCGTTTTATGAATGATTTCTACGGCGAACATGGGTATTATCCCAACCAGCGATCTTACTTTTAACCGGTCTGTTGCTCCAGTAGCCATTTCTACAACATCGTAATAAAAATTATCTTCGTCGTCCCATAACGATAGGTTTTTCTTCCCGATATGGTGCATGGCCCAGGCAATATTCAAGAAATGCCTAAAGAATTTTGCCGCGTGTTCTTCGTAAATCGCATTGGTTTTAGAAAGTTCTAAAGACATTCTAAGCATGTTAAGAGTAAACATGGCCATCCAGCTGGTGGCATCGGCTTGCTGCATTCTCGTTATACCTTCTGGCATGTGGTTGCGATCGAATACACCAATGTTGTCTAAGCCTAAAAACCCGCCTTCAAATAAATCGGTACCGTTTTTATCTTTTTGGTTTACCCACCAAGTAAAATTTATTAGTAGTTTTTGGAAAGCGGTTTCTAAAAATGGAATATCGCCTTGCCCGTAGCGTTTTTTGTCTTTTTCGTAAACCGTCCAAACAGCCCAAGAATGCACTGGCGGATTAACATCGCTAAAATTCCATTCGTAAGCAGGAATTTGTCCGTTAGGGTGCATGTAATTTTCACGTAATACCAACAGTAATTGCTCTTTGGCAAAGTAGGGGTCTACCTCTACAAACGACGCCATGTGGAAAGCCAGATCCCAAGCGGCATACCACGGATATTCCCATTTGTCGGGCATAGAGATAATATGTCTGTTGGTAAGGTGTTGCCAGTTGTGATTTCGGAGGTTAGAACGGTAAGGAGTGGTTTCTCCTGGACCACCAAACAACCATTTAAAGACATCGTAATAATAAAACTGCTTGCTCCATAATAATCCGGAAAATGCACTTTTTACAATGGATTTATGTGGTTTGGATAGGTTTTTCTTTATAATATCGTTGTAA
This sequence comes from Bacteroidia bacterium, assembly GCA_030427735.1. GTDB lineage: Bacteria > Bacteroidota > Bacteroidia > Flavobacteriales > Flavobacteriaceae > Formosa. The sequence goes on along the minus strand of JAUIBP010000001.1, from coordinate 228,007 downwards.
AAGGCCTCGCAATCGTTTATGCGGTCTGCCACAATTTTATCGAAATTTAAAAAAGGAGCGTCTAGTTTCTTTTTACTTAATCGTACTTTAACCGTTTTGGCTTCTCCGGGTTGAAGTATAAATTGATGCCAGATAGCTAATTTAGAACCGTTTTTTTCGGGATTGACGGTGTTTTTTCCAGAAACAACATGGTCGTTAATTCCGTCTTTAACATAAAGCACATCGTTAGGCACATTATAAACCAGTTGATTGTTGGTTTCATTTTCGCAAAATAAAGGCGTGCCTTTATCGAAATAAAAGAAATACTTTCCGTTTCGCGTACTTCTGGTTTCTACGTAACCCTCTTCGGTAGCTTTCATATTTGGTCTGGAAAATTTTTTATTGTGTTTCCAGAAATTTCGATACCATAAATGGGGTAATACATGAATTGGAGCCGTTTTAGTACCTCTGTTTATTACGGTAATTTTTAAAAGAATATCGTCTACATCTGCTTTGGCATATTCTATAAAACAATCAAAATACGCATTGTTATCAAATGCTGTTGTGTCTAAAATCTCGTATTCGTTTTCGTCTCTACTTCGTTTGTTTTTTTCAATTAATTCGGCATAAGGGAATTCGTTTTGAGGATATTTATACAGGTATTTACAATACGAATGGGTTGGAGACGACACCAAGTGGTAATACAGTTCTTTTACATCTTCGCCATGATTACCTTCGTTATTGGTTAAGCCAAACAGGCGTTCTTTTAGTATGGGGTCTTTACCGTTCCAAAAGGCTGGTGCCAGACATAATATTTCGCGTGCATCGCAAAATCCTGCTATGCCTTCTTCGCCCCAACGGTAAGCATTACTTCTGGCTTTATCGTGATTAACAAACGTCCAGGCCTCGCCATTATCGCTGTAATCTTCGCGTACGGTGCCCCATTGTCTTTCTGCAAGATATGGCCCCCAGTTTTTCCAACTTTTATAAGGATCTGTAATAGATAATCTATCTAATTCAAAAATATTGTGTGTCATATTAAGAGCAGCAAAAGTTAAATATGTTACCACTTGTTGTGGTTAGTAATCTCTAGTGTTTGTGTTATGTCTCTGATAAAAATAAGATTTAATTACTTAAGAATGAAAGTATAAAATCACAATTGATTATTTGTTACAATACAAAGCATTCTATTGTTGTTTTAGGAAAAATACCATGAAATAATTAAGAAGATTGATTGCGATAATTTTTAATTGATGTATTAATGCTTTCGTTTTTTAAGGTTTGTTATTGCAGAGAGTTGTGTTAGACTTTGGTTTTTTAGTTTTGGTTGAAGTCCGATTTTATAAATAATATAAAATTTAACTTTCTATTTTTACAAAATCAACAATTTATTAACCTGTTTTTTAGCGTTTTAATATTAAATGAAGATGAATAGGTAACGATTGCGAAGTTATGAGGCTAATTTTTAGCGTCTTATTCTGAATAAAGAAAGAAATCAAAATATAATTTAAATTAAAATCATTTTAACATGATAAAGCTTACAAGAGCTTTTTGTTTTAGTATAGTATTACTTTTAGGGGTAGTTTATAATGCTTGCGCTACAGAAATTTGGGTAAGTATTAACGGAAACGATACTCACGAAGGTACAAAAGTGGCGCCTTTGGCTACTTTAAATATGGCCTTGAGAAAAGCCCGAGAATTACGCCGATTAAAAGATTCTGGAATAGCAAATGGTATTCGAATCATTTTATTAGAAGGGACTTATTTTTTAAATACACCAATATTTATCCGTCCAGAAGATTCTGGTACAGCAACAAGCCCAACAATAATTGAAGCCTATAAGGATTCTAAACCCATAATTAGTGGTGGGATGCGTGTGCCTAATTGGAAAAAAGCGGGCTCTGTAAACGGGTTAAAATCGGGGACTGTTTGGGTGGCCGATGCCCCAAAACAAGCAGGAACATTGTTAAATTACAGACAATTGTGGGTTAATGGTGTAAAAGCAACACGAGCAAAATCGACTACAGGAAGTAAAATGAATCGTATTTTGTCTTGGGATAAAGCGTCAGAAACCTGTTGGATTCCATTAGAAAATAAATCGTTAGCCTATGAGGCAGGCATGGAAATGTGTATTCAGCAGTGGTGGGCAATAGCCAACTTACGTATTTCGGATATTGAAGTAAAAGGCGATAGTGCTAAATTATCGTTCTTACAACCAGAAAGCAAAATACAAAGCGAACACCCTTGGCCAGCTCCTTGGATATCCAAAACCACTGGAAACTCACCATTCTATCTAAATAATGCTTTAGCATTCTTAGACGAGCCGGGCGAATGGTATTTAGACAAGGCAAATGCAAAACTGTATTATTACCCACGAAAAGGCGAACAGCTTAATAATTTAGAGGTAGTAGTACCTGTACTAGAAAATTTGGTAACGGTTAAAGGAACCATAGATAACCTGGTAGAACATGTACATTTTAAAGGTATTTCATTTCAACATAGTAATTGGCTGCGCCCTTCAGAACAAGGTCACGTGCCGTTGCAAGCAGGAATGTATTTATTGGATGCCTATAAGTTGAAAGTTCCAGGTACGCCCGATAAGGCTGGTTTAGAAAATCAGGGGTGGATTGGTAGACCAAGAGCTGCCATGGAAATAAATTACGCTCATAATTTGTTAGTTGAAGGTTGCGAGTTTACACATTTATCTTCAACCGGATTAGACTTACATAGAGGGACGAAGCACAATGTTGTTTCAGGTAATCTGTTTAAAGATATTGGGGGCAGCGGAATTAATGTAGGTGTGTTTTCAGACGAAGCATTCGAAACACATTTGCCTTACAATCCTAAAGATAGCAGAGAAATTTGCGAATACGAGCGCATTACCGATAATTTAATTACCGATGTAACCAATGAAGATTGGGGGACTGTTGGAATTAGTGCAGGCTTTGTAAAGGATATTACTATTGCCCATAACGAAATTTCGGAGGTTTCGTATACAGGTATTGGTTTGGGTTGGGGATGGACCAAGACTGTAAATGTTATGCAAAACAATACGGTAAAGGGCAATTACATCCATCATTACGGGAAACATCTTTACGATGTTGCTGCAATTTATACTTTGTCGGCACAGCCTAAAAGTGTGATAACAGAGAATGTTGTAGAAGATATTTATTATAATCCGTATGCCCACGATCCGTACCATTGGTTTTATTTATATACAGACGAAGGCTCGTCGTATTTTACTGTCGAAAACAATTGGGTGCCATCAGAAAAATTCCTTCAAAATGCTAATGGCCCAGATAATGTATGGCAAAATAATAACGCCTATGTGGCCGATAGCATTAAAGCGAATGCAGGTATTCGTAAGCCTTATCAACATTTAAAAACCGAAGTAGTAACCGATAGAGAATGGCCGTTACAGGAAGTCCTACATTACGCTGCTTTAGAGTTAATTGGGACTGATTTTTCCGCGAGTGAAATTCAATCGATTGCGACTAAACATGGGGTTATAGCGCCACAATTGTACCAATGGAATAATCATTTGGTATTGTATGGCAAACTAAATCATATAGACTTGTTACAGCAACGTTTAGAGGTAGAATATCCTACTGCTAAAATTAAAGCTTACGATGTACCCGTATATAATTTTAACAAATACGAAAGGTGTAAAGATACCAATTTGGCACCCCAATGGAAACATGTCTTGTTAACGGCAAATTTGGTAGATAATGCCCAGTTGCAAAACGAATATTTGGAATACCACAACATCCAGTTTAAAGACTGGCCAGAGGTTGCCCAAGGGTTTTGTAATGCTAATTTTCAGCAGCTGCAAGTGTTTAAAAATAACAGGCAATTACTATTGGTAATTAGTATTCCTGAAACAAGTACCCTAGAAGAACTAAACCCCAAAACTACCGAAAATAATCCTAAAGTCGAGGAGTGGAATGCTTTAATGAAAAAGTATCAAACAGGAATTGAAGGCGCAAAACCAGGAGAAACGTGGGTGTTTTTAAAACCGCTCCAAACGAGCAACGAATAGTTTAGAAAAGATTATAAAAAATATAATGAAACAAACCAACCATCAATTTTTCGATTTTCTAGATTTTGATACCGACTTATCCCAAGAAGTTGGTGTTTCAAAACTTTGGAAATCCTGTAAACCTACTGCAATATCCCAAAATGGTTTGGGCGTTATGTTAACAGTACCCTTTCAGGCACAGCAAGTATCTAACGAAATTGTTCCAGACGAAACAATCGCGCGTAAATCATATCAGGTTATAATTCGCGCTTATGGTTCATCTATTTTACGTTTAAGCATCGCTTTTGATGGCACTGTGGAAGACGATTCCGAAATGTTACAAATGGCCGACGAGGTAACCGAAACTGCATTACAATTTACGGTTTTCGAAAATCATTGGATTATAGAAGATACCACAGGCGTTATTAAGGCTAAAATAGATTTATCGACTCCAAAAATTGATTATTGGAGCGATTTATTGCCTGCGCCACAAGAATCTTTCGAAGCCGTATTATATCCCGATGGTGTTACGTCAATACAAGTAAGTGGACACGATCAGTTTTTTCCAAGACGTATGGATGCCATGTCTTTGGCGTTTATTACAAAAAACGGCATTCCAGATAAAAGTACCATGTCCTTTGCCGCAAAACCAGACGAAAAGTTTGTAGGCACTGGCGAACGCTTTTCTAAAATGGATTTATCGGGGCATACGTTTCAACTTAAAAATCAGGATGGACAGGGTGTAAATAATAAAAGAACCTATAAAAATATCCCATTTTATTTGTCTAGCGAAGGTTACGGTTTATTTATGCATACCTCGGCCTACAGTAAATTATCGCTTACAGATTTTTCTACACGATCGGTACAAATATTAACCGAAGAGCCTGTGTTAGATTTGTTTTTAATGGCAGGGGAGACACCCGAACGCATTATTTATAATTATAAACAACTTACAGGGTTTCCAGAAGTGCCGCCATTATGGAGTTTTGGTGTTTGGATGAGTAGAATGACCTATTTCTCGGCAGATGAGGTTAACGAGATTTGTTACCGATTGCGGTTAGAAGATTACCCTTGCGATGTTATTCATTTAGATACGGGCTGGTTCGAAACCGATTGGTTATGCGAATGGAAATTTAATCCAGAACGCTTTCCAAATCCGAAACAATTCATTAGCAATTTAAAGGAAAAAGGCTATCGTATTAGTCTGTGGCAATTGCCATATATTGCCGAAGATGCCGAGCAATATACTGAAGCGAAGCAACAACATTACATGTGTACTGTTAAGACTAAAAAAGAACAAGATGGTTCTAATTTTAGTACGTTAGATTATGCAGGAACTATAGATTTTACCTACCCTAAAGCGGTTAATTGGTATAAAGATTTACTTCGGAATCTTTTAGATATGGGGGTTGCGGCTATAAAAACCGATTTTGGTGAAGAAATACATATGGATGCCGTTTACCATAACATGTCGCCAGAAAAGCTCAATAACTTATATGCTTTACTATATCAAAAAGCAGCTTTCGAAGTTACTAAAGAAGTGACTGGCGACGGGCTAGTATGGGCAAGAGCAGGTTGGGCTGGTTGCCAAAGATACCCTATTCACTGGGGTGGAGATGCAGCAGCATCTTGGGATGGTATGGCTGGCTCTTTAAAAGGAGGTCTGCATTTAGGATTATCTGGATTTGGGTTTTGGAGTCACGACGTACCTGGTTTTCATGGTGTTCCTGATTTTATGAATGCCGTAATTCCAGACGATTTGTATGTGCGTTGGACTCAATTTGGAGTGTTTACTTCGCATATTCGCTATCATGGAACGTCTAAACGGGAACCTTATTATTATCCAGAAATTGCTGATATAGTAAGGTCTTGGTGGAAATTACGCTACGCCTTGTTACCTTATATTTGGGAACAAAGCAAGTTAACCACAACAACAGGATACCCTGTACTACGCGCCCTGCTTATGCACCATCCAGAAGACAGCATGTGTTGGCACATTGACGACCAGTATTATTTTGGAGACGATTTTTTGGTGGCTCCAATTATGAATTCAGAAAACACAAGACAAGTGTATTTACCCGAGGGAAATTGGGTGAATTTCTTTACCGGGGAACGTATGGAAGGTCAAAAATGGCTTAAATCGTTTAAATCAAATTTAAGCGACATGCCTGTTTGGGTAAAGGCGAATACCGAAATTCCGATGTATTTGGAGTCGGTAAATTGTACAGACGAAATGGATTTCAATAAAACAAAAACAATAAAAATAGATACAGGGTTTAAAGGTATTTGGACTCTTATCAATACAATGTAACCAATAAAACTAATACCAAATGTTATGAGTACAATATTAAGTAACGACAAATTAAAACAGTTCCAAGAAGAAGGATTCTGTTTAGTAAAAGACGTGATTTCTCCAGAAATGATAAAACGTTTACAAGACGAATGTCAGCGATTTATAAAAGAAAAAGACGAGGAAATGGATCGTAAAGGTGTTGAGGTAGACGAAATTAACCATAAAGGAAAACGTTACTTTATAGCCCTGCGTTATAAGGATAGCGAGACCATGAAAGACCTGATTTTTGGTAAGGAATTAGAAGAAATTACGCGTAAGATTTTAGGAGAAAACGTATACTTGTTTTTAGAACAATTTGTAGTAAAAGCAGCCGATAAGGGCATGACATTCTCTTGGCATCAAGACTCTGGGTATTTAGATTTCGACCATAAACCATACTTGTCTATTTGGCTACCATTAGACGATGTGACCGAGGAAAACGGAACCGTTTATATGTTACCGTACAAAGATGCTGGTACCACAGCTAGAATAGACCACACTCTACAAGAAGGTACTAACGATAAAATAGGATATTTTGGAGATAACCCAGGTATTCCAGCGGTGTTAAATGCTGGCGATGTGGCGTTGTTTTCAAGCACGTGTTTCCATAGAAGTGGTTCTAACAAAACAAATAAATCCAGACGTGTATTATTAATTCAGTATTCTGCAGAACCTATTTTAAAGGATGGTAAAAAACCACTATATTGGGCAGAACCATTTATAGAGAATGGAGAAAATGTAAGTGCACATAACGTGGTTTAAATTTTTCTATTCTCCCTAATAATTAACTACTAACTAATTTCTGGATGTGCCAGCATCCAGTAAAGACATAATTAATGAATATATACGAGCAACTAGAACTACTAGATTTTGCTATTGTAGGCATTTATCTTTTAGGATTAATAGCAATTGGAGCTTGGATAAGTTTTAGTTCTAAACGACCAAGCGATGAAAATTATTTTTTAGCAGGTAACTCTTTAAATTGGACCAGTATTGGTTTTAACATGTGGGGCACAAATGTAGGCCCCTCTATGTTAATAGCTTCGGCTAGTATAGGTTATACAACAGGTATTGTAGCTGGTAACTTTTCGTGGTATGCCTTTGTTTTTATTTTTTTATTGGCCATAGTTTTTGCACCGCGTTATCTTGGTGCCAAAGTACAAACCTTACCAGAATTTATGGGTAAGCGTTTTGGCGATTCTACTCAAAACATCTTGGCTTGGTATACCATAGTTACGGTTTTAATAAGTTGGTTGTCCTTAACGTTGTTTGCTGGAGGTGTATTAATTCAGCAAATTTTAAACTTGCCCATGTGGTCTTCGGTGGTTTTATTATTAGTCATTGCTGGTTTTTTTACTATGGCTGGCGGACTTAAAACGATAGCCTATACCAATGTTATTCAAATGGTACTCCTTATAATAGTTTCCTTTGCCTTAATGTGGGTTGGGTTAGATCGTGTAGGTGGGGTAGACGGTTTGGTTAGTAATACACCTTCTAACTATTGGAATTTGTTTTTACCAGCCGACGATAGTAGTTACCCATGGACAGCAATTGTGCTGGGTTACCCAATTATGGGCGTTTGGTTTTGGTGTACAGACCAGTCTATGGTGCAATCGGTTTTAGGCTCTAAAAGTATAGAACAGGGGCAGTTAGGCGCAAACTTTACGGCGTGGTTAAAGATTATAGATTTACCGCTGTTTATTCTACCAGGAATTATGTGCTTTGTGTTGTTTCCAGATTTAAACAATCCCGATGAAGCTTACATGACTATGGTTACAGAATTATTCCCTACGGGAATGCGAGGTTTGGTTATGGCTGTTTTAATTGCTGCTTTAGTTAGTACCATCGATTCGGCTTTAAATGCTCTTGGCACTGTGTTTACTATGGATATTTATGTGAAAAAAATTAAACCTACTGCAGGGCAAAAACGAATTGTTCAGGTAGGGCATATGGTTACCGTTGTAGGTGCTATCTTGTCTATTTTTATAACATTAGCCATTAATAGTATTAAAGGATTAAATTTATTCGATGTTTTTCAATCGGTTCTTGGTTTTATAGCACCACCTATGTCTGTGGTGTTTTTATTTGGTGTACTTTGGAAAAAAACGACAACAAAGGCAGCCAATTTCATTTTAATATTCGGTACCTTATTAAGTCTTTCCATTGGTGTTTTGTATTTATGGGTATTTCCAGATGCACCTAATGCAACCGATAAATTTTGGCCTCACTTTTTATTGTTATCCTTTTACATATTTGTGTTTTTATCTTTTGTAATCGTGTTTATTTCTTTATTAGATAAGAATAAAAATACCAACACAAATACATTAAGTTATGTACCAATTAAAGCAACTCCTAAGGTGAAATTACTTTGGGGAGCACTAATTGTTACTATGATTATTTTATATATAGTTTTTAACGGACATTAATTTTTGAACATGATAAAAAATACCAACAATGGCAGTAGTAATGCGCCCAGTTTGCGTATAGATATAAATTACAATACCTGCGATGATTTGCCGTCTTTTTCGGAAGGGCCAACAGGTAGCGATAAAGTAAAACATGACGCTATAGCGCAGGCCGGTTTTCAGGGTATTCAGGATGGAAATCCCGAATTATGCAAGGCATTAGGTTTAGAATTGACAGCACATGCCAGAATTAATAAGGTTGGCGATTTAGATCCATTGATGCCCATCTGGAAAAACGGAAATTATAACTGTGCGAGTATTCATTTAGGGTGGGGAATGGAATCGGATGCAGAAGTAGATCAATTGGTAAGTTACGTTTTAAATACCTCTAAAACATACGATTTTCCTATTTACATCGAAACCCATCGCGCGACCATTACTCAGGACATGTTCCGAACCGTTGAGCTAACCAAACGTTTTCCAGAAGTGCGTTTTAACGGCGATTTTTCGCATTGGTACACGGGTCAGGAAATGGTATATGGCGGCATAGAAAACAAATGGGATTTTATTCAGCCTGTGTTCGATCGTGTACGTTTTATGCATGGTAGAATAGGTAATCCAGGATCTATTCAGGTAAATGTTAAAGATGCAAACGAAAGTTATGTACAGCATTTTAAAGAAATGTGGAAACGCTCGTTTATCGGATTTTTAAAATCGGCCATTCCTGGAGATTATATCTGTTTTACTATAGAATTGTTGAAGGCTGAAATCTTTTATGAAAGAACGTTTTTTAACGAAACCAGTAAAGCTCAGGAAGAAGGCGACCGTTGGCAGCAGGCTTTGTTATACAAAGATATTATACAAGATTGTTGGGAAGCTGCTAAAAGAGAATTTGAAAATCTTTAATTAATTGAAAATTATTCGTTCTCACTTTCAGCGATTTGTCGTTTTTAACAGGTGGGTACAGGATGCAAATAATTAATAAAATCTTCAACTTCACAAAATTTCAAAAGAACAATATATACAGAAAGAGATAGCGTAGCGAGGTGTTTTTAGAAAAATGATATGAAGTGGAAGCACACTAAAAAAGAATAGCGAAATAATGGAACACAAAAAAGGAAGCTTAAAAAGTACTATAGCAGTATCGATTACCAATTATCTCGATGCCGGAGCAATTGTTGCTGGAGCCAGCGGGTTAACACTTTGGCAAAATTATTTAGGGTTAACAGAAGGCAATTTGGGGTGGCTTAATGCTATAAGTGCTAACGCTTTTGGTGCTGCTTTAGGCGCTATTATAGGTGGTTTTCTTGCCGATAATTATGGGCGAAAAAAAATCTACACCTACAATATGTTAGTCTACATGCTAGGTGTAGCCATCATTATGTTTACGGTAAATTTCCCGATGCTGTTACTTGGTTTTTTAATTACAGGTATTTCGGTAGGAGCGGGTGTGCCTGCGTCGTGGACTTACATTTCCGAAAATTCGGAAGTTAGTAATCGTGGCCGTAACATGGGAATTTCTCAATTTGCATGGGGTGTTGGTCCAACCATTATTTTACTTTTAGGCATGTTGCTTGCGCCTGGTAAGGATGATGCTTCTGCTGGTGTTTTGTTTGGTTTTGTAAAAAATATGGCAGGTATTTTTATTGGTGAGAACGCGAGTGTAGAAGCTGTTAATGTATTTAGTAGTCGCCTTATTTTTGGTTCGTTATTTATAGTAGCTTTTATTGCTTGGAATCTTCAGCGAAAGCTTAACGAGTCGAAAGACTGGGAAGCCGCCAAAAAATTACAGGATACTAAAAAACAGCCTAGTGTGTTTGCTTCGTTTGGTACATTATTTACTAAAAAGGTTAATATTCGCACCATGCTCTTTTTAGCAGGAATTTATGTGACATGGAATATGGTTGCTTCTGTTATGGGCTTTTTTCAGCAGCATATTTATGAAACTGCTGGCGGACTATCTAACGAAGAAGCTAATATGGTTTCGGCTATACAATGGCTTATAATTATTGCGGTAACGTATTTTGGTTTTTCTATGTTTGTCGATAAAGTAAATCAGCGTTGGTTATATTTTATTGGTACCACCATAGGTATTGTTGCTTGGGGTATTCTTATTTTTATAGGAATAAAAAATTATATTGCTTTATGGGCGTTTACCATTCTTTGGGGTGTGCATGCTGGTATAAGTGTACAAGCCTTTTATGCACTCTGGGCTTCAGAGCTTTTTCCTGCTAAATATCGTGCAGCAGCTCAAGGCATCATGTTCTTTGTGGTTAGGGCTATAGCGGCAATATGGGGATTCGGATTTGTATTTATATACGGAGAAAACGGCGAAGGTTTTCACACCGCAGCCAATGTTATGATAGGCTTACTAATTGTTGCATTAATAATAGGCACAATTTGGACGCCAAAAACCCAAGGGAAAACATTAGAACAAATTACAGAAGAAAGATATGGAGACGATATTTAAAAAACGTCTTTATGAAAGAATTATAAATGATTGTATTAAAGATTCAAAATACTTAAAACGGGTAACCATAAGTTTTGATTCTTTAATCTAAAATTAAAACAAATGGATAACGCATTTTTACCAGATACTACTCCAACTTGGATTTGGTACCCTGGTGATTTCGAAATATGGTTAAGTAATAAAATGCAAGTGCGCCGTACCGAGCGCGAAGCTGTTTTTCCGCCGTTGTGGCGCTATTACAGTCCGTATCCGTTAGTAACTTTCCAAACCGAAGTCGATATACCTGAAGACGATGATATAAAAATATACTCCGAAGGACCCTTTCAACTCTTAATAGATGGTATTCAAATTTACGGTCAGCCAAAGTCTATAAAAATTCCGGCAGGCAAGCATAAAATTTCTTTTAAGGTTTATAATCAGGAAGTGTTGCCAGCCATTTTTATTCAAGGCAAATACATTCAATCCAATACGTCATGGAAGGTAACCAACGAAGATAAACTTTGGATAGACGAAACTGGAACGGCACAGCAATCGGGGACACCTTGGGTATCTGTTGGCTCGTGGAATTTTAATACGCCAGACCAAAAACCTTCAGAATTTCAATTGGCAACCGAGCCTTGGAGAGCCAAAAATGTAGAGAAAATTAATGAAGGGGAGTTGATTGATTTTGGTAAAGAAACCTTCGGCTATATTCAATTTCATGGTTTAAAAGGACATGGAAAACTCGCTTTATATTACGGCGAATCTCGCGAAGAAGCTTTAGATACCGAAAAGTGCGAAACTCTAGATAATTTAGAGTTCGATGGTAATCAAGACAATATTTATACTTTAAAAGGATCTAAAGCCTTTCGATTTGTGCAAGTGCAAAAAGATGCATCGTTGGAGTACGATTCCATTTCGATGCTTTACGAATATTTGCCTTTAGATTATCGCGGAAGTTTTACGTCTTCCGATGAGCTATTGAATCAAATTTGGGATGTTTCGGCATATACCATGCATTTAACGACAAGGGAGTTTTTTATAGATGGTATTAAACGCGACCGTTGGATCTGGTCTGGCGATGCTTACCAAAGTTATTTAATGAACTATTACTTGTTTTTCGATTCGCCATCTGTCGAGCGTACTTTGGTCGCCCTTCGTGGGAAGGAGCCTGTAACGGCACACATTAACACCATTATGGATTATTCGTTATATTGGTTTGTGGGTGTTTACGATTACTATCTGTACACAGGCGACACGAAGTTTATAAAAACGTATTATCCTCGTATGAAATCCCTAATGGAATACTGTTTGGGAAGACGAAATAAAAACGGATTTTTGGAGCCTTTAGAAGGCGATTGGGTGTTTATCGATTGGGCAGACGGCTTACCAAAAACGGGAGAAGTAAGTTTCGAGCAGATGTTGTTAGTCAGAAGTTTGGAAGCGATGGCGGTAAGTGCTGAAATAGCTGGAGAATCAGAAGATTATAAAGCATATAAAAATTTAGCCGAAGATTTAAAAACAAAGTTATTCGACATATTCTGGGATGAAGCTGAAAACGTCATGAAGCACCAACGTGTTGATGGGGAGATTCAGAAAATGGTAACGCGTTATGCCAATATGTTCGGTATCTTTTTTAATTATTTTAATGAAAACCAAAAGCAAAGTGTAAAAGAAAAGGTGTTACTGAATGATGATATTCTCGAAATTACCACGCCGTACATGCGCTTTTTCGAGTTGGAAGCCCTTTGCGCTATGGGAGAACAGGAATTTGTTTTAAATGAAATTCGCGATTATTGGGGAGGTATGCTAAATTTGGATGCCACATCATTTTGGGAAAAATACGATCCCAAGCAAACAGGAGAAGAACATTTAGAAATGTATGGTCGCCCTTACGGAAAAAGTTTATGTCACGCTTGGGGTGCCAGTCCAATTTATCTTTTCGGGAGGTATTATTTAGGGGTAGAACCAACCGCTCCAGGATATGCTACATACGAGATTAAGCCTAATTTAGGAGGCTTAGAATGGATGAAAGGTAAAGTGCCTACACCTAATGGTAAAGTTGAATTGCACATTACCCCAAACGAAATTAATGTGAAGGCTTCAGAAGGCGAGGGGATTTTAATTATAAAAAGTGAAGCACAACCTGTATCAAATTATGGAGAAATGCAATCGATTGAGGCCAATAAATATCGATTAACTATTAATCCTAACATCGCATATACAATCAAATACAAAGCACTATAATTCTATATAATGAGTAATTTTATTAGCAAATTATCTTTTTTGTTAGCTCTAGTCGGATTTTCCGCTGTAGCGCAAAATACCGAAATTCAATATTTATCAGGTAAAGGATATCAAGATACCAAAGAATGGAAATTTAAAGTTTCTGATGGTAGAAAAAGTGGAGAATGGAGCACCATCAATGTGCCATCGGTTTGGGAGCAAGAAGGTTTTGGAACCTATCAATATGGAATCCGTTTTTATGGAAAACCTTTCCCAGATGGAATTGCAGATGAGGTAGGAGAATATAAATACACTTTTGAAGTGCCTAAAGAATGGGAAAATAAACGTGTTAAAATTGTGTTCGATGGTGCTATGACCGATACCAAAGTCCGTATCAATGGACGTTCTACCAGCGATGATGAGCATCAAGGAGCTTTTTATCGTTTTAAGTATGAAATTACCGATTTGCTTAAGTATGGTAAGAAAAATGAGTTGCATGTAGTCGTGAGCAAAGAATCTAAAAATGCGAGTGTAAACTTGGCAGAACGTAGAGCAGATTATTGGAATTTTGGTGGAATTTTCCGCCCTGTGTTTCTAGAAGCTTTGCCAGCAATACATATTGATTATACTTCTTTAAAAGCAGAGGCCGATGGTACTTTTGAAGCAAATATATTTTTAGGAAGCGGAGCAAAAAATACGGATGTAGAAATTACGGTTTTAGATGCCAACGGAAAACGTGTGGGGTCTAAAATGAAAAGCAGTGGAGTAAACGGAGCCGATAAAATTCACGTGTCTGGTCAATTTAAAAATATCAAGCAATGGACTGCGGAAACTCCAAATTTATATACAGCAGAAATCAAGTTGTTAGAAAACGGAAAAGTAGTACATCAACTTACCGAAACCATTGGTTTTAGAACCATTGAAATTCGTAAAGGTGATGGAATTTATGTAAACGGGCAACGTGTGTTGATGAAAGGTGTCAATCGTCATAGTTTCTGGCCAGAATCGGGAAGAACTTTAAATAAAGAATTGAATTATGCCGATGTACGTTTGATTAAAGAGATGAATATGAATGCAGTGCGTTTATCACATTATCCTCCAGATCCAGAGTTTTTACAAGCTTGTGATGAGTTAGGTTTGTATGTGATGGATGAATTGGGTGGATGGCATGGACATTACGATGATGCTGTGGGTAAAAAGTTAGTAAAAGAAATGGTTACGCGAGATTTAAACCATCCGAGTATTATTTTTTGGTCTAATGGAAACGAAGGTGGTTGGAATACCAATTTAGACAATCAGTTTGATGTTTGGGATTTACAAAAACGACCTGTTTTGCATCCACAACAGGAACATAACGGTGTAGAAACCATGCATTATCGTTCGTATGGAGAGACTTTAGAATATTTCAGAGATGACAATATTTTTATGCCTACAGAATATCTTCACGGATTGTACGATGGTGGTCACGGTGCTGGTTTTGATGATTATTGGGAAGTCATGCGTAAACATCCTAGAAGTGGTGGAGGTTATCTTTGGGTATTTGCCGATGAGGGAATTGCTCGTACCGATCAAAATGGAAGAATAGACAACCAAGGGAATTATGGAGCCGATGGAATTGTAGGGCCACATCACGAAAAAGAGGGAAGTTTTTTCACCGTAAAAGAAGTATGGTCTCCTGTAATGATTATGGAAAAACCAGAATTAGCTGCTGATTTTAACGGAACATTTACACTAGAAAATCGTTACGATTTTACCAATACCAATACCTGTACTTTTGAGTATGAGTTGGTGAAATTTAATTCGCCATTAAATGGAAA
Organism: Bacteroidia bacterium; assembly: GCA_030427735.1. Classification (GTDB taxonomy): domain Bacteria; phylum Bacteroidota; class Bacteroidia; order Flavobacteriales; family Flavobacteriaceae; genus Formosa. The sequence continues at coordinate 212,781 of JAUIBP010000001.1, read as the reverse complement.
ATCGAACCGAAAGACATTAAAAAAAGCTTCGGTAAAAGCACCAAATATTCAACCACACGGAAAAGGAAATTTACAATTAAATCTACCTAGCAATTGGAAAGATGCTGATGTGTTGTATGTAAAAGCCATCAACAAAAACGGAAAAGAATTGTGGACTTGGGATTTTACTTGGGACAAACAAATGGATGAAAAACCAATAGTAAAAGGAAAAGCTAATTTAAGCGAAACTGCTTCTTTTTATACCTTGTCTGCTGCTGGGACTACCGTGAAAATCGATAAATCTTCTGGGAAATTAGTAGAAGTGCAACAAAAAGGAAATACCATCAGTTTGGCTAATGGACCTAAAATAATCATGGCTCGTAGAGGTGATAGAACTCTGGATGGAACCATCGATCCAAAGTTCTTAAAAGGAGAAGATCGTATTTATAAAGAATTTGCTTGCTGGGATGAAGAGGTGAATTGTTCAGAAAATTTATTAAATATTTCAGCCAAAGAAGTAGATGGACATGTAGTAGTAGAAGTCAACTACCATGGAATTCTTCAAAAAGTGGTTTGGACGATGAATGCTGACGGTTTAATTCAGTTAGATTACGAATACGAGTACAATGGAGTAGTCGATTTAGCTGGTGTGTATTTCGATTATCCTGAGGAAAAAATGAAAGCTAAAAAATGGTTAGGAGATGGGCCTTACCGTGTGTGGCAAAACCGAATTAAAGGAACTACGTTAGATATTTGGGAAAACGATTATAATGATCCAATTCCGGGAGAGTCGTTCAATTATCCTGAGTTTAAAGGGTATTTTAACAATTGGCAATGGGCTGAATTTACCACGGAAGAAGGAAATATTTACATCGAAAATAAAGGTACAGATACTTATTTAGGGGTGTATTCTCCACGTGATGGTCGCGATGCATTGTTATATACTATTCCAAGTACAGGAATTGCAGTGTTAGATGTAATTCCACCAGCAAGAAATAAAGTGAATGCTACTGATTTAGTGGGGCCTTCATCGCAACCAAAATGGTTAAGCGGATTGCAAAAAAGATCGGTGTACTTAAAGTTTAAAAAATAAGTTGATTCTATATGGAGTTCGTCAACCTGAACTTGTTTCAGGTTCGCATTTAATTTGTGACCTCCAGTATTATGGGATTCCGAAATAAATTCGGAATGACATAAAACAATCATTAGATATTAAAAATAACATCAACCCATGAAAACAAAACATATTCTTCAAATTACATTAACGTGTTTGGTATTTGTTGCGATCGCATCTTGTTCTTCAAAAATGAAAAAACGAGAAATTACCGATGCCGTAATGCAAGAAATCTACGAAGAAATAAAAACACCTTACAAATACGGCATGGTGATGGTGCCAACTGACAATTCCTATAAGATGGACTGTCCGAGTATCTTTAAAAAAGATGGTAAATGGTATATGACGTATTTAATTTTTGAAGGTCGTGGTTACGAAACATGGTTGGCAGAAAGTGATGATTTATTACATTGGAATCACTTAGGAAAAGTGATGTCGTTCTCAAAAGATACTACGGAATGGGATGTGAATCAAAAAGCGGGATACATTGCGTTGCAAGATCCCACTTGGGGCGGTTCTTATGAGTGGAATACTTATGATGATAAATATTGGATGAGTTATTTTGGTGGAAATACTACAGGGTACGAAGCAGGGATTTTATCTATGGGAATGGCTTATACAGATGAATTGCCAACCAAACCCAAAGAGTTTAAACGTTTGCCTGAACCTGTTTTACGTCCCAATGACGATAAAGCAAAATGGTGGGACAATAGCACCATGTACAAGAGTTCGGTAATTCGCGATGTGGAAAAAGAAACAGGTCACGAATTCATCATGTATTACAACGCGCGTGGCGATAGTATCAATCCAGCCAAAGGAGCGGAGCGTATTGCTATGGCGGTTTCTAACGACATGAAAAACTGGAAGCGTTATGGTGATGCACCATTAATCAATCATCATAGAGGAATTTCTGGCGATGCCTACATTCAACGTATTAACGATACTTGGGTGATGTTCTATTTTGGAGCGTTTTGGACAGGTTGGGATCAGGGAGCATTTAACCGTTTTTCCGTTTCCAACGATTTAATCCACTGGAAAGATTGGGAAGGCGATAATTTAATTGAATCTTCTGAACCTTACGATGCTCAATTTGCTCATAAATCGTTTGTGGTAAAACACAACGGTATGGTGTATCATTATTATTGCGCGGTGAATAAGGCAGGACAGCGTGGTATTGCCTTGGCAACATCAAAAGATATAGGAAAAAGCGATTTGCATTTTGTGGCACCACCTGAAGATGAAGAAAAAAAATGATTGTTGCCCTGAATTGTCACTGAGCGAAGTCGAAGTGTTATTTCAGGGTCCATCGCAATAGGTCACAAATTATGAGATGCCGAAACCAGTTCAGCATGACAACAACTGAATATTTTAAAATAGATTGATGAATAAAAACATTAGTTTCATATTATTTTTAATAAGTAGCATTTGGTTTGCTCAAGCACAAACGGTTACTAACGAGCCCGCAGGAATTCCTGAACCAGTAAAAAAATATAGTTACACACCTTGGGAAAATCCTTTAGTCACCAGTGTAAACAGGCAACCTTCTAGAGCAACATCTTATTCCTATAAAACCGTAGCGGATGCCTTGGAAGGCAACCGAGAAAAGAGCCGTTTTTTGTCATTAAATGGCGAATGGGATTTTAAATATTCGGTAAACTTAAATGAAGCGCCTAAAGATTTTTATAAAACCGAAGTTCAAGCTTGGGATAAAATTGAGGTACCATCCAATTGGGAGTTAAATGGCTACGATATCCCTATCTATAAAAGTGCGGTGTATCCGTTCCGACCAATCAATCCGCCTTTTGTACCAAAAGATACTAATGGCATTGGCTCGTATCAAACGAAGTTCAAAATTCCGAAAGAATGGAACAAAGATATGACGGTAACGCTTCATTTTGGAGGGGTAAGTTCAGCTTTTCAAGTATGGATCAATGGTGAGTTTTTAGGCTATGGAGAAGATAGTTGTTTGCCTTCGGAGTTTAATATTTCTCCGTATGTAAAGGAAGGTGAAAATGTGTTGTCGGTACAAGTGATGCGTTACAGCGATGGGGTGTATTTGGAAGATCAAGACCATTGGAGGTTGAGCGGAATTCAGCGTGAAGTTTTTGTAATGGCCGAACCTAAATTGCGTATTCAAGACTTTTTCTATCAAACCAAATTGGATAAAGAATACAAAGATGCAGTGTTTCAATTACGTCCAGAATTGGAAAATTTAACAGGTGATACCATCAGAAACGCCTCTTTTGAATATCAAATTTACAACGATAAAAACGAAGCACTTTTTGAAAAACCTATTGATACTTTAGCCAAAGCTATTGTAAACGAAAGTTACCCAAGATTGGACAATGTGCGTTTTGGTTTCTTCGAAAAAAAGATTGAAAATCCCAAAAAATGGAGTTCCGAAGAACCGAATCTTTACACTTTGGTGATGACTTTAAAAGATGAAAACGGTACTATTTCCGAAGTCAAATCTTGTAAGGTTGGTTTCCGTGCTATCGAGTTTTCAAAGGAAAACGGTAAGTTGTTAATCAACGGAAAGAAAACATATATTTATGGCGTGAATCGTCACGACCATCATCCGGTTCGTGGAAAAGCCTTAACACGCGAAGATATTGAGCAAGATGTAAAAACCATCAAGCAATTCAATTTTAATACCATCAGAACGAGTCATTATCCTAATGACCCGTATTTCTACGATTTATGTGATGAATACGGTATTATGGTAATGGACGAAGCCAATTTAGAAACTCATGGTATTGGTGGAATGTTAAGCAATAATCCAAGTTGGACTCATGCTTATGTGGAACGCATGACCCGAATGGTAGAACGCGATAAAAATCACCCAAGTGTAATTATGTGGAGTTTGGGGAATGAGTCGGGCAAAGGTCCAAATCATGCAGCGATGGCAAGTTGGACTCGCGATTTTGACATTACCAGACCCATTCATTACGAACCTGCACAAGGGAATCCGAGGTTAGACGGTTATATTGATGAACGCGACCCAAGATATCCCTCAACAGGAGACCATTCGCATCGTTTTGAAAATCCGCAGGACGAGCCTTATGTCGATATGGTAAGTCGTTTTTATCCAGGAGTGTTCACACCCCAATTTTTGTTAGATAATAAAGCTGATACACGACCTATTTTGTTCGTGGAATATTCGCATTCTATGGGGAATTCTACAGGAAACATGAAAGAGTTTTGGGATGAATTCAGAAGGTTACCTCGAATGATTGGTGGTTGCATTTGGGATTATAAAGACCAAGGTATAGCGGTTATAAATAAGGATATTCAAAAAGCTTATTTTGCTTATGGTGGTGATTTTGGCGAAGTTCGTCATGATGGGAATTTTTGCATCAACGGAATCGTAGCTTCCGATGGACGACCAAAAGCAGCCATGTACGAAAACAAATGGGTGTATCAACCAGCAACATCATTTTTAAATGGTAATCAATTAACCATTAAGAACCGTCAGGCAACACAGTCTTTATCGGTTTATGTTCCTGTGATTACAATTTTAGAAAACGGAAAGGTTAAGAAATCATACGAGTTAAAACCTTTGAATATTAAAGCAGGAGATGAAACGGCTATTGACATTCAAAAGTATCTTCCTAAAATGTCATCGGATGCGGAGTATTTCTTAAATATTGAATTTCAATTATCTGAAGATAAACCATGGGCAAACAAAGGTTTTGTGGTGGCTACCGACCAGTTTTTAGTAAATAAAAAGGAAGTGTTTGAGTACACTTCAAAATCAAAAAATAGATTAAAAGTGGTAGAGTCAAGTGCTGATTATCAAGTAAACGGAGAGCATTTTAATATCACATTTAATAAAGAAAATGGAGCGTTAAATTCGGTTGTTTTTAAGGGTGAAGAACAAGTATTTACTCCGTTGTTACCAAGCTTTACACGTCCATTAACTGATAACGACCGTAAGGGTTGGAAACCTCATAAAAATCTAAAACAATGGTATGATAATGAACCAAAACTGATTTCTATAAGCAGTGAAAGTTCAGAAAATGATGTGGTGATTGTTTCAAAATACGAAATGATAAAAGACAGTGCGAGTGTTAACATTACTTACCATGTGAAACCTGATGGAGTTATAAAAGTTGATTACCAATTAAAGGCTTCAACTGAGTTGCCAAACATTCCAAAAATTGGCATGCAGATGGGAATCAAAGACGATTTTAGACAAATTTCTTGGTACGGAAAAGGCGAGTTGGAAAATTATATCGATAGAAGTTTTGGTTTCCAGATAGAGAGCTACAGTTTGTCTTTAGATGATTTTATGGAGCCTTACGTTATGCCACAAGAAAATGGAAATCGCACCGAAGTACGTTGGTTGGCAAGTACTACTAAAACGAAAAATAAAGGGATTTTGGTAGTCGGGAATCAACCTTTGAGTATGAGTGTTTGGCCGTATACTGAAGACAACATCAATGAAGCTAAACATACTTACGATTTAAAAGAATCGGGATATTTAACTTTAAATATCGATTTGATTCAAATGGGAATTGGTGGTAACGATAGTTGGTCACCCGTTGGTGCCCCGATGGAAAAATATCAAATTCCGTCTAAAAATCACGAGTATAGTTTTTACATCACACCGTTTCAATCGAGCCAATCAGGATTAGAAAAAACTTTAGAAAAATTTAAGTATTAATGCGTTTTAAGTTCAAGCATATCGCTATTCTTTTGGTGTTTTTTGCAGTTTTATCATGTAAAGAAAAATCGCAAGAATCAGCAACTTTTTTTCAACCGACCGAAGATTCAGCAAAACCATGGGTGTATTGGTATTGGATGAAAAGTGCCTACTCTAAAGAAGGGATTACAGCCGATTTGGAAGCTATGAAACAAGCTGGCATTCGTGGTGCGTATTTAATGACCATAAAAGGACCGGGAGACGAACCTTTAATGAATCCGCCAGTGATTCAATTAAGTAAAGAATTCTGGGAGCTGGTGCGTTGGGCATTGCAGGAAGCCGACCGATTGGGTGTAAAAATAGCGTTTCATCCTGCGGATGGTTTTGCAGTAGCTGGCGGACCATGGATTACTCCAGAAATGTCCATGCAAAAAGTAGTTTGGACAGATACTGTAGTGAATGCCTCTGCTTTAAAAAACTTAAAATTACCAGTTCCAAAGCATTATAAAGATTATTATAAGGACATTGCAACTTTTGCAATTCCTGTCGAAAAAGCGTTTAAAACTTCAGTAGAAGTGCAGTTAAAAGTGACTACTTCAAACCTTGAAAATGCTGATTTTTTAAAGGATGATTCTACAGAAAGCACACAATTCAGAATGCGAGAAGCAGGTTATATTCAGTATGAATTTAGTGAAGTTTTTGATTGTAAATCCATTCAAATTGAAACTCAAGGAAATAATTATCAAGCTCACCGTTTATTAATTGAAGTGAGTGATGATGGTAAAAACTTTAAAAGTTTAGGACGATTAGAAACCCCGCGTTCGGGTTGGCAAGATACCGATGCTTTTTATACGCACAGTCTTTCCGCGAAAGCAAAATATTTCCGATTTGTTTACAATCCTGAAGGTTCGGAACCGGGAGCCGAAGATTTGGATATGGCAAAATGGAATTCTTATTTAAAAGTTACTAAAATCATCCTTTCTGAAGAGCCTTTAATCGATAATTATCAAGGAAAATCAGGTGCTGTTTGGAGAATTAGTTCAAGAAATAATGCAGAACAAATTCCAAATTCTGATTGTGTAAATACTGAACAAATGGTGAATGTTTCTCAATTTGTTGATGAAAACGGTGTTTTAAACTGGGAAGCTCCAGAAGGTAATTGGCGAATAATGCGTTTTGGTCACACCTCTACAGGTCACGAAAATGCTACAGCAGGTGGCGGTCGAGGTTTGGAAGTTGATAAATTTAATGCCGAGGCAGTACGTTTTCAGTTAGACCATTGGTACGGTGAAATGCGACGTGTGGCAGGAGAAGATTTGGCGAGTAAAGTGGTGGAGATTTTACACATGGACAGTTGGGAATGTGGAAGCCAAAATTGGTCGCCCGTTTTTCGAGAAGCTTTTAAAGAAAAACACGGTTACGATATTGTGGACTATCTGCCTGTAATGGCTGGGATTCCGTTGGATTCTGCTGAAAAATCAGAACAAATTTTATACGATATTCGTAAAACCATTACCGAATTAACAGCTGAAAATTTCTTTGGGACCTTAAAAGAAGAAGCAATAAGAACAGGGGTGAAATTCAGCACCGAAAATGTAGCTCCAACCATGACGAGCGATGGTTTGTTGCATTTTAAATATGTTGATTATCCGAGTGGTGAATTTTGGTTTAGAAGTCCTACGCACGATAAACCCAACGACATGTTAGATGCCATTAATGGCGGACATATTTATGGTCGTGATATTATTCAAGCCGAAGCATTTACGCAACTTAGAATGGATTGGGACGAGCATCCAGGGAATTTAAAAACCATGGCCGATAGAAACTATGCCTTGGGAATTAACCGCTTTTTCTATCATGTGTTTATGCACAATCCGTGGTTGGATAGAAAACCAGGGATGACCTTAGACCCGATTGGGACGTTTTTTCAACGTGACCAAACTTGGTGGAAACCTGGAAGTGCATTTTTTGAGTATTGTAAAAACGTTCAGTTTCAATTACAAAAAGGAAAACCGGTGATAGATTTCGCAGTATTTACAGGCGAGGAAATTCCATCGCGTTCGGTGTTGCCAGATCGGTTAGTACCTTTTATGCCGAATGTTTTTGGAGCAGAGCGTATCGCTTCAGAAAAAGTTCGATTAGCGAATGAAGGACAACCATCGGCAAGAATGCCAAAGGAAGTAAAATACACTAAAAACAGCACCGATTTATCACAATGGGTAAACGCTTTAAATGGCTATAAATACGATTCGTTTAACAGCGATGTACTATTGAATGCCGAAGTAAAAGACGGAAAAGTGGTGTTTAAGGATGCGTTAGCTTACAATTTTTTGGTGTTTCCAGATGCTAGAAAAATGATGCCAACCAATATTTTATCCTTGGAAGTGGCCGAAAAAATGGTGGATTTGGTAAAAACTGGTGCTACCATTTTTGTGGGTGAAAAACCAACCGATATGGCCAATTTAAAAACAGATAAATTCAAATGGAAACAGTTGGTTGATGAATTATGGTCTGAAACAAATAAAAAGCAATGGATGTTGGGCAAAGGAAAAGTGATTCAATTACCTTATTTAGGAGCGAGTTTTTCAGACTTAGGTTTAGAACCAAATGTGTTGGTTGATGAAGCTATAGCTTGGACTCAACGTGAATCTTCCGGTGAAGGTATTTACTTTTTATCCAATCAAAAAGAGGAGAAACGAACATTGGAAATATCGTTTAGAGTTGAAGGAAAACAACCTGTGTTGTATCATCCTATTTCAAATGAAACTACGATTTTAGAAAATTGGAAAATAGAAAACGGACGAACCATTATTCCGTTACAGTTTTTACCAAACGAGGCTTATTTCATCATTTTTAAAGATAAAACAGATAAAAAATCATCAACAGGAAACATCAACTGGTCATCTTATAAAACGGAAAAAGTATTGGATGAAAATTGGATACTTCAGTTTGATCCTGAATTTCACGGCCCTTCAAAAGCAATGGAAATCAATACACTTTTTGATTGGACGACTTCAGAAAATGATAGTATAAAATACTATTCTGGAACAGTGAGTTATTCCAAAATAATAGAATGGAATTCAGATAAAACCAACAATTTATATCTCGATTTTGAGGAAGTGAATTGTATCGCAGAAGTGATGGTAAACGGAAAAAATTGTGGTGTGGTTTGGACGTATCCGTATCATGTAAACATTTCCGAAGCGATAAAACAAGGGGAAAACAATATAGAGATAAAAGTCACGAACACTTGGGCAAATCGCTTGATAGGTGATGAAAAATTACCTAAAGACCAACGATTGACTTGGACAACCGCTCCGTTTAGACTGGACGACAGTATGATGGTAAAATCTGGACTTTTAGGAAGTATTCAAATTAAAAAGAAGACGAATGAAAAATAGAATAGCATTAGTTATAGTATGTGCCTTTAGTATATTGAGTTTACATGCCGAAATTAAATTACCAGCTTTGTTTAGCGACAATATGTTGTTGCAACAAAACATGGAAACGCCTATTTGGGGATGGGCAGAAAAAAATGAAGTCATCACTATTTCTACATCATGGGATGCTAAAAGTTATGAGGTGAAAACCGATAAACAGGGACAGTGGAAAACCAACATACAAACCCCAAAATCAGGAGGGCCTTATATGATTATGGTTTCTAATGGAACTGAAATTAAAACAATAAATAATGTGTTGATAGGTGAAGTTTGGTTGTGTTCTGGTCAGTCCAATATGGAAATGCCTTTAAAGGGCTTTCCTGGTCAACCCGTAAAAGGAGGTAACGAAGCGATAGTGCGTTCACAAAATAAAAACATTCATTTTATTACTGTTCCAAGAACTACGGTGTTAGAGCCGAAAAGTGATTTTGAAGGACAATGGGAAGTAGCATCGCCAAAAACGACGGGTAATTTTAGTGCGACGGCTTGGTATTTTGGTTCGTTATTGCAAGAGGTGTTACAAGTACCTGTAGGTTTAATTCACGTGTCGTATGGAGGTTCTAATGTGGAGGCTTGGATGAATGAAGAAATGTTGAAAGATTTTGATTTGGCTTTGGAATTACCAAAAAAAGAATCCGATTTAAAAAGCAATCCAAACCGAGTGCCGACAACCTTATTCAACGGTATGTTATCGCCTGTCATTGGTTACGGAATCAAAGGTGCTATTTGGTACCAAGGAGAATCTAATTACGAACGTCCGTTTCAGTATAAAGACTTATTCAAAAAAATGGTGACTTCGTGGCGAACATTATGGAATCAAGGTGATTTCCCGTTTTACTTTGCTCAAATTGCCCCGTTTGATTATGCACGTTTTCATCCGAACGATAATAAAGAAGCATACAATTCAGCTTATTTAAGAGAGGCACAATTAAAAGCTTCAAAAACTATTGAAAATTCAGGAATGGCGGTGTTGTTGGATGTGGGTGAATTTGGAAATATTCATCCTGCCGATAAGCAAAAAGGAGGTGAACGTTTAGCGTATCAAGCTTTGGTAAAAACTTATGGATTTGAAGGTTTTGAATACGAAAGTCCAGAATTTAACGCCATGGAAATAAAAGGAAGCACGGTTACGGTATCGTTTAACAATGTACCTAACGGTATTACAGCTTACGATAAAGAAGTGACTGGTTTTGAAATTGCGGGAGAAAACAAAGTGTTTTATCCGGCACAGGTTCAGTTACGAAGAAAATCAGTAGTGCTTTCTGCTCCCCAAGTGGAGAAACCAGTTGCCGTTCGTTATTTATTTAAAGATTTTGTAAAAGCTGAAATTTTTAGCACAGGTGGTTTGCCAATGTCATCGTTTAGAACGGATGATTGGTAGTATGAAAAGTAGCAATTTGTCATTCCGAACGAGGAACGAGGAGGAATCTCATAATTATGGGATTTCTCGTCGGTCGTCCCTCCCTCTGTCGAAATGACAAAGTTAAATGAAAATAAAACTGAAAATATTTAGAGTGCAATTAAAACTTGAAACATACCGAATATTAATTGGGATTTTATTGATGTCTTTTTCAGTAAAAGCACAAATCCCTGCGCTCAAAAATTACAATCAAATTTGGACGACACAAAGTAAGAACGCCTCTGAGTCGATGCCTTTAGGCGGTGGAGATATTGGTTGTAACGTGTGGGTGGAAGATGGAAAACTGTATGCGTATATTTCAAAAAGTGGCACTTTTGATGAACATAATACCCTGTTGAAATTAGGTCGTATAAAAGTGGAGTTAACACCCAATCCATTTGAAGAGAATCAAGGTTTTAAACAAGAATTGCATTTGGAGGATGGCTATATTTTAGTATCTCAAAATGATACAAAAGTGAAATTATGGGTAGATGTCTTTCAGCCTATCATTCATATTGATGTGAAAAGTAAACAGGCGTTGGAACTAAAAGCTTCTTACGAAAGCTGGAGATTTAAAAACCGAAAAGTAGAAGGACGAGCTAATAATGCAAATTCTTACAAATGGGCTCCGCAAGGTGATATTATTACCTATCAAGATTCTATCAATTTCAACGAAAATATAGTTCAATTTTATCATAAAAATCGAGAACATACGGTGTTTGATGTTGTGGTAAAACAGCAGCAAATGGAATCGGTAAAAGACCAGATGATGAATCCGTTAAAATACCTCACTTTTGGAGGTGTGTTGCAAGGAAAAAACATGATTCCGGCAGGAACTTACAATGGAATTTATCAAGACACCGATTTCAAAGGTTTTAGTTTAAAAAGTAAAAAACCGAGTAAAATACATCAAGTAAACGTGTATTTACATACGGTTCAAAATGAAAATATTGATGTATGGAAAAAGGAACTAAACAACTTAACAGCATCGTATAAATCCCAAGAAAAAAACACAAAAGTATGGTGGAATAACTATTGGAAAAGAAGTTTTATTTATACCAATGCTAAAAACGATTCGGTAAATCAAATTGGGCAAAATTATCAATTGTTTCGTTATATGTTAGGTGTAAATGCCTACGGAAAATATCCAACAAAATTTAATGGCGGTTTGTTTACGGTTGACCCTGTTTACACCAAAGAAGACCACAAATTCACTCCTGATTTTAGGAATTGGGGTGGTGGAACTATGACCCAACAAAATCAACGTTTGGTGTATTTTCCGATGTTTAAAAGTGGTGATTTTGATATGTTACCATCGCAATTGGATTATTACTTAACGCTTCAAAAAAATGCGGAGTTGCGTAGTCAAGTATATTGGAACCATAAGGGAGCCGCTTTTACGGAACAATTGGAAAATTTCGGTTTACCAAATCCTGCTGAATATAGTTGGAAAAGACCTAAAGATTACGACCCCGGCATGCAATACAACGCATGGCTGGAATATCAATGGGATACCGTTTTTGAGTTTTGTAAAATGATGTTGGAACAACAAGAATATGCCCATGTTGATGTGAAAAAATACAACGGTTTTGTATTGAGTTGTTTGCGTTTTTTTGACGAACATTATCAATATTTAGCAAAAAAACGTGGTAGAAAAGCTTTGGATGCTAATGGTTATTTGGTATTATACCCAGGTTCAGTGGTAGAAACTTACAAAATGGCCTACAATGCCAACAGTACCATTTCCGCTTTAAAAGTGATTAGCGAGAAATTATTGCAAGTATCTTCAAACGATTTGACCGCAGAAGAAGTAGACTATTTGAGAGTCTTTCAAAAACGCATTCCACCATTAAATTTCAGAGAAATCAACAATCAAAAAGTATTATCGCCTGCCAAATCATGGGAACGCATTAACAATACCGAAGCGGCTCAGTTGTATCCTGTGTATCCTTGGAAATTATATGGTTTGGGTAAACCCGATTTGCAAGTGGCTCAAAACACTTATTTTTTAGATGAAGACTTGCTGAAATTCCGAAGTCATGTGGGGTGGAAGCAAGATAATATCATGGCAGCCAGATTAGGATTGACCGATGAAGCAGCAAAATACACCTTATTAAAAATGGCAAATTCCGAAAGACGTTTTCCTGCTTTTTGGGGGCCAGGGTTTGATTGGGTGCCCGATCATAATTGGGGCGGTTCGGGAATGATAGGCATGCAAGAGATGTTATTGCAAGAGGTGGATGGGAAATTACTGTTGTTTCCCGCATGGCCAAAACATTGGGACGTTCATTTTAAGTTACATGCCAAGGACAACACCACAGTTGAAGTGAAATTGGAAAAAGGAGAAATAAAGACTCTAAAAGTCACCCCAGAACATAGAAAAAAGGATGTTCTAAACCTGTTAGAATATTCGTTAAACGATAAAATAAATTTAAATGAGACGAATTAAGCACACCTTAAGCTGTTTATTTTTATCAACAGCAGCACTAGTAAATGTGCAATGTCAAAGCACCAAAAAAGCAGAAAAGCAAACCGTAAAAGTCGATTTTGATTTTGCTGGAAGACGTTTATCCGAAGTTCACGATCCATTGTATCAACCGTGGGTGATTAACGAAAGTGAAGAAGCAGAAAACACGTTTGATGGTATTTCTATAAAACTAAAAGGAAATTTAAATTCCAGTTGGGTAAAAATCGGGATGAGTGCTCCACATTATGCACAATTGGTGAGCGATGGTTTGGTGAGTAAAACACCTGTAGAGTTTACCATTAGCGGACTGAAAGTGGGAGAGCATTCATTACAAACCTTTCATAATACTTTCAGTAATTTAAGAGGGCGAACCGTGACTCCGATTAAAATTTATTTGAATGATGAATTGGTTCAAACTTTAAATCAAAGTAACAGAGCGTTTTCAAAAGTTGATGCAGCAACAGCTTATTTAACGTTTAAAGCTGAAGCGAATAAAGATGTCGTGCTTCGTTTTGAAGGAGAATCAGGATTTGATATTTCAGAATTTGTCATTAACGGATTTGAAATCGATACACCCGATTTAAAAAAACAAGCACACTCTCCTTTTCCAGAGCAAGCAGATGAACATGTTGAGGTTGATAATCGGTTGAATTTAACATGGGAATCGCCAGAAGGCACTTCTGCATACCACGTTTATTTTGGAACGGATAAAGAAACAGTGAAAAATGCTGATGTTTCAAGCGATGTCTATCAAGGAAAACAAACAGAAAAACAATTTTCAGTAAACGATTTGTACAGCATGAACACGTATTACTGGCGTGTGGATGCTGAGGATGCGAATGGAAAAATAACTCAAGGAAATGTATGGTCGTTCAAACCAGCACAATTAGCATTTCCAGGAGCTGAAGGTTACGGACGTTTCGCTATTGGTGGTCGTGGCGGAAAAGTGGTTGAAGTTACCAATTTAAATGATGATGGACCAGGAAGTTTCCGTGAAGCCGTGACCAAAGATATTGGACCAAGAACCGTAGTGTTTAATGTTTCTGGAAATATTGAATTAAAATCGAGATTGGTTATTGGGCATCCTTATATTACGGTGGCAGGACAAACGGCTCCTGGAGAAGGGATTACTATTAGTCGTGCTCCTGTAGGATTAACTGGCGATGACGGGATGGTTCGTTTTTTAAAGGTACGTATTGGTTCAGGAACTACTTATGATGGTATGGGTTTAACCGGTGCCGATTATAGTATTATCGACCATTGTTCGATTAGTTGGACGATTGATGAATCGTTTAGTTCACGAGGAGCACATCATATTACTTTGCAACGTACTCTAATTTCAGAAGCTTTAAATGTGGCTGGTCACGATAAATACGAAGCAGGTAAAATGCACGGTTATGCGGCTACAATAGGAGGCGATATTGGGAGTTTTCATCATAATTTGTTAGCTCATAATTACGGACGTAATTGGAGTATTGGTGGTGGACTGAATGGTGATGGTTATTATTCAGGACGTGTAGATATTAGAAATAATGTTGTTTATAACTGGGGAAAACGTGTTACCGATGGTGGAGCACACGAGGTGAATTTTGTAAACAATTATTACAAACCAGGAAAATCATCTAAAGTGTTTTATGCCTTAAAAGCACAGCATGAAGGTGTTGGTAAAGGAAGTCAGCGTTACTATTTCAACGGAAATGTGATGCCAGGTCATTTTGATGAAAACAATCAAGAGAAAGGACGAATTTCAAAAATTACCAACAATGAAATTGTAGATTATGAAACCTTTGTTGATGAGCCTTTTTTTCCATCGTATGTAAACACCCAATCGGCTAAAGCAGCGTATAAAAATGTCTTGTCAGATGTAGGTGCAAGTCAACCTTATTTTGATTATCACGATCAACGTATTATTAACGAAACCTTAAAAGGAACGTATACATTTAGAGGAAGTAAATCTGGTTTGCCAGGAATGATAGATACCGAATTGGATGCTGGTGGTTTTCCAGAGTTTGCTAGTGAAAGTAGACCAAAAGATTGGGATACCGATCACGATGGTTTACCAAACTGGTGGGAAGAAGCCAAAGGATTTAATATCAATTCAGAAGTAGGCGATTTTTCAGAGTCAAATAATGATGATGATAAAGATGGATTTACCCAATTGGAAGATTATTTACATTGGATGGCTCAACCGCATTATTTTATCGAAGAAAGCGAAAACTTGAAGTTGACTATTTCAGACTTTTTTAAAGGTTATGAAAATGAACCTGTGTACAGCGTTTCCAATGTAGACAATGGAAACGTTCAACTAAATGATAATACACTAGAATTTAAAGCTTCGTCAAAAGGTTTTGCATCTTTCAAAATAGCTGTAAAAGATGCTGATGGTGATGAGATGACAAGACGTGTAAATTTATTTATTAAATAGTAGCGTGTCACCCTGAACTTGTTTCAGGGTCTCACCTGAAAATGGCGATTTGTAAATAATTTGTGATGCTTCAATCTCTCGTAAAGCTCAAGACAGGCTAAGTTCAGCATGACGAGTGAGGCAGCATAACTAAAAGAACAATTATTAAAAAAATAAACACATGAAAAACAAGATTCTAATTTCAATGTTTAGCTTCTTTGGCCTTGTGGCATTTGCCCAAAACAAAGGTCTAACGGCGAATTCCGATAGTCCGCACGCCAAATTAAAAAGTCTTGGACTTCAGGAAGTGGTTTGGACCGATGGTTTTTGGAAAGAACAGTTTGATGTAGAAACCCAAAACACCTTGCCGTACATGTGGGAGCTGTATCATAACGATAGCGTGAGTCATGCTTATGCGAATTTTAAAATAGCCGCAGGTTTGGAAAAAGGCAAACACGCCGGACCATCGTTCCACGATGGCGATTTCTATAAAATTATGGAAGGTATGGCTTCGGCCTATGCCATCAATAAAGATCCGGAATTGGATAAACAAATGGACGAAGCTATTGCTATGTTTGCGCAAGTGCAGCGTAAAGATGGTTACATTAATACGCCTGTTTTGATAGAAGAACGTTGGGGAACCTTAGGGCCAGAAGAATTGCAAAAACAATTAGGCTTCGAGAAGTACAATATGGGACATTTAATGACGGCGGCTTGTGTGCATTATCGCGCAACGGGAAAAACCAATTTCTTGGAAGTAGCAGAGGGTGTTGCCGATTTCTTATATGATTTTTATAAAAAAGCTTCACCTGAATTGGCCAGAAATGCTATTTGTCCGTCACATTATATGGGCATTGTAGAAATGTATCGTACGGTTAAAGATCCGCGATATTTAGAATTAGCCAACAATCTGATTGATATTCGTGGTACCACAGACGATGGTACCGACGATAACCAAGACCGCATTCCGTTTAGTGAACAAACCGAAGCCATGGGGCATGCGGTAAGAGCCAATTATTTGTACGCTGGTATAGCCGATTTGTATGCTGAAACCGGTGAAGAAAAATTGATGGAAAATTTACAATCTATCTGGGAAGATGTGGCATACCGAAAAATGTACATCACTGGAGGTTGTGGCGCACTTTATGATGGCGTTTCTCCAGATGGCACGGTTTACGATCCATCTATAGTTCAAAAAATACATCAGGCTTATGGGCGTCCGTTTCAATTGCCAAACGCCACGGCACACACCGAAACCTGTGCTAATATTGGCAATGTATTGTGGAACTGGCGCATGTTGCAACTTACAGGCGATGCCAAATACACCGATGTTATGGAGTTGGCATTTTACAACAGTGTCTTGTCTGGGGTAAGTTTAGAAGGCACCGAATTTTGTTATAATAATCCGTTAAACGTTTCAAAAGATTTACCGTTTAAACAGCGCTGGGGGCACGAACGCGAAGGTTATATTGCATGGTCTAACTGTTGCGCACCCAATGTTACAAGAACTTTAGCTCAGGTGAATAATTACGCTTATAATGTTTCAGAAAATGGGTTATATGTTAATCTTTATGGAAGTAATCATTTAAAAACGGAAACCTTATCGGGTGAGATATTAGAAATAGAACAAACAACAAACTATCCTTGGGACGGAAAAATCACGCTTAAAATAGTAAAGGCACCGAAAAAAGCATTTTCAATTTTTACAAGAATTCCGGGGTGGAGTGAAGGCAGTTCAATCAAAATAAATAATGCTACTCTAGATCATGAAATTCAATCAGGAAGTTATGCTGAATTAAATAGGAAATGGAAAAAAGGCGATGTTATAGAACTTCATATTCCAATGCCAGTGCGTTTAATGCAAGCTAACCCCTTGGTGGAGGAAACCAAAAGTCAAGTGGCTGTAAAGCGCGGACCACTAGTGTATTGTTTAGAAACTGATGATTTATCTCAAAAAGTAAACATCAATCAAGTGGTTTTAGATATCGATTCAAACTTCAAAACGAAACCTATGACTATTAAAAACAGAGCAGTTTTAGGGATTACAGCTCGTGGATTTATTGAAAACCAAGATTGGGATAAAGCGCTATATAAGCCATTAAATTTATCTAAAAAATCAATCGATATTACGCTTATTCCATATTATAGTTGGGGAAATAGAAATGTGGAGGAAATGACCGTTTGGATGCCGTATTAGTAAAATACATGGTGTTGGGGAGATGTATTTTAGTAAACAAATATTTTAATAATGATAAAAGTCCAAATTCCGATAGCTGGAATTGATAACCCAATTAGCATTAATTTCCTGTTTAAGTCAGTCCAGGTTTTCCAATGTTTGATAGTTCGTCCAATTACTGCAAATCCAAACCCTATGGCTATTAACATAGAAGGAAGAAAAAACATAAAATTAAATCCGAAGCTATGTGGTGCGTAACCCTTTTTTATTCCGAGTAATGGTTCTCTCAATTCATTTACCAAAAGAGCAAAAATCAAAATTCCTAAACTTGTAAACGCCATTCGAGTTGTCCATTTTATTTTTTTTATATGTCTTTGCGTTAATTCCAAATTATGTGGTTTTGCTAACTTTGGTTTAGCTAAAAGTAGCAATTTTTTTATGTATGTTGTTGGCTGTGGTTTTTTATTTCGTATTTAAAATTAAGAACATTCAATCCGTAAAAAGTCAATTTTTGATTTGCTTTAATTTTTCCGTTTTCTGATGATACGGTTAAATTGTCTTTAAAAGACTTTATGAATTTAGTCCATAAATTCCCATTTTTATCCTTTAGTAAAAAGTAAAATCCGCTATCACCAATTTTTCTTCCTGCTGATTTTAAAATCAATTCACCTTTTTTACCAGCAATTGGTTGTAAAATTACTGTTGCACTCCCGTTTGGTAATGGAAAAATGGCTTTTATGCAAACTTTTCCATTGGGGATTTTACAAGTTTCATAAACACCCGAATAGATTATTTGATTTGTTTGTTTAAATCTCCTTAACCAAATTGTTCTTTTTACTTTCTCAGTAGTTTTATCGGTTAGTTGAACAATTTCGCTATTCATTTCTTGAGAGTTTTTATTATTTCTCAAAGGAATATTTAGTTGTTCAAGCCTCTTGCTAAAAAGGAATTTTAATAAATATCCGAAAACTAGAAAAATAGGATTCCAATTTGTTGTCAAGTAAAGTTTATAATTACTTGTATTTTCATAAAAATCAATGACGTTTTTAGAAAGTCTATTTTTTTCAGAAGAAGGCAAATTTAGTTGTTCAATTGATTTTAAAAGTCCTTTGTTTTTACTGGATTTAGAGATTGATAAATTTTCATTTTCTGCTAATTGATTAATAAATATTTCTCCAATTCCGTTAATGTTTCCAAATGGACCCAAAAGCCATTGATATTCTTGAGTATTAATTTTTTTACCAAATAAAATAACCCATTGCTGTGTAACCCAATCCTGAAAATTTTGTTTAATAGAGGCAAATACCATTTTCAGTCAGATAATTTAGTATAGTTTCCTTTGCCTTTCCAATTTCCGAATTCAGAAAGTGGTTTAAATCTCAATGTAGTAAATTCAAAGTGAAAGTCTTTTCGTTCCCTTTCTTTCATTGCATCAGAGTGCCTTTTGGGTTTGGGTTTTTTGCTATGACCGTGAACCATTTTTTCCATTTCTTGTACGTTTTTCCAAATTGAAAAAGTTGAAATGGTGTTTGGGAACTTAAAAGAAGCAATTGATAATAATGTGCTTGGATGGTCTCTTACTAATTTTTCTACTGGTCTTCCCCAATATAAGAACCTTGGAATCGCAAAAGGTTGCATTCGAGCAATGGTAACAGCAACAACAGGTAATTTTGAATTTTCTAAGGTTTCTTTTTCTTTAGGAACTTTGTAGCCTTTTATTTTCCCCCAATCTCTCATAAAACCTAATCGAACGTGCCAACCTTTTTTGATTAAGTTACCAAATTTGTCATTGTTCAAGAAGTTATCTAGGTCTTTTTCACTTTCCCATTGTGCAAATATAGCGATCTCTCTTATTAAAAATCTATTAGTAGAGAAAATAGGCGAGCCTAAAGTCATTGAGGTCATATATTCTGAATAAATAAGCCCTTTGGTTTTCTTACTTATTAATTTTGAAAATAAACCTTTAATAGCAACCCAAGTTGGAATTTTGACAAGATGAAAAGAGGATATGCTCATTTTTTGGATTAGAAGTTTCTTGTTTTGTTGCGATTTTTAAATTACAGCCAACGGTTTCGTCTTTGAGTAGTTGTGTGGTTTAGCACTTAACTTTTTAAGTACACACCAAACTGAAAATCCGTGAGGATTTTCAGAAGTGGGTGATAGCAATCAATTACTTATTGCCATTGTTGTAAAACATTATTTTATTTTAAAATCAATTTCGATGATACTACTTTGGTGTTTTCAAAGTATACTTTTACAAAATAGACTCCTTTTATAAAACTTGACAAATCAATTTGTATATCAGTTTTATTCTCTTCTATATTCTCACTAAAGAGACTTTGCCCTAAAGCATTGTAAAATTCAATAGATCTAATTTTTTCAGAAATATTAGATGTAATATTTACAAAATCAGTTGTTGGATTTGGATATATTGAGATACTTTTTTCTAAATCAGGTTGTGTTAGACTAAGCGTACGAGTAGTAAATTGATAAGTATCTGAATAAATTATATTTCCATTATTGTTAGCAACTATTCTGTAATAATAAGTTTCATTGGGTAATGGATTATTGATTAA
Organism: Bacteroidia bacterium; assembly: GCA_030427735.1. Taxonomy (GTDB): domain Bacteria; phylum Bacteroidota; class Bacteroidia; order Flavobacteriales; family Flavobacteriaceae; genus Formosa. The sequence continues at coordinate 192,581 of JAUIBP010000001.1, read as the reverse complement.
ACCAGTTATTAAATTAGTATTATAACCGATAACATAATTTGGTGTGCCAGCCACAGATGAGCCAAAACTATCTGTTAGCCCATACTCGAAATAAATATCTGTTAAATAAGCACCACCACTATTTATTAAACCACGTAGTTCTAAAGAATTGGTTTGAGTTTCTTCTATTGTACCACTTACCATGATTATGTCGCCCGAAAAATTAAAAATATTTTCTTCGCTATAAATAGTTTCACCATTATACATAGCTTTTAATCTGTAATAGTAATTCAAACTTGTATCTAAACCAGTTATAGTAGCATTAACAAAAGACGAACTATTAGCATTAACTATTGATGGGTTAGTTACACTATTGTTTTCATAGTCTATAGTCCCATATTCAAACACAATATCAGTAATATCTTGAAGATAGGAAGTTAAATATGCTGATAACGTTACATCAGTACCATTAATATTTGGACTAAACAGATTTATATTATATTCAGGGTATGTTTTGAAAGATAGTATGTCTCCATAAATATCTTCTCCTTCATGAGTAGCCTTAATTCTATAAAAATATTGTGTATCTGGTTGTAGATTATCCAAATTGGCTTTGATGTTTTCAGTCGTATTGACATTAACCGTTACTGGTGAACCAACTATATTATAATTTAGATTATCGGAACTTAGTCCGTATTCAAATTCGACATTTATAATGTCATGGTCATTGGATACAATATTACCTGATATCTCTGCTGTATTTGCTGTGTAGTTATATGTGAAATTTGTTGTTATTTCATAATCAGGAAGTGTTGTAAAACTCAGAATCTCACTATAACTTATATTTGAACTCTGTGTTCCAGATAATCTATAATAGTATGTAGTGTTTGACTCTAAACTAGCTAAGTCAACAGAAACATTTAAAGACTCATCTGAATTAATTGTATGTGGTGCTGTTGAAATGCTGTTACTGAAAGATTGATCTAGACTGTATTCAAATTGAATGTTTGAAATAGATTCACCATTTGATGTGACATTACCACTTAAACTAGCAATAGAATTAGATACATCCTCAGCAGAGTTAACATGTAGAATTATGGTTTCATATTCTACATCGCTTCTATAGATTTTACCATCAGTGCCCGCTGTATAGATTTTGTCATCAATAAGTTCTATTGAATTGATTCTAAATTGTTGAGTAAGATATTCCCAACTTACTCCTCCATTTTCTGTTTTATATAGCCTACCATCTTCATCAGCTATATAGCCAACGTTTTTAGAGTAAAATTTAACTTGAGTATACCATTCATCAGGAATTTCTAATTTTTCCCAATTAGTTCCGCCATCATTAGTCTTATAAATCAAGCCATGGTCTCTATCACCTAAAAGATACCCATTGTTTTCATCTACAAAATGAAATGCGGTATTATTTTCGCCTTCTAATTCAAGACATATATTCCATGTGTCACCACCATCAATAGTTTTATACATGGCACTATAATAGTTACCGATTGGATTTCCATATCCAACTTGACTATCTAAAAATTGTATTTGACCAAATGATTGATTAGAAACTTTAGTCCAATTAACTCCTCCATCAACAGTTTTCATTACTTTACTTTGAATAAAACCTCCAGAAATGAAGCCCTTATCTTCATCCAAGAAAAAAATAGAAGTAATTCCATCATTAATAATGTTATTACCATTTTTTAAAACACTCCATGTAACACCACCATTTATGGTTTTAAAAACATGCCCTGCATCGGGGGGACCAGTTGTTACGTAGCCTAAGTTTTCATTGAGAAAAGTAAATTTACAGTTAGGAACAGAAGTCTTTAAACCTAAATAACCAACAAAAAACCAGGTGTCTCCACCATCTGTGGTTTTGTAAAAATTCTTTCTAGACTGAGCGTAGCCTATATTATTATCAATGAATTGTATTTGACTAAAATCAATATAATTTTCAGAATGAGAAACCCAAGTATTACCACCATCTGTTGTTTTAATAATTCGACCACGAGCACCGGTAGCATAACCAACATTGCTGTCTTGAAAATATATTCCGTACATGGAAGTATTGAAAATGGGCCCATTCTGAAAGAAAATGTTTTTCCAAGTAGCTCCTCCGTCCTCTGTTTTATAGGTGGCGCCATGATTACCTGTAGCAAAGCCGGTATTTTCATCTAAAAAATAGAAGTCATATATAGAGTCGTCGGTTCGTGAAAGGGTAACCCAAGTTTCTCCGCCATCGGTAGTTTTGTAGATGTTTCTGTGTTCTCTTGAAGCAAATCCAATATCCTCATTAACAAAATAAACTGTAAAATAATTTGAAGGCCCAGTATAGCTATCATCCTTTGTGTGATACCAATTTTCACCCCCATTAATAGTCTTTAAAATAATACCGTTTTTGCAAACAGCATGTCCAATTAAAGTGCTAGTAAAAGATGTTTTATTAACTCCAGAATTTGGAATACTTAAACTATTCCAGGTTGCACCTCCATCACCAGTTTTTACAATGCTATTTGAAGTAGATAAAATAATATTGTTGTCGTCAATAATGTTAACAGTGTTAAAGTTGCCATTGAAACCAGTTGCTACTTGGGTCCAAGATGCCCCGTTGTCTAAAGAGTTAAGTACATACCCATTGTTGCCTACCACAAATCCTACTGAATTATAAAAACTGATATCGTTGCCTCCCAAAACATTTGATTTTTTTGACCAAGTGTTACCAGCGTCTGTTGTTTCTAACAATTCATTGGAAGTTATAATGAATCCAATATTATCTGTAACAAACTCAACATCCTTCCCGGTATTAGCTGTTGGCTTTGGATTTAATAATTCCCAATTTGTTTGCGAGTGAATCTTACTAAGAGACAGAATAATAGAAAATATGATAAGTAGGTTATTTTTCATTTTCAGGTTTATTAGTTTAATTTTTAGTTGAGTTTTACATGTTGCCCAACCCCGTATATCCATAAAAAACTTTTGGTTGAAATAGTAATGGAGGGGCTAAACCAAAATATTTATATGGGACTAAAATAGTTTAAATTGAATGAAAACCTAAGGCGTTTCTTTAATTTTAGTTACATTTAATCTGAGTATATTTAAAATTATGCCGTATCAGATACAGCTTCTGAAGCCTTGCCATAACGATGGAATACGATGGCCAATAGTCTCGCATTTTCGGGAATTTTCTATAAATTATATTATAAAAAGTAGTACAACGAAAAATATTAAAACTAAAAAACCCCACTAATAGCGGGGTTTTGTGTGGTGATCGCGACAGGATTCGAACCTGTGACCGTCTGCTTAGAAGGCAGATGCTCTATCCAGCTGAGCTACGCGACCATTCAAGAATATTTATTCTGAAATTGGCTTTTCTAAAAAGCTGTGCAAATATAAAGAGCTTTGCTTAACTACACAATATAAAATCTAATAAATTTGAAAGATTTTTTAATAGCTTGTATTGTACCTAATTATTGCACTCATTTACAATAAGTAGATTTTTTATTTGTAGGTTTAGGGTTTTATAACGAATTACGCTCTATAAAATTAAACGGATTTTTAATCTTTCCTTTTTCTTTATTTAAAATCATGTGTGCTGCACGTTCTCCCATTTTTTTAAAATCTGTAGAAATTACAGTAATTCCTAGTAATTCTTTTAATGGAGTTTCGTTATAGGAAATGATGCCTATGGTTTTTCCTAACTCTAAATCGCTTTCCCTAATTTGTTTTATTAAGTTAACCAAATCAGATTCTTCTATGGTAACAAATAAATCGCCTTCTTTTAAAATAATATCTTCGTAAACTTCGTCTATAATCTCAAAATTCATTTCGTAGTTCACACAAAATTTTCTAAATCCGTGTAAAATACGTCTGGGGTAGGGGTATACCGTTTTATTGGGGTAGATTAAAAAAATCTTTTTGTAGTTACGTATTTTATCTAAACCTTCAACCAAAGCTTCATAAATATCGTTCTCGAAATCCTGATAAATTTCAATCGCACCCGAGGTCTTACTTATGGCATTGTTATTATTGTCCATAATAATAAGTTTATCTTTAGGTATCTGGTTTATGGACTGAATAATTTTATCGGTAAAACTTATATGCCGTAACTCATCGGTTTTAAAATGTGGCATGACTACGTAATAATCGTAAGCGCCTAAACTTTTATCCATTAAATTTAAAAACAACGATTCGTCGCAATGGTAAATAAATAAATCGGTATGCGAATTCCCTCCAATGCTATCTACAAACGAATTGTAAATACGCATTTTGTAAGAGCTTAACTTATTAATTAAGAATAAAATATTTATTTTAGAAATAAGTTTTGTGCGTGTAATGTAATATCCTTTTCCTCTTATAGACGAAATAATTTTACGCTCTTTTAGCACGCTGTAAGCCTTTTCTACCGTATCTCTGGAAAGGTAAAACTCCTCGCTAAAACTATTAATAGATGGAATTTTATCGTCTACCTTTAAATTCCCAATAGATATGTTATGTATTATGGTATCTACAATCTGTTTGTATTTAGGCTTCCTGGAGTTTTCGTCAATCTTTATAAAATCTATCATCTCTTGAAAACAATTTTTCTTTAAAATTTTTATAGCAATTTTAATAATTGTGCAATTTAATAACAATTATCGTTTCGTAATTATTATATAAGTAATAATTATTTTTTTTATCGAAAACGGTATAGTGCAGGACAGATTAAAATCTTTATTGCTTTAGTTTTACAAACACAAATTAATTTTTAAAATAAAAATATGGATAATCTTGTTAAACAATTTAAGCACGTAGATTACCTTTGGGATAATAAAAAAGCGGAAGAATTGGCCGACGACCAAGTGGCATTATTTCTTTATCGCTCAAATATTTTAGGTGCAGACTTAAGAATTACCAACTACGGTGGTGGCAATACAAGTTGTAAAACAATAGAAAAAGACCCCTTAACTGGCGATAATGTAGAAGTTATGTGGGTAAAAGGCTCTGGAGGAGATATAGGAACATTAACTAGAGCTGGCATTGCTGGTTTATACACAAATCGTTTGCGCGATTTAAAAAACGTTTACGGTGGTTTAGCCGATGAAGACCGTATGGTTGGATTATTTAATCATTGTATTTACGACCTAGATAGCAAAGCGCCTTCCATAGATACACCTTTACACGGATTATTACCTTTTAAACATATAGATCACCTTCATCCCGATGCCCTTATAGCGGTTGCAGCTGCAAAAGACAGCGAAAAAGTAACTAAAGAAATTTGGGGCGATACTATGGGCTGGGTGCCATGGCAACGCCCTGGTTTCGATTTAGGTTTACAATTAGAGAAATGTTTAGCCGAAAATCCAGGCATTCGCGGTATTGTTTTAGGAAGCCACGGTTTATTTACTTGGGGAGACACCTCTTACGAGTGCTATATAAACAGTTTGGAAGTTATTGAAAAAGCTTCAGAATATATTGAACAAAAAATAAAGGAAAAAGGCGAGATTTTTGGCGGACAAAAAGTAGAAAGTTTACCAAAAGAAGAACGTTTAGAAAAAGCAGCGCAATTAATGCCGTTATTACGCGGACTTTGTTCTTCGGAAAACCGCATGATTGGTCATTTTGCAGACAGCGATGTGGTTATGGAATACATAAACAGTAACGACCTAGAGCGTTTGGCGCCAATGGGAACGTCTTGTCCAGACCACTTCTTACGTACTAAAATTCAGCCTTTGGTATTAACTTTAGATGCCAATGAAGATTTAAGCGATGCTAGTGTTGTTCTAAAAAAACTAGAACCAGCTTTCGAGCAGTACAGACAAGAATACGCCGATTACTACAATACTTGTAAAAGAGACAACAGTCCAGCTATGCGCGACCCGAACCCGGTAATTATTATTTATCCAGGGGTTGGTATGTTCAGTTTTGCCAAAAACAAACAAACCACACGTGTAGCTAGTGAGTTCTACATTAACGCGATTAACGTTATGCGCGGTGCAGAAGCAATTACTGAATACACATCGCTACCAAGACAAGAAGCTTTCGATATCGAGTATTGGTTATTAGAAGAAGCCAAATTACAACGTATGCCTAAAGAGCAACCGTTATCTCGAAAAGTGGCTTTGGTTACAGGTGCTGGTGGCGGTATAGGTAAAGCGATTGCCGATAAATTAGCTGCCGAAGGTGCCAATGTGGTACTAACAGATATAAACGAGAACAGTTTAAAAGAAGCACACGCTACTTACAAGCGCGATGTGTCTACTTATGCGGTTTGCGATGTTACCAATTACGATTCTATTGTTAACGCTTATAAAACGGCTTGTTTAGAATTTGGCGGTGTAGATATTATTGTGCACAGTGCTGGTTTAGCCATTTCGAAACCTATAGAGGAAACCACACAAAAAGATTGGGATCTGTTACAAGATGTGCTAGTAAAAGGTCAGTTTGAGTTGGCAAAAGCAGGTGTAGAGATTATGCGTAAACAAAATTTAGGTGGCAATTTTATTAGTATTGCCAGTAAAAACGGATTGGTTTCTGGACCTAATAATGTTGGTTACGGTACAGCAAAAGCTGCCCAACAGCACATGTCTCGTTTATTAGCTGCAGAATTGGCAAAAGATAAAATTAGAGTAAATGTAGTAAATCCAGACGGGGTTATTGTTGGAAGTAAAATTTGGGAAGGCGCTTGGGCCGAAGGTCGCGCTAAAGCTTACGGTATTACCGTAGAAGAGTTACCTGCACATTACGCGAAACGTAACCTGTTAAACGAAATAATATATCCAAACGATATTGCTAACGGCGTATTTTCGTTAGTGGCGATATTAGATAAATCGACCGGAAACATTATTAATGTAGATGGCGGAATGGCAAATGCATTTGTTAGATAACCAATGCAATACAATACTTATTAATTAGTTTATTGTTAGTTTACTAATTAGTTTGTTTTTTAGTTTGTTAGTTTGTTAAAAAACCTTTCATGGGTTGAAATACACCAGTGAAAGGTTTTATTTAAAAATTACAAGACATGAAATTATCACAATCACATATATCCGATTTTAATAAAAAATCTAGCGAGGCGCATCAAAATCAATTCGATTTCTTGGCCAACACGCTAGAAAAACAAAATATTAATACCAATACTGTTGTTAACCAATTGGCTAAATTTCAAGTAGCCATACCGAGTTGGGCATTGGGAGCCGGAGGAACACGCTTTGGACGTTTTTCGTTTTACGGAGAACCTTCAAACCTAGAACAAAAATTAAGCGATGTAGGGCTTATTCACGCATTAACCCAAACCGCTGGTGCCATATCGCTTCATATTCCGTGGGATGTTCCAGAAGATTACAATGCTATTAAGGAACAAGCTTCGGCTTTAAATTTAAAGTTCGATGCTGTAAATTCCAACACCTTTCAAGATCAGCCTAACGCCAAAGAAACTTATAAATATGGTTCGTTATGCAATTCCGACGAAGCGGTAAGAGCGCAAGCTATTGCACATAACCAAGACGTTATTAAAATAGGCGAGCAGTTAGGTTCTAAAAGTTTAACCGTTTGGTTAGCCGACGGTTCTAATTTTCCGGGGCAACACAATTTTCAAACCGCTTTAAACCATACCGAAAACAGTTTAAAAGCTATTTATAACACATTGCCAGACGACTGGAAATTATTTATAGAATACAAACCTTACGAACCTAATTTTTACAGTACGGTAATTCAGGATTGGGGCACCTCGTTTATGTTGGCTAATGCCTGCGGCGATAAAGCCTTTACTTTGGTAGATTTAGGGCATCATTTGCCTAATACCAATATAGAGCAAATAGTATCTACCCTGATGTATAAAGGGAAATTAGGAGGTTTTCATTTTAATGATAGTAAATATGGCGATGACGACATTACCGTGGGCAGTGTAAAACCTTATGCTTTGTTCTTAATTTTTAACGAATTGGTATACGGTATGCAAAACAATCCGCAGAATCCAGAATTATCGTGGATGATCGATGCCAGCCATAATATAAAAGATCCCTTAGAAGATTTAATACAGTCGTTAGAAGCCATTCAAGAAGCTTATGCCAAAGCATTGCTTGTAGATCAGGCACAATTAAAACAAGCCCAATTAGCACACGATGTCGTGGCTTGTCAGGAAATTTTACAAAACGCTTACCGTACCGATGTTCGTCCGTTATTGGCTCAAGCACGTTTACAAGCTGGCGGTGCTTTGAATCCGTTGGCAGCTTACCGAGGTTTAAATATTAGAGAAACCTTAATAGAAGAGCGCGGAAAACACACCATCGCTACAGGATTATAAAAGAATAAACTAATTAATGAAAAAAGTAGTAACTGCTGTATTTGACATAGGAAAAACCAATAAAAAATTCTTTCTTTTCGATAAAGATTTTAAAGAAGTTTATCGCGAATATACCCGATTTGAAGAAATTCAGGACGAAGATGGTTATCCAACCGAAAACCTTCCTGCGCTTCAAGCCTGGTTAAAAGATTTGTTTCATAAAATTCTTGAAGCCCAAGAGTATAAAATTAAAGCCATCAATTTTTCAACTTATGGAGCCAGTATGGTGCATATAGATGAAAATGGTAAAGTGTTAACGCCGCTTTATAATTATACAAAACCAATGGATCAAGCTTGTATCGATTCATTTTACGATAAATACGGTCCAGAGCTTGAATTGTCGCAAGAAACAGGATCTAATAATTCTGGCATGTTAAATTCTGGTATGCAATTGTACTGGTTGAAGCATTATAAACCAGACGTTTTTAAAAAGATTAAATACAGCTTACACTTTCCTCAATATTTAAGTTACATTTTTACTGGTATTCCGTTAAGCGAATACACCAGTATAGGGTGCCATACAGCACTTTGGAGTTATAAAACCAAAGACTATCACGAGTGGGTATACAAAGAAGAATTACATAAAATACTCCCTCCAATAGTATCTACCGAAACCAGTATTAATATGAATTATAACGGAAAACGTATTAAAATTGGTGTTGGGATTCACGATAGTTCTTCGGCCTTATTGCCTTATGTGCGTAGTAGTAAAAAGCCTTTTATTTTGGTGTCTACAGGTACATGGAGTATCTCTTTAAACCCGTTTTCCGATGGCGTTTTAACGCAATCCGATATCGCATCAGGATGTATTAATTATATGCGAATTAATGGTAAGGCCGTAAAATCGTCTCGTATTTTCTTAGGAAATTTTTACAGACAAAATGTACAAAAATTAGCGCGTCATTACCGGGTGTTCGACGATTACCATAAAACGGTAACATTCGATTATAATATGTACGCGAAGATAACAGAAAACTTTAAACCCTTTTTCAATTTAGATTCGGCAGATGCCCTGCACACAGAGGAGGTTGATTTTAACGAATTACCTTACAAATGTTTCGAAACGGCATATCATCATTTAATGCTGGAAATTGTACAATTGCAAGTTAAAAGTATTAAAATTGCAATGGGCGATACAAAAGCAAATAAATTGTATATAGATGGTGGTTTTACTGCTAACGATGTATTTATAAATTTACTATCGCACTATTTAAGAGATATGAAATTACGCACTACAACATCCTCGTTAGGGTCGGCTTTAGGGGCAGCGATTTCAATTTCCGATGTAAAACTAAATTCAAAATTTTTAAGACATAATTATGCCTTACAAAAACACGTTCCGTTTATTGTAACCTAAAATTAAATTATGGCATTATCTTTTAACACGAAATATCCGTCTATAGACGATTTACGCAATAAAGCTCAAAAAAACATCCCGAGGTTTGCCTTCGAATATCTAGATGGCGGTTGTAATGAAGATGTTAATTTACACCGAAACACATCCGAGTTACGCGATGTGCAACTAAAAGTAAATTATATAAAAGATTACGAAGGTTCTAGCATTAAAACCACCTTATTCGGGAAAGAGTACGATGCTCCTGTAGGGGTAGCTCCTGTTGGACTTCAAGGACTAATGTGGCCAAATTCCCCAGAAATTTTAGCGAAAGCAGCTTTTAAACACAATCTGCCGTTTATTTTAAGTACGGTTACTACAAGCAGTATCGAGCGCATTAGCGAGCTTACCGAAGGTAACGCTTGGTTTCAGTTATACCATCCTACAGAAAACAGATTGAGAGACGATATTATTAATCGTGCTGCAAGTGCACAATGCCCTGTTCTGGTTATTTTGTGCGATGTGCCTACTTTTGGTTTTAGGCCTCGCGACATTCGTAACGGTTTAGCCATGCCACCTAATATGAGTGTGCAAAACATACTTCAAATTTTAGGAAAACCTAATTGGGCCATTCAAACCTTAAAACATGGTCAGCCTAATTTTGCAAACCTTAAACCGTATATGCCAAAAGGTTTAGATTTAAAACAACTAGGGAAATTTATGGACGCTACCTTTTCCGGACGATTAAATGCCGAAAAGATTAAACCTATTCGCGATATGTGGAAAGGAAAATTAGTGCTTAAAGGTGTGGCGTCGTTAGAAGATACCGAGCAAGCAATTAAATTGGGATTAGACGGGGTGATTGTGTCTAATCATGGTGGCCGACAATTAGATGCTGGAGAATCGACTATAAAGCCTTTAAAATCTATAGCAGATACGTATGGCGATCAAATAGAAGTGATGGTGGATAGTGGTCTGCGTTCGGGGCCAGATATTGCCCGTGCCATGGCCAGTGGTGCAAAATTCACCTTTATGGGGCGCACTTTTATGTATGGAGCAGCAGCCTTAGGAAAACAAGGCGGAAATCATACCATGTCTCTGTTAAAAGTGCAACTTCAACAAGTTATGGAACAATTATGTTGTGAGCGTGTAACCGACCTTCCGCAACATTTAATAACCTATTAATTCATTTTAAACATCCCAATTAACTACAAACTAACTAAAACATGACACAATACAGTATTGAAAATGATGTTATTGAAGACATCGCTGGTGGCGAATTCGAAAGAGAACCCGTACCGCAATCGAAACTTAAAAGCTGGAAAAGTTTTTTAGGAATGTACGCCGGCGAACACGCTGCTGGTACAGAATTTGTTATAGGCCCTTTGTTTTTAACCACGGGCGTTAGTGCTTTCGATCTTCTTGTAGGGTTACTTTTAGGAAATTTTCTTGCTGTACTTAGTTGGCGATTTTTAACTGCGGAAATAGCTGTTAAATATCGATTGACGTTATATTATCATCTGGAAAAAATTTGCGGAAAAAACTTAGTCACCATTTATAATTTAGCCAATGGTGTACTATTTTGCTTTTTAGCAGGCTCAATGATTACCGTATCGGCTACGGCAGTTGGTATTCCGTTTAATATGGAAATGCCCAAGCTTACAGATACCATGCCCAATGGTTTTACATGGATAGTTATTGTTCTTGTTATAGGAGCTGTTATTTCTTTAATTGCTGCAAAAGGATACGATACCGTTACCAAAGCGGCAAACTGGATGTCGCCCGTAATTGTTCTAGCCTTTTTAGCCTGTGGTATAGTAGCGCTAACACAATTAGGGGTGAATAGTTTTTCTGATTTTTGGAATATTTGGGGAGAGGGTTCAGAGCCTTTTCCTGGACAAATAAAATATACTTTTTGGCATGTGGTTATTTGGTCTTGGTTTGCCAATGCTGCTATGCATGTGGGGATGTCTGACTTAACTGTATTCCGTTTTGCTAAAAAGCCAAGAGCTGCGTGGACCACGGCAGCTGGAATGTATGTAGGTCATTATATGGCGTGGATCGCTGCTGCATTACTGTATGCAGTATATATTAAATCGCCAGAAGCGCAAGCGATGTTGCAAGCAGGAGAAGCACCTTCTGTAGCACCGGGGCCATTGGCCTATAACGCTATTGGGGTATTTGGTATTATAGCTGTTGTACTTGCAGGTTGGACCACTGCTAATCCAACAATTTACAGGGCAGGATTGGCTTTTCAGGCCATTATACCTAAAGTGTCTACTTTTTGGGTTACCATACTCGCTGGAATGGTAGCTACTCTTGCTGGTTTGTTCCCTGCTTTCGCAATGAAATTATTAGATTTTGTGGCGCTGTATGGTTTTATTTTAGCTCCTATTGGTGCTGTTATTGCTTTTGAATATTTCTTTGGAAAACAATTTGGTATACAAAACTTTTTTGCCGAAAAAACGGGCGTAAAATTTAATAAAGCCGTGTTCTATGCATGGATTTTAAGTGCAGGCGTATTTTACTTTATTTCGGTGCAGTTTGATGTGTTTTTATCATTTTTAACCTTACCTGCGTGGTTATTATGTGGCGTTTTGTTTTTAATATTCAGTAAGGTCTATCAGAAAAAATATATTGTGAACTAATTTACCGCTTGTCTAAAAGTTAATAGTAAAACCCAAAAAAATAATTTAATTTTTTTGGGTTTTACTTTAATAATCTAGAGTTGAATTGCTCTAAGACCTCGTGGGCTTTAATATATAGTTGAAGAAATAATAGCATCAATTCAACTGCTGATACTCATTTGGTATCATACCAGTCTTTTTCTTAAACAATCTATTAGAGTGTTAAGGGGGGAACTTCCACTAAGGCACTATTTCTATTGTTTATTAGGTTGTACGCAAACTAAAACTGGACGTTTAAGACCAAAGAATATTATTACCTGCATGTGCTTTTAATCAAGCCGATTTCTATAAGCGCTTGGCGTGACACCCAGAATCTTTTTCACATATCTCGTAAAAAATGAGCGACTGGAAAAGTCCATTTCATCAGCGATTTCCGCAATGTTCAAACGCTTGTTTTCCAACAACAAAATAATACGTTCTTTTGCATAACGTTGAATCCATTGGGAAGCGGTAATGTCTGAATTTTTCTTGCAAACAAAATTTAGATACTTGGCGCTTATGTGAAGTTGATTGGCATAAAATTGAACTTCACGTTCTTTTAAACAATGCAATTGCACCAAATGCATAAACTGCTCATAAAGCGTTCCAGACTGTAAGCTACGCTTTCTACGTTCGTATTCTTTTGTAAAAGTGTGCCACATTTCAAGAATAAAAAGTCGCATTTGTAATTTTAAAGCTTCATCATAAAAGCGATGTTCTTTATCTTGATATTTGCTGTGTAATAACAGAAAGTTAGTTAAAATCCTGTCGTAGTCACTTTTTTCATTTAATTGCTTTACAGGATATTGTCGCGAGTGTAAGATTGCATCTATACTTAAATTTTGGTCGGGGACATTCTCATCTAAAAATTGTTTTTCTACAAGTAAAACAGAAGATTTAAAATCCTTCGAAAATTTCAAATGCGATAAGTTACTATCTGCAAACCAAAATAAAAACTCACCTTTTTTACAATTCATTTTAGTTCCGTTAAACAAAAAAGAAAGATGCCCACTATGGCAAAGCAAATGCGTGTGATAGTGTTTCTGAAAATCAATTGGAAAATCGTTAAGGCTCATCAATTCTAGTAGCATGATACGAGGAAAATGTGCTTCTGAAGTATTCATAAACAACTATTATTAGCTTGTGTGATATTTGACATTATAAACGAAGTATTTGTAACAAATGTAATAAATGTCTATCGTAATTTTGCATTGTAATAAATTAGTATGATGAATAAACCAGAGATTTTTAATCGTCTTAAGCAAGGTGAAATCATATCGCCAAACGATCCAGAAGCCTACAAAATGCGGGAAGCGTCATTTGCAACCAAAGCCTTGTTACTGCAAATAAACCAATCTTCCAATCCAACAGAAATTAGAGATTTATTAAGTGGAATTACGGCTTCGAAAATTGACGAAAGTGTAACTGTTTTTACGCCAATTTACATCAATTACGGCAAGCATACTAAAATAGGTAGAAATGTGTTCATTAATTTCAATTGTACCATATTAGATTTAGGAGGCGTTACTATTGACGACAATGTATTAATCGCTCCTAATGTAAGTCTGCTTTCAGAAGGCCATCCTTTAAATCCAAAGGAAAGACATGCGCTTATTCCTAAACCCATTCATATTAAAAAAAATGCTTGGATTGGAGCAAACGCAACTATTTTACAAGGTGTTACCATAGGAGAAAATGCTGTTGTAGCGGCAGGCTCTGTCGTAACAAAAGATGTTCCTGATAATACCATTGTAGGAGGCATTCCTGCAAAAATTATTAAAACACTTGAATAGAACCATTAAACCAAAACTAAAATATATGTACAGCTATATTAAAACAATGGTGTTTTTTATGGGAAGTCTATTACTAATAGCTTGCAATTCGGACTCCGAAAAAAAATCAGAAAATATAGAAATTAACCATAACGAATTAGATGCTATTTTTCCTCAAGGAGAAAAAGGTTCGGCAGCATATTTTACAGGAAACGCATACAATATTGGATTGGTAACTGTTGATTCCATTTTTACTACAGCTGTTGGCAATGTCTATTTTGAACCTGGAGCAAGAAGCAATTGGCATTCGCATCCTTCAGGTCAAATACTAATTATTACCGATGGCGTTGGCTATCATCAAATTGAGGGACAAGCTATTGAAACCATAAAAAAAGGCGATGTTATACAATGTCCACCCAATGTGCGACACTGGCACGGTGCTAGTCCTAAAGTAGGTTTGCAGCAGCTGTACATCGTTCCGAATACAGAAAAAGGAATTGTTGATTGGCAAGAACCCGTAAGAGAGAATGTGTATAATAAAGATTTTAATGAAAAAGATAAGAATGAAAATTAGAATAATAATGCTGATAGGCGCCATTATGATTTTGGGGGCGTGTCAAGATAAAACAAAAGAAAATCCAACAATAGCAGAAACAAATACCATGGCAAAAACAGAAGAACACTATACGTTTAATTTAAACGACAACGTAACAAGACAAAAAGTAACCTTCAAAAATAGATTTGGCATTACGCTTTCAGGCGATTTATACCTTCCTAAAAATGGCAGAAATAATTTACCTGCAATTGCAATTAGCGGTCCTTATGGCGCTGTGAAAGAACAGTCTTCTGGATTGTATGCCAATCAAATGGCGGCAAGAGGTTTTGCAACTTTAGCATTTGACCCTTCTTATACAGGTGAAAGCAGTGGCGAACCCCGAAACATTTCTTCACCAGACATTAACACAGAAGATTTTAGTGCTGCGGTCGATTTTTTAGGGTTACAAGAAAATATTGATAGAAATAAAATTGGAATTTTAGGGATTTGCGGCTTTGGCGGATATGCACTAAATGCTGCTGCTCCAGACAAACGTATAAAAGCAGTAGCAACTTCTACGATGTACGATATTTCTAGAAGCACGGCAAATGGTTACTACGATTCAAAAACAGCAGAAGAGCGCAACAAAGAATATATACAAATTGGTGAACAACGATGGAAAGATGCTGAAAATGGTAAACCTGCATACGGTCCTACAGGACTGAAAAATCTTCCTGAAAACGTACCGCAATTTGTAAAAGAATACGCTGCTTATTATACAACGCCAAGAGGGTTTCACTCACGTTCATTAAATTCAAATGGATCGTGGTCTTTAACAAATCCTGTTACAAATATGAATGCCCCGATTTTACAATATATAAAAGAAATTTCCCCACGACCAGTTTTGATTATTGCAGGAGAAAAAGCGCATTCTAGATATTTTAGCGAAACGGCTTTTGAAGCTGCTGCCGAACCTAAAGAATTGTTGATAGTTCCCAACGCAGTGCATACCGATTTATACGACCAAATGGATAAAATTCCATTTGATAAATTAGAAAGTTTTTTTAATGAGAATTTGAAATAATAAAATTCAGCTCCCTAAAATCAGCAGTCTTTCGGTTTCAGGAGTTAATCATAAATAAAGGCTGATAGGCCAACAAAAAGCGGATTGAGTGAAAATTCAATCTGCTTTTTTGTTTTATTAAGTATTCTACTGCTGAAAAATAAGTGTTTAAAATTCATTACAAGTTGCACTCAGCAATAAAGACCACGTTTCGGCTAAAACTATCGTAGTTTTGGATAAACCTACCTCTTGTTATCTAAAGATCTTTGTGATATTAATTATAAATCAATATATATGTCAAAGAAAATAGCATTAGTAACAGGAGGTAGTAGAGGTCTTGGTAGCGATATGGCTATCAGCCTTGCAAAAAAAGGGCTCGATGTGGTGATTACTTATCACACCAACGAAAACGCAGTCAAGCAAGTAATCACCGAAATAGAAAACAACGGACAAAAAGCCATTGCTTTACAATTGGACGTTACCAATATAGCAAGTTTTGATACGTTTGTGGGGTCGCTGAAAAAGGCTTTAAACGCAAATTTTGGAACGGACAAAATAGATTACCTTATCAATAATGGTGGTTTCATTCATTATAGTCCGCTTAAAGATGTAAATGAGAATTTGTTTGATGACTTACTAAATGTACACTTTAAAGGGCCTTTTTTCTTAACGCAACAATTGCTTGAAAACATGAATGACGGCGGCGGAATAGTAAACGTGTCTACTGGTTTAGCGCGTTTTTCCAAACCAGGATTCGGAACCTATGCGGCCATGAAAGGTGCTGTGGAAACCTTGACAAAATATCAGGCTAAAGAATTAGGATCTAGACAAATCAGAGTTAATGTGGTTGCTCCGGGGCCGATTGAAACGGATGTTATGGGTGGAGCCGTGAGAGATAACAAAGAAATGAATGCGCATCTGGCTTCGGAAACAGTTCTGGGGCGTGTAGGGCTTCCTGACGATATTGGAAGTGTAGTCGCCTTTTTGTGTACAGCAGATGCCAAATGGATTAATGGCCAACGGATTGAAATTTCCGGCGGAATGATTTTATAAAACTGTAAATTGCAACTGTGAGTGAGAGTGCTTTTCATTCACAGTTATAAATTTTTAATTATGAGCAATCAAATCCGAAGAATACAGACGATTTCAGAATATCATAAAGTAAGGTGTTTAGACAAACCCAAACATCCGCTTATTAGTTTGGTAGATTATGCTTTAATACGCGATTTGCCAGAAGATAATAACGTAAATTGGTTACATAATTTCTATTCCATAGCCATGAAAAAAAATATGGATGCGAAACTAAATTACGGTCAGCTGGAGTATGATTTTGATGAAGGTTTAATGTCTTTTCTAGCCCCAAATCAAGTATTGAATATTGTTGTTGAAAATGAAGCGGTTAACAGTAATCGCTCTGGTTGGTTATTATTTTTTCACAAAGATTTTATTTGGAACACTTCCTTAACGAAATCCATTAAAAACTATGAGTTTTTTGATTATGCCAATAATGAAGCCCTCTTTTTATCGGACAAGGAACAGAAAATTATAGATTCGGTGTTTCAAAATATCAATAGCGAGATTGATAACAATATCGATGCCTACAGTCAGAATATCATTGTATCGCAAATCGAATTGCTGCTCAACTATTCAGAGCGCTTTTACAATCGTCAATTTATAACCAGAAAGAAAAATAATCACCAAATTTTAACCCAGCTAGAAGCCTTACTCAACGCTTATTTTGGGAGTGAAGATTTACCCGAAAAAGGTTTGCCAACAGTTCAGCTTGTTGCGGATTCCTTAAATGTGTCGCCTAACTATTTAAGCGGACTACTAAAATCCCTTACAGGATTGAATACGCGACAGCACATACATCAAAAACTCATTGAAAAAGCGAAAGAAAAGTTATCTACCACAAAACTAACAGTGAGTGAAATAGCTTACGACTTAGGTTTTGAACACGTGCAATCCTTCAATAAATTATTTAAGACTAAAACCAATTTGTCTCCTTTAGAATTTAGGGCAAGTTTTAATTAAATCGTAAACTTCATACAGTAAGGGCTTCTTTGATAGAGATGCTTCAGTCATTCTTCCTTCTGCATGACAACCGAACTTGTCATTCAGAGCGCAGTTCACGGAACGAAGAATCTTTTTCTGGAATGATGCTGTTATTTATTAAGAGTTTTATTTATAAAGATGCTTCAGTCATTCTTCCTTCTGCATGACACACGAACTTGTCATGCAGCGTGAAGTTCACGGAACAAAGAGTTTTTTTACATGTAGTTAAATACTGCCAACTGTGGACTGCCAACTGCCTACTGAAGTATCCAAACACCCATCAATTCATCTGCCGATACTCATTTGGCGTCATACCAGTCTTTTTCTTAAACAATCTATTAAAATGCTGCGGATATTTAAAACCTAGTTCGTAGGCCACTTGGCTAATGGATTTGTCTATATCGAAAACGCGGGTTTTGGCCACGTCTATCAATTTGGTTTGTATGTATTCTTGAGCCGAAATTCCAGTTTCTTTCTTAATTAAATCGCCAAAATAATTAGCCGATAAGTGCAGTTTGTCAGCACAAAAAGCTACTGATGGCAGACCTGTTTGTTGCGGTTGGTCGGATGAGAAATACTGTTTTAAAAGCTGTTCGAATTTTTCTAAAGTACCTCTGTTGCTGTTTTCACGCGTAATAAATTGGCGGTCGTAAAAGCGGGTGCAGTAATTCAGTAATAATTCAATGTTGGAAGCAATTAAAGTCTTGCTGTGTTTGTCTATAGACTGTTCGAGTTCGTATTCAAGTTTCGAAAAGCAATCTGCTATAATGTGGCGCTCTTTTTCCGAAAGATGTAAGGCTTCATTGGTGTTGTAAGAGAAAAAACCATAGTCGTTTATCAGTTTTCCCAAAGAGGTGTTTTTAATTAAATCGGGGTGAAAAACCAAAACCGTGCCATGTGGTTGATAATACACATCGCTATCAATTTCTACCACTTGTCCGGGTGCAAAAAAGACCAAAGTGCCTTCTTGGTAATCGTAATAATTATTACCGTATCTAATATCGCCACACTTGGTTTGTTTTAAAATCACACAATACAGATTAAAATGCATGCGGTATTTTTTACGCGGTGCGGCTTTAGATAAATCCACAATACTAACCAGCGGATTCAAGGTTTCGTTGTTGTTGTAACTGTTGTAATCGTTAACCGTGTTAAAATGAATAATGTCCATAACGTCCTGATTTGTATACAAATTTAGACAATAATCTAGCATCGTAGCTTTCGTGGTTTGCAAATCCGTAATAATGGTAAGCATATCTGTAATTGGTATACAGAAACAAGCGAATTTTGAAAGATTGAAACAGTTACAAGTGACCAAAACCGTAATATTGGTTAGAACAACCGTAATCTGTATAAAAAAGTAAGGCATTAAAATTCAGAACTTTGTATGAAACAAAAAATAGAAACTATGAAAACAAGAGTTTTAGGTCAAGGTTTAGAGGTTTCCGAATTAGGATTAGGTTGTATGGGAATGAGTTTTGGTTATGGTGAAGTGCACGATGTCAAACCGATGTCTGAGTTAATACATCGCGCTGTCGATTTAGGCGTAACCTTTTTTGATACAGCCGAAGTATATGGGCCATATATTAATGAAGAATTGGTAGGGCAAGCGCTTAAACCTTTAAAAAATAAAGTTGCGATCGCTACTAAATTTGGTTTCGATTTTATTGATGGGAAACAAGCCGGATTAAATAGTCGACCAGAAAACATCAGAAAGGTTGTTGAAGCTTCATTGAAACGTCTACAAGTTGACGCCATCGATTTGCTGTATCAGCATCGGGTGGATCCCAATGTGCCTATCGAAGATGTGGCCGGTACAGTAAAAGATTTAATTACAGAAGGGAAGGTGAAGCATTTTGGTTTATCTGAAGCCGGTGTCGATATCATTAAACGCGCACATGCGGTGCAGCCAGTTACGGCATTGCAGAGTGAATATTCGCTGTTTTGGCGCGAACCTAAAGCTGAGATATTTCCCGTTTTGGAAGACTTGGGGATTGGTTTTGTGCCATTCAGTCCTTTAGGAAAAGGCTTTCTTACAGGAAAGTTGTCTAACCAATTTGCAGCAAACGATTTTAGAGCAACAGTTCCTAGATTTTCGGAAGCTAATTTTAAACAGAATTTGAAGTTGGTAGATTTTGTAAAACAATTGGCTGCTGATAAAAATTGCGAACCATCTCAAATAGCTTTGGCTTGGGTGTTGGCTCAAAAACCTTGGATAGTACCAATTCCCGGAACGACAAAAATCCATCGTTTAGAAGAAAATATAGCAGCTGTAAATGTAGATTTATCTTCGGAAGATTTACAAACTATAGAACACGAGTTGTCAAAAATTGAAGTTGTTGGCGAGCGTTATTCAGCAGCGGCTCAAAAGATGATTAATCGCTAGTTTTTTTATGTTAGAAAAAGTCTAATACCACTTCTTGATTGAAATTACTGTAAAATAAAAAGATGATTTTTTTCTTTATAGGAAGAAGAAAAATAAAGCATAGCCGTAGCTACGGTTTCTTTTTATTCTGAAATAGAAAGGAAAAAAGGGCGTTTTATTACGGTTATTTTAATTGAGAAATGGTATAAATAGTAAGAGCTTGTTCAGAAAGCGGAATTATTTACGTAATTTATACCTTTAAAAACCGAACCAAATGTTAAAGAATAGCTATTCAACCAATGGATTGAAATACAGTTTCGGCTTCCTTGTATTGTGTCTTATAATGGGCATTTTTACAACGGCCTGTAAGTCGAAAAAGCCAACAAGTTCAGACTATGTTTCTATCCCCGAAGCAAAAATGAAAGATAGTATAGCGTCTCTTTCAGCTTTCGAAAAAGTATATTCGGTTTTGATGCATCCTAGATGCATGAATTGCCATCCGCAAGGCGATATTCCATTGCAGGGCGACGACAGTCATGTTCACAATATGTTGCCGCAACGTGGGCCAGATGGCAAAGGTCTTTTAACTATGAAATGTACCAATTGTCACGGTTCTAAAGGCGTTCCTGGCGATGCAACACCACCAGGAAATCCGATGTGGCATTTACCACCTGCCGATATGAAAATGGTGTTTCAAGGGCGTTCGCCACGAGCTTTGGCTTTACAATTGGTAAATCCCGACTTAAACGGGCATAAAAATATGGCAGACCTTAGACTGCATGCCGAAGATACTTTGGTGAAAAGCGGCTGGCAGATGGGCGGAGACCGAACATTACCGTCTTTAACTTACGAAGAATTTAAAGAAGCTTGGTATGCGTGGATTGATAATGGCGCTTTTGCACCATCAAAATAAACCAAAATCAAGTCTGATTAATCAAAAAAAAATTGAAAACGATGGCACGATATACAATCAATGTGAATGGCGAATCGAAACAAGTGGATGTCGATTCGGATACCCCAATTCTGTGGGTGTTACGCGATAATCTGCACTTACTGGGTACCAAATATGGTTGTGGCATTGCGCATTGTGGCGTTTGTACCATCCATTTAGACGGCGATGCGGTAAGGTCTTGCGCTTATCCCATAAGTGCTGTGGGCGATAAAAAAATTGTAACCATAGAAGGCCTGTCCGAAAATGGCGATCACCCAGTGCAAAAGGCATGGCTGGAGCACGATGTTCCGCAATGTGGCTACTGCCAGGCAGGACAAATCATGACAGCTTCTTCGTTGTTGGATCAAAATCCAAATCCAACCGACGACGAAATCAGACGCGCTATGAACGGTAATATTTGCCGTTGCGCTACTTATACCAGAATTAATCGCGCCATTAAATCGGCAGCAAAAGACCTGTAATCATGACGAAAGTAAAAACCCACCTCAATAGACGTTCATTTCTTAAGTTATCTGCAGCAGGCGGCGCGGGATTGATGCTGCAATTCAGTTGGTTTTCGGCTCTAGCAAAAGAGAACCCAAAGTTAGAAGCAGCTTACGATTTAAATGGTTTTATAAAAATTGATAGTAATGGTATGGTTACGATTGCGTCACCCAATCCCGAAATTGGTCAGAACGTAAAAACGTCCATGCCAATGATTGTAGCAGAAGAATTGGATGTAAACTGGAAACACGTTAAAGTGGTTCAGGCGCCACTCAACACAGGAATTTTTACAAGGCAAATTGCCGGTGGTAGTCAATCCATCAATCAGAGTTGGGATGCCTTAAGAATGGCAGGAGCCACCGCTAGACACATGCTTGTTGAAGCTGCAGCAACCGCTTGGGGTGTTTCAGCATCAAGTATCACGGTGAATGAAAGTGTAATTTCGCATCAAGCGAGTGGCAAGTCAGCTGGCTTTGGTGAGATGGCCGAAGCGGCTTCAAAACTTCAAATTCCAAAAGAAGTTGAAGTCAAAAATATAAAGGATTTTAAAATCATTAGACATTCGCAATATAATGTAGATGGCCCCGATATAGTTACCGGAAAAGCTGTATTTGGATTAGATGTGTATAGTGAAAATATGGTGTTTGCGTCTATCGTACATCCGCCTGCTTTTGGGGTGAAGTTGAAATCGTTCGACGCTTCCGAAGCCCTGGCTATGGAAGGGATATCGGATGTTTTTCCTATCACAACCTATCCGGAAGATTTTGAGCGTAATTATTTTGATATCAATGCGTTTCCGGAGTTAATTGTAATTACGGGTGATTCTACTTGGCGTATTATGAAAGCTAAGAAAACTATTAAAGCCGAATGGGAGCCTTTTGAACCGTACACCATTAAAGTGAAAGGTTTTGGTGGTGGAAAGCCAAACGATCAAACTGTACCATCGGGGATAGAAAACACGGAAAAACAATACGCAGCGATGATTCAAACGAGTCAAGCAAATCCCAAACAGGTGCGCAAAGATGGCGATCCCGATAAAGCCTTTTCTCAGGCAGCTAAAGTCATAGAGCGTACGTACACGGCTCCTTATTTGGCACACAGTCCATTGGAACCACTAAATTTTTATGCTAATGTAACCGCCGATAAAGCCGAATTGATTGGCCCCATTCAAACCCCAGAATATATGGAGCAATCTGTAGCGCAACGTTTGGGCATGTCTTTGGAACAAATCGATATTCAAATGACGCGTATTGGTGGAGGTTTTGGTCGCAAATTATTCGGACATTATTTGGTTGAAGCGGCAGTTATTTCACAAAAAATAAAAAAGCCGGTCAAATTATTTTATACCCGAGAGGACGATATGACTTTCGGTGCCTATCGTCCCATGTACCACGCCTATTATCGCGCCGGACTCGATGCGGACAATAATTTGATCGCGTTTCATGTAAAAGCTGGCGGAATTCCCGAAAGTCCGTTGTATGCCAATCGGTTTCCAGCTGGAGCCGTCTCAAATTATTTAGCCGAATCGTGGACGATTGAAAGTAATATCACAACTGCCGCGTTTCGAGCACCAAGATCTAATTTTATGGGAGCGGTAGAGCAAGCTTTTTTAGATGAGGTTGCCGAATTGGCCGGTAAAGATCCTATTGATTTCAGATTGGAATTGTTTGACAAAGCTATTAAAAATCCGGTTGGAGAGCGAAACGATTACGATGCCAAACGCTATGCTGGTGTTTTAAAATTGATTAAAGAAAAGGCCAACTGGGGAACCGCAAAACCAGGCTTAGAACGCGGTGTGGCAGCTTATTATTGCCACAATAGTTATGTAGCAAATGTGGTTGATTTAAGAATGGAAAACGACAAGCCAATCATAGAAAAGGTGTATTGTGCCACTGATTGCGGCATTGTGGTGAACCCGATAGCGGCTTCCAATATGGTAGAAGGCGGGAGTGTAGATGGTATTGGTCATGCGCTATACAGCATGCTCAGCATTAAAGATGGTGTGCCGCAACAACGCAATTACAACGATTACCAGTTAATCCGAAATAATGACGCACCATGGGATGTAGAAACCCATTTTGTAGAAAGCGATGTGCACCCAACAGGTTTGGGAGAGCCGCCTTTTGCACCTGCCATTGGCGCTTTGGCGAATGCGTTGTATAAAGCGACTGGCAAACGCTATTACCATCAACCTTTTATGGTGGATATTGAAGAAAGGTATCTTAAAAAAGAAACATCTGTCTAGTATTAGTCCCAATTTTAATGTAAATGACTCACGAATTTAAAACCTTACTACAGGTCGCGCATGTTTGGCGTGTGCAGGGAATAACATCGGTAGTGGCTACGGTGGTTGCCTTAGAAGGTTCGTCGTATAGGCGACCGGGCGTACGCATGCTTATTGCCGAAACGGGTGAGGTTTTTGGTGCCGTTAGTGGCGGTTGTGTGGAAAAGGAAATTGTGCTGCAAGCGGCATCGGTGTTTAAGACAGAAACACCAAAAGTAATAACTTACGATGGCCGTTTCCGTTTGGGCTGCGAAGGGGTTTTGTATATTTTGATAGAACCAATGGTGGTGACAGACGGGTTGTTGCAAGTGGCTCAGACTTGTTTTGAGAAACG
The DNA here is from genome assembly GCA_030427735.1 of Bacteroidia bacterium. GTDB lineage: Bacteria > Bacteroidota > Bacteroidia > Flavobacteriales > Flavobacteriaceae > Formosa. The sequence continues at coordinate 168,431 of JAUIBP010000001.1, read as the reverse complement.
AATACACTTTCAAACACGGTCTTTTTTTAAATCGGAATTTTCAGAAAGTAAGGCTTTTGGAACGGTTTTAGAAATGGCAGGCAAACGCTATACTTTAAATCCGAAGTTTGAACTTTCTTCAGCATTAAATCTATTAGAGATTTTTACGCAAAGCTTTCAACCCATATTTCAGTTGTATATTTTTGGAGCCGAACACGATGCGGTTCAGTTATGCGAATTGGCTAGCAATATTGGCTGGGAAGTACATATAATTGCTGCTCCCGACGAGGAAAAATCAATAGACTATTTCAAAGGTGCTAAAAGTTTAACAACGCCTCTAATTCAAGATATTGATACATCTGGAATAGGCGAACATTCAGCCGCTGTTTTAATGTCCCACAGTTTGAATAAGGATGTGCAATACCTTATGGCGCTTCATAAAACGAAACCTGCTTATTTGGGAGTGCTGGGTTCATCGAAACGTCGCGAACGCCTTTTTTCAGAAGTGATGAACCATGTGCCCGATTTTTCTTTTCAGTTTTTAGAATCCATTCACGGTCCGGCAGGCTTGCATTTAGGAGCTGAAACTCCTGCAGAAATAGCCTTGTCGATTATTGCTGAAATATTAAGCGTTACCCGAAACGTTGCGGTGCAGCCTTTACGCGAAAAATTAGGTGCTATTCATGATTAAGTTGCAAGTACTTCTTATCGCGGCAGGCGAATCCAAACGGATGGGGCAGCCTAAACAATTGTTAGCATGGCAAGGGAAAACCCTTATCGAACATCAAATTGAAGTCTTACAAAAGGCTCATCTGTCGCTCACTGTTGTTTTGGGCGCCAAAGCCGAAATCATTTCAAAAAGTATAACCAATTTAGATGTGCAGATTGTTGAAAATGCCAATTGGCGAGAAGGTATGGGAACATCCATCGCTTGTGGCGTCAAGGAGATCTGTAATTTAGACAGTAAACCCGATGGGGTTCTTATCGCTTTGGTCGATCAGCCGCTAATTGCCGTAGCACATTTTGAAGCATTGATAGCTAATTTTGAACCTGGAAAACAGCAAATTATCATGTCGGAATCTGAAACTGGTTTACGCAGTGCCCCAGTAATTTTCGATGCTTATTACTTTGAGGCATTAAGGCGTTTACAAGGCGATATAGGAGCGAAGCAAATCATTAAAAAACATGAAAATAAGGTGAAAACTGTTTTGTGTAAAAGCAGTTTGGAGGATGTTGATACTATGGACAGTTATCGGCGGATGTTGGAAGATTTTAGTAGTTGAAAATACATTTTTATTTCATTATATATCCTTAATCTAATTTCGTGAAACAAGCCATTTTCTATTATTTTATGTTAAACGGATACTCTTAAAATATTTTCAGTAATTATGGTTATAAGCACCGTAATTGGTATAACAATAGGTTGGCTATCAGTATTTAAATTTGTAGTATTAAAATTAAAAATAAGGAGATGACAACAGTAACATTAAACAATGGGATTGAAATGCCCATTTTAGGATATGGCGTTTATCAAGTAAATGATTACGACGAATGTAAGCAAAGTGTACTAACCGCATTAAAGGTAGGCTACCGCAGCATCGATACTGCACAGGCCTACGGTAACGAAAAAGCGGTAGGTGACGCCATTAAAGAAAGTGGCATTCCAAGAGAAGAGTTGTTTATCACAACCAAACTTTGGATTTCGGATTATGGCTATGAAGCCGCCAAAAAAGCGTTTGCTCAATCTTTGGAAAAGCTGCAATTAGACTATGTAGATTTATATCTTTTACATCAACCTTTTAACGATGTCTATGGTTCTTGGCGTACCTTGGAAGATTTGTACAGCGAAGGGAAAATTAAAGCCATTGGAGTGAGCAACTTCTTTCCAGACCGTTTGGTAGATTTAATCAGTTTCAACAAGGTGAAACCGGCTTTAAATCAAATTGAAACACATCCATTTTATCAAAGAGATGAAGACCAAGAGGTGATGAAGGAGTTTGGTGTGCAACACGAATCTTGGGGGCCATTTGCTGAAGGCCGTGGTGATTTCTTTCAAAATGAAACCTTGGTCGAAATTGGTAAAAAATACAATAAATCGGTTGCTCAAGTAACTTTACGTTGGATGATTCAGCGCAATATCGTAGTCATCCCAAAATCTGTAACACCATCAAGAATTGAAGAAAACTTTAAGGTGTTCGATTTCGAATTGTCAGATGCTGATATGCAAGTCATTTCAAAATTAGATACCAATACCAGTAGTTTTTTTGATCATAGAGATCCAAATATGGTTAAGCAATTCCGTGCTTGGGCAGGTTATTAATTAATCGTACAAGTAATTTCTAACAGTTTAAAATCATCATCCAATGAATAGAAGAAATCTTTTAAAAACAGCAGGATTGGCAACCGTTGCTTCTGCATTTGTACCATCAACTTTATTGGCGTCCTGTGCAAATGAAGAATCAAAAAACAAAGAAGGAATTAAATCGGCTGTACTTTCTGGTAAAAGAACATTAGGGTCATTAGAAGTTTCTGCGATTGGTATGGGTGTTCAGAATATGCACCGTAAATATACTTCAACTGTGCCATATCGACCAGATATGATTAAAATTCTTCAAGCATCTTATGACAAGGGTGTAACCTTCTTTGATACTGCTGAAGCTTATGGTCCTCACGAGAATGAAAGAATTTTAGGAGAAGCCATTCAATCTTTTAGAAACGATGTGGTCATTACTTCAAAATTTGGTTGGAATATCGATTTAGAAACTGGACAGCGTTTACCAGGACTCAATAGTAAGCCCGAACATATAAAAAAAGCTGTGGAAGGAATGCTTAAAAGATTGCGTACAGACCGAATAGATTTGCTTTATCAACACCGTGTTGATCCTGAGGTACCAATTGAAGATGTTGCAGGAGCAGTGAAACAATTAATGGATGAAGGCAAAGTACTTCATTGGGGATTGTCAGAACCTGGACTTCAAACTGTAAGACGAGCGCACGCCGAACTTCCGCTTACAGCCATTCAAAATGAATATTCTATGATTTGGAGGGAACCAGAAAATGATATTATTCCTTTATGTGAAGAATTAAGAATCGGCTTTGTGCCTTGGTGGCCTTTAGCTTGCCAATTGCTTACAGGAAGTATTGATGAACAAACACGTTTTGCACCTATGGATATTCGCGCCAACACCTCTCGTTATGCGCCTGAAAATTTACCGCAAAACTTAAAATTGGTTGAGGTTATAAAATCTTGGGCAAAAGAAAAAAATGCGTCACCTGCTCAAATTTCATTGGCATGGTTACAGGCTCAAAAACCGTTTATCGTTCCAATTCCTGGTACTACACAAATGGCGCATATGGAGCAAAACATAGGAGCAGATAACATAAAGTTTACTACTGAAGAATTAAATAGTTTAAACAGTCAAATTGATGCTATCGAGATTAAAGGATTGAGATTGCCAGAATTTGTATTGCAATTCTCTAAAGTTGAAGCTCCTAAGAAATAAAAGCTCCCTACAGAACTCACGGTAAACAAAGAAAATATGCAAATAAACATCTGTCATAGTCTCTGTGAGTTCTGCGAAAAACTTAAAATTCAAATCGTATATTTATCATCAGGAAATTGAATGTTATTCAGTTAAAACATTAGGAACCACAAACTAAATTGGGGTGAAAGAAAAAATTCAAAAATATGACTTCAAAGAAGGACTTCCGCTAGAGTTTGAAATTATAGACTTTGATTTTCTTTTTAGCGAGTTTTCTGAAGAACTAAAAAAACCTCACAGAGCGGAATTTTATCAAATATTTTGGTTTCAAGAAGGTTGTCCAACTCATATTGTGGACTTTAAACCCATAAAGGTCAATCAAAACTCTTTATTATTCATCAATAAAAACAGCGTTCAACTTTTTGATAATAAAACAAAATTTAAAGGGAAAGCCATACTATTTACTGACAATTTTTTTTGCAAAACAAAATTAGACACACAAATTTTAAAAAGCACCATACTTTTTAATGATTTGAATTCGGTTGCTCAAATCTATATTTTAGGTTCAGTTATTGAAACTATATTCAATCGGCTTGAAGAAGAATCAAAAATTTTGAAAGATGAATATCAAGCAGACATTATTAGAAATGATTTGCGAAATCTCTTGTTACATTCTGAAAGGGAAAGAAAGAAACAGGGTTTTGTTGAATTTGAAAAAGACACAAATTTAGAATTTGCCTTGATTTTTAAAGACCTTTTGGAAAATAATTTTATCCAAAATAAAAATGTAGGTTTCTATGCCAACAAAATGAATATTTCCACAAAACGGTTAAATCAAATGACTTCAAAGATATTTGGGAAATCACCTAAAAATATCATAGACGACAGAGTTTTGCTAGAGTGTAAACGATTATTGGCTCATACCAACGATAGCGTTAAAGAAGTATCGTACTCATTAGGTTTTGAAGAACCAACTAACTTTATCAAATACTTTAAGAAACACACAGGCGAAACACCAAATTCCTTTAGCGAAAAATACATTTAGGCTCAAAAGTATCATTTAAAGGCGTATTAGTATCTCCACATTTCTTCTTTATTGCCCCAACTTTGCAGTATCAAATAAAAATCAAGTATATGAAACAGATACTATCAAGCATAATAATAGTTTTAGCAATGTGCTTAACTGCTTGTAAAGGACAACAAAAACAAGATTTAGAAACTAAAAAAGAAGAAAAAATGGAAACTTCAAACAAAGAAAAAGTAATTGCGCTTTTAAAAAGCATAGAAACAGGAGCCCAAGAACCAGTTGGATACATTAATCCAAACAAGTACATTCAACATAACCTTGGAGTAGCAGACGGATTATCAGGATTTGGAGCTTTGTTGCAGCAACTTCCACCAAACTCTGCGAAAGTGAATACAGTAAGAGCATTTCAAGATGGAGATTTGGTTTTTACCCAAACCGATTACAATTTTTTCGGCCCAAAAATAGGCTTCGACATTTTCCGTTTTGAAGACGGTAAAATTGTAGAGCATTGGGACAATCTGCAAGAAAAACCAGAAAACCCAAATCCGAGTGGGCACTCAATGGTTGACGGAGCAACTGAAATTACAGATTTGGACAAAACCGACAACAACAAAGCGTTGGTTGAAAGCTTTGTGAATGATATTTTGGTAAACGGCAAAATGGAAAAATTAGCAGGTTATTTTGATGGCGACAATTACATTCAGCACAATCCACAAATTGCTGACGGACTTTCAGGGCTTGGAAAAGCGTTGGAATATATGGCATCACAAGGTATTACAATGAAATACTACAAAATTCATAAAATCTTGGGAGAAGGAAATTTTGTTTTGACTGTGAGTGAAGGTTCGTTTGCAGACAAGCATACTTCATTTTATGACCTTTTCAGAGTTGAGAATGGAAAGATTGCTGAACATTGGGACGTAATCGAAACCATTGCACCAAAAGAAAATTGGAAGAATGAGAATGGGAAATTCTAATTCTGAAAGCTTCATTTAATTTGATACTTGCATTTTCAATAATTACAATGAAAATGCAAGTATTTTTTTTAGTCCATTTGTCATAATATTAATATTCTGCAAAAATCAGCGAGATTTAAGGAAGTAAATTCGTAATTCCACATTTGTAATGCGTCATTGATTAATGCATCTGTATAATTGGTAACTAAAACCGTAATCTGTATAACAATCAATTCTTAAAGTATCAGGAAATTTGTAGTGTAAATAAAAAGATACTACAAAATGAAAAAGGTATTGGTAATAGGTGCAAGCGGAAGTTTGGCTTCGGTTGTGACTGAAGAGTTGAAAAAACAGGAAGAGGCCGTGTTAACTCTTTTTGCTCGAAACATAAATCGCCTTTCAAATTCTAAAAATGTTCATCTGGTACAAGGTGAAATTATGAAGCTAATCAAATTAATAATTGCCTTTGCTTTTTTACTAACATATCAAGTAAAGGCACAAGAACAAAAATCAAACAATATGTCCTCATTCAAAGAAAAAGGAGAGCAAGCACCTTCGGAGCATTTTACAGGAACAGTTTGGGTTAATATGAATTTAGGAGAAGATGATGGCTACAATACCATAATGGGAACAGTTGCTTTTGAACCTAAAGCAAGAACCTATTGGCATTCGCATGATAATGGGCAAATTCTGATGATTATAAGCGGAATAGGATATTATCAGGAAGAAGGTAAACCTATTCAGAAAATTCAAGAAGGCGATATTGTGAAAATTGGCAAGAAAGTCAACCATTGGCACGGCGCATCGCATTACCAGTCCATGTCTCATATTGCTATGATTCCAGAGATAAATAAAGGAGAAAGAACCATTTGGGGAAACAAAGTAACCGATGAAGCGTACAATACCTATGAGGTAAAAGTAGCAGAAGTTGAAAATTATCTAACGCCAAAAGCTATTGCTAATCACGAAAAATTTTGGCCAAATTATGAATCTAGTGCAAGAGAAACAGATCCAGAGCTCATAGAAATTTTTGATAATTGGGCTTTTGATGAGGTCTATAGCCATAGCAATTTAGACGACAAAACAAGAACCTTAAGCATTTTGGCTTCTAACGTAGGTTCTCAAGCGCTATCCGAATACAAAATGTTTGTCAATGCAGCTTTAAATGTTGGTGTAACGCCTATTGAAATTAAGGAAGTGTTGTATCAATCTGTTGCTTATGTTGGTGTTGCTAAGGTAGTTGACTTCATTTATGCTACCAATGAAATTTTCAAACAGCATCATATTTCCTTACCTTTAGAAGGACAAGCAACTACAATGCCTAATAATCGAAAAGCAAAAGGGTTGGAGTTGATGAAGGCTACTTTTGGAGATCGCATAGAGGAGATACGAAAAAATGCACCTGATGATTTAAAACATATCCAAGAATATTTAGCAGGAAACTGTTTTGGCGATTATTACACACGTACAGGATTGGATATGCAGATGCGCGAATTAATTACCTATTCCATTTTAGTAAGTATGGGTGGAACAGAATCACAAGTAAGAGGTCATATTCAAGGAAACTTAAATGTTGGTAACGATCGTCAAAAACTTATTGATGTTACTACACAATTATTGCCTTACATAGGTTATCCAAGAACATTGAATGCCTTAAATGCAATAAACGAAATAACACTTAAAAATTAATAATATGAACACAACAACAGTAAAAGCATACGGAACAGAGGCAGCCGATACGCCTCTAAAGGAAATGAACATTGAACGTCGTGAGCTACAGCCTCACGATGTAGAATTTGAAGTATTGTATTGTGGTATTTACCATTCCGATTTACACCAAATTCATAACGATTTTGGTATGACGGCTTATCCAATAGTTCCTGGTCACGAAATTGTAGGTCGTATTACAAAAATAGGTAGTGACGTTTCCGATTTTAAAGTAGGAGAATTGGCTGCCGTTGGTTGTATTGTCGATTCTTGTCAAACCTGTCAGCATTGCGACGAAGGGCAGGAGCAATATTGCGATTCCTTCCCAAAGTTTTCTTTCAATTCTCCAGATAAATATTTAGAAGGAAAAATGACCTATGGCGGATTCTCAAAAACCTATGTTTGCGAAGACAAATATGTATTGCACATGCCAGCTTTTGAAGATTTAGCTTCAGCAGCGCCTTTATTGTGTGCTGGTATTACAGTGTATTCACCATTACGTTATTGGAATGCAGGTCCGGGTAAAAAAGTAGGTGTTTTAGGAATAGGAGGTTTAGGGCATTTAGCTATTAAAATAGCCAAAGCCATGGGCGCTGAAGTAACTGTATTCACAACTTCACCAGAAAAGGTAGAAGACGCTAAAAGACTAGGTGCAGACAACGCTGTTTTAAGTAAAGACCCTGAGCAAATGAAAGCCTATATGGGAACTCAGGATTTTATTATTGATACCGTTTCTGCTAAACACGATGTAAACACTTATTTAGGTATTCTAAAAATTGAAGGCACTTTGGTATTGGTTGGTTTGCCTCCAGAACCTTTGGAAGTAGGAGCCTTTAACGTGGTAATGGGTAGAAGAAGTTTCGCAGGTTCCAACATTGGAGGTATAAAAGAAACCCAAGAAATGCTAGATTTCTGTTACAAACATAACATTGTAGCAGAATCTGAAATCATTTCAATGCAACAGGTAAATGAAGCCTTTGAACGATTGGAAAAAGGTGATGTAAAATACCGTTTTGTGATTGATATGCAGTCGCTCAATTAATTGTATGTGTGTTTAACACCTTAATGTAATTTAATACAAATGCCGTTAGAAAAGGAATAACCGAGGATGTGGCAAAGCAGTTTTAGAGTTTGATTTTATTAATAGTAAAAATCATATTGCTAATATCGCCTTCAACTTCATCAATTCTAGAATTGGTGTAAAATAGATAGCCATTATAGATGCTAAACGTATCTGCCCATTTTACGGCATCACTTTTAAAAAAGGTGCTTAATTTGCCCTCTGGCGATAAAACATCTATTTTTTGTTGTTTTAAATCGGCGAGATATAAATTTTGATTTTCGTCAAAAATCATGCCGTCGGGAGCTCCAGTAATGGCTTCTTTTTTAACGGCATTTGCTATTGCAGTTTCAGAACCATTTACTAAAACGCTTGTGGGTGCAGAGTATAATGTGTACCCTGTTAAACTGTGGTAGTAGAGTCTGTTATTGCTTATGTTTAATGCAATGCCGTCGGAATGAACTGTGTTTTTCCAAGTTTTATTTTTAAAATTAAGTTGACCGGTTTCGGCTAATACCGAAGGGTGCTGGTCGAGCACCCTTTTACTTGTATTGCTATTTAAATCGTAAACGATAATGGCACCTTCATTAGAGTCTGTAATAAAAATAGCATTGTTGGTGTCGTCTATTCTTAAATCGTTTGTGTAGGAATTTGCTTTGTAACTTGATGTATCTAGTTTTAAAATACGATCCAAGCTATTGTCTGATAAATTGAAAACATAAATTCTAGGAGCATCAATAACTCCTTGCCATAACGGATTTCTGGTGTCTAAAACATAAAGCTTGTTGCGATGTGCAATTACCGATTGCACAGCAACAAAAACAGAATCTTGAACTTCTTGTTGTGTATTCCAACTGTTCCATTGGGCATTGGGGTAAGGTATAGCAGTTCCATTTTCAGAAACTTCTACAACAGCGTGTTTAACATGTGGTCTCCATCGTGGAAAATTTGCAAATATTCTCCCAGAAGAACTTACTGAAACCCCAGTAACTTGTTGTCCTTTAAATTGCGCGACTGTTATGGCTTTTATACTGTCGTTGTCTTGCTGTGTTTCTGCGTTAGAGTTGTTAGAATGTTTACAGCTAACAAAGCTAATAAGCATAAATAGAAAAAAGTAAGGTAAAAAGCGTTTCATAATTGAAAAGGAATTAAAGAACATGTGTTTTAGAAAGTTACTCTTTTATGGGGAATATACGTTGCAAATGATTCAAATAATTTGTTTTGTGTATGTTAAGTGCATCAGGTGTGTTGTTTTTTTCAACGTCGTGAAAATGAAGACTTGGTAATGCCTTTAAGGCTAAAAACTCGTTCATTCTATGAAATCCAAATAATATACCTTCGTCTACAGGTGTTTCCTTAAAAAACTCTCCGGGTAGGGTAAAGGCTGTTTCTGGTGCATTCCAAGACGTGGTTGCCATATAGTGTTTGCCTTGCAACAGGCCACCTGTGCCGTAGTTTATGTTTGGATTTTCGGCTTTTCTTCCGTCGCTATAATACAAGCCCTTGCGATGCCCAGCGGTAAATACTTTATCTATATATTCTTTTAAGGCATAAGGCATGCTCATCCACCAGATTGGGAAATGATAAATAATCACATCGGCCCATAGGTATTTATCTATTTCTTCGTGGAGATTGTAAGGTGAATTGATATCGGTAAATTTTAATTCGAAGCCATTGGCTTCAGTAAAATACGTTTTATCTAAATCTAATAACGATTTATTGAAGAGTCCTCCGCTATGGGCAAAAATTTTTCCTCCGTTTATTACAAATATCTTTTTCATGGTGTGTTTTCTTTAAGATTACGAGGCAAAATTACGAGGGTTTTTATAATAATAAAAATAATGTAAATTTGCATTATGTATAATTTAAATTATGGATATGCAAGCGAATTTAGAGTGGTTTAGAACGTTTAAAGCTATTTACGAAACAGGTACTATGAGTGGTGCTGCTAAGCAGTTGTATGTCTCGCAACCTGGAGTAGGGTTGCATTTAAATGCTTTAGAGGGATATACCGGTTTTCCATTATTTGAGCGTACGGCGCGAAAAATGATACCTACAGAACGCGGTAAATTATTATATCAGCAAATTAATAGTTCGTTAAAAGGTTTAGAGGATATAGAACTGCGGTTTAAAAAGAAACCTGGTGCACAGCGGGCAACTTTAAATGTAGGGATGTGCGTTGAAACGTTTCAGCAGGCATTAGAAAAATATTTACCGAAATTGGATTTTAATTTAATTATGCAATTCGATACCAACGAAACGCTTACCGATGCTTTAGAAAAAGGAGCGATAGATCTTATTTTAACATCTAATGTTAGTAACAATAAACAATTGGTTTTTGAACCTTTTACAGTAGAAAAATTGATTTTGGTGGCAGGTAGAGATACAAAATTATCGGAATTTGAAGCCTTAGATAAGTCGGATAAAACCGATTTAAAGCAGTGGTTGAAAGACCAATTGTGGTATAATACAGCTTCCGATTTACGGTTACTAAAGTTGTTTTGGGAACAAAATTTTAACGAGCTTCCAGATTTTCTGCCCAATTATATTGTCCCTAATAAATTCTCTATTATTAGGTGTTTGTCTATTGGAGCCGGTTTGGCTGTATTACCAGATTTTATTTGTAAAGACGCTTTAGCGCATAATCAGGTGCGTAAAATTTGGGACGGATATCATCCTGTAGAAAGTACTTTGTATTTTGGCAAGCGCAAACAATCTATCTTAGATAAGGAAATAGAAACTATTCAAGATATGTTGTGTAACGAATATGACGATGCAAAACGGGTTGAGCTTACCGCTTAATTTAATTGGTGTTTTGTTGCGTGTTATTATCTATCAGTTTTAAATTTCCTTGATAGGTAATACTGTTTCTGTTGGTGCTATTTATATTTACACTTGCATTTTCGGTGCCAGAAGCACGTAAAGTAACATCGAAACTTTCGGTTTTATTATTGGCTTTAAATGTTACCAAGATGTTTCTTTTTTTCTCGTTGTACGTTACTTTGTAATCTGTTAACGGGTCTTCAAATGTTATTCCTCCACTGCCCCCGTAATTGGTCATTATTTGTACAACACCAAAGTAAGGCAGTTCTGCTTTTGCGTCATCATTATTAATGGTCATAAAATTGGGGTTGGTCATTAAGTTAATTCTGCCGCCACCTTGTGTTAAGGCCCATGTCGCTTCAAAAGTGTAGATTTTGGAATCTATTAACGATTTCAGGATGTTAAACTCTTGCATTTCGCGTTCTTTTTTTGCGGCTTTCTTTTCTGCTTTAGTTTGCGAAAACATTATCCCAGAAATTAGTATAAGGCAAAAGGTTATTAGCTGTTTCGTTTTCATAGTGCTATTTGTTTAAAAATAGAGCGTAAAATCCTTATAAATTTAAGAAAATAACACGAGGTTGCAGTAAATTAACGGTTTTATATAATAGATTGCAGTGCGTGTGTTTATTTCGCTTCATTTTATTTAAATTTAAACTATTAATAGAACTTAACACGATATATGAAAAAAGCCAATTCTGTTTTTAAATATTTTTTATCGGGCACCTTGTTTATAGTTGTGCCTTTGCTTTTGGTTATCATGTTATCGGGGAAGGCGTTGCACTTACTTACGCCAATAACCCATAAAGTAACAGAGGCTTTAGATTTAAAATCGGTATTTGGGCCAGCGGCAGTTTTGGTGGTAGGACTTTTAATGTTGGTACTCATTGGTGTTTTGTGCGGTTATTTTTTATTGAACTGGTTTTTAAAACACTGGAGCAATACTTTTGAAGAACGTTTGTTTTACTTTTTGCCATCGTTTCAAATGATGAAATATAGGTTGGTAGAAGAAGATGTGTATAAAAAGCAAAATTTTTGGGAACCTATTTTACTAAAAGAAGAAACCTTTTATTTAATCGCTTTTATTACAGATAAAAGTCATCCGGAAGTCATTGCTGTTTATGTGCCCGATGCACCTAAAATGGATGCTGGGGAAGTGCGTTATTTTAAAAAAGGAGATATTGAATACTTGCCAATAACAATGAAGCAGGCCATGAATGCGCTTAACCATTTTGGAAAGGGAATGGATGTTGCATTCTCCAAAGCGTGATGGAGTTAGTGTGAAATTTTCCTCAAAAAAAAGTTAAACTATTACATTTTAATAGTATTACTATTATATTTGCTGGGCTATGGAAAATTTGCCAATACATATTGTAATTAATCCAGATCTTTTTATAAAAAATCCTAACTCTACCAGTTTGGGTAAACGCATGGTAAGTGAAGGAATTGCATTGATAGATGCCTGTGGTTTCGAAACTTTTACCTTTAAAAAGTTAGGAACAGCTATCGGGTCTAACGAGAGTTCTATTTACAGGTATTTCGAAAACAAACACTATTTTTTATTGTATTTGGTAAATTGGTACTGGAGTTGGGTAGAGTATAAATTGGTATTTGCAACTGGTAACATTACCTCACCAAAAGACAAATTATCTAAAGCCATTACAGTACTAACAAAACCTGTAGAAACCGATCAGGATTTTAGTTATATCGATGAGGTTGTGCTACACAAGGTCATCGTTTCGGAGTCTATTAAGTCTTTTTATACTAAGGATGTAGATCTCGAGAACAAAAAAGGGTTTCACGAGGTGTATAAGCGGGTTGTACAGCGTGTTAGCGATTTGGTAGCCGCCGTTAATCCAAAATTTGAATTTCCTACCATGTTGGCCTCTACCGTAATAGAAAGCTCGTTGCAACAGCAATATTTTTCAGAACATTTACCAGGGCTAACCAATACCATTAACGATAAAGACGATATGGTTACGTTTTATTTGCAACTGGTTAACAAAACGGTAGTAGAATAAATTAAGAAATATGTTAAGTGATAAACTGTAACATTAAGAAAATAAAAAATTAAAAAGAAAAATAATATGACGCCATGGAGCCGTTTTATAAACTTACTTAAGTTAGACAAAAAAGATATTCGACAGATATTCTATTATGCCATTTTTGCTGGTCTTGTGGCTTTAACTTTACCCTTAGGTATTCAGGCCATTATTAACTTGTTACAAGGCGCACAAGTCTCTACATCGTGGATTATACTTGTTGTTTTGGTAACCTTAGGCGTCGCGTTTCAAGGTGTTTTACAGGTTATGCAAATGCGAATTTTAGAGTCGGTGCAACAAAAAATATTTACCAGGGCTTCTTTCGAGTTTGCATATCGCTTTCCGAAAATACAAATGAAAGAGCTTTATAATTATTACCCTCCAGAATTAGCCAATCGCTTTTTCGATGTATTAATAATTCAAAAAGGGTTATCTAAGATTTTAATAGATTTTCCAGCGGCAGCGCTTCAAATTGTTTTTGGTCTTATTCTGTTATCGTTTTATCATACCTTTTTTATTTTATATGGATTATTATTGGTATTGCTTATTTATTTTGTGTTTCGATTTACAGCAAGAAGAGGTTTAGATACCAGTTTGTTAGAGTCTAAAAATAAATATCGGGTAGCGCATTGGATTCAAGAAGTATCTCGGTCGTTAACAAGTTTTAAATTGTCTGGAAACACCTCTTTGGCCATGGATAAAAACGACGATTTAACAGCAGCGTATTTAGATGCAAGAGAAAATCACTTCAGAATATTAATTCTTCAGTTCTTACAGCTTGTAGGTTTTAAAATTTTGGTTACCGCAGGGTTGTTAATTATAGGAGGTCTTTTGGTGCTTAACCAACAAATGAATATTGGGCAATTTGTAGCGGCGGAAATTATTATTTTATTGGTAATTACTTCGGTAGAGAAGCTTATTCGCGGTTTAGAATCGGTGTACGATGTGTTAACATCTCTAGAAAAAATAGGTCAGATTGTCGATAAGGAATTAGAATCGCAATCTGGAGAAGATCCATTTCAATTAGATAGAGATTTAAAAATTGAATTAGAAAATATAACGTATAGAAATCCAGAAGGTATTAAAATATTAAGAGAATTAAATTTTAAAATTCAGCAGGACAGTCGTATTCTTTTAGATGGAAAATCGGGATCAGGCAAAACAACCTTGTTAAAAATATTGTCTGGATTGGTAGTGCCTACCTACGGAGCGTTTTATGTAAACGACGTGTCTATGTTAGGAATTTGGCCTAATAAGTATCGTGCTAATGTTGGGCAGGTTTTACCTTCTCAATTACCTTTTGAAGGGACAATCTTAGAAAATATAACCTTTGGTAGAAAAGATATATCTATAGGATATTTAAATGAAGTTTTAGAAAATTTAGGTTTGTTGGCTTTTGTAAAAACGCAGCCTAAAGGATTAAACACAATTTTATATCCAGAGGGGCAACAAATCCCGTTTACAGTATCTAAACGCATTTTGTTGGCTAGAGCTATAGTGCATCAACCTAAATTATTGTTATTAAAAGATCCGTTAGAGTATTTAGAAAATGAAGAAGCCGAGCGTTTAATTAAGTATTTAACAGCTAAAGAACGCCCTTGGGCTTTGGTAGTGTCTAGCCAGAACGAAAATTGGAGGGCGCATTGTAATAAAATTATAGAAATTTCAAACGGAAAAATCATTAATAAAGCGGCTTTATAATGTTAAACATTTCTCAGAATCAGCTTAATAAAAAAATATCGTTACAAGCGTTTAAATCTTATCAAAAAGCATTTTCTCCTAAAAACAGCAAAATGTTTAATCGCTTGCTCATTATATTTTCGATTATCATTTTAATAGTATTGTTTTTACCCTGGACGCAGAACGTAAGCGGTAGGGGTTATGTGACGACCTTAACACCAGATCAACGACCACAAACAATACAATCGCCTATACCAGGACGTATAGAGAAATGGTATGTTATGGAAGGCGATTATGTGCACAAAGGCGATACTATATTGCATATTTCGGAAATAAAAAACGAATATCAAGATCCTAATTTGGTAGCGCGAACCAATGTGCAGAAAGAAGCCAAAAGTAGGGCCGTAGTATCGTACCAAGAAAAAGTGAAAGCTTTAGAAGGGCAAATTGTAGCGTTGCAAAACGAGCGGCAGTTAAAATTAACCCAAGCCAAAAATAAATTAGAGCAATCTAAATTTAAAGTGGTTAGTGATAGTATGGATTTGGTTGCTTTAAAAAACAATTACGATATTGTAGAACGCCAATACAATCGAACCCAAACCTTGCAAAGCGAAGGTTTAAAAGCCATGACCGATGTCGAGGAAAAACGAGTGAAATTACAGGAAGCACAAGCTAAATTAATTGCTCTCGAAAATAAATTATTAACGTCTAAAAATGATGTTATTAATGCACGGATTGAAATTAGTCGTATTTCGGCCGAATATGCCGATAAAATAGCAAAATCGCAGAGTGATAAATTTACAGCAGAATCCAATCAGTACGATGCGCAGGCACAAGTATCGAAGTTAGAAAATCAATCTACCAATTACGAAATCCGTAATAACTTATCTTACATTCGTGCCCCACAAAACGGATACATCACTAAAGCATTAAAAGGCGGAATTGGAGAAACCTTTAAAGAAGGCGAACAAATTGTAGGTATTATGCCAGCTAATTACCAGTTGGCAGTAGAAACATACATTACCCCAATAGATTTACCGTTGTTACATATAGACGACGAAGTGCGTATTCAGTTCGATGGTTGGCCTGCGATTTTCTTTAGTGGGTGGCCCAATACGTCGTATGGTACGTATGCAGGGCATATTGTGGCAATAGAGTCGTTTATTAGTGCAAACGGAAAATATAGAGTGCTGGTTGCCCCTAATAACGATTCGAATGCCTGGCCGGAACGTTTAAGTGTGGGCTCTGGTGCTTATACCTTCTCGTTGTTAGAAGATGTGCCTATATGGTTTGAGATATGGAGAAGACTAAACGGATTCCCACCAAATTACTACCAGCCAGAACAAACCGATAAAACAAAAGATAAAAAGTAATGAACAATTTAAGAACTATTGTTTTATGCTATGCTTTATTTTGTTTGGGCAATGTGTTGTTTGCTCAGCATGAGGTTGTAAATCCGTCTAATGTATTATCGTTCGAAGAGTTTTTAGGGTATGTAAAAAAGTATCACCCTATAATGAAACAGGCCGATATTACTTTAAGTAGTGGTGAAGCTAATTTGCTGAAAGCACGTGGCGGATTCGATCCTAAAATAGAAGTAGATTATAATCGCAAAAAATTTAAAGGCACCGAGTATTACGATGTATTTAATACGGTTTTTAAAGTCCCAACTTGGTATGGTATAGAGTTTAAAGCCAATTACGAAAATAATACAGGCTACTATCTGGACCCTAGTTTAACCGTGCCCGAAGACGGTTTGTATAGTGCCGGAGTGTCGTTTTCTTTAGCGCAAGGTTTGCTGATAGACGAGCGTATGGCTACTTTAAAAAAGGCGAAATTTTTTAGAAGCCAAACCGAGGCAGAGCGACATTTACAAATTAACGATTTACTCTTTCAGGCCAGTAAAGCATACTTTAATTGGCTACAAGCAGTTACAGAACAACAGATTTACGAATCGTTTTTAATTAATGCCAAAGAACGGCAAGATGCTATTGGCCGTAGTGTTGAAACTGGCGATAAGGCAGAGATTGATTTTACCGAAGCTAAAATTACATTCCAAAATAGGCAGCTAGGTTTAGAAGCTGCCAATTTAATGGTGAGAAAAGCCAGCTTAGAACTTAGTAATTATTTGTGGATTAACGATATTCCTATGGAAGTACAAGACGGCATCCTACCTATGCTACCTTCTGTAGAAACCCTTCAAACATCTTTGTTAATTGAAGATTTAGAAAACAATACCGATTTTTTAGATACTCACCCAAAAGTAATGAGCCTAGATGCTAAAATAGGGGAGTTGGGAGTTGATAAATTTTTAAAAACCAATAAGCTATTGCCGAAATTAGATTTGCAGTATAATTTCCTTACTCAAGATGCCGATCGGTTAGATTCGTTCAATACAGCTAATTATAAGGCTTATGTTAATTTTAGTATGCCGTTGTTTTTAAGAAAAGAACGTGGCGATTTACGATTAACTAAATTAAAATTGCAGGATGCTAAATTAGATAGAATGAATGCCGTGTTAAAGATTAAAAATAAGGCAGAAGCCATTCAAGCAGAAATTTCGTCTTTAGAGACCCAAAACGAGTTGATTAAAAATATTGTAAGCGATTACGAAACGATGGTTAAAGCCGAAGAGCGAAAATTCGAGTTGGGAGAAAGCTCCTTGTTTTTAGTCAATTCGCGCGAGCAAAAACTTATAGATGCCCAGATTAAAGAAAACAATTTAATTACCAAGCGCTTAGAGGCTATTGCTAAGTTATATAACAGTTTGGGTTTATCTATTTAGAGGGTTTTAGGTGTAATTTCTTCAGTTGGAAGAAATTAACTTGCTCAAAGTAAGGGTTTGCTTAAAAAATGTTATCTTTTAGGAAAACCCTAAACCATGTACAAAATATTTATGCTGTTATGTTGCATGCTTTTGTTAGACTGTCATCAGGAAACAAAAGAAAAACCAGAACATTCAAGTTCTTCAACAGAGTTGTACAATACTCCCGATATATTTCTGGGCGATTTGTTTGAAGCGGTGCAAACCTCTAATGTATTTTTAGATAGCAAAACCTTTGTAGATTGTCGGCCTAAAATATCTTATGCAGAGATTTCAAAGCTCTATCAATCTCAAAAAAACAATTCCGATTTTAATCTAAAAACTTTCGTAAAAACGTATTTCGATTTGCCGAATTCCCATGAAACCGTATTCGTTTCAGATACTTCTAATTCGGCGACTACACATATAAAACGTTTGTGGCCGGTATTGAAGCATCAAGGTAAGCCTAATAATATTAACAATACCCTTATAGAACTGCCTAACCCGTATATTGTGCCAGGTGGGCGATTTCGTGAAATATATTATTGGGACTCGTATTTTACCATGTTGGGTTTAGTTGCAAGTAAAGAATTTGATGTGGTTGCAGATATGCTCGATAATTTTGCTTATTTAATAGCGACTTATGGCCATATTCCTAATGGTAACAGAACGTATTATTTATCGCGATCGCAACCGCCATTTTTTGCTCAAATGATCGATTTACTGGGGCAGTACAAAGGCGATTCTATTTATGAAAATTATAAAGTAGAACTGCGTAAAGAATACGAATTTTGGATGGCTCATAACTCAAATAAAGCAATAAATAAACATGTTGTTAATACCAAGTTTGGTGCCATGAACAGGTATTACGACGCCTTTAATAAACCCAGACAAGAGGCCTATAAAGAAGATGTTAAATTGGCTCAAGATTTTTCGGCAGATTCGTTAGTCTATAAAAATTTAAGGGCTGCTGCCGAATCTGGTTGGGATTTTAGTTCGCGTTGGCTTGCAGATGGTAAGCGGTTAGGAACAACTGAAACCTTAAATATAATTCCGGTAGACCTACAAGCGTTAATGTATGGTATGGAAACTGTTTTAATACGTAGTTTCAAAAATGAAGATCCTGAGTTTGTTACAGCATTAAAAACCAGTCAGGCAAATCGGATTACATTTTTGAATACTAAACAGTACAATCAAACTTTAGGAGTTTTTGAAGATTATAATTTTAAAACCCAAAAGCAAACAAATCGCTTGTCGCTAGCTATGGTTTACCCGTTATATTTTAATATGGCGACAGACGAGCAGGCTGCATCTGTAGCAAAATACATCGAAACTCATTTTTTGAAACCGGGAGGTGTTGTTACTACAAATAATGAAACTGGCGAACAATGGGATGCGCCTAACGGTTGGGCGCCATTACAATGGATGACTGTTATTGGGCTGGAACGTTACGGACATTATGACTTGGCCACTACAATCATGCAACGCTGGACTGCTTTAAACGAGAAAGTTTATGAAAATACGGGCAAGTTTGTCGAAAAATATAATGTCGAAGACCTCAGTCTTCTGGCTGGTGGTGGAGAATATGCCCTGCAAGATGGTTTTGGTTGGAGCAATGGTGTGTATTTGGCTTTTAAAGAAAAGCTAAAACAAAGGCCTTGAAAAGCGCTTTAGGCATGGTTTTTTCATTAGTACTCAAATTAAAAGATTATATATGAGTACACCTTCTACTTTACAACATATTAAATATTCGGTATTAGATTTAGTACCTGTATTACAAGGTAAATCCCAGCAGCAAGCCATGCATAATGCCTTAAGTTTAGCGCAACATGCCGAGCGGTTAGGGTTTTATAGATTTTGGATTTCGGAGCATCATAATATGGATAGTTTGGTGAGTTCGGCTACAGTGGTACTACTGGGATATATTGCCGAAAATACATCCAAAATACGTGTGGGTTCTGGTGGTATTATGCTTCCAAATCATGCGCCCTTAGTCGTTGCCGAGCAATTTGGTACGTTAGAAACCTTATATCCAAATCGCATAGATTTAGGTATTGGCAGGGCTCCTGGAACAGACCAGCGTACAACCTTGGCTTTGCGTCGCGATAAGCAGGAAAGTGTTCAGGATTTTCCTAATCATTTAATAGAATTACAGCAGTATTTTTCCGAAGATAATTTTTCCGAGGCGGTTCGGGCCATTCCGGGCGAAGGTTTGGACATTCCTATGTATTTATTGGGGTCTAGTACTTTTAGTGCCAAACTGGCAGCGCAAAAAGGCTGGCCATATGCTTTTGCAAGTCATTTTGCACCAGCACAATTGTTTAATGCACTTCATATTTATAATAACGAATTTCAGCCATCGGCGGTTTTACAATCGCCTTATGCTTTTGCTTGTGTAAATGTAATTTTAGCCGATACAGACGAAGAAGCCCATAAATTGGCAACGAGTTTATATCAATTGGCTATGGGAATAATAACCAATACCAGACGCCCTTTACAACCGCCAATACCTACGATGGAAGGTATCTGGAATCTGCCGCAAAAAGAGATGATTTTAAGTATGCTTCAGTATACTTTTATAGGCAGTAAAACAACTGTAGCCAAGCAATTAGAAGATTTTGTGTTGCAAACACGGGTTCAGGAGTTAATTGTAGTGTCTCATATTTACGATCTAGAAGCGCGAAAACATTCTTACACATTGCTTAGCGAATTGTTTAAATAAAAAAAAAGACCAGAAACTTCTGGTCTTTTTACTATTCTATAGTTTTATAATTTTTAATCTTTAAAAGGCTTATAGTTGAATTTTTGTCCGCCAACAGAAGCTTCAGCCATTAAACCACCTTTAGTATGGGTAAAAACAGCAACGCCATCTTTGTATTTGGCATCTAAACTTTCTCCAGATTTTATGGCAGTTGCCGATACGCCAGCATCAAAAGTGAATTTACCTTCTTTAAATTTATCGACTTCTTCTTTACTTTCAAAAAAGATAACTTCTATAAGTGCTTGACCTCCGGCTGTTAAACCAACATTTAATTCTTTTACGCTGGCCATGCCTTTTTTCTTGCCATATTCGTAAAGTACACCGTTGCCTGAAGCGCCTCCAACTATAAATCCGCCTTTTCCTACATTTGGAAAAATAACACAACCAGCAGATTTATCGAAATACTCTCTTAAACTCGGGTTCACCTCCAATAAAGTCGCTACAGCATCATCGGCATCTTTTATAATTTTTTTGTCTTTTTCGGATTGTGCAGAAAGCGAAACAGAAAATTGAGCGAGGAGCAAAAATGTAATTAAGGTTTTAAGTTGTTTCATGATTTTATTATTGATTAATTAATTCATCTCTAAGGTATTAAAACTTTTTTTAAGACAGTATTATTTTGTTAAAGTTATTTTTTTAATCAACTTGCTGTAAGGGAGATAGATGTTCGTGTGTTATTTTCCATGTATTATGGTACTTTACAAATACAAGTGTAATTTGTCTCCATAAAGGTACAGCCTTGTCGTTAATTGTTGGAATTAAATTGGCATTACAAGTTACAATTGCGACATCTTCAAATACATTTATTTTCAGGTCATTTAATTTGTATTCGAAAGCAGAAATACTTTCTATTAATTGTCGTTCATAAGCTTCGTTTTCTTTAGCATTTGTTCTAGGTAATCCTCCTCTGAATTCTGTGAATTTATCGTTGTAAAGATGAAATGAAAGTAATTGGTCTACATCCTTATTTTTGATGCTTGTAAATAAACTATCTAATACCTGTTTTATTTCATGTTGGGCTTCTGGATATGTTTCGGTGATAGGGTTAGTGGTTTTAGTTGTAGTTTCTGGTTTTTTTTCTTCGTCTTTGCAACTGAATATACAGTAGCAAATCATTATTATTAAGAGTGGTAGTTTAATTGTTTTCATAAAAGAAGTTTTAATGGTTAATAGAGATTATGATTACATTTTTTAGCACTAATGGCATAAACCATGGGAATTGTATTGCTTAGATGTTTTATTCTGAATTTTCCAGGCATAGCTTCTATGGTTTCTTCAAAACAATCGTAGGGCGAATAGTCGTATTCTTGAAATGTTATGAGTTTTAAATCTTGAGACATTAGTGCAGTAATGACTTCGCTTAGAGCATGGTTCCAAGTAATGGTCTTGGTGCTTATGTTTGCTGTTTTATCGGCATAAGTTCCCGATTCAGTTTCTATTATAGCATCCGATTTAAAATAGCGATAAGCTATAGTTTTAAAATCATCATCAAACATCCATACAACAGGATGAAATTCTACAAAAACAAACTGGCCATTAGGTTTAAGGTAGCGGTTAATTAGTTTTGCCCATCGGTTTAAATCGGGCAACCACCCTATAGTGCCGTAACTTGTAAACACGATGTCGAACGTGTCGTTTAAATAATTAGGAAGTTCGTAAATATCGCAGCACACAAATTGGGCATTAAGCTGCAGTGTTTCGTTTAAACGTTTCGCCGTTTTTATAGCTTCGTCGGATAGGTCTACTCCTGTAACTTGAGCTCCCATACGTTGTAGTGATAGCGAATCTTGTCCGAAATGGCATTGTAAATGCAGTATTTTTTTCCCCTTAACGGATTCAAGGAGTTGGAGTTCGATATCATTTAACGAGTTTTTGCCTTTTAGAAATCCTTCAACATCATAAAATTTAGAGTTAAGATGTGTTTTTGTTTTTGCATTCCAAGAAGCTTTATTAATGGCAATATAATTTTCTTCGGGTGTCATAACTCGTGTATTAAAAATGTAATTGCTTGTTACATACAATGGTTAATTAACTGTAATATTCAATTCTTTTTCAACAGTACAATAGGCATCTCCATTTCTTACAGTAGGCTTAATTTTTACTGTGTAGTCGCCAGAGTTGGTGTAAGTGTGCGTTGCTGTAGTACCAGAAATGGTTTGTTCGGCAGAACCATCTCCAAAATCCCATTTAATGTTATTATCCAAAGTTTCTTCGCCATCGTAGGTTACTGTGAATGTAATGGTTTTTACATTGTTTGAGTCTGCTGTATGGTTTATTTTAAAGTATGCACCTTCAAATAAACAATCAATTACGTTATCAGGATCATCATCACTACAGCTAAAAATCCCTGTACAAACGGATAATAGTACAATACTTAATAATTTTAATTTTGACATCATATAATATTTTAGGTTGAATTATTTATTTTAATGTAATTTACTGAAAATCAATATTAAAAAATAGTTTTAAAACGAAAAAAAGTAGCGTTATAGCATTCGTTTGTAATGTTGAAGCCTGTTTGAAAGACATTTTTTTATGACGTTAAATCGTTTTAAAATTATGCATGCATAATAAAATTGACTTATATTTGTTAGACATCAAACTCATATTATGCAAACCAAATTAACCGAGCTTTTAAGTATTTCGCACCCTATTATTATGGCGCCAATGTTTTTAGTGTCTAATGTTGCTATGGTAACAGAGGCGATGAAAAGTGGTATAGCGGGTTGTATTCCTGCGTTAAATTATAGGACTTTACCAGAGTTAAAAGCCGCTATAGAGGTATTGAAACGGGAAAAAGTTAGTGGCGGAGCATTTGGGTTTAATTTAATAGTTAATAAATCTAACCCAAAATTTAAAGCACAGTTAGAGTTGTTGTGCCAAGAAGGGTGCGATTTTATAATTACCTCTTTGGGAAGTCCAGCCGAAACTATAAAACAAGCACACAAGGTTGGCATAAAAGTATTTTGCGATGTTACCGATTTAAATTATGCGAAGAAAGTTGAAGGTTTAGGTGCCGATGCTTTAATAGCTGTAAACGATCTGGCAGGAGGGCATCGTGGTAGTCTGTCTCCTAAAGCTTTAATACAAGAATTGACCCTAAACTGTAATATTCCTGTAATTTCTGCAGGTGGAGTAGGTACAAAATCCGATTTCGAACAGATGTTAACATTAGGTGCCGAAGGCGTTTCTATTGGCAGTCCATTTATTGCTTCGGAAGAAGCAAATGTTACGGCCGAATACAAACAAGCCTGTGTAGATTACGGGGCGAAAGATATTGTTATGACCGAGCGTATCTCGGGCACACCTTGTACGGTAATTAATACACCGTATGTGCAGCAAATTGGAACAGCACAACCATGGTACGAAAGGGTTTTAAACAAGCATAGAAAACTAAAAAAATGGGTGAAAATGGTTCGTTTTTCTATCGGTATGCGGGCTACCGAAAAGGCAGCAAAGCAAGCGACTTATAAAACGGTTTGGGTGGCAGGGCCTAGTATAGAACATACAACAAGTATTCTGCCGGTAAAAGCTATTGTCGCACGGTTTCTTAACTAAAATTATTTAGTACTATACGCCTTAAATACTGTGTCTTTTAAAACATCCCATTCTTCTTTTAGAATACCATAACAGCAGGTGTTGCGTTTAAAACCATCTAATAGATACACGTTTTTTCGTAAAATACCTTCTAAGTTAGCACCTAATTGTTCAACCGCTTTTCTGGAGCGCCAATTGCGTTCGTCTATTTTAAAGGCTACTTTTTCAAATTGCATAATTTCGAAAGCATGGTTTAGCATTAAAAATTTCATGTGTTTGTTTAGTCCTGTGCCTTGAAATTCGTAACCAATCCAAGTCGACCCGATCTCGATTACCTTGTTGTTGTAGTCTATGTTCATAAATCTGGTGCTTCCTGCATAAGCAGCATTTTTCTTATCGAAAATAATAAAAGGAATACAGGTTTTATGGTAATAGCCATCTACGGCTGTTTGTACATAATCTTTAAAGGCTTCTAGTGTTGCAATATTTGAAGGTGAATACTGCACTAAATCTTTTTGGGAAGCAATGTGTTGTATATGAGCGTAGTTGCTTAAATCTAATAATGAAAGTCGTACGCGTTCGTTTTCTAAATGTTGAATGTTCATAGCCTAAATAAAATTATCTGCATCGTGTTTTGTACTTTTGCAAGACTAAAAATATACTTTTTACATGAAATTATCTAAAGACCTTGTGCTTAAACAAGCCAATGCAGCCTGTAAAAATACACTCATGGAGACTTTGCAAATAGAAATTGTAGATTTTGGCGATGATTTTCTGGTAGCACGTATGCCTGTAACGCCTAAAGTACATCAGCCCGATGGCGTTTTGCATGGCGGTGCAACGGCAGCTTTGGCAGAAAGTGTGGGAAGCTTCGCAAGTCATATTTTTATAGATACCGAAGAGTTTTTTGTTCGGGGGATAGAAATTACAGCCAATCATTTAAAAAGTATTCGTTCGGGGTATGTGTTCGCTAAAGCTACATTTTTACATAAAGGACGAACAACACAATTGTTGGATATTAAGGTAACCGATGAGGCCGATAACTTAATTTCGATATGCAAATTATCCACCATTGCATTACCTAAAAATAAGTAAATGCAAGAGCGTCTTTTTTTTGATAAAATAAAATCGCAATTCGCTAATCAATTACCTTTTGTTGCGTACAGTAAACCAAATTCTAATAATGTTACAGGATTATTTCAAAACAATAATCAATTAAATTTTACTGAAACATTTACAGAATCAGGCTTTGTTTTTGCACCTTTTGATGATGTTTCAAATGCTGTATTAATACCTTTGGAGGTTTCAGAAAAACTCCAAATTGAAGTCGATTTTGAAATTCTAGAAGCTGATTTTACAGATTCCAAAACCATCACAACGGAAAATCAGGAGGAAGTTAAATCAGCATATACTGCACTTGTTACTTCTGCAATACAGGCTATAAAGTCTCATGCGTTTGAGAAAGTTGTATTGTCGCGCGAAGAGTTAATAACGGTTAAGGATTTTAATATAGTAACGGTTTTAAAAAAACTATTGGTAAACTATAGGCGTGCCTTTGTGTATTGCTGGTATCATCCGCAAGTCGGACTTTGGTTAGGGGCTACTCCAGAAACTTTGCTCCAAATCGAAGGCAACCGATTAACCACTATGGCCTTGGCGGGGACACAAGTTTATAAAGGCACTTTGGAAGTTGATTGGGGAGAGAAAGAAATTAAGGAGCAACAATACGTTATCGATTTTATTCAATCGCAATTAAAACCAGTGGTTAACACGGTATCGGTTTCTAAAGTTAATACAGTTAAAGCAGGTTCGCTTTTACACTTGCAAACTCAAATTTCTGCAATCTTACAACCAGAAACCAATCTGTTAAATATAGTGAAGGCATTGCATCCCACTCCTGCGGTATGTGGTTTGCCTAAAGCAAATGCAAAACAATTTATTCTTCAGAACGAAGGGTATAACAGGTCGTTTTATACGGGGTTTCTTGGTGAGTTAAATTTTAAGCAACGACAAACCAGAAATACCAATAGGCGAAATGTAGAGAACAATGCCTATGCGACCGTAAAATCGGCTACACATTTGTTTGTTAATTTACGTTGTATGCAGGTTAAAAATAGCACTGTAAGTTTGTATGTGGGCGGCGGGATTACCAAAGACTCTAATCCAGAAGCCGAATATTTAGAAACCGAACATAAAACACAAACCATGAAAACCGTGTTGTTTTAAGAAAAATACTATCGGAAAACTTTTATAGAGATTTTAAGTTTTGTAGCAATCATTAATTTCATAGAAATTGTTTTTTATTTATTAGGTTTTAGGCTGAGTTAAAGTGAATCTTTTATTGTTTTATAAATTTTGTTAAATACTTTTAAATGTCTTATTTTTAATTGTTTATAAGTGTTTTTTGAGACGTGCAATTAATCAATAAATAAGAACCAATGAAATCTAAGTTACCATTTTTAATACTGATAGTTTTAGCATTTATAACATCTTGTAAAGAAACTACAAAAGAGTCCACAACCGAAAATCATGAAACTACAGAAAACGTAGCTGCTTCCAATGCTGCTGTCTATTATAATGGAGACATTATTACTATGGAAGGCGACTCGCCTGAATATGTTGAAGCTGTTGTTGTGAAAGATGGAAGAATAGCCTTTACTGGGAAAAGAGATGAGGCGATGACAGTGGCCGGATCAGGTCATAAAATGATAGATTTAGAAGGTCATACGCTTTTGCCTGGATTTATCGATGGTCACGGTCATGCCTGGAATGCTGGTTTTCAGGCTGTGTCTGCAAATTTATTACCAGACCCAGATGGCGAAGGTAAAAGTATTGATGACATTATTAGGTTGCTGAACGAATGGAAAGAGAAAAATACAGAAGCCATTTCAAAATATGGTGTTATAATAGGGTTTGGTTATGATGATTCGCAACTAAAAGAAAAGAGACACCCAACAGCAGACGACTTAGACAAAGTATCTACAGAGTTACCTGTATATATTATCCATCAATCAGGTCATTTAGCATCTACCAATCACAAAGGACTGGAAGTAGCGGGTTATACTGCTGGTGTAAAAGATCCTGCAGGAGGGGCTATACGAAGAGAAGACGGTACAGATGTGCCGAATGGTGTTTTAGAGGAAATGGCTAGTTTTATTCCGCTTATTAAATTTATGTCGACCTTAGACACCAAAGCTAATGAACTTATCGCAAAGGCAGGTATTGAAGCCTATATTAAATTTGGATATACTACAGTTCAGGAAGGAAGAGCAACTTCCGATAATTGCGAAACCTGGAAAGTTTTGGCGAGTAGAAACGAATTACCTGTAGATGTTGCTGCATATCCAGATATTCAGTCACAAATGGATTATATGTTGGTTCATGGCGATAGCGATCAATATACCAATCATTATAGAATAGCAGGTGTAAAATTGTCTTTAGATGGTTCTCCTCAAGGAAAAACAGCATGGTTAACCAAACCTTATAAAGTGCCGCCTCAGGGAAAACCAAAGGACTATAGAGGCTATCCTGCGATAAAAGAGAATGCCGAAGTTCTTAAATTTGTAGATTCGGCATACGCTCATAACTGGCAGATTTTAACCCATTGTAATGGCGATGCTTCAGGAGACCAATTGATTGAAGCCGTTACAAAAGCCACCGAAACTTATGGGAAGAATGACAGACGACCTGTAATGATACATTCCCAAACCGTACGTTTTGATCAATTGGATAAAATGAAAGAATTAGGCATGTCTCCCTCTTTTTTTAGTATGCATACTTATTATTGGGGCGATTGGCATCGCGATGAAACTTTAGGAAAGGAACGGGCTTACAAAATCTCTCCAACAGCAACAGCCTTGAAAAAAGGCATGATTTTCACCGAACACCACGATGCTCCTGTAGCCTTACCTAGTAGTATTATGATTTTACATACTACAGTTAATAGAGTAAGCAGGTCTGGAGATATTATTGGACCAGATGAAAGAGTGAGTCCATACATTGGGCTTTGTAGTTTAACTAAATGGGGAGCATATCAATATTTTGAAGAAGATTCCAAAGGTACTTTAGAGGCAGGAAAATTAGCAGATTTTGTTATTCTTGATAAGAATCCCCTTAAAATTGATCCAATGAGTATTAAGGATATTACTGTGCTGGAGACCATAAAAGAAGGGAATACAGTTTTTAAGAAATAGTATGAGCTCCATGAAGTAATTAGTAAAAAGAGTAAGAAATAGAACTAAAACAGCTTTTGGTGCAAATTTCAATTTAGGAATGTGTAATTTTGCAGTTCATTTCTAGAAGTATTTTTTACATGATATATTCAGCGATTCCCCTCGCACAAACTGTAGTGCAGCTCTGTAAAGCTAAAAACATAAAACACATTGTTATTTCCCCAGGTAGTCGTAATGCGCCTTTAACCATTGGGTTTACCCACGATTCGTTTTTTAAATCGTATAGTATTGTAGACGAACGTTGTGCTGCTTTTTTTGCATTAGGTATCGCACAGCAATTACAAGAACCTGTAGCCGTGGTTTGTACTTCGGGAAGTGCCTTGTTAAATTATTATCCGGCATTGGCAGAGGCGTATTATAGCAATATTCCTTTAGTGGTATTATCGGCAGATCGACCAGCTCATAAAGTTGGTATTGGGGATGGGCAAACCATTAATCAACCCGATGTATTTAAAAATCACATTTTTTATTCCGCGAATTTAAAGTTAGACAATGTAACGTGCCCAAAGCTTCAAAATGAAATACAAGAATATAATGAAGCAGAGATTACTAAAGCATTACAAATTGCTAAAAAGGTATGTGGCCCGGTGCATATTAACATTCCGTTCGATGAACCCTTGTATCATACAACAGATACTTTAAATGTTTCTCCAGTTAATACCCAAGAATCCGAAACAGACGAATTAGATAGCGACAGTATTAAAGATTGTGCTGAGCAGTGGAATGCAGTTAAACGAAAATTGATTTTAGTAGGTGTAAATTCACCAAACGTCATAGAGCAACGGTATTTAGAAATTTTAGCGAAAGATGATAGTGTATTGGTGTTTACCGAAACCACTTCTAACTTGCATCATGAAGATTTTTTTCCAAATATCGACAAAATCATAACGCCGTTAACAGCAACCGAGTTTGAAGCTTTACAGCCAGATATTTTGCTGACTTTTGGAGGTTTAATTGTCTCTAAACGCATTAAGGCATTCTTGCGTAACTACCAGCCTAAACAGCATTGGCATGTGGGAAAACATAAGGCTAATAACACATTTTTTTGTTTAAACAAGCATGTTGTGTCTGCACCAAATCAGTTTTTTAAAGCATTTACTTCTCATATTTCACCTGTTAAAAGTGAATATAAACACTATTGGAATGCAGTAAAAGCATCTAGGGAAAAAGCGCACCAGATATTTTTAAACAAGGCACCATTTTCCGATTTAAAAGTGTTTGATACCGTTTTAAAACACATACCGCAACACAGTATTTTACAATTAAGTAATAGTTCTACAATCAGGTACAATCAGCTTTTTAATATAGATAGCACCGTGCAGGTATTTTGTAATCGCGGCACAAGTGGCATAGACGGCAGTACATCTACAGCTATTGGTGCGGCTTCTGTACATGAAAAAATAAGTACTTTAATAACGGGCGATTTGAGTTTCTTTTACGATAGTAATGCTTTGTGGAATAATTATATTCCGTCTAATTTCAGAATTATTATAATTAATAATGAAGGAGGAGGGATATTCAGAATATTACCAGGGCATAAAAACACACCAAATTTCGATTATTTTTTCGAAACAAAACATCATTTGAGTGCCAAACAATTGGCGGAAATGTATGGTTTTAAGTATAGAAAAGCTTCAAACGAAAAAGAATTACAACAAGCGTTAACGCCTTTTTATAGCAATGAAGGTCAGCCAGAAATTTTAGAAATTTTCACACCATCAACCAGTAATGATACCGTAATTTTAGAGTATTTTAAAGCGTTGAATTTTTTGAATAAAAACAATAATAGCATTATCTTTACCACATGATACATTTAGGAGAATACAATACACTAACCATTTTACGCGATACCGATCCGGGTTTATTTTTAGGCGATAATGATAATAACGAAGTTTTACTTCCTAACCGTTATGTGCCCGAATATTTTGAAATAGGAGACGAGATTGAGGTTTTTGTGTATTTAGATAACGAAGAACGCATTATTGCAACTACAGATAAACCGTATATAAAAAAGGGCGATTTTGTAGTATTGCGTTGTAATGAAGCCAATCAATACGGAGCTTTTTTAGATTGGGGATTGGTAAAGGAATTGTTTTGCCCGTTTAAAGAACAGGCTTTTAAAATGCAAAAAGGCGGTTGGTATTTGGTGCATTGTTACGAAGACGAAAAAAGTAATCGTTTGGTGGCATCTAGTAAAACCAATCGTTTTTTGAGTAATAAAGAGCTAACTGTAGAGCAGTTTGATGAGGTAGATGTTATAGTGTCTCATCCATCCGATTTTGGCATGAATGTTATTGTGAATAATATCCACACAGGACTTATTTTTAAAGACGATATCTATAAAGATTTAAGTGTAGGCGATAAACTAAAAGGGATTGTAAAAAAAGTACGTCCAGATAATAAGTTAGACATCACTTTGGGGCAAGTAGGTTACAGAAGTATAGAGCCTAATGCCGATGCCATTATGGTAGAGCTTCAAGATAACAACGGGTTTTTAAACCTTACAGATAAGTCCGATCCAGAAACCATTCGCGAGCTTTTGCAAATGAGTAAAAAAAGCTTCAAAAAAGCCGTAGGTACGCTTTACAAAAAGCGTTTAATAGACATTAAAGAAGACGGGATTTATTTGCTGTAATATACTTGTTTGGGATTATGGAATTGCTATTTAAAACCATTACACATGCAGATTTACAACTTGTGTTGGATATGTTTAAAGCAGCAGCCGAAAAAATTGCTGAGAAAAATATCGATCATTGGCAATATTGGAAAAATCCACCCCAAGAAAAAATACAATGGGTTGAAGCCGGCTTAAAGAATGGCGAATTTGTTTTCATTTATACTAACAAAGGCCAGAAAATAGGCATGGTCAGGATTTTAAATGAAGATGTGCTGTATTGGGGTGTGCAAGAACAAAAGGCCAAATACGTACATTCTCTGGCTATACAAGAAGCATTTAACGGTAAGGGTTTTGGAAAAAAAGTGCTACAAGCTATAGCAGAAGAAGCAAAACAAGCGCGTTGTATGTTTTTACGATTAGATGCCGATTCTAAAAACCCGAAATTGTGTAAGTATTACGAAGACATGGGATTTGTAAAAGTTGGCGAAAAGCAATTGCCTTTATCGGTTTATAATTTATATCAAAAATCATTAAACTAAAAATATATTATGACATTTAAATACGGTACAGCAGTGTTGTTTATGGTGTTAATTTTATTTTCGTGTAACTCATCTGATGATTCTAACGAAACACCTGTAAATCCGCCAGAAACAACCGACTTTATTTCGGCGGTAGATATTTCAAGTTGGCCAGAAATAGCCTCAACCAATCCTGTGTTTCAAGATGCAGATGGTAATGAGCAAGGTTTTTTAGAACAGCTTAAGTCTTATGGCGTTAATACGGTAAGGCTGCGCCTTTGGGTAAACCCTTTAAACGAACATTCGGGATATAACGAAGTAAAAGCGTTTGCTTCGCAATTAAAAGCGCAAGGCTTTAAAATTTGGTTGTCGGTACATTATTCCGATACTTGGGCCGATCCTGCAAATCAGGAAATTCCCGAAGCTTGGAAAAACTTAAATTTCGATGGCCTTAATGCCGAAGTAGGTGAATATACCCAAATGGTAGCAAAGGAGATTCAGCCAGAATACATACAAATTGGTAACGAAATTAATCCTGGTTTTTTATTGCCAGAAGGCGATATCAATACGAATTACATGCAGTTTAAAACCCTTATGGAAACAGCAATTTCTGAAGTTAGAGTAGCATCACCAGCATCCAAAATCATGATTCATTTTGCAGGGACAGAACATGCCGACTGGTTTTTTGGTCAGGTTGATGCTTTAGATTACGATATTATTGGGTTGTCGTTTTATCCTATTTGGCACGGAAAGAGTTTAACGGCATTACAAAATACAATGGCAAACTTAAGTAGTAAATACGATAAAGACATTGTAATTGCAGAAACCGCATATCCGTTTACTTTAGATTGGAACGATTGGACAAATAATATTGTAGGACAAGAGGATCAGTTAATAACTGGATATCCTGCAAGCCCACAGGGACAATTCGATTTTTTAAAGAGTATAAAAACAATTACTCAAGATTTAGAACGCGGAATTGGTTTTTGTTATTGGGGTGCCGAACTTATTGCTTGGAAGGGGACAGAAGCAACCAATGGTTCGCCATGGGAAAATCAGGCGCTTTTCGATTTTAACAATACAGCTTTGCCTGTTTTAGAAGTTTTTAAAGCGGAGTAATGGCAAATAAAGCGGTATAAAAAAAGCTGATTTTCAAGTACTCTTCTTAAAAATCAGCTTTTTTATTAGTTAACCACTTTTGGTTGTTGCTTACAGTCCTAAATCTTTTTTTATCTTTTTAGGTAAAGCATCTTTATGTACCATTACAGAGATCGTTTTTAACTTAAAATAAGCTTCACTCATATAAATATAACCGTCGTTAGACACGCGGTCTGAATTTTTTCCCCAAGAGTTTTTTACTTTGTAATAGGTGTTTCCTTTTTGGTCTTCAACTATTCCAACAATATGCATCAGGTGATCGTCTGTAGTGTCGAAGTTTTCGAATTCTTGTTGTCTGTATTCTGGAGTTACTTTTAATTCTTTTTCAATCTTGGTTAATGCAGATTGATAATCTTTTTCATCTTTAGGTACTACCGCGATACCGTGTTTTGCCGAGAAGGTTTTTTCGCTAACATCGCAATCCAATTCTACTGTAAAACCATTTTTTAAAGCGTTGTTGGTTATGTCTACCAATTCGTCTAATTCAACATTGTAAAAACTACCGTTCGAAAAGTTGTCAGGTATATCCAATATAAAAGTAGAGTTGTAGGGGTGGTGGGTAAACGAGGTAATGCTTACATAGTCTTTTGCCTGTAAACCTGTCATTTCTAAAAACGATTGTGGCGTATAGTTTACACCTTCATAACTAAACGAGGTGATGTTTTTGCCTAAATTTTTATCTAAGATGTCAGACACATCGGTTTTCCAATTCCCAGAGTAGGCTTTAGGATCTTTAATATAATTGTCTAATACAGTTTTTAAGTCTTCAACCAAATTGGAGTGGTCGTGCTTATCTTGTTTTTTTTGCAGACCAGTATAAACATCGTTGGGTACCAAGCCAAATTGCGACATGCTATTAATAACATCGTGGGCTAAACCACCTTCGCTAAATTGGGCTTTACCTTGGCGCATAACATAATTCCAAGATTTTATTGGGTAAGTCTGTCTTACGGTATACATTTCTGATAAATCGATATGTTTTCCCGAAATTCTAATAATTTCACTTTCTAAAAACGATGAGGTCGAGAAGCTCCAACACGTCCCTGTTTTACCTTGGCTTAATACGTCGGTAGCACTTAAATCGGTTATAGTTTCAAATTTGTAAGCTTGCGAAAATAGGGTTGTTGTAAAGGCAAACAACAACAAGAAAATGGGATATTTTTTCATTCTTATTTTAAGGGTTTGTTTAAAATGATTTATTTTTGGCTAAAATAATAAAAATGGAAAAAGCCAATTGGGTAACAGCCAAAGAATACGAAGATATTACCTATAAAAAGTGCAACGGTGTAGCCAGAATTGCATTTAACCGACCAAACATACGTAACGCTTTTAGACCAAAAACCACAAGCGAATTGTACGATGCCTTTTACGATGCGAATGAAGATGTTAATATAGGCGTAGTATTATTATCGGCAGAAGGTCCTTCAACCAAAGACGGCGTGTATTCGTTTTGTAGTGGTGGAGACCAAAATGCCCGAGGAAAGCAAGGTTATGTAGGCGAAGATGGATACCATCGTTTAAATATATTAGAAGTGCAACGATTAATCAGGTTTATGCCTAAAGCGGTAATAGCCGTAGTGCCAGGTTGGGCAGTAGGTGGCGGACATTCGTTGCATGTGGTCTGCGATTTAACTTTAGCGAGTAAAGAGCATGCTATCTTTAAACAAACAGATGCCGATGTTACAAGCTTTGATGCGGGATACGGATCGGCGTATTTGGCTAAAATGGTAGGACAGAAAAAAGCGCGTGAAATCTTTTTCTTAGGGCGTAATTATTCGGCTCAGGAAGCTTTCGAAATGGGTATGGTTAATGCTGTTATCCCTCATGATGAGTTGGAAGATACTGCTTACGAGTGGGCTCAGGAAATTTTAGCAAAGTCCCCAACGTCTATCAAAATGTTAAAGTTTGCCATGAATCTTACCGACGACGGTATGGTAGGGCAACAAGTGTTTGCAGGAGAGGTAACGCGATTGGCATACATGACCGATGAGGCCAAAGAAGGACGGAATGCCTTTTTAGAAAAGCGTAAACCGAATTTCGAAAAAAAATGGATTCCTTAAGGTGTAGCACATGACAAAATTTTCGACTTGGATTTCGGCCATGAGGTTAAGAACCTTACCCTTATCGGTGTCTGGAATAATTGTAGCGGGCTGCTTGGCTGCTTATAACGGATTTTTTAATCCGTTAATTTTTATTTTGGCTATCCTAACAACTTTAAGTTTACAAATATTATCTAACCTTGCTAACGATTATGGCGATGGTACAAAAGGCACCGATAACGACGATAGAATAGGACCTATGCGAGCCATACAAAGTGGCGAGATTTCAGCATCAGAAATGTTAAATGCCATTAAGCTAAATATTTTAATAACTATAGTTTTAGCTGTTTTATTAATATTTTCGGCATTTGGTTCTAAAAACTTCTTATTATCGCTGTTATTTTTTGTTTTGGGTTTGGCCAGTGTAGTAGCTGCCATAAAATATACGGTAGGTCATTCTGCTTACGGGTATAGAGGTTTGGGTGATATTTTTGTTTTTCTGTTTTTTGGTTTGGTAAGTGTTATTGGGTGTTACGTGCTTTTTGCCAAGCAAGTAGATCATGTAACTATTTTACCTGCCTGCGCTATAGGTTTATTAAGTGCTGGGGTGTTAAACCTTAATAATATGAGAGATATTGCATCAGACACCAAATCGAATAAAAATACTCTAGTGGTTAAGTTAGGTGCTGCAAAGGCCAAATTATATCATTATGTTTTGGTTGGAGGCGCTATGTTTTTAACCGCATTATTTGCTGTTTTGTATTATACTTCGCCATTTAATTTACTGTTTCTAATCATTTTTGTTCCTTTAACAAAGCATCTTGTTACTGTATATAAAAACGACAATCCTAAAGATTTAGATCCAGAACTAAAAAAACTGGCTTTAAGTACGTTTTTCCTTTCGGTACTTTTAGGGATTGGCTACATATTGTAATAGAATTCCTTATAAAATTGTTAAATCTCTACAAATTTAATTTATTTTATTGATATACAGTCTGTTATGTATTATCTTTATATCAGTTGATATATTATCAATAGTAGGCTTAAATTTAGCTTCATTTTTGGGGATTGAAAAACTCAGGCAGATTTCTATAATATGTCTGAGTTTTTTTTGTAATTTAATTTCAAATTATTGAATTATGAAAATTACATTTTATGGTCATGCCAGTTTGGGCATAGAGGTAAATGACGTGTTTATTTTAGTAGATCCTTTTATTTCCCCAAACCCCAAAGCATCGCATATAGATATTAACACCTTAAAGGCCGATTATATTTTGGTAACCCACGCGCATCAAGATCACGTGGCCGATGTAGAGGCGATTGCAAAACGTACTAATGCAGTTGTGGTTTCGAATGCAGAGATTGTGTCGTATTACGAAAAGTTGGGAATTGAGGGGCACCCGATGAATCATGGTGGTTCGTGGGATTTTGAATTCGGAACTGTAAAATATGTCAATGCCATTCATTCTTCCTGTTTTTCCGATGGTTCTTATGGTGGGCAACCAGGCGGTTTTGTAATTGAAGGTGAACGCAAAAACATCTACATTGCTGGTGATACGGCTTTAACTTTCGATATGAAATTAATTCCGATGCATTTACAATTAGACTTGGCCATTTTACCTATAGGAGATAACTTTACTATGGGGATAGACGATGCCATTTTAGCTAGCGATTTTGTGGCTTGCGATAAAGTTTTAGGATATCATTTTGATACTTTTGGATATATAGAAATAGACCATGAAGAGGCTAAACGTAAGTTTTTCGATAAAAATAAAGATTTAATGCTCCTAGAATTAGGGGAGTATATAGAGCTTTAATATAAAAGGTATTTATTTGAAAAGGTTCAACGGGTTTAGTTGGACTTTTTTTTTGCTTTATACGTGTCGTTTAAACCAACACCATTTAAAATTAAGGGTGTACATTTTTCTATTCTAGAATAACGTGTTTCGG
Organism: Bacteroidia bacterium; assembly: GCA_030427735.1. Taxonomy (GTDB): domain Bacteria; phylum Bacteroidota; class Bacteroidia; order Flavobacteriales; family Flavobacteriaceae; genus Formosa. The sequence goes on along the minus strand of JAUIBP010000001.1, from coordinate 132,063 downwards.
ATTTCTTGGGTTGCGAGAAATGTAAAATATAACCGCGTTGTCTGCCAGGCGTAAGGGCTTCGAAGGCTGCTTTTAAATTAGTGTCGGCTTCAAAAGTGCGTTCTAATTCCTCTGGAATAGGTTCTGGATTTGTTTTAAAAGGAATTTTTAAACCGGCTTTTTCAATCTCAATGGCTTCAAAAATATAAGCTTTAATATCGGCTTCAATAGGCTGAATATCCTTTAAGCTTGTAAACTTAAAAAAGCGACCAGCTTGCGAATTTGGTCCAGGCTTTTCTAACATTTGTTTCGTATCGGCCAACAAAGCGCCTTTAAAAAAATTGATAGCGCCGTAGTTTTTAAACGCAGTTAGTAGTAAGACATTAGACTGGTTATACATGTAACAGGGCACACCCCATTTGCAGGTTTCTGTAAGTCCGCAAGACAATAACAAACGTCTTAGATATCGCAATTCGGTTTCAAACGGAAGTACTTTGCAATCAGCAGTACCTCCAAGCGGACATCTTCCGCAGCCTGCGATAAAATAATTGTCGACATCTTGATTCATTAGTGAAATATTTTACAATTAGCTTATTAGTTGGTGGTAATATAATTAAAATACCTTAAATAATTTGGCATTTCTGCCGTAACCAAAACCAGGAATAAAAAACTAAACCACTATAGACTGGAAGTCCATAGGTTTGAAAACAGACTGAAAGTCTGATTATTTGTGTTCGTTTTAACCACAAATACACGAATATTTCTATAAAAACTATGTCAAATATTCGTGAATTCGTGGCGTAAAAATATTTATAGAAACTGAAAGTCTTGCACTAAAAGTGCATAGTTTCAACTAACGACTGAGACCAATGAAGTTGGTGTTTCTGAAATAATTTTAAAGCCATTCGAGCAGCATTAGAGAGTTCTAATCCACATAATTCTCGTTTGTCTTTAAAATGAGATTCCTAAAATTCGGCCTCGATTTAGTGGTTAGTTTAAAATTAACATCTCGATTTATTCAAACCTCTGTCGTACATAACGATACTGCCAGCAACCGAAACATTTAAACTGAATTGCGATTGAAACTTAACCAAAAAATGAGCTTTTTCTATGGCCTGTTTAGACAGCCCGTGATCTTCGGCACCTAATAAATATACGCAACGTCTGGGATGGTTGAAGGTTTCTAAGTCAACAGCTTCATCGGTAAGTTCTACGCCAACTAAGCGGGTACCTTTGGGCATATTATTAAAAAACTCGTCGAATGTTTCATAGTGGAAATAGGGCATTGCTTTTACGGCATCGTGGGTGTCGCATGCTTGTTTGGCATAGCGGTTGCCAATAGTAAAAATAAAGCTGGCTCCTAAGTTTTGAGCCGAGCGCCATAAAACGCCTAAATTTTCTGGTGTTTTTCCGTTTTGAATGCCTATGCCAAAATATTCGTTGGTAAAATTATCGTTCATAGTAGGCAAAAATAAGAAAAGTCATTAAGAGTTATCAGCTTAATTTAACACTTGTCATGGTTAGCGATCCTGCCAAAGGTTTGTCGTTAAATAGTAAGATGTCGTCTTGTTTGTTCTGTAGACCTAGCGTGTATAATAAAGGTAAATAATGTTCTGGTGTAGGAATTGCCAAGTCGAATGCCGTACCATGCGATTTAAAATCTATTAAAGCTTGGTGGTTGCCATCCAAAATCCAAGATTTTATTTTAGAATCGGCTTCAATTGCCCAATCGTATGCATAATAGTCGTTTATTTTGTTCCAAGCAATTTGTCTTAAATTATGTACTATGTTACCACTGCCTATAATGAGAACACCTTTATGTCTTAACGCTTTAAGCTGTTTTGCCAAAGCGTAATGGTAATCGGCTGGTTTTGTATAATCGATACTTAATTGAATAATAGGAACGTTGGCATCTGGAAACAAATGTTTAACTACGGTCCAAGCGCCGTGGTCTAAACCCCATTTATGGTCTAAATGCACGGTATCTTTAGGTTGAATGAGTTCTGTGATTTCGTTAGCCAATTCAGGATGTCCTGGAGCGGGGTATTGCACATCGTAAAGTGCTTTAGGAAATCCGCCAAAATCATGAATGGTTTTAGGATGTTCCATTGCGGTTACAAAAGTACCTTTAGTTTCCCAATGGGCCGATATTACGATTATAGCATTGGGTTTATCTAACAATTCACGTTGGTCTTTAAAGCCCTGAACAAATTCGTTGTCTTCTATGCCATTCATGGGCGAGCCATGCCCCAAAAATAAGGCGGGCATGCGCTCTGATTGGCCAAAGGAATCAGAAATATGCTGTAATTGATTTAAAGAATTCATTTAAAAAGTAATTCATGAAACGAAAGTAGTCACTATACTTTGGTAATATACTATAATAAAATCAGTAATTTTAAGGTTCAGTCAATAAGGTTATAATATTATGAGTAACAGTTTTCCAACGTGTTTTGTTTTTTACGTTTTCTTCTTAATAAAATGATGCCAAAGGCAATACATACTCCCATAGCAGCCATAGCGGCGCCTACCCAATCGGCTGCGGTGTAGCCATACCCCATGGCAATCGGCAATCCAGCAAAGTAAGCTCCTGAGGCATTTCCAATATTAAAAGCACTTTGGTTTAAGGACGACCCTAAAGTTTCGGACCCTTTTGCGGCATTTATAATAGCAATTTGTATAGGTGTAGATAAGCAAAATGTAACCGTACCAATTATAAAAGTCATGACTAGCACCATAATTTTGTCTGATGCCAAAATGGTATTTAACGACAAGCAAATTACCATACAAATTAATGTAATGATGACGGCATTAATAGGTAGGAATTTTTCGGCGAGTTTGGCTCCTATAAAATTGCCAATAACCATACCTAAGCCGGCTAAAATCATGGCGAAAGAAACCATTGTATCTGGATGCCCAGCAACATCGGTAATTAAAGGAGCTATGTAGCTGTACCAAGCAAAAAAGCCTCCCGTACCAATGGTTGTTAGTAAAATAATAAGCCAAAGTTCTAAACGCTTAAAAATTTTAAATTCCTTAATGAAATTAGTAGCAGATGATTCTTTAAAATCTGGCATCCAAAATTTCACACTTAAAACAGCCATAACGCCAACAATACCTACCATTAAAAAAGAAACGTGCCACGCAAAGTGTTTTCCAACATAGGTGCCTAGCGGAACACCCAAAAGGTTAGCAAAAGTTAAACCACTAAACATAATGGCAATACCTTGTGCAGCTTTGCCAGGTTTAGATAATTTACCAGCAACCACGGCGCCAATACCAAAAAAGGCTCCATGAGGTAGACCCGATAAAAAACGAAGTATTAAAAATGAAGTATATCCCGTTGCAAATGCCGATAAAGTATTAAAAACAGTAAACCAAAGCATTAAAGCCATAAGTACTTTGTTAGCAGGCCATTTGTTGCCTAAACCGGTAAGTAGTGGCGCACCAATAACCACGCCTAAAGCATAAGCCGAGATAAAATGCCCAGCTTTTGGGATGCTAATATTAAAAGCCGTAGCAACATCTGGTAAAATACCCATAATTACGAACTCGGTTAAACCAATTCCGAAACCACCAATGGCTAATGATAATAATGCTTTGTTCATAAATTTATTAATTAATGCAAGCCACAAAAGTAGTTAGACTTATGTTGCTAACTGATGTATATACAATAAAAAAAACGTTAATTGTTTACTGTTCAAAAAACTAAGATTTTGTTTGTATAATTATAAGAATATGCGAAGGAAAGTTGTAGAAATTATAAAACTTTAAAAGATTGAGTACTGTTTAAAAATTGAAATTGCAGAAAATACTTGAAATACTTAAAAATGCATTTCAATTTAAATGTTAAAATAATACGTAGATATGCTTTAGATTTAGTGTTAAAAATCCGATATTTGTATTTGAATTTTGCGCAAGGGATAGGAGTGGCATCCTTTTTAAATGGTTACATTTAAAAAGATATAACGAATAGCCTGACGCTTTGTAACTTCAGTGTAAAAGCGGTGCGCCCTAAGAAACAATTTTAAAATGGCAATGAATAAAAATACGGTTTTAGCATGGGCTACAACCATAATGATAGTAGTTGGTCTGGGTTTAATTGCTTTGGGAGCCTTTAGATATAACGATGTAGCCGGTTGGGGTTTCGCATCTGTAGGGATAGGTTTTTTTGCAATAGCCTGGGTTTTTAATGCTTTAAAAGGTAGAGTGTAATTATGAGCGACGATAAGAAAGTTATTTTTTCGATGTCTGGTTTAACCAAGACATTTCCAGGTGCAAATACGCCTGTTTTAAAAAATATTTATTTAAGTTTTTTCTATGGTGCCAAGATTGGTATTTTAGGTCTTAATGGTTCTGGTAAATCTACATTATTGAAAATTATTGCAGGTGTAGATAAAAATTATCAAGGCGATGTTACTTTTCTTCAAGATTATTCTGTTGGATATCTGGAACAAGAGCCGCAATTAGATGAAGATAAAACCGTTATGGAAATTGTTAAGGAAGGTGCGGCCGAAACCGTAGCTATTCTTGAAGAATACAATAAAATTAACGATATGTTTGGTTTGGAGGAAGTGTACTCTAACCCAGATAAAATGGATAAGTTAATGGCCAGACAGGCCGAACTGCAAGACCAGATTGATGCGACCAATGCGTGGGAGCTAGATACCAAGTTAGAAATTGCTATGGATGCGCTTAGAACTCCAGATGGCGATAAAAAAATAAGTGTGCTTTCTGGTGGAGAACGCAGGCGTGTAGCACTTTGCCGTTTATTACTACAAGAACCAGATGTGTTGCTTTTAGACGAGCCAACCAACCACTTAGATGCCGAATCGGTACATTGGCTAGAGCAGCATTTAGCCCAGTACAAAGGTACGGTTATCGCGGTAACGCACGATAGGTATTTCTTAGATAATGTTGCGGGATGGATTTTAGAGTTAGACCGAGGCGAAGGTATTCCGTGGAAAGGTAATTACTCGTCGTGGTTAGACCAGAAATCTAAGCGTTTGGCTCAAGAAAATAAAACAGCATCTAAGCGCCAAAAAACATTGGAACGCGAGTTGGAGTGGGTAAGACAAGGCGCTAAAGGTAGACAAACGAAGCAGAAAGCCCGTTTGAAAAATTACGATAAATTGATGAGTCAAGACCAAAAGCAGCTTGACGAAAAACTGGAAATCTATATTCCTAACGGACCACGATTAGGTACTAATGTTATAGAAGCCAAAGGCATAAGTAAAGGTTTTGATGATAAATTACTTTACGAAGATTTAAACTTTAATTTGCCGCAGGCAGGAATTGTTGGTGTGATTGGTCCTAATGGCGCTGGTAAAACAACCATTTTTAAAATGATTATGGGCGAGGCTACTCCAGATAAAGGAAGCTTTGAAGTTGGTGAAACTGCAAAAATTGCTTACGTAGACCAGAGCCATGCTAATATAGATCCTGAAAAAACAATATGGCAAAATTTTAGCGATGAGCAAGAATTAGTGCTAATGGGAGGTAAGCAGGTAAATTCTAGAGCTTATTTAAGTCGTTTTAATTTCAGTGGAAGCGAACAGAATAAAAAAGTAAAGTTATTGTCTGGAGGAGAAAGAAACCGATTGCATCTTGCCATGACCTTAAAGGAAGAGGGTAACGTTTTACTTTTAGATGAGCCTACCAACGATTTAGATGTAAATACACTTAGAGCTTTAGAAGAAGGTTTAGAGAATTTTGCAGGTTGTGCCGTGGTTATTAGTCACGACAGATGGTTTTTAGACAGAATATGTACTCACATTCTTGCTTTTGAAGGCGATAGTCAAGTTTATTTCTTCGAGGGTAGTTTTAGCGATTATGAAGAAAATAAAAAGAAACGTTTAGGTGGCGATATTATGCCAAAACGTATTAAGTATAAAAAACTGGTGAGATAACATTGCATTTCTTATGCTCATTATATTACAAAGAAAAAAGCCTGCTATAAAATGCAGGCTTTTTGCGTATTAAATAGGGGTATTAAATAAATTTAATTTAGTCGTTACCGTATAGGTGGCCTTCAGTAAAATCTTTATAGCTATCGTCTTCGGTGCTATCCAACGGATTTAAGTCTGCTAACCTTTGGTTTTCTTCATTCAACTTATGTGTTTTTCTAATACCTAATATCAATAAAATTAAAAATACAGTTACTGTAATAGATAAAACAATAACAATATCTTTTTGTTGTAAGAGTATTAAAATGTCGGACAAGGATAATCTATGAAGTAAAAAAGCAGGCATGACAGCTTAAATTTGAGTTAATAGCATCTCAAATATAACGCATTTTCTGTAATAGATAGGGTTTTATGTGTTAATTTTTTGAATACCAGTTAAGTAGCGTTACTGTAATGTCTGGATTTTTACTGTTTACCAATTCCTTAAACGCACCAACATCACTCAGTCCATCAGTACCTCTGTAATGGTAAGGAATAACTTCTTTGGGTTTAAAGTCTAAAACAGCGCTGGCGGCTTGTTCTACAGGCATGGTATAGGGTAAATTCATGCAAACGAAAGCAATATCTATATCTTTCAAGTTTCGCATTTCAGGGATATCTTCAGTATCTCCAGAAATGTAAATACGCTCGTCGTGATTGTTTAAAACATAACCATTGCCACGGCCTTTACTATGGTATTTAAGAGCTTCTGGTCTTAAATTATACATAGGTATAGCTTCAATTTTTAAGTGGTTATAGGTTTTTGTTTCTCCGTTATGCATCACAAATGCTTGATTTTTAAGTGTGTCTGGTAATTGGTCTATTACTGCTTGCGGCGCTATAATAGTAGTATGTTGCTGTACAACAGCTTGTAAGGTTTCTACACTAAGGTGATCGCCGTGTATATCGGTAATTAAAATAAGGTTAGGAGATTTTAAATGAGAAAATAACGACGCATCGCCAACAGGGTCTATGTAAACGACAGTTTTTTTTATTTCCATAACAAAAGTCGCATGGGAAATGGGAATGATTTCGGTTTTAGAATTTAATATTTCAATTTTTAATTCTGTGGTGTTATTTGTTACGTGCGGTTGTAACGGTAAGAGAGCAACCATATAACAGACTAGAGCAAATACATGAATCATAAATTAATACTTTGAATATTAGAGGATTAAAATACGAAAATTATTTTGAATGTGCCCGAATAAAATCTGTAATTAGTGTTGCAATTAGTTTACCAACTTCAGGATGTTGCCCTTTAAGAGGTTTGGCATCGCAAATATGTAAATATTGCGCTTGGGGTTGCTGTGCAAAAAAATGAACGAATTGTCTAGCTTTTTTAACGCTAAATCCGCTTGCCGATATTTGCTCGCAGCCATTATTTTCAATAGAATTGCAGGCCAATTCTATACCAAAAGGGCGGTGTTCTGTTGCTAATAGGGCATTTTGTAATTCTTTTTTAAACGAAGTGTCTTGGCGAATTTCTAAACTTTCGTAGGTGATGAAATCGATATGTTTGAGCTTTTTTAAAGTTTTAAAAATAACATCCGATGTGTAGTTTTCTTGTAAGCCAAAAATGAAGTAATCCTTCAAAAAACCCTCGGTAAACGCGTAAGTAAACCCGTTACCACTATGCCTGCCTTTATCTTGTTTAAAACCAGAGTACATATCTAAATTAATTGCATTTATGGCCTTATTTAAGGCTAGAGCAGAACCTTTTATGTTACCGTAGGCATTGTTATGGCCGCCACCAATAATGATAGGTTTTTTACCAGCTTTGGTTATTTCAAATATCAATTGGCTCACCGTACTATCTATTTTAGAAACAAGTTTTTTTGCTTTAGCAAGGTGTTTTGCAGATGACGGATCTAGTTTTTGAAGCTTTTCGATCTCTTTAGTAAAATCGACATGACCTAGAATACAAAGTTTTTCGGGTGTTGTAAATTGATTGTTTTGAAAATTTAATAGTTCATTTACAGTGGTTTCCCAAGTATTTGATGTGCCAACAGATTCCGAATTAGCGAAAACCCCTACATCTTCAGGAAAGCCAATAAGTACATACTCGACGTCCAAAGCTTCAAGATCTTCGTATATATTGCTAGACGGCTTTAATGTTACAACGTTTTCGCCAAATTTTGATTCTAAAGGGCGTTTATCAATACGTTCTTTAAGTTCGGAGTTAGTAAATAAAACAAGTTTGTCCATTAATGCGCATTAGGTTTTATAAGTTTAAAAATACAAGTTTTTTTGCTTTGTGAACTTAATTTTAATAATATTAAACTATAAAAAATCAAAATTAACTTAACCAATCTTAACAATTAAAAATTAAAATTAATTATGGAAAATAATGCTAAGAGTAGCGGATTAAAAATTGCTTTAGGAATTGCTTTAGTACTGTTTTTAGGTACAGCATTTTACACATTCGATTTGATGAAGCAGAAAAAAGAAACCGAAACTCAATTACGTGAAGAAAAACAATTGGTAATGAACGATTTGAGTAATATGGCCAAACAATACGATGTTGCCATTAGCGAAAACGAGATAGCCAATAATAACCTTATAGAGGCTAGAACCCGAATTCAAGGGTTAATGGACTCGTTACAAATTTCTGAAACTAACGTAAAAAGTTTATGGAAGTATAAGCAGAGATACTTATCATTACAAAAAGAAATGGATGCCTTAATGGCCGAAAACGATAAACTGAAAGTTGAAAATTCGTTATTGGCCTCGTCTTTAGATAGCACCCGTACCCGTCTGGAAGAGCGTACCGTGTTTACAGATTCGTTGTTAATGCAAAATACAGCTCTTGCTGAAGTTGTAGAAAATGCTGCTGTTTTAAACACTGTGGGCTTAAAAGGATTTGGAGTTATAGAACGTAGCTCTGGAAAATTAATACCTACAGAACGTGCACGACGCGTAGATAAAATTAGAGTATGTTTTACAGTTGCTAAAAATACCTTAGTGCAAGCTGGCGATCAAGAATTGTACATTCAGGTTATAGACCCAAAAAACAATATTCTTGGAGCAAACGAGCAAGTTGTATTTGGGGAGACAACCTTAAATTACAGCCTAGTTAGTCGCTTTAATTACGAAAATACGAGTTTAAATGTATGCGAATTTGTAGCTGCATCTGCCGATAATAAATTTGAAGACGGACGTTATGTTGTAAATGTATATAACGCCAAAGACTTAGTGTCTACTTCAGAATTTACACTTAAATAAAATAATAAACACAAACACTAACAAACTAAAAACCCAAAAAGCAGTTCACTTTTTGGGTTTTTTACTTTATATAAATACTTTAAAAGTTAAGATAATAAACTACCATTAATAATAACCTTATCTATATGGTTGTCGCCAAAAGCATAAGGTAGGTAATTATAGCTAGGTATTGTTTTGGTAATAATAACATTGGCCTTTTTACCACGCGTAATACTGCCGTACATATTACTTATTCCCATAGCATAAGCCCCGTTAATTGTAGCGGCATTAATGGCCTCTTCTGGAGTCATCTTCATTTTAATACATGCCGTACTTACTACAAAGTTCATATTGCCACTAGGAGTAGAACCAGGATTGTAATCTGTAGCGAGTGCTAGTGGTAAACCGGCATCTATAATTGCTCGCGCCGGGGTGTAAGGTATGCTTAAAAAATAAGAACAAGACGGCAGAGCAACGGGCATGGTGTTACTGCCTTTTAAGGCTGCAATGTCTTCTGGATTCATAACCTCAAGATGATCTACAGAAAGGGCATTGTATTTAACGCCCAAAGCGACACCGCCAAAGGCATTGAATTGATTAACATGTATTTTTGGTGTTAAGCCATGTTTTACGCCGGCTTGTAGAATACGTTCGGTATCGTCTAACGAAAAATATCCTTTTTCGCAAAATACATCAATATAATGGGCCAATTGTTCCTGTTCTATTTTAGGAAGCATGGTGTTAATAATTTCATCTACATATGCCGTTTTATCATCTTTAAAGGCTTTAGGTACGGCGTGGGCTCCTAAAAATGTTGCTTTAACAAATACATTAAAATCTTGTTTAATGCGTTTTATAACGCGTAGCATTTTTAATTCTGTTTCGGTAGTTAAGCCATAACCAGATTTGATTTCTATGGCGCCGGTTCCCATTTCCATAACAGCTTTTAAACGCGACACAGCTTGGTCGTATAATTCGTCTTCGGTGGCTTTGGCTAAGTTTTCGGCAGAATTTAATATACCGCCTCCACGATTGGCAATGTCTTCATAACTTAAGCCATTAATTCGGTCTACAAATTCTTGTTCTCGATTTCCTGCATATACCAAATGCGTGTGAGAATCGCACCAAGCTGGCATTACTATTTTTCCTGTAGCATCAATTACAGTTTCTGCTACAGTATCGCCCATATCTTTCATTTCGCCATATTCAACAATGGTATCGTGTTCTATTAAAAGATAAGCATTTTCTATAAGTGGAAGTTTTTTCATATCACTTCCCGTAACTTTAAGTACGTTAGTTGCCCTCGCTTGCAATAATTGCTTTATGTTAGTTATAAGTATAGACATCAATTTAGTTTTTTGGAAGCCTAAATTTATAAAAATATATTTACTTGACGCAGGCTGTTTTTGTAAGCATAGTTTTTGCGTAACAATTTATAGATGTACACACAGGAAAGTTTATGGTTTAGCGACAATTGCTTAAAACAGGCCTAACCTATAACAGCTAAAAAAACATTGAATTTGCAGAAAAAAACAATGGAGCTATTTTTAGTAACTTTTGGTGCGTTATTTTCTATCATGAATCCGTTAGGGACAGTGCCAATTTTTGTAGGATTGTCGCAGGATAACACGCGCAAAGAACGTGCTGTAATTGCATTTTGGACTTCGGTAAACGCATTTATTATTTTATTACTGGCTTTTTTTGCGGGTAAATATATTTTATCGTTTTTTGGCATTAGCATAAATGCTCTTAAAATAGCTGGCGGACTTATAATAGCATCTTCTGGGTTTGCACTGTTAACGGGAAAATTTGCAGAGCATAAAGGGATGAAGCGAAAGCGGGTAGAGGAAGACATTCAAAACCGAAACGAAATTAGCTTAACGCCTTTAGCCATTCCTATGCTTGCTGGGCCAGGAACCATTTCTTTACTTATAGCCTATAACCAAGAGTTTTCAGACCTTAGTGATATTTTTATCATTTTAGGAGCTATGCTATTTACGGTATTATGTATTTATTTCATTTTAAAAAGCGCCCATTTTATAGTTAAATTTTTGGGTGCCTCGGGTATAAATGCCTTGTCTCGTATTATCGGGTTTATTGTTATTGCTATAGGTATAGAATACATAATTTCGTCTGTGGTAGACATTATTACCCATATTTCCTTTAAATAGTAGGGCGTTCCCTTTATCAAGGTCGCGCTTTCCGCTGTATCTTTTTTATGGCCTTTTAAGCCATAAAAAAGGATGCCGCTGCAATCCCTAACGCCAATTAAAATTTAGCTTACGGTATAAAATGTGACGTTTCATAAAAATAAACGTTATTAGCGATAAGCTTCCGCAAATAGCAAAACCAATAAATAGTGGTAAGGCCGTATCGGTCATAAACTCACCTATAAAGGTAGCTATAGGTATGGCAACTAGGGTAGAAATAAACCCTGTAATAGCAGCGCCAATTCCTGCAATGTGGCCTATAGGTTCCATGGCAATGGCTCTTAAGTTTCCGAAAATAAATCCTAAGGTAAAAAACTGAGCCACCAAAAAAGGAATAAGCACAAACAAACTCGGGTTGGGTTTGTTCCAAAATAATATCACATAAAGCGTAGACACCAACGAAAATACACTTAAAGCCATAAACGCCAATCGTCGCATGCCAATGCGCACTACCAATGTACCATTTAGTAACGTTGATAACCCGATAGAACAAGCTAAACCAGCGAACACATAAGGGAACTTATCTCCAATACCATATTGATCTTCAAAAACATGCTGCGACGAACTTAAATACACCATGAAGGCTCCTGTAATAAATCCAGAAACAACAGTAAATACCATGGCTTCTTTATATTTTATAAGCTCTTTAAATCCATTGACATAAACTTGCTTGTTAAATGGAATTTTAAAGGCAGGGCGTAAGGTTTCGGGTTGTCTTTTCCAGAACCAAAAGGTTACTAAAACAGCAAAAAATAGTTGTGTATAAAAAATAGATTGCCAGTTTAAATGCATTAAAATAAACTGTCCTAAAGCAGGAGCAATTACAGGCACTAAAATAAAAAAGGCCGTTACAAAAGACATCATTCTGGCCATGTAATCGCCTTTGTGCGAATCTCTAATAATAGAAATACTTATTGTTCTTGGAGCCGAAAGTCCGATGCCCTGAAAAATACGCCCGATAAGCATCCATTCTAAAGAAGTAGAGAAAACACAAACAAAACTAGCTAGGATGAAAATACCAAAACCAGCATACATGATGGGTTTTCTTCCAAAAGAATCGGATAAGGGACCAAGAATTAACTGTCCGACACCAAATCCTAAAAAAATCATAGTAATAAGTAATTGTAAATCGGTGCTGTTTTGGTTGCCAATCGCCAAGCCTATTTCTGGAATGGCAGGTAGTAAAGCATCAATAGATAATGCTACTATAGACATTAACGAGGCCATTAATGCCACAAACTCGAATTGATATTTTTTTTCGGTGTCTTGCATCATGCAAAAATACTGTATACAATCTTTGCACGAGTTAAAAAATCGTTATAAAGATAATTATTCCCAACTTAGTAAAATTGAATAGTTAATGTTATTGTATTGGTAATGATTCGTTTAATTTTGTGTGTATCTGCTAACGTAAAAATTATAAACATAGAACAGCTAAATTGGAATTAAGCATTTTCGGATTCAGATTTCTTTTTTGAATTCTAAAAACAATCAATTTTGCCCTTTAAACCGTTAGATTATTTTAAATTTATTCAGAATAAAAAACTATGAAACACTATAAATCGCAGCAATTACAGCCAAAAAAAGCATCTAAAGTTAGTATGGTTCAGGCTTTTAAAACCATTATCTGGCCTAGACGTAATTTAGTGTTTATTGGCTTGCTTTTAATTGTGCTTAGTCGTTTAGCGAGTTTGGTTTTACCATGGAAAAGTAAAGTGTTATTAGACGATGTTATTCCTAATAAAGACTACAATCAATTGTATAGCTTGCTCGCCATTGTTGGCGCTGCTATTTTAGTTCAGGCGGTAACGTCGTTTTTACTTACCAAAATTTTAAGTGTACAAGCACAATATTTAATATCGGAATTGCGTGCCCAAGTACAGAAAAAAGTACTGTCGCTTCCAATTCGTTTTTTCGATAATACAAAATCTGGTGTATTGGTTTCTAGAATTATGACGGATGTAGAAGGCGTAAGAAATTTAATTGGTACCGGTTTGGTACAATTGGTAGGAGGCACCTTTACAGCCATAGTTTCACTAATTTTATTAATTCGTATAAGTCCATCAATGACACTGTTTGTACTGGTTCCTGTGGCCGTTTTTGGAATTTTGGCATTAAAAGCATTTAAATACATCAGACCTATTTTTAGAAAACGCGGCGTTATTAATGCCGAGGTTACTGGTAGGCTTACCGAAACTTTGTCAGGTGTTCGTGTTATTAAGGCATTTAATGCCGAAGAACAGGAAAATAAAGCTTTCGAAAATGGAGTAGATCGGTTATTTCAGAATGTGAAAAAGAGTTTAACGGCAACCGCAGCCATGACGAGCTCCTCGACGTTTTTATTAGGAATAGCCTCTACAGGTATTATGGGAATTGGCGGATATAAAATTATGCAAGGTGAATTAACCATAGGTGATTTTATGTTTTTCACGTTACTGTTAGGGTTTATGATTGCTCCCATTGTACAAATGAGTAATATAGGCAGTCAGTTAACTGAAGCCTTGGCTGGTTTAGATAGAACCGAAGAGCTTATGAATATGGAAGCCGAAGAACAAGCCGAAGAGCGAACAATTGTGCTTAAAAAGATGAAGGGCAATTTGGCCTTTAATAACGTGTCTTTTGCATACGAGTCAGGAAAAGATGTCTTACACAATATTAGTTTTGAAGCCCCTTCGGGATCGGTGGTCGCTTTAGTAGGAAGCTCTGGCTCGGGAAAATCGACTATTGCTGGTTTATCGGCAAGTTTTTTAAATCCGAATTCAGGAATAGTAACTATTGATGGCAATGATTTATCTAAAGTCTCACTAAAAAGTTTTCGACAACATTTAGGCGTTGTGTTACAAGACGAGTTTTTGTTTGAGGGCACCATTCGCGAAAATATTCTGTTTCCCCGGCCGCAGGCAAGCGAAACAGAATTGCAACATGCCGTAACTTCGGCTTATGTAGATGAATTTACTAACCGTTTCGACGATGGTTTAGATACCTTAATAGGCGAGCGGGGTGTTAAACTTTCTGGCGGACAACGACAACGTATAGCCATTGCAAGAGCCATTCTAGCAAATCCTAAGCTCATAATCTTAGACGAAGCAACATCTAATTTAGATACCGAAAGCGAAGGGTATATTCAAAAGAGTTTAAACCAGTTAACGAAAGACCGTACTACAATTGTAATTGCCCATAGATTAAGTACAATTCGTAAGGCCGATCAGATTTTGGTTATCGAGCAAGGAAAAATTGTTGAACGCGGCACGCACGATGCCTTAATTGAAGCTCAAGGGCGATATTTCGATTTGTATACCTATCAGGCCAAAATTTAATATCATATTTATCAATACACTAAAGCATTATGGCGGTTAAGATACAAGCCTCAAAAAAAAACATATTTCGATTAATAGTGTTCGTGGCAACCGTAGTTTCATTATTTTTTGTGCCCTGGATTATGCTAAAAGCCTGGTTGCGTCCTTTGCCAGACACCGTACAAGAGCAGGTTAATGAAGCGCTTAATTATGGGTTTGATGGCATAGTGGTTTATGTCGATCAAGCGGGGAAGACACCTGAATTTTACGCCGCTGGATATAAAAATAGTGAACAAAAAATACCTGCCGATCCTCATGCTTTGTTTAAAATCGCTAGTGTGGGAAAACTATATGTAGCTGTTTCGATTACCAAATTGGCATATAGTGGTCAAATAGATTTAAATAAAACTCTTGCCGATTATTTTCCAGAGCTTGTAGGGCGCATAGAACATGCAAATAGAATAACCATTAACATGCTAGTGCAACACCGTAGTGGTATACCTAATTATACCGATATCAACAATTATTGGGCAGCACCAAAAGACAACGATAAAGAACGCTTGGCTTTAGTGTTGGATTTGCCTGCAAATTTCGAACCGGGTACAGCTTACGAATATTGCAATACCAATTATTTGTTACTAGCTAAACTGATAGAACGCGTTACAGGCAAGAGTAAGTTTCAGTATATTAAAGAAGAAATTCTGAATCCGTTACAGCTTAAAAACACTTACGGTTCTATAAACGATGTTGATTTAGATGAGGTTATGAGTGGTTATTATGTAGGTTACGATCAAGATTTAAAAACCGATAATAATGCATCGATGCTAGCAACAGCCGAAGATTTGGGTGTGTTTATAAGGGCCTTAAATGCGGGAACGCTGTTTAAGGATAAAGCCGAACAAGATCTATATTCGTCTATTTACCGTTACGAGCACACGGGATTAATTCCGGGTTACCAAAGTATTGCGAAGTATTATAAAGATATAGATACGGTTGTTATACAATTTACAAATACAGTAAATTTTGATGGTTACAATTGGAGCTTGTCGGAATTAATATATAACAGAATTATAAAGATATTGCGCAAAAATGAATGAATGTAATTTCGTTTTTCGATTAAAAAAGCAAGTCTTTCTTTTAGTTTGATTTTTAGTAACTTGTAGAATGTATTTTTAAGTAATTGAAAATGATTCTGAAAATTAAACTTGTATTATTATTGTTTGTACTATGCCTTGAAGGGTTTGGTCAGGAAAAACGTAAAGATGATACAAACAAGAACAATGCTAAAATAGCGGTAATTTACAGCGATAGTGATACAAAATCAATTAGAAAAAATAAACCGGTCTATATTATAGATGGGCATTTGTTTGAGAATGAATCTGTTTTAACAACTCTTCTTCCGGATACTGTAGAAACCATAACTGTCGAAAAAAAAGAATTCAAGGTAAAAAATAAAGTTTATTATGGTAAAATATATATTAATACCAAAGCAGATTATACTCCAAATTTCACTACAATTAAAGCACTTATAAATAAACATCTTAAGCTTGAAGATGAATTACTTGTTTTTCAAATTGATGCGCAAGTCATTAATTTAGAGAGTGAAAATTATATCGTTGATGAAAATAGTATACTTAAAATAGAGGTTTCCAATATAAGAGTGACTGGCCTAACTTCAGAAATAAAATTAATAAAAATTATAACTAAAAAGGCAAGTAGTGATTTGAAAACAAACAGTATTCAAATTAGAGGTTTAGAAATGTAGATTACATATTTTCTGAAATATTTTATAACGGAATATTACCATGTTTGCGTTTTGGCAACTCTACGGTTTTATTTTCCAGCATGCTAAAGGCTTTCAATAATTTTCGGCGTGTGTTTTTAGGTAAAATCACTTCGTCTATAAAACCACGTTGCGCCGCTCGATACGGATTGGCAAAGGTGTTGGCATATTCGGTTTCTTTTTCGGCAAGTTTGGCTTCAGGATCATCGGCTTCTTTTATCTCTTTTCTAAAAATAATTTCACTTGCACCTTTAGCTCCCATAACGGCAATTTCGGCACTCGGCCAAGCAAAGTTCATGTCGGCACCAATATGTTTAGAGTTCATAACATCGTACGCACCGCCATAGGCTTTTCGGGTAATAAGGGTTACTCGTGGTACAGTGGCTTCGCTAAGAGCATATAATAGTTTAGCACCGTTAACTATAATGCCATTCCACTCTTGGTCGGTACCAGGTAAAAAACCGGGAACATCTACAAGAACGAGTAGCGGAATGTTAAAACTGTCGCAAAAGCGTGTAAATCGGGCGGCTTTTTTAGAACTATTTACATCTAATACACCGGCTAAAAACAAGGGTTGGTTGGCAATAATACCAATACTTCGGCCACCTAATCTGGCAAATCCTACGATTATGTTTTCTGCGTAATCTTTATGAATTTCAAAAAAAGAATCGCGATCAATTATACCATGGATTACAGCGTGCATATCGTACGGTTTATTGGTATTGTCTGGGATAATATCTGTTAATTCGTCTCGAATTTCATCGCTTAGGGTATACGGAACCTTATCGGTGGTTTTCGTGTTATTTTGTGGTAAATAACCGAGAAGTGATTTAATATCTTCTAGACAGGCAATATCGTCAGCAGAGGTGGTATGTGCGACACCAGATTTTGTGGCATGGGTAGTGGCACCTCCTAAATCTTCTGAAGTAACCGATTCGTTGGTTACGGTTTTAACAACATTTGGGCCTGTTACAAACATATAGCTAGTATGCTCTACCATCATTGTAAAATCGGTCATTGCAGGGGAGTATACAGCGCCACCTGCACAAGGCCCCATAATTGCCGAAATTTGTGGAATAACCCCAGAAGCTTTTACATTTCTAAAAAAAATATCGGCATATCCGCCTAACGATCTAACTCCCTCTTGAATGCGCGCTCCACCAGAATCGTTTAGTCCTATTAATGGTGCACCTACTTTTAGTGCCATATCCATTATTTTGCAAATCTTTTCGGCATGGGTTTCGGAAAGTGCTCCGCCAAAAACAGTAAAATCTTGAGCAAATACATACACCAATCTACTATTAATTGTGCCATAGCCCGTAATAACTCCATCGCCGTAATAGACTTCTTTATCCATATCGAAATCTGTTGTACGGTGGGTTACGAGTATGCCTATCTCTTCAAAAGAACCATCATCAAGTAAATACAATACGCGTTCTCTTGCTGTAAGTTTTTTCTTTAGATGTTGTTTTTCTATACGGTGTTTACCACCACCTAAATGGGCTTGCTCAATTTTATCGTTTAGTTGTTTTATTTTGGAATCCATAGACTGTTTTTTCGATTAGCTATTAGGTAGTCTTACTTGTTTTAAATCTAATTGATATTGTTTTAAGGCTAAGAGAGCCGCTAGCTTAGCTTCGGTTTCGGCTTCACTTTTTTGTAATTCGGGAGCGTAATACATGTTCACAAAATTGGTGTCGAATTTACCAGTACGGAACGCGTGGTGTTCAAAAACAAATTTACCAAAGCCTAAAGTAGTTTCTACGCCTTCAATTTTATATTGATTTATGGCATTAATCATGTTTAGAATGGCTTCTTCTCGCGTATTCCCATAAGTGATGAGTTTAGCCAGCATTGGGTCGTAATAAATAGGAACCTCCATGCCTTGCTTAAAGCCATTATCTACTCTAATGTTATTTCCCTCTGGCAATTGATAGCTCTTTAAAAGGCCTACACTTGGTAAAAAATTATTTGAAGGATCTTCGGCGTAAACACGTAATTCTACCGCATGGCCAGTAATATCTAAATCGGCTTGTATAAAAGGAATGTTTTCGCCTCTGGCAATTTTAATTTGAAGTTCTACCAGATCTAACCCTGTAATTAATTCGGTAACTGGGTGTTCTACCTGTAGTCGTGTATTCATTTCTAGAAAGTAGAAATTATTATCGTCGTCTAGAAGAAACTCCACTGTACCAGCGCCTATGTAATGGCAAGATTTGGCTACTAAAATGGCGGCTTCACCCATTTTGTCGCGTAACTCTGGTGTTAAAATAGAAGACGGCGCTTCTTCGATAACTTTTTGATGGCGGCGTTGTATGCTACATTCACGTTCGAATAAATGCACGGTATGGCCATGAGTGTCTGCTAAAATCTGAATTTCTATGTGTCGCGGCGAACTGATGTATTTTTCTATAAATACCGAACCATCGCCAAAAGCCGATGTTGCTTCGCTAATGGCACGTTTCATTTGCGCTTCTAGTTCTTTTTCGCTTTGTACAATGCGCATACCTTTGCCACCACCACCGGCAGAGGCTTTAATAAGTATAGGAAAACCAATAGATTTGGCAATTTGTTTGGCTTCATTAATATCGGTAATGGCTTGTTCTGTTCCTGGTACTAACGGAATATTGTAATGTTTAACTGCGTCTTTGGCGGCTAATTTACTGCCCATAGTTTTTATGGATTCCGATTTGGGACCAATAAAAATGAGGTTATTGTCTTCAACAGCTTGAGCAAATTCAGCATTTTCACTTAAAAAACCATATCCGGGATGTATAGCATCTGCTTGAAGATCTTTTGCTACTTTTATAATTTTATCGCCGAGTAAGTACGATTGATTAGATGGCGGATTGCCAATACAAACAGCTTCATCGGCAAAGGTTACGTGCGGAGCATTGCGATCGGCAGTAGAGAAAATAGCCACGGTTTTTATGCCCATTTTCTTTGCGGTTTTCATAATACGTAGTGCGATTTCACCACGATTGGCGACCAGTATTTTTTTCATAATAATTACTCAAATTCTATTAAAAGTTCACCTTTATCTACTGTTTCTCCTTTTTTTACACCTATAGATTTTATAACACCTTGTCTTGGCGAAACAATACTGTTTTCCATTTTCATGGCTTCAAGAACAATTAAGGTGTCGTTAAGGGCAATGCTATCGCCAACTTGAATGGGAATATCGAGTATAAGCCCCGGCATTGGCGCTTTTATAGCATCTATTTGTTTAGAGGATGCTAATTGAAACCCCATTTGTTTTATAAGCAGATCTATATGGTCGTTTATAGAAACATGATAGATGGTGTTATTGATTTTTACAGTGTATGATTTTTTAAGAAAATCTGATTGGCAAATTTCGGCTGTAAAAGATTTGTGGTTTTCTAAAATATGGAAGCAGTTGGTATCGGTTTCTACAGCATCTAAAGCGGTTAAATCGTCTGGATTTATGTTAAAATGATGCTGGTTATTAACCGATATTTTGTAAGGTTTACCCATGAGTAACTATTTTTATACACGTAAATATAAGAAATAAGATGGGGATTTCTGCACTCTTAAAACACAGAATATCTTACAGTTTAAATAGTTTTTTAAGGGTGTAATGTTTGGTTTTTATAAGATGTTGTACCGATCTTAAAAAGATAATTGCGGTAATTAGGGCATCGCCGGCAGCGGTATGTCTGTCGGACACATCGATGTCGTAATTTTCTGCAATTTCGTCTAGCGTGTATCTTTTCTTTTGATCTATTAAGTTAGATTTTATGCGCGTTTCTTTGTACACGTGCATGGTGTCTAAAACCTTATTCTTTAAAGGTGGGAGGTCTAAACGTTTTAAACCTTCATTAATCATGGTGATATCAAAAAAGGCATGATGCGCTACTAAAACCGCATCTTTTATATAATCTAAAAATAGGATTAGCGCTTCCTCTTCGGTGTAGGTTTTAAACTTTTCGTTTTTAATAATGCCGTGAATGGGTACGGTTTCGGCATTAAAGTATTCTTGTTTTATGTAAATTTCAAAAACATCTTTAATGTCGATATTGTTATCGTTTATTTTTAGCGCTCCAATACATAGCATGCGATCCGATGCGTAATTAAAGCCTGTGGTTTCTGTATCTAAAACTACAAAAGTAGTGTTGTGTATTTCTGTATTTTTAGGGTCGTTAAACAAGGCTTCATAACGGATCCAATAGTCTGGGTAAGACTTTTTTTCTGGATTTTTAAAAAGCCATTTTATCATATAAAATTCTTTAAGTTAAATTTTAGTTTAATAAGTTCTTGTACTCTAGCAATAGCTTTAAAACAACGTTTTAGTTTAAGTTTTTCTTCTTTAGAAAGTTCTGCCAAAGCAATAAAGCGACCATTGTCTCTATTTATAAGTCCGTGTTTGGTTCTAAATTTTAATAAGGCTTTAGAGGCGTATGCACAAGATAAAAACAGTTCTTTATCTTCGGGCATAAGTTCGGCAAGTTTTTCGAAGCGTTCTGCAGTATTGTTAATGTTTTTGGTTTGATAATGCAACGCTAATAAACGTCCAGCATCTGTAACAGGCATAATGGCACGTTTTTTAAGATCGAAAAAGTCTTTGTGTTCGCCATCTTGTTCTACTAAAAACTGTCTGAAGAATCCTAGAGGTGACGGACTCCTTAACGAGCTGGCTCCTAGTTTTGAAAGGAAAATAAGATTGTTTTTTGTTATTTCTAAAACATGGTTAGACAGTTGGTTTGTTAAGGCCGGATCGCCATAAGTGATATCGAAATCAAAGAAAATAGAACATAATAAAAGTTCGTCGTCTCCTGTTTCTTTGGTCCACTCTGTAAATTGAGTTTCCCATTCGTCTAGGCTTAAGCACCATCTTGGGTTTTTAGCCATCATTTCGCCTGGGCAGTAAGCAAAACCAATATTTTTTAAGCGCTTATTAACTTTTTTTGCCAAAGTTAAAAAGTAGCTTCTTACTTCCTCTAAATGGTCGGCATCTACAGTTTCAAAAATAATAGCGTTGTCTTGGTCTGTATGTAATAATTGTTCTTTACGGCCTTGACTACCTAGAGACATCCACGCAAATTTAACAGGTGGCGCTTGGTCCATTTTTTCGATACAACGTTCTATAACACGTTTGATGGTAGCGTCGTTAAGCTCGAAAATGATGTTGTTAATATGTGTAAGCGGAATGTTTTGCTGAATATAACCTTCTAAAAGAATGGTGATTTTTTCGCGAATGCGTTTCAGTTCTTTTGTAGAATTGGCTCGCTTAATCGCTTTCATTAGCACCGATGGGTTGGTGCCTTTCATTACAATAATATCGTGTTCGGAGAAAACCCCTAATATTTTACTGTTTGGTGTGCCGTCTTTAGTAACCACGATTTGATTGATTTTATGTTTCATCATCGTGATTTGGGCTTGTGCTATGGTAATGTTTTTCTTGTAGCATAATACCGGACTAATCATAATTTCCGATACGGCATCGTCTATAGAAAAGTCGCCTGTAGCCACATGGAGTCTTAAATCTTTATCGGTAATAATACCTATCGGGCAGTCTTTTTCTTCAATAATTATAGAACCTACATTGTGCGCGCTCATTAATTTAGCGGCTTCTTTTATAGAGGTGTCTTTTTTTGTTGTAATTACGTTTTTTATGAGTCTAACCGGTTGCATTTCGAATAATTCTTTCGAAAAGTCTAACCTGATTTCGTCTTCTAAAACTAACTTTTTTTGAAATTCGTTTGAAAATGGATTTTCGGTATTCGATGCAAAACTTTCAATAAGGTATTGGTTTACCTGTTTGTTTTGCTCTATAATAGGTTTAAAAATATCTATAGGAATACAATACAGAATAGTTTCTTCTTCTGTAATGGCAGTAATGGCGTAGTTTTCGTTTGCAAATAGCGGCCTAAGACCAAACACATCGCCTTCGTCAAACTTGTCTATAGTTTCTAACTTGTCGTTAATTACTTTTTTTAGTTTAACGGCGCCCTTATAGATCATGTAAAATTGATCGTGTAGGTTGGAGTTTGCGCTATAAATGGTGTTGTCTTTATCTAAATATTTAATTTTAACCTCTTTAGAGATGTCTAATAATTGATTTTTATTAAGCAAATCGAATGGTGGAAAATGCTTAATAAAATCGGCTACGCGTTCTGCAATCGTATTCTTCATACTTCTCATTTAAAATGATTTCGGGTAATAAAGATAATGCTTTGTTTGTAATTATTCTTTAAAATATGATTTCTCTTGATGACTTTTTATGGCTTTGCGTGCTAATATAAATCCGATGCCCAACGAAATAAAAGCACCAATCCATACACCAGGCACAAAATCTATAAACAAAAAGAAATCGTAACTCCCGTGGAAAATTATTGCCAAAAATAGTCCAGTTAAATTAAGTTTTGCCTTATTTTTTGAAAATTTTGCTTTTCCCATAAAATATCCCATTAAAACCCCAAAAGTCGCATGGGCTGGAACGGCTGTAAATGCTCGTAAAATGGCAGAACCGTAACCGCCTTCTAAGACGTAAAAAATATTTTCGGTAGCAGCAAACCCCATCGATACCATAACGGCATAGACTATGCCATCGAAAGGTTCGTTAAAAGCGTTGTTGGGTTGGGCAAAATATCTGGTAATAATATACTTACTAAATTCTTCGGTAAATCCAACCACACAGAATGCTTTTACAAATTGTTGGAGCACACTAGCACTGTTTAATGGCAATATAAAATCGAATATTAAATAAAATAGTGTGCTTATAAACACGCTTACAAAAGCACCTAGTAAAAAGTTATAAATTAAAAGGTGTTTAGGTTCTTTTTCGTATTTGTCTTTATAATAGATGTAAAGTATAATAACAAATATTGGCGCTAAGGCAAGAAGAAGTAGCTTCATAATTTATTTTAAAACGGGTTTAAGGTTCGGTTTTAAACTTAATTGAAACGTAGGGTATAGAATATTAGTTACAAAATGACTAATTAAAACAGCAAATGCAGCTCCGTTTATTTTGTATACAGGAATTAAGAAGTAACACAATACAATATTGCATATACAACCAATGGCAAAGCGGTAGACTTCGTGTTGTAAACTATTAGAACTAAGTAGATGCTTTTCGTAAAGCATACCAAAAAACACAAGTAAAGGTGCCCAACAAAAAATTTTAAGAGGTGTGTTACCTTCTACATATTGTTGGGTAAAATAGGTGTTTAAAATGGTGTTGCCAAAGAATGTGTAAAAAAGACCAATACCAATTCCTAAAACTAAAAGGAGTATATTAAGTTGTGCTAATTTTAAATAATAAGTCTTTTTCTGTTGCAGGTAAGATTCCGCTAAAGCGGGGTATAGCGCATTAATTATAGCGAAACCAATAGTCCAACTTAAGCCAATAACTAAAAATTGTATGCTGCCAAAAACTCCCACAGCATGATCGTTTAAAAAATACTTTAAAAATAATTCGTCTATACCTATGTAAAATACAACCAATGCATTTGATATAATAAGCGGAAAGGCAAATTTTAACAAGCGCTTAGCAAGTGTAAAGGAAATAGGCCATAATTCTGTTTTAAATGTTTGTATTTTTTTTAAAAATACAGCGTAAAAAACACCTTGAAACAAATAGTCGCAAGCTATAGTAAAGCTAAAAAAAATAACACCTAATTGGTTTTTTAATCCATAAAGCTGAAGTAAAAAAACGAGTAATAAGCTTAATGTTTTACTGTAGAAAATAAATTGTGCTTTTTTTGTAGTAATACAATACCATTCAAAAACATCGGTTAACCTAAATAAATAACTTAACAGAATAATAAAATAAATGGTTGATATCACGTTCGTACCAACAATATAAAAGTAAACTACTAGACCAATAAAAGTAATTCCCCAGCTAATTAGGCGCATGATTATGGCAGTACTTATAATGTTTTTTATTTGTTTAGGGTGTTTAACCATTTCTCTAATACAAATAGAAGATAGGCCTAAAAAGAAAACAGGAGCAAACATAACTAAGCTCGCTTCAACAAACTTCAATTTACCCATATCGACAGTCCCTAAAGCATTAAATATTTTAGGGATAATAATAATTGAAAAAATAAAATGAATTATTTTTTCCGAGGTAAACCAAAAAGTAGAGCTTAAATCTGTTTTGCTAAATGCAATTTGCATAGTTTAATAATCAAAACTCAAAGATAGAAAATGCAACCAGTTTTAACGAGGTTTATTATTTTTAATGTTTTTTAGTAAAATAATTTCAATGACCCCAGAATTTTTACGTCGCTATTACGTATTGCGTATAATTACTAATCCTAAAGCTTATGGTTTACCAGAAGGTTATGTCGCTTTAGATCAATTACAGGACACACTTAAAACAATAAGAAAGAAAAGCGACAAGGAAGATGATATTTTATATAGCAAATTAGAGTTGTACAGTCCTAAAACCATAAAGCGCGATTTAATTAAAATCAAAGCATATTTTAATGTAGATATTAAGCTTAAACGAAATTTAGGATATTATGTGGTAGAAGACAGTTTTAACGATAACCAACATTTAAAACAAGTTTTCGAGAAAACCGAATTGTATCTTTTAAATCACCATGCTTATGGTTGGAAAGATTATGTTACATCGGCAAGAACATCTTTAAGCGATTATGTAGATATTGTGGCACTTATTAATGCTATAGAGCACCAGCTTTTAATAGACTTGGAATATAAAGGTTGGTACGACGATAACAGGTTTCAAACCTTTAAGGGACTAGTGCAGCCCTTACACTTAAAAGAAATAAATAATGCGTGGTATTTAATGGCTTACAATACAGATATAGGTGTGTATGCTTTTTGTTTAGATACTCGGATAAGCCATTTTACAATAACCGAAAAAACACCAAAAACTCCAATAACATTTAATGAATCCGACTATTTTAAACATTCTATCGGGATTTTAAAAACCGATATGTTACCTGAGTGGATTCATTTAAAAGTAGCAAACCATCATTTTAAATATTTATTGGCAAATAAAATGCATCCTTCACAAGAAGTTATAGAGCTACCAAAGAAATTGGAAACTGAAGTGTTAGATTATTTAAGCGCAGATATGTGGGGCGAGCTTAAAATTTGTGTAGAACCTAATTACGAATTTTTAATGGAAATTCTTAAATATAATATTTGGATAAAAGTGATACATCCCAAGCATGTTAAGGAAGATGTTTTAAGACACCTAAGGTTAATGACAGCCTATTACGAATAGTTGTTCTGTTTTAACTTGTAAGATCACATTTTTTTATAACGGACACATTCTGTCTATTTCACGAATAGTTTTGTTTAAACTTTAAAATTTTGCATTTACTTATGAAATATGTTTTATTGGGAGTAATTATGTTACTTTCTGTATCATGCAACCAACCAGTTTCGCAAACACGTACTAAAAATTTCCCAAGGCAAAACCGTTTTGTAGAACATGTACCTAATAATAAAAATGTATGGGTTTTTATTATGGCAGGTCAATCCAATATGGCTGGTAGAGCCTTTGTAGAGCCACAAGATACTATAGAAAGCCCAAGAATATTAACTATTAACAAAAACAATCGGTTAGTATACGCTAAAGAGCCCCTACATTTTTACGAGCCATCTATGACTGGGCTGGATATGGGCTTAGCTTTCGGAAAAGAAATAATTAAAAATATTCCAGACTCTATATCCGTAATGCTTATTCCAACGGCTGTAGGGGGGAGCACAATCGATAAATGGTTAACTAATAAAGAACACAGACATGTAGAGTTGCTTAAAAATTTTGAAGACAAAGTAGCTCTGGGAAGTAGTTATGGTACTATAAAGGGCGTATTATGGCATCAAGGTGAAAGCGATACTAAGGATACTCTAGCAATAGTTGATTATGATAAAAAAATGAGTCAGCTATTTAAAACCTTCCGCAAGATTATAAACAACAAGCAATTACCTATTGTAGTTGGGGAAATTGGTGCGTTTTCTAACAATAAGGCTAACTGGAAACGACTCAATTCTAAAATACGCTCGTATTCCAAAACAGATGATTTTGTAGATGTAATTTTAACTTCAGATTTATCGGACCGTGGCGATTTACTGCATTTCGACTCTAAAAGTATCAGGATTTTAGGGGAACGATACGCTAAAAGTATGATGTTATTTTTAAGTCTATAAATTTTAGAACCATCCTGTTAACGATTAATCCTACAAAATTTCATCATACTTCATGGTGCTGAAAGGATCAGGAGGTGAAAAATATTCCTAAAAAATAACACTTATCAAAATTTGGGAAATGCACATCTTATCCTTGTAATATGAAAGAAAAAAAATGGATGAATTTTATAACGGACACATATTGACCGTTTGGCTTCTATTTTTGAAGTTAGGTTTTAAGCTGAAAACCACAAAGGTTTTCGGTTTAATTAATCAGAATTTTAAGGATAAATTATTAAATAAAATTTTTTGTATTATGAAAAAATTATGGAAAATAACTGCCATAAAAAGTGCTGGACAAGTAGCTGAAGGTATGTGGGTAGAGATTTTAAAACCTAGTAAAATGACTAAGCCAAGTCATACAGACATTAAACTGGCAATGACCGAAAAATACAATTTAATTGCTTTTCCTTCAAACTTTTCAATTTTTAAGATGGAATAATAAAATACCGCCTTAATTAGATAAAAAGAATTTTAGTGCCTGATTTATATAAACAAAATATTTTGTCATAATTAAAATAACTACCAATAAGGCGGTAAATAGCTAAGGAAGTGCCTGGAACAAGAGTTTTTTTCAAGTTTTATCTTTAGTTAATAAATCTTTGAGATGATATTTTTTAAAATTAAGCTTAATTAAATAATGACACATAGAGAAATTATCATACAAGGTGCAAGTAGCATCAATAATAAATTAGTTGATGCTATTATAAAAAAAGCCCAACAACTTAGTTTAGATTCGGAAATAATTAACCGTAGAATGCTTGTTGATTACTTAAATGAAGTACTTCAAGTTAATTTAAAGGAAGGACTTTACATTAAACAATTACTCAAAGAGGCTTATTCAAACGCCTCATACTCACCTAGTATTCAAAATGCCATCGTTAATAATATTCTTGATAATGATGGAAGAAACAGTGTTTTTAACCCTTTGCGGGTTGAACAACGAGTAGAAGCTTTAAATATTCAAAATCCGCAGATAGACTTAAATGATTTTGATCTTATTACACAAGAAACTGAAACAGTAAAAAAAGTTGATGGCACTTTTGAAATTCAGACTATCCAAAAAACAATTGACAGCTTACAACCTAAAAAGGAAATTTCTATTACAGGTGCATTTAAAGTTGAGGCAATAACAGAACACGCTTTCAACATTAAAGAAGAATATGCAAAAATTATCCAAACTCATGAAAAAGTAAAAGATATAAATTTAAACTTAGTCGATGATTTTGATAAAACCAGAAACAAATTAAAACTAATTCGAGAAGATTTATTAAGCCTATTAATTGATTTATTTGGAGATAAAATAAAAGCATCAGAACCAGAATTATTTGATGTTTCCAATATTAACTGGGGAAGTTTTGAAGATAGTTATGGCAAATTAGACACTTATTTTTCTGGCATCAATGACAATATTGCAATATTCAGAGAGTCACATCAACAACATTTGTCGGCAATAGCTCTCTCAGGAAAAAATGAGTTCAACAATTTTTTAAGCAAAACTTCAGCGTTAGCAAACGCAGGAAAATTAAACAAATCAAAATTAAAAGGCGCTGCGGGAGCTGCAGCAGTAGGATTTTTAGTTGAAGGAGGTATGTCTGTAATGAAATCTAGAAGTCAAGCTAAAAAAACAATTGCTCAGATAGAACTCGACATTGAAAAAATGAAAGAAGGCATGAGGAGTGATGTGCAATTAATTTTAGACGACATTTTAAAACTAGGTAGATTTTATACTGAATTAAAAGACAAATTAATTCCTCAATTAAAATTATTTAGCCAGAAAGCAATCAATAAGTTAGCTGATGATATTTCCCCATTATATGAGCAGATCATTTCTAATCAGGAAATAAAAGATTTAAGGGATAGCAATAAAAATTTAATGACAGAATTTCGAATAATTGAAGCCGAATTAATTGATAAAAACGGACAAGTTGAGTTTAACGATTCAAGACATCAAATACTAACAGAAGTCATTGATTTGAAGAAACCAGAATATAACTTTTTACTTGATTCCATGCCTGTTGAGCCAAATTTATTTTATAAAATAATATCCCCAACAAAATCTGTTAATTTATATAACGAAACGTTAATCGATTGGTATACTTACTGTAAACCTACTGTTGATGAATTTGAAAACACTCAAAAAGATATTGGTAGAGAAGCAGAACTAAAAGAAATAAATCTTAAAGATATTGACAGTTTAACAAATAGAAAACTAACTATTCAAGAAGAATTAAAACATAATTCTGAAAGAATAAGGACTATTTTCAGTGAAACAGGAAATAAAGGTATTTTAAAAGATTTATTAACTCATATCAAAGAATTCACGGTTTCTTCAAAAGGAGTTCTTGAACTAAATATTTCAAAAGAACTTATTTAATATGGAAAACCGCCTTATTACTCAGACAGAACTAACCAAAATGAGTTCTGCTAATTACAAAAATTTTTTAACTGAAAATATTCATAATTATTATGAGGAACTAATTGTTAACAATGCAGAAAACAAAGAACATGTAGTCAATTTACTTTTCAAAAAAATGGAAAATGACAAACGTTTTGATAAGATTGACAACAATACCAAAAAAACAATTGTACTAACAGGAATTTCTTGCTTGTCAGATTTTTTAAAAACCATTGACCTAAAACAAAAACAAAGCATTATTCAAAAAGAAAACAAGAAAATAACAAGCTTGTTTTTAAAGAATTACGAAGAGAAACTTTTAAGTTTAAAAGAAGAAATTAAGAAAAATCAAGAAGATTTTTTAATACTTCAAAATAATGCTGATAATATGTCTTTGGGGCAATTGGCAAATACAATAAATGAATTTCATAACCCAAATACGACTACCGATGTAAGTGATCAAGATATTGATGATTTACTTAATGGCGGTTCATTAGAATTTTAAAATTATGATTACAGAAGAACTTATTAAGAATTACTTTTTAACAGAAGGAAAAACAATAAAGGCCTATCTTTTAGGAAATGAAGATAAATTGCTCACTACAGAAAATTACGATCATATAAAAGATATATTTAAAAGCAATAAAAGAGACACTAGGAGGTTTTTTTATCGCTTTAATTATTTTATAGCATTACTAATTCTATTACTAATATTAATTAGTATACCATCTAGTTTAAGTAACATACAAAATTTCTTAAATTTTTTGTTGTGTTTATTAATAGCCATTCCTTTTCTCATAAAACCTCTTGCCCATTTATTTGCTTTAAAAAACAAGAGAATTAAAAAGAATATTTATTTGTATAAAGAGCTATATGGAGAAAGTCATTTTAAACAAATGTTAAATATTCCAGAAATCTCAAAAATTGAAAATGAAATTTCATCGATTATCCCAAAAAATAAAGAAAGAAAGGATAAAGGAGTCTCTGCTGGCTTAATTGCTGCAATTGTATTTTTGATATTGATTTCATTTTTACCTGCACTGGTTTCAGGAATGAAGTATAAACAAGGATATACCAAAGCGGAAAGTGAAAAAACTATTGAAAAAAAATCAACACCTGAAAACAGGAAACAAAACAGTAATTTAATTAGTTCAGAGGACAGGAAAGGAGAAAGAAAAAAAGATGTAAAACCCAACACAAGCCCAACAACTAGTAAAGAAGAATCTAAGATAGAAACTACATCAAATTCTGATGAGTTAACTGCAGAAGACTTGGCGCAACTTGAAGTTGAACACGAATCTGATATGGCGGAGTATGGAGAAGAGTATATGACAAGTAAGAATGAAGAGAAAAATGATATATATGCAACAATAACAGGAACGGATATAGTTATTAGAAACAGTCATTCTACAACATCGAAAATAATAGGATCTTTTAAAGAAGCCGGAGAAAAGGTTGTTGTTATAGGCACTTATACTTCTGAAGAACAAACCGCTTTAATCAAAAATGACATTATTGTTAATGACAGTGATGGTGAAGACAGCATTTTACAAAAAGGAAAATCTGTTAAAATCATTGCAATTAATGAAGAAGCGCCTGTAAAAATTTTAATTAGTTTCAAAACTAAAGAAGGAAAACTAAAAGAAGGCATGGTGCCTGAAAATGCTATAGATTACATCAATGAATCTTGGTATAAAATAAAACGAGATAATGGAGTAGTAGGTTGGGTATTTGGTAAATTTATAAAAATGGAGTAGATAATAATTATAAAAACAAATGGTATTTTAGGATGTGCTTTTCAATGTTGTAAAGTTAAAATATTGATTTTGACTTTTAGGAACACTATATTATAAGCTTCGAGCAATAGCCTCCAAAACCTTTAAGTAGTAAGCTCGGTTAGAAGGTACAAAATAGCTGTTGTTTTCGCTGTCGGCTAAAAGTGATCGAAACGTTTCTATACTTACTAATTGTAAAGCTTCAACTTCTTCGGCTTGAGGAATTAAATTGCTTATAGGAACGTGTAATTCAGCTAAAAAGGTATGATGAAATTCGTTGTCCTGAATGCCAGAATCGTAACTTTGAAAGCATGGAAATACGCCTATTTTTTGTAAATCATTTTCAGAAAGTGTTAAGCTAAGCTCCTCTTGGGTTTCACGCAAAACAGCGGCTTCAATGGTTTCTCCTGCATCTACATGTCCTGCTACCGAAACATCCCACATGCCCGGGCAAATGGCTTTTTTATAACTACGCTGAGCTAATAAAATTTCACCTGTTTTGGTATATAGCCATAAGTGTGCCGTGTTGTGGTAATGGCCTTTTAAATGGATTTCCGATTTAGGAGCAACTTTACCTGTAGCTTGGCCTTCTTTGGTAACGATATCTATAAGTTCGTCCATAATACAATTAAAAAAGCCTCAGCATCCTGAGGCTTTATATTTTTATTGGTCTCAGTCGTTAGTTAAAACTATGCACTTTTAGTGCAAGACTTTCAGTTTCTATAAATTTTTTTTCGCCACGAATGCACGAATATTTGAAATAGTTTTTATAAAGAATATTAGTGTATTTGTGGCTAAGATAAATGCAAATAATCGGACTTTCAGTCTGTTTTCAAACCTATAGACTTCCAGTCTATAGTGGTTTATTTAAAATAACTAAACGTTTCCCCTTCTTTAATATTCAGTAACGATTCGTAAATCAGTTTAATAACGTTTTCTACATCGTCTCTGTGTACCATTTCTACAGTAGTGTGCATATAGCGTAGTGGTAACGATATTAGGGCAGAGGCTACACCGCCATTACTGTAAGCAAAGGCATCGGTATCTGTTCCTGTGGCTCTGGATAATGCCGATCTTTGAAACGGAATCTTTTTGGCTTCGGCAGTTTCTGTAATTAAATCTCTTAATTTTTGTTGTACCGCAGGCGCATAAGCTACCACAGGACCTAAGCCAATTTCTAAATGTCCTTCTTTCTTTTTATCAATCATTGGTGTGGTGGTGTCGTGCGTAACATCGGTAACAATGGCGACGTTTGGCTTAATGGTTTGCGTAATCATTTCGGCACCTCTAAGTCCTATTTCTTCTTGTACCGAATTGGTAATATATAAGCCAAACGGTAGTTTCTTTTTGTTTTCGTGAAGTAATCGTGCGACCTCGGCAATCATAAAACCGCCCATGCGGTTGTCTAGAGCGCGACAAACAAATTTATTACCATTTAAGATGTGAAATTCGTCTGGATAGGTAATAACACAGCCTACATGAATGCCCATTTTTTCTACTTCATCTTTATCTTTTGCACCAACATCTATGGTAATGTTTTCTGGTTTAGGAGTTTCTTCTTTAGATTTATCTCGGGTATGTATGGCTGGCCATCCAAAAACACCTTTTACGATACCGTTTTTGGTGTGGATGTTTACCAGTTTACTTGGTGCTATTTGGTGGTCGCTTCCACCGTTTCTAATAACATAAATCAATCCATTTTCCGAAATATAATTAACATACCAAGAAATTTCATCGGCATGTCCTTCAATCACAACTTTGTAAGGTGCATCTGGGTTTATAACCCCTACGGCCGTGCCATAGGTATCGGTAATAAATTCGTCTACATAAGGTTTTAAATATTCCATCCATAATTTTTGTCCGGTCCATTCGTAACCTGTAGGCGCTGCATTATTGAGGTATGATTCTAAAAATTCTAATGATTTTTTATTTAATATACTTTGTTTTGCCATGTGTTATAGTTTTGGATAAAAATAATAATATTAATAGTATTTTAAGGCGATAAGACTTGTAAATTATTAATTTTGGAATAGTTTTTGGCTTCCAAATAATTGTATGAAAATCCTACTGTACATTTTTATATTTTGTCCTGTGTTAGTGCTTGCTCAAATACACGAGAAGGCGCAAGATACTTTGCAGGATTATTACATTATTATGGAAGGCGATTCTATACCGCGTGCTTCAATAGATTTAGATGAGGTTTTAATTATTAATAAGATTGATTTTAAGGATAAAAAAGAGCGTATTCAGTATTTGATTTTACGCCGAAAAACCTTAAAAGTATATCCTTATGCTAAACTGGCAGCCGATCGCCTAGAGGCTTTAAATGAGCGTTTGGAACAGTTAGGTAAGAAGCGCGAACAAAAAAAATACACGAAGCAAGTTCAGAAATTTTTAGAAGAAGAATTTTCGGCCGAACTAAAAAAGCTTACACGTACCGAAGGACAAATTTTAGTAAAACTCATTCATAGGCAAACGGGTATTACTACATTCGATTTGATAAAAGATTTGCGAAGTGGTTGGCGTGCCTTTTGGTTTAACAATACGGCTAAACTGTTCGATATTTCTTTAAAAGAAGAATTTAATCCGATGGAAAGTAAAGAAGATTATTTTATAGAAGATATCTTGCAACGCAACTTTCAGAATGGTTTGTTAGAGCGTCAGCCTTCGGCATTGGATTTCGATTTTTTTGAAGCTGCTTCAAAATGGCAAAAACGATTAGAGGAAGATTAAAATGAGAATACAAACGCCACTCGAAGAAAAATGGAATACCATAACCCATGCCTTTGGCGCTATTTTAGGCGGTATTGGTTTGGTGCTTTTGTTACTGTTTAATAAACAAAGTTCTGTTTGGAGCCTGTTTAGTATTACAGTCTATGGCCTGTCGATAATTATTTTATTTACAGCTTCAGCGTTTTATCACGGTGTTAGCGCAAAAAAGCAAAAGCGGTATTTACGTATTTTAGACCATATTAGTATTTATTTACTAATCGCAGGTACGTATTCGCCTGTATTACTTATTGCCTTACAGCACAGTTTAGGCTGGCATTTGTTTTATACGGTCTGGGGTATTGCGGCTTTTGGGCTTGTATTAAAATTGTTTTTTACTGGACGCTTCGAAACATTTTCAACTTTATTGTACCTTGTTATGGGCTGGTTAATTGTTTTCGATTTTACAAATTTATCGCAATTTATAGGTAGCGAGGGAGTAACATTACTATTTGCGGGTGGTTTATTTTATACCGTTGGTATTATTTTTTATGCGGTCGAGCGCATCCCTTACAATCATGTTATTTGGCATTTGTTTGTACTCGCAGGAGCGATTTGCCATTTTTTAATGATTTTTTTATACGTAGTTTAATCTTTTATAACGTCTTTAAAATCTTCAAAAAAAGCTTCAAATAAACTCATGTTTTCGTTAAAAAACGTCATTACAATTTGCCACGAGTTTTTATTATGGATGGATACTTTTTCGTTTAAAGGCACGTAAATTCGGGAGATTTCTTTACCGTTTTCTAAAATAAATTCTTCTTCAAAAATGGCTTCAGGTAAATAATCGTCTTTTAAAATGGATTTAAGAGATTCTAATTTTTCCCAATATTTAATCCGGTTTTCTAAATCTTCTTCAACATCAAGAGCAACTAATGCGCTTTTGGTATCGAAATAAAATTTAAAGCTGAAGCCTTTAATTTTAGTGTTGTAGAGTAACCATTTTCTTGGAAACGATTTTCCGAAACTGGTCCAAAATAATTCGCGTAATTGTCTGGATTCTTCTTTGCTAAACATAATTTAAATGGCGTAAGCTATGGCAACTCCTGCAAAAATAGCAATAAGTTTAGTAAGATTAAATTTGTGACCTTCGCTGCTTTCAAACAGAATGGTTGTAGAAATATGAAAAAATATACCAATAACTATGGCATTAATGAAATAAATATAATCTTCAACCAGATGCACATGGTTAGAAATATAAGTGCCTAAAGGCGTCATGATGGTAAAAACCAATAAAAAACTCGCGATTTGTGAAGTGTTGTAATGCGATTGTATTAAAAACGAAGTGATTAAAGTTGCAATAGGTATTTTATGAATAAGCACGCCGTACACCATATCGTTGTGGTGGTGAATAGGAAAGCCTTCTAAAAAGCTGTGAATGCACAAGCTTATAAACAACAACCAAGGAAACTGATTTTGCTGGGTATGTATGTGTATGTGCCCGTGTTCTGCACCTTTGGATAAAAATTCAAGTATAATCTGAATTAAGATGCCAGACATAATAAAAAGTCCGGTGAGTTCAGGGTTTTTTAAATGGTCATATACCTCGGGTAAAAGTTCAAATAAGGTTAAAGCTAATAAAAAAGCACCGCTAAACGAGAGTAATAATTTGATGTTAAACCCAGGTTTATTTTTGCCAAAAAAAGCGAGCGCACTTCCTAAAATTACAGCCAGTATGGGGAGTAAATACGAATTCATTATTTAAATAATAAAACTAATCGGTCTGATGATTGAGCATCGAATTTTTGTAATTTATAATTGCCAAAAACTTCTAGCAGGTTTACGTTGGCTTCGTTAAAAAGTGTTTCGAAATCCGATAGGGTAAAGGCTCTTACACGTTCTTGAAATTGAAAGTTTTCACCTTGATATTCAAAAGAAATATCTTTAAAAATATAACCGTCTTGTGCATAGCGATTTAAATGAAAATCAATGCCTTCAACCTGTTTGGTTTCTTCGGGAACTAGGTTTTTAATAACGTAATCGGAGTTCATAAAATCGATAACTCCAATTCCATAATCGGTTAAATCGTCTCTAATAGCTTTTATGGTGTTTAGGTTGTCTTCGTCGTTATCGAAATAACCAAAACTTGTGAAAAGGTTAAAAACAGCATCGAACTTAGTGTTGAATGGCTTACACATATCGTGCACTTTAAATTGTAAAGTGTCGTTTTCAAATTGTTTGGCATAGGCTATACTGTTTTCAGACAAATCGGCACCAGTAACATGATAACCTAACGAATTTAAGTATACAGAATGTCTACCTCTTCCACAAGCTAAATCCAGTATTCTGCTGTCTTCAGAAATGTTTAAATAGTTGGTTAGCGTGTCCATGAAGGCTTGCGCTTCGTCGTCATTTCTGTCTTTGTATAAAATATGGTAAAACGGGGTGTCGAACCATGCGGTATACCAAGTTGTGTTATCTTTTATCATTACTAAACAATATAAGGCGTAAAAATACTGTATTTTTGTAATCTATTTAAAGTAAATAATGGAGAATAATTTTAAAATGGTAGCCAAAACCTTATTTGGCTTCGAAGAATTACTAGCTAAAGAATTAACCCAACTAGGGGCGCAAGATGTAGAACAAGGCGTTAGAAATGTAAGCTTTGTAGGCGATAAGGGCTTTATGTACAAGGCTAACTTGGGGCTTAGAACGGCCATTAAAATTTTGAAGCCTATAAAAACATTTCGTGTGGTTAGCGAACAAGATATTTACGACAATATTTATAAAATGCCTTGGCAGGACTATTTGAAGCCTACGGGAACCTTGGCGGTAGATGCTACCGTAAATTCTACGGTGTTTACGCATTCTTTATATATAGCACAAAAAACTAAAGATGCTATCGTAGATAAATTTAGAAATACTACAGGAGTGCGACCTAGTGTAGATTTAAAATTCCCCGATTTAAAAATTAATATTCATATCGACCGTCAAAAATGTACGGTCTCTTTAGATACTTCTGGCGATTCGTTGCATAAGCGTGGTTATAAAACGGCTACCAATATTGCGCCAATAAACGAGGTGTTAGCAGCCGGATTGATTATGCTTTCTGGTTGGGATGGACAAAGTGATTTTATGGACCCCATGTGTGGTAGTGGAACTATTTTAGCCGAAGCCGCAATGATTGCTTGTAATATTCCGCCTAACTTGATGCGTAAAGAATTTGCTTTTGAACGTTGGGCCGATTGGGATGTGGATTTGTTCGAGATCATTGAAGAATCGCTATTGAAAAAAACACGGGATTTCCATTATAAAATTATTGGCTACGATAAATCGCCTTCTGCAGTTACTAAAGCGAAAGAAAATATTAAAAATGCCCATTTAGATGAATTTATAAGTATTAAGCATGAAGATTTCTTTAAAACTCAAAAAGGCGGACAAGGAAAGCTACACATGTTGTTTAATCCGCCTTACGGCGAACGATTAAATATAGAAATGGAACAGTTTTATAAAGATATAGGCGATACGTTAAAACAAAATTATCCAGGTACAGACGCTTGGTTAATTACTTCTAATTTAGATGCCTTAAAGCATGTCGGTTTAAGACCATCCAGAAAAATTAAACTGTTTAACGCTAAATTAGAATCACGTTTAGTAAAATACGTGATGTATGAAGGTAGTAAAAAAGCCAAAAAGCAAGTGTAAACCACTTGTTTTTTGGCTTTAAAACTTGTTATAAATTCTATTTAAACGCGTCGAACTTAAATTTTTGTCCGCCAACCGAAACATCGGCCATAAGACCGCCTTTGGTTTGGGTGAAAACCGCTACGCCTTCAGAATATTTTGCGTTAAACGATTCGCCAGATTTAATGGCTGTTGCCGAAGCACCAGCATCAAATTTAAATTTACCTTTCATAAATTCATTAAGTTCGGTGTCTGTTTCAAAGAAAATAACTTCAATTATAGCTTCGCCTCCAGCTTGTAGACCAACGTTTACTTTTGCAAGGCTAGCCATACCCAGTTTTTTGCCGCCTTTTTTGTATAAAACGCCATTACCAGCAGCCCCGCCAACAATAAAACCGCCTTTACCAACATTTGGAAAAATAGCATATCCAGCAGCTTTATTAAAAAAGTCTTTTAAGTCTGGACTGGCTTCTAAAAGTGTGGCTTTTGCGGCATCGGCATCAGCTATTATTTTTTGATCTTTTTCGGATTGTGCATGTGTTGCAACAACCATAAATCCCATGGCAAGTACCATGATGAATTGTTTTACGTTATTCATGATTTTTAGTCTTTAATGTGTTGAAAATGGATTAATTAATCCATTAAAGTTAAACAAAAATCATGAACTTAACTTTTAAAGTATTCTTAAATTAATGTCGCATAGCTGGTCGAAACGCAGTGTATGTTTACTTGTCTTTTTTGTAAAGCGGAATTAAGTAAGAAATACTGTAGCCATATCCAAAACCAAATCCACCGCTATCGTAAGTTTTGTAAAAACCAGGAACGTATAGGTTTTCGAAATTGTTTGGTTGGTCTTGCGATAACATGCCTTTAAACTCGACATGCACACCTAAAAATAAGTTGTTCAGTACTTCGGCTTTTATACCGACTACAAGTTCTGCCCAGAGCGCAGATAAACCATCGAATTTGGTGCTGTCGTCTGATGAGAATTGGGGTTGCCAATATTGGTTTTCGGAATAAACAGCATAGCTATTAAGCGTTTGGCTAAAGGTACTGACCCCAACGCGTAGGCCACCGTAAATAAGATTTTCCATATCTAACCAATTTCGGTAGGCGTTATAATCTACTCCGGCTTTAAAATAACTTCCTTGGGTGGTCGCGTTATAAAAATCGTTACTTAAAGTGATTTCTTCGGCACCCAGACTTCCGGCAATATACCAAAATTTACTTAAGCGGTAATCGGCAACTAGCTCTAGGCCTTTATAATCATCTTCAAAAAGGCTGCGTATGGGTTTGCTTAAATCGATCCCGACACGTAAACCGTATTTTTGTTTGATTTTAATCGAGTCTTTTACCGTAGTTTTAATAGAATCTGTAGTGCTTATGGCTAACGAATCGGTTTGTGCAAAAAGCTGTCCGCTAAAACTAAGTAAAACAATTACAGTTTTAATGATATATTTTAAAATGTTGTTGCTGTTCATCTTCTACAGATTGGTTATCGTTTACGGCTCTTATTAATTGAATCCAATTATTGCTGTCTGGAACAAGGTTGATGCTTACGTTTTTAAAAATACTTTTGTAGCCACAGGCGCGCGATACGTATACGTTTTCGATATTGTATGTTATGGTAATAATATCTTCGTTACCTTCAACACTATCGTCGCTTGTGTCGTCTGGTGTTTCATTATCATCGTAAACATATTCTTTGTGTAACCTATATTGCGTAACAGAATCGGTGGTTTTTAAGGGGATGATTATAGAGTCTGTTGCCACGATAGTGTTCCCACTATCATTCTCCAGCGGGTTGTCATTACCTACACCTTGTATTCTTAAATTGGCGACTTGTTTTCGCGTGTCGTCGTTAGGGAAGGCTACATCGTAGAATCGGATAATTAATCTGGGTGTTGTGGGTTCGTCGTTAGAACAGATATCGTCTTTTTCGCATGCACTTAAGGCGCATAACATGAGTAAAAGTATTAGACTTGAGGTGTATTTCATACCAGCGTTTATCGTTTTTCTAAAAGTACAACATTTTCTACATGATGCGTTTGCGGAAACATATCTACTGCTTGTGTTTTTGTAACTTTATACATGCTGTCCATTAAAGCCAAATCGCGAGCTTGGGTAGCACTGTTACAACTAACATACACTATTTTTTCGGGAGCAACATTAAGTAACATGGCAACCACATCTTTATGCATACCGTCGCGAGGGGGATCGGTAATAATAACATCGGGATGGCCGTGGGTTTTTATAAAGGTTTTGTTGAAGACATTTTTCATATCGCCCACATAAAAATCTACATTATCTATATTATTAGCTTTTGCATTAGCTTTTGCTGCGGTAATGGCGTCTGGAACGGCTTCTACACCAACCACTTTTTTCGCCTTTTTAGCCACAAACTGGGCGATGGTTCCGGTTCCGGTATAGAGATCGTAAACTAACTCTTCGCCTGTTAAACCAGCAAATTCGCGTGTGATTTTATATAATTCGTAAGCTTGTTCGGAATTGGTTTGATAAAAGGACTTCGCATTAATTTTGAATTTTAAACCTTCCATATCTTCAAAAATATGATCGCGTCCTTTAAAACAAATAATTTCCTGATCGTAAATCGTGTCGTTTGCCTTTTCGTTAATCACGTAAAGTAAGGCGGTAATTTCAGGAAAGGTTTCAGCTAAATGATTTAATAACAATTCACGCTGTGCTTGCTCGTCTTTAAAAAACTGAATCAACACCATAATTTCGCCTGTTGAAGCTGTGCGAATCATTAACGTACGTAATAATCCGGTTTGATGTCTGGTATTAAAAAACTGAAGGCCGTTTTCTATGGCAAAACGCTTCACTTCGTTACGAATGGCATTCGACGGATCGGCTTGCAAATGACATTTTTTAACGTCTAAAATTTTATCCCACATGCCAGGAATATGGAATCCGAGTGCGTTTTTATCGCCTAATTCTTCATCCGATTGAATTTCTTCTAAGGTTAACCAACGGCTATCGCTAAACGAAAATTCCATTTTATTGCGGTAGAAATATTGTTTTTCCGAACCTAAAATAGGGGTGATTTCTGGTAACTCAATATGGCCTAATCGTTTTAAGTTATTTTCAACTTCTTTCTGTTTGTAAAACAACTGATATTTATAATCCATATCCTGCCATTTACAACCGCCACAAACGCCAAAATGCTCGCATACGGGCTCGGTACGCTTGTCCGATAATTTATGAAACACCGTCGCTTTACCTTCGTAATACGATTTACGTTTTTTAAAGGTTTGAATATCTACAACATCGCCAGGAACGGCATTTGGTAAAAATATAACGGCACCATCTGGCGATTTGGCAATGGTTTTTCCTTTTGCACCAGCATCTACCACTTCTATGTTGGTAAATACTTTCTTTTTATTTCTTCTAGACATGCCGCAAAAATACGGGTATTTTGGGTTTTGTATTGTATGTCTTTAAAAATTTTTTAAGCTTACAGATTAGAATTTTACTTAAACCTATAAAATCTGGGTGTAATATTTTAAAGAGCCTTTTATATTTAGTAATTTGCAATCCATTTATGGATGATTTCTCTCCATTTCTCGATTCCTTTTCAAGAGAGGCAAGCTAGGAATAGTCGATTATCAAATTAAAACATGAAAACAATTATGGCTGTTTTAGAACAATTAACGTCGCAACAAGCTATTAACTTAGAGCACGAATACGGCGCTCACAATTACCATCCGTTACCAGTAGTATTATCAAAAGGCGAAGGTGTTTACGTTTGGGATGTAGAAGGCAAAAAATACTACGATTTTTTATCGGCATACTCTGCTGTAAACCAAGGGCACTGTCATCCTAAAATTGTAGGAGCAATGGTAGCACAAGCGCAACAGTTAACCTTAACATCGCGTGCGTTCTACAACGATATGTTAGGGAAATACGAAAAATTTGCTTGTGATTATTTTGGTTTCGATAAGTTGTTACCAATGAATACGGGAGCCGAAGCAGTGGAAACCGCTTTAAAATTATGCCGTAAATGGGCTTACGAAGTAAAAGGTATTAACGAAAATGAAGCCGAAATTATAGTTTGTGAAAACAATTTTCACGGACGAACAACAACCATCATCTCGTTTTCTAACGACCCGATTGCGCGTAAAAATTTTGGTCCGTATACGAAAGGCTTTATAAAAATTGCATACGATAATTTAGAAGCTTTAGAAACGGCATTAAAAAATAATGCTAATGTGGCTGGTTTTTTAGTAGAACCAATTCAAGGTGAAGCCGGTGTTTATGTGCCTAGTGAGGGTTATTTAACGAAAGCCAAAGCCTTATGCGAAAAATATAATGTCTTGTTTATTGCAGACGAAGTGCAAACCGGTATTGCAAGAACCGGAAAATTATTGGCTGTCGATCACGAAAACGTAAAGCCAGATGTATTGATTCTTGGAA
The DNA here is from genome assembly GCA_030427735.1 of Bacteroidia bacterium. Taxonomy (GTDB): domain Bacteria; phylum Bacteroidota; class Bacteroidia; order Flavobacteriales; family Flavobacteriaceae; genus Formosa. The sequence goes on along the minus strand of JAUIBP010000001.1, from coordinate 90,467 downwards.
AAGCTTTAAGTGGAGGCGCTTATCCGGTAAGTGCGGTTTTAGCGAATAATAACATTATGGATGTTATTAAACCTGGTAACCACGGAAGTACCTTTGGAGGAAATCCGGTTGCAGCAGCGGTTGCTATTGCGGCATTAAACGTAGTAAAAGACGAAAATTTAGCCGAACGTGCCGAACAACTCGGACAGCTTTTTAGAGATAAATTAAACGAGTTTATAAAAACAAGTAATATTGCTAGTCTAGTAAGAGGAAAAGGATTGTTGAACGCTATTCTTATTAACGACGATGAAGACAGCGATACGGCTTGGAACATTTGTTTAGCCTTACGCGATAACGGTTTGTTGGCTAAACCAACCCATGGTAATATCATCCGTTTTGCACCGCCTTTAGTGATGACCGAGGAACAATTATTAGATTGTGTATCTATTATAATAAAAACCTTAAAACAGTTCGAGAATTAAATCACTCTGTTTTTAATCACATAAAAAGCGACTTATATAAAAAAATAAGTCGCTTTTTTTTATGCTAAGATTATAAGGCGTTAAACAGGTTGTTCAATATTCCATTGTTCTAAGATTTCACGTTGTTGCTCCATAATATTATCGATACCAACACTAGAAATATAATAGATAGAATAAATTAAATAGATTGCATTAATAATTAAAACCACCAAGGCTACGGTTTTAGCGGTATTCATACCTTGAATATTTTCGTAGTTTTCGGGATTTAAAGCAGCTTCTTTTAATTTCGAGTATGCCATGTAGTAGGCAATTCCAGCAAAAATTACACCCAGCCCAGAACCACAACAGCAAATAAAACCTACTGCGGTTAAGATATAAATGGGGGTAGTGTTTAGTTTAATTTTTTCCATTGGTTATTGGTTAGTTGATTAATTTAAAACTATAGCTGATAAGTATAATAGCAATATTAACTATAAACAGCCATTTCTTTATGTTTTCGTCGCCTTTAAAACGAACGAACAAGTTAAAGATAAGAAAAAATCCAAGAACGATTAAAGTATAAATTGCAGGATACATTACAAAGGCTTTTATAAATTCACCTTTAATTATAAATGCTAAAGCACGTTGCATACCACAACCTAAACAATCGAAACCCAAAAGTTTTTTGTTTAAGCAGGGTAACATAAAATCGTCTATAGAACCTGTTTTTAAAAGCATCATATACTTAAATAATATTATAAAGATGCGTTTAATTTTTTATAAAACGAAACTACTTTAATTAAAGTTGTAATTTTGAAACCGTAATTAGAAGTAAACACACATGAAAACAAAGCAAAGCGTAAATTATATTCTTATAGCTGTTGGAATTCTTATTGCCATGTATGCTAAAGTTGATGCTGGTCAGCATACCGCAGTTTTAATTTTAGGTATTTGTGTTTTAATGTTTGGCATTTTCAGGTTATCGCAATCTATACCAAGTAAAAACGAAAAAGACAACGATTTTAATACAGATAATGATGACAGCATTTAAAGCAGGCGATCGTGTATTGGTTTTAGACGAAGCAATTTCGGGTAAAGTTTTAAACACGCAAGGCGCGACAGTAACTATTGAAACAGAAGATGGTTTTGCTTTAAGTTTTGAAGCTCATGAACTGATACATCTTAAATCTAAAACAGATTTAAAAGAAAACTTGTTGCACAACGATATAAATTCAGCGTTATCGGAAAAAGAAGATTACAAGCCTAAAAAATCTGTTAGAACGAAACCTAAAGCGCGTTTTGAACCCACAATGGAAGTCGATTTACATATTCACCAATTAACAAAATCGACTAAAAATATGGGGAATTACGATATGCTAAGCTTACAATTAGATACAGCAAAGCATAAGTTAGAGTATGCCATGAAAAACAGGATACAAAAAATTGTATTCATTCACGGTGTTGGGGAAGGTGTGTTAAAAATGGAGTTAGAATATCTTTTTAACCGTTATGAAAATTTGAAATATTACGATGCCAATTATCAAAAATATGGTGTTGGTGCCACCGAGGTTTATATTTACCAAAACCCTAAATAATTAAGGGAATTCGGGAGTTACATATCTGTTTTTATTAGTTGAGCTATCATCTAAAATCCCTAAATCAAAATAATCTTGGCTAACACCAGGCAACTGGATATTGGTAAGTTCAATTTTCACTTCGTAGGTTTGTTTAATGGTGTGTTCTCTATATTTTGTGGCTTGTACAAGCGAATCAACTTCAGCAGTTAAATAATCGGCACCTAAAGTGCTAAACGTAATATCGTTTGTAGGGTTTTGGTCTTGCGATTTGCTTTCTTCATCTCTAGTTAAAATACCATCGCCATCATCGTCTGGATCTAAATAATCGGGTATGCCATCGCCATCGGTGTCTAACGAATCTACAAAACCAACACCAACAACATAATTAGGCGATTCGCTAGCTGTTTTTACATTATCACCATCGTCATCGTCGTCTAGATAGTCTGGAATACCATCGCCATCTGTATCTGTCGGCATCGTGCTTGGGTCGTTATCGCCATCAAGGTTTTTATCTTCAACTTCAGCAGGAATTCCGTCGTTGTCATCTTCAATTAAAGTAGTCGTAATGGTTGCAATACCGCCAGAGCTGGCCAAGTCGTTAGTTACGGTAACATCGGATGGAGGCACATCGTTACAGAAAAAGTTTTCGGGATTGGCATTATAAGATCGGTAGTTAAAAGTGTTTTTTGTGCCGTCTATAGTTGCAGTTATTATTTTAGTAAAGGTCGAGTCTACCACATAAAGCGAGTCTAATGTAATTACAGGATCTGTTATTTTTAATGATAAAGATTCGTAAGGATCTTCTTTAATATTAAAAAATACCAAATCGCCACAAGCCTCGAACGTATCGTCAAAATCAAATTCAACGGTTATTATATCGCCGTCATCGCAAGATGAAAGGATTAATAAACCAAGACAAGCAAGCATAGATAAATAACGCATAGACACCGATTTTTAGTTGCAAAAATAAATGATTTGATAAATTATAAGCTTGCAAATGACAAATTATTTTATTTGAAGTATTTTTGCCAGTATGAAAAAGGTGTATTTAGATCATGCTGCAACCACGCCAATGCGTGCAGAAGTTATAGATAAAATGTCCGATACCATGTGCCAGGTTTATGGCAATCCGTCCAGTTCGCATAGTTTTGGTAGGGTGGCAAAATCTTTGGTAGAGTCTGCTAGAAAAACAATAGCTAAACTCTTAAATGTTACGGCTGCAGAACTTGTTTTTACTTCTGGGGGTACAGAGGCCAATAATCTGGTGCTTATAAGTGCTGTTAGAGATTTGGGGGTACAACGTATTATTAGCTCTAGAATAGAGCATCATGCAGTATTACATACGATAGATTATTTAAAAGATTCTTTTAATATTGAAGTGGATTATGTGGATTTAAATGCTAACGGACAAGTAGATTTTCAGCATTTAGAGTCGCTATTGAAGGCATCCGATGTTAAAACTCTAGTTAGCTTAATGCACATTAATAATGAAGTAGGAACCATTTTAGATTTGCGCAAAACTGGTCAGCTTTGTAAAACGTATAATGCGCTGTTTCATTCCGACACCGTGCAGTCGGTAGGGCATTATGATTTAGACTTGCAAAATTTATCTGTTGATTTTATTTCTGTAAGTGCACATAAATTTCATGGCCCAAAAGGAGTAGGGGTCTTATATGCGAAAAAGCAATCGGGACTAAAAGCTATAATTCATGGCGGAGAACAGGAACGCGGACTAAGAGCAGGAACCGAAGCGGTGCATAATATTGTAGGTTTCGAAGAGGCTATAAAACAAGCTTATGCCAACTTAGATACCGATAAAAAATATATAAGTGAGTTAAAGTTGTATTTTGTTAATCAACTACAGCAGACAATACCACAGGTAAAGTTTAATGCTGAATCCGACGGCTTAGATGCAGCTTACACCATAGTAAATATCGCGTTGCCCTTGCCGGCCGAGAAAGCGTCAATAATATTGTTTCAACTGGACTTAAACGGCATTGCTTGTTCTCGTGGTAGTGCTTGCCAAAGCGGTAGCCAAAAAGGATCGCATGTTTTAGAACACATTTTAAGTCCAGACGATTTAAAAAGTGTATCGCTAAGGTTTTCGTTTAGTCGTTACAATACCAAAGAGGATATTGATTATACTGTAAGTTGTTTAAAACGTTTGGCTGAATCCGAAGCAAAAGTTAAACATTAACCGTGTATGGTTTGGCTTTTGCTTAAGTCTTTCATAATATCTGCTTCAAATTCTAGTAATTCTTGCCATTTTTTATCAACTTCTTCTCGGTTGCCATATTGTCTGGCAAATCCTAAAAACATAGTGTAGTGGTTGGCTTCGCTTACCATAAGTTTGCGGTAAAATTCAGCGAGGTCTTTATCTTCAAGTTCTTCAGAAAGCAATCTAAAACGCTCGCAGCTACGCGCTTCTATTAATGCTGCATATAACAGGCGGTGTACTAATTGCGTAGTTCGGCTTCCTCCTTTTGGAAAGAAAGTAGTTAATTTAATAACGTATTCATCTTTGCGATCCCGACCTAATACCCAGCCGTTTTCTAAAATTTTATCGTGTACCATTTTAAAATGGCTAATTTCCTCTTTTACCAAGGCTACCATTTCTTGAACCAATTCGGTGTATTCCGGAAAGCTTACAATTAAAGATATGGCTGTACTTGTTGCTTTTTGTTCGCAATAGGCATGATCTGTTAAAATGTCTTCAACATTTTTTTCTACAATATTTACCCATCTTGGGTCTGTTGGTAATTTTAAACCTAGCATAGCGTTATTGTTTTTCTAAAGTGAATGTTCCTGCTGTTGTTATGGTAAGCAAGTAAGTTAAGCAGGCCTTGTGTTCTGGCTTACAGTACTCGATATGTAATTTTAAATGCTCGGGATTTGGTAGATCTTTATCATCTAACCAAACACTTGTTAAAATATATTGGTCTAATGTGTTAGGTGGCGTCTTGGTATAAGTACTAATGAACGTTTTAGAAATAGTATCGTTAAAGAGTTTTTTTGTGTTACGGCTTACAACGACATCGGCTAGAGAATTCCTGTAATACGTTTTGTAGTTTAAGCTATCTTTCTTTTCCGAAATTAAATATGCCGATTCCATTTGCGTGTACTATTTTATTTTAATCGTAAACCCAGAGCTTAATACAGTATCTACAGTACGTTCTGTATAGTGTTCTGGAATGTAGGTAGTATGTTGGGAAAAACTGTCTAGTAGTTTATTCTCTTTTAAAATTTCAGTATGACTTTTATGCACGGTATTTCTGCCATCGCAACTAAAACATAGTGTTACGATTATCGCTAAAATGAAGGAAGGAATATGTTTGCAAAGTGTTTTATACATCTAAATCGAATATTTTTCGCAATACCTCTAAATTCGGATTTTTTTCGCACAACTTATCAAATTTTTCACGAGCCGTATAAGCGTATTGCTTTTCTTTTTCTTCGTTGATTTCGATATCTAATGAAACATCAAAATTATTTAAGCGTTTTCGTATAAAGTTAAGTAAATCGAACTGATTTCTGTCAACTTCAAGCTTATTGGTTTCGTTTGGGTAAACAACCTTTATAGTGGTTTTATCGCTAAGTTTTGGCGTATCTATAGATAATATTGAAGCCAAATTGAATTTACCCTCACCTTCAATTTTGCTTACAAATTCTTGCCAAGCTTGCTGCATGCTTTCTTCTGTAAAATCGTCTGTGGGTAAATTTACCTCGTCGTAAACCACTTCATTTTGCTTTATTTCGTGGTCTTTTTTTGCTTTTATACTTTTTAACGACAGTCCAGAGGTACGCTTATTTTGTTGCGACAGTACAATTTTAGGTACCGTTTGATTTTGAAATTTGCTAGCAGCTGGCTTAGCAGCAGTTGTAGCAGGCTCACTAACCATGCTTTGGGCTGGCTGGGTGTCGTGTTGCGAACTTGGTTGCGGTGGTGTAACAGCAATAGGTTCGATACCTTTTTTACGAAAATAAGAAGGTGGAATTATGAACCGTTTGCTATTTTTTTTTTCTCCATCAAAAGTGATAGAGGCAAGTTGCATTAAACAAAGTTCGACGAGTAACCGTTGGTTTTTACTGGTTTTGTATTTTAAGTCGCAGGCATTTGCTAGGTTGATACCCTCCATTAAAAACTGCTGACTGGTTTTGCTAGCCTGTGTAAGGTATTGTGTTTTGGTTTCTTCGCCAACCTCTAGCAATTCTACAGTTTCTGGAGTTTTACACACGAGTAAATCTCTAAAATGCGATGCTAAACCAGCAATGTAATGTTGCCCGTCAAATCCTTTAGCAAGTGTATTGTTAAACTGCAGTAATAACTGCGGAATGTTGTTTTCCAGAATAAAATCGGTGCTCTTAAAAAAAGTTTCGTAATCCAGAACGTTCAAGTTCTCTGTTACGGCCTGTCGGGTTAAATTTTTACCAGAAAAACTAACAACACGGTCAAAAATAGAAAGTGCATCACGCATAGCACCATCTGCTTTTTGAGCAATAATATGCAGGGCGTCGTCTTCGGCTGTAATGCCTTGTTCTTCGGCGATGTATTTTAAGTATTCTTTAGCGTCTGTAACCGTTATGCGTTTAAAGTCGAAAATTTGACAACGCGATAATATGGTTGGAATTATTTTATGCTTTTCGGTAGTTGCAAGTATGAAAATACAATGTTTAGGCGGTTCTTCTAATGTTTTTAAAAAGGCATTAAAAGCAGCCTGCGAAAGCATATGTACCTCGTCTATAATATAGACTTTATATTTGCCTTGTTGTGGCGGAATGCGTACTTGGTCGGTTAAGTTTCTAATGTCGTCTACCGAGTTGTTTGAAGCGGCATCCAGCTCAAAAATATTAAACGCAAAATCTTCATCGGGATTGGCATGACCTTCTTGATTAATCATTTTTGCCAAAATACGGGCACAACTGGTTTTACCAACACCTCGGGGTCCTGTAAATAATAGAGCTTGCGCCAAATGGTTGTGTTCTATGGCATTTAATAAGGTATTAGTAATGGCTTGTTGGCCCACAACATCTTTAAATGTTTGGGGTCTGTATTTTCTGGCCGATACTATAAAATGTTCCATATATAACCTTAGAAAGGCAAAGTTAAAAATTCAATTTAATTTTATAGAGCTACAACTCTAAAATTACGTGGAGTTATTAACAACTTAACAGCAGAAGTAGATTAAATTTTTAAAATATTTAAATGGGATTCGGTGGTAGTTTATTGTACTTTTGTGGCGAGTAAGTCGCTTTATCGCTGTTCTTGTTTAAAGAATGGAGGAAAGTCCGAACACCATAGTGCAACATAGTGGTTAATGGCCACCAGCCGTAAGGTTAGGAAAAGTGCAACAGAAAGAATGTACAGGTAATGCTGTAGTGAAATCGGGTAAACTCTATGTGGTGCAATGCCATGTATACCAATGCTTGAGAGCGGCACGTTCGATGTTGGAGGGTGGGCAGCTAAAGTGTGCTGGTAACAGTACATTAAGATAAATGATAAAGGCTGTTGTGCAAACAATAGTACAGAATTCGGCTTATAGATTTACTTAAAATAAACAAGCCCTTTTTTATTACTAAAAAAGGGCTTTGTTTGGTTATATAATGGTTGGTTAGTTGTGGTATTGGTTGGACGATTCTATTATTTCTTTTTCATTGTTTATATTTATTCTTTTAAGAATATGCAGTAAAAGCTTTAAATCTTTCCAAGGTTTTTGTCTTAGCGATGCCTAAATTACATAATTTATATTTATTTTAACAAATATTTAGATGGAAATTTTAATTTTTTTACATCAAGAATCGTTCTACGTCTAATTATGTCGATGTTTAGCAATTTAAATGATATGAAGATGTGTCTTTACAACTACTTTTAGACTGAAAGTCACAATTTTATAAAGGCGGTTTTATAGTATATTTTTGTCGGAACCGTTTATGTTGTGCTTAATTTTATGTCCCATTCCGTTGCTCACATATCCAGCAACGGCTTCTTTCTTTAAAGTGCCGTTTTCTAGGTATTCTAGTGTTATCGAGCAATCACCTGGAATTTTTATCCAAAAGGTTTTACTTTCATTGGGTTTTAAATCTGAAAGCTCTTCGGTTTTGCATCCTTGAATTTTAATTCCTGTAAGGTTGTTTTGGGTCGTGTTTGTAATGTTAATCCTGATGGTGTTCATTAAAAGCATAGCGATCCAGATAAATAGAAACATAACAGGGATATTAACGAGCATTAATCCGCCAGTACTAAGCAGCCTTTTACGGTTAATGACATCCGATTTAGATTTGAAAACAATGGCAAATAAGAGTATTACATTTACAATTGCTGCAAGCAGTATATATGCGTAACCTACAAATAACAGGGTATTGTTGGAAGTGAGAAAGTACATTCCGAAAATGAATGCACCAATAAGAAACGTTATTAATGTTGTTAATTTTCCTGTAGAAATATAGTTGTTGGCTTTCATTGTTTGCAGGTACTGTTAGTAAAAGATTAACTTAAGTTGCAACAATATAGCTATAAATAATCACTTAGCGAAGCCAATTGAAGTCGTAAAGCGATATTTTTTTAATGATGTTATTCGTTTACATCATACTCAAAAAAACTAAACATATTACCGCCATAACTTTTAGAAAAACTAAAATGTTCGAGATCCGATAAATCGGTGTGCTTAGAGTGTTCTACAATTAAAATACCGTCGTCTTCCAATAAATTGTTAGCAAATACTAATTCTGGAATTTTAGAAAACGCGTCGGTTTCAAAAGCATACGGTGGATCGGCAAAAATAATACTTGCCTTTAGTGTGGCTTGTTCCAAAAATTTAAACACATCGCTTTTAATGGTTTGTATGGGCATATTAAACGTTTCGGCAGTCTGGTTTATGTATTTAATACATCCAAAGTCTTGGTCTACACAAGTGATTTGTTCTGTACCTCTAGACGCAAATTCGTAACTGATACTTCCAGTGCCAGCAAAAAGATCGAGCACAGCAATTTCATCAAAATAATATCGGTTATTTAGTATGTTGAACAAGGCTTCTTTGGCCATATCTGTTGTTGGCCTAACAGGTAAGTTTTTAGGTGGTGTAAGCTTTCTTCCTTTATATAATCCTGAAATAATACGCATTAAAAACTGTTTAAAAGAACAAACTCGGCATGCTGTGTTTGTGGTTGTTGTTTAAAAGTAAAATTATTTTTTCGTTTACCAAAAGATATGTGTCTAACATATGTATAGGCAATTTCGTAAAGCTCGTCGTGTTTAAGTATTTGCCCTATAAATACAAGCTCAACGGTTTCTGGACTTAATTTAAGTTGTTCTATGGTAAAGAGTACGTAGTAAATAAAATCCTCTTTTGTAGTGTATTCGAATGTGTTAAAAAGTTGAAGTTGCCCATTATTAACACAAATAATGTCGAAATGGTTAATATCTATATGTAAATATAATTTTGGAAGCGGATTGTTCTTTTCGAGTTGTAATACCGATTCTATTAAAATAGTAGAATAGTGTTTGTAGGTGAAGCTTCCAAAATGATCGTAAATAAAATTATTAACATTTACGTAGGGCACATATACATTTACCGTATCGTTACTTTCTATGGTGTCGAAAGTAATGTAATCGGTTTTTAAAATTTTAGAATTGAATTTCAGATAATCGGCAAGATGGTTTTCGCTAAAAAGTGCTTTAGGAACTAAAGTAGACAGTTCGTTAACATGAATAATCTGTACGCTGCTAAACTCTTCTTGAAGCGCAGCTTCTATTTTAAATAGCGACTGTAAGTGCTGTACCAGCTGAAAAGGGGTTTCGTGTTTTTTAAAATCGATATGTTTTAAAGTAATTATTTCTAATTTAGATCGATCTAAAACACAAAAAGAAAGTCCACTCAAACTAATTTGAATGGACAATTCTAGGTATTTTGTAGTATGTTTTGTTTTACTCGTTGCTTCCAAAAGTTTTTGGCCAGTTTCCGTTTGTTTTAACTTCGTCTAAAGAACCTACTTGAATGCGGTCTCCGTTAACGCCGTCTACAGATACCACTTGGTTTTCTTGAATTACCAAATCGCGATCTTGGTCTGAAAGAATAACATCTTTTTTAACAGAAGCTTCAAAAACAGGAATTTTAACATCGCTTTGGTCTAGTGTTCCAGCTTTCATTTCTATTTTAGCTCCTGCAGGACCAATACCTTCTGGTAAATTCATCATGGTTTTGTAACGTGTAGAAGTCTTAAATAAAGAGTCTTTTACAGGAACAAATCCTAAGGTGTCTATAATAATAATATCTTTAGTCATTTCTACACCACCGTAACGCTTAGTAAGCTCTTCATCTATAATAGTAGAGTCTCTACGTTGTGTAATTGTGTATTCTGCAGTATCAATAAATTTAATTAAGTTTTCGAAATTTCCAGCAAACTTTCCAGTTACTTGGCGATGTGCTAATTGTGCATCTCTAATATCTATAAGTTTATCAATAACTTGCGTATAGCGTTTGTTTTTTATTTGGTTGAATTGGATAGGTTTGTATACCGAGTTAAATGTTTGGTATCCTAGAAAGACAATAAGTGCCCAAAGTGCAATAATTAAAACTGGTTTAAAACTAGAAGGTAAAAATTTGTCAATTAGCCAAACTAAACCAATTGTAAGCAGAATAGCCGCAACTGCAATAAGAATTATTGTAAACATAGTGTTTTTTGTTAATTAAATTTTATTAAAGGTCTTTCGCAAATCTACAATTTTTTTTTATTCGTAAAAACCTAAGTGAATAAAAATCATTTCTATCTTTGAATAAAACTTCGGTCGAAGCCTTACTAAATGAACGTATCTCAATTTTATTTCCTTATAAAACAGCAATTTCCGTTTACACCAACACCAAAACAGGATGTTGTTTTATTACAGTTATCAGAATTTATTTTTAACACAGACCCCAAAGCATTGTACGTGTTAAAGGGGTATGCAGGAACAGGTAAAACAACAATTGTTAGCACTTTAGTAAATAATTTATGGAAAATTAAAAAGAGTGCCGTACTTATGGCACCTACAGGACGCGCGGCTAAAGTAATATCTAATTATTCCAAAAAAGAAGCGTTTACAATACACCGAAAAATATATTTTCCTAAAAAAGAAAAATCTGGCGGTGTTAAATTCGTTTTACAACCCAATAAACATAAAAACACTATTTTTATTGTAGACGAATCGTCTATGATACCCGATACTCCAGGCGAATCTAAACTGTTCGAAAACGGTTCGTTGCTAGACGATTTAATGCATTATGTTTACGGCGGACATAATTGTAAACTTCTGCTTATTGGAGATACTGCCCAATTACCTCCTGTAAAATTAGATTTAAGTCCTGCTTTAGAGCCTAGAACCTTAGCGCTTAATTATAATAAAGAAGTGGTTCAGGTAGAACTAGACGAAGTGGTACGTCAAGAACAAGATTCAGGAATTTTATACAACGCCACACAGCTTCGCGAGAGTTTGTCCGATACCTTTTTCGATACGTTTAAGTTTCAGCTTAAAAATTTTAGCGATGTGGTACGATTGATTGACGGACAAGAAATTATGGACGCCATAAACGATGCTTACAGTACCTTAGGTAACGAAGAAACAGCTATAATAGTACGTAGTAATAAACGTGCCAATTTGTATAATCAGCAAATTCGTAGTCGCATTTTGTTCAACGAAAACGAACTTACCGCAGGCGATTATTTAATGGTGGTTAAGAATAATTATTTTTGGGTAAAACCATCATCCGAAGCAGGTTTTATAGCTAATGGAGATATTATTGAAGTTTTGGAAATTTTTGCTTTTAAAGAATTGTATGGTTTCCGTTTTGCCGAGGTTAAAGTGCGTATGGTAGATTATCCAAGAATGAAGCCTTTCGAAACGGTATTACTTTTAGATACCATTGCTGCCGAAACACCTTCGCTATCTTACGAAGATTCTAATAAATTGTACCAAAATGTAATGGAAGACTACCAAGAAGAAACGAGTAATTATAAAAAATTTATGAGCGTAAAAAAGAATACTTTTTTTAATGCGCTACAAGTTAAGTTTTCTTATGCCATTACTTGCCATAAGTCGCAAGGGGGGCAATGGCATACCGTTTTTGTAGAACAACCTTATTTACCAAACGGTATAGATGTCGATTATTTGCGTTGGTTGTATACGGCAGTTACTCGTGCCAAGGAAAAGTTGTATCTTATAGGCTTTAAAGACGATTTTTTTGAAACCGAATAAATTATAAATCATGTCTGCCGAAACTGTCATTAGTATTTGTTTAGGTGTGGGACTAGCCGCCTCGGTGGGGTTTAGGGTGTTCCTGCCTCTTTTTGCTTTGAGCTTGGCGGCGTATTTTAATATTTGGCCGCTAAATGAAGCTTGGCAATGGATTGGGAGTTTACCTACACTTACAGTATTAGGAGTCGCAACGGTGGTAGAAATTTTAGCCTATATAATACCCTTTGTAGATAATTTGTTAGATAGTATTGCTGTACCATTAGCAGCTATTGCAGGTACAGCCGTTATGGTTTCTACAGTAACCGATTTGAGTCCGGTTATAACTTGGGCCTTGGCCATTATAGCAGGTGGGGGCACGGCTGCGGCTATTGCTGGCACCGCTTCGGCTACACGATTAACCTCGTCTGCAACTACCGCAGGGATAGCAAATCCAATAGTTGCTACAGTCGAAACTACAAGTGCTGTTGTATTAGCTGTAGTTTCTATATTTTTGCCTGTTTTGGCTATTATACTGGTAATCGGTATTTTCTTTTTTATTGCTAAACTTTATAAAAAGTTTAAACCGCAATAGGCTTTAAAGTCTGTTATAAAACCCTATTTTTGGAACTGAATTAATTTTGTTTTTATGAAGATCATTTCTATGATTCCGGCGCGATATAGTGCTTCGCGCTTTCCTGGTAAACTCATGCAGGATTTAGAAGGGAAACCTGTTATCTTAAGAACTTACGAAGCTACCGTAGCTACTCAATTATTTGATGATGTTTTTGTTGTAACAGATAGCGAGGTTATTTACGATACTATTGTTAGCCATGGAGGGAAAGCCATAATGAGCCAAAAAGAGCACGAATGCGGAAGCGACAGAATTGCTGAAGCTGTAGAGCACTTAGATATCGATATTGTGGTTAACGTGCAAGGCGACGAACCTTTTACAGAGGCATCATCTTTGCAAAAGTTAATAGAAGTATTTAAAGATGATAAAGACAAGCAAATCGATTTAGCATCTTTAATGGTTCATATTACAGATCAAGACGAAATTAATAATCCCAACACCGTAAAAGTGATTGTAGATAATTTTAACTTTGCGCTGTATTTTTCTAGAAGCCCAATACCTTATCCGCGCGATAAAAATATAAACGTAAAATATTTTAAACACAAGGGCGTTTATGCCTTTAGAAAAGAAGCCATACTCGATTTTTACAATTTACCAATGAAACCTTTAGAAGCATCCGAAAAAATAGAATGTATTAGGTATTTAGAGTACGGTAAACGCATTAAAATGGTAGAAACGCATGTTGAAGGCGTAGAAATAGATACACCAGAAGATTTAGAACGTGCTAAAAAATTATGGAAATAGAGTACAGTAACATAAAAGTTATTGGCTTTGATGCCGACGATACACTTTGGGTTAACGAAACCTATTTTAGAGATGCTGAAGCCGAATTTGCAGATTTATTATCGCAGTTCGAGACCAAAAATAAAATAGATCAGGAGCTGTTTAAAATGGAACTGAAAAATTTACCCATGTATGGTTACGGTATTAAAGGTTTTGTGCTTTCTATGGTCGAAATGGCTCTCGAATTGTCTAACAATACAGTGGCGAATACGACCATTCAAGAGATTTTGAATATCGGTAAGCGCATGATTAATAAACCTGTAGAATTATTAGACGGCGTAGAAGATGTGCTTCAAACCTTATCGCAGTCCTACAGACTTATAGTGGCAACCAAAGGTGATTTGTTAGATCAAGAACGTAAATTGCAACAGTCGGGGTTATTGCAATATTTTCATCATATAGAAGTGCTAAGCGATAAAAAGGAAGAAAATTACTCTAAACTTTTAAATCATTTAGATATAAAACCGTCAGAATTTTTAATGATCGGTAATTCATTAAAATCAGATGTTCTGCCATTAATCAATATTAAAGCGCATGCTATACATGTGCCGTTTCACACCACCTGGTTACACGAACAAGTCACCGAAACCGAAACCAATGGTAAAGCCTATAAAACCATTTCGGCCTTACCAGAAGTTTTAAAACTTTTAAATTAATAACTAACTATTGATGTTTTTTAAACAGAATACATGAATTACAAAAATTTTCCAATGGTGTCTAAAGTGGTTTTTGGACGCGGTAGTTACAGTCAATTAGGAGAAATATTAGAGCCTAAACGCCTAAATGTTAATGCGCCTTTTATTTTTTTAGTTGATGATGTTTTCGAAAAAAACGATTGGATTACAAAACGCATACCTTTAGCATACGAAGATAAAATTATTTTTATTTCTGCTGCCGAAGAACCTAAAACCGAACAAGTAGATAGTTTGGTAGAGCATATAATATTAAATTTTAAAGAACGACCTTCAGGCATCATTGGTATTGGTGGTGGTACTGTGCTAGACATGGCAAAAGCAGTCGCTATTATGCTTACCAACCCCGGAGAGGCTAAGGATTATCAAGGTTGGGATTTGGTTAAAAATCCAGCTATATACCATGTTGGGGTGCCTACAATTTCTGGCACGGGGGCCGAAGTGTCCAGAACAACAGTACTTACTGGACCAGACAAAAAACTAGGCATAAATTCCGATTACACACCGTTCGATCAAGTGGTTTTAGATCCCGAATTAACTAAAGATGTTCCTAAAAACCAATGGTTTTACACGGGTATGGATTGTTACATTCATTGTATAGAATCGCTAACAGGTAGCTATTTAAACGTGTTTAGCCAAAGTTATGGAGAAAAAGCCTTAGAGTTGTGTAAAGACATTTTTTTACACGATACGCTTTCGCCAGAAGAATCGCAAGATAAATTAATGATGGCTTCTTGGCATGGCGGTATGAGTATTGCTTACTCTCAGGTAGGTGTTGCCCATGCTATGAGCTATGGTTTAGGCTATTTATTAGGCACAAAACACGGTATAGGAAATTGTATTGTTTTTAATCATTTAGAAGAGTTTTATCCAGAGGGCGTTGCCTTGTTTAAGGAAATGAAAGCTAAGCACAACATCGATTTGCCTACCGGTTTATGTAAAGCTTTAACCGATGAAGAATTCGATATTATGATAGATGTGGCCTTAAGTTTAGCGCCGCTTTGGGAGAATGCTTTAGGAAGTAACTGGAAAACTATTATGACTCGCGAAAAGCTTAGAAGCCTGTACGAGAAAATGTAAGCAGCATGTTAAAGTCGCTCTATAGATTTATATATTTTAAAGTGTTGAAGTGGAAGCTGATTGGAAGTTTTCCCGAGCATTTAAAAAAATATATCGTAATAGCCGTTCCACATACCAGTTGGCACGATTTTTACATTGGCTTATTAATTCGAAAAATTACCGAAACACCTATAAATTTTGTAGCAAAAAAGGAATTATTTAAATGGCCTTTTGGCATGTATTTTAGAAGTGTTGGTGGTGTGGCTTTAGACAGAACCTCAGGGCAAAATAAGGTTGAAGCTATTGCGCAATTATTTCGCGAGCGGGAAGAATTTCGATTAAATATTGCACCCGAAGGAACGCGCAAGAAAGTCGATGCGTGGAAAACTGGTTTTTATTATATTGCCAAGGCAGCAAAAGTGCCTATAGTAATGGTGACATTCGATTTTGGTAAAAAGCAAAATGTTATTTCAGAACCCTTTTATCCTACACAAGATATGGCAGCCGATTTTAAGGTAATGCACCATTTTTTTAGAGATGTAAAAGGGAAAATCCCAGAGTATAGTTTCGATGCCGATTAGTGCTACACTAACGTTAATCCGTTAATAGATAAAATTAAAGTCGAAATAAAAACTACGCGCCAAAAATCGGCTGGTTCTTTAAAAATAAATTGCCATAAACAAGGTGGTTACAGCTCCCATGCTAGCCCAAACAGAATAAATTATCGGCTAAAGTAAGTTTTTAAACTAAACCAATTGGGTGTGTTGTGCTTCAATACTATCGGCAATGGCATCCCAAAGTTGTAATCGCATATTCAAAGCTTCTTTGGCTATATTTAAAACTTCTTCCCATTTTAAACTATCGGTACCACATAGTTCCGAAATCATTTTAAGGGCAATTGGGCCGTGCTCGTCGCCGTCTAGTTCTATATGACGTTTTAGGTAGTAAGAAAGTTTACTGTAAGATGTGTTTTCGGTTTCGTTTTGATTTATGATTTCGAAAAACATGTCTGGAATAATGTCTTCCCTACCAAATGTAAAGGCCGATGCTATTAAGTGTGGTTTATTACTATCTATTACTTTGAAAGTGAATTCCATAAAATGGCGCACAGCTTTAGAGGTATTAACCAATTTAGCCGCTTTAAGGACTTCTATTTTATTTTCTATAAGCTGAATGAAAGTTGTTATAGGGGTGGTGTCTGCCTCAATTTGCTGCATGGCATCTATATACATTTCAAAATGGCTTTTGGCTTCACCTAGTTCGTTTACATCACTTTCTTCGCCATGAACAATTTCATTAATAAAACGGGCCAATTCTGGATGAGGTGCCGGTACCCAAGGCAACGATACTGTAGTAAATTGTAGTTGAAGCGCTTTTAGTAGCGACATAAAATCCCAAACAGCATAAACATGGCTTTCCATAAAAATTTTAATATCGTCTATTTGCGATAGGGTTTTATAGAGTTTATGGTCTTTTAGTTGTTGTC
The DNA here is from genome assembly GCA_030427735.1 of Bacteroidia bacterium. Taxonomy (GTDB): domain Bacteria; phylum Bacteroidota; class Bacteroidia; order Flavobacteriales; family Flavobacteriaceae; genus Formosa. Next base: position 73,595 of record JAUIBP010000001.1, on the reverse strand, counting down.
TTAAATTAGAGAGTTCGGTTTCTATGTATTGCAATTGTACCATAGTGTGTGGCAATTAATGAGATTTTAAAAATTCAGTTTGCAAAAGTACAAAAGCGAAAAGATATATTGATATTATGGGTTTAAATATATTTAAGAAGGAGTGTACTAAATTTAGGGTACAAAAAAAGGGATTGAAATCTTTCAATCCCTTTTTTTGTAAGTAGCTTACTAGTTTATGCGTCGTCTTCGGCAGATTCTTGCATAGTATGATACACGTTTTGCACATCGTCGTCTTCTTCAATTTTTTCGAGAAGTTTTTCTACATCTGCAGCCTGTTCTGCAGTAAGTTCTTTAGTAACTTGCGGAATGCGTTCAAAACCAGAAGATAGTATTTCTATGCCTCTAGATTCTAACTCGGACTGAATGGCTCCAAAGCTTTCAAACGGCGCATAAATTAATATGCCATCTTCGTCTGCAAATACTTCTTCGGCACCAAAGTCTATTAATTCTAATTCCAGTTCTTCTGGGTCTATACCTTCAGCATTTATTCTGAAGTTACAAGTGTGGTCAAACATAAAAACCACCGATCCCGAAGTTCCTAAACTTCCGTCGCATTTGTTAAAATAGCTGCGTACGTTGGCAACGGTACGTGTGTTGTTGTCTGTTGCGGTTTCTACCAAAATAGCAATTCCATGAGGGGCGTAGCCTTCAAAAAGCACTTCTTTGTAGTCGCCTAAACTTTTGTCGCTTGCACGTTTAATAGCTCGTTCTACATTGTCTTTTGGCATGTTTACAGCCTTGGCGTTCTGGATAACCGCTCTTAATCGCGCATTGCTATCTGGATCTGGACCACCTTCTTTAACGGCCATTACAATGTCTTTACCAATGCGAGTAAAGGCTTTACTCATGGCAGACCAACGTTTCATTTTGCGTGCTTTACGAAATTCAAAAGCTCTTCCCATGTTTTACTGTGTATTTTTTGTTTAGTTGGCTGCAAATTTATAAAAAATTACAACAACTTATTTGTAATTTAATCTTCTTCGGGTTCTACAATAGCTTCAATAGCTTTTGCTAGTTTAAAATCTTTTTCGGTTACCCCGCCTTCGCTGTGTGTACTTAGTGCTATGGTTAGTACATTGTAAGTATTGCTCCAATCGGGGTGGTGGTTTAGGGCTTCACATTCAAAAGCAATTCTGCTCATGGCACTAAAACAATCTTTAAAATTTTCGAATTCGAATTCTACATGAATGGCGTCGTCGTAATATTCCCAATCAGGAAATTGTAACAGTCGTTTTTCGATGTCTTGTTCTGATAATTTGCTCATAATGATTTGTTTTTTATATGCTATTAAAGTAGTGTTTTTTATATGCTATTAAAGTAGTGATTTTAAATTGTAAAATCAATCATACTTCTAATTCTCTTAAGATTTCTTGACTGTGAAGTTGTAAGTGTTTGGGTAACAGATTTTCTTTAGGTAAAACAGCTAAATATCTATCGTCGTTTGTTGTAAATACATGCTTGTATATGGGTGAAGTATGCCCAATGGTTTTAACGATGTCTTTTATAAATTCGTCGTGATGCACTAAATCTGTACTGCCTAGATGATAAATGCCGTATTTATTTCGGTTGATGATATAATGTATTTGTTGCGTAATTTTAGACTCGTTAGTAACGTTTAAAATCAGGTTTGGAAATACTTCTATTGGGGTTTTATCTATCAAATGTTGTTTAATGTCTTTAATGCGCGGAGATTGCGAACCAAAAACCATAGGCAGCCTTAAAATAACAATTTGTTTTTTTGGTAAGCGCATGAGCATATTCTCTATTTTTATTTTGAAATGCCCGTAAATACTATGGCTTAAAGTCTTATCTAATTCGTAGCTAGGGTACTGACTGTAAGCATCGAAAACATTGGCAGACGACATAAAGAACAAGCGCGTATTGTGTTTTAAAATATACTCTACCAGATGTGTGTGTGCAATGACTTGTGCCGAAAAATCGCCGCGAAGTGCAGAAATGATAATAGTGGGGCGAATGGCGTCTAGAATCTCAAAAACATCATCTTCTTCTACATTGTATTGAAAAAAATGTTTATTGTCTTCAAAAGTTTTCCGTGCTGTATTAAACGTACCATAGGTTTTAAAATAGGAGCAGAGCTCTTTATAAATGGCATTGCCTATAAAGCCGCTTGCTCCTAATATTAAAATTCTATGTTTATTTGCGTTCTCTTTCATTACAGTAAACTTTACGAGAAGCTAATATGGTATTTTACACTTTGTAAAATGGTAATTTTACCACAGTTGCCGGAATGGCTTTTTTGCGTATTTGAATGTAAATTTTACTATCAGGTGTAGCTAATGCTTTAGGTACGTATCCTAAACCAATACCAATACCTAACGAAGGCGACATTGTGCCCGAGGTTACTGTACCAATGGTGTTTCCGTCGCTATCTACAATATCGTAACCATGACGCGGTATACCACGTTCGTCTAATTTAAAAGCTACCAATTTGTTTTTTACCCCATTAGTTTTTTCGGCTAAAAGGGCTTCAGAATTGGTGAATTCTTTGGTGAATTTAGTAACCCAACCTAAACCAGCTTCAATTGGCGATGTTGTGTCGTTTATATCATTTCCGTATAAACAATACCCCATTTCTAAACGCAGGGTATCGCGAGCTGCTAATCCAATAGGTTTGGCACCTGCTTCAATAACCTTGTCCCAAATTTGTTGTACCTCGCTGTTTTTGCAGTAGATCTCGAATCCACCACTTCCTGTATATCCTGTTGCCGAAATAATAACATGGTCTATACCCGCAAAATCGCCGACTTCGAAATTGTAAAATGGAATGTTGGCAAGGTTATGGCTGGTTAATGGCTGCATGGCTTCAACCGCTTTAGGACCTTGAATGGCAAGTAACGAATAATCGTCGCTGAGGTTACGCATAGTGGCGTTAACATCGTTTTTAGAGCTAATCCAATTCCAATCTTTATCTATATTACTTGCATTTACCACAAGTAAATACGTTTCTTCTTTTATCTTGTAAATAATGAGGTCGTCTACTATACCGCCGTTATCGTTTGGTAAGTAGCTGTATTGCGCTTTACCTATGGTTAATTTCGAGGCATCGTTGCTGCTTACTTTTTGAATTAGAGCCAAAGCGTTTGGGCCTTCTATTAAGAATTCCCCCATGTGGCTGACATCAAAAACACCAACTCCTGTTCTTACTGTCTCGTGTTCTATGTTTACACCTTCGTATTGTACAGGCATATTAAACCCTGCAAAAGGAACCATTTTTGCGCCTAAAGCTTCGTGTGTCGCAGTTAAAGCTGTATTTTTCATTTAGTTTGTATTGAATGTTGCGCAAAAGTATTGAATTTTATCTGTTTTAAACGAAGCAGGTTTATAAAATAAGGTTAAAAGCAGTTTTAGTGTGTAACCTAAAGGTATTCCAATAATTTAAATTTTGGTAAAAAATAAAATCTCAGATTATAAGAAATCTGAGATTTTTATCGTTTTTGCTATTAGTTAAGAAGAAAGCGGTTAGTTTAGTTATTCTTTTCGCTTATTTATTTTATTACTACACGTTTTGAAGCTGTGCTTTGTCCAGAATTTACTTTAAGAATGTAAACACCTTTAGCCATTTTAGAGACATCGATGGCGTTGTTTACTAAGTTGTTGGTTTCGAACACCTTTAAACCCAAAATATTGTATAAAGCAACAGAATCTATAGTAGATCTAGTACCAGAAACTATAGATAGATTTGTTTTAGCTGGGTTTGGAAACACTTTTAACTGAGACGCAAATACATCTTTTACAGATAATGAAGAGCTTTCGTTGGTTAATGTTACAGAGTAAATAAAGGTTTCGTCTTCGCCAGCAGACCAAGCATATTCTTTATCATCTACAGGTGGAGTGTTGGGTCTGCCTATACCTCTAAAAAATAAAGCAATACTGGTTTCGTCTCCACTTTGAAACGTTACTTCGTAAAAGCGACGATCGGTATCGCCAGGGTAAGAACGCACTTCTTCTACAATATTATTCTCAGGTAATTCGGCTATCGCGATATTGTCGTAACCAAAGCCTGATTGCGGTTGTTCTGTCGATACCGTATAGTATGTTGGTGTATACCCATCTTTGTAACCAGAACCTCGTAAAACACGAACTTCTAACTGGCTTGGCTCTGATGCCCCATCACCCAAAGAGTTAATTCTGGCTTCGTAAGTTAACTTGTAATTTCGGTTAGGTATTACGGCAATTTCTTGATACATTAAATCCGACTCAAATTCATCAAATTTTACAGCTCTTTTAATGCCCTCCTTTTCTTCGTCGGTAAGCCCTGTTGTAGACGTTTCAGCTTGATCGCCCAAATCTTTGTTAATCCATTGCGAACAGGAACAGTCGCTTCCAGAATCTTTTGGAATTTGATTTAATTCGCCATTTTGAACAATAGGTTGTTCGTCTTGGGCATACATAGCTACAGTAGCTAATAAACACATAGAGAGTAAAGTTTTTTTCATAATAAATAGTTAATTGTTGTTATTAAAAATGATTCGTTTACTGGAAAACCAATCTGGTTAACCAAATATAATAAAAATAATTAGCCATTTACTATTTTTCTTATTAAAAAAAATAAATTAGCGTAATTTATTTTGTGTATTTGTGAGTTTGTGGCTTTGTTTGTTGATGAATTACCAATATGTTAACATTTTATTTGATGAGATATTACAAGGGGTGGAACCGAAATATGCTGAATAAGACCTTATAATTTTCTGTATAAGATCTTTCAAGTTGCACGGAATAAAAACCTAATGTTTGTAATATATTATCTTAACATGTATATTTGATTAACCACGAAACCAACCCAATAATGCCTGTTAATCAACACTCTAAAATTGTACTATGTTTTCACCTAATGGTGTGTATACTTTTTTTTACTGAAAAAGCCGGAGCCCAAATAAATTACGAATATGCTAAGAATAAAAGTTTTTATTTAGGGTCTTATGGTCGCGTTGGTGTAGGGTGGTCTTTCGATAATGGTGATGCTGTAGGAAGGAGTCTTAATTTACTCAACATGGGAAGTATAGGAGGTCGACTAGAAGAACAAGATTATTTAGAGTTAGTACCAAATCTTGTTTTTAAACCCAAAGAAGGCGATAGCACAGAAATACATGTGCAAATGCGACTTTCGGTGTATTCTACTAGTTTAACTTCAATCGGTAATTCTTCAACATCCAGTATTGGCGGATTAACATTTGCGTTGCCCGAATTATATGCCGAAGCTAGAAACATTAGAGGCAAAGGTTTAAATATTTGGATAGGTTCGCGTTTGTATCGTGGTGCCGATGCACATGTTGCCGATCATTTTTACTTTAACGACCACTCGGGGCAAGGCGTTGGGGTAGAGTATAAAAAATCCAGATTGGCAGCTATATTTGTCGCATCTACAGATACAACATCCACATTACCACCATATTTTTATTTGAATATCAAAACAGGAACCCCAAGTGCTGCCTTACGACAACGTACTGTTTTTATTGGAGAACATGATTTTGTAATTAACGAAAACAATGCAATAACAGCCATGGGCGAAGTCCATTATATGGGAAATGGCGACGAGGAAAACAACATTACCGAAGCAGGTGATGTAGAACACGCCGTAAACTTTCCGTCCGATAAAGGCTTTGTGTTGGGCGCAAGATACCATAGACGATTAGATAAGTTGAAAGCTGGATCGTTTAACGATTTTACTATACGATATGGTACAGGAATTGCCAATGGGGGCGATGGTGGACTCTCTAAAACCTGGTTAACTTTTGGTGCGCCAGATTCTACTTCGTTAAGTTTTAAAGGTGCCTATTCTTTAGCCGTGGTAAATAATACGGTTTTAAATATATCGGATTCGTACTCGGTAAATGCCTATGCAATTTTAACCAGTAGTAAAGGAGGTGCAGCATCAAACCATAGGGCGCCAACATATTTTGATCGCGAGGTGTTTAATAGAAAATTAGATTTTACAATTGGAGCTAGAAATGAATTTTTTATAAGTGATTTTTTTCATATTCTGGGCGAATTACATTATTCTCAACGTAAAGATGGCGAAAACCCTAATGCAAGAATGACCAAGCTAAGTGTAGCTCCCGTTTGGGTCCCCACAGGTAAACGCGATATTTGGGCGAGGCCCCATTTGCGGTTTATAATGTCTTTAGCACATTACAACGACTTTGCTAAAGAAAACCTGTATTCTCCATACTTACAATTTGCTGGCGAACAGCGTTGGGGCTATTATTTTGGATTTAAAGCAGAATGGTGGTTGTGGAATTAAGTTTCTTTAATCAATTTGAAAATAAAAAAGAGAAGGTTGGCTAAAAGTTAATTTTTCGTCAATCTGAATTTATTTTCAGATTCTCATAATTATTGAATTTCAATATGATGAGATTCTGTGTCAAGCACAGAATGACATACTGTTAGACTTTTTAGCCAACCTCCTTTTTATAATATAAGTGGTTCTAGCTTAACAAATGGGCTTTTAAATCGGAGTAAGAGTCTATTTTTATAGATTTTTTCTTTTTATCCATAACTGCAACAATTTGAGGTGGTAAATCGATATTTTCTCTTATGGCTTCTCCAACAACATCTAAAAATTTGGTTGGATGTGCTGTTTCTAAACAAACACAGTGCGCATTTGGATGTGTTTCTAAATAGGCTTTAGCACCTAAGTAGCCTACAGCACCATGCGGATCGGCCACATAACTAAACTCGTTATAAATTTCTTGCATAGCTTCAATAGTTGCTTTGTCTGAAAAACTATAAGACGATAAGTTTTCTTTTAGTGTGCCGAAGTTATTGTTATAAATTTCCTGAATTCTTACAAAGTTACTTGGGTTACCCACATCCATGGCATTCGATATGGTCTGAATTGAAGGTTTAGGGTTGTAAGTTTCGGTATCCAGAAAACGAGTTACCACGTTATTTTCGTTATTCGATGCTATAAAGTGAGAAACAGGTAGTCCCAATTGTTGTGCCATCATACCAGCACAAACATTTCCGAAATTTCCGCTAGGTACAGAAAACACAATATTTTCATATTTGTCATGAAGCGCTTTGTAGGCAAACATAAAATAAAAAAGCTGTGGTAACCAACGTGCTACATTTATAGAATTTGCAGAGGTTAATTTCATTTTTGAAATCAGATCGTCATCCAGAAATGCTTGTTTTACCATGTCTTGACAATCGTCGAAAGTGCCGTTTACCTCTAATGCGGTAATGTTCTTTTTTAAGGTTGTAAGTTGCTTTTCTTGAATATCGCTTACTTTTCCGCTTGGATATAAAATAACTACGTTTACACCTTCAACACCTAAAAAGCCATTGGCAACAGCACCGCCAGTATCTCCAGAAGTGGCTACTAAAACAGTAACATCTTCTTGTGCGTTTCCTTTAGAAAAATAACCTAAACAGCGTGCCATAAAACGGGCGCCAACGTCTTTAAAAGCCATGGTTGGGCCATGAAATAATTCTAAGAAAGATAGATTTTTATTGAGTTCTACTACTGGAAAATCGAACGATAAGGTATCTTCTATAATTTTTTTTAGATCGGCTTCTGGTATTTCTGGCGAGACAAATTGTTTAATCGCTTCAAATGCAATGTCTGTATGCGATAGTTTATCTATATTTTTAAAAAAATCGGGAGATAAAGGTGTAATCGATTCAGGGAAATATAAGCCTTTGTCTGGTGCGAGTCCGCGTATAACAGCATCTTTAAATGTGGTATCGGGAGCTTGTTGGTTTAAACTAAAATATTTCATAGCGTTGTTTGTTTTATTTTTGTCTAAGTCGTTATTTTTAAAGTTAGTTGTTTAAAATTTTCATGCCTTTAGCATTGATTTTCGATACATAAATATCGAACTGTATGTCTGTAGTTTGATACACCTCTTTTATCGCCATCTCTACAGCTTTAGCAGCGTCTAAGCCTTCGCATAGCGAAAATATTGAAGGGCCAGAACCTGAAATACCAGTACCTAATGCACCAGATTGTAAAGCTGCAGATTTAACCGCATTATAAAAAGGAATGAGTTTACTGCGATGTGGTTCCACTATAGCGTCGTGTAACGACCTTTTAATAAGCTGATAGTTATTGGTGTGCAAAGCATGAACCAGACTCCCTACGTTGGCCCATTGGGTAATGGCGTCGTTTAAGTTAACCTGTTTAGGTAAAATGGCGCGTGCCTCGGCTGTTTTAATTTCTATTTGAGGGTGGATTATAGTCGCGTATAAATTATCGGGTGTTGGTATTTCTAGAACTTCTACGTTAGGTTTTACACTTTTAACCAGAGTAAAACCACCAAATAGGGCAGGAGCAATATTATCGGCATGCTCGCTTTGGCTGGCCAAGGCTTCCCCTTTCATAGCAAAATACGTTAGCTGTGTTTTGTTGTAAGGTTTGCCTAGAAGTTCGTTAATAGCAAAAACACTTCCGGCAGCACTTGCAGAACTGCTACCTACGCCGCTTCCAGGTTTAATGTTTTTGTATATTTCTATTTCGAAACCACAATCGGGGTTGGCATCTTCAATTAAAGCTAAAGCAGATACTCCGGCTACATTTTTCTCGGCTTCAAAAGGTAAATCGTAACCTTCTATCTTAGTGATATGAATCCCTTTTTTAGAAGTTTTTCTCACGACCATGTCGTCGCCAATACTGTCTAAGCAAAATCCTAAAACATCAAAACCACACGATACGTTAGCTACAGTTGCGGGCGAAAATATTTTTATTTCGTTCATTAGTTATTATCGGGCAAGCTAAGCTGGTTAAGCTAGCTTGCCTCGTTTTAAATTAGTTGTTTCCTATTCGTATAATGTCTGCAAATAATCCAGAAGCGGTAACATCTGCTCCAGCTCCGGCACCTTTAATAATCATAGGTTGTTCTGGATAACGCTGGGTGTAGAACATTACGATGTTATCTTTACCTTCTAAATTATAAAACGGATGTCCTTCAGGAATTTCTTTTAATCCAACTTTAGCTTTTCCATTATTAAACTCGGCAACATATTTTAATTGCGAATTATTGGCTTTCGCCGAAGCGAATAAACTTTGGTAATGGGCTTCGTCTTTAATTAAAGTATCATAAAAATCGGCCACAGTATCGCTTTTTAAACCTGAATCGGATAAAAATGGTGTGTTTTCGATATCTTCTAGATTCATTTCGGTACCACTTTCACGTGCTAGAATTAGTATTTTTCTGGCTACATCTACACCACTTAAATCTATACGTGGGTCTGGTTCTGTATACCCTTCGGCGGCAGCCTGTTTTACCACGTCGTAAAATTTAGTGCTGTCGTTAAAATTATTAAATACAAAGTTTAAGCTCCCAGAAAGCACGGCTTGAATAGAGGTTACTTTATCGCCCGAAGCTATTAAATTGTTTAATGTATCTATTACCGGTAAACCAGCACCTACATTGGTTTCGAACAAATAAGGCGCATTGTATTTATACGAAAGGGTTTTAAGTTCTTTATATTTGTTGAAAGTGCTAGAGCAGGCTATTTTATTACAGGCTACTACGGCAATGCTGTGTTTTAAATAGCTAGAGTACAGGTCGGCAACGTCTTTGTTAGCCGTAACATCTACAAAAATGCTGTTACGTAGATTTAACGATTTTACGGTGTCTAAAAAGCCTTCTAGGCTGGCTGCTTGTCCGTCTTGCTCTAGTTGTTGTTTCCAGTCTTTAAGCGACAGACCATCTTCGTTGAAAAGCATTTTTCTGGAATTGGAAAGACCAACAACACGTAAATTGATTTTTAAATTGTCTTTTAAATATTTGCGTTGTTGTTTAATTTGTTCAACCAAACGTTCGCCTACATTTCCAACGCCTGTAATAAAGACGTTAAGCTGTTTTATGTTGCCTTCAAAAAAGACTTCGTGTAAAATGTTTAAGGCCTTTTTAACATCATTTTGAGCAATGACTGCTGAGATGTTTTTTTCGGATGCTCCCTGAGCTATAGCACGAATATTGATGTTGTTTTTTCCTAAGGCGCTAAACATTTTACCGCTAATGCCTTGGTGACTTTTCATGTTGTCTCCAATTAAAGCGATTATAGATAAGTTATCTTCAACTAAAATAGGATCTATTTTTTTTAAGGAAATTTCATTTTCAAATTCAGTATCTATAGCCGATTTCGCTAAGGCAGCATCTTTTTCGTCTATACCAAAACAAATAGAATGCTCTGAAGAGGCCTGCGTTATTAAAATGATATTGATTTTTTCTTGAGCTAAGGTTTGGAATAAACGTCTGGAAAACCCAGGAATACCCACCATACCATTACCTTGCAATGTAAGTAAGGCAACATTGCTAATGTTAGTAATACCCTTTGCGGTGTTTGTAGTATTACTATTGGTAGATATAATAGTGCCAACTGCCTCTGGCTCTAAGGTGTTTTTTATATGAATTGGAATTTGTAAACTTAAAACGGGTTGTACAGTTGGTGGGTACAGTACTTTTGCACCAAAATGCGATAGCTCCATGGCTTCTTGGTACGATAACTTATCTATAGGCATGGCCTGTTTTACCAACTTAGGATTGGCGGTGTACATACCACTAACATCGGTCCAAATTTCTAATTGCTCTACTTCTAGGGCAGCGGCTACAATGGCTGCGGTAAAGTCGGAGCCACCTCGGCCAAGTGTTGTGATTTCTCCTGTAATAGATTTTGAAATGAATCCTGGTAAAATAGTAATATCGAACGTGCTATCTTTAAAATAGTCTTTTATATGCCCGTTGGTAATGTTATAATTAACTTCGGCTTTGGTAAAATTAGAGTTGGTTGTAATTAATTCCTGGCTGTTTTTGCGTTCGGCATTTGCACCACGATCTTTAAGCGTTTCTGCTATAATATAAGACGAGAGCAGCTCTCCAAAACTCACCAGTTTATCCGATGTTTTTGGCGATAACTCATTAATGAGATAAATCCCGTCTAATAGGTTTTTTAATTCATTTAAAGTCGCTTCAACAGTTTTTAAAACTTCTGCGTTGTTGGTAGGAATCAATTCCTTAACAATATCTAAATGAATTGTTTTTGTGGTGTTAAAGGTATCTTTATAACTGCTGTTTTTGGTTTGTGCTAATTGGCCTGCTTCCAGTAATTTATCGGTAATGCCTCCAACAGCAGAAACCACGCATATTACTTTGTTTGTCTTAGCATAATTGGTTAGTATTGATACGACATTATTGATGTTTTTTGAGGATCCTACAGACGTACCTCCAAATTTTAATACTTTCATTTTTAGTTAGATTGTATAATTTAATAGCCTAATTTTTTTGAATTCGTAACCCGATATTGCAGGTTGTATGGACGGAAGATATATAATTAATTACCCCAAGGGGTAATAATACGTGTAATAGAAGTAATAATAATAGTTAACGCACCATAAAGAAATGGTGTTGAAATAGAATGGAAAATGCGCGTTGTTTTATACATTTTAAACTGCTATACTTCTCAAATGTATTACTTTTACAGTAATAAAAAAATGTATTGCGATTTTTTACAGATTATTCAACAATGAAGCGTAAACGTTTGTTTTAATCTATTTTATAGCTTTAAAACTGAAAAAATCATAATGAAAAAATCTAAAATTTTATAGATGAAAATATTTTCGAAAGCACAAATTTATGAAGGGGATAAAATTACCATTCAGAAACAAAATATAAGTTCCGCCGATTTAATGGAACGTGCTGGGCTAGCCATATTTAATTGGATAGATTCCCGTATGCAAGGAGCTCCTGTACCTATTCATGTATTTTGTGGCATTGGCAACAATGGTGGCGATGGTTTGGTGGTTGCCAGACATTTGGTTAATCATGGTTATCATGTAAAAACATACATTGTAGATTTTAGCGAAAAACGCTCTAAAGATTTTTTAATTAATTACGAGCGTTTAAAACAAAACACTAAAGACTGGCCAGTGTCTATTAAAAGTAAAGACGATTTCCCAGAAATAGGGCCAAACGATATTGTTGTAGATGCTATTTTTGGTGTAGGTTTAAACAGACCTATTGCCTCTTGGATTGTAGCCTTGTTTGCACTTTTAAAAGCCTCAACAGCATTAACCATTTCAATAGATATTCCTTCAGGTTTATTTACAGACAAATTACCAGAAGATGAATCTCAGGTATTGCATGCTAATTTAATACTGAGCTTTCAAACTCCTAAATTGGTGTTTTTTCTGCCAGATACGGCAAAATATATCGAACAGTGGGAAGTTTTAGATATTGGTATCGATCCAGAATATATTCAAGCTACCGAAACCGAAGCTTATGTTATTGGTAAGCACGAGGTATTGCAGTGGTACAAACCAAGAACAAAATTTTCGCATAAAGGACTTTTTGGACACGTATTATTAATAGGAGGAAGTTACGGTAAGATAGGGGCGGTGCAATTGGCTGCTAGAGCAGCGTTAACTTCTGGATCTGGTTTGGTAACCGCCTATGTGCCTAAATGTGGTTATTTGCCGCTTCAAACGGCGTTTCCAGAAGCCATGGTATTAACCGATACTAATGAAACTCATATAACCGCTATTCGTTTTACAACAGATTTTTCTGCGATAGGTGTTGGCATGGGGTTAGGAGTTGCTCAAGACACTATAGTGGCATTTGAAGCTTTTTTGAAAACCAATACTAAACCTTTGGTTATAGATGCTGACGGACTCAATATTTTGGCGCTTCAACCTAAATTGCTTAAACATCTTGTAAAGGACAGTATTTTAACACCGCACCCAAAAGAGTTGGAGCGATTGATTGGCGCTTGGGATGATGATTTTGACAAGCTAACAAAAGCTAAAGCGTTTGCTAAAAAATATCAGATTGTATTAGTGATAAAAGGCGCTAATACAACTGCAGTTTATAATAATAAGTTATATATAAATGTAACAGGAAATCCTGGATTGGCTACAGCTGGTACTGGCGATGTGCTAACGGGAATAATTACAGGACTTTTAGGTCAAGGGTATAATCCATTACAGGCAGCGTGCTTTGGTGTGTATTTGCATGGTAAATCGGCAGATATAGTTGTAGAGCAATTAGGGTATCAGAGTATGATTGCCAGCGATGTGATTAATGGTATAGGTGCTGCTTATATAGATCTTTTAACGCCAGCCGAGGTGCAGCAACAGCCAGCAAATCCTGAGAACAATAAATAGTGGTTTTATAAATTAAAATCTAATAAAAATTAAAAAAGCTAACGGTTTGGTTAGCTTTTTTAATTGTATAATTATCGGGTGTTTTATGATAGACTACCAATCATATCTTCTGGTTTTACCCAGTTATCGTAATCTTCAGCAGTCACATAGCCTAAATTAATAGCTTCTTCTTTTAAAGTTGTACCATTTTTGTGCGCTGTGTTTGCAATTTCGGCAGCTTTGTAGTATCCTATTTTGGTGTTTAAAGCGGTTACTAGCATAAGCGAATTGTTTAATAATTGCTTAATTACGGCGTGGTTAGGCTCTATGCCAGTAGCACAATGGATATCGAAACTTACACAGGCATCACCAAGTAATTGTGCTGATTCCAGTACGTTTACAGCCATAATAGGTTTAAAAACGTTTAATTCGTAATGACCTTGTGTGCCAGCCACACTAACAGCTACGTCGTTTCCTATAACTTGAGCACAAACCATGGTTAAGGCTTCGCATTGTGTAGGGTTAACTTTACCAGGCATAATAGAACTTCCAGGTTCGTTGGCCGGAATAATAATTTCGCCAATACCACTTCGTGGTCCAGAGGCCATCATTCTTACATCGTTAGCTATTTTGTTTAAAGAAACTGCCAATTGTTTTAGGGCACCATGTGTTTCTACCAAAGCATCGTGAGCTGCAAGTGCTTCAAATTTATTTTTAGCTGTAATAAAAGGAAGTCCAGTAAATTTAGCAATGTATTCGGCTACGCGCTTAGAGTATCCTTTTGGTGTGTTCAATCCGGTTCCAACAGCAGTTCCGCCTAAAGCCAATTCACTTAAATGTGGCAAGGTGTTTTCTAAAGCTTTAATACCGTGGTCTAATTGCGATACGTACCCAGAGAATTCTTGACCTAAAGTTAAAGGCGTAGCATCCATTAAATGGGTACGGCCAATTTTAACTACTTTTTTAAAGTCTTCAGATTTCTTTTTTAAAGTATCGCGTAATTGTTTTACTCCAGGTAAAGTGGTTTCCACAATTTTTTTGTAAGCGGCAATGTGCATTCCTGTAGGAAAAGTGTCGTTAGACGATTGCGACTTGTTTACATCGTCGTTAGGCTGAATGGTTTTTTCGCCTTCGCCAATAGTTTTTCCAGCAAGTTGGTGTGCTCTATTGGCAACAACTTCGTTAACATTCATATTACTTTGGGTACCCGATCCTGTTTGCCATATAACTAAAGGAAACTGATCGTCGTGCTTACCTTCAAGAATTTCGTCGCAAACTTGCGCAATGTAGTCGCGTTTTTCGATAGGAAGTACGCCCAATTCGCAGTTGGTGTAAGCTGCAGCTTTTTTTAAGTATGCAAAACCGTAAATAATTTCTAACGGCATAGATGCTGGTGCACCTATTTTAAAATTGTTTCGAGAACGCTCTGTTTGTGCGCCCCATAATTTGTCTGCAGGCACTTTTACTTCGCCCATGGTGTCTTTTTCTATCCTATAGTCCATTTTATTGTATTTTTAAAGAAAGCAAATTTAATGATTTTGATTCTTATTTTTTACCCGCTTCAAGGTTATTTTTATTAAAAATTTAAGATAAACTTAAGACTTCTAAATTGAAGATAATTATGAAATCTACTACCTTAGGTGTTCAAAAATAATTTGTTAAGATATTAATCAATATTAAAAAAATAATCAATTATGGCAACAATAAGATTAGGGGATGAAGCACCGAATTTTACGGCAAAATCTACCGAAGGAACAATACATTTTCACGACTGGTTAGGCGATAGCTGGGGTATTTTGTTTTCGCACCCTGCAGATTATACACCAGTGTGTACTACAGAATTAGGAACCGTAGCAAAGTACAAAGCAGAGTTCGATAAACGTAATGTAAAGGTTGTAGCCTTAAGTGTAGATGGTTTGGAGTCGCATAAAGGATGGGTGAACGATATTAACGAAACGCAAGATACCACAGTTAATTTTCCTATTATCGCCGATGATGATCGTAAAGTTTCGGAATTGTACGATATGATTCACCCCAACGCCGATAGTAATTTAACAGTACGTTCTGTATTTGTGATAGATCCAGATAAAAAAGTGAAGTTAATGATAACTTATCCCGCGTCTACAGGTAGAAACTTCGAGGAATTGTTGCGGGTAATAGACTCGCTACAATTAACCGCGTACCACAAAGTCGCTACGCCTGCAAATTGGAAAAATGGAGAGGATTGTGTGGTTGCGCCGAGTATAGAAACTAAAGATATTCCTGCGATATTTCCGAAAGGGCATAAAGAAATTAAGCCATATTTAAGAATGACACCACAACCAAACTTAAATTAATTGCAAATATTTAAAATCTGGTATTGTTTTAAAAAATCATTTATTTTATATTTGCGGAGATTAAATTAATAGAAAATACCAATTATGTTCGAGTTTGACCAATATTTAGGCTTTTTAGCGTTTTTAACCATCTTAACAATAGGATTTTGGTTAATGATTTTTTTAATAACGTTTGTTGTACCTTATTGGATTGGTGGATCGATCTTAGAACTTATTAAGGAAAAGCAAGAAGAGAAAAAAGCAAAAAGAGAAGCGCTTTAAATCTTACTTAAAAATAAATAACAAAAAAAGGAAGTTAAATTATTTAACTTCCTTTTTTTATGGTTAATACTAAGGAGTTATAATCTCCCTTTTATTTAAACATATCCATTCCAGGAATATCTGGCATACCATCTTTAGCCACTGCAGCTAATTCGGCTTCGTTAACTTGTGTAGCCTTGGCAATCGCTTTATTAAGCGTTAAAATTAAATAATCTTCTAATTGCTCTTTGTCTTCAAGAATACTATCGTCTATAGAAATAGATTTAATCTCGCGATTGGCAGTAAGTGTAATTTTTAGCAAGCCATCATTACTTTGTTCATCTATCAAAACTGTATTTAGGCGCTTTTTTGTGTCTTCTACTTTTTGTTGGGTTTCTTTTAATTTACCCATCATGCCCATAAGATCTCCAAACATATTTTTAAAATTTTAAATTCAACACAAAATTATTTAAATTTTATATTTTTGGGCGTTAAATTAAGAATAAATAAAAACGCATTTGAAAAAAGATATTCATCCGCCAATCGCAAAAAAAGTCCCAAAAAAATTAGTAGCACATAACGATGTACGAATAGATAACTATTTTTGGCTAAACGATAGGGATAACCCAGATGTTATAGATTATTTAAATGCTGAAAACGCATATACAAAGCATAAAATGAAACACACCGAACAGTTTCAACAAGATCTGTTCGAAGAAATGAAAGCCCGTATTAAAGAAGACGACGAGTCTGTTCCTTATAAATTAAACGGCTATTGGTATATTACCAAATACGAAACTGGTAAAGATTATCCAATTTACACCCGAAAAAAAGAGGTGCTCGAAGCGCAAGAAGAGGTGCTTTTCGATTGTAACGAAATGGCCAAAGGTTTTGCCTATTTTAAATTAGGCGGAATCGCAATAAGCTCAGATAACACTTTAGCCGTATTTTCGGTAGATACTGTAAGTCGTCGCCAATATACTTTACAGGTTAAAAATCTTGTTACGGGCAAAGTATACCCAGACAAAATTGAAAATACAACTGGTAGCGCTACTTGGGCAAACGACAATAAAACCATATTCTATACACGAAAGGATGAGGTAACTTTGCGTTCCCATAAAATTTTTAAACATAAACTACACAGTAATGTTGAAGACGAAGAGGTGTTTTACGAAGCAGACGAAACCTTCAATACGTTTGTGTATAAAACCAAGTCCAATAAATACATTGTTATTGGTTCTGCAAGTACTTTAACATCGGAGTATCGGTTTGTAAATGCCGATACACCAGATCAAGAATTTAAGGTGTTTCAAGAACGTATTCGCGAGTTAGATTATGCCATAGCACATTATGACGACAGTTTTTATATTATTACAAATGCCGATGGTGCTACAAATTTTAAAGTATTAAAAACTAACGAAACCCAAACCGAGAAAATATTTTGGGAAGATGTTTTGCCGCATCGCGCCCATGTTTTAATTGAAGATATAGAAATCTTTAACGACTATTTGGTAGTTAGCGAAAGGGAAAACGGTTTAAATAATATAAGAATAATGAGTTGGGATGGAAAAGAAGATTATTACTTACCATTCGACAGCGAAACATATACAGCCAGTACAGGAAACAATCCCGACTTTAACAGTGAATTCTTAAGATACAGTTACAATTCGTTAACCAACCCGAGTTCGGTAATCGATTATTATTTTAAAACCAAAGAGAAGGTTGTAAAAAAAGAACAGGAAGTTTTAGGTGGACAGTTTAACAAAGAAAACTATAGTTCTAAACGCGTTTGGGCTACAGCACGCGATGGTGTTAAGGTGCCTATTTCTATGGTGTATAAAAAAGATTTAGAACTTAATGGCGAAACACCGTTGTTATTGTATGCTTATGGATCGTATGGATCGACTATAGATCCCTATTTCTCTACCATACGCTTAAGTTTGCTAGATCGTGGCTTTATTTATGCCATTGCGCATATTCGAGGCGGGGAATATTTAGGACGCGACTGGTACGAAAACGGAAAGTTGTTAACTAAAATGAATACGTTTTACGATTTTATAGACTGCTCTAAATTTTTGATTTCCGAAGGCTATACATCCAATAAGCACTTATATGCCTATGGCGGATCGGCAGGAGGACTTTTAATGGGCGCAATAATTAATTTAAATCCAGAACTGTATAACGGCGTGCTGTCGGCTGTACCTTTTGTAGATGTCGTAACTACCATGTTAGACGATACCATACCATTAACTACGGGCGAGTACGACGAATGGGGGAATCCAAATAACGAGGAATATTACAATTATATGAAATCTTATTCGCCTTACGATAATGTTGAAGCTAAAGCATATCCTAACATGTTAGTAACCACAGGACTTCACGATTCTCAGGTGCAATATTGGGAGCCAGCAAAATGGGTAGCTAAGTTAAGAGATTTAAAAACAGACCAAAATTTATTGCTGTTTCATATCGATATGGATGCAGGGCATGGTGGCGCTTCCGGTCGTTTTGAGAGCCTAAAAGAAGTTGCTTTAGAGTATGCTTTCTTATTGGATTTGGAAGGAATTGCCAATAAGTAAAAAAAAATGCTTATTTTTGTCAGGTTTTAGTTATTTTACTAATCTAAAGTAGCTTTTAAATAGCATTTATGGAACACAAAAATCAAGTTTTTGATAACGTACTGGATTTAGTGGGAAATACTCCCTTAATTAAGCTAAATAAAATTACTTCTGAGTGTAGCTGCGAATTTTTCGCTAAAGTTGAAGCCTTCAACCCAGGACACTCCTCAAAAGATAGAATTGCACTATATATTATTGAACAAGCCGAAAAACAAGGTATTCTTAAACCTGGCGATACCATTATAGAAACGACCTCTGGTAACACAGGGTTTAGTTTAGCAATGGTAAGCGTAATAAAAGGTTACGATTGTATCTTGGCTGTGAGTTCTAAATCGTCTGCCGATAAAATAGACATGCTAAAAACTATGGGGGCAAAAGTATATGTATGCCCAGCCAATGTTAGTGCAGACGATCCTAGATCTTATTATCAGGTAGCTAAGCGCTTACACGACGAAATTAAAGGTTCTGTGTATATAAATCAGTATTTCAATCAATTAAATATAGATGCGCATTACAATTCTACAGGACCAGAAATCTGGAAGCAAACCGAAGGAAAAATAACTCACCTTGTGGCCTGTAGTGGTACAGGAGGTACGATTTCGGGAACTGCAAAATATTTAAAAGAAAAAAATCCTAATATAAAAATTATAGGTGTAGATGCTTTTGGGTCTGTACTTAAAAAATACCATGAAACTAAAGAATTCGACGAAAAAGAAATATATCCTTACCGAATAGAAGGTTTAGGAAAAAACTTAATACCGGCAGCTACAGATTTTGATATCATTGATGAGTTTGTAAAAGTAACAGACGAAGCCAGTGCACATACAGCAAGAGAGATAGCAAAGACAGAGGGTATGTTTGTAGGATATACTTCTGGGGCAGCTATGCAAGCGGTAAAGCAATTAGAAGCCGACGGTAAATTTTCTAAAAACGATATGGTTGTGGTTATCTTTCCAGACCACGGATCGCGCTATATGAGTAAAGTTTATAGCGATAAATGGATGAACGAACAAGGGTTCTTTGACAGTGTTAATGTAGAAGCTGCTCAAACAATTCAATACATAAAATAATAACTTGCTTAAATACAGGCACACAATTTTATACTAAGCTATAATACTGTGTGCTTTGTTATTAAGTTTGTTAACAATGCGTACTAATTTATTATGTTAGAAATTCATAATTAGTTAATTTTGCGCACATAATTAAGATTAATAGCTTACATGAAAGATTTATTTGAAAAAATATATAAGGATAAAGGACCTTTAGGAAAATGGGCGTCTCAAGCAGAAGGATATTTTGTGTTTCCTAAATTAGAAGGCCAAATATCTAACAGAATGACATTTCAAGGTAAAGACGTTATTACTTGGAGTATTAACGACTATTTAGGGTTAGCGAACCATCCAGAAGTAAGAAAAGTAGATGCTGAGGCTGGTGCACAATTTGGTTCGGCGTATCCAATGGGAGCAAGAATGATGTCTGGACATACAGATCTTCATGAAAAATTACAAAACGAATTGGCTTCATTTGTAAATAAAGAAGCTGCTTATTTATTGAATTTTGGTTACCAAGGTATGGTGTCTACTATAGATGCATTGGTGTCTAAAGACGATATTATTGTTTACGATGTAGACTCTCACGCTTGTATTATAGATGGAGTACGCTTACATATGGGTAAACGTTTTACCTACAAGCACAACGATATAGAAAGTTTAGAAAAGAATTTGGAGCGTGCCACTAAAATGGCTGAACAGACTGGTGGTGGTATTTTAGTGATTTCCGAAGGTGTGTTTGGTATGCGTGGTGAGCAAGGGAAATTAAAAGAAATAGTTGCGCTTAAAGAAAAATTTAATTTTAGATTTTTAGTAGATGATGCCCATGGCTTTGGAACGTTAGGTAAAACAGGAGCAGGAGCTGGCGAAGAGCAAGGTGTACAAGATGGTATTGATGTGTATTTCGCAACTTTTGCTAAGTCATTAGCCAGTACAGGTGCTTTTATTGCTGCCGATCAGGAAATTATAGATTATTTAAAATATAATTTACGTTCGCAAATGTTCGCTAAATCATTGCAAATGCAGTTGGTTGTAGGAGCTTTAAAGCGTTTGGAAATGCTTAAAACCAAGCCAGAACTTAAAGCTAAACTATGGGAAAATACCAACGCGTTACAATCTGGGCTTAAAGCTCGTGGTTTCGATATTGGTACAACACAAAGCTGTGTAACGCCAGTATATCTTAAAGGAAGTATTCCAGAGGCTATGGCCTTAGTGAAAGATTTACGTGAAAATCATGGAATATTTTGTTCTATAGTGGTTTATCCTGTAATTCCAAAAGGTTTAATTTTATTGCGTTTAATACCTACTGCGACTCATACTTTAGATGATGTTAACGAAACCTTAGATGCTTTCGATGCTATAAGATCTAGATTAGAAAACGGAACGTATAAACGTTTATCTGCTTCTGTTGCTGCGGCAATGGAGTAGTATAAATTTATTATATTGATAAAAAATAAAGGCAGGTTAATTACCTGCCTTTATTTTTTACTTTAAAAAGGGTTATTAGATTCGTGTTACATTAGCCTTTTATAATTCTCATAAAAATGAAAATAATTCAGAAAGAAATCACTTTACCGGCATATAAAAGAGGATTTCATATTATTACAGAAACTATAATTAAAGCTGTTCCAGAACTAAAAACATTTACTGTGGGTCAGTTGCAGGTTTTTATAAAGCATACATCGGCAAGCTTAACTATTAATGAAAATGCCGATCCGTCTGTGCGTACCGATTTCGAAAGCCATATTAATGTTATGGTTCCCGAAAATCAACCCTATTATGTGCATACTTACGAAGGTTCAGACGATATGCCAGCCCATATAAAATCGTCGTTAATGGGAGCTAGTGTACAAATTCCTATTACCAACGGGCGTTTAAATTTAGGAACCTGGCAAGGCATCTATTTATGTGAGCATCGTGATTATGGCGGTGCCAGAACAGTGGTGTTAACTGCTTTCGGAGCTTAAATGTTATTTCTGTTTAGAGGCGATTAGTTGTTCTAAAATAAATTCTACACCTTGCTCGTTGTTGCTTTTAGTTTCAAATCGAGCCACTTGTTTAACGTTTGGATGTGCATTTTCCATGGCATAACTGAAGTATGCGCGCTCAAGCATTTCTAAGTCGTTGTTATAATCGCCAAAGACCATGGTTTCGTTTTCCGTTACACCAAGAGCTTTTTGTACGTTTTGTAAAGCAAACCCTTTGTTGGCATCTTTGTGAGAAATGTCTAACCAGTTTTGTCCAGATACTTTCACTTGTAAATCCGACTCTAAGTGTTTAACATGCGGATAAATGTAAGTTTCGGAACTCGTAGGATGATAAATCGCAATTTTTAAAAATTCATCGTGATTAACCGTTGTTAAATCCTCTACAGTATCAAATTCGGTATAATATTCGCTTAGCAGCTTCGGAAAATTTAAATCCTTAGTTTCAATATACGCTTTGTTTTTACCGCAAAGTACAATAAACACATCGTTAATGGTTCTCAATAACGGAATAATAGCGTCTGTATTGTCTTTAGATAGCAGTGTTTTGGCTAACTCTAAGTTGCCACGTTTAGTAATACCTCCGTTTTCGGCAATAATTGTAATATCGTTTTTAATCTCGTTCAATTTTTCAACAATACTGTAATATTGTCTGCCACTAGCAGCTACAAAATGTATGTCGTTGGCTTTTAAGGCGTCGTATACATTGTAAAAATTAGGGCTAATTTCTCCATTTTCGTTTAACAGTGTACCATCCATGTCGGTAACTACTAGTTTAACATCAGATAAATTCATAAAGGCAATTTTATTGGTAAAAATACATTATTAATTGGTGTTGAGGTGTTAAGCCGACGTTATTTTTATGCTTAGATTGATTGATGGTGGAAAGCTTGTTTTTTTATGTTTTAAAGAGTGGGGTTGAACTCTTTTTATGATAAATAATATTAGGGATTAAAACTTGCCCAAAGAAGTAAATAAATACTATTTTTGATGATATGATGCAAGCCAATTATTATAAATACATGCTTCAGTTTAAAAGACCAAGCGGTACTTCGCGAGGTGTATTAACCAGTAAAGAAACCTGGTTTATTCACTTAGAGACAGATGGTAAAAAAGGAGTGGGTGAGTGTGGTATTTTAAGAAGTTTAAGTGTAGATGATCGCGACGATTACGAAGCTACTTTAGCATGGGTTTGTAAAAATATACATTTAGGCTTAGAGGTATTGCTTACAAAGCTTATCGAGTTTCCTAGTATTCAATTTGGTTTGGAAACCGCTTTTAAATCGTTATTAAGTGATTCTCCATTTCAATTATTTCCATCAGATTTCACGAACGGTAAAGCTTCAATCCCAATTAACGGACTTATTTGGATGGGAGACGAATTGTTTATGAAAACACAAATAGAGGAGAAGCTAAAATCGGGTTTCAATTGTATAAAAATGAAAATTGGAGCCATAGATTTTGATGCCGAATTGAAGCTGTTAAAATCTATTAGAGAATCCTTCTCTGCATCCGAAATAGAACTTCGGGTTGATGCCAATGGTGCTTTCACTTTTAATGAAGCTTTAGATAAACTGGAGCGTTTATCGGAATTCGATTTGCATTCTATAGAGCAGCCTATTAAGGCTGGGAATTTAGAGCAAATGGCTCGGCTTTGCGAGGCTACACCTCTAGATATTGCTTTAGATGAGGAACTTATAGGAGCCTTTACTACTGTCGCTAAGAATAAAATTATGAATATCGTAAAGCCTCAGTATATAATACTGAAGCCCAGTTTGATAGGTGGGTTTATCGGAAGTGATACTTGGATTGATTTAGCCAAAAATAACAATGTAGGTTGGTGGATTACTAGTGCTTTAGAAAGTAATGTAGGCTTAAATGCCATTGCACAATACACTTACCTGTTAAATAGTAAAATGCCGCAAGGTTTAGGTACAGGTGGTTTATATACCAATAATTTCGATTCGCCCTTGCAAGTAAAAAATGGTACCTTGCAGTATTGCAAAACAAATAAATGGAATTATAATTTTTAAAAATAGAGTATGTATATAAGTCAGGCGTATAAAGGATTACACGATTGGTGGCGATATATTGTGGGTGTTATTATTGCATTGGGAGGAATTTTTGCGTTTTCGATGCCGCACATGGTTGCTATTGCATTAAAAATGCTACGCGAAGGTATCGATGAATCTAAAATGAATGATGTTAATTATATCATGACTTTATTCGAGCCAAACCTTAATTTAGTGTTTGTGCTTTTGCCTTTTCTTGGAGGATTAATTTTTTTGCTGTTCGCTGTAAAATTATTGCATAAACTTCCTATTGTTAATTTAACAACCTCTAGAGTAAACATAGATTGGCGACGCGTGTTCTTTTCATTTTTCTTTTGGGGAATTATATCATCTGCTATGGTGTTAATAGATTATGCCTTGGCACCAGAAGATTATTTATATAATTTTCAGTTAAACAAATTTATAATTCTCGCAGTTATAGCTATTGTTCTGGTTCCTTTTCAAACCAGTTTCGAAGAATATATGTTTCGAGGGTATTTAATGCAAGGTATAGGGGTAATTGCCAAAAATAAATGGCTGCCTTTGGTGTTAACTTCTGTCATCTTTGGCGGATTGCACATTGCTAATCCGGAAGTCGAAAAATTGGGCTACATAATCATGGTGTACTATATTGGTACAGGACTATTTTTAGGAGTAATTACTTTAATGGATGAAGGTATGGAACTTGCCCTGGGGTTTCATGCTGCCAATAATTTATTTACAGCATTATTGGTAACCGCAGATTGGACGGCGTTTCAAACGGATTCTATTTTAAAAGATGTTGCCGATCCTGGTGTAGCAGGCCTAACCGATATTTTTATTCCTGTATTTGTAGTGTTTCCTATTTTGCTATTTATCTTTTCTAAAAAATACAAGTGGACCAACTGGAAAGAGAAATTAACAGGTCCCGTTTACAATTCTTATACAGAACCATCGCTTAATGCTATTAATAATAATACGATTGAATCTTTAAATTTAGATATTCATGATAACCAAGACCAAAATTCCGACATACGATAAAATTCATTTAAGATTTAAATTAAATGGACGCTATTACGATACCGAAGACTTAAAAGAAGTTGCCTATAGCTTTATAAAAGAAGGCGAACCTTTCGAGAAAACTTTGGGCGATTTTTTACAATTATGGTTAGATGCCAAAGATTATATTGAAGTGAGAACTTCTGGATCTGTAGGCGAACCCAAATGGATTAAAATAAAAAAACAGGCAATGGTAAATTCTGCCATAGCTACTGGTAATGCTTTTAAGTTGAAGCCAGGAGATCGCGTTTTACACTGTTTGCCTTCAAATTTTATTTCGGGAAGAATGATGTTGGTTCGGGCCATGATTTTAGGTCTGGAATTAGATGTTGTTCCGCCTAAGGCGACACCAGTTTTCGATTTAGATAAAACTTACGACTTTGGAGCGATGATTCCGTTGCAGGTAGAAAATATCTTACCGCAAATAAGCCATTTCAAAACACTTATTATTGGCGGGGCTGCCGTGTCTGAACCGTTGCTTAAAGCAATCTCTAAAGTGAAAACAAAATGTTATGCGACCTATGGTATGACGGAAACGGTTAGCCATATAGCGATAAAAGCTTTAAATGGGACAAAAGCTTCGGCTGTGTATAAAGCGTTGCCAAAAGTGAAATTAACACAAAACAACGAAGGCTGTTTAATTATAAATGCGCCACATTTATTGGAAGCGCCGTTGCAAACTAACGACGTGGTTAAGATGCATTCCGATACCGAATTTGAATTGTTGGGACGAATAGATAATGTAATAAATTCGGGTGGATTAAAATTGTTTCCAGAACAGATAGAAAATCAGTTGGCAACGAAATTACAAGATAGATTCTTTATCGCTTCAGAGTCAAACGATAGTTTGGGAGAACAATTGGTATTGGTTGTGGAAGGTGATGAAAAGGTTATTGATACTTCTGTTTTTCAAGATTTAAAAAAGAATGAAGTTCCTAAGCAAATTTATTTTGTGAAAGATTTTATTGAAACGCCAAACAGGAAAATTCAACGAAAAAAAACCATGGATTTGCTTAAAAATGGTAAATCTATTAGTTAAGGAACATGTATTTTAATTAACAGTAGTAATAAAAAAATCCGCAAACGCTTTATTTAATGCGTTTGCGGATTTTTTTTCTTCCTAAATTTTAAAAACAGTTTCGTTTGTTATTGTTGCATTTTAAAATAATAATCGGCAGAGTTTTTGCCTGATCCGTATATCAAGAAAAAAATACAAACAAGAAAGGTTAATGAGGCTAGAATAAAATTTCCCATTTGCATCTCGCCCGCAAAATTAATAGCTATAGCACCAATTAATATAGGAAGTTGTGCGAGTATAGCCCATCGTGTTAACAAACCAAACATAATTAATAATCCGCCAATAAAATGTGCAGGTGCCACATAATGTATAATAAACATGCTTCCTGCCCAGTTTTGGAGTGGCGATAAAAGATCTATTAATATTTGGCTACTAGACATAAAAAAGATGCCTTTAGTAAACAAAAATACACCTAAGCCAATACGTAACAAATCTAAAGGCAAATAGGTGTGTATATTAGCCCATTTATTAAGTGCTTTAATTGTGTCCATAACTTAAAAGTGTTGATTTATATGTATTTAAGTTACGAAATTTTGATGATTTTAAAAAGTTAAACTTGTATAACACCAAGGTTAAAAGGTTTCTCGATAGGCGCGTGATTTGCGGCTTCAATTCCGATAGAAATCCAAGTACGGGTGTCTAGCGGATCGATAACAGCATCGGTCCATAATCGTGCAGCGGCATAATAAGGCGAGACTTGGCTGTCGTAACGCGATTTAATCTCATTATACAAGCTGTCTTCTTGTTCTTTCGAAATAGTTTCTCCTTTGGCTTTTAATGATGCTATTTCTATCTGCAATAAAACTTTTGCAGCCGAATTACCGCTCATAACCGCCAATTCTGCACTTGGCCAAGCTACGATTAATCTAGGGTCGTAGGCCTTACCGCACATGGCATAATTTCCAGCGCCATAGCTGTTTCCTACAACAATAGTAAATTTAGGAACCACCGAGTTACTAACGGCATTTACCATTTTTGCACCGTCTTTTATAATGCCACTGTGTTCAGATTTAGAGCCTACCATAAAGCCTGTTACATCTTGAATAAAAACCAACGGAATTTTTTTCTGATTACAATTGGCTATAAATCGGGTGGCTTTATCTGCAGAATCGTTATAAATTACACCGCCAAATTGCATTTCGCCTTTTTTGGTTTTCACCAATTGCCTTTGGTTAGCAACAATGCCCACGGCCCAACCATCTATTCTGGCATAAGCTGTTATTATGGTTTTGCCGTAGCCTTCCTTGTATTCTTCGAATTCAGAGTTATCTACCAAACGTTCAATTATGGCTTTCATGTCGTATTGGTCGGCACGACTTTTAGGCAAAATTCCGTAAATATCTTCTTGCTTTTCTTTGGGTTTTACGGGTGTACTTCTGTTAAATCCGGCTTTGTCGAAATCTCCAATTTTATCGATAATAGATTTTATCTTGTCTAGAGCTGCTTTATCGTCTTTAGCTTTATAATCTGTAACGCCGCTAATCTCGCAATGTGTTGTAGCTCCGCCCAATGTTTCGTTGTCTATGGTTTCTCCAATTGCCGCTTTTACTAAATAACTTCCAGCAAGAAAAATACTTCCTGTTTTGTCTACAATTAAAGCTTCGTCGCTCATAATAGGCAAATAAGCACCGCCAGCAACACAACTTCCCATAACAGCTGCAATTTGGGTAATACCCATACTGCTCATTATGGCGTTGTTTCTAAATATGCGACCAAAATGTTCTTTATCTGGAAAAATTTCGTCTTGTAAAGGTAAGTATACGCCAGCGCTATCTACCAAGTAAATAATTGGTAATTTGTTTTCGATGGCAATTTCTTGGGCACGTAAATTTTTCTTACCGGTAATAGGAAACCATGCGCCAGCTTTAACCGTAGCATCGTTGGCAACAACAATACATTGCTTACCCGAAACGTACCCGATTTTTACCACGACACCACCAGAAGGGCATCCACCGTGTTCGGGATACATATCTTCTCCAGCAAAAGCACCAATTTCAATACTTTTTGCATTGCTGTCCAATAAATAATCTATGCGCTCGCGTGCTGTAAGTTTACCTTTACTGTGAAGTTTTTCAATACGTTTTTGTCCGCCACCAAGGCTAACTTTAGCAAAACGTTTTTTTAAATCTGAAACTAAAAGTTTATTGTAATCTTCGTTTTTATTGAAGTTGATATCCATGTATCCTAAATTTTCGCTAAAGTACAAAAGTTTCAAAATAGTTTAATGTATTGGTTTTATCAAATTAAATAACATGGAAATATATTCCTTGGAATATAAAATATTTTGTTGTATCTTTGATGTTATCAAAACAGAAAGCATGAAAAATATAATAGTATTTGCCGGAAGCAACAGTAAAACGTCTATAAACAAACAATTAGCGGTCTATGCGTCTACTTTATTAGAAAGTGTTTCGGTTACAGTTTTAGATTTAAACGATTTTCCGTTACCAGTTTTTAGTGTAGATATCGAGCGCGAGGAAGGTATTCCAAGCCTGGCGCAATCATTTTTTAATCATATAAAAAATACCGATGGCATCGTACTGTCGCTAGCCGAACATAATGGTGCGTATGCTACGGTGTTTAAGAATTTGTTCGACTGGATGTCTAGAATAGACGGTAAAGTTTGGCAAAATAAACCAATGTTACTTATGGCTACTTCTCCTGGAGCACGTGGCGGGCAATCTGTTTTAGATATAGCGAAAGGACGATTTCCGTTTAATGGTGGACATATAGTGGCTACATTTTCTTTGCCAAAATTTAACGATCATTTTAAATCGGGAGCCATTAGTGATGATGCGTTAGATGCCTTGTTGAAAGAAGCAGTAGATACCTTAAAAAACGAATTGTAGTTATGGAAATTAAATTGGATGAAAATGATAGTCAAGGCAGGTTTTATGTCGGAGATAAAGATAAGCCAGTCGCATTATTAAACTATTTCTATAAAACTGAAAACGTATTGGTAATAGCGCATACCGAAGTCGATTCGAGTTTACAAGGTCAGGGTGTAGGGAAGGCTTTAATTGAAGCTGTTGTGAATTTTGCTAAGCAAAACGATTTAAAAATTCAGCCTTTATGTACATACGCCTCGGCAGTACTTAACAAAAACAAAGCGTATAAATCTATTCTAATATAGTATGGGAGATATAGCCAAAGATATTACATCGCGTTTTAATAACCCCAAACTAAAAGCTTTGGTTAACATTTTATATACTGCAAATTGGGTAACGAGTTTACAAAACGAATTTTTTAAACCCTTTGGAATTTCTCCACAACAGTATAATATTTTACGCATTTTAAAGGGGGCGAATAAACCATTAAAAGTGCAAACAATAAAAAACAGGATGATAGATCGAGCGCCCAATGCCACAAGGTTAATGGATAAGTTGTGTGCTAAAAATTTAATAGAACGTATAGCCTGCCCAACCGATCGACGTGTGGTACACATAAATATTACCGATAAAGGGGTGGAGTTATTAGAACATATATCGGAAGATTTTAATGCCGATTTAATGAAAAATTTAACAGTTGAAGAAGCCGAGCAATTAAGCGATTTATTAGATAAAATAAGATAATCACATCTTATAGTGATTGATAGTGAAATTAAAACAACAAAACATGAAAACAGTACAACATAAAGCAGAAAGCAGAGGGTTTGCCAATCACGGATGGTTACAAGCCAATCATTCGTTTAGTTTTGCTAATTGGTATAACGAAGACCGCATTCATTTTGGTGCTTTACGCGTTTTGAACGACGATATTATTGCACCTAAAATGGGATTTGGAACCCATCCGCATCAGAATATGGAAATCATAACCATTCCATTAAAAGGTGTGTTAAAACACAGAGATTCTATGGGGAATACCTGGGAGTCTGTCTTGCCAAACGAGGTGCAGGTAATGTCAGCCGGAACAGGAGTGGAGCATTCCGAAATTAATGGTTCGGACGAAGAGCATTTAAACCTTTTTCAGATTTGGATAATACCAAATAAACAGAATGTGTCGCCGCGTTACGATCAGAAAACGTTTAATGCATCGGACAGAGAAAATATTTTACAAACCTTAGTGACTTCTATAGACGAGGATACCGAAGGTGCATTACAGATTCATCAAGACGCAAAAATTTCTAGGTTAGATTTAACAGAAAACAAAACGTTCGATTACGCTTTAAAAAGTGCTAATCATGGTGTGTATGTTATGCTAGTACACGGTAGTGCCACAGTGGCTAATGTTAGTTTAGAAACTCGCGATGCCGTTGGGGTTAGCGATACTCCAAGTTTTACAATAGAGGCAAAAACAGAGGCTTCATTCTTATTTATAGAAGTGCCGATGCAATTTTAAATTTTAAAATTAAGGAGATTAAAAAGCAATAAGGGGATATTAAAAATATCCCCTTATTGCTTTTTAATCGTATTGCTATTCGAGTTGTTTTGTAAATGTTTTTCGGCGTTTGTATGTTACCGAGTTTACATGTTTCCAGATTTGAACAGAAGCCAAATTGTTTTCTAATTCTGGTGTGCGAATACAATTTATAACATTATACTGTTTTAGGGTTTCGTAAAATTCGTTGAAAATAATGGCTGTAACGCCTTTGTTGTGATATTCTGGTGCAACCCCAATAAGATAGAAAGATACGGTTTCGCACCTTTTTTTAGCTTTTAATAAGTGTAAAAAACCAAAAGGGAATAGTTTACCTTTGGCTTTCTGTAGGGCCTCTGCAAAAGACGGCATAACTACGGCAAATGCGACCATATTGTTATCGCTGTCCATTACAAATTTTATAAACTCTGGATTTATAAACGAAATGAATTTTTTCTTGAAATACTCTTTTTGTAAATCTGTAATTTCTACAAACGACGATAAATCGGCGTAGCTCTTGTTAAAAAGATCGAACATTTGGTCTACATAAGGCATCAATTCCTCTGTTTTACTAAAATTTAATGGTTTTAGTTTGTATCGTTTTTTAACTAAATTCTGAATTCTTAAAAAGAAATCGGGATTTACATTTTTAAACGGAAATTTATTTTCTTGATACTCTTTTTCGACCGAAAATTGTAAGGTTTTTAAATGCTCTACATAGTAGGGGTAATTGTACCAAGTAACCATCGAGCCAATATGGTCGTAGCCCTCTGTTAAAACGCCAACTTTATCTAAATTCGAAAAGCCTATAGGGCCTTCCATATATTCTAATTGATGTTCTTTACCGATAGTGTTTACTTGGTTAAGTAGCGCTTTAGTTACTTCTATGTCGTTAATCATATCCAACCATCCAAAACGTACTTTGTTAATGCCTTTATTTAAGTCCAAATGATTAATAATTACAGCAACTCTGCCTACCAAAACGTTGTTTTTAAAGGCTAGAAAGAGTCGGGCATCGGCATCTTCAAAAATAGGATTTTTAGTTTTGTTGAAGGTTTCCATTTCTTCGCTAATAATTGGCGGCACCCAATACGGGGAGTCTTTGTAGAGTGTAAAAGGAAACTTAACAAATGTTTTTAAGTCTTTTTTATTTAAAACTTCTTTTATTGTAATCATATTAAAAATTAAAAAACAATCATGTTTAGTTTAATCTTCAGGTATTAAAAAATCACTAGAACTGTTGTTGTCTTCGAAGTCTTGGTTTTTGTTATTACGACGCTCTGCTTCTTGTTCGGCCGAAGTTCCGTTTTCTTCTGGATCTTGGTCTTTATGAAAATCTAATCTGTAAGATGCGCCAAAGTTAACATTAAATACCGAAGGTGTGTCTTTGGTGTTGAAAGTAATGGCAGTATCTAACTGCAAATTTTTACTTAACAGGTAGGCACCTCCTAATCTAAATAGGTCGTCGGCATAAAAATCGCTATTAATGGCCTGGTATTCTCCAAAAGCGACCCATTTTTCGTTGAATCCGTGGGTTAATGTAAAAATATATTGTTGCGAAAAGTCATCCGAACCAATACGATCTCCCATAAAGTTCATGACAAAAACCCATCCGTTCGAAAAATTATGCTGAGTAATAAGTACTACTTTAGCGCTAACACCTTCAACACCAGGAGCGGTGTAAGGGTTGTCTTCGGTATCGTAATTTGCACCTGCAAAAACAGAAACAGCAGGTATTAAACGACTCCATTTAAATTTTCTGTTCGCTTTCCAACTGTACAGATTGGGTTTTTCTTCAACCGCATTTTTATGTGGATCGTAAATTAAATACTTGGCGCCCAAGGTTAAGTTTTTAAAATTCGACCGTGTGTAATCTTGAGAGATTGCCGAGCGGTTATCGGAATATTTATCGCGTTGAAACGTTCCGTTAATCATAATTTCCAAGGGTTCCCAAAGTAAACCGTAACGTCCGGCAAAATCGACACCAAAGCCTTTAACATCGTATTCTAAAGGGGTGTGGTTTTCGCTTGTATAATACGGGCCAGCTTCTAACTGAACCACATTATGCCCTACGGCATAGGCACTTTGCGAAACACCAGGACGGTTAGAGTTTATAACATCGGTATATTGCGCTATGGTAAGGAGCGGAAGCGAAAAGAGTAAAAAACTTAAATAGGTTTTCATAGGGTTTCCAATTTGTGGTCTTAGCTGTCAAATATAGAGATTTTATATTTTTTTTATCAATTAACAATTCGTTTTAAAACATAAGAATTGTATTTTTGTCTAAAATAAATATTATGCTTCAATACGCTTCGGCGACAGGATTAATGAGAACGATATTAATACTTTTACTTATTTGGTTTGGCGGAAAAATACTGTTACGCATGTTTGCGCCAACTATTATGAAGTTTTTTGTGAAGAAAGCCGAGCAAAAGTTTGGAAGTCAGTTCAATCCAAATCAGCAGCGTAATTACAATAGCTCCAGGCCAGAAGGCGAGGTGGTTATTGATAAGATGCCAAAACAAGAAACTTCAAATAAAAACGTAGGTGAATATGTAGATTACGAAGAAATTGATTAATTTTCGCAATCATAGTTTAACACATATTCATGTCATTTACAATTAAGCGTCTTCTGCCGCATTTATTAGTTTTTATTGGTTTTATTGTTATATCCCTAGCTTATTTTAGTCCGGTTTTAAAGGGGAAAGAGATTTTTCAGAGTGATATCATGCACTATATCGGCATGTCTAAACAGCAAAAGGACTTTAAAGCCCAAACAGGCGAAGAAACGTATTGGACCAACAGTGCTTTTGGAGGAATGCCTACCTATCAGTTAGGGGCTAAATATCCGCATAACTATATTAAAAAATTAGATTTAACGCTTCGGTTTTTACCACGTCCAGCCGATTATTTATTCCTATATTTTATAGGGTTTTATATTTTACTGCTGAGTTTAAAATTAGATTATAAACTGGCTGTTGTTGGTGCTCTGGCCTTTGGATTTTCAACTTATCTTATAATAATTTTAGGTGTTGGCCATAACAGTAAAGCGCATGCTATAGCATATATGCCATTGGTTTTGAGTGGTATTGTTTTAACGTTTAGAAAAAAATACATTCTAGGCTTTTTGCTAACCACAGTAGCCATGGGCTTAGAGTTGGTTGCTAACCATTACCAAATGACGTATTATTTATTGCTATTAGTTTTGGTTTTAGGTATTGCTTACTTAGTAGATGCTTATAAAAAACAGCAGCTTCCTCATTTTTTTAAATCGGTTGGAATTTTATTTGTGGCTGTAATTTTGTCAATCGGATTAAATGCGACTAATATTCTGGCAACACAAGAGTACGTTAAAGAAAGTACACGTGGCCAAAGCGATTTAACCATAAATGCAGACGGTTCTACTAAAGAAATATCTACAGGTCTCGATAAAGATTATATTACAGAATATAGCTATGGTATTGTAGAGTCTTTAAACCTTTTTATTCCTAGACTGTTGGGCGGCGGTAGCCACGAAGATGTAGGTAAAGATTCTGAATATTATCAATTCAATTTAAAACGGGGCGCAACACCATTGCAAGCTAGAGAAATAGCTAAACAAACACCAACATATTGGGGAGATCAACCTATAGTTGAAGCGCCTGCTTATGTGGGGGCAGTTATTTTATTTTTATTTGTTTTGGGATTATTTCTTGTAAAAGGCCGATTAAAATGGTGGCTTGTAGGGGGCACAGTATTATCGCTCTTACTATCTTACGGAAAAAATTTCGAGGTCTTAACTAATTTATTCATAGACTTTGTACCCATGTACAATAAGTTTAGGGCGGTAAGTTCTATACAAGTAATTTTAGAATTATGTATACCGGTTTTAGGTGTTTTTGCTTTAGTGGAATTGTTTAAAAAGTCGAATGCCAGTGAAGATAAGTTGAAGGCTTTAAAGTATGCTACTGGAATAACAGCTGGATTGGCTTTGGTATTTTTACTGTTTAAAACGACATTATTCGATTTTGTTGGTGTAAATGATGGGTATTACGCCCAAAATTACGGTCACGATTTTATTGATGCTATTCGTGCCGATCGTGTAAGCATGTTTACCACCGATACTATTAGAACTTTAGTTTTAGTCTTGCTATCGGCAGGGGTGGTTTTTATGTTTTTAAAACAAAAACTATCCGAAACCTTAGTTACTATTGCTTTTGCCGCACTTATTTTATTCGATTTAATAGGGGTGGATAGACGTTATGTTAACAACGACGATTTTATGTCTGCCATGCAGATTAACAAACCTTATCAGCCCAATGCAGCAGATCTTCAAATTTTAAAAGATACAACACATTTTAGAGTGTTCGATGTTACTTCGGGAGCAGCTAGAGCGTCTTATTTCCATAATTCGCTTAACGGTTATCACGCTGCAAAATTAGGGCGTTATAATGAGGTGTTCGATTTTTATATTTCAAAAAACAATATCAATGTGCTTAATATGTTAAATACAAAATATATTATAGCGCAAAACGAGCAAGGCGATTATTTTCCTTACGAGAATACAGATGCCAATGGTAATGCGTGGTTTGTAGATCGTGTTGAATTGGTTGAAAACGCAAATGAAGAAATATTAAAATTAGATAGTTTAGACACTCAAAATGTAGCTGTTACAACGTCTAAAACTATCGCGAATTCTAAAAATGTAATAGACTCAACGGCAGCAATAAATGTAGTTGCTTACAAGCCTAATTATATTAAATATCAAACTAATAACCCTAATAAAGGTTTTGCTGTATTTTCAGAAATTTATTACGGTCAGGGGTGGAATGCGTATTTAGATAATGTATTAGTGCCACACGAGCGTGTAAATTATATTTTAAGAGGATTAGATGTGCCTGCAGGAAATCATACTATAGAATTTAAGTTTGAACCTAAGGTAATACAAACCGGTAGCAAAATAGCCTTAGCGAGTTCGTTGTTGGTTGGTGTTTTAATTGTTTTAGGGCTGTTTTTAGGTTTTAAAAATAAATCAGCATCACAACATGTAGGTGATGCAGAAGCTAACAATTAAGAAGTTACATTTTTTTATACCTAAACCACTATAGACTGGAAGTCTATAGGTTTGAAAACAGACTGAAAGTCCGATTATTTGTATTTATTTTAGCCACAAATACACGAATAATCTTTATAAAAACTATGTCAAATATTCGTGCATTCGTGGCGAAAAAATATTTATAGAAACTGAAAGTCTAGCACTAAAAGTGCATAGTTTCAACTAACGACTGAAACCAATGAAAAAAAACGTACTTATTGTAACCTATTACTGGCCGCCAGCTGGAGGGCCAGGGGTGCAACGTTGGCTTAAATTTGTAAAATATTTACCCGAATATAATATACATCCGATAGTGTATATTCCCGAAAACCCGAATTACCCTATATTAGATTCTAGTTTAGAACAAGAGATACCTAAGGATGTAACACTTTTAAAGCATCCTATAAAAGAGCCCTATAAATGGGCGGCGATGTTTTCTAAAAAAAAATCTGAAACCATAAGTAAGGGGATAATAACTGAAGCTAAAGCACAAACGGCTTTAGAGAAATTGATGTTGTATATCAGGGGGAACTTCTTTATTCCCGATGCACGGGTGCTATGGGTAAAACCTTCGGTGTCTTTTTTAAAAAATTATATCAGTAATCACGATGTCGATGCCGTAATTACTACAGGACCACCGCACAGTTTGCACTTAATTGGTTTGCAGTTAAAACAACTATTAGGTGTAAAGTGGTTCGCTGATTTTAGAGATCCTTGGACAACGATAGGTTATCATAAAGAGCTTAAGTTGACTGAAGCTTCTAAAAAAAAGCATAAGGACTTAGAGCGAGACATTTTACAGCATGCCGACGATATTATTGTAACCAGCCATGTTACTAAATCGGAATTTAAAGCCATTACTAAACAGCCTATTCATGTTATAACAAATGGTTACGACTATGTTAAGTTGAATGAAATGACATTAGATTCAAAATTTACAATGGCACATATTGGCTCGTTATTATCTAAACGAAACCCAAAAATGCTTTGGCGTGTATTGGAAGATTTAATAAACAGTCACAACGATTTTGCTTCCGATTTTCAATTGCATTTGGTAGGGCATGTAAGTCAAGATGTTCTTAACTCTATAGCGGGATTTAAACTGCAATCATTTTGTAAGAATTTTGGTTATGTAAATCACGAGCAGGCGGTAGCGTTTCAGCGGAAATCACAAGTATTGTTACTCATAGAAATTGATTCTCCCGATACTAAATGCATCATTCCGGGTAAGTTGTTCGAATATATGGTGTCTAATCGACCCATTTTAGCTTTAGGCCCAAAAGCATCAGATGTCGAGCAAATTATTAAAGAAACCAATACAGGTCATTATTTTTATTATAATGCTTATAACGAATTAAAGTCTCAGATTTACAGCTATTATTTAGCTTATAAAGCAGGGAATTTGCAATCGCATGGTATAGGTTTGCAAAAGTATAGTAGACAATCTTTAACAGCTTCATTAGCAGTACTGGTATAATGGGAGTTGTAATTAATCAATCAATAAAAAACACAATAATAACCTATTTTGGGTTTGGTTTAGGTGCTATAAATACCTTGTTTTTGTTTACTCGTTTTTTAAGCGATGAGTATTTTGGTTTAATTACCTTTATATTATCTACGGCCAATATTTTAATGCCGCTTATGGCATTTGGGGTTAATAATACAATTATTAAGTTTTATACAACATTTAAAACAAGAACTTCGCAAAACAGTTTTTTAACCTTAATGTTATTTTTACCATTGGTAATTATTGTGCCAATTGGTTTTATTGGAGTTATGGGGTTCGATGCCATAAGTAATTGGATTGCTAAAGGTAACCAGTTAGTAAAAAACTATGTTTGGCTTATTTATATTTCGGCTATTGCCTTTGCTTATTTCGAAGTGTTTTATGCTTGGGCTAAAGTGCAGCTTCAAACTGTTTTCGGTAATTTTATGAAAGAAGTTTTTCATAGGTTAGGCGTAATGTTGTTATTGTTTTTTCTGCATTTAAATATCATTTCCGTACATCAATTAATTGTTGGGATTGTTGTAATGTATATTATAAGAACTGTGGTTATGATGGGTTATGCCTTTAGTGTAAAAAGGCCAGTACTTAAGTTTTCGAAAATCAATAATCTTTCCAAGGTATTGAAATATACCTCTCTTATTATTTTAGCGGGTTCTGTAGCTAATATTATTTTAGAGATAGATAAATTTATGATTGGTCATTACAATTTATTAGAGCAGGTGGCTTATTATGGTGTTGCTATTTATATTGCAGCGGTTATTGGGGTTCCTTCTCGGTCTATGTATCAAATTACAAGTCCGTTAACGGCAAAATATTTGAACGAAAATAATAAGTACGAGCTACAAGTTTTATATAAAAAGTCTTCTTTAAATTTATTTATAATCAGCGGATTTATTTTTTTGCTAATTATTTTAAATATCAATCAGTTGTATGCTTTAATTCCAGAGCAGTTTAGTAGCGGAGTTTTGGTGGTGTTTCTTGTTGGTTTAACGAAACTGTTCGATAATCTTTTGGGTAATAACAATGCTATTTTATTCAATAGCGATTATTATAGAATGGTTTTGCTTCAAGGCGTTTTTTTGGCCGTAGTTTCGGTGTTTTTGAATATGTATTTTATTCCGATTTATGGTATAGATGGCGCAGCTTATGCTACATTTTTATCGGTTGTTGCTTACAATATTATAAAGATTGTTTTTGTGTATTTAAAATTTAAAATGCTGCCATTTACCACCGCATCCTTAAAGGTTTTTAGCCTGATTTTAGGTGTTGGATTATTGTTTTATTTCTGGGATTTTCCGTTTCATCCCGTATTAAATATAGCTTTAAAAAGTATATTTATAGGTTTAAGTTATGTGGGAATAGTATATGGTTTTAATTTCTCGGATGATGTATCCAAACTTATCAATCAGTTTTTAAAACGATTACCTTTCTAAAAAGAAAATCCTGCGAAACGCTTTGGGGCAAACTAGATCGCAGAATTTTCCCTTAATATTTTTATCTACGCCCTCTAGAACTAGATGAAGCACTTTCTCGGGATGATGATGTGCTTGTGTTTTGAGACGATAAATGCTCTCGCTTATTATATGTACGTGAACTATTGGTGTTTGGTTTTTTGTTTTGCGCTCTATTGGTGTTAAAGTTTCTGTTAGATGTGTTCTTGTTACGTTCGATGTTTTTTCTGCTACTGTAATCGGTTGCTGAATAACGATTGTTGGTGTTGTTTTTTGTGGATTTTGATCGCGTATTCGTATAATCACGTTTCGTGGCATTAGCGTAATCTCTTGAGGCGTTAAACTGTCTATATGTTTTATTCGTTGTGTTATTTTTAATATAGCGAACATCTCTGTTTACTGCAGGTCGTTTATTGTATTGGTAAGGTTTTATGTATGCACGCCTGTTCGCAACATAATTACGACGATATGGTTCGTAATGTATAACACAATAATTAGGTTTAGGAACACGATAATAATTATGCCAAGGTTTTACAACATAATATCTATTATACGTATTTACATAACCCGTGTAATGCGTTACCACATTATTGGTGTAGAAAATAGCCATGTTGCCAATATGAGATACCATGCCAAAGCCATTGTAATTAATAACTACATTTCCAATTCTGGAAATCCTGCCATAGAAATCGTAAAATAGAGGAATGCTCTGAACTTGAATTACAGCACCAAAGTGGTCGTATTGCACATAAGGATTGTAATTATAGCCTGTATTAAAACTGAAATTGAAGTTAGGTGTGCTAACAGATACATTACTATAATTATTAATAGACGGGATGTAGAAATCGAATTGCCCATCAGGAAAAACAGAAAACTCCACACCTTGTTCAAGAAAAATGAAAGATTTGGTGTTGTAATGGTAAGGGTTAGTTGTAATTGTATTAAAAATTTTGGTTTTAGCTGTAGTGCTTACAGCTAAACACAGACTTAATATAGTAAATAAAATTCTCATCAGACTTCGGTTTTAGGGTTAAACGGTAATTTTTAAGATCTAAACCATGCTGTTACAATCTTAAATCATGTACTTCATTATAGCGCTATTACGTACATGAACTAAAATTGCAAATAGTGTGCCGAAAAGAATTTAATATTGCGAATAAATGCTTAAATGCTGATTTTTAGTGATGAAAAATCATTTAATCAGCAGAATTATTGTCGAAAATGATTAGGGTGAGGTTTTAGTAAACGCTCATTTTTTTGAAGCAATTACAACAAAACAGAGTGTGATATAAGGTTGAGGATTATTTACGTAACCACTCATTAGTTTAGTTACGAGGTTAATTCACTTTTAAAAGATGTTTAACAAGTTGCGAAAACTATCTCTTAATATTCGGTTACTTTACCCCAATTTTCTCCAGTTTTAATGCGGTAAAGTTGCATTTCGGAAATGCCAAATTGTTTGGCAATCATCTTCATTCGGGTTCGGCGATTAGGGTCGTTAATTTTACGCTTAATTAATTTTACTTTCGTCTCGGTCAGTTTTGCAGTACGTGGTATTTTGCGTACCATATTTTTGTAAGCAGGATTGCTAAATTGGTGTAATTCTTTTTCTCGTTTAGTGGCCCATTTTAGGTTTTCAACGCGGTTATCGGTTTTATCGTAATTTAAATGAATAACACAAACGCCATCATTTTTATCTAAAAAATGTTCTGCTACAAGTTTATGCACATAACGACTGGTGTTTTTACCATTTTTTTTCTGGCGTAGCGGTAAATTTTGATAGCCATTTATGTAATATTTCTTTACAAGAAATTCTTCATCTTCTTTACAATTAATAATTCTACCGTAATTAGAGATCTTAAACTTCTCGTTATCTGCTATTTTATCGTCGAATTTTATTTCTTTCCATTTTTCATTCCAATAGTTTCGTATCATAATCAAACTGTTTTGCTAAGTATTTTGTAAAATGAATTATTACTAGTAGGTTATGAAAAGCAGTTTTGATGAGGGGGAGACACAAGTAAACCCTTGCGTTACGTGTAAAAATAGCTAATTATTTTATATTAAGGTGATAAGCCTTATGTTATTTTATATAATACGAATTAATTCTAGTTAAATTTTAGAAATTCGTTCCAGTT
This sequence comes from Bacteroidia bacterium, assembly GCA_030427735.1. Taxonomy (GTDB): domain Bacteria; phylum Bacteroidota; class Bacteroidia; order Flavobacteriales; family Flavobacteriaceae; genus Formosa. The sequence continues at coordinate 33,527 of JAUIBP010000001.1, read as the reverse complement.
TGTAGTGTATTACAACTAGTAATATACAATTAATCTGACATTAAGTGGTTTAATATTGAAATTGCTGCATCTGCAACTTTTGTTCCTGGACCAAAAACGGCACTAGCTCCAGCATCAAACAAGAATTGATAATCCTGTTTCGGAATTACGCCTCCTACAATAACAATAATATCTGCTCTGTCGTAATCTTTTAAGGCATCAATTACTTGAGGAACCAATGTTTTATGTCCAGCAGCTAAAGATGATATGCCTAACACATGTACATCGTTTTCAATAGCTTGTTTGGCGACTTCTTGTGGGGTTTGAAATAACGGACTAATGTCCACATCAAAGCCAACATCGGCATAGCCTGTAGCAACAACCTTAGCGCCACGATCGTGGCCATCTTGTCCCATTTTAGCTATCATTATGCGAGGTCGTCTGCCTTCAATTTCAGCAAAAGTATTGGCTAGCTGTCTTGCAGTTTTAAAAGTATCGTCGTTTTTAATTTCTTTGCTATACACTCCCGAAATGGTTTTAATTTGCGCTTTGTATCTGCCAAACTCCTTTTCTAAGGCAGTACTTATTTCTCCTAAAGTAGCACGTTCTCTGGCAGCTTCGATAGCTAAAGCTAATAAATTTTCCGATTCGTTTTTTGCTGCATTGCTAAGGTTTTGAAGTGCTTTTTCAACGTTTTGCTGATTTCTTTTAGATTTAATATTGTTTAAGCGTTCAATTTGAGCATTTCTTACACTTTGGTTGTCTATCTCAAGTGTAGAAATTTCATCTTCTTTTTCTAATTGAAATTGATTTACGCCTACAATAATATCTTGGTTAGAGTCTATTCTAGCTTGCTTTCTTGCGGCAGCTTCCTCAATGCGCATTTTAGGAATTCCGGCTTCAATGGCTTTGGTCATGCCTCCTAAGGCTTCAATTTCTTGTAGGTGTTGCCAAGCTTTTTCTGCGATGTCTTGTGTTAGGGTTTCTACGTAATAGCTTCCCGCCCAAGGATCGACCGTTTTAGTAATTTGTGTTTCTTCTTGCAAATATATTTGTGTGTTTCTGGCAATTCTGGCCGAGAAATCTGTTGGTAAGGCTATGGCTTCGTCTAAAGCGTTAGTGTGTAAACTTTGTGTGCCTCCAAAAACGGCAGCAGCAGCTTCTATAGTTGTTCTAGCAACGTTGTTAAACGGATCTTGCTCAGTTAAACTCCAACCACTGGTTTGACAGTGTGTTCTTAAAACTAGTGATTTTTCGTTTTTGGGATTGAATTGTTTAACCAGTTTAGCCCAAAGCATACGTGCAGCTCTCATTTTTGCAATTTCCATAAAATGGTTCATGCCAATAGCCCAGAAAAATGAAAGGCGAGGGGCAAAGGTATCTATATCCATGCCAGCTTTAAGTCCTTCTTTAATATACTCTAAACCATCAGCTAGGGTGTAAGCTAATTCGATATCGCAAGTCGCACCGGCTTCTTGCATGTGGTATCCAGAAATACTGATACTATTAAATTTAGGCATGTGCTTGCTGGTAAATTTAAAGATATCTGAAATGATTCTCATGGACGGTTTAGGCGGATAAATATACGTGTTGCGAACCATGAATTCTTTTAAAATATCGTTTTGAATGGTTCCTGCCAGTTGTTGAGGTGAGACACCTTGTTCTTCGGCAGCTACGATATAAAATGCCATAATGGGTAAAACTGCACCATTCATGGTCATAGAAACACTCATTTTATCCAAAGGAATTTGGTCGAAAAGCAGTTTCATATCTTCAACCGAATCTATTGCAACGCCAGCCTTCCCAACATCGCCAATTACACGTTCATGGTCTGAATCGTAGCCTCTGTGTGTTGCCAAATCGAACGCTACCGACAAGCCTTTTTGTCCCGCAGCCAAATTACGTCTATAAAAAGCATTACTTTCTTCGGCGGTGCTAAATCCAGCATATTGCCTTATCGTCCAAGGACGTTTTACATACATTGTAGAATATGGGCCACGGAGGTATGGAGTAATGCCCGCAGCAAAATTTACATGAGGTGCTTGTGCAATATCTGCTTTAGAATAGTTGTGTTTTACAGGGATGTCTTCAGCAGTAAGAAAAAAAACATCACCCTTGCTGGAATTGTTTGCTTCAGCATTTGTATGTAGCGTTATATGTTGCAGATTTTTTCTACTCATGTTTTAAGCGTTCTTGTTCGTGAGTTTCGGCTAGACGTTTAGAAAGTATTGGTTCTATAAGTGTTTTTCTAGGATTGTTTTTAAGAAAAGGGTAGAGCTCTAAGTTGTCCTTCATGCTATCTTTGGTATTAGGGTATTTATTGGTGCCTAACAAAACTACCTTTCCTGTATTAAAATCGTCTTGTTCTTTTAAAGCGGATTCTTTAATTTTTTTCTGAATAATTCCTTCTTTTAATTGATTTAAAAAACCACCATTGGCTTCAATATCTTTAAATAACTGCAATGCTTTTTCTGCAAGTTGCTGTGTTAAGGATTCTATATAATAAGACCCGTCTGAAGGATTGTTAACCTTATCGAAATAACTTTCGTGTTTTAATATTAGCAGTTGGTTTCTGGCTATACGAGATCCAAACTCGTTTGTTTTGTGAAATATCGAGTCGTAAGCAGTATTACTAATGCTATTGGCGCCACCTAAAATGGCACTCATGCATTCTGTTGTGCTGCGTAACATGTTAGTATTATAGTCGTAAATAGTTTTATTACGGCTGGTTGGATATGCAACAATATGGCAATTGGTATTGTTTTGGTATTCACTTGCAAGTGTTTGCCATAATAGCCTTAAAGCACGTAATTTAGAGATTTCGAAAAAATAATTAGACCCAACAGCTACCTTAAATGTAAATAGGGTATTGGCCTGATTTTTAAAATAATTAAGGTACTCGTTAGCATGAGCTAAACCATAAGCTAACTGCTGTACACAGGTAGCGCCAGCATTTTGATATAACGACATGTTAACACTAACACTGCTTTTTAAATTTGAACAAGAATCTAGAATACGTTCTAAATTGGCGTGGTCGTTTTGTAGTGTAGTATACCAATTCCCCGATTCGGCTAAATGCCCAATTATGTCTGTTGAAACATAAAATGAAGCGTCATTTTTTAATGCAAATTCGTTTAGTTTCATTACAAAATCTGAAGATAGAAAGCCTAACTGAAAATAGATGTCTGTAGAAGCAAGATCGAGATCTTTTAAAAGCAAATCTATATTACATTGCTCTGTATTAATAGAAAAAGTAATGGCAGAGGCTCCTTTTTTTAACGCCGATTGCGCTTTGTTATTTGCGCTAGTTTCGTTGTTTACATAAATATGCTCGTTTATATTCCAAGTCGTTGCTTTGGTGTTTGGGGAATAGGTTTCTGTTTTTAAATCTTCAGAATTATAGAAAGGTTTAACATGAATCTGTTCTGGAGATTTCCATATAAGCGTATTATTGTAATCGGCACCTTTTAAATCGACTTGAATCTTTTGTTTCCAAGCCTTGGCCGTTACGGGATTAAATTCGCTAAACAAATCGTGTTTACTCATTAGTTTCTATTTTTAAGCTGTCTTCGTATTCTATAATATAAATATCTTCGTTTTCGCGTTTTAAATAATAGGTTTCTCTAGCAAATTTTTCAAGACCTTCTTCTGTACTTAATTTTTTTAAAGCCTTTTTGTCTTTGGTAATTTCGTTTATATAATATTCTTTTTCTTCGTGTAATTCGTCTATGTCTGAATTAAGTTCACGATGAATAAGATAAGAATTACTATCGAAAAACAACATCCATATTAAAAAACCGATACCTATAACTAGGTAACCATTTTTAAAATGTTTGAAGTATTTATTGTTTAGAAATGATATTTTCATAGAAGTTTCTCGTTTATGGTAGCACGTACTATATCTATGGCAACAGTATTGTATTTGTTTGTAGGTATAATAATATCTGCATATTCTTTCATAGGTTCTATAAACTGTTGATGCATGGGTTTTAGTGTGTTTTGGTACCGATTAAGAACCTCGTCTATATCCCGGCCACGTTCGGAAATATCGCGTTTCAATCGTCTAATTAAACGCTCGTCGCTATCGGCATGAACAAATATTTTAATATCGAATAACTCCCTAACTTCTGGGTGTGTAAAAACTAGAATGCCTTCAACAATCATTACTTTTCTGGGGTGGGTAAGTATGGTGTTTCCTGTACGGTTATGGTCTACAAACGAATATTCGGGTTGTTCTATACTTTGTCCAGCTTTAAGTTGCTTAAGGTGGGTGTATAATAAATCGAAATCGATAGATTTTGGATGATCGAAATTAATCTTTGTGCGTTCTTCAAAAGAAAGGTGCGAAGTGTCGTTATAATAAGAGTCTTGCGAAATAATACCGACTTCGTCTGTAGGAAGTTCGTTTAATATTTGATTTACAACCGTTGTTTTGCCACAACCAGTGCCACCTGTAAGTCCGATAATAAGCATGGGATTTGTATTTTAAAAACGTACAAATTTAAGATTAATTCTTTGGAATAATTTTAACTATTCCAACATTTTCTACACCAAGGTAAATATAACCGTCTGGTCCTTGTTGTATGGAACGTACACGCCCGATGTCTTTAAATAATTGTTCTTCGTGAGTGATTGCGTTGCCTTGTAATGTACAAAGATTTAAGTATTGAAATTTTAACGACCCAACCAATAGATGGTCTTGCCAGTCTGGATATTTTTGGCTAGTAACATAACACATGCCCGAAGGAGCTATAGAGGGTGTCCAATAATGCAAAGGTTGTTCCATGCCATCCATTTCGGTTTCGTCTGTTATTGGCGTGTCGTCGTAATTAATGCCGTAAGTAATAATAGGCCAACCGTAGTTTCTTCCAGCTTCAATTGCGTTAATTTCATCGCCACCTTGCGGACCGTGTTCGTGTGCCCAAATGATTCCTGTTTTAGGGTGAATTATCATGCCTTGCGGATTTCGATGCCCGTAGCTGTAAATAGCTGTTTTTGCATTAGGAGTATTTACAAACGGATTATCCGCGGGTATTTGGCCATCGTCATGCAATCTGTAAATCTTACCGCCATCCCGAGTTAAGTCTTGCGGATTTTCTTCGCGATTACCACGATCTCCAATAGTAAAATACAGGTAGTTGTTAGAGTCTAAAACAATGCGCGATCCAAAATGTTGTCCGCTGTTGGTGTTAGGTGTTGCTTTGTAGAGCAATTGTGTGTTTTGCAGGGTGTTGTCGATAAGCTTTGCTCTCATTATTGCGGTATTTGCACCAGGACCTTCACCTTTTGATGAGGCATAGGAAAAATATAACCAACCGTTAGACTCGTAATCTGGGTGCAGTGCAATATCTAATAAGCCACCTTGACCCAAAACAGTGATTGGAGGGAGGCCGTTAACAATAGTTTTTTTACCATTCATGACACGGATAAGCTCCCCAGATTTTTCTGTAATGAGTATACTATTGTCGGGTAAAAACACAAACCCCCAAGGTGTTTTTATATCTGGCACTACAATTTCGTAGGTGTATTCTGTTGTTTCTGATTGTTTATCTTGTGCACAAGACGATAATTGAATGCACAAAAAAACTGATAGTAAGCGTATTAAAGTTTTCATAATTACAGATAGAAAATATTTACTACAATTTACTTATAATTATTGTTTGTTTTAAAAGAAAAGCTATATATTTGCACCTCGATAATTTTTTCGGGGTGTAGCGTAGCCCGGTTATCGCGCCTGCTTTGGGAGCAGGAGGCCGCAGGTTCGAATCCTGCCACCCCGACTTTTTAAAATATAATACACTTCAAAACCTTGGTAATTGTTAAATTATCGAGGTTTTTTGTTTTTGTGGGTTTTGTGTTTATTAGAATTGGTTTAGTATTATCGCTTATTGCTCATAGTGTATTCAATTAATCGGTTCTTTGTATAATTGTTGTCCCCAATATTGTATGTCTCTTTCAGGTAATTTAGAATTGGTTTAGTATTATTCAGTACTTTGATTACTATCAAATTACATCTAACCTATATTTTTTTTGAGCAGTTCAATTGTTTTAAAATCATTTTTAATTCTCTGTATTCTTGTATTTAAAGTCTATTAAATCAACTTGTTTTAATACGACCCTCTGATATGATTATGTACACATGTTTTGTAAAACGTGTTAAGCTCATCGATAAGTTCTGCTGAGAGAGGATCTATATTACTAGCTTTTGCATTCGAATTAACTTGCTTAGGATTACTGGCTCCGGGTATAACTGAGCTAACAGCTTCATGGTCTAAAAGCCAGCGGAGTGCCATTTCGGTTATTGAAAGATTTGGAGGACATAGTTTTTTTAAATCGTTTGACAAGGCAATTCCTTTTTCAAATGGAAGCCCAGCAAAGGTTTCACCTGCATTAAACATCTCACCATTTTTGTTGAAGTTTCTGTGGTCATCACTATTAAAAATGGTGTTTTCGTTAAATTTTCCAGTTAATAATCCACTGGCTAAAGGCAAGCGTACAATTATTCCAACTCCTTTATTTTGAGCTTGCGGAAGCAATTCGGTTTTTAATTTTTGTCTGAAGATATTATAGATAACTTGTAAAGATTGGAGGTTTTCTTGCTCAAAACACAATAAACCTTCTTCAACACTCTCAACGCTTGCTCCAAAATGACGGATTTTACCTTCTTTTTGTAGTGCTCTAAGCCAATCGAAAATTTCACCTTTTTTTAGTTCTTCAATAGGAATACAATGGAGTTGTAATAAATCAATACAATCTAATCTTAACCTTTTTCTAGAAGCATCAACGCTATTTCTTAAAGCTGTTTCAGTGTATTTGTTAGGGAATACTTGAGCTCCGCGGCCAAATTTAGTGGCAATTTTTACATTTGATAATTTATTTTTTTCTAAAAATTCACCAATTAATTCCTCGCTTTTACCATCTCCGTAAACATCTGCTGTGTCAAAAAATGTTATACCATTATTCACTGCCTCATTTAAAATTTTAAAAGCGTCCTCTTTATTGATTTCTTTTCCCCAGTTTCCTCCTAATTGCCAACATCCTAAACCTACTTCACTTACTTCAAAACCATTGGTGCCTAATTGTCTTTTTTTCATGTTCTTTATTTAATTAATAATATATGAATTTAATTTATGATGGATAGAATTAGGAAATTGTAACTTAATTATCAGTTAAAGAAAATTTCCTAAAGCACTTAAATTTTCTTTTAAAGGTTAGCAAGTTAATAAATATTACAATCGGTTGCGTTTGGTTTTAGAGGAATATTTTAATTTAATATTGTTAAGCTTATGCTTTTTAATTTATCTGTAAACTAGTAAAAATTAAATTTTAGGAAAAAGACTATATTTGAATAATTCAAATTAATTTTAGATGAAAGAAAATACAGAGGTAACTATATATGATATAGCAAAGAAACTTAATTTGGCAACCTCTACGATATCTAGAGGACTTAAAGATCATCATTCCATAAGTAAAAAAACAATACAGAAAATTAAAAAAACAGCAGAAGAAATGGGGTACAGCCCTAATAATTTAGCTGCAAGTTTAAGGGGTAATAAAATGAAAACTATTGGAGTTCTAATTCCTACAGTTACTCAGCCATTTTTATCCTCATTAATTAGTGGTATTGAAATTACAGCACAAAAGGCTGGATATACAGTCGTAATTATGCAATCTCACGATTCGTATAAAGAAGAAGTAAATTTAACAAAATCGCTATACAATAATAGAGTGAGCGGGGTTATTTGCTCTCTGGCTATGGAAACAAAAGATACAGCTCACTTTAAGATATTTACAGATAATAATACACCTCTGGTTTTTGTAGACAGAGTTCCTAAACATTTTGAAACCTTTCATGTTGTGATAGACAATTTTAGTGCGGGTTATAAAGCTACAAAACATTTGATAGATCAAGGGTGTAAAAGAATAGCACATATAACTGCTGGTTATGAGTACAGTATTTTTTACGAACGTAAAAATGGATATATTCAAGCCTTAAAAGATCATGGATTACCCGTATTAGAAGAATTAATAGTTAAAGTAGACGAAATTACTTATGATGAAGCAGAGAAGGTGAGCAAAAAGTTGTTAAATCTAAAAAATCCACCTGATGGCATTTTTGCACCAGGTGATATTTTAGGTGTTAGTGCTTTACAATTTGCAAAAAAAAGAGGCATTAAAGTACCTGAAGATTTAGCAATTATAGGCTTTAATAACGACCCTATTTCTTTGATTATCGATCCTTCTTTGTCTACCATTTCTCATCCAGCATCTAAAATGGGGCAGGCATCTGCAGAGATTATTCTTAAATATTTAAAGGCTTCAAAGAAGAATGATGAAATTGAAAAACAAATTACTTTTTTAAACACAGAAGTACTGGCAAGAGAGTCATCTAACAAAAAGCAAATTAAATAGTTTTCTTTCGATATAATTTTTAGACCTGCTTTTTATAGCTTGATAAATAACAGGTTAGTCTTATTACAATTCAATTTTAAAAGGCGAAGCAGGTAAATCTTCTTTATTATACAAGTTTGGGTTGTTGGGGTTATCTGCCCAAGCATATTTTATGTATTTAGGGTTTTCTATTTTATCACTCCAAACCACAATGTGATTATCTACAATTTTAGCATGAGCCCAAACATATTTTTTGTCGGCTCCGGCGATTGCAAATTCTTGTAAGGCATCACCTTGTTTTATTTTTAGGCCACTTCCTAGGTGCGTAAAGAAGATGTTTACTTTGTTGCCTTCAATGGTATGATTTTTATAAATTGGTCCTGAATACACCATATTTTCATGATAAGCTAAGGCCAACCCAGCAAGCGCCATGCGTTCGCCTACATCTTTTTTGTTATCGGGATGAATGTCGTTCCATTCACCTAAATCAATATTTACGGTCATTGCTGTGTTGGGTGTTTCTAGTGCTTGCAATTGTTTGTTTCTTAAAATAGCCCAACTACTCTCGGAAGGCGAATAGTTTACCTCCATAAAATTGGGCAATTGCGCATAAATAAAGGGGAGTTTAGGTTTGTTAAACACCGCTCGCCAGTTCGTAATGAGATTTACAAGATAGTCTTTATAGTGTTCGGGTTGCCACGAATTACTCTCTCCTTGATACCAAAGCGCACCTTTTATATTGTAGTTTGTAATTGGTGCGACCATGGCATTATAAAGGCTAGTGGGTTCGTTTTGAGGGTTGATATTTCGGTATGTGGCAGCTTCTTTTTCAGAAATGTTAGTGGCCTTATCATTTTCAAAAACAGCACCGACTTTATAATTCCAATAGCCTTTTAAATCTAAAGTATCTTGTTTTGTAGTTAAATAATATGGTTTATCTGGTACAAAACCGCCTTTGCCAGAATAATTAATGACACGAATGGCGATGGTGTTTTTACCAGGTTTTAAAACTGTTTCAGCTAAGTGATACCGTCTTTGCGGATATTGATAGGTTGTGTTAGCAACTTTTTCGCCGTTAATATACAATTCGTCGGCATCGACTATGCGTCCAAGAAATATTTTTGACGGGATGCCTGTCATGGTTTTGGGAACAGTGATTGTTTTTCGATACCAAACGATGCCGTTTAAATCTCTAATACCTTGATCTTCCCAATAGCCAGGGATATTGATATTTCTCCAGTTTTTTGAGTTGAAATCAGTTGCATACCAAGGTTTAGATGCTGTTAGCCCTTTGTCTACAGATAAGTCTATTGGCTGTTTTTTAGATTTGAAAAAAGCCATTTGTTCCTCAACGAACGTGCTGTCTTTGTTTTCTGTAATAATTTTTAAAATATCTGGAAATTGTTTAAAACCACTTTCAGGCGTCCAGGCTTCTATGGGGGTGCCTCCAACGCTAGCGTTTATTAAACCAATAGGAATGTGGTGTTTATCATGAATTTTTTTTGCAAAAAAATAGGCAACGGCCGAAAAGGATCGGATTTCGCTGGGGATGGCTTTTTGCCAAGACCCGCCTTCCAAATCGTTTTTTGACCCTGTTAAACTCGTGGTCGTAGGAATTTTGAAATGACGAATATCAGGCGTATTCGCATGTTCGATAACGTCGGCATAAGTAACATCATGAATATCGAGTTGATGCACCATATTGGACTGCCCAGAACAAAGCCATACATCACCAACTAAAATGTCCTTAATCGCAATAGTATTTTTCTCTCCAGCGATTTCCATATTGTATGGACCTCCTGCCTTCATTTTCTTTAGAGTAACAAACCATTTTCCAGTTTCGTTGGCTTTTGTTTTGTAAGTTTTGTTTTTGAAATTTATTTTGATCGCTTCATTTGGAGCCGACCAACCCCAGATATTGATGTCCTCATTCCGTTGTAAAACCATACCATCACTAATTATTTTAGGTAATACAACCTGACAAAATGAAGGCGTTGTAATTAAAAGAATAAGTAAAACTAAGTAAGCTTGAAGTTTTTTCATTTTTAAAATCATTTTATAGTAATTAGCGTAGTTTGTATGTCTGGGGCGCCAAGGTCCATACTTTTTTGAATTGGACTAGAACCACCAATATAAATTTTAAAATCTCCAGGTTCAATGGTTTTTGAACCATCCAGCTGAACCATTTCAAAATCTTTTGGCGTTAATTCAAATGTTAAGCTTGTCGATTCATTAGGTTTTAAATGCACTCTTTGTGTGCGTATTAATTGGTAATTGGGCACACTTATTGAAGCTTCTAAATCTGAAATATACACTTGTGTCACTTCATCCGAAGCGACCTGTCCTGTATTGGTTAGTGTTATTTTTACTGTAATATTTTCGGTTTCTGAAATGGTATTAGAAGTTGTTTCAATGTCAGAATACGTAAAATCAGTATAACTTAAACCGAATCCGAAAGGGTAAAGTGGCTCTTCCGTCATGTACCTGTATGTTCTTCCTTGCATTGAATAATCGTCGTAAGCAGGTAATTGCTCTAAAGATTTAGGGAAGGTGATAGGTAGTCTACCTGAAGGTGAGGTCTTTCCAAAAAGAATATCGGCAACCGCAGTACCGCCTTCTTCGCCAGGATACCAAACTAATAACACTGCATCTGCTAGTTTGTGGACTTCAGCTAAATTCATCGGGCTACCACCCGTAATAATAGCTACAATTGGTTTTTTATTTTCAGGATCTTTATCGGCGGCTATTCGCAATTTTCTTAAATAGTCCATTTGACTTTTAGGCAGGTTATAATCGAGTCTGTCGCCTGCAGTTTCCGATGCAATAGATTCGCCTTCTTCACCTTCTAACAAGCTAGATAATCCTAAAACAGCAAAGGTAACATCGCTGTTTCCTGCGTTGCCACTGGCCCAGTCTATTGGGTTTTTAGACGGTTCGTTCAACATACAACCCAAACGATATTGCAGCTGACTTGCAGGATCTATAGCATGAGCGATGCCTTCTAAAATAGTTACTAGGTTTGGATTAACACCATAATAATTGCCAAGCAAAATATCGGTACTTGCAGCGTTCGGGCCTGTAATAAAATATTTAGATAAATCGTTTTTAAGTGGTAAAACGCCGTTGTTTTTTAAAAGTACGATGCTTTTTTGAGCTACTTCTTTAGCTAGTGATCTATGTGCATTGCTGTTAACGACTTCTATGGGAATAGCATTGTATGGATTCGCTTCAGCTGGGTTAAACATGCCCAATTTAAATCGGGTGCGTAGTAATTTTGCTAACTGTATATCGATGTCGGCTTCAGTAAGTAAACCTTGATCCAATGCTTCTTTTAAGTATTGATAGGTGCTTCCACAATTTAAGCTCACTCCCGATTTAACGGCCAAAGCCGCAGCAGCTTCAGGTGTAGAAACTATACCATGCCCGCCATTATTTGGTTGATTATAAAAATCTTCCAGAGCTCCGCAATCGGTAACAATATGACCTTTGAAATTCCAATCGTTCAGTAAAACATCCGAAATTAAATAGTTGTTAGCGCAACATGGTTCGCCATTGGTGCTATTGTAAGCACACATAACAGATTCTACTTGGGCATCGACTAAGGCTTTGAATGCGGGAAGATAGGTTTCCCATAAATCTTTTTGAGAAGCCGTAGCATTAAACTCGTGTCTTAGCTTTTCGGGACCACTATGTACGGCATAATGCTTGGCACAGGCGGCTGTTTTTAAGTATTCGGGATGGTCTCCTTGTAAACCTTTTACAAATGAAGCACCCAAAATACTTGTAAGGTAAGGGTCTTCACCATAAGTCTCTTGACCTCGCCCCCAGCGTGGATCTCTAAAAATATTCACATTGGGTGTCCAAAATGTTAGTCCGCTATAGCGTTTGTAGTAGCCCTTTTTTATAGCAGCATTGTGTAAGGCTCGTGCTTCGTCCGAAATGGCATTAGAAACCCTAAAAGCTAAATCGGCATCAAACGTTGCGCCTAAGCCAATGGCTTGCGGAAAAACGGTGGCAACGCTAGATCGACCAACACCGTGAAGTGCCTCGTTCCAATAATCATAAGGTGGAATATGTAAACGTTCAACACCATTGGTTGCATTCATCATTTGGTCAATTTTTTCTTCAATGGTTAATCTCGAGATTAAATCTTGAATTCTTTGAGCCTGTGATAAATCAATGTTTTGGAAGGGAAGTAGGTCTGTAATTGTGTGTGATGTGTTTATTTTATCTGTTTCTTGTTTCTTTTCTTCAGATTTCTCACAGGAGGCGAATAGAATCAACAACAGATTCGACAACAATAAAGATATTATAGCTTTTTTCATTAGTTAGGCAGTGTTAGTTTTATGTACGATTTATTGTTAATTTACAATTTCAAATATTTTACACAATCGGTTGCAATTTATAATAAATTTGATATCTTCGCAATTATTAAGTGAATATATTATGAATTTAATAGTGTTGGTGAATTTAAAAACCTCGTTTGTAATTTAGAAATTTATGTTAAAAAAAGTTTTTTTGTTGGTTTTGTTTTGTATTTGCATAAATACCAGTGCCAATAATGGATATAAACTGTGGTTGCAGTATAAATTAGTAGAAAACGAAGCGCTCAGAGCAAATTATGTGTCTAATCTGAAAGCTATTCATGCTTTTGGAGATTCTGAAACTATCAATATGGCTATGAACGAATTGGATCTTGGGTTTTCTGGATTGTTAGGAACGCCCTTGAAACATTCTAAAACAATAAACAATAAAACATTGGTTTTTGGATCGGAAAGCTTTTTAAGCACTCAGTTGAAAAGTAAACTCCAATCCGATTTAAACAAAATTAACAGCGAAGGATTTGTTATTAAATCTGTACAGGTTGCTGGGAATCAAAATATAGTCATAACAGGGAAAACAGATGTCGGTGTTTTATACGGTGTTTATCATTTTTTACGATTATTACAAACCAATCAGTCTATTGAAAATTTAAATATTGTTGATTCTCCTAAAATCGATATTCGAGTATTAAATCACTGGGATAATTTAGATAGAACGGTCGAGCGCGGTTATGCAGGCTTTTCAATTTGGGATTGGCACCGACTACCGGGGTATATCGATAAAAGGTATATCGATTACGCGAGAGCCAATGCCTCTATAGGTATTAACGGAACGGTGTTAACCAATGTAAATGCGAACGCGTATATCCTATCCGAAGCATATATAGAAAAAGTGAAAGCCCTTGCAGATGTGTTTAGACCTTACGGCATTAAAGTGTATTTAACCGCACGATTTTCAGCACCTATAGAACTTGGTGGCTTAAAAACGGCAGATCCGTTAGATAAAGAAGTCATACAATGGTGGAAAGATAAGACAGCTGAAATTTATAAAGCGATTCCAGATTTTGGAGGCTTTTTAGTGAAGGCTAATTCCGAAGGGCAACCGGGGCCGCAAAATTATGGTCGAAATCATGTTGATGGCGCTAATATGCTAGCAGAAGTTGTTGCACCTTATAACGGTATTGTCATGTGGAGGGCATTTGTTTATTCTGAACACGATCCAGAAGATAGAGCCAAGCAGGCCTATGATGAATTTGTGCCTTACGACGGACAATTTAAAGACAATGTTTTGGTACAAGTGAAGAATGGTGCGATAGATTTTCAACCAAGAGAACCCTTTCATCCTATGTTTGGGGCGATGCCAAAAACACCTTTAATGATGGAGTTTCAGATAACTCAGGAGTACCTTGGTTTTAGTACCCACACTGTTTTTCTGCCAGAATTGTTTAAAGAAGTTTTAGAAGAAGATACCTGGCAAAAAGGCAAAGGATCTACCGTAGCGAAAGTTGTAGACGGCACCTTGAGCAATAAAAAATTAACGGGTATAGCTGGTGTAGCAAATATTGGAAACGATATAAATTGGACAGGAAATACCATGTTGCAAGCCAATTGGTATGGCTATGGTCGTTTGGCGTGGAATCCGTATCTGGAACCAAAAACCATTGCAGATGAATGGTTAAGATGTACATTTTCTAATAACTCCAATTTTATAAATCCGGTTGAACAGATGCTGCTAGACTCTAGAGAAGCGGTTGTGAATTACATGACGCCTCTAGGTTTGCATCATATTATGGATACGGGACATCATTACGGACCAGGGCCTTGGGTAAGCGATTTGTCGAGACCAGAATGGAACCCGAAGTATTATCATAAAGCGGATAAGTTGGGTGTTGGTTTCGATCGTTCTAAATCAGGAAGCCATGCTACCGGGCAATATAAAAGCGAAGTCGCTAATGTGTTTGACAATGTCGAGACTTGTCCCGAAAAATATTTATTGTGGTTCCATCATCTTCCTTGGGATTATAAGTTGAAAAACGGAAAATCGCTTTGGGATGGTATGGCGCTTAAATACCAAGAAGGCGTTAATCAGGTTGCTGATATGAATGCGACTTGGAGTAAGATGAAGCCTTATGTAGATGCAGAACGTTACCATGAGATTAGTATGTTTTTGAAAATCCAGTTGAACGAGGCGAAGTGGTGGCGAGATGCTTGTTTACTTTACTTTCAACAATTTTCTGGTGAAGATTTGCCAGCAGGCGTGGAAAGCCCTGCACATACCTTAGAATACTATCAATCATTAAAATTCCCTTACGCACCAGGAAACTAACCAATTTTGAAAATGACAACGCAGTTACATATTAAAAATCTATTGGTTGCACTAATTGTGTTTGTGGGGTTTACCTGCCAATTTTATGCAGCAAATCCAGAGCAGTATGTGGTTTCCAAAGCTTCAGCTGCAAACTATCCTTTGGCAACAAAAGGCGAGGTAAACTCAATTTTAGTTAGTAAATCTGACTATTCTGGAGTTTTAAAAGTGGTCAATCATTTAAAAGCAGATTTAAAAACAGTTACAGGTGCAGCCCCTTCAATTTTAAATGAAACGCATACTAATTCTAAAAACTTGGTGATTGTTGGAACTTATGGTAAAAGTGAATTTATAGAAGCTCTCATAAAAAGTGGAAAAATTGAAGAATCACTGTTAAAAGATAAACGTGAAAAGTTTGTTGTCGTATCCGTAAACAATCCTTTACCGGGAATTGACAAAGCTTTAGTTATTGTGGGTAGTGATAAACGTGGAACGATTTATGGTATTTACGATTTGTCTTATCAAATCGGGGTGAGCCCGTGGCATTTTTGGGCAGATGTTCCTGCTGTACAACAGACCGAACTGCATGTACTTCCTGGAATTCATACCCAAAACGAACCGAAAATAAAGTACCGCGGTATTTTTATAAACGATGAAGCACCTGCGTTATCGGGATGGGTAACCGAACATTATGGGGCTTTTAATTCAGATTTTTATGAAAAGGTTTTTGAGCTGATATTAAGATTGAAAGGTAATTACCTGTGGCCAGCCATGTGGGGACGCATGTTTTATGTTGAAGATGAAAAAAATGCCGAATTGGCCGATGAATACGGCATTGTAATGGGGACATCTCATCACGAGCCGTTAACCCGAGCCCATGCCGAATGGGAAAAATTTGGATCTGGAGATTGGAATTTCAATACCAACCCAGAAGGTTTAATCGATTTTTGGACTAAAGGGATGCAACGAATGGGAACCAAAGAATCTTTGGTAACGATTGGTATGCGAGGCGATGGCGACGAACCCATGACAGAGGGAACAGCCATAGAACTTTTAGAAAATATAGTAAAAACCCAAAGAGACATTATAGAAAATGTAACAGGAAAACCGGCAGAAGAAACACCTCAGATTTGGGCATTGTATAAAGAAGTTCAGGATTATTATGAAAAGGGGATGAGGGTGCCAGATGATGTAACATTGTTGCTGTGCGATGATAATTGGGGAAATTTGAGAACCTTACCAAGTTTAAATGCCAAACCAAGACAAGGCGGTTATGGTATTTATTATCATTTCGATTATGTTGGCGGCCCTAGAAGTTATAAATGGATTAATACTACACAAATAGAACGTGTTTGGGAGCAAATGCATTTGGCGTATAAACATGAGGTAGATGAGGTGTGGATTGTTAATGTTGGAGATATAAAACCAATGGAATTTCCAACGGAGTTTTTTCTAGATTTTGCTTGGGATCCAGAAGCCTGGCATCCGGATAATTTGACCGATTATTATGATTTATGGGTTAAAAAAGTTTTCGGAGACCATCAAACCAAAGCGATTGCCGATCTTTTACGTAAATCGACCAAATATATTGCAGTCAGAAAGCCAGAGTTACTAGACGCTTCAACATTTAGTTTGCAACATTATAGCGAAGCAGATTCAATCGTTTCTAATTATCAAGAATTGGAAAATAAGGCAGTTGCAATTAAAGAAACCTTGCCAGAACAGTATCAAGATGCATATTATCAATTGGTGCTTTATCCAATTTTAGCGACTTCAAATTTGAATAAAATGTATGTGTCTGCAGCTAAAAATAAACTGTTTAGTAGTCAAGGTCGTGCTTCAACAAATTTCTACGCCAAACAGGTGGATAGTATGTTTCAGGTGGACGAAAGTCTTACCAAATATTATCATCACACTTTGGCTAATGGCAAGTGGAACCACATGATGGCACAAACACATATTGGCTATACGACGTGGCAAGATCCGAATGAGAATATAAAACCAGAAGTTTCCACCATTCCATTGCCAAATGCTGCGGATATGGGAATTTCCTTAGCTGAATCAGAAGCTTGGTGGCCAAATAGTAAAGACATTGCGGTGTTACCAGAATTTGATAATCTAAATAATCAAACTTATTATATAGATGTTTTCAACAGAGGGAAATCAAGTTTTGAGTTCATTATTGAATCCGATGAAAACTGGTTGCATATTTCAGAAAAACAAGGAAACATTAAAACCCAAAAGCGTATTTATTTCAATGTAAATTGGAAAAAAATACTTTTAGGAACACACGAAACAGCTGTTGTGATTTCTGGAGCAGGTAAAAAAATACCTGTAAAAATAAAAGCTAATCATTTAAATACTTCCGAAATAAAAGGTTTTGTAGAAAATAATGGGGTCATTAGTATTTCTGCCGAAAACTTTACAGAAAAAACAGAACCGAAGCAATTTTCATGGAAGGTGATTCCTAATCTTGGGAAAACAGGATCGGCTGTTATGTCTTTGCCAGTGGAAGCAGGTCGCGTTTCATTATCAAAAAAATCACCTAAACTATCGTATCCAATTAATCTGAAATCTGAAGGAAGAGTAAAAGTACATCTGTATTTTTCGCCAACCATAAATTATGCTGCAAGATCGGGCAAGTTGTTTGGCTTGTCTTTTAATGATGAAGAACCAATTGAAATAAACTACGATTCAGATCCTAATATTTTCAACTATAACGGGAAAGTTCCTAAGCAGTGGGAACAAAATGTAGCCGATAATATCAAGGTGATTACTAAAGAATTTGATATTGATAAAAGTGGTAACCACACTTTAAATTATTACCGAATCGATGAAGGACTAATACTTCAAAAAATCATTATTGAAACGGAAGATTCTGCCTTGAAAGGCTCCTATTTTGGTCCGCCGGAAAGTAAAAAAGCAAACAATAACTAAACGATAAATTGACTATGACAAAACAGCTAACTAAGTATTTGTTAATACTACTGATCCCTTCTTTGGTGTGTGTTTCGTGTAAGAACGTCGAAGAAAAAGAGAATCAAAAAACAGTAACGTCTTTAAAGGAAGCTTATAAAAGTGACTTTTATATGGGTGCTGCGATAAATGAGTCGCAAATAGAAGAACAGGATTCTTTAAATACGGCAATTATTTCAAACGATTTCAATAGCATTACAGCCGAAAATATTATGAAATCCATGTTTGTACATCCCGAAAAATCGGTTTATAACTTCAACCAGACCGATAAGTTTTTAGCTTTTGGAGAGAAATACAATATGTTTATTCATGGTCATACTTTGGTGTGGCATAGTCAATTATGGCCTTGGATTGCCGAGATTCAGGATAGTACTCAAATGGCGAATACTTTAGAAGATCATATTAAAACCATTGTTTCGAGATATAAAGGTAGAATTGACTCTTGGGATGTGGTTAATGAAGCTTTAAATGAAGATGGCACTTTAAGAGAATCGGTGTTTTTAGAAGTCATGGGTGCTTCTTATTTGCCTTTAAGTTTTAAATGGGCCGCAGTAGCCGATCCGAATACCGATTTGTATTATAACGATTATAATATGACCAATCCAGATAAACGCAACGGTGCCATAAAATTGATTAAAAATATTCAAAATCAAGGTGTGAAAATTGATGGTGTTGGTATGCAAGGGCACTGGCATTTGGACACGCCAAGTATAGAAGAAATTGAAGCTAGTATTGTAGCGTATTCTGAATTGGGAATAAAAGTAGCGATTACGGAGTTGGATATTAACTTATTACCAAGACCAGAAAATTTGCAAGGCGCCGAAGTGAATCAAGAGTTTGAGGAGTCTGAAGCGATGAATCCGTATCCAGATAAGCTTCCGGATGCTATTCAGAATAAATTAGCGGAACGTTACAAGTCTATATTTGAGTTGTTCTTAAAACATCGGGATAAAATTAGTAGAGTTACTTTTTGGGGTGTAGAAGACGGGCAGTCTTGGTTGAACGATTGGCCAATAGATGGCAGAACCAATTATCCGCTATTATTTGATAGAAATCTGAAACCTAAAAAGGCTTATGATAGTATATTAAGCTTAAAAGCGAATTAATTCTTAAACAGTTTTAAGATGAAAACGGATACACAAAAATTATCGGTAATAGAAAAGGTAGGCTATAGTTTAGGCGATTTGGCTGCCAACTTGGTGTTTCAAACATTAATTACCTATTTGGCTTATTTTTATACCGATATTTATGGTTTAGAGACCAATCACGCTTCTGTTATTATGTTGGTTGTTGGGCTTGTTGCGGCTTTTGGGTTCAATCCCATAATTGGCGCTCTGGCCGACCGAACCCATTCCAAATGGGGGAAATTTAGACCTTGGATTTTATTTACAGCTGTCCCTTTAGGAGTTGTTGCGCTTTTAGCATTTAGCACACCAGATTTTGCCTATAAAGGAAAAGTCATTTATGCTGTTGTTACTTACAGTTTACTGTTATTATTGTATGCAGCTAATAATTTGCCGTATTCCGCATTAAGTGGCGTAATTACAGGCAATATGGCCGATAGAAATAGCTTGTCTGCTTATCGATTTGTAGCGGTTATGTTTGCGCAATTTTTTGTTCAGGTTTTTATGTTGCCAATCATTGAATCTGTTGGAGATGGTGATAAAGCAGTTGGGATAGAAATCGTGATGACTTGGTTAGCTGTTATTGGTACGGTTATGTTGCTAATCACTTTTTTAACGACAAGAGAACGCATTATTCCGAAGCCCGAGCAAGAATCTAGTTTAAAAGACGACTTGTCCGATTTGTTTAAAAACAGACCATGGATTATAGTTTTAACAGTCACCACGCTAATTTTTGTGACGCTTGCCATGAAAGGCGGTTCGTATGTGTATTATTTTGAAAATTATGTATCTAAAGAAGCACTGGTCAAATTTATAAAACCAATATTAGATTTTCTTAGCCAAATTGGGATGAACTTTTTTGGAGAAAATCCCGTGTCGTCTGGTTTTGGTTTGTTTAATGCTGGCGGTATTATTTTTATGATTTTCGGCATCATGTTGTCTAAAAAATTAGCCGACAAATATGGAAAACGCGATGTGTTTGGCATTGCACTTTTTTTGTCAACTATATTCATAATCATCTTTTATTTCTTTTCAGCAGAAAGCATTGGGCTTATTTTCTTATCGCAAATTTTTCATGGTTTTTTCTATGGAATAACTATTCCGTTGCTGTGGGCTATGGTTGCCGATGTGGCAGATTTTTCAGAATGGAGAAATAATAGACGCGCAACGGCCATTATATTTTCGGCCATGATGGTAGGTTTAAAAGGCGGTTTGAGTATTGGGAGTGCTTTATTAACATGGATTTTAGGGAAATATGGTTATGTAACCAAAGAATCTGTTGCAAATGCACAAGACATTATACAGCCCGAGCAAGCCATTTACGGAACAAAATTGTTGGTAAGTATTTATCCCGCCATACCATTTTTATTGGTAGTAGGCTTGTTATTCTTTTATGAAATAAACAAGAAAATGGAAGTTGACATTGAAGCAGACCTTAAAGAGAGAAGACAATCATTATAAAGCGAATTATTAATCTTAAATACAATTATAGATTATGCCAGAAGATATTATGAACAAATTAGAAATAGAGAAATTAATTAAAAATGAAATCTCTAAACCCTTAGTTACACATATGTATACTGCAGATCCTTCTGCTCATGTGTTTAACGACAAAATTTACATTTATCCGTCTCACGACATAGATGCAGGAATAGTCTTTAACGATAATGGCGATCATTTTGGGATGGAAGATTATCATGTACTATCTATGGACGATATCGATTCTGAAGCTGTAGATAATGGAGTGGCTTTACATGTAGATGATGTACCTTGGGCAGATAAGCAAATGTGGGCACCCGATGCGGCCTACAAAGACGGGAAATATTATTTTGTGTTTCCTGCCAAAAATAAAGCAGGAATTTTCCAACTCGGAATAGCGATTAGCGATTCGCCTACAGGACCATTTATACCAGAAGCAAAACCTATAAGGGGGAGTTATAGTATAGATCCAGCTTTTTTTGAAGACGAGGATGGTCGTTATTATATGTATTTTGGTGGCATTTGGGGTGGACAATTACAAAAATATAGAAATAACATCTACAGGGAAACCTATCAATTACCGAAACCAAACGAACCAGCACTTGGGCCAATAGTGGCTAAAATGACAGATGATTTGTTAGAATTTTCTGAAGAGCCTCATGAAATATTTATTTTGGATGAAAAAGGCAATCGGTTGTTAGAAGGTGATAATGAAAGACGTTTTTTTGAGGGGGCTTGGATGCATAAATATGATGGTAAGTACTATTTTTCGTACTCTACTGGAGATTCTCATTACGTATGTTATGGCATTGGAGATAACCCATACGGTCCTTTTCACTATAAAGGCAGAATTTTAAATCCAGTTATAGGGTGGACAACCCATCATTCTATTTGTCAATACAAAGGAAAATGGTATTTGTTTTATCACGACTCCAGTTTGTCAAAGGGTGTAACACATTTACGCTCAGTGAAGTTTGTTGAATTGACTTATGATGATGAGGGTTTAATCCACACCATAGATCCTTATTGTTCAGAAAAAAAATAATTAAAGCTGTCAAACCGCAGTAATATATTTCATTCTGGTACACATACTTCATTGGTTTGAGTGACCAGGACTTTATAAAACGATATTAAATCATAATAATCTAAAAAGTGTTAAATGTTAATATATGCTAAAAAAATAATACACAACCGATTGTGTGAGTGGTTATTTTGTGTATATTTATCATATCGAAAATTATTTAATGGTTTTATTGTGATTTATTCATTAATTAATATTTAAAAAAACTAACTTATGCTTAACAAATTACTAACTATTGTCAAACGAAGAAATAGAAAATATCTTCTTTTTCTTTTATTTATGAACATGAGCTTTGGTCTATTTGCACAGACTAAAGAAGTGTCGGGTACCGTATCTGATGCTACGGGTTTAATGCCAGGTGTAACCGTTTTAATTAAAGGAACCGATAAAGGAACTGTTACAGATTTTGATGGGAATTTTAGTTTGCCATATGATGCTGATAACGCTGTTTTATCGTTTAGTTATGTGGGCTATGCAGCGCAAGAAATCCCGATTAATGGTCGCGCAGAAATTAATGTTATACTAGAACAAAGTACAGAAGCTTTAGATGAAGTTGTTGTAATTGGTTACGGAACTCAAACCAAGGAGTCTGTAACAGGGTCGGTAGTTTCTATTGGAGGAGACGATTTGGTAGAAATTCCAACAGCCAACTTTCAACAAGCGCTTCAAGGGCGTGCTGCTGGTGTAAATATTTCAACTACAAGCACAAGACCAGGGGCCGCGCCACAAATACGAATTAGAGGTGTGCGTTCACTTTCTGCAACCAACGATCCATTAATTGTTCTTAACGGGATACCATTTTCGGGAGGTCTTAACGATATCAATCCTAATGATATTGAAAGTTTAGATATTCTAAAAGATGCATCTGCTACGGCTATTTATGGTTCTAGGGGAGCTAATGGGGTGGTTTTAATTACAACGAAGTCGGGAGCAAAGGGGCAAAAGGCTTCAATTTCTTACAACACTTATTATGGTGTAAAAGAAGTTTTTGCTAAATATCCAATGATGAACGCTGCCCAACTGATACAATTACGCGCCGATGTTGCTGCTAATAATGGTGGTGTGCCTCTTTTTGGATTAAATGGGGATGAAGCCTTGTCTAACGATACAGATTGGCAAGATTTATTGTACGGATCGGGGATGCAAACGGCACATGATATCAATGTGCAAGGAGGCTCTGAAAAAGGAACTTACAACGTGGGGCTTGGATATTTTAAAGAAACATCTGTATTGCCTGGCGATTCTTTTGATCGTTATTCCATTCGGGTGCAAATTGATCAGGAAGTTGGAAAACATTTACGTTTTGGAGTTAATTCGGTAACCAATTTCAATAACACAAGCAGTCTTGTAGGGGTTGGAAGCGTTTTAGATGCCTCGCCTTTACTAAGTCCTTTTGATGCCAATGGGAATTATTTAGAATCTGTTCGCCTTCAAACCGAGGCAGACGATTTATGGATCGCAACCAGAGATGAAATAAATAGAGTAGGTGATGGTCGAGCCAATGAACAATTAGATTTTGGTACCTATAATAATATTTATGGCGAATTGAGTATCCCGTGGGTAGAGGGTTTAAAATACCGACTTAATGTAGGTTTAAATTTCCGTTCTAGTCGCGATGGTAACTTTACAGGGCAAGGTGTTTTTAACTACAACCCAAACAATCCATCTACTGCTAGTTATGATAGTTCCATATTCAGAGATTATGTTATAGAAAACCAATTGATTTTTGATAGAACCTTTGCAGAAAAACACAAAGTTAATTTTGTGGGATTATTTTCATCGCAAAACACGACAAGTGATAATGTAGGTTTGGCAGCTCAAAACATTCCAGACGAGCAGTCTTTATGGTATAATATAGATTCAGCATTGTCTGAAGATATTACAAGATACGAAACGGGATATTGGGAGTCTGGTTTACTATCATTAATGGGGCGTGTTATGTACCAGTACGACAGCCGTTACTTGTTAACAGCTACAATACGTTCCGATGGATCTTCAAGACTTGCATCTGGTCATAAGTGGGTTACTTATCCAGCGGTATCTTTAGGGTGGAATATCGGTAATGAAGCTTTTATGAATAATGTAGATTGGGTTAACCTAATTAAATTACGTGCTGGTTATGGAGAAACATCTAACCAAGCCATTGCTCCTTATTCTACTCAGGGGAGATTAGGTGTGGTGAACTACAATTTTGGAGATACTTTTGCGCCAGGATATTATGTAAACCAACTTCCAAATCCTAATTTAGGTTGGGAATTCTCAGAAACTTACAACTTTGGTTTAGATTTCGGTTTCTTTTATAATCGATTATCTGGTAGTATAGAATACTACTTAACCAAAACAAATGATATTCTTTACGGGCTAGGATTGCCAGAAACAGCAGGTGTTGGTAGCGTAACAAGCAATATTGGTAGTACCGAAAACAAAGGTCTTGAAATCTCTCTAAACGCTAATATTATTGATAACCCTGATGGTTTTTCTTGGGATTTTGGATTTAACTTGTATACTAATAAAAACGAAATTACATCGTTAGCCACTGGCGAAACCGAAAATGTAAACCAACTTTGGTTTGTAGGATCTCCAATCAATGTTATTTACGATTATGAAAAATTAGGGCTTTGGAATCAAAATGACCCTGGTTTTGAATATTTAAATCAGTTCGAGCCAGGAGGAAATGAAGGTATGGTTAGAGTACGCTATACTGGCGATTATAATGAAGATGGATCGCCTACAAGAGCCATCGGTCCAGATGATAGGGTAATAATCGATCCTACACCAGATTTTCAAGGTGGTTTCAACACAAGATTTGCATACAAAAATTTTGATTTAAGTATGATTGGTTCTTTTCAAAAAGGAGGAACGCTTGTTAGTACACTATATTCAGGTAATGGATATCTAAATTTGTTAACAGGTAGACGAAACAATGTCGATGTAGACTATTGGACACCAACAAATACTGGAGCTAAATACCCTGCACCGGGAGGTATACAAAGTGGCGATAACCAAAAATACGCAAGTACTTTAGGATATTTTGATGGTAGCTTCTTAAAAGTGCGTACCATCACTTTGGGGTACAATTTTAACCAAGATGGTTTTAAAGATTCTGTGTTCGAAAGATTGCGTCTTTATGCTACAGTTACAAATCCATTGGTGTTATTTTCAGATTTTCACGACGAATCTGGTATGGATCCAGAAACAAACTCTGGAGTTAATAACGATGGAACACGCCAAAACGTTGCAGTAAACACGACTAATATATCTGCGGGAATTCCAACTATTGGAACGAATGTTCCGACTACAAGAAATTTTATTCTAGGATTAAACATAACATTTTAAATTAATTTATAATGAGAAAGATTAAAATAATATATACATCTATGGTAGCAATGCTTTCCTTATCTTTGCTATTAGGGTCTTGTTCTGATGATATATTAGAAGAAGAACCAAGAGGCGTTTTTACTCCAGAATTTTTTACTACTGAATTAGGGGTACAAGGCGGATTAACTTATCTGTATGAAAATTTAAGAACAATATATGGTTTTGCGTATTTTATGAGTACGTCGGAAACTGGGACAGATGAATATGCGCCAGCGCAAAGTGCTAATAATAACTTTTTCGACTTAGATTTTGCTGGTCAGGGTAATTTAAGTTCAGAAAGTGGGTACGTAATTGGTAGACCTTGGGGGGCGGCTTTCCCTGCGATTAACACAGCAAGCGGAATTATTGAAAATGCTGAAGCTGTAGGACTAGACCAATCCTTAATTGCTGAAGCGCGATTTTTTAGAGCATTTTACTACTTTTTATTGGTACAAACCTATGGAGGTGTACCATTAGATTTAGGTTCTGGAGAATTGAAATTTAACCAATCAGCCGTTAGAACGTCTGTTCGTAATACCGTGCCTGAGGTTTATGCAAATGCCATCATTCCAGATTTGGTTCAAGCTATTAACGATTTACCAGATAACCCAAGATTAACAGGTACCGTTACTAAAAATGTAGCTAGATTATTTTTGGCCAAAGCCTATTTAACCTATGCTTGGTGGTTAGAAAATCCTAATAATATTCCGACTTATCCAGAAGCTCCTAGAACAGATCCTGCAGGTAATAGTGCGTCTTATTATTTTCAACAAGCCTACGATATGTCAGTTGCAGGAATCGAAAACCCAGGGCCGTATGCTTTACTAGAATATTTTTACGATGTGCATGAAGGAAGTAACGATCGCCATCAGGAAATGATGTTGTATGCAGATCATACCGAAGCCAGCGAAATTTATAATGGTGGTTCGCCTATAAATGGATTTGCAAATCCAGACGATCAACGTGGCGGAAATACAGCGGCATGGATGGTAACGTCTAATTATACCACTATTAGTGTTGACGGTGTTTCTGCTGTTCAACGTGAAGCAGCACAAAGTTTAGGTAGACCATGGACGCGTATGGCACCTACTATCAATGTGTTTACAGAAACATTTGCAGAGAAACAATTAGACTCGCGTTTCGACGGTACTTTTGTTACGAGTTATCGCGGCAATTGGGATAAAGGTGGAGGAGAAGAGGCAACCATAACAGGAGCCAATGGTATGCCAATTGCTCCAGGCGATGCTGTGATTTCATTTTTAGATGATTACAATCCTGCTGTAGATTATAGTGTAAATGGCGGTAATATTGGTGGAGGCCAATTGCCTGGTCGTGCAGATTATGTGATTAATTTAAACGAAATTAATAAAAGATTCTATCCTGGTTTGTGGAAAATTGGTACGTATCGTACCGATAACGCCGGTGGTTTAGGGTCTCCAAATGGATCGATTACCCGTCCTTTCCCAATCGCTAAATATTCTGAATTTTATTTAGTAGCTGCCGAAGCTGCTGTAAAAGGTGCTAGCGGTCGTTATTCTGCTAGAGAATTAGTTAATGTAATTCGTGCACGTGCTGGTAAATGGCGTTTTGATAATGGCGAACAACAAGAACGTATGGAAGACAATAGCGAAGCTATGATGAATGCAACACCTGCGGTAATTGACATCAATTATATTTTGGCCGAGCGTTCTAGAGAGTATTTTGGCGAAGGCTACCGTTGGTACGATTTAGTACGTACGCAAAAATGGAACGAACTAGCAGGTTCGTACGAAATTGCAGGTGATGCCGCGACAGACCATGAACCTGTGGTAATTACGAGAGATATTCAACCATTCAATTATTTAAGACCAATACCTAGAACGCAAATCGATGCGCTAGATATGTCGGATGGAGAAAAGGGGGCGTATCAAAACCCAGGTTATCAATAAAATTTGAATTAGTTGGCTGTACTAACCAAGTAATCCAATAAACTTCAAACTAATTTTAAAATTTTAAACTATGCTTAAAAATATTAAATTCATTAGTAAATGTTTTGCAATTATTGCTGTATTACTACTAGCAGTAAGTTGTGACGATGATGAAGCATTTTCGGAGGTATCCATAGACAATGTAACATCCGAAAATTTTTATCCTGGCCAAGATGTCATTCTAACAGGAACCAATTTTGATACTGTTTTATTCACTTTTTTAGAGAAGAATCAAGTGCCATTTCAACTAGAGGGTAATTCAATTACAATTACATTACCGGAATCAACACCTATAGGAGATGCATTACTTACTTTGGTAATGGCAGATGGTTATACGGTTACCACGATGCTCGAAGTGGCATCTAGACCGTATCCAATCATTCAGGCTATATCTCCAAATATAGCATCAGGAGGAGAAAATGTAACCATTGTAGGAACATCTTTAGATAATCTGAATTCTGTTACTATAGGTGGTGTTGAAGCAAATGTGGTTTCTTCCTCGGCTACCGAATTAGTAGTAACCGTGCCTTCAGGATTGCCGCAAAATATTCCTACCGAGTTTAAGGTGGTAACCAATGGAGGAGAAGCCATGCCAGCTTTACCGTTTTATGTAGGAACTAATTTAATTTTAAACGGTACTTTAGAATTGGGTAGCGGCGATGATTTTGATAATTGGGAAAAATGGAATGGTGGAGACGGCATGACTGCTACTACAGCCGATGGTGAAGCCTATTTTGGACGAACTCTTCGTGCCGCTGCAGCGGGTGGTGATGCTTGGAGAACACAATTTGTTAGTAGTCCTGCAAATACAGAAGTAGGTTCGGAATATACCGTGTTTATGTACGTAAAAGCACAGTCGGGAACTCCGGGAGATGGTGGAAATATTAGATTCTCTACAAATCCAGATGCTTTATATAGCGGTAATTATGATATTACGGCAGAATGGCAACAAATCGAATGGTCGTTTGTAGCCAATGCACCGCAAACCCGAGTGGTATTAGATTTAGGAGTGGTATCTGACGCAGTATATTATGTTGATAATATCGCATTAATTCAAACAGGCACACCGCCACCGCCACCAGTAAATATAAATGGTAGTTTTGAAGAGTCTGAACTAGGAGAAGCAACCGATATAGTAGGTTGGGGCGGATTATCCGGAACGCTTATTAGTGGCGAGATAACAGATGCTCATAGCCATGACGGTGACAAAAGTGTTAAAATTACCATTAATGATATTGGGGCAAATGCCTGGGATATCCAACCAACGTCAAGCATGACTGTAGAAAATGGAAAAACCTATCACCTAAGTGTTTGGTTTAAAGGACAGGGTATTACAAATCTGAAAATAGCCATAGATCAAGGTGGTGATCCGGGATGGGCAGAATGGGCTGCACCTGAACAAGGTTTTCTTGATAACGAATGGACAGAGGTTTCTTATGATTTCACTGTAGATACTACTAATAGTGGCGAGAATAACGCAAGATTTGCTATAAGTATGAGTTACGAAGGAAACGTTGGTGGTGTCGTTTATATCGATGATTTAGAGGTTAGTCTTGTAGAATAAAACACGAGTAATCTTAACTAAAAGTAAAATCAACTTGTTTGTCATATTGAGTTGTATTTTGTTTGTTTAATTAGGGAAAATCGCTCATTACATAACTTGCGATGAGCGATTTTTATTTTGCATAATTCTAACAGAAATTCTGTGTTTAAAACTGAAAATAAATTATGAAAATTAAAAAGATAGTTGTGTTACTATGTATTGCAAGCTTCATGGCATGTAGCACAGATGATTCTGGAGTTACAGTAGGAGGGCCTACGCCACCAGATGATGACGAAAATGTTGAAGAAGAAAATACACCAGAGTACTTAAAGGGTATACCTAGTTTTCCTATTGGAAACATAGTTTCTGCATCTAAATTGAATTCGAATTCAGCTGAGAATACTAATTTCAAACACGTATTATTGAATGATTACAATAGTATGTCTGCTGAAAATGATATGAAAATGGCCAATTTTTTTATTGGCCCCGATAATTTTGATTTTAGCGATGGCGATGCGATTGTCGCATACGCGAAATCTAACGGACTTCGCGTTCACGGACATACCTTGGTGTGGCATCCAGATTATGCTGTGCCCAATTGGCTCTTAAACTTTAGTGGAACGGATGCCGAATTTGAAGCGCATATCGAACATTATGTTAAAACGACCGTTGCTCATTTTGCTCAGGCTAAAGACGAAAATGGAAATGCTATAGTTGAAGCCTGGGATGTTGTAAACGAATATATTGATGATAGCGCAGGAATTAGATCGAGTATATTCACCCAAAGAATGGGGAGTGATTACATTAAGAAAATTTTTACCTGGGCTCGAGAAGCAGACCCTAACGTAAAACTTTTTTACAACGACTATAACGTGGTTATTCAATCCAAGCGCCAAGCCATACTAAATATGGTTAACGAATTTATTTCGGAAAACATTCCTATTGATGGCGTTGGTTTGCAAATGCATTTAAATTATAATTGGCCATCAGACTCGGATATCGCGTCAGCTTTAAATGACGTTGCTAATACTGGGCTTTTAGTTCATGTTTCAGAATTAGATGTAAGAGCAAATCCTAATAACGATATTACAACTTTAACCAATGAACGCGCACAGCTTCAGGCCGATCAATTTCAAAGAGTATCTTATCACTATACAGAAAATGTACCAGCGAGTCAACAGTATGGTATAACCATTTGGGGATTTAGAGATCAAGATAGTTGGAGATATGATGGTGGTAAAGATTGGCCGCTTATGTATGATAATTCGTTTACTAAAAAGCCAGCCTATACAGGTTTTGCAGATGGTTTGAGGGAGCAAGCTCCGTAAGCCAGAATACGAGTTAATGATATTATTAGTTTTTAGCAATTTAGGAAGTATTCAAATTAGATAAATATTTTAATCATGGACCGATTTCAACTACTTCTTGATAAGAATTATAACATCAGGTTAAAATTAGTTGTCGCTTTTATTTTTTTAATTATTACCGTAGTCAAGGGGCAAACTAACCAGAAAAGTGATATAAAAGCGAGTCCTGTATTTTCAAAAGTCACTTATCAAGGTAATGATGAAGTATATAATAAGTTCCCTTTAAGATCGAACGAGTTTTACTCCCCAATTCTACAAGGGTGTTACCCGGATCCAGCCATTACAAAGAAAGGAGATGATTATTATATGGTCTGTTCTTCTTTTGCAATGTTTCCTGGCGTACCTATTTTTCATTCTAAGGATTTAGTGAATTGGACTGATTTAGGAGGTGTATTAAATAATGTTTCTGATTTTAATCCTAAGAATACTGGAATTAGTGAGGGCGTTTATGCTCCTGGAATTACATACAACCCGTATAATGATACTTTTTACGTTATTGTTACAGTTTTTTCTGAAGGCCTTGGTAATATTGTTGTTAAAACAAAAGACCCTCAAAAAGGCTGGGGGCGTCCTATTAAGTTAGATTTTGGAGGAATTGATCCTTCTATTTTTTTTGATGATAATGGAAAGGCCTATGTAGTACATAATGATGCACCAGACAAAGGCAAGGAATTATATAATGGTCATCGCGTAATTAAGATATGGGATTATGATTTGGAAAATGATAGGGTTATTCCTGGTACAGATAAAATTATTGTAAATGGAGGAACTGATATTAGTAAAAAGCCCATTTGGATTGAAGCTCCACATCTTTATAAAAGGAATAACAAGTATTATTTAATGTGTGCAGAGGGTGGAACAGGGGGAAATCATAGTGAAGTTATTTTTATTAGTGACCATCCAAGAGGGCCATTTCTTCCTGCTCCTAATAATCCTATTTTAACGCAAAGACATTTGCCAATAGAGCGAGAGAATAAGGTGGATTGGGCAGGACATGCCGATATTGTAGAAGGTCCTAATGGTCAAAATTACGGCGTGTTTTTGGCTGTACGACCAAACGAAAAACATCGTGTTAATACAGGGCGAGAAACGTTTATCTTACCAGTAGATTGGTCTGGTATTTTTCCAGTTTTTGAAAACGGGTTACAGCCTTTAGAGCCTAAATTAGCTATGCCTGTAGGTGTAGAAAATCAAGTTGGAAAAAATGATTTTTTTCCCAGTGGTAATTTTACTTTTACTGATGATTTTACTGCAAAACAACTTGATTACCGTTGGATTGGACTAAGGGGACCTAGAGAGGAATTTGTAAATAAAACTACTAACGGATTAAAAATTACACCATTCGATACAAATATTAAGGAAGTTAAACCAACGTCAACTTTATTTTATAGGCAGCAGCATAACACGTTTTCTTTTTCTACCACTTTAAATTATAAACCTAAATCAGAACACGATTTAGCTGGGGTGGTAGCATTACAAAATGAAGGTAGTAACTATGTGTTTGGTGTTACTAGGTATAATAATAAGTACTTTTTTGTATTACAAAAAAATAGTTGGCCAAATCGTCAAGGAAAAATCATTTCTACCATTGTTGCTAGTAAAGAAATAGAATTGAATAAACCGATAAAGCTTCAAATTAAGGCTGAAGGAGATAATTATGAGTTTAATTATGCCATTAATGGAGCTGGCTATACAAACTTGGGAGGGATAGTTTCAGGAGATATACTGTCTACCGACGTTGCAGGTGGTTTTACAGGATGTTTATTAGGCCTTTATGCAACTTCGGCAAATGACGCGTTACCTGTAAAAGAATAATTTTAAAATTCTAATATGAATTTTAATATACCCAAATGAGTTCGATATAGAGAAGTAGTATTGTAATCTAACCTGTTATTTTATAAAGGGAGAGAGAATTTTGATTTTATACGTTACGGTTTAATAGGTAAACTTTGTTTAACCTGTACCCATATTTAAGAATTAGATATTTTAATAAAAATTAAAGATTGACATTTAACAAAGAAGAAAGAATAGGAGTATTCTCAGTAGCTAAAATTTTTGTTGAAGATTTTGAGTGGATATTCCGTGAACAACCAATAAATGATTTTGGAATTGATGCATTTGTTGAAATAACCAAAAAACGATATCTAAATGGAGATATATTTCCTACAGGAAGAATAATTGGAATTCAAATAAAGTCTGGAGAAAGCTTTTTTAATGAAGAAAATAAAGAGAATTATGTCTTTAGAGGTAGTAAAAAGCATTCAGACTATTGGTTAAGTCATTCGATCCCTATTATAATTGTGATATATAATAAATTTACTAATCGGGCTTATTGGCAAGAAATAAATAAATCGACAGTTATATTAACCAAAAAAGCTTTCAAACTGAATATTCCAAAAATTAACTTATTGAATACTGAAGCTGAAGGAAGGCTTAAAAGAATTGGTTATTTTAAGAATAAGTATGAATATAAACTGTGGCAATTAAGGAGTGCATCTGAACTTATAAAATCAGTTATAAGACAGAAACATTTTCTGTACATTGAATTGTCAGAATGTCATTGGGTTGATAATTATCAAGTGAGTGTTTTAATTACTCAAGTGGATGATGAAAATATAGCTAAAGTATATCATTGCAGTTTTCAATGTTATTACTCATTTTATCTTCCAGTAACGAAAAGCATAGTTGAGGGAATTAAAGATATAATTCCTTGGGTTAACTTGATTTGTAATGATATTCCATTTACAGATGAGTTTTTTTTAGAAAATGTAATTGCTGACAGAAAAGAATTTATGAAAGTTTTGGGGATTAATAAGGGATTATTAGATGAAACATTAATTTATAGTATGGCCTGTCAAATGACTGGTGAGTATTACTTTAAATTAGAGGTAAGTCCTAATGAACTTGCTTTTAACTTTCTAGCGTTAAATGAATTCTTAAATAAAGAACCAAAAGTTGAGCAAAGACTTTTTTTATAAAAACTATGTCTAACAATAACGTATAAATGTTGTGCAAAATGTGAAAACATGAAAAATTCTGAACCTTTTTTCCTAAGATTTGATTTTTTCTACTCAAACATGGCTTTGATTTTGTCTTTAATCTCATCATCGCTAACCTTCAAAATCGTTTCTAGTAAATCAGTTGAAGTAGGCTTTGCATTAGGGTATGCGTGTTGTTCTAAAAACATACGCAAAGCCATGTTCAATCGTTCTTCGCCCAGTAATTCACTCAATTCAACAAAAACAATAGCACCTTTAGAATAGGAAATAAACGCATTGTTTTTTGTAGC
Source organism: Bacteroidia bacterium (assembly GCA_030427735.1). Lineage (GTDB taxonomy): Bacteria > Bacteroidota > Bacteroidia > Flavobacteriales > Flavobacteriaceae > Formosa. The sequence goes on along the minus strand of JAUIBP010000001.1, from coordinate 347 downwards.
TTTCAATAACGATAAGTTATCAGTAAAACCTTTTTCAGCATCATATATTTGTTTATGTATGGCCACACGTTCTAGCATTTTTGCCTTGCCGTACATGTTTTTATATAGCATCATTTCGGTATACATAGCCAAGCTTTCAGTCAGCATGGCATAACCTTCTCGGTAATCTGGATCAATCTGGTTGGTTCCCCACCAAAAATGCGCTACTTCATGCCCAGCCAATTCATTAATAACATCTTGATTATGGTTGCCCGCTAGGTTGGCATGAAACGTCATATGCTCTGTCATAAATATAACACCAGGATAAGCGGTGCCTGCAAAACCTTGTGTAAACGATGACACTTCGG
>JAUIBP010000007.1 GCA_030427735.1 Bacteroidia bacterium | reverse complement strand
TTACCTGAACTAACGATTTAAAAAGACCTAGTTCAAATTATTTTTTGCCTTCTAAACGGCTAAAAAAATGGTTTGATCGTGCAAAAATGAACCGAAAAAAGGTCAACCTATTTCAGTATAATACAGACAAAAAAATAAACGAAAAGAAGCTTTTGATTTAGGCTCTGGGTTTTATCTAAAAATATCTGAAAACGAAACATTGTTTTTACAAGGTCAATATTTTGACGAACTACAATATTCCCGCAAATTTCCAAATACGAAATTTGAAATTGTTAGAACTGAATTGACTTTTAACGAATTAATTGACATTAAACTTTTAGGAGAATATTTAAAACCTGAAAAGAAACTAAAAGCGTTTACGAAAGAACAGTTTGAGAATAACGAAGTTCATTACGATGGAGATTTATTGAAAATCCCGATTGAACAAATAAAATATAAACGTTGCTGGCAATAGTTATTTTTCCCTTTTGAATTTCATTCCGTTTATTCTCAAATTATCGGAATCTATAATTTCTATGTTTTTTCTGAATTCTTTGGATGAAATTGAATTCGGACTTGGAGGAGCTAAAACTATTTCTATTTCTTGACTTTTTTCTAAATCAATAGCAAATTCAAGTTCAGCATATCCATTTTCTGAAATTACAAAGTGCTTTGATTCACTGTTTTTTTTGTTTTTCCAAATCCAATTTCCATTAATATCGGCATAATTTTTCTCAAAGTCGAAATCCATTAAATCCATTTCTTTCGGATAAATCTTTGCAGGAATGCCTATTCCATAAACATCACTTACTTTTAGTTTAAGAGTAATCGAATCTTGTGAAGTCTCTTTTAATTTTTTAAATACGATTCTGCTATTTTGACTTCCTTTTCCATTGTCAAAATTTAATAATAGTTGTTTGTTTTTTATAGAATAATTACCTTTTCCATAAGTAGATATTCCTAAACATCCTGAAATCTTAAATTCAAATTGTTGATTTTCTTTAAAACTATAACAAGTCACATCAGATTCACCAATTGGAATTGTACAATAATTTCCAATAAGTTTTTCTTGGGCATTAATTGAAAAATTAACTAAGAATAATAATATTAAGCCTATGTTTTTCATAATTAATGTCAACGGTTTTGTTTATAAAAAGTTGAGTGGGTTAGCACTAAATTTGGCAAGTACACACCAAGTTGGAAATTCCTGAGGAATTTCCAAAGTAAGCAAGTACAAGCAGTTAATTATAGCCATTGTTGTGCTTAGTATTTTTTCTTTTATCAATGAGTAAAATAGCAACAATTAATTCTTTGATAAATTTAATTGCTGAGTTTTTAAGTGTTTCTAAATGCCTTATGTCATCCTTAACCGATTTGAATTCAGGAATATCCTTTGAAAAATCAGTAAAATCAAACCCTCCTCTATGCTTTAAAGAATTTACAGTTCTCCTAATAATTTCTACATTTTCAAATTCTGAAATATTACTTAGTTCAATTTTATACCTCTCTTTTATTATCTGCACAGATTTAGCCCTAGTTCTTTTTAGATTTTTATTGTCAAAAAATTCTTCATCGATGGAAGAAGCATATAAAAGCCATTGCTCAATCATAGCATTTAATTCATAAAAAATTGACCTTCGAAAATATTGAAATGAGCCAACAACATATTCCTTTTCCCCAATTATTTTACCATCATCCGAGAAGTCTTTTTTAATTAAATTCGAATAATATTTCAGTCCATTAGCGAAATAATATTCAATAGTTTCAATTTCCCAATTTAATAGTATATTTGATTTATGATGCATTTTTCAAAATGTTACTACTTTGAATGTACTTCCCCAATCACCCCAACATACCGCTCAATGATCCTTTCCCAATCATGTTTCGCGGCCCATTCCTTAGCCGAAACAGCCAACCTGTCTTTATCGTTCATACACTGTTGTAAAGCCTGTTTAAACCCTTCCATATCGCCCAAATCCACCAAAAAACCCGATCTACCCACATCAATAGCATCCTCAATACCGCAACCTGTAGCACCAATGGTTGGCAACCCCAGTGCATTGGCTTCCAGTAAAGCTATTCCAAAACCTTCCACATCTCCACTCCCTGTTATGGTGCTCAACATCACAAATACATCGCTATCTTGTAATAAGGCATATAAGGTATCATTACTCACACGACCATGAAAAAATACGCGCTCAAATACATCTAATTCCTTAGCCAAAGTTTCGCAAGCCTGTTGCCCTGTCGGTAAACCCACACAATGGTAACTAATATCAGGAAATTGTTCTTGTAATGCTGGTAACAATTTAATAACTTCTTGTTGTCCTTTTCGTGGGCTAACATGCCCCACTGTAATTAACTTCGGACTCCCAGTTAACCGAACACCAACTTCTGGATGAGATTCCCATTTATTCGGATTAAAGCCATTAGGAATCACAACAGTTTTCTCTTGCAGCGGTTTAGACAACAAACCTTTAGTAAAATTAGAAACGGCTATAATTTTAGAAAATTGCTGTAACGCCTTATTTACACTCGCATGGAGGATTTTATTACTAAAATTCACTTCCGTACCATGTACTATCGCAATTTTTTTACCTTTAAAACGACCACTAGCAAAGCCTACATTCCAAAGCGAGAATTTACCCGAAGCAAGCACGATATTCGTTTCCTGTAACAACTCTTTATACAAACGAATCCGCTGCAAATACATAGTAAAACGTCTTTTGCTCATAGGAATTCGAACAACGGTAAAAGACAATCCAGCATCAAAACGCTGCTCCTCCCGGCCGTCATCCGAACGACAATCCGCTAAAACAGTCACCCGATACCCCGATCGTTCTAAATAATATGCTAAATTATAAGCATGATCGCCAATCCCGCCTGGCTGAGGTGGAAATTCGGAAGTCACTATAAGCACTGATTGTTGTTTCAAGATGTTGATTTAGTTTGGGATTAAAAATACGTCTTTTTTAGTTGGCAGTAAGCAGTATTCAGTTAACAGTTCGTTGTCATGCAGAGGGAAGCAAGACTGAAGCATCTTTTTATGTAACCTGTATTATGTTGGTAATCTCAGTTTAAATGCAAATTTGTGCCTCCATTCAAAAGATTCTTCGCTCCGTAAACTACGCTCGGATGACAGTATTTGAAAATTCCCTAATTTGAAAATTTGAAAATGGAAAACATCATTACGATTTAAAGTTATTGTTTATTAAAAAACGTGTCGTCACGCTGGGCGCGACTCAGCGTCTCTCAACCGAGAACAGACAACACAATTCACAACCTAAATACTCCACCTAGATGAGATACTGGATCAAGTCCAGTATGACGTGAAAACCGAGAACCGAAAACCGACTCACGGTTCAACAGATTGCTTCGCTACACTCGTAATGACGAACCACGAACTTAATAAAAAAGATTCCTCCTACTGTCGGAATGACAACTGATAACTGACAACCGACAACCAACAACCGACAACTAACAACCATCAACCAACGCGCCCTCCCGCAACATCACCGAAGACTTCCGCCACGACTTCCAAACCTGATAACAAACCACTGGCGCTAAAACAACACTCAGCAGTACGCCAACGAGCATCATGGGTTTCGAACGTTTAAAGCGATAAGGCATAATCGAAAACGGCACCGTTTTTAACAAGGCCAAGCGAGCCGCTGCGTTCCCATAATACTTCCGAAATAGATATAACACACTCGGCACGGGACGCGGATCTAACAAAGAGGGCGTTCTATAGGCATCCCATTGCCCCATATCGCGCAAGCCACCACTCCCCACTTTTAGGTGTAGCCGTTTGGCTAAGGGATTCGATACATTTTTAAACCCATGTAAATAAGCACGTAAACCATACTCCCCATCGCCCATACGCTGCTTTTCAAATTGGCGGTCGTATAAACCTATCGATTCAAACACGCGTTTATGAATCAAGGCATTGCCCGTATCCAATTGGGCACTCACTTTAAAATACGCATAATCGGCAGGCGTTTTAGCCCCAACCTGAGAGATGGACACCCCCGACGAGATATCTGCTCGAAATTCTTGTATACACGCAACATGCTTGCTGATCCAATCAGTACCGACCCGACTATCGTCATCAAAAAATAACAAATAGTCACCTTTAGCCTGCTTAATGGCCGTATTACGTGCTAGCCACAAGGCCTTTTCGGTTTGTTGTTGCACCTGTAAATCTAAGCGATACCCCGTATAGAAATCGGCTTGAAAGGGATCTGACTGATCCACGACCAACACCTCAACATCGGGATAATCCTGCTGCCCCAAATCCGCCAACACATCTTTCAAATACCGATACCGATTTAGAGTCGGGATAATCACACTCACTTTAGGCGTTTCGCTAAGCGGTTGGTCTAAAGGCATGCCTTGTGGTGTGGATTCTTGTAAAGGCTGTAATTGTAATCGCTTAACCTGTCGCGTTTGCCAGAAACCTCGCCATTCGCTTATGGGATTGTGTAGGGTTACCAAGCGCATCACCAACACATAACACACCCAAAACACACTAAAATATTTTCTAGCAAAACGGTAATTGTCCACCACAGGAAGTGTATCAAAATTAGTGTAGGTTTCACAATTCCCAATATACCCACAGTGTATAGCTTGCCACGACAAATCGTAATCTTGGGCTAAGGCACTCGTATAGTTACTATCGTGTACTAACTGTGTGCTGACGCTGACTGGTAAAGCAGTCACTTTCGGATAGATATAAGTACCCGCTAGCCTAGACAGCCTAAAATAATGTGTGGGTTGTAGGTATTTTAGAAAGGTGAATGGCATACTATATTAAAAGAGGTTTGGCTGGTACACCTGCAAGCACTGTGTTACCTAATGAATAAGATTTTACAACACAAGCTGATGCTCCAACTTTAACATTATCTCCTAAGGTAATAGGCCCTATTATGGTAGAATTCGCACCCATATTACAGTTTTCACCTAGAAAAAATTCCATATTTGAGGAATACTTCTCAACACCAATGACATTACCCCCTGTTAAGGTTAAATTTTTACCAATGTTAGAGTATCCAGAAATAACGCAACCTAAAGCAGGATGAAGAATTAATAAACCTCCTTTTATATTAGCCTTATAATTAATATCAATATTCGAATATGCATTTGCTAATACAATTATTGGTAAAAACAAAATTCTGATATATTTATAATAATTTCCAAAAATCAAAAAAAAAGCTCGTTCCAACCTATAAAATAAAATACCTATAAAGCTTCTTGAAATCCAGATAATACCCCACCTTAGCTTCTCTCTTCCAACCATCCTTTTTATATCTTCAAATAAATATACTAATTGTATCATTTTTAATCACCTCTATTTAAATAGATTGTTCAAAAAATCCCTTTAACCGCAGTTTCTCCTCCCACAGCTTTCTATTTCGTTTTTGCAATTTTTTAAAGGACTCAGCAGTTAAAGCATGATGAAATGCCAACACCCGTTCGCCTATAGCATCTAATTCTTCGGTATCTATCCAAACCACATGTTTCCAACAAAAATTGCCATAACCCACTTGCCGTTCAGCATCTATAAACTCTTCAGATTTAATAAACGGCTTTAACAACGGAAAGGTTTGGCCACGGTAATTGAGATTATAGTGGGATTTTGGGTAGTAGAGTTTCATATGTTCATCTTCTTTAATTCCCTTTATTTAATATTCATTGAGAATTCCTATATTTAATTTGAATGATAATCATCTTTATGCACACAGAAAATGTTTAATGGCCAAACTTTAGGTACTTTCTCACAATTCACTTGTTTTAAATTCATATCTAAAACAGAATAATCTAAATCGGAAAAAAACTGTAATATTTTAAAATCCTCATTTAATTCAACAATACAAATAGGCTTGAATTTTTGCAAAATAAACTTACTGCCTTGTAATATCTCATATTCAATTCCGTCTACATCTATTTTTATTAAATCACATCTTTCTATATTTTTATTTTTTATAAAAGTATCTAAAGTAATCATATTGATTTCAATAACATCTGTTACACTTTGGTTATGTATAATATTGGAACTCGTATTATTAATAAATAATTGTACGGAACCATTTTTGTTACCAACTGCGTTATTTAGCAAAGAGATATTCTTTAATTCATTTACATTTAGAGATTCTTTAAAAGCGGAATACACATTTGGATTTGCCTCAATACTATATATCTTTCCTTCCAATGCCAAACTATTAGCCCAAACCATACTTAAAAAACCATAATTAGCTCCAACATCAATAATAATAGTATCCTCTTTATTTGTTTTATAACGATTAACCAATTCAACTGAATGTCTTAACAAAGTACTTTCTATTCCTTTTTTAATAGCTCGACTCCCAACAACTATAGGAGCGTAAAACTGAAAGGACACATTATAGGGCTTATATTTTTTATTTATTTCAAAATACTCACAATATAACTTATCGTTATGACCAAGAATTTGGTTTTTAAAAAAAGTAAAAAATTTTAGTCTCCTAAATCTTAACTTTAATGTTTCAGGTAATTTACTATATATACTTAATACTTCTCTTTTCATAATTTACTATATTACTTATTACCAGCATTTTGATTCATAAAACCTAACAAATTCCTCAGCTTGTTGCTCCAAGTTAAACTCAGTTTTCACACGTGCTACAGCGCGTTCCCGATACCCTTGTTGCTCAGTTCTTGGTAAGTTTATTACGGCTAACAAAGTAGCTGCTAAAGCCTTTGGTTGCAGCTTAGGCACTACCCAGCCCGTTTTACCATGTATCACATTTTCAGCTAAGCCTTCAGCATCACTTACCACACACAACAGGCCCATAGCCTGAGCTTCTAACACAGCATTACAAAAGCCTTCAGAAATACTGTATTGCAGATAGACATCCGATGTTGCCATTAAATCCCTTACATCTTGAGGTGTTTGCACCCCTAACAGTCGTACCCGATCACTTAACCCTAACTGATGGATAGCAAAACAAATGGCTTCGTGTTCATCACCTTGTCCTACTATGGTATATTCAAAATCCATGCCTTTATGTTTTAAGATTGCCAAAGCTTCAAGCGTTGCAATAAACCCTTTTTTCCAATGCAATCGCGCAACTGTTAACAGTTTTATAGGCTGTCCTAAGTATGTTTCTAAATACTTGTTATTAGTAAACACATCTAAAGCAATGGCTGGAGTAATTTTTACTACAGGCTTATCTACAGATAAACCTGTCCGATAAGCACAAGCTAACAAATCATCAGATATGGTATGCACCTTATCCACTTGTTGCCACAATGTCTTATAACAACCAGGATGTTTCAACGGAAAAATAGCTACATCAAACCCCCGTAAACTCACTGCCATTTTTGCCCCAATCGCCTTAGCCACCTGTTCGCGTTGTATGGCTAAAGTCGCAAAACCAAAATGCAACCAATCTGCATCACTTTTCAGCAAAACCGCATTGGTGTATATGTTTTTTACAAGCTGACTGCCTTTACGGCCGCTAGCCCGTTCTAATTGTATAAACCGAAGCACTCGTCGTAAATATGGCAACAGTCCTAAAAATACCAGTACCATAGCAAAAACTTGGCGGATGGGGTTACTATGTACCTTTGGCATCACATGTACCGTACAATCATCAAACGCACTAGACGCCTGCTGCACATACAAACACACTGTAAAGCCAGCGTCTTGTAAACATTTAATTTTCGATCTGAAAAAGGTTTCCGAATAGCCTGGTGGCTGTGCTAATATGAGAGCGATGTGTTTAGGCATGCGATTTTCTAAAATATTGATTGACTATCGGATATAGTTGGGTTTTAAAAACGTTCAGGATGCTATTTATCTCCTGCATTGTTTCTACATCTAACAACGCAGATTTTGAAATACTTTCACTTAAAATTTTACTTCGCGGATGCATTTTAGAAGATGGATTTTTATAGCGCAGCTCCAAATCTGATAAAGGTTCTAAACCAAAACGTTCGCACAACCCATAAAAGAAAGTAATATCCTGTAACAACACCTCGTGCCGTACAACTTCAAATTTATGTTTAGGCCGTTCTAAAACTTCCAAAGGAATAACATTCTCTATACACCAGCGCAAGCTTAACCGCTGTACATCTGATAATGATTCATACGTACTAATATCATAATTAAACCGCTGTTTTATTAGGTTTACCAAGGCGATTTGTTTTGCAAATAGGGACAAATCAAACAACCATGGAAAGCTTACCCGTAGTTGACTATGTATCACTTCGTAAGGATTTCGTATAATATGAATCGTTGGCAGGTTAAAGCTCGTATTAACATAGTTTGCTAATAAATTGCCTCGTACCATTTTAATCACATACATTTTCGGTATAAACGGCCATAAATGACGTTTATATTTTCGATTCGAAATTTGCCCTATCCAATCGCAATCCACTCTATTGGCAAATACTGCCTTTAAATACTGTATTTGCGCTTTACTTACTTCCCCTTCATGTAACCATTGATCACAAAGCAGATACCCATTTGGCGTTCTAAATTCATGCTCCGGTTCAAACAACATGCGATAGCGGTGTTGTAGCGCAATAATTTCGCTCAACCAACTGGTACCACTGCGGGCAGTACCTACTATTAAAATATGTTTATTATAAGTTTTCAATGTTACTACTTCTTTAATACGTTATTATACAATGCTTCATGGGCTTCAATAAACGTTGTCTTTTTATAATGCTTTAAACAATAGGTGCGTAGTTGTAAACCTAGTTCCTTACGATTAACAAGATCCTTTTGTTTTATATTTACTAGGTGGTCACGCAAAGCGGTGACATTTCCTGCCTCGAACAATAAGTCTTTAAAATCGCGTAGCACATAATTAATACCAGAAATATTGGAACCTAAAACCGGAATCCCCATACTCATAGCTTCCACCAATGCCATAGGCATGCCCTCTTTCCGTCCTTCATCTAGCGTCGGAATCACATATACATCTGCTTGGGCAATGTAGGGACGCACATCCAATTGTCTACCTAAAAAGGCTACCCGATGCTCCAAGCCTAAATCTTTAGACAATTGTTGCATCGCTTGTCCATAATCATTGCTAGCATCTCCAACAACCCATAATCTAAAGCCATCATCTAAGCGCTTTACCGCCTGTAACAAGACTTCTATTCCTTTTACAGGTACGAGGTTTGCTACCGTAATAATGGTAAACCCGTTAGTATCCTGCCGCAGGTCTTCTATTCCATGAGGCGAATAAAAATCGGTATCGATGCCTAAAGGAATCAAGGTTTGAGACTGTTTATAAGGAAAATAATCGCGCATCTCATCATTAATAGTAATGATAAAATTGGCCAAATAACTTTTTAGTTTCCAGTGCACATTGCCCCAACTCATGGCTTTCTTGGTATAAATATAGGGTACACCCGCTAGGCGCGCTGCTAATACCTCGGTCCAATCGCTACTCCAATGCCAAGAATGTACAATATCGTATTTATTTCTTTTATAAAAATAAACAACTGTTTGAATACGATATAATAGGTTAAAATATGGTTTATAAGCCGTTCGTGTATCAAAAATATGGATTGGCAATCCTAAGTTTTTAACCTCTTTAAAAAATGCACCTTTGTTATGCCTACATGCAATTTCTATCTCAAACTTAGACCGATCTAAGCCAGATATTAAATCATATATCACCTTGCCGCTTCCAGCAGTATTAAAATTGGTCGTGGTAAACAAAATCCGGATACGCTTAGTCATTTTCTAAAGTTTTTATTACGCGTGCTGGGTTCCCTGCCACGACACTATTATCAGGTACATCCTTAACCACTACCGAGCCTGCTCCTATTACCACATTATTTCCGATGTTTATATCGCCAATAATAACAACTTGCGCTCCCACAGTAACATCATTTCCTATTCTAGGTAATTGCGCATTATCATTACCCTTATTACCAATGGTTAAACCATTCCTAAATTGAAAATTTTGTCCAATAGACTTGGCATTAATCACACTAGCAAAGGGATGATAACACATTAAGCCACCTGCTATTTGCGTGCTTTTAAAAATTTTACAATTCATATCTGTTGTAAACAATCGGGCTTTATTTGTTTTGCCCTTACCAATACGCCAGAAAAAAACATAAGCAAATTCAGGATAATATAGCATTAAATGATAGAATTTTGTGCTTAACTGCTCATTCTTAGAGGTACAACCTCTAGTAGCAAAAGTGCTATTAACATCGGCCTCAATTAGCGAGTTTCCAACAACATACCGCTTGTAAAATCTAGGTAAAAGCACTTTCTTTAAGACAAAAATAAGACCTTGTTTTGTCAAAAGCATTTTTAAAAATCGCAACATAACACAAAACTATTTAATTGATTTAAATTGTCGTTTTATAACAAATGGCACTATATAATAAGCATAAAACTTACGAACTACTTCTATAGGAAACGTTACTAAAACATTCAAGTATAAGTTAATTAACCAAGGAAGTTTCACACTTCTAATGTCGTTTTCCAACTGTTTCTTTAAATCAATACGCTTTGCCCTACCATGTGTACAAACCAACTGCCTCGCCATATTTTGATACAACTGACTAAATAAAATAGTCTTATATCGTAACGGTGTTTTTTGTTGTAAATAATATGGTAAATGCTCCAAACATAAACGAGGCCACATCATAAAAGCTCTTGACATGTTACGTTTAGAAATTTCAATAGTAGAATTATCATGTTTAAAATACAAATAAACATATTTATCTAATTTTACAATATTACACTGCATTCCTAATTTAATATCAAACGCAGTATCCTCATTATTTTTCAATGATTCATTGTATAACCCAATTTTATCAAACACACTGTTTCTGTACAAAAAAGCTGGTGGCCCAACTACCTGTTTTAAACTAGCAAACCATTCCAATCCCCAATAAGGTGCAGGATTTAGTATGAGTTGATTCGTTTCATCTTGAGGTAATTTGGTTTTAGAAATTCCATTATTAGATTTAACCATTTTTCCAAAAACCGCATCTACCTCTTCATTTTCATCGAGTACCTTCATTAGACTTTTAATGGCATTTGGATACAATTCATCATCCACATCAAATAAATAAATATAATCGCCCAATGCCTTTTTTATACCCATATTCCTAGCAGGTGCAGCCCCTTGTTTACTTTGAAAACAATAATGTACATTTACATCTTTTCTTTGAATATCTAAAATATTTTCTTTAGTTCTATCTGTTGAGTTATTATCCACATAAATAATTTCATAGTCACGCAACTCTTGGTTTACTATAGAATAATAGGATTTTTCAATAAAATTCGCACCGTTATATACAGGAATAATTACAGATAATTTCATACACTTTTAGATTTAATAAAGGTTGACAAAACCACCAACATATTAATCGCATGAGCATGCTGTACGCCATCTTTATGTTTAAACCCGTTATACATCGCTTCAATCACATCCCATGATACCCAACGCACTAAGTCTGGATGATACAACACCGCTTCTAAAGCAGTGCTGTTTTGAGGTCCTAAAAATTGCAACTCCCAGTTGCGTTGTATATACGGTGTCCCTAGAACCTGTTGCCCAAGGCGTTGTAACTTATTCACTATACGATATGGCACATTATAAGGCGCTTTGTTTTTGGTATAAGTATATAAATTAAATGGCTTTTGGTCTTGCCAGGTCACCGCTGCTACTTTGGGGGCATAACGTTTTATATAGCCTATTTGCAACTGTCTTTTGGACAAAAAGCGTTCTGGTACGGAGCAGATAAAGGCGCACATACGATTATTGTAATACGGTAAACTAATCGGTTTTACACTGGCAAACACCGCCAGGTTTACCGACGTCCACCGGGGTGCCCAATACAAACTTTTAAAGGCACGAATGCGTGCATTCGCACTATTCGTAATGGGGATAGCTTGTAACAAGCTGGCTATGCGCTCGTGAAAATATTCTGCAAATGTTCCAGCTAAGCCCCACTGGTTCCATAAGCATTCCGCAAAGGTCAAACCACCCTTTTTAAGCAGTTTCTTTTTTAGGGCTTCAATTTGTCCGTAAGAATCTAAATCGTCTGCCACCTGCATATCATCAAACAGCACATCGCCCCAATGTCCTAAAGAGAACATATCGCCCATAGATTTAAACTGATTGACAATTGCCATTTGCCGCGGTGCTGTAAAATCCGATTCGCAACGGTTTAATTGCGCCAGTTCATCTATCACATTCCACAAATAACCTTTGGGTATTTGAAAAGCTTCAAACGGAAACTCACAAATCTTAGCTATGGCATCGGCAATATCTGTTTCAGGATAACCACCTTCAAACTGATAACTATAACTTTGTACGCTACGTCCCAAACGTTGTAAGGCCACAGCCTGTGTGCGGCTATCCAAGCCTCCTGATAGGGGTAAAATCACCCGTTGTCCTTGGGTTTGTTCGGCTATGATGGTTTCGAATAGTGTTGTAAATTGGTCTAAAGTCCTTTCGAAGTTTCGTGTTTCATCGGGGGTATATTCCCATTCAAAATAAGGTGTAGACGACACCAAATAGCCTGCATCATCGATTTGGTGCTCACATGCTGGACGCAATACCACGGTATCTTTCCAATACGTATCGGTGTCCAGAAAAAAACCCGTAGCGGCAAACACACAAATAGCTTCCAAATGCAATTCGTGGGGCGCCTGAATCTTAGCGTAAGTCGGTTGTACAGGAATAATTGGCGTGGTTACGGTCTTCATAGATAATAGCTGTGACGAATATAATAAATTAGTTTGAATTTGAAAGTGTATTTCATTCGGAGTCTGCTTCTGGAATGAAGAGTCACGTCTGTCATTGACTACGTCGAATCTAACGATTTCAAAAAGAAGTTTACGGAGCGAAGAATTTTACTAATAGAGATACTATTATACAGGTAAAACATTATTCATTTAGATGCTTCGGTCATTCTTCCCTCTGCATGACAACCCTTATGTCATTCAGAGCGTAGTTTACGAAGCGATGAATCTATGCCTACGGTTATTCAGTTACATCGTGATGCGCTAATTTAAAAGATGCTTCAGTCGTACCTCCCTCTGCATGACAACCCTTATGTCATTCAGAACGTAGTTTACAGAGCGATGAATCTATGCTTACGGTTATTCAATTACATTCTAATACCTTTCATTTAAAGATGCTTCAGTCGTACCTCCTTCTGCATGACAACCACTATGTCATTGACTACGTCGAATCTTGCGATTTCAGAGCCTGCCTGCCGGTAGGCAGGCGCAGTTTACGGAGCGATGAACCTTTACTAATAGAGATACTATTATACAGGTAAAACTTCATTAATAAAGATGCTTCGGTCATTCTTCCCTCTGCATGACAACTCAACTGTCATTCAGAGCGCAGTATGCGGAGCGAAGAATCTTTAAAACCGAAATAACAAAAACTTAACTAACTTTTTCCTAACTTAACAAAATGAAAACCAGAGGAACACATAATTATTATGTTTACATATTAACTAATAAAAACAAAACTGTACTCTATACAGGAATGACTAATAATTTAAAGGAGCGCCTACACTACCATAGAAATCCACTCCCATTTTCGAAAGCTTTTACAACCAAGTATAAATGTTTCTTTTTAATCTACTACGAACATTATTCCGAAGTAGAATTAGCTATAAAAAGAGAAAAACAAATTAAAGGCATTAGTAGATTAAAAAAAGAAAAATTGATTGCTAGTTTTAATCCAACTTGGGAGTTTTTAAACCAAAAGATTTAATAAGATGCTTCAGTCGTACCTCCTTCTGCATGACAACCCTTATGTCATTGACTACGTCGAATCTTGCGATTTCAGAGCCTGCCTGCCGGTAGGCAGGCGCAGTTTACAGAGCGATGAATCTTTACTTGCAACCTTAAAATCAACAAAATAGATTCCTCCTAACGTCGGAATGACAAACTAAAAACTATCAACCACCAACCACGAAACAGTCAAGTTCTGCCTGAAATCCACTATGTCATTCAGAGCGAAACTTGTGGAGCGATGAATCTATGCTTACGGTTATTCAATTATATTCTAATACCCTTAATTTAAAGATGCTTCAGTCGTACCTCCCCTACCGGCAGGCAGGTTCTGCATGACAATTAACCAACCACCGCTTCATACAAACTCACAAATTGCTGAATACTATCCTTAGCATAAAATTCCCGTTTCACAAAATCATGCGCCTGTTGCGTTATGCTATGCAATTGAGATTCTGGGGTATGCAACACCTCCAACACCGCTTGCATCATCGCCTCTGGATTGCGAACAGGCACCAACCAACCGGTTTTGCCTGGTTTTATCACTTCTGCCATGCCCCCACAATTGGTAGAAATTACTGGTAAGCCTATAGCCATAGCCTCTAACACCACATTCGCAATACCTTCTTTTAAACTTGGTAATAGCATCATATGGCATCTATGGAGCAAGTCAATTAATGCCTCTTGAGGTAAAGCCGCTACTAAATGTACCTGATCTACCAAATCTAATTGATGGATTTGAAACGCGATGGCTTCTGTAAACGATTCAGGACCTACGATGGTGTACCGAACCTTAATGCCTTGAGCTTTTAACTGCGCTACCGTTTGTATGGCATATTCATAGCCTTTTACCCAATGAAAACGCCCAACTGACACCAAGTGTAAATCTGACCGTGTCCCTAATACAGGTAATTTAAAATGCTGAAAAAAGAAATCAGGTATAGGCGAATGTATGGTGGTTATCTTAGCTGCATCGGCGCCATACTGTTCCGCTTCGCGACCGATAGCCTGAGACACAGCATGGAATGCATCTATATTCGGAAACTGTTTTTTATACACTGCCGCCATTCGGGGTTCGACTATAGGCGTGTAATTGATATGCGCCCCACGTAAACTTAACACCATTGGAATACCAAATCGTATTTTAAAAATAGTATAGAACGCTACATCTCGTGCCCATTGCAAATGAATAACATCGGGCTTATGCAACACGATGGGTAAGAATTTTGTAAACCAGACCCATTGATTATATAAACCAGAATGTCTACGCACTTCCGAAATTAAGGCGGTGAAATCGGAAGGTGCTTGTACCGCCAATTTTAAACTGCGACACCCAGTAACCCAAAGGTTTTTAAGTGTCGATTTTGGCGTATCAAAAACCTGTATATGTTTTGAGGTATAAGACACCTTTTTATGTAGCACACCAAACAAGTACACGTCATGCGTCTCTGCAACCCCGTTAATCAGGTGCTCTATAAATGTGGTACTGGGGATGGTTCCAGATAGGATCGCAATTTTTAGGCGTTTAGACATCTTGGATGGGTTATAACACAAATGTAATAATTACGTAGAATAATTCTGTCATCCATAGTGATAATAGCGAAGCGAAGAATCTTTACTTGTAGTGATACAATGATACTTTAAGATTATAATTTATATAGATGCTTCAGTCATTCTTCCCTCTGCATGACAACTCAACTGTCATTCAGAGCGCGGTATGCGGAGCGAAGAATCTTTACTTACGGTTATTCAATTACATTGTGATGCGCTAATTTAAAGATGCTTCGGTCGTGCCTCCTTCTGCATGACAACTGTAATGTCATTCAGAGTGGAGTATACGGAGCGATGAATCTTCACTACTAAGATACGCTAATACTGTAAAAACTTCACTAATAAAGATGCTTCAGTCGTGTCTCCCCTGCCTGCCGGCAGGCAGGTTCTGCATGACAACCTATCAACCAATAACCATCAACCAACATACAAATCCACCATCCGCGCCACATTCTCCGCCTCGTGATATTCCCGCTTCACTAATTCATGCGCCTGCCGAAGCATCTCCAACACCTCTGCTTCCGATAGTGCCATAAACCGCTGGCAAGCCGCTACAATCGCATCAACATTCCGCATAGCAAACAACAGGCCTGTTTCGCCATCGTGTACCACCTCGGGCATACCGCCACAATTGCTACTAATTACAGGCAGCCCGATTGCCATAGCTTCGACCACCACATTAGCAATACCTTCACTCACACTTGGTAACACTAAAGCGTCATAGCGTAGCATCTCGCTAAACAAGGCGTCTTGTGGAAGCCCTGATTTAAAAGTTACCACGTCAGTTAGCCCCAAATCATGCACTTGGTACAAAAGCGTTTCTGGAATAGCACCCTCAGCGATTATGGTATAGCGTACCGTTATCCCAAGTTCGCGTAAGGCTTGTACAGCCGAAATAGCATAGCCATAGCCTTTTACCCAATGATGCCTACCTACCGATACGAGATGTAAACTATTTGCTAGTCTAATTTGTCGTGATTCTTGATAGCACGTAAACGCGGCTTGCGGCACAGGTGTCCGGATGACTTGTACGCGCTCGGGTAAAGCACCGTAAACAATAGCTTGTTGTGCCAAATCATTGGACACCGCATGTATGGCATCTACTTTTGGAAAGCCTTTGCTATAGCGTAAGGTTAAAGCAGTATTATAATGCGGTTCTACCAACAATTGCGAGCCCAACACACTGACTATAAACCGACACGGATAGGCATCTTTTAAAAACAACCACCGGTCTATCCGAGACGACCACTGTAAATGAAACACATCGGGTTGGTATAACAACACCGGCACAAAACGTGAAAAGCGCATCCATTTGGTATACAACGAAGGATATCTTTTGGCTTCCCGAATAGCAACGTGTAGTAATTTCGGCGACTTCACTACTAATCGCAAACCGCGCCAAAGAGTTAACATCCCATTATGCAAGCTGGATGCTGGCGTAGGGATTACCTGAATATTAGGGTGATTATAGCGTAACCGCTTTTTAGGGGTTCCAAACAATAAGACCTGATGCTCTTCAGCAACCCCAAGAATTAGGTTTTCTATAAAGGTAGTATTGGGTAAGACTCCAGTATATATGGCTATTTTGAGTGGTTTAGACACTGATTAATTTTTTCACTCCTTAAAGAAAAAGACTTTTAATTACAATACCAATACTTAAAGCAGTGATTTATGAAATTTGTAAACATCCTGCGCAACATATTGCCAATCTAAAGCTTCACCTTGCGCGCGACTACTTAAGGCCATACGCTGTAAACGTGTAGAACTCTGTAATAAATTGACAGTTTCGGTAATTAAGGCTTCATAGCAACCAGCCTCGGTTAAAATGGCTTCTACCGATTTTAAATACCCCATATTGCCACCAACACGGGTTGTAATAATGGGCAAACCACAAGCCAATGCCTCTAAAATAGAATTACACGCTGTACTATCTAATAAAGGCAAAAACAAAGCTGTGGCAGACTGATACAAATGCAACAGCGCTCCATCGTCTATACCACTAAACACGTCTAAGTTTGGATGTGCCTGAATGTGTTTGGCATACGCCTTATGGATAACCACCTGCACTTTTAAATCTTTAATCTGTGCTGCCAATTTAGGAACACAATAATTTAACGCCTCCAAATCGCGCATATGCTGCCCTACAAACAACAATACGGGGCGCTCGTGTTTTTTATGTGGGTCTGGCTTAAAAAACTGCGCATCTACCCCATGAGGAATGTAAGCCACCTGTGGTATTTTAAAACGCTCTTTAATATAAGTCACTTGATTTTCACCAACACAAACTGCACCCTGTAAACGCTCTAAGTAGGCTGTCTTGCTTATACGCTGTTCTAAAACAGCTGGTGGTTTATGAAATGTAGCACTAAAAGCCGTACGCTCAAACTGTTGCCCAAAACGTACTGCAAACCGAATATCGCGCTCGCCATTTAAAAAATGGACTACTTTATCGGTATCTTTATGTGCGCTCAACGTTTTAAATAAGGCTAGCTCTTTATAAACACTACGCGTATCGTAAATACCATAAGCATCCGAAACCAAAGCCGCACAGTGTTTAGCCATAGCATACGGCCACACCATTTGTGGCTCGACGGTACTATAATTAGTACAGTAATCCAGTAAACGGCTATAGCCAGAATTTTGAGCATGATGCTTAGACTGGTGATGGACAAAAATTTGTTTCAAGAGCTTGTGTGTTTAGAAATCATAAAGTTAATAATACGCTCTATATTCCGTTCTGGGTTTACATACTTTTCAAAATAAGAACGCCCATTTTGGCTTAAATGCTTAGCTAAGTCTGCGTCTTGTAAAACGTGTTTTATTTTGGCAACCAATTCTTCATCGGTATTAAAATATAACACATGCTGCCCGTCTGTTAAAGGCACAGGTAATTCGGCAGTTAAGCGTTCTGCTATAATTATTTTAGCCTGACTTAAATACTCTGCCATTTTCCAAGCTGGAGAGTTGGCCAAACCTCTGGTATAAACAACAATTTTAGCTTGCTTTAAGGCCTGTAAGTAAGCCATTGGTTCTGTAGGCACATTGGTTACAGCGTCCGAATAGTTTGTCAACACCACGGGAGAAGGCACAAAACCACCTAAAAACAAATCAGGAAATGCTTCCCGTAATACTTTTATAATACGATACCGTTGTTTATGAATACTTTTAACATCTTGGGTTTGTTCGTGAACAAAACAACGGGTCTGGAAAAATACTGAATTATGTGTAGGCTGTATAAACTCATTAAAATGAGAGATATCTCGAGCCGTTAAAACAAATTTCCAATGTTTAATTTGAGTAGTATAAGTATTGTAAACCCTTATAAGCAATCGTCTATCAAATTTAATGGCATTTAACAGATTACTAAACATTAACCCTGTAAAAAATAAATATTGTTGTTTTTTATAAGGAGACGAAACACCAAAACATAATCCCAATTTAAATAATTTATCCTGATATGCTTGAGGAAGTTTATCTACATATTTCTGTTCAAAACTGCGTTTAAACACATAATCACAATGCAAAAATGCGTGTTCTGAAAATTGATCAGCATGATCGTACAGGTCGGTGGCAAACCGAATCCTCTTATGAGATGTATGATCTAACAATTCATAATACGACACTTTAGGGTTGAGTTGATTAGTATACTGCACCGCACCTGTATCTTGTACAGCTATGCGTCCACGACGTGAAGCAACACTTAATTTTACCTTTACCTTTAACACACCTTGACTTTCCATCTCGAACAAACCTGTTTGCACATACGAGGCATGGTTTAGTTCCTGTGGCGTGTAAATAGTAACCGTGTAACGTGCAGACATACTTAAATGTGTATTACCGAATTTACAGATGTTTTCAAGACTCGATATGTGGCTTCTAAACTATAATTTAGTTCAACCTTTAATCTCGAATTGCTAGCCATATTTTGTAATACGCCCTTAGTGGTAAACACTTCAAGTACTGCAGCTGCATAGCTTTCTGGTGTAGCCAAAACACCATCAACACCATGCGTAATAACATCAGCTGGTCCACCAGGACAATCCATGCCTGCAACAGGCGTGCCACAAGCCATAGCTTCTATCATTACCATTCCAAATGTTTCTTTATCGCTTGGTAATAAAAACATATCGGCTTCTTGAAAATATTTTGGAAGTTCATGATGCTCTTTATGTCCTAAAAAACACACTTGTGTTTCTAATTGATACTTAACAGCTAACGCTTTTAATTCTGTTAAATATTGCTCGGAAGTGGTTGGTCCTATTATGTTTAAAACGGC
The DNA here is from genome assembly GCA_030427735.1 of Bacteroidia bacterium. GTDB lineage: Bacteria > Bacteroidota > Bacteroidia > Flavobacteriales > Flavobacteriaceae > Formosa. The sequence continues at coordinate 159,730 of JAUIBP010000007.1, read as the reverse complement.
ATCCTTAAACCCAGCATCAACCAAAACTTTTAACGTTTCAATGGCTAAATGTACCCGTTTCCATGCTATAATTCGACCTACATATAGCAAGCTTATTTTGTTTGAATTCTGTTTTTTACTAGCTGGCTTAAATACAGAGCAATCTACCCCTAAAGGAAATACGCGAATATCTAAACCTTTAAACAATTCTAAACGCTGCATGCTCTCCTTTTGCATGTGTGTATGCACCAAAATATGATGCGCCTGCTTATAATACGCTCTGTTAATAGGAGTATCGCTATAATGCTGCCCGCCTAACATGGCAATATAATGTTTATTTTGTGCTAATATAATTTTAGATAGTTGGTAAGAAAACGGATTGGAATGCCCAGACATATTTATAATAGTAACTTCGGGTGCTTGCTTTTTATAAGCTCTTAAACACGCTGTAGAATGTTGTTTTTTCCATTTTTTATGGTCGCCATTTAAAGTAAACTTTACAGGATAAAATTGCCATGTTAACGAATTATTTCCTTTAGTATACCCCATTAATTTAGACGTAAAATACTCCATACGCCCAACTATAGACTCTTTTGCCACCAACTGCTGCATAGCTTTTACATGTGGCTGACTATGGTACTTTGGTACACTACGCTCTACAACGCCAGCTGCTTGCGGCGTAAATGGATGTAAAATAGTTACTGATTTCATATTATAATTTAGTCAATAATAAATCTCTACAATTTAATTGTTCTTCTTTAACTTTTTGCATTTTTAAATGCAATTCATTTTGAATATTGTCTAAATTCTGATAGTTATATTGTAATTCTTGATAAATTTGAGATACATTCAATTGATCAACTCGGCTTGAATAAGAAGTCATATCAATTGTTTTTAAAAATTCTTTAGTCTTTAATTCATATTCTAACGCATAAAAAGGTGTACAAACCACACTTGAAAAAATTATAGAATGCAACCTTTGTCCAATTAAATAATCCAATGAGCGTAAAAAGTCACATGATGCTTTTAAATCTTTATAATTTTTATAACTTTTTATAACTTTTTATAGATTTAAATTTACTTAGACCAATATCATATAACATATAATTTAGATCGCTTTTTGTAGTTGGATATAAATAAATTTGCCAATTATCTTCTAATAGTTTCTCTACTATTGCCAAGGCAAAAGATTTTATAGTTTCTTTGTTTCCTCCATAAATTCGATCTCCTATATTTGCGAAATTAAGACCGATTTTTTTTTCTTTCTTCTTAAAAACAAACTTTTCACTTGTAAATGAAATAACTGGATCATGAAAAATATGCACGGGATTTCTCACTCCCCAAGATTCTAATTCTAATTTTGAATATGGCCCCCTAACCGATACAAATTTAGAAAGATTTAAAAACGATGTCCATGCTTTAATATCTGTAGGAAAACCAATCTCGTTTGCGAATTCAGGGTTTGCAACTCCCGGCCCTAGAACTAACACTTCGGCATTTGGCCATTGTTTTTGCATTTGTTTCATTAATCTCAAATAGCTTTCATTTTCTCCTTTTCTAATAATTGTACCACCTCCTAATACGATATAGTTTGGACTCTTAAAAATTAAAGATTTTCTAAAAAAACGCCCTGAAGATGGCTTTTTATATGATATAGGATAAAAATGTATTTTTTTACTTAATAATTTTCTTATTCCAAACAATATTGCTTCATCTCCAATATTACCCATAGCTGTACACCCAACATATATAGCTTTCTTTTTATTAGTAAATAAATAATTTAAATTCTGTGGAAAAAACTTTAATTCAGCTATAACTTCTTTTTTCCAATAATTTAATCTATTCATAACCTAGCTTTTTCTTTAATTTTTTTATTCTTTGCTTGCGTCTTAAAATAACATAAAACCCATTAAAGACATTCTTAACCTTATTTATTAACTGTTGCCACAGGCTATGGGCTTGGTAATGCATGCCTGAATACGAAATATAAAATGTAGTTTGTGGGTCTGTGTACTGCACTTCGCTATACCGCATGGTGCGTTTCCAGTTTATAAAATGCAAATACATTACTTCTGTATTTGTTTTAGTATTAACTACTTTACCGTCTTGCCATTGCCAACGGTCTAGATAATACTCTTGATGCGAATCACGACCACGCTCTTGATTACATAATATATTAGGCCAATATACTTCTTTTTGTGCTTGCGATTTTAAATATTTCGTAAGCACATGTTCGTCTGTCCATTTAAACTCTGGCACACTATACAAAGCCTTTATGTTGGGCAATTGTTTATATAGGGTATTAATGCTGGGTGTATTTTTAAACAACGTAAAATGCCCAGAAATGGCGTGCTTTCTACTAGATATAATATCGTATTGGTTTAAAAGGTCTCCTGTAATAAACTTGCGAATGTCGCCCCAAATAATATCCATATCGCAAATACCCCAAAAATCAAAATCTACTAATTGTGCTTTAAAAATGTCGCCATAAGCAGGTTTTAAGTCACAAAATTTTCTGGGGCTTAAAGGCACTTCTACCCCAACAATCTTGTTAACCTGTTGATTTAAATGGGCTAATGTAACGGGTAGAAACCTAATATTTGATGGATAATCTACAGGAATGTCGCAATCTGTTGGGCATAACCAATGGATACTGGGGTTAGCGGCACAGGACTTTAAATAAGCACCGAACCATAATGGCCATTTACCAAAATAAGGAATGATTAAGATTATGGAGGTCATTTATCGTTACGTTTCATTATATCAAACCCTTTTTTAAACAATAGATTATACAAAAAGTAAAAGGTAAATTCTAAAAAACTTAAATTAAATCCCTTTCTATAAAAATTATAATTCTCAAGAATACGCATTACCTTATCTTTTTTCATTAGGCTTTTATACATTTTTCTAATCGATCTGTAACATTCATCTTCCACCTCCTTGTTCCCTTTATAATACTTCAAATTGCGCCTAACCATTAATAATTGTGTATTAGACTCTAAAGCAACCCCTTTTGCAGCCTTTGAAGAGATACTATCAACACTGTTCATACGATAATAATATAGTTTCGCATCAATCAAACAATATTTCAACTTATTGCGGAACAACCGAAGAAAAAAGTCATAATCCTGACTTCTTACCAGAGTTTCATCAAATTTTACTTTAGAAAGACTTTTTTTCCTAATTAAAGGATCTGCCGTTACAATTGCGTTTCTTGACAATACAAAGTCTACATCAAAATTAGACGAAACAAAACACTTCTTAGAATCCACTTTATTAGTTAATTCATCTTTCGTTCTAGCATGTTGCGAAATAATTATATCACAAGATTCTTTTAAAACATAATAAACTTTTGTTTCTAATGCTTCCAAGTCAAACACATCATCTGAATCTAAAAAATTCACAAATTCTCCATTACTTTTTTCTAACCCATAATTTCTTGCCGCATTGCCACCTGGCAAGCGGTCTGCTGGACGGTGGTGGTATTGGAAACGGTCGTCTTTAGCGCAATAGGTTGCCATAAGCTGGTCTGTATTATCGGTACTGCCATCGTCTACCACAATACATTCCCAATTGGTATAGGTTTGCGCTAAAACAGAGTCTAAAGTCTCCCTAATAAGATGGGCACGGTTGTAGGTAGGGATAATTATGGACACCAAGGGTGCTTTGGTCATGTATTTGTTGGTTTAAATAGCTAGGGGCTAAGATAGTGAAATTGTTGGTAGTTGATAGTTATTAGTTGTTGGATTTTGGTTGTTGTTTTGTCTTTCAGAGCGGAGCATGCGGAGCGAAGAATCTTTAATTCTTAGTTAGAAGGTTGGAATGTAAGTTTAGAACATTAGTTCGTAGTTGATGGTTTTATCATTGACTACGTCGAATCTTGCTGTTTCAAAACAACCAACACCTCACTGTAATAGATGCTTCGGTCATCCCTCCCCCTGCATGACAAACGCAATGTCATTCAGAGCAGAGTATAAGGAGCGAAGAATCTTTTGTTCTTAGTTCGAAGGTTAGAATTTGAATTTGAATTTTAGCTTATTAAGCTTAACATTTAATTATTAGTGTTCGTAATTCGTAACTCTAAAAACGAAATGGTGAATCGGTGAATCAGTTCTTAGTCTGTAGTTGGTAGTCTTGTCATTCAGAGCGGAGTATGCGGAGCGAAGAATCTTTTCTAGTAACCTTCAAAATCAATAAATAAGATTCCTCCTAACGTCGGAATGACAAACTAAAAACTATCAACCAAAAAACAGTCAGGTACTGCATAATACCCACTATGTCATTCAGAGCGAAGTATGCGGAGCGATGAATCTTTCTATACAAAAATGTCATTATCGAATGTAAGCTTCATTAATATAGATGCTTTGATATGTAACCGCGCTTTATCGCATTCTAAATTTTATTACAATAACAAGCGACCCTATTTTGTTTACTTAAGTTCTTAAGGTTATCTCTCAAGCCTCCTTATAGTTTAAGTACATCCGCTCCAAGCCTTTAATTTCTTCATTAAAACTAAATTGATTACGAACACCTTCATTATATGCCATAAGTGTCTCTGTATCTAATTTTAAAACATCAAGAATAGCCGTATCCAATGTTTCTGGTGTATTAACATCAAAATAAACACCGTTAATTTGGTCTGCAATTACTTCTTCCATCCCATTTCCTTTCGAAATCACACAGGGTACATTATTATTTACTAAATCTAACAAACCATTAGACAATGCCTCGTAAAGCGATGGTTGTACGGCTAAATGATATGTTTTATAGTTTTGAGTTAATAATTCTGAATCGACATGCCCCTTAAGATTGACTTGCCCTTCTAGTCCTAATTGTTGTATTCTAAATAACAAAAATTCTCTTAAATACCCTTCCCCATATATATCTACATTAAAAGTATATCCTTTCTGCTTTAACCTGTACACACTATCTAAAAGATAAAACTGCCCCTTTTCCCAGGCTAAACGTCCAACACAAATAATTTTTATAGGGGTATTGGTATTTAATTTCAAAGCAGGCCGGTTAAGTGGTGTTTTACCAATCCCCCTGTACACCACATCTATAGGTAAAGTAACCCCTGCCTGAATAGTAACAACTTTTAAATATTCACTAATAACATGCACGCGGTCTATATATTTTAATTTTTCAAAAAGCAGAGCCTGTTCTTGTGGTTCTAACGGATTGGTTACGATATCTTTTCCTCTGAATGACACGATAACGGGAATCTTTTTAGAATACAAAAACTTTAAAATAGACACATTAAAAGCTTGTAAATGATGAAGATGAATAACGCTTGGCTCGTGTTGTACAAAAAACTTCCACTTCAAAAAAAACTTAATCCTTTTTTTAAATGAAAAACCAGAGGTACTCGCTATTAATGCTTTATTAAAAAAACAATGTAAAACATACCGCGCATCTAAAAAGTGTTTAACACGTAGTTTTGAAGACATAGAATACACCGCAATAGTTTTTGATGACTGATAAATATTATCGCAAACCACGGCATGTTTTAATGTACTTAACGTATTTAAAGTATTTAACAAGTGTGTTGTATAAGGTTGATTCTGATCTCCAAAACTTCTTAACACATGTACTACATCCATTGTATATTATATTATTACTACTATACCTAGTATTGAAAACTCAAGTTCTAAATATAAATATCTGAATTTAATTTTCTGGAATATTAATATCCCCTAAAAGCATTTTTTTATGCTAAATTAGGTAATGCCTGTTAGTCTTTTATAATATTGGCTTCCTTTATTTGTGAAAAAGTAAATACAATAAACCCCTAACAGTTTAAATTGAGTGATATAATTAAATCCTTTAACCTCCGATTTTAGCAGAAGTAAATACCTATAAAATAAACGTGTTTTCTTAAATTTAAAAACGTTATACAACACTCGTAAATAAAAACGCACAAGATCTTGCTTGACTTCAGTGGGGCAGTCACTTGGCAAATCTCTTAATACAGCTAATTTCACGTTTAAACTATCGGCTATCTTTTTATCATCTGTTCCACTAAAAAAACTACCTGTAATAGAATAATCATGCGCCCTTATTTTTATAAGAGGTATATTGTTAAAGGTAACATCTTTGTAATTGTTTTTAAACACTCTTTGAATAAAATCGTATTCTTGCGATTTTTTCAAGTCTTCATTTAATTTAAATCCAGAAACTACAGATCTATGCCACAAGGTTGTTTGTAAATTAACTTTTATATAAGCGCTAATAAAATCGTAATAAGCATTATCCCTTAAAATATTAGGCTTATCTTGTTTTTGAATAACATTAAAATTAGCATTATAAACCGTATATAAACACACCGAAATCTTTTGTTTTGATTTTAACACATGCTCCAATTGTAATTTCAGAACATTTTCACACATTACATCATCACTATCAAACCACTGTACGTATTCTCCTTTACTTACTTCAAACCCATAATTACGGGCGGCATTCCCGCCTGGCATACGCTCTTTTGGCCTGTGGTAATATTGAAACCGAGCATCTTTAGTACAATAAGCGGCCATAACCTCGGCCGTATTATCGTTACTGCCATCGTCTACTACAATGCATTCCCAATTTGTATAGGTTTGCGCCAAAACAGAGTCTAAAGTTTCGCCAATTAAATGCGCCCGATTATACGTAGGGATAATAATAGACACCAAAGGTGTATTGGTCATACTTGTTATGGTTTATAGCTTGGTCTAAGATAGTAAAATTGTTGTTAGTAGGTAGTTATTAGTTATTAGTTGTTAGTTGTTAGTTGCTAGTTGATGGTTGTTGTTCTGTCATTCAGAGCGGAGCATGCGGAGCGAAGAATCTTTTTCTGTAACTTATATTCTTTTGGTAATTTGTCATTGCGAATAGCGTGAAGCAATCTTTTTTATTAGTGATTCGTGAGCAGTTGGTAGTTCTTAGTTGGTAGTTGTTAGTTTTTTAGACAGTAGTCGTTAGTTAATAGTAAATCGGCAATATAGTTGTTGGACTTTGTCATTCAGAAGGAGGAACGACTGAAGAATCTTTTAACATTAGTTCGATTGTTAAAATTTGGAGCTTGACTCTTGATTCTTAAAAATCATAATTCTAAAATCGTGATTCGTAACTCTAAAATCCTACATCAAAAAAAACACACTCTAGGTGGCTGAGTGATTTTAAGTAGCGTAGCGCAATAAAATCGTTTCGAAACCACCGGTAGTAAAAGACGCTTCACCCGACGAAGAAAAGTAGTTTTTGGAAGAAAAATCGGAAGATGACTCATAATAATACTAAGAATTTAAAACAGCACTATTAATCATATTAAAAACCTCCTCGAACGGTAAATCCTGATAATCACAAAACTCCTTAATCGTAACAGATTGATGTTTTTCCTTATCATGGACATCTTTTATAATACGTAACAATTCCGACGCCTTACTAGGGCTACATCCTAATATGGCTTGCACATCTGGCGAATAAATAACAAGTCGATACATTTTAAAATTATATTTTGGGGCCTCTGCCTCACGAGAGGGATTACACTTCTTCTAAATTTCATAATATGCATAGTCACAAGTATTTAAATTGGTTATTAATTTATTATATTATTATTTACTGATATAAATATAAAGTGAAAGCATAAACCACGCAACAACCACCACATAATAGTTTTCAACAATTTTACCAAATTTTTAACATTATATTCGATGAAATACACCTTTAAAACCACCAAACAAACACCAAACACCTTGTAAACGCTAGCTTAACAAGACATTTCCCACAGCACAACACGCTATTAACAATGCCACAAATTTGTTAATAACTACAGTTAATTATCAAAAAACATGTGACCATTACGAATAAAAAAGATAAAAAAACTCCTTCCACGACGAACATAAGTGATGCTTAGCAGAATAATCCGAGGGTTAACCCCATAGCAACTCCACTCCTAGTTAAGGGATACGTAATACATACTTAAGGTCTAAAGTAATTTTCCGAAATATCCAACTGTGCCATATGTGCCATATTTGCCACACCTGCCACACCTGCCACAAATAGTAAATTAATTTTTTTCTTACAAATTAGCCCGTACTGCCAAAATCAAAAACAAACTAAAAACCAACGCCTTACCTTTATCGTGTTCTGTAACAATATCGCCTATAATAATGAGGTCCGGAACTCAGAATTTAAGCGATACCAATACAGACAAAATAATTTGTTCAACTCGATTGATTGAGTATTTAATCTTCTAAAAAAAACAAAAAAAAGACAAAAATACTTCATTCAAGCAACTCTAAAATGCGTTGCTGATATGCCCCAAATCAATCATAATACTATTTTAAGATGGCCAAAGTAAACAGCCTAATTAAAATTGAAGGCACCCTGGATGGGTTAACCTTCTACAAAGGTAAAGACGGTTACCTGGTACGTACCAAAGGTGGCGTAAGCAAAAACCGTATTGAAAACGACCCTGCATTTGCAAGAACACGCGAAAACGGATTGGAATTCGGGCACTGTGCCACCATGGGTAAATGGCTTAGACAAGCCCTAACCACCCTGGTAAGCGACGCCAAAGACCGATCTATGGTATCACGACTCTCGCAAACCTTAAGCAAGGTTAAAAACACCGACCTAACCTCGGCAAGAGGTTACCGTTTAGTCCCTATCGGACTAGAATCGGATGAAGGCAAAGCCCTGTTAAAGGCATTCGACTTTAACAGTAATGCCATACTAACAAGTGTATTATTACAAGATTTGGCACTAAACACGACTACTGGCGAAATCAGTATCGACAATCTCGTACCAAGTCAGCATATTAGCGTACCTAGTGGCGCCACACATGTTAGTTTTACCGCGGCTGTATTAAACCTAAATTTGAATACTAACGAAAAAGACTTGCAAGTAAGTCCTATTGTTAATATTCCTATTAATAATACAGTAACCTCTGTAAACACAATACCAGCAGCCATGCCAACAGGCGACGGTAATGTGTTTTACCTATTTAAAATCTCGTTTTTTCAAGAAATCAATACGGTACAGTACCCACTTAACAATGGCGCTTTTAACGTATTGCATATTGTAGAGATTCTCTAAATAGACCTGTACTTAACCATAAAATCCCCGTGCCCCAACGGGGATTTTTTTTACATCTCAACAACTGGAGATAGTAATAGAGATGCTTGAATTACATTTTAACTGAATTATAAATTCTGGTAACCAAGAGATAATCATGACTAATTTTACAAATAGACCTTAAATTTAACACCCAACTAAAACAAAAAAAAGACTCCCCTCTTTTTAAAAGAGGGGAATGAATTGACAAAGTCAAGAAAGGGGAGTTTAGGAATCCCCCAAAAAAGAGGAGAATGAATTTGCGAAGTAAAGACCTAGACAGAACATAGTCGAAGTGAAGGGAAACTAAGCAAACTTCCCCTTACTAACTTACTTTATAAGGTGGTAACAAATCGATACCCTTTAGAAGCTATAACCCTAAGCGTTTTGGCCCCCTTGTAATCTTTATAAACAATATCAATAGCTTCAGACTTAAAGTAAGCCTCTACATCTTCAAAAGTATCCTGCTCTCCCTGCCTATTAAAATCATCTAGTAAAATAATAAAATCATCTGTAGGTTTCAACAACGAAATAACATACATCAAATCGTAACGCGAATATCGTTTACTTCCATTTGGCCCATCTATAACATACAAATTAAACGAAGACTTAACAACATTTTGCAACCCCGCATAATGATTACATTCAAATCCTTTAACATCTCTAAACTCCGAAGGACAAAATGAAATTTTAGTGTTCTCATGTAACCTAAATTGTGTATTGAATGCCGTTAACCAATCCTGATTTTCTTCAATAATTTGATGCTTTGTATTTGGCAAATAATGAGTTATATAAGTAGAAATAAATTTGCTCGATTCCCCCAACCCAAACTCTAATATAGTTTCTGGTTTATAATCTTTTAAAATGCGATGCAAAACATAAAAAAAAGCATAGCCCCCTGCCCAACGCCCAATATTTAGTGGAAGTTGTTCTAAATAACTTATACTTCTAATACTATCATGGTAAACATGGGCCCATTCTAATTCCTTCAATTGTGAAGATAACTCTGTACGCGTTCGTTTATGCGCAACACGATTCTCATGAATCAAGGTTTTTAGTATTTTAAACATCTATATAATTAACTTTAAAATCGATTAACATTTTACTTTGATTAACAGGAACAAGTTTACCAGCGCCATAATAATCGCCTTCTACAACTTCAAATGAAAAGGCATTTTGAATCCAATCTGAAACCGTATTTTCAGCCTTTACGTAAAGTGTACAATGATATATTCCTTTATTTAAATTTAATTTATCGATTTGAAATTGTAGAACTTGTAATGGAGCCTCAGCATGATTAGCATGTAACAAAGACGTACTCAACCAAGCAATTCGCTGTCCTACACTATCGTCTATCCTAACATCAAATTGAACGTGCTTAGCAGAGAGACCTTTTCCATTATCTAAATCAAAACTCATCGTAAAAGGTTGCCCTGATTGCGGTTTTTGTTGCGGATTTAAACCAAATACATTCACTGCCTCTACTTTTACGACACCATTACCCTTTCTGTTTTTAATATCTCTAAGAGCTAAGCGATCACTTTTAGCATTCAAATAAAAATCAATCGCCTCATCCACTCCACCATTAAACACCGTTTGTCCATGCTCCAATACAATAGCTCGTGTACACAAATTTTTAACCGCTGCCATATTATGACTCACAAACAACACCGTCCTACCATCACTTTTACTAATATCCTGCATCTTCCCGATGGCTTTCTTCTGGAATTCGGCATCACCTACAGCTAGCACCTCGTCTATCACCAAAATATCGGGTTCTAAAAAGGCAGCTACAGCAAAGGCCAATCGCACGCGCATCCCACTACTATAGCGTTTTACAGGGGTGTCTACATAACGGGCACAACCAGAAAATTCTATTATTTCGGCTTCTTTGGCTTGGATTTCTTTTTTGGTCATCCCCAAAATAGCACCATTCAAATAAATGTTTTCGCGCCCGGTAAGCTCGGGGTGAAACCCGGTACCGACTTCTAACAAACTGGCAATTCGGCCGCGGGTTTTAATTTCGCCCGTCGTCGGACTCGTTACCCGCGATAGTATTTTTAATAAAGTACTTTTACCAGCTCCATTTTTACCAATAATACCCAACACCTCGCCTTGTTGCACTTCAAAATTTATATCCCTGAGCGCCCAGGCATAATCGCTCGCACCTTTGGTATCGCGCTTATTCACTTCACCTATTTTTAAATACGGGTCGTCTTTACCACGCACTTTATGCCACCAACGGTTAAGATCGTGACTTACAGTGCCTGTACCTATGGTGCCTAGGCGGTATTGTTTAGAGATATTTGTGGCTTGGAGGATGATCATTTGTTCGGTTATCGGTTGTCGGTTGTCGGTTGTCGGTTGTCAGTTATCAGTTATCGGTTGTTGGTTGATTTTATGTTTTCCAATTACTTTCAACATAATTAATAAACTTAAAAAGTTTTGCGCCTAACGCATCATATTTTTCTAAAATGAATGCTACTTCAATTTCTGGGTATAGCCCTTGAATCATTTCTAATTGGGAAACACATTCCAATAAAGAAGCATGAGCGTACACAAGGTGTTTTATAAAATCTTGTTTATATCGTTTTCTACCATAACCTTCAACTATATTATCTTTAATACTTTTAGAAGACCGTCTTACTTGACTACCTTGCTCGTAAACTTCAAATTTAGGCAGTAACAAAGTTATTTGATGAACCTCTAACGCATATTCGAATGCTAAATTATAGATGTCTAAATCCTTATAAGACTTCATATTATATTCAAACTTACTATTTAACTAATTTTTATAAGTTATAAAATCATTTTTTTACCCAACAACAGACAACTGATAACCGACAACAGATAACTGCCTCCATCACACCACATCTACAAAACTCTTCTCGGTCTTATTAAATACCACTAAGCCCAACAAAAACACCACCACACTAATAGCCAAGGTACTTAAAAAGCCTATCCACGAAAAGCTACCACTATGTAACAACATAAAACGAAAGCCTTCCACAATTTGGGTAATCGGGTTATAGATAACGCATTGGGCAACCATTGGCGGAAACTTAGCTTGGGCTTCTGCCACCGGATAAGGTACTGCCGACACGTACATGAGCAACTGCACCCCAAAACCTATCAGCACAGTTAAATCGCGGTATTTGGTGGTTAACGACGACAAAATCATGCCTAGGCCAAGGCCTAATAAAGCCATCATAAACACATACACAGGAAACAAAGGCAGATATGCCCAATGGATCGCGATACTGGTGCCTGTAAACGAATAATACATAAAGAAGCCTAAAAATATGGCCAGCTGAATACCAAACTTTAATAAGTTGGAGATGGTAACACTCATAGGCATGATAACCCGCGGGAAGTACACCTTACCAAAGATATTCTGATTTTTCACAAAGGTATCCGATGTCCCTGTAAGGCATTCCTTAAAATAATTCCAAGCCGTAATCCCTGCTAAATTAAACAGGAATGGCGGCACCCCACCAGTTTGAATATTTCCTAAATTATTGAATACCAAAGTAAATATCACCGAGGTAAACAACGGCTGAATAAGATACCACAACGGTCCTAAAATGGTTTGCTTATATACCGTTACAATATCGCGTTTTACAAAGAGTAACAACAAATCGCGGTAGCGCCAAATTTCTTTAAAATTGAAATCTAAAACCTTATGTTTTGATGATATGGTATACAGCCAAGGGGCTTCGGAAGACTTTGAGGTTGACAATAGCACTGGTTTTTATAGCTGCTAATATAATAAAATTAGTTTTTACCAAACTGATCTATTAATACGATTAATTTTAGTAAATACTAGTTTCTATATTTACGATTTTAGAGTTACGATTTACGATAACAAAATCCAAATTCTAATAACTGATAACTGACAACCATCAACTAACAACAGACAACAGACAACAGACAACCAATTTACGATTTTAGAGTTAAGAGTTACGGTAACAAAATCCAAATTCTAATAACTGATAACTGACAACCATCAACTAACAACCAACAACCAATTTTGTCATGCTGAAGGAGGTACGACTGAAGCATCTATTAATATAGAGTATTGGTTGAAGAGATTCTTCACTTCGCAAGCTACGCTCTGAATGACAGCTAATTTCTAATTTTCGAATTCAGATTTACGATTTACGATTTACGATTACAAAACCCAAATTCCAACAACTGACAACTGACAACTGACAACTGACAACCAACAACTACCAACTAAAAAACCCGATGCCATATTAAACAACACCGGATTTTAAAACTTAAACTTAATGCGCGTCCTGGACTTCTTTATCGCGGTAACGGCAACAACCGTGTAAACTGTTATAAGCCTCGTCTGTGGCTTGAGCATCTACAAGATCATGGCCAGCGTCTAATACCGCTTGCTTAATGGTCTCCAAATCGGTTTTCTTTTCGTTGTACACCAATGCAAGCTGGTGCGATTGCACATCCCAATTAGCGGCTTTCACGCCTTTGGTTGTAAGGCAAGCTTTTTCAATACGGGCTTCGCACATCTCGCAAACGCCATTAACCTCTATTGTGGCCTTAGCCGTTTTATTTTGCGCCAATGTTACCGCACTTGTTAATAAAAAAACTATGGCTAAAATGTTTTTCATATGTTTAAATTTAGTGTTGATGTAATTTATACCGTAATCCAGCGTAATAGGTACTTCCAAATATAGGCCCATACACAAAAGTGGTATCAAAATACGCTCCAAACGGATCGTCGGCTGCTAATATAGGATTTTCTAAGCGCACATTTGTTATATTTTCTCCACCAACGTATACTTCGAAATGTTCTGAAAACACTTTGGTAATTTGTGCATTAAGAGTGCCTATTGTAGGCGTATACTCTGGCAATTGGTATGCTGCTGGATTACTGACGGTAGACGATAAACGTTGTTCGCCTTGCCAGTTATACGTCGTATCGAACTTCCATTGTCCGCCTTTAGCTGTATGAGGCGTTTCATAAGCTATATTAGTGAAAAATCGATGCTTAGACGTTAAGGGCTTCAATAGTTTACCTGTGCTATATTGCGTTTTTACATCGTAAAATTTATAGGCCAGACGCCAATCGACACCTTTTAAAATATTATAATTTAATTCGGCTTGAAAACTATTAGCGTAGCTACTCCCCTCTAAGTTGTAAAACTGAACTTTTGATGGGTCTTCCCAATCTACAACTACCTGATTTTCAAAATTCGTTCTGAAGGCATCCAAGGTAAGGTCGGCTTCACTACCAAAAAGCGTAAACCCTTGCATAAACGAGAGTCCGTAATTCCATGCTATTTCTGGATCCAGACCATAGATTTTTCCGTTGGCATTAGTAATAGCAATGCTTCTAGAGCTAGCAAACATCATCTGGTTTTCTGCAAAAATATTGGCACTGCGTTTACCGCGGCCTACAGAAGCTTTTACAGATGCCTTTGCCCAAGGGATGTACCGTACATTTAAACGCGGCGTAACAAACAACCCGAGTAAATTACTTTGGTCTACACGCAAGCCTGCCGTAACATTTAAATTATTCAGGTTATCGTAATGATACTCAAAAAAGGCACCTATACTATTCTCGTCTCTTTCGTACTGTTGGGCATTATTATACAGACCAACGGTTTCATCGTAATGATCATGGGAAAAATTAATTCCTGTTTTAAAATTATTTAAGGTATTCCCTAATATAGAACTATAAATAGCGCGGGCATACACACTATTCTGATTGATATTATATACGGTTTGACCAAAATAGGAGTCTTGATGATGCGTGCTATAGTTAATTTGCGCATCGATGCTCTGATAGCTTAACTCTGGATTGGCATAACTGAATTTCCCCGATACATCCAATCGGCGTGTATCTATTTCGCTACCCCAATAGCGGATGGTAAACTTATCGGTATCCGGATTAAAATCGGTCTGACCAGTTTGTTTATCATCATCTAAAACGCGGATATTAAGAAAGCTAACTATACCTTTATCCAAATCGACATACTGCCAACGGTTCATTACATTGATTTGTTTAGACAAGGGCATGTCTAAAAAGGTATCGTCATTTTTATCAAAGGCACGATCTCTTAAATTCCCATGCACCAACACACCTGTAAATAATTTATCTGATAGTTTTGTATTGAAATGGGTATTGAGTTCTAGACGTCCATTACTGGCGCCATAAGCATTTACAAAGAGTTTACTATCTTCTACTGGCTTTTGAAGCTTGGCATTGATTTCGCCAGAAATACTTTCGAAACCATTCATAACACTACCTGCACCTTTGGTGATTTGGATACTCTCTACCCAAGTACCCGGTATAAAACTTAAGCCATAGGTTTGTGCAGCGCCTCTAATAGACGGCACACTTTCTATAGCAGTTAAAATATAAGGGCTAGACAGTCCTAGCATTTTAATTTGGCGCGTACCGGTTAGGGCATCGGCAAAATTAACATCGATAGACGGATTGGTCTCGAAGCTTTCGCACAAATTACAACAGGCTGCTTTAAGTAGCTCATCGCTATTCATGATAATTACTTGCCGCACGTTAGAATAGGATATGCTTGTCGATTTTTTTCTGGATGTGAGTTCTACAGCATCTAAACTCGTGCTTGGCTTCAACTGATGTGAAACCTTAGCCGCCGAGGTAATGGTTAGGGTATCGGTTGTAAACCCAACATAACTGATTACTAATTGTTTATAAGCGCTATTGTAAGGCAACTCGAATTGACCGTCTATATCGGTTACGGTGCCTATTGCGGTATTAAGCCAATACACATTGGCTCCTGCTAAAGGTAACGGGTTGGTATCGTGCGCTTCGAGTACCTCGCCCTTTAGAGTGTCTTGGGCCAAACCTAAAAACGGCAACAGGCACAAGACAAAGAATAAGTGTTTCATCACTATGTTATTTTTTAAGTTAATAGAATATATAAGCCTCCAACACATATACCATGCGCCAGTTAGCAAAACACTAAAAACTTAAAAATCAAATGAGGAATACCTGATGTAACACCTGCCTGTCGACATTAAAACTAGGTGCTGTGTATAAAACTTCGGTAATTTGTTTATCTGTAACATCTTCAAACAAATTAAGATGTACATAAACAAAAGCAGTGAAAAAGATTTTTTGCACCTTACTTAAATCGTAGTCTAAGTGATCCTGAATCATATCCTGCCCATTGTACACATCAACCTTATCAATACAACACTTTACGGTTTCTGTGGTATTATGGCACGATTCAAAACGTAACTCATCTACACAGCCCTCGTCTTCCTGAAAAGCGAACACAGAAACATCCATTAAATTGTCGTGACAATAATGCTTTTGTATAGCAAATGATGCTGTTGTAATAAACAGCAAACAGGCTAAATTAATGCTTAGTACTTTATGTAAGATTTGCTTAAACACCTTACAAAGGTATTAAAAATGATAAAACACGATACTTAAGTATAAAAAATTTAACGTATAAAAATCTTTATTCTTCATTCTTCATAAGTGTATAAAACTTAAAATCTATCTACCGACAGGCAAGATTAAACAAAAAAATATCGAGAGCTTTTAACCCTCGATATTTAAACTTCAAACATTTTAGTGAGCTACTACCAGCATAATCAAAAAACAATCTTCTTAATTAGATCTTGTTGCAAGATTTAAAGCTTCAAAAGTATCAGACTTAATCCCTATAAGTCCGTATTTGGTTTCGCCTTGCTTTATAATCTGACCATGAATTTTGTATTCTTCTAATTCGGTTTTGAATTTCTTATTGGCCGTACTAGCTGCAATCATATTACCACCGGCTATTCCTGGCCCTAAAATAAGACCAATAGGAAAACTACTAGTTTCTTCCTGTAAACCATTAGAGTTGGTATCGGTAGTATATAAATTAATAGGTGTTAATAATAAATATAACAAATAAATAGCTGGATTTTGTTTTATTGTCGAAAACACTTTATCATTATCCATGACCATTACCGTACTACCATTTTCGTAAATTAAAACAGCATCCTTACCGAACTTGATATCTTTTTTGGAGTTGTTTGTAATTTTAACAGCTACTACTTTTACACCTTTTTTTACTTCTTTTTTTTCGTAGCGCTTATACAATACATCATATTTATATTCTAGTTTTATACTATCTTTCTCTGTAGCAGAAACATAATTTATTGTTTTGGGCGCTATAGTTTTATATCCCGAAGCACAGTTATTCAAGGTTAATAAAGCAATACAGAACAAAGTAATTTTAATAATTCTCATAGATTTGGTTTAATATTTAGTTTTAGTTATTTAGAAATATATGTGCAATAGCTATTTTACAGGCATTTTCGTGACTTGTCTTACCTAATTAATAGCACAAACTATAGTAACACTAAGTAGTTTTATTTACAAAAATTCCAAAAGCTCAGCGGATGTACATACCGTTGCAAATTCTTCATTTAAATTGGCTAGAGCTGTTAAGTGAATGAGTTCGGCATCGTAACTTTCGCCATTAATACCTAAACGGTTAAAGGCTGCTGTAGCATCTGAAACAACATACGTTTTAAACCCAAAATTTCCGGCCATACGTGCTGTAGTAGATACACAATGGTTGGTGGTTAATCCTACAATTACCAACGTGTTAATTTTTAAAGTATCCAACTGAGCTTTTAGATTGGTACCAATAAAAGCACTATTGACTTGTTTTGTAATGATAGGTTCGTTAGGTAATGGCGTTACAACATCGTTAAAGGCAAATCCTGGATTAGATTTATGAAGTTTAGAAGTTGTGACGCTAGAACTATGTTGTATATGAAATACAGGCAAATTTAAAGCTCTCCAGGTATCTAATAGAATTCCGCAAACTTGCTCCGCCTGTTTGTTATTTCTGCTTCCACCCCAATAGTTTTCGTCTAAAAATCCTTTTTGAACATCTATTAGAAGCAAAGCAGGTTGGTTATGTCGTAGTTTCAATGATAGGTTAGTTTAATTCGTTTGAAGCTGATTGTAAGCAATATAGCAGTACAGTAAAACACATAAAGCTATTGAGCCTATTTACATTCAATTGGTTTTGGCAAATATCGAATAATTATTGAAACTTTAATGCTGTTTCTAATACTTTTGAAAGCAGAGCAACACCATTATTTTTTACTTTAAATTTTAAAAAATAATTCAATGCTCCACATATAAACTGTAATATTTAATTTTTGAAAACGCATCTGTAACTGCATTTCTTTTAAAAACAATCATTTGCCTATCAGCCATTAACTAAAATAGTTATAAAATCATAAAACATGTTAAAGTTACAATTTATTTCTAACCGATTGTTTAGTTTTGAATATATTTAATCACTTATATATTTATGAAAGCACTACACATTTTAACTTTATGTCTAGCATTACCAGTATTACACTCGTGTAATAACACCAAAAAAGAACAAAAAACGATGACGCCAGAACAACCAATTACAGAACATGCAATGCCGAAGCCTGAGCCAACACAAACTGAAGCTTTAGAAGAACGCAAAAGCAATTTCAACAAAAAAGCCGACGATAACATTAAAAAAACATATCGAGAAGGTCTTGATGCTGTGGCTACAAGTGGCGTGTTAGAGCATGCCAAAAACGTGGGCGATACAGCTCCTAATTTCACTTTAAAAAATGCCTTAGGGAAAGACGTTACATTACAGGATTATTTACAACAAGGCCCAGTAGTTTTAGTGTGGTACAGAGGCGGCTGGTGCCCATATTGCAATATAAATTTACACTATTTACAAGAAGAACTTCCTAACTTTAAGGCAGAAGGTGCTAATCTTTTAGCTTTAACACCAGAATTACCAGACCAGTCTTTAAAAACCAGCGAAAAAAACGAATTGGATTTTGAAGTACTTAGCGATGTAGGAAATAACGTGGCAAGAACTTACGGTGTCGTTTACAAATTAACCGACGATGTAGCCCAAAAATATAACGAAAAATTCGATTTAAATGCCCATAACGGCGATGCTTCGAACGAGCTGCCTTTAGCTGCAACATATATAATTAATACAGATGGCACCATTGCGTACGCATTTATAGATGCCGACTACAGAAACCGTGCAGAACCTAAAGATCTTACAGCATTCTTAAAAAATATGAAAAAGTAATTTATCAATAAAATAAAGTCGTAAAAGTACATATACTTTTGGCCACAGCTTTTAGTATATTTGTAACCCTTACAGTTAAACATGCCCAGAACTAAAAACTATAACGAACAAGAAGTAATCGAAAAAGCCATGAATTTATTTTGGCGAAATGGATTCGAAACTACTTCTATGCACATGTTAGAACAAGAAATGGGCATCAATAAATTCTCTATTTATGCGAGTTTTGGTAACAAACAAGGGGTGTTTTTAGAAAGTTTAAGATGTTATAAACAAAAGTTAGATGTCTTAATACACCGCATGGAACAAAGCGATCTAGGCATAGCAAGTATTAAAAATTACTTTTACGACTTTATTGATTTTTCAAAAGATTTCGAGTTTGGCAAAGGATGTTTAATCTCGAATACGGCCAACGAATTAGGCTCAGATATCGACGCCCAACTGAAAACAACTTTAACGCAATACACCCAAAGTGTGCGGAATGTATTTAAGAATATTTTGCAACAAGATTCTTCAAAAAGTACAGCACTTATTAACCAAGAGGCCGATTACCTTATTATCGCAATGTTTGGTTTATCTTCGGCCACTAAATCATTTACAACTCAACAACTACATCACTATATAGAAAACATTTTTAAAGGGCTATAATATTTTTTATCTTATTTCTAACCGATTGTTTAGATATAAACAATCCATTAAATTTATAAATTATGAACACCACAAAACACAGTACTGGATTTACAGTACACAACACAGAAACGGCTCCAGAAGGAAGCAAACAGTTACTTGAAAAGTCTAAAAAAGCTTATGGATATGTCCCTAACTTACATGGCGTTTTGGCCGAAGCCCCTGGCTTATTAGAAGCATATCAAAACTTACATGAACTCTTCGCAAATTCGTCGTTTAACCCTAACGAACTCACTGTAGTTTGGCAAACCATAAATGTAGAGCACAACTGCCATTACTGCGTACCTGCACATACCGCTATTGCCAAAAGTATGCAGATAGATGACGATATAATAAATGCTTTAAAAAATAACACTGAACTTCCCGACAACAAGCTAGAAGTTTTAAGAAACACCACCTTATCTATAGTAAGAAACCGAGGCAACATACCACAAAACGAAATAGAGGCTTTTTACGACGCTGGTTTTACCAAAAGGCAATTACTTGACATCGTATTAGGATTGGCTCAAAAAACCATTAGTAATTACACCAACTCTATTGCCGAAACACCTTTAGATGAAGGATTCAAAAAATTTGTTTAATCCATCAATATATTTCCCTAAATGTAATCTTATTGACTGTTACATTTAGGGAATTATAATATCTTGCAGAGTATGTATTGATGCTTAAAAAATTACAAGTCAAATTCCTTTTAAAGGAAATTAAGCTCAACCACTTATGAAAGATAACAAACAAAATACATCGAAATATTTATTCGTGTATGGCACCCTCATGCAACAATCTAAACACGAAATGGCTCTATTTTTAAATGCCCATTCTAAGTTTATAGATCACGGGTATTGCCACGCCAAACTTTTTGAAGTCGATGGTTACCCTGGCGCTGTTTTGAGCGCTAACAAAAAACATCGTGTTTATGGTCAGATTTACGAACTCGATAATACAGAAACCGTCTTTAAAGTACTCGATATTTATGAAGGTATAAACCCTTTGTTACCAGAACCATTTTTATATAAACGTGAGCTTATACCAGTGTTTACATCCGAGAATACTGCAGTAATCTCTTGGATGTATCTATACAATTTACCCACCACCAATTTACAGTATATTCCTTCTGGAAAATACAGGCTTCCTTAACATTTTTTAAAACATCCTATAAGGTCTTTCTCTTTTCGTGCTTGTATATTTTGTTTCTTTGCACAGCCGATATAATACTGCCTTATGTTTACCTTTACGGATACACAAATACACCCATTACATACAAATTCTAAAAACGATTTACCCACAGCGTTTACCTTTCCGTTTTATTACACACCGCATCCGCTTTGTTTAACTGCGGCAAAAGATTTACAAAACTATCTAGAAAATCAATCCGATTTTACTCATAATTTTGGTTTAGACGACACACAGAACGGATTGGTTATTGGTAAAATGTTTGGTATTATGGTGGTTAAAAACCAATTAAACCAACTGTTTTACATTGCTGCGTTTTCAGGTAAATTGGCAGACAGCAACCATTTAAAAGGCTTTGTGCCTCCTGTGTACGACACCTTAAACACAGCTGGATTTTATAAAAAGGGTGAAGCTCAATTAAATCAGCTCAATCATACCATAAGCGAGCTAGAAACAGCACCCAATTATATATCTACATTACACGAATTAAAAGAGATTACCGATACTTCCGATAAAGAAATACAAGCGCTAAAAACCTTAATAAAAACCAAAAAGCAACAGCGAAAACTACAACGCGAAAACGCACAATTAACGCTTAACGCTGATGATTTTTCAGCTTACAGCGAAAGTTTAAACCAAAAAAGCATAGCCTATCAAATTCAATTAAAACAATTAAAATTGTATTGGGCAAATGCACTACAAAACGCCCAGCACAAGGTTAATGCTTTAAAAGCTCCCATTCTCCGTTTAAAAAAACAACGCGCCAAGCAATCGGCAAACTTACAAAAGCAATTGCACGAGCACTATCGCTTTTTAAATGCCCGTGGCGAAGAAAAGGATTTACTAGATATTTTTAAAACTACAACTGCAGGTGTACCGCCAGCTGCCGCTGGAGAATGTGCAGCGCCTAAATTGTTTCAGTTTGCTTACCAAAACCAATTACACCCTGTAACGATGGCTGAATTTTGGTGGGGAGCTTCGCCAAAATCCGAAGTGCGTAAACACCAACAATTCTACCCGTCTTGTCGCAGTAAATGCGAACCCATTTTAGGACACATGATGCAAGGATTAACCGTAGAACCAAACCCCATTACAAACAGCATTAGCGAAAATAAGGCATTAAATATTGTATTTGAAGACGAGCATTTGCTTCTTGTAAACAAGCCTCACGAGTTTTTATCTGTACCTGGAAAAACCCAAAATACATCTCTTTTAAGTCAATTAAAACAATATTTACCTAATGCAAAAGGGCCATTATTGGTTCATCGTCTAGACATGTCGACTTCTGGTTTATTACTAGTCGCCAAAACCGAACGCATACACAAGCAGCTTCAAAAACAGTTTATAGAACGTAGCGTTCAAAAAAGGTATGTAGCACTTTTAGATGGCATTTTAAAAACAACTGAAGGCCTTATAGATTTACCGCTACGTGTCGATTTGGATAACAGACCGCAACAATTGGTTTGTTACGATTATGGTAAACCTGCCAAAACCAAGTATCGCGTGATTGACATAGCAAATGGTCGCACTCGGGTTTACTTCTACCCCATTTCTGGACGCACACACCAACTACGTGTACATGCAGCTCATATTAACGGACTCAATACACCTATTGTAGGAGACGACCTTTATGGCAAACATGCAAACCGTTTACATTTACATGCCGAACGCATCAGTTTTGTTCACCCCGCAACTAAAGAACAACTTACCATGCAATGCGATGCTCCTTTTTAGGGGATAAATGATGTAATAAGGGTAATCGCCCTAAACTCAAGCATCTCGATTGTATTGTTTTAGTAACCCGTAAAAATCATCTATTTTTGTGTAGAAAGCAAACTGAAAAAACAATAATAAGCTATATGTACAAAACAACTCTTTTAATACTCTGCGTTAGTATCACCTTTCAATTTACAAGCTGTAAAACAGACCATAAATCGAACACTAAAAAGGAGGCACCGACTTGGGCTGACAGAAGTTTACAAAACGCAGCCGATCACTATCGCTTGTTATCTGAATCAGTTCCTGAAAATGAATTTCCAACTACCTTTAGCCACGATACCTTAAGAACAAGCGATTCGGGTTGGTGGTGCAGCGGGTTTTATCCAGGCACCTTGATCTATTTATTTGAAGGCACATCGGACTCCTTATTTCTAAAAACAGCTGAAAAAAAATTAACAGAACTCGAAAAGGAACAATACAATACCACGACACACGATTTAGGTTTCATGATGTTTTGTAGTTTTGGCAATGCCTATCAGCTTACCAAAAATTCTACTTATGCTCAAGTAATAAACCAAGCCTCGCAATCTATAAGTTCCCGATATCATCCTACAACACAAACCATCCGATCTTGGGATCCTGCGCCATGGAACGATAAGTGGCAATATCCTGTAATTATAGACAACATGATGAATTTAGAAATGCTGCTTTGGGCTGGCAAGCATTTTAACAACCCCGAATTCACACAAATAGCTTTAAGCCATGCCAATACCACATTAAAACAACATTTTAGACCAGATTACAGCAGCTATCATGTAGTATCATATGATACTATCAGTGGAAAAGTAGAAATGAAAAATACCGATCAAGGGTTTGCCGACACTTCTGCTTGGGCACGTGGGCAAGCTTGGGGACTTTACGGTTACACGACCATGTATCGCTATACCAAAAACACCGAATACTTAAAACATGCTTTGGGCATAGCCGATTTTATTGTGAATCACCCCAATCTTCCTGAAGATAAAATTCCGTATTGGGATTTTGATGCTCCCGATATTCCTTCGGCCAAGAGAGACGCTTCGGCTGCGGCCATTATAGCTTCTGCCCTTTTAGAACTCCAACAATACGCTCCAAAAAATGAAGCAGACATCTATTTTAGCACGGCAGAACAAATGCTAAAAAGTCTTTCATCTCCCAAATATTTTGCCAATCAAGGAGAACTAGGCGGATTTATTATAAAACATTGTGTTGGCAATATGCCCGATAATACCGAAGTAGATGTGCCGCTATCGTATGCCGATTATTATTATGTTGAAGCCTTATTAAGGTATTTAAATAAAGTAAAACCGCTTCAATAATATCTGAATATTCCACCATGTTAAAATCGTACCTCACTTATATATTTATTGCTGTATTAGCAACTTCCTGCCACAGAACCTCATTTCAAAATCCACCTAAAACCACCATTTCTCAAGTTGGTCATGGCTGGGCTAAAAATTCAATAAATACCGTTATTTTCAGAAAAAATGCTTTAGTTACTCACGGTAACTATCAATACACTGCTTATTACAATAAAACAGGACAAGTCGTGTTGGGCAAACGCCTCTTGCATAGTACCAATTGGGAAACCCATACCACACCATACACCGCCAACACTAAAGATGCTCACAATTCCATTAGTATTATGGTAGATGGTGATGGGTTTTTACACCTTGCATGGGGAAACCACAATACACCGCTTAATTACACCAAAAGTATAGCACCTTTCTCCTTACAAATGGACGATGCTATGGCTATGATAGGCCGTAACGAGCAGCACGTTAGTTACCCCGAATTTTATGCCTTACAAGATGGCAATCTTTTATTTTTTTACAGAGATGGTGGCTCTGGCAATGGTAATTTGGTTATAAATCGCTACAACACACAAACGCAGACTTGGCAACGTGTTCAAGATAATTTAATTGATGGGGAGAGCCTTCGGAATGCATACTGGCAAGCGTATGTAGACCCTCAAGACCAAATACATGTTTCTTGGGTTTGGCGTGAAACTCCCGACGTTGCTAGCAATCACGATTTGGCTTATGCCTGCTCTAAGGATGGTGGCAAAACTTGGCAGAAATCGACTGGCAAAACCTATCAACTTCCTATTACAGAAAGTAGTGCTGAAATCATTCAGCACATTCCGCAACATAGCGAACTTATTAATCAAACTTCTATGACAACCGACCAAAATGGCAACCCTTATATTGTAAGTTATTGGAGAGATACCGTAAGTAAGGTGCCACAATTTCGTGTGGTTTACAAGCAGAACAATTGGACAACTACAAACCTTAAGTTTAGAAAAACCTCTTTTAGTCTTAGTGGTTTAGGTACCAAAGCCATTCCTATTTCCAGACCACAAATTGTGGTGAACAAAACCAATCAGGTATTTGTAATTTTTAGAGATGAAGAACGTGCAAATAAAGTTTCGGTAGCTTATAATACTATTCCTATAAAAAGCCCTTGGCAAATTACAGATCTTACTCACGACGACTATGGGGCTTGGGAACCTACCTTAGATTCAGAACTATGGAAAACACAAAACATACTAAGTCTCTTTCTTCAAAAAACATATCAAATTGATAGTGAAGGGCTTTCTGAAATAGATAGTAGTATGGTGCACGTTTTAGATTGGAAATTATAAAAGCAAAACACAATGAAAAACCTAAGTATAACGTTCATCTTAATTCTGTTTGCCTGTCTGTGTTTAACTGCTCAAACACAATCTGACAAAGATTCTGTTTTTCATGTAGAACAGCCCGATTTGGTAAAAAGTCCTTATACGGGAATGACAAAAACACATTGGAAAGCTGCTGCCTTATACCTATTAGAAGGTGCTTTTACTTATATAGATACTTATACCGATGCCATGAAATTCCCTAAACTTCCTGGCAAAAGTTATCCGCAAAACCAAGACCAAATCCCTACCGAAAAATTAGAAGGTTTATGTAGAACCTTATTTGTGGCGGCACCACTATTAAAAGACGAACCCGATTTAATAATTAACAATATTGAAGTTGCCCGATATTACAGACATCAAATTTTAAATTTACTAAACCCAGATAGTGATGCTTATATTCCACCGCGCACTCCAGACCAAGGGCCTACTCAAATTTTGGTGGAGTTTGGCGCTTTGGCTATTTCGTTATTTATAGCACCCGAAGCCATTTGGGAACCGCTCTCTCAACAAGAAAAAGACAACATAGCTCGCACCATGCTCAGTTATGGTAATGGGCCAACCGTGCCTTCTAACTGGCGCTTTTTTAACATTTTTATTTTAAGTTTCTTTAAAGATCAAGGATTCGCTATAAACGACAATCTGTTACAATCGTATTTAGACTTATCGTTAAAACAATATCGTGCCGATGGTTGGTATAACGATGCACCGGCCTACGATTACTACAGCATGTGGGCTTTTCAACTATACGGCATATTATGGTCCGAGTTTTATGGCAACAAATATTTGCCAGAAACCGCCAAAGCCTTTACGAACAATTTTGCCGATATGGCCGATAATTACCCCTATTTATTTTCTGAAAATGGTGAAATGATCATGTACGGGCGCAGCATAAGCTACCGCTTTGCCTCTATAAGTCCACTGCCCTTTTTGGGAACCTTAAAACATAAAGATATTAATTATGGATGGATGCGCAGAATAGCATCGGGAGTATTGCTTCAATTTTTATCTCAGCCCGATTTTTTGGAAGATGGCGTACCAACCTTAGGCTTTTATGGCCATTTTGAACCCGCTGTTCAAAATTATAGTTGTCGCGGTAGTGTATATTGGATGGGAAAAGCATTTTTAGGCCTCTTAATTCCCGACGATAATCCGTTTTGGAATGCGACAGAAAACAATGGCCCTTGGGAGCATCAATTCGAAAAAAATCGCGTTTACAACACATTTCAAGAACAATCAAATCTGCTAATTACAGATTACCCCAATAGCGGAGCATCAGAACTACGTGCTTGGTGCCACGAAAAAGTAGCCGACGATTGGCAGAAATTCCGTTCGTCTGAAAACTATAATAAACTAGCTTACAACAGTGCTTTTCCTTGGCAAGCCGATGGCAATTCTGGAGAGGTCTCTATGAATTACGCTTTCAAAAACCAAAACAACACCTGGGAAGTTTTTAGGTTATACGACTTTAAAGCGTTTAAAAACGGTATCTACTACAGAAATGCCGTACTAGAGACCGATGAAAACGTAAAAATGCAATTAGCAGACATTCCTTTGGCAAACGGTATTTTACGAATAGATATTAATAACAGTAAAACTCCAATACCAATGCGGTTAGGCCACTATGCCTTACCACGTTTAAACCAAGACATTGTTTATACGCTAAAACGAATAGATGGACACGATATTGCCATTATAGATAACGGTGTTTACCAACTCGCTATGGTAAACTTAAAAGGCTGGGAAGATATTGAATATATTGAAACCGAAGGATTACACCCTACAGCAAATACAAGTGGTCTTTTAAATGTTAGCGCAAATTATCTGCCCGAACGCAACACCGTATTTTCTACATTGTTACTCTGGAAAGCCTCAGGCGAAACTTGGAGTAACGAAGAATTAATGCCTATTAAACAATGGGTTGAAAACAAAGATGAAATAACAGTAATAATGAAAAACGGAGATATTAAAACAATATCTTTTTAACTTAAAGATTAAACGAAAAAATTCTTCATAAACTAAATTTAGAACTATTTCGTGTTACTTTTTATTTAATAAATATTTGTTTTTCAACCATGTCCTAATTGGAATGTCGTACAGTTTCATAACAAAAACTGCCAATAAAACAGAGATAACGAAAGTTAATACAGCGAATGGCCAACTATCTTTTAAAGTGTAATTATTATTTGAAACCCAGGCCATATAAATGTAAACCACAGGAAAATGGGTAATATAAATAGGATAAGAAATATCGCCTAAAAACTTACAAATTTGCGCCACTTTACCTTTAACTTGCCCGCTAGCTCCCAACAAAACAATAGAAGGAAAAACTATCATTAAACAAAAACATTCATATAACCCATTTATCCAATAGTTCTCGTAACCACCCAACCTAGGGATAGACAAGAAAAAAATTAAAAGAAAGGACGTATATAAAAAAGAATTTTTTATTTGTTTCAATTTTACTGTTCTCGCTAGCAGAATTCCTGCTAAAAAAGGAAATGACAAACGAATAAACCCAATTTTTAACTGAACCGGATCATCAATTGCCCAGCCTCCAATTATATCTCCATGAATATTGGTTAAAGCGTAATGTAAAGTAAATCCGGCTGCCACCAATACTAACACTAGCATAATTTTATTAGAAAGCTTCCGTAAAATAAATGCATAAGAAATATTGGCAATTTCTTCAAAAAAAAGCGTCCATGCTGGTCCATTTAATGGAAACATTTCATTCCATCCCCTTACATCAAGACCTTTTCCCACAGGTATAAGAAAACAACCAAGAAGTGTAACTAACAACACTTTCCAAGAAGGAATATCCGAAATTCTACCCCATCCCAAAATTTCAGAATCCTGGAAATAAAACAACAATGCTCCTAAAATAGATCCAAAAATCAACATGGGCTGTAAGCGGATAATTCTACGTTTAAAAAAATGCCCAAGAGACATTATATCCCACCTATCATCGTAAGCATAACTTATTACATAACCTGAAAGAATAAAGAAAAAATCTACAGCCAAATAACCATGATTAATTAACTGTTTTGTATGGTCTCCTCCTGAGTGAATTTCTAATACATGAAAAAGGACAACAATAATTGCGGCTATACCTCGCAAACCATCCAAAATTTTATAATGTGGCTTTGTTTTTAATTCAATACTTCTATTTGTCATAACCTTTACTATAGTAAACTAACTAATTACTTTCTGAACAAAATTAATCGCATTTAAACAATTTTTATAAATATATTTTTGCGTTTTATGATTTTATATTTCCATTTTAGTCACAAATACACGAATATTCTTTATAAAAACCATGTTAAATATTCGTGCATTCGTAGCGCAAGAACATTTATAGAAACTGAAAGTCTTACACTAAAAGTGCATAGTTTTAACTAACGACTAAGACCAATGAAATGTATTTTAAACTGTGTAAGAGAGAAGCCAAACACCTTAAATGAAAAAGAATTTTCGTGAAACTTTAAGGCATAAAAAAAGGCAAGCTACCTACATCACACCGCTACGACCATTTACCTTTGCTGCGTTCCCGCCCTGGAGGATTCAACAGGAGCTGGTTGTGTAGGACTTGCCGCTGCAAAGATACACCCTTTTTATTTTTTCGCAATGATTTTTTAAACTGATTTTAAATAAATAACTTGCTTAAAATTTTAATTTCAGAATGAAAACAAACAACACACTCACTATCATATTATTAAGCTTGATGCTATGGTCTTGCGGAAGTAGCACTGGCGAAAAAAAAAGTGATTTTTTATTAAAAACCAATGCCCCTGGTAACGGAATTTCGCTTCATGAGACCCTAAATCTGACGATAAAAAATCCGAAAAACCTTCCAATAGATTCTGTATCGTATTATTTAAACGATCAAAGAATTACCGAAACCACAAATTTGAATCAGCATAAATTAGGAAAACACACCCTAAAAGCCAAAGTACACACCAATGGCGAAACCCAATCGGTAACCCAACCCTTGCTCATTTTAAACGACCAGCACCCTACGGTATATAGTTTCGATTTGCTTAACGAATATCCCCACGATATTACATCGTACACACAAGGACTCGAATTTTACAACGATACTTTATACGAAAGCACCGGCCAATACAAAGAATCTAAACTGAGAAAAGTAGATTACGAAACTGGCGAAGTCTTAAAAAACATTAATCTGGCCAACGAATATTTTGGAGAAGGATTAACCATTTTAAATGAGAACTTATATCAATTAACATGGCAAAAAGGAACCGGTTTTGTATATAACATAAACACTCTCGAAAAAACATCGAGCTTTAAGTACAATAACAGTAAAGAAGGTTGGGGACTTTGTAACGACGGCAACGTGATTTACAAAAGTGATGGAACCGAAAAAATCTGGATTTTAGACCCCAATACACTTGAAGAAAAAGAATACATACAAGTATACACCAACAAAGGTAAGATTGGGCGTGTAAACGAACTGGAATGGATTAACGGAAAAATATATGCCAACATTTATCAAAAAGACGGTGTTGCTATTATTAACCCTAAAAATGGTGCTGTAGAAGGTGTAATAGATTTTACGCCACTAAAAAAGAAAGTAACCCAGCACCAAGGTTTAGATGTACTTAATGGTATGGCCTTTAACCCTAAAACCAACACGCTTTTTGTAACAGGAAAACGTTGGGATAAATTGTTTGAGGTAACAGTTAAGCCGAAACAATAATCTATGACATCACATCAGCTAAAAGTTACCGTAACACCAGAAGACTTAGACGATCTTAACCATGTAAACAATGTGCGTTATGTACAATGGATTCAGGATGTCGCTAAGGCGCATTGGCAAAATGCGGCTACTGCAACTATGCAGGAATTGTACATTTGGGTGGTTATAGAGCATCATATTTTTTATAAAGCTGAAGCGCTTTTAGGCGACGAGCTCCTATTAAAAACCTATATAAAAAAAGCAGTTGGCGTAAAATCTATTCGTGTTGTAGATATTTATAATACAAACACTAACAAACTTTTACTCACTGCCGAAACCCATTGGTGCCTTATACATACGCAAACCAAACGCCCAACAAGAATACCAGAAGACGTAAAAGCCATTTTTCAAAACAAATAGCCATAACTTTAAACATTTAATCGGTCTGTATCGTACAAAAATTATATTTTTACCACTAAACCTAAACTAGGCACTTTTCTTTTTATGAAACGCATCATCTACTTTACATCTTGTTTAATTTTTTTATTGCTTTGGAGCTCGTGCCGTAAAGATTTCGACTTCGCACCAAGTACGGGTCAGCTTACTTTTTCCAAAGACACTGTGTATTTAGATACCGTTTTTACCAATATTGGTTCTAGTACCTATAATTTAAAAGTATACAACAATAGCAATAAAGATATTGTTATTCCTACTTTACAATTAGCGCGTGGCGAAGCTTCTGGATACCGTTTAAATGTTGATGGTTTATCAGGAAAATCATTTCAAAATGTCGAGCTTTTAGCCAAAGACAGCATGTATGTTTTTATTGAAACGACCATAGATTACAACAACTTTGCCAATCCTGAAGGCACGTATTTATACACCGATAAAATAGAATTTGATGCTGGCTCTAACCAGCAAACCATAGAATTGGTAACACTGGTTAAAGATGCCACATTCATTTACCCAAGCAAAGGCGACGATGGTTTAATTGAAACCTTAACTATAAATGTTAATGGCAAAACGATAGAAACCGACATACAAGGCCGCTATTTAACCGAAAACGAATTAACCTTTACCAACAACAAACCCTATGTTATTTATGGCTACGCAGCGGTACCCAATAACCAAACCTTAACCATTAATGCAGGTGCACGCTTACATTTTCATGCGAATTCAGGTTTATTTGTCAGCGAGGGTGCGTCTTTACAGGTTAATGGCGCTTATAGTAATAACCGCGAAACTTTAGACAACGAAGTTATTTTTGAAGGCGACCGTTTAGAACCCGATTTTTCGGATATTCCAGGGCAATGGGGCACCATTTGGTTATTTAACGACAGTAAAAACAACCAATTTAATTACACAACCATAAAAAACGCTACCATTGGTATTTTAAGCGAAGGCAACCCTAACGACAACAAACTTCAATTAAACAACACACAAATATATAACAGTAGTAACTTTGGCGTTTTTGGAAGAAATACGTCTATAACCGCTACTAATATGGTAATAAACAATAGCGGACAATCCTCTTTTGCGGCTACATTGGGCGGCAAGTACAACGTTACACACAGCACGATTGCCAACTATTGGAATACAAGCTTTAGACAATACCCAGCCTTGCTCATTAATAATTTTGAGTTAGATGAAGAAAACACAGCCTATTTAGCCGACTTAGTCGAAGCTAATTTTAACAACTGTATCATTTTTGGCAACGATAACCCAGAATTTATTGTAGATGAAATTGAAGACGAAGCGGTAAGCTTCAATTTTAAATTCACGAATTGTTTAGCCCGCTTTCAAAAAACATCATCGAATACATTTGATGGACCAAACTACAATTTTGATGATGCCACACATTATGAAAACATGATTTTTAACGACACTCCAGACTTTAAAAATGCAGATCAAAACGCATTGATAACAGGTGAAAATTCGGCTGCAATAGATCAAGGTAATTCTACATTTGCCAATCAAGTTCCTTTAGATATTCTTCAGGTAAATCGTACTACAACACCAGATTTAGGCGCTTATCAGCATACAAGTTTCGACACCGAAGATTAATAATTATTGGGCTAACAAATCACAATACCAAAACCCCACAGCTTCAGCATTTTTACTAGGGGCAGGATATTCGCGGTAAGTTGTCTCGCCAATTTCAAAAGCTATACGTTCTTTAAATAGTGGTCCGCTAAAGCAAAAGGTATGAAATTCGCCATTTTCGCCACAAGGGTCTACCCCTTCTGGCAAGTTATCTATTACATTTTGGTCTAGCACGGTACCCACAAAATCGGCATTAAAATATTTGGCATTAGCACACACCACAATCGCTTTAAACCCTAGTTCTAAGAACATTTTCATGAGCTCCTTGGTATTGCGTTTCCAAAGTGGAAATACGCCAGTAATGCCCACTTCCATCAATTGCATTTCGCGATAAAATTTTAAATCTTCCAAAAAAATATCGCCAAAAGCAGCATGGGTATAGCCTTCAGTTTTAAGTTGGGTAGTCACCGTAGTCATAATCGCATTATAATCGTCCATGTCTGGCGATTCCGGCAATTCAATATATTGAACAGGTAAACCTAAAGCAGCTACCTGACGTTTTAGTAAATCTACTCGCAAACCATGCATAGACACCCGCTGGTAATGCGAATTGACTGTCGTAACTAATTTAGTGACCTTAAAACTGCTGTCCTGCAATAATTCGTATAGGGCTAACGCCGAATCTTTACCGGTGCTCCAATTAAAATATGTAGTATGCATACGTTTAGTTTATGTACATGGCATTTGGCAAAGGTTGTAAGGCTTTACTGTTACTTAAATACTGGTAGCTGGTATTTAAATGCTTGTGTACTCCTGTTCTGTTTGTTCCTAAAATAGCCGCTAAGGCTTCTTGTAATAAGGGTTCGTTAACATCGCCCAATACTCCCAAATTTCCATACTGTTCTTTAATAAAAATTTGAGGAGTTAAGCCTTCGAAATAATCGGTTACATCATTAACATTTAACGATTTAAAAATTAAAGGCTGCATGGCATACGTGTGTGTTGGGTTTACCCCGTCTTTACTAAAATCTGGCGAATCGTACAAGGTACGAGAAGCTTGATACTTACCAACTGTAACATCGCCAATTTGAATAACTTCAATGTAAGGTTTCAATCCGTTAATTATTAATTCGCTTGCCGAGGCCGTACTCGCCGAAGTAATAACGTAAACCCGATTTAGTTGCAAATGATTAATAGTTTCTTGAAACACAGTGGAATTATTGGAATTTCTTTTAATCATTTCATCTACAAATGGATTTAATAAAGCGTCTGGATTTTGACTTTCAAAATACGATTGCCAATAGCTATTCCATTGTTCTTTAACAAAAACCTCGCCTGTAAATTGCCCCGTAATCATGGAAGCCAACCAGGTTGCGGTTTGTACAGAACCTCCTGGATTATACCTTAAATCTAGTACCAAATCGTTAATGGCTTCAGATTTAAATTGTCCAAAAACAGCGTTTAATTGCGAGTCGAACGCATCGGTACCTGTAAATCCATTATACATTAAATACCCTATTTTTTGTCCAGATTGCTCGATGGTTTTGTGTAAATAAATAGGATTCTCGGTATAATTAGATTTTATAAGTTCGATGTCTGTATCGGTTTCTGAAATAAAATCATCGCTAGTTTCGGGCGTACCATTGTCGTTATAAGTAGCAAGACCAATGGTATAATTATCGCCTTGCATTAGCCCAATATTAGTATCGGAAGCTGAATTGTAATACAAATCAACACCATCTACCCTATTAAAAATATCTCCGCGTTTAATTCCTTTGGCTTCGGCCTCGGTATTAGGCAGTACATAACGCACATAACCAAATACAGTATTACTTTGCGAAAATTTGACCAATCCGTATTCCATACCATGGCTTACAGATTGCCCGCTAAACTGTTGCTCTAATGCAATGTAATCATCGGTTATCCAACTAAAACGGTCTTCTGTCGTTCTGTTATATAATAAATTGTAAAACAAATCTTCTGGCGCAGAAAAGCCAGACAAATAATTGTTGTAATCTGTTTGGTTACCAAATCGGGTATCGGCCAAATCGGGAACTTGGTCTTTATACAAGTAAAAGGCATTCAATCCTTTCCAAACAAAATCGTTAATATCTTGCGAAACTACAGGATAATCATCTTGATCTTTAAAGCAAGATGTTACCAACAACACTAAGCAATTAACTAAAAGTAGGTGTTTTAATCGGGGCATAATCTCCATTTATAAATCGCTAAATTTACTGGAAATTTACATGTATGAAAAATGTTTTGTAACAAAAAAACAAATGAGTCGTCGTAATATCAAATACGCCAAATAAGCGAACAACCAATAAAAGACCAATGAATCAGTCGGAATTTTTAAACATTGTAATGCCCTTTAAAGATAAGGTATACCGTCTTGCTAAACGGTTACTAATCTCTAACGAGGAGGCAGAAGATGCGACCCAAGAAATTTTGATTAAACTATGGAACAACAAAAAAAGTATTGCAACTTATAAAAATGTAGAAGCCTTTTCGATGACCATGACCAAAAATTTGTGTTACGACAAATTAAAATCGAAACAAGCGCAAAACTTAAAAATTGTACATAGTAATTACGAAGACCACCAAACCAGTTTACAAAAACAGGTTGAAACCGAAGATAGTTTAAACTGGGTTGGCAAAATAATTGAAACTTTACCAGAACAACAACGTATGGTTATTCAATTAAGAGATATCGAGCAATACGATTTAGATGAAATTGCTAAAATGCTAAATATGAAGAACACGGCTGTACGTGTAGCCTTATCTAGAGCCAGAAAAACAATTAGAGAACAATTAACTAATACACATAATTATGGTATTAAATAATATAGAAAAGCTTATAGAAAAATACGAAAACGGAGAAACTTCTTTAAAAGAAGAAGCGTATTTAAAAACGTATTTTCAACAGGAAGACATCCCGCCACATTTGGAAATTTACAAACACATGTTTGGTTATTTTAAAGCCAATCAACAAGAGCAGTTTACAAAAGACATTCCATTACAAGCCAAGAAAAAAACACAAATATACTCGTGGTTATCTGTCGCTGCTGTAGCTGTACTTATGCTAGGGTTTTATTTAAGGTCTACCCAAACCTTAACAACCCAAAACGATTTAGGAACCTACGACGATCCCGAATTGGCATATAACGAAGTGGTAAAATCTTTAGAGCTTATTTCTAAATCCTTAAACAAAGGCGCTTCAACCATGGGCTACCTAAAAACGTACAACACAGGGGTTTCAACTGTAAATTATATCGACGAATTAGAACAATCTTCAAACTTAATCTTTAAAAACAATAAATAATCATGAAAACAACAATAAATTTTAACGCAAAAACAATGACAAAAAAATTCATTTTAATGGCCATAGCCTTGGTACTATTACCAGCCAGTATGATGGCACAAAGCATTTTCGAAAAATATAGCGAAAATCCAAACGTTACTTATGTAAATATTAAGCCAAAAATGTTTCAGATGCTAGCTAAATTAGATATTAGCACAGACGATCCAGAATCTCAAGCTTACTTAAATATGGTAAACAGTATTACCAGTTTTAAAACCATAATTACAGACGATAAAGCTATTGCTACCGATATTGCTTCTTGGATGAAATCTAAAAAAGGAGGTCTAGAAGAACTAATGGAAGTAAAAGACGATGGTAAAGAAATGAAGTTTTATGTAAAAGAAGGCCGAGACGCAGACCATGTAAAAGAACTCTTAATATTTGTAAACGGCATAGGCGAGTTAACCAAAGAAGCCGATATAGAAATTAACGGTAAAAAACGAGAAATAGAAACCGTAATCGCGCTCTTAACAGGCGATATTAACTTAAACGAAATCTCTAAACTTACCAGTAAAATGAACATTCCTGGTGGCGAGCACTTAGACAAGAAAAAATAATTCGCTTATCGCATAAAAAATCAATCCAAGGCTTATTAATAGTAAGTCTTGGATATTAAAATACTACAAACTCATGAAAGCATTACACTACCTTATTGCAACCTGTTGTGTTGCCTTTAGTTTAATAAGCTGCAAATCGGAGCCTACATTACAAACCTATTTTGTAGACCACCAAGAAACACAAAACTTTACAACTGTAGATTTACCCGTTTCGATGCTTGGTTTAGACGAAACCAAATTAAACGACGAACAACAACAAGCCATAAAATCTATTAAACACCTTAACTTTTTAGGTTATAAAAAAGATGATACGCAAACCGAATCTTATAATGAAGAACTAAGCAAGGTAAAAGACATTCTTAACAACACCAGTTACAACGACCTTATGGACGTTAACAGCCATGGCGGTAAAATAACCTTAAAATATTTAGGAGACGACGAAAATGCCATAGACGAACTAATCGTGTTTGGCAGCTCTAACGAACTCGGGTTTGGTGTGTTACGGGTTTTAGGAGACGATATGAAACCGCAACAAATTATACAATTAGCTAAAGCGCTAGAAGATGGCGATTTCGATGAATCGCAAGTTAAAAACGTCTTTAACTTCTTTAAAAAGGATGCTGTAGAGTAAATATAAAAACATACTTGCATTAAAAAAGGCTTTCAAAATTAATATTTGAAAGCCTTTTTATTATTGTATAGATCCAGAGCCTATTTAGACTTAGTTTCTGGTGTTTTATTTAAAGGTTCGCTCATTTCCATAGAAATAGCAGAACGCTCAAACTTAATTTTACCAGCTAAAGTTTCAATAACACAACTGTTATCCTTATCGTTTAAATCTACAATTTTCCCGTGCATACCACTTTTAGTAACTACACGATCGCCGCGTTTTAACTCGGCTGCAAATTTCTTTTCTTTCTTTTGACGTTTCATTTGCGGTGCAATCATAAAGAAATACATAACCACAAATATTAATATAAACGGCAAAACAGAGCCCATCATACCTTCTCCCATGGATTACGATTGTATTTGAGGTACTGGTGATTTTTGAATTTTGCTAGGCGCATTAGGATCTGGCTTTACAAACGCTTTAATTTTAACTAAATCTTTACCAGACTCTGTATTAGAAGTCACAGTAATTGTTTTAGTTACGTTATTAGCGCCAGAACCATTAAACTTAACGGTAAACTGCCCAGTTTCGCCTGGTGCTAAAGGCTCTTTGCTCCAGTCTTTTGGTACAGTACAACCACAAGAGGTAGCAATATTGGTAATAACTAATGGGGCTTCTCCTGTATTTTTGTATTTAAATACAGTTTCTACCTGAGTTTTAGATTCAATTTCTCCAAAATCGTGCTCTGTTTCTTCAAAAGCAATTACTGGAAATTTTGAAGCATTGGCATCGCGTTCTGCAGCTTCTGCAACATTTTGTTCGCTAATTTTTTTTGAAGCATCGTCTTTACAAGATGTAAAAGCGATTAAACATAAGGTGCTTAATCCTAATATTATTTTTTTCATGATAATGTTTTTTGAGGGCATAAATGTAATAATAATTTCCTATTACATCAACCCACGCCCTACTTTATTTAAGGTTCCCTTTTCTTGATATTCCTTTACCAGCTTATCTAAAATACCATTTATAAATATGCTACTTTTAGGTGTAGAATATTCTTTGGCAATTTCTAAATACTCGTTTATAGTTACTTTAACAGGTATAGAAGGAAAGTTTTGAAGCTCGCAAACAGCCATTTGCAATAAAATATAATCTATTTGTGCAATACGCTCTGCTTCCCAGTTTTTAGCTTTAGCATCAATAGCTTCGTTAAGTTTGGTTTGGTTTAAAATGGTTTTTTTAAACAATTTTATAGCAAACTCCTTATCGTCTATATCTTTAAATAATTTAGGCACAAAAAAAGTATCTGCTGCATCTGACTTTACTTTGCGCAACTGCTTTAAAATGGTAGTATTTACGATTGGTAAATCGTCTAACCAAGTTAAATTCTTATCTTCTAAATAATCGTAAAGTTTGTCGTTAGGAGCTATAATTTCTTTAAAAACATCTACAATAAAATGCTTGTCTTCTTTAAATGAAGAGGTACGCGTTTTCATATACTCTTTATATAAATCGCTTGCTAAAATAGCTTTGTAGATAAGTTCTACATACTCATCGTCTAAATCCCAGTTGTTAACACCGTAACGTTCTAAAGCGTCTTTTAAGGCACGGTTATTTTTTAGAAGTTGAAGCACTTCGTTGTTAACAAATTTTCTGTTCGGATTTTTATCTTCGGCCGTCGGTAAGTGTTTTAAAGAAGATTTATCTAAATAATCTTCGGCCATTTTTTGTACTTCAATAAGTAAAGACCATTGCAACAAA
Organism: Bacteroidia bacterium; assembly: GCA_030427735.1. Taxonomy (GTDB): domain Bacteria; phylum Bacteroidota; class Bacteroidia; order Flavobacteriales; family Flavobacteriaceae; genus Formosa. Next base: position 121,220 of record JAUIBP010000007.1, on the reverse strand, counting down.
TAGAGACTGTACATATCCTCTAAACTATGCGATAAAAATTTTTGATCTTTACTAAAATCGTCACTCTCCCCACCTTTAAAGGCGTAAATGGTTTGCATGACTTTTATTCGAATATGACGTCTGTTAAGCATGTTTACAAAGAACTTTTTATTATCTTTTTAAGATGATTGATATACATTTAAGTCTAAATTGACCCTGAAATTAAAAAGGCGAAAGTGATTTCACTTTCGCCCTGCAAAAATAAACTTTTTAAGCTAATAATATTATTTATTATTCTCTTTTTTTCTGTTTTCTATTCTGGCTTTAGCCACCTGAAGCGCTGCTTCGTGGGTTGTAATACCATTTACTTCGGCATTGGTTAAAATGTCTAAAGTTGTATTGTATATATTTTCTGTTTTACGCATAATTTCCTGTTTACCGTAACCTTCTAATTCGGCATAAACATTAATAATACCACCGGCATTAATTAAAAAGTCTGGTGCGTAAACAATACCGCGTTCCTGTAAAATTAAACCGTGCTCTTGCTCGTTAGCCAATTGGTTATTAGCTGCACCAGCAATAATTTTAGCTTGAATTTTATTAACGGTATCGTTATTAACTGTAGCGCCCAAAGCACAAGGTGCATAAATATCTACAGACTCACTATATAAATCGTTACCATTATAAATGCTGGCACCATAGGTTTTACTAACAGCCTCTAAACGCTCTTGGTTTAAATCGCTAATAATAACTTTAGCACCTTCTTTAGTTAAATGGTCTACCAAAGCCTCTCCAACATGGCCAATACCTTGTACTAAAACCGATTTGCCATCTAAATTATCCGATCCGAATTTAAACTTAGCAGCAGCTTTCATCCCCATGTAAACGCCAAAAGCTGTAATTGGCGACGGATTACCTGCACCGCCTTTAGATTCTGAAATTCCCGTTACATAAGGTGTTACTTCACGTACCAAGTCCATATCGGCAGTTTCCATACCTACGTCTTCTGCTGTAATGTATTTTCCGCTTAAACCATTTACAAACTCACCAAATTTCTTCATTAATTCTGGTGTTTTTTGGGTTTTAGCATCTCCAATAATAACGGCTTTACCGCCACCTAAATTTAAACCTGTTACAGCCGACTTATAAGTCATTCCACGCGATAAGCGCAAAACATCATTTAAGGCTTCCCATTCGTTATTGTAGTTCCACATTCTGGTTCCTCCCAACGCTGGACCTAATACTGTATTATGTATACCAATTATTGCTTTTAAACCTGTATCTTTGTCGTTGCAAAATACAATTTGCTCATGATTATTAAAAGAGATCTGCCCGAAAACAGGATCAACTTTATAAAGTTCGTTTGCATGAATAACGTCTGAAACCATTTTAGCTATTTTTTAAGTTAATGTTGTTTATTTTAAAATATTCTTAAAAACACATGCCAAAACTAACACTAAATTATCATATTCTCAAAATTATTTTTCTTAAAAAATCAATCGATTATATAAATTTTAAAGCTTAATGAAAGCCCTTCAACATTTAAACAAATACTTTCTTAAATATAAAACCCAACTTATAATTGGTATTTTAATAACCATAATTGCACGTATCTTTTTACTGTTTACCCCGCGTTTTGTTCGCGAAATTTTTAAGGTTGTAGAAGACTATCAACAAGGTGTAATTACAGATCCTGCTGTGGTACGCGCCGAACTTTTAGAAGATATTCTTTACATTATAGGTGCTGCTATTGTTGCTGGTATTTTTACTTTTTTAATGCGACAAACCATTATTAACATGTCGCGCTATATTGAATACGATTTAAAAAACGAAATCTATCAACAATATCAGCGCTTATCTTTAAACTTCTACAAAAAGAATCGTACTGGCGATTTAATGAACCGTATAAGCGAAGACGTTGGTCGCGTTCGTATGTATGCTGGCCCAGCTATTATGTATAGCATTAATACCATTACGCTATTTATTATTGCACTCTTGTACATGTATAGCGAAGCACCTACCCTAACCCTGTATACCATTGTACCGCTTCCTATTTTATCGATAGCGATTTATAAATTAAGTAAAGAAATCCACAAACGTAGTACCATAGTACAGGTGTATTTATCAAAATTATCAACGTTTACACAAGAGAGTTTTAGTGGTATTTCTGTGATAAAAGCTTACGGTATCGAGCCACAAACGGCTACAAATTTCGAAAATTTATCCGAAGGCAGTAAAGACAAACAATTGGCATTGGTGCGCATTCAAGCGCTGTTTTTTCCTATGATGGTGCTTTTAATTGGTATTAGTAATTTAATTGTTATTTACATTGGGGGCATGCAATATATTGATGGAGAAATTGATAGCCTTGGTACTATTGCCGAATTTATTATTTATGTAAACATGCTCACCTGGCCAGTGGCTACTGTTGGCTGGGTAACGTCGATTATACAACAAGCTGAAGCTTCGCAAAAACGCATCAATGAATTTTTAGACATAGAACCCGAAATAAAAAACACAGTTGAAACGCCTTCAAACATTACTGGAGATATTGCTTTTAACAACGTATCTTTCACCTACGACGACACCAATATTGAAGCCATAAAACAGGTTAGTTTTTCTATAAAACATGGCGAAACGCTAGCAATTATTGGTAAAACAGGTTCGGGTAAATCTACCGTTTTAGATCTTATAGGCAGACTTTACGACTGTAATTCTGGTACAATTACCATAGACAATACCCCGATAGACCAACTAAACCTGTATAGCTTAAGGGATAGTATTGGCTATGTACCACAAGATGCCTTTTTGTTTTCGGACAGCATAAAAAACAATATCCGTTTTGGTAAAGAAAATGCCACCGAAGACGAAGTTATAGAAGCCGCAAAATTAGCCCAAGTACATAAAAACATTACAAAATTTGCCCAAGGTTACAATACCATTTTAGGCGAGCGTGGCATTACCTTATCTGGCGGGCAAAAACAACGGGTTTCTATTGCACGCGCCATTATTAAAGATCCTAAAATATTATTGTTCGACGATTGCCTGTCGGCTGTAGATACCGAAACCGAAGAAAAAATTCTGTCTAACTTATATAAAATCGCAACAGGAAAAACAACGATTATTGTAAGCCACAGAGTGTCTTCGGCTAAAAATGCCGACAAAATTATTGTTTTAGACGATGGAAAAATTATTCAACAAGGCACACATAACGCGCTAATTAACGCCGAGGGTTACTACAAAACCCTATATTTAAAGCAACTTAGTGAAAAAGAATTATCATAATTTGTTGGTTGGTAATTCTTTTTTTTAGATTTTTGAATGCAAATTGCTTTTCATTTCAAAAAATTAATAGCAACATAAATTAACATTTATAAATTTTATTAATAGCAAATAGGACTATGAATAATAATGACATGATGGAGAAAGAGGAGATTTTTTCTAAAGTATTGCGCGCTGGAAGACGAACATATTTCTTTGATGTTAGAGCGACTAAAGCAGGAGATTATTACTTAACAATTACTGAAAGTAAAAAATTTACCAACGACGACGGGTCGTACCACTACAAAAAACATAAAATATACCTTTACAAAGAAGACTTCGCTGAATTTAGAGATATTTTAGAAGAAATGACCGATTACATTATTAATGAAAAGGGAGATGAAGTTATTAGCGAGCGTCACCAAAAAGACTTTAAAAAAGAGTACAATGACGACGATGCCATAGCTGAAAGCGTAGAAGTAGGCCAAAGCGCTGCCGAAAAATTTACAGATATCGATTTTGATGATATTTAACAATACCCTTAAAGACCATTACCTCGCAAAAAAGTAATGGTCTTTTTTTTTCTTAAAGTTTTACAGCCAACAAAGCTATTGTTAAAACTGTCAATAACCACCCTAAGGCTAAATGCCATCCCAATAATAATCCTAAAGTAATTGCTACTAAAAGCAAATACATAGGCACTAAGGTTATAGACCAAGCAAACCTAAAAGTAGCCATAAACTCATCTTCTTTAATTTTTGGCCGTAAAACCAATTTCCAAAGCCAATACACCGGAAATACATTCAAAATTAAGGCGTATTTAAAAAGTGATTTCAAACCTAAAAACGCCGTTGGTTTTTGCTCAAAACCTTCAATTATAGCTTCCTGTTCTATATAATAATTAACTTGTTCTGGATTTAAAAAATTGGCATTATGCTTATGCAAGCGATGCGCCATACTATCGTAATCTGGCGAAGAAATATGTGTTGTTAATTGCTGAATCTGATTTTGAATAGTTATTTTCAATTCTTTTTCGACTTGTTTCCTGTCTTTCAAAAACTCCTTATTTACAACTAAAGATTGTCCAATCTGTAATAGCATACTATCGCCATATTGTTTGGCATTTTGGTAGTTTACACCTACAGGAAGCAGTTGCAACGCTATATTAGGATAGGCATCTAACGTCTCAAAAACCAATCGCGTAAACCCTTTACTTAACGGACGCACTTTTCGTTTTAAAGAATGATTCCCCTCTGGAAAAATAACTATAGCTTCGTTGTCATGCAATAATGTTGTACAGCGTTTAAAAATATCGTTATTATTACTAATTGTTTGCCAACCATCTCTAACTCTGTATACAGGCAACATGCGTAACCGTTTTAAAATTCGAGCGATAACTGGCTTTTGAAACACACTGGCACGGGTTAAATAATAACAAAAACGACCAGATTTAGTAGCTATTATTAAAGCATCCATCAATGCGTTTTGGTGATTCGATAAAAATAAAACCGGCTTATTTTCAGGCACATGTTCCTTACCTCTCACCTGTATTTTTTTATAGTTAAAATACAAGCCTAAAGCAACATAACTTCTTACAATAGATAAACCTATATTTGAAAACCTCATCTATTTATAGCTTTATTAGACCAATAAAATGCGATTATTAAACCAGATATAATGTGCCAGACACCCCAAAACGCAGCAATTATTGCCATTCCGCCTAAACCATTAAAAAAAGTAAATATTAAAAGTAATCCTAATCCAGAATTCTGTATTCCTGTTTCTATAGCAATGGTTTTTTGATTGTCGAAAGACAATTTAAAAGCTTTGGCTACAAAAAAGCCCATCAATAAAGCCAGAAAATTATGGCCTATTCCTATAAACAAAACCTGACCGACATACGCTTCAAAAACCTCTATATTGTTTGAAAACGCAATGATTACAATTGACACAAATACTAATATTGAAAAAGGTTTAAGTAATTTAGATAGTTTTACCGAAAAGTGCGGTTTAAAGTGCCTTACCAACATGCCTAAAACCAACGGAATTCCTAAAATTAGCATCACCACTTGTATTAAATCTAAAGGCTGTAATGCTACATCTTTTATAATATGTGCCGTTGGTGCGTATAAATGTCCGTAAAACTCAAAATTAAAAGGCGTCATTAATACAGCTACAAATGTAGACAGCGCTGTAAGACTTACCGATAACGCTGCGTTTCCTTTGGCCAAGTGCGTCATAAAATTCGAAATATTGCCTCCTGGACAAGCAGCAACCATCATCATTCCCAAAGCGATACTTGGTTTTGGCGCTACTAAAACTATTATACCGTAGGTTAAAAGCGGTAGCAAAACAAATTGCGATAACAGGCCAACACCTACAAGCTTTGGATGTTTTAATAATTCTTTAAAATCGTTTGTGGTAATTCCTAAGGCAACACCAAACATAACTACAGCTAAGGCAATATTTAAAACCCATAGGCTATCGCTATTAAAATTAATTTTTACCAGATCTATATCCTGCATATATTAAAGTACGGGTGTCCCGTTTTTAACCTGTAATTCTGGATGTAACAGCATAACATCTTTCTCCTTAACCGCCCCTAAAACCAAGCATTCGCTCATAAAATTTGCAATTTGTTTTTTAGGAAAATTAACAACAGCCACTATTTGTCTGTTTAATAAATCTTCCTTGTTGTATAAAGTTGTTATTTGCGCCGATGTTTTTTTAATACCTAATGTTCCAAAATCAATATGCAATTGGTAGGCAGGGTTTCTCGCTTTAGGAAAATCGTTAACCTCTATAATAGTACCAACCCGTAAATCGACTTGGCTAAAATCCTCAAAATTTATGGTGTTTTTCATTTTTTAAAAGTACAAATTATTACGAACTTTGATAAAAATTTCACATCATGGCCAATACTCCTTCCAATATGATGCCTTTAAATACTAAGGCACCAGATTTTAAACTATTAGATACAATTTCGGATACCGTTTTGTCTTTAGACCAACTTAAAGGCGAAAAAGCAACAGTACTATTTTTTATATGCAACCACTGCCCTTTTGTAAAACATGTAAATGCAGAATTGGTAAATCTTGCAAAAGACTTTAAAACTGAAGGTGTAAACTGTATTGGTATTTCCAGTAACGATGTAGAACATTACCCGCAAGATGGCCCAGATAAAATGAAAGCACATGCCGCTGTTAAAGGTTATAATTTCCCTTATTTATACGATAAAACCCAAGACGTTGCAAAAGCTTATGATGCAGCCTGCACACCTGACTTTTATGTATTCGATGCCGCTTTAAAACTGCAATATCGCGGGCAGCTAGACGATTCTAGGCCTGGAAACAATATACCAGTTACAGGAGAAGCCATTAGACATGCCCTAAATTGTATTTTAAACAATGTGGAAAATACCCAGCCACAAAAACCAAGTATTGGCTGCAATATTAAGTGGTTTAAATCGTAATCCACCCTTTGCGTTCTAGAGCTTTTAAAATATGGGCGTAATGATGGTTACTATGCCAAGCATAAATACCTATATTTTCTTTTAGCGGTACCGTTTTTTGCGTTTCGGGATGCACAAAACTTTTGTTTAAATCGGTTTCGGATAACGTTCGTATTAAATACACCAATTTTTTATGAATGGCTTCTATGTGCAATAAAGACATACTTACAGGTGCGTGTTTCGTATCTTCTAACTTAGCCCACTCGTCTTGATTATAGGCTTTAATTAACGGCGTATCTTCTGTTAAACTCCATTTAAACCGCGTATAACTATGATGGTGGCTATCGGCTATATGGTGTACCACTTGTCTAATCGTCCAACCGCCTGGACGGTACTCAGAATCTAATTGATAATCGGTTAAAGGCTTCACTAAGGCATTTAAACGTTTTGGATAACCATCTAAAACCGCTACCCATGTTTTTAGGTGATGCTCTGTAATTGTATCGGGACATTCAAAATGACCGATTGGATATTTTAATTGTTCTTCAGAAGTTTCCATAATCTAAATTAAAAATAATACATAAATCCAAAACTTATTCGCATGGCATCACAACTTTTAGAAATGCTTCCATCAACAGTATTTACAGCTCCAGAGATGTCTAAATCCTTCACTCCATAATCCAACTCTAAACCTACTGTCATGCGTTCGTAAGCATCGTACATCACATTAAAAATACCATAATAATGCTGATGGACAAAATCGCCCTCTAAATAAACCTCATCAATATCGGTAGTTTCGTTAACAATAAACCTTTCGGAATCGTCTAAATTAAATCGAGTAAACCCTAATACCGCATTAGCATGCCATTTGTCTGTAAAAAAATATTCGTAAGAGGCCCATCCGCCAAAAGCTGGCGTGGCATCAAAATCGCCTCCGCTAGACGGATAACCATCGTAACCGCTTCCTGCAACCGTAGTTAGATAGGCAGAAATGCCTTTACCTCCCACAATCTGAAACTGGAAACTATTTTTGTTAGGCTTATACATGCCGCTAAAGGTTAGTCCATACCCAACAAAACTATCTACTTCATCATTTAATTTATAGCGTACGCTTCTAAAAATGGACGACATTCTTAAGTGCCCCCAATCCTGTTTATGTTTAATCGCAAAAGTAATGTCGGGAAACACCTGATCGGCTTCATCTACCAATGGTTGTAATTCTTCGTATGCAAAATTAGTGTTAATCGGAGCTTCTAAACTCGCTTCGTAAATCCAACTAGTATCCGCAAATGTGTTCATGTATTTTATGTGTGGTGTACGCAACCAAATGCCCGATGGCGGTCCTTCCCATTCCATAATATTTGGCCAAAGTGCTTCATCTCCAAAATTATTCCAGGTTTGTCCAATTTGCCAGTGTGTAGTCTCTACGTAGGCTTTACGCAATCTCATGTGGCCATTGCCTCCCCAAAAATCAGACTCTACTACTGCTTGTATAACCCGACCATCTTTTTGTATGTACGTGGTTTTAAGCTGCAATTGCGTTTGGTATAAATCTACCTTCAGACTTTTATCGTCATTAGTTCCGAATACATTTATACGCCCAACATTAAACGTTTCGCTATCGTTTAACCCACCATATAAATCTAAATAGCCATTCAGCTTCATATTAACCCCCAAACTACTTTTAAATCTTGGTTTCTCGCCTACAGAATCTTTTGAAGTCACTGTTAAAAATGGGTCTTGAGCCCAAGCCATGGCAGACATTAAAATACAGAATAGCGTAATTTTACACCTCATAATAGTTTTATTTACAAACCATTAAGTTAAATATTTTTAAGGTAAAAAAACTACAATTCATAAAAAAAGCTACCTTTTTTAGGTAGCTTTAGTTTGTTCTATTTCTAATAGATATTATTTAACATCCATAAGCTCTACATCAAAAATAAGTGTAGCGTCTGGCGGAATTACACCACCTGCACCGCGAGACCCGTAACCCAAAGTACTCGGAATAACTAAACGTGCCTTATCGCCAACTTCTAACAGTTGAATACCTTCATCCCAACCTGGAATAACTTGACCAACACCTATAGGAAATTCTATTGGTTCTTTTCTTTTATATGAAGAATCGAAAACCGTACCGTCTGTTAACTGTCCTTTATAATGTACTGAAACGGTTTGGCCTTGCTTGGCTTTTTTTCCGCTTTTTGCCGCTTGAAGCACTTGGTAACGCAATCCGCTATCGGTTTTATTAAAACCAGCCGCAATTTTATCTAACTCGGCATCTTGTGCCGCTTTAGCCTCTGCTAAACGTTTTTCGCGAGCACCTTCAAAAGTTCTAAAAGCTTCAACAGCATGGAACGCTTCTGCTGCTTCGCCTACGCGTATAATTTCTAACGATTCGATTGCATCGCCTTGCGCAATAGCATCTACTACTTCTTGTCCTTCTACAACATGCCCAAAAACAGTATGCGCGTTGTCTAACCATGGGGTTTCTACGTGCGTGATAAAAAACTGACTCCCGTTAGTGCCTGGACCTGCATTGGCCATAGATAATATACCTGGGCGATCGTGTTTTAATTCTGGGTGAAATTCGTCATCGAATTGATATCCTGGATTTCCAGTTCCTGTACCTTGTGGGCAACCACCTTGAATCATAAAATCTGGAATCACACGGTGAAATTTCAATCCGTTATAATAAGGATTGCCTTGAGGTTTAGCCGAGTTTTCTAAATTACCTTCGGCCAAAGCCACAAAATTCCCAACTGTTCCTGGAGTTTTCTCGAACTCTAAAGCTACTAAAATGTCGCCTTTTGTAGTATTAAATTTGGCGTATAATCCGTCTTGCATTGGTTTCTTTTTAAATGAGGTGCAAAGATAAAAAAATGATTGGCCAATAAAAAGCCTTATTGCGTTATCGTGTTGTTAAATGAGCTTCTGTACAAGGCGTAATTTACTTTCAAATTTAGAAAGCCATACTTATATAAATCAACTGCATTTCAAAAAAGGACCTCGTGTAAATTAAGCTTTAAAACATGACAAATATCAGTACTTAACAATCCTAAAATGTAGACCTTTGCATTTTAATACCATATTAATAGTTAGTAAATTTCTAATTCTAACTGTTAAAAAAAACGCTTAAAAATCATTAAATTAGTAGGAAATTAAAATTCATATAATGAATAAAGGACTTTACATTGCCACTTTAGAACCTAACAGCGGTAAATCTATCATCTCGCTAGGGCTAATGCAAAACATTTTAGGAAAGACAGCCAAAGTAGCTTATTTTAGACCTGTAATTAATAAAGATGCATCAGGTAAACACGATAACCACATAGAAACCATTTTATCGCATTTTAATCTAGATATTCCTTATACCGACACCTATGCCCTTACCCGTAACGAAATTATGCAAAATAGAAATGCAGGTAAAATAGGTGATTCTCTAGACATTATTATTAAAAAATACAAAGCTTTAGAAGAGCAATACGATTTTATACTGGTTGAAGGTACCGACTTTACTGGAGAAGGTAGTGTTTTTGAATTCGACTGGAATGTTAATATTGCTAAAAACCTAGGGTTGCCTACACTTTTAGTAAGTACCGGAGTTGGTAAAACCCTAGAAGAGTTTACAAGCAGCTTGGAAATGGCTTATAAAACATATAAAGAAGAAGATGTTGAAGTTATCGCCCTCATTGCTAACAAAATACAACCTAAAAACATCGATATTCTGACCGCCGCGCTACAAAAATTTCTGCCAGATCATGTAGAAGTTTTAACCATACCTATGGTAAAGTCTTTAGCATCGCCAACAATGAAAGAAATAAAAGACACACTCCAGGGAGAAGTGCTCTTTGGCGAGGAACATTTAAGTAATTTATCGGGTAAATTTGCTGTGGGAGCTATGCAATTACGCAACTTTTTAACCCACATTACAGAAGGTTCTGTTGTAATAACCCCAGGAGATCGCGCCGATTTAATTTTAGGTTCGTTGCAAGCACATATTTCCAGCAACTACCCTAGTATTTCTGGTATTGTTTTAACTGGCGGCATAAAACCAGAACCGCCTATATTGCAATTAATAGATGGCTTATCTACCGTGGTTCCTGTAATTTCTGTAAACGACGGCACCTTTAACACCACACATAAAATTGGTAATATAAAATCTAATATCTATGCCGAAAGCAAGTCTAAAATATTAACCTCTATAGAAACCTTTCAGAAATACGTCTCTGCCGAAGGATTATTAGATAAATTAACTTCTTTCGAAAATAAAGTAATTACCCCAAGAATGTTTCAGTTTAACCTGATTCAAAAAGCACTCAAACATAAAAAACGCATTGTACTTCCCGAAGCACTAGATCCTAGAATTTTAACAGCAGCCGCCCGTTTGGCTGTATTAGATATTGTAGACATTGTGCTGTTAGGCGACCCAAAAGCCATAAAAGCTAAAGTTAATGAAATTGGGTTGCAGTTTGATTTAAAGAAAGTACAGATTATTTTACCTGCTTCGTACAGTAAATTCGAAGATTATGTAAACACCTTCTACGAGCTCCGCAAGCACAAAAATGTAAATATGGATATGGCTCGGGATATGATGAACGATGTCTCGTATTTTGCAACAATGATGATTTATAAGGGCGATGCCGATGGCATGGTATCGGGTGCAATACACACGACGCAACACACCATTCGTCCTGCTTTACAATTTATAAAAACTAAACCTGGTTGCTCTATCGTATCATCGGTATTCTTTATGTGCCTAGACGATCGCGTTTCTGTATTTGGAGATTGCGCTATTAACCCAAATCCTAATGCCGCACAATTGGCAGAAATTGCCATATCATCGGCCCACAGTGCCGCTGCCTTTGGTATAGAACCTAGAGTTGCCATGTTATCGTATTCTTCGGGAACCTCTGGACAAGGTGCCGATGTAGAAAAAGTGCGAGAAGCCACAGAAATTGTAAAACAAAAATGTCCTGACCTAAAAATAGAAGGTCCAATACAATACGATGCCGCAGTTGATTTGAATGTCGGTAAAAGTAAAATGCCTGGCTCCGAAGTTGCAGGACAGGCCACAGTGCTTATATTCCCAGACCTTAACACAGGAAACAACACCTATAAAGCCGTACAAAGAGAAACAGGCGCTTTGGCTATTGGTCCAATGTTACAAGGGCTTAATAAACCCGTTAACGATTTAAGCCGAGGATGTACCGTAGACGACGTCTTTAACACCGTAGTTTTAACTGCTATACAAGCACAAGGCCTTTAATTAAACAGCCTTACAACACTTTAATTTATTATGAAAATACTCGTTATTAACTCCGGAAGCTCATCTATTAAATTTCAACTTATAGAAATGCCTTCCAAAATTGTTATTGCTTCTGGTTTGGTAGAACGCATTGGACTTTACAACGCCGAATTACATTACAAAACAGAGACGAATGCAATAGATACTTTAACGGAAATACAAAACCACAGCGTAGGTTTAGAAAAAATAGTAGATCTTTTATTAGACCGAAAAGTAGGCGTTATACAATCTACCGATGATATTGCCATTATTGGACATCGGGTGGTACATGGCGGTAGCACATTTACAGACACTACTGTAATCGATAAAAAAGTGAAAGATAAAATTAAAAGTTTATTCTCTTTAGCGCCGCTTCATAACCCATCTAATTACGAAGGTATCGTCGTAGCAGAAAATATGTTCCCAAAAGCGACACAAGTAGCGGTGTTCGATACCGCCTTTCACCAAACAATTCCAGAAAAAGCCTACAAATACGCCATTCCAAACGAACTTTTAAACGATCACAAAGTTAGGTTGTACGGTTTTCATGGCACAAGTCACAAATACGTTTCAGAAAAAGCTATAGAATACTTACAATTACAAACCTCAAAAATTATTGTCATTCATTTAGGAAACGGCTGTAGTATGACCGCCGTACACAATGGCAAAAGTATAGATCACTCCTTAGGGTTTAGTCCGACCAATGGTTTAATTATGGGAACTCGAAGTGGCGATATAGACCACGGTTTAATTTTTCATATGGTTGATAATTTAGGATATACTTTAAAAGACGTTAATACTGTACTTCAGAAAAAAAGCGGTATGCTAGGGCTAACCGGGCATAGCGATTTAAGAGATATAGAAGCTAAAGCCGCTAAAGGCGATAAGAATTGCACCCTAGCTTTAGAAATGAATGCATACCGAATAAAAAAATATATTGGTAGCTATACCGCTGCAATGAACGGTTTAGATGCCATAGTATTTACAGCTGGTATTGGCGAAAACAGTGCAACAATGCGACAATTAGTATGTAAAGATATGTCGTATTTTAATTTGATTTTAGATGAAGAGCTTAACGCCATTCGCAGTCCGGAAATTAGAACGATTAGCACAACCGATTCTAAAACCAAAATTCTGGTTATCCCTACCAATGAAGAATTAGAAATAGCCAAACAATGTTATACTTTGTCTGGAAATTAAGCAAATAATAAAAGGCTTTATATAAAACGAGGCTTTTAAAAGTTTAACAGTGCGTCATTCTGTGCTTGACACAGAATCTCATCTTATTTAAAATCAATAATAATGAGAATCTGAAATAAATTCAGATTGACGAAAGATTAACTTTTAAAACCCTCGTTTTTTTCTAATTTTCTCGAACTGAAAGCAGCTAATTTGCCACCTCACTAATAAATTTTATACGATACAAACGCAATTCTTCATCGTCGTAATCGCCATCAAATTCTTCAATGGCAACATCTATTTTATCGGTTTCCGATTCCATGAAATAATCGTGAATTTCTTCTTGCTGGTCTTCATCTAAAATATCATCAATCCAATAATCGATATTTAATTTTGTGCCAGAAAACACAATAGCTTCCATTTCTTTAATAAAGTCGGCCATTTCCATGCCTTTAGCAGCTGCAATATCATCTAATGGTAATTTACGATCGATATTTTGAATGATATATAATTTTAGTCCAGAATTTAATCCAGTAGATTTTACTACAAGATCTTCGGGTCTTACAATATCGTGTTCTTCAACATAATTAGCAATTAGATCTACAAAGTCTTTACCGTATTTTTTGGCTTTACCTTCGCCTACGCCATGTACATTAGATAGCTCAGCAATCGTCATGGGATATTTTAAAGCCATATCTTCCAAAGAAGGATCTTGAAAAATAACAAAAGGTGGAACACCTAATTTTTTGGCATTTTTCTTACGCAAATCTTTTAACAACCGTATTAAAGCCTCGTCGGCACTAGCACCACCACCTTTAGCCATGGTAATAACACCATCATCTTGGGTTTCGCTGTACTCGTGGTCTTCGGTCATCATAAACGATTCTGGTTGCTTAACAAATGCTTTACCACTATCGTTTAATTTTAACACACCGTAAGTTTCGATATCCTTTTTAAGGTAACCAGCAACCAATACTTGTCGTACCAAAGCCATCCAGTATTTATCGGTTTGGTCTTTACCTTTACCAAAAAAAGGTTGCTCATCGGTTTTATGCGATTTAATAAGCGCATTGGCTTTACCCACCAACACGTTAACCAAATCTTTCGATTTGTATTTTTCTTTAGTCTTTTTAATGGTTTCTAAAAGTAGCTTTACATCGTCTTTGGCTTCGTGCTGTTTTTTAGGATGTCTTACATTATCATCCATATCGCCACCTTCTCCAGTTTCATTATCGAATTCTTCACCAAAATAATGTAGAATAAATTTTCGTCTGGATATCGATGTTTCTGCAAAAGCTACAACTTCCTGTAATAAGGCATGCCCAATTTCTTGCTCTGCCACAGGTTTACCTGACATGAATTTTTCTAATTTTTCGATGTCTTTATACGAATAATAAGCCAAACAATGTCCTTCGCCACCATCGCGGCCAGCGCGACCTGTTTCTTGGTAATAACTCTCTATACTTTTAGGAATATCGTGATGGATAACAAACCGCACGTCTGGTTTGTCTATCCCCATACCAAAGGCAATGGTAGCCACAACAACATCTACATCTTCCATTAAAAACATATCTTGATGCTTCACACGGGTTTTAGCGTCTAAACCGGCATGATACGGCAAGGCTTTTATGCCATTTACCTGTAGCACTTGCGCCAGTTCTTCTACACGCTTTCTGCTTAAGCAATATACAATCCCCGATTTTCCTTCGTGTTGTTTTATAAAACGAATAATATCGCTATCTACCTGCTTGGTCTTTGGGCGTACTTCGTAATATAAGTTAGGTCTGTTAAACGATGCTTTAAATGTAACTGCATCGCTAATACCTAAGTTTTTAAGAATATCTTCTTGAACCTTAGGAGTGGCTGTTGCGGTAAGCCCAATAATTGGAATATCGTCTCCTATACGCTTAATAATTTGCCTTAAATTTCTGTACTCTGGCCTAAAATCGTGCCCCCATTCACTAATACAATGGGCTTCATCTACCGCCAGGAAAGATATTTTTACAGATTTTAAAAAGTCTACGTTTTCTTCTTTAGTTAAAGATTCTGGTGCTACATATAGTAATTTGGTAACGCCATCGGTAATGTCTTTTTTAACCCGTTTAATTTCTGTTTTGTTTAAAGAGGAATTCAAAACATGGGCAATCCCTTCTTCGTTTGAAATGCCACGAATAGCATCTACTTGATTTTTCATAAGTGCGATTAAAGGCGAGACAATAATCGCAGTACCGTCTTGCATAAGTGCAGGAAGTTGGTAACATAACGATTTACCCCCTCCAGTCGGCATAATAACAAAGGTGTTTTTACCAGACAGCAAACTTTCTATTACTGCTTCTTGTAAGCCTTTAAAGGCATTAAACCCAAAATGTTTTTTAAGTGCCGAATGCAAGTCAATTTCAACTTTAGACATGAATTGTTTTTTAAATTAAATTACATTATTCATACACCAAAAATTATGTTAGCTATTAGTTAATTCGTAGTGTATTTCGAGAACCCTCATTATTTTTTTCGTTAGTTTTGTAGCCAATTCTAACGGAAATCTAAATTCAGAAGTTCGCGTTAGATTAAAGATAATAAAATCTTTAAAAGCATCAACCCAAAAAAACATTAAATTTTGAACAAGAATCATGCCATCGTACACACTGCTACTCAAGCGATTGAGATGGAAGGTCAGGCTATTTTAAACTTAAAATCTTTTATAAATGACGACTTTGTCAATGTTGTAGAATTAATTTACAACTCTAAAGGTCGTGTTATTATAACCGGAATAGGCAAAAGTGCCATAATTGCTACCAAAATTGTAGCAACTTTAAACTCCACCGGAACACCCGCAATATTCATGCACGCCGCCGATGCCATACACGGCGATTTAGGATTAATCTTAGAAGACGACGTGGTAATTTGCATTTCTAAAAGTGGTAATACACCAGAAATAAAAGTGCTTATTCCATTAATTAAAAGTGCTAATAACAAACTTATAGGTATTACAGGTAATACAGATTCTTTTCTTGGCCAACAAGCAGATTATGTGTTAAACACTTATGTGGAAAAAGAAGCCTGCCCGAATAATTTAGCCCCTACCACAAGTACAACTGCGCAGTTAGTTATGGGCGATGCACTTGCCGTATGTTTATTAGAACACCGCGGATTTTCCAGTCGCGATTTTGCAAAATACCATCCAGGTGGGGCTTTGGGTAAAAAGCTATATTTAAGAGTGTCTGATATTGCTTCGGTAAACAACAAACCCGAAGTGCAACCCGACACCAATATTAAAGAGGTGATTATAACCATTTCTAAAAACATGTTAGGAGTTACCGCTGTAATCGAAAATCAAAAAGTAATAGGTATAATTACCGATGGTGATTTAAGACGCATGTTAACTAAAACCGAAAACTTTTTACCATTAACAGCTAAAGATATTATGGGCAAATCGCCAAAAACCATCAACGAAAACGCGATGGCTGTAGATGCTTTAGAAATGATGGAAACCAACGACATTTCTCAATTGTTAGTTACCACAGACCAAAATACTTATGCTGGAGTAGTACATTTACACGATTTAATTAAGGAGGGTATTATCTAATGGCCAAGAAAGTAAAGAAAAATGTTAACGAGATGTCGTTTTTAGATCATCTCGAAGAATTAAGATGGCATTTAATAAGAGCCGTTGTTGCTGTTTTTATAGCCGCAATTGCTGCTTTTATTGCCAAAGGTTTTATTTTTGACACCCTAATATTTGGGCCTACAAAGCCTACGTTTTTTACCTACGATATTTTGTGCTCTATTTCGCAATCTTTAGGTTTAGACGATAGTTTTTGTTTTAACGAAGCAGCTTTCGAAATACAAAGCCGAACCATGGCTGGACAGTTTTCCGCGCATTTATGGACTGCCGTAACTGCTGGTTTCATTATAGCGTTCCCCTATATTTTATACGAATTATGGCGTTTTATTAGCCCTGGACTGCATCCTAACGAACGTAAACATTCTAGAGGTTTTATTATTATATCGTCTATCTTATTCTTTTTAGGCGTGTTATTTGGCTACTACGTTATCTGTCCGTTATCGATTAACTTTTTAGGGACTTATCAAGTGAGTAGTAAAGTACACAACGACTTCGACTTGAGCAGCTACATCAGTTTAATACGATCGTCTGTTATTGCTTGCGGAATCATATTCGAATTGCCCATCATCATTTATTTCTTAGCTAAAGTTGGTGTAATTACTCCCGAATTTCTTAAAAAATACAGAAAATTCGCTCTGGTTATCGTGCTTATTGTTTCGGCCATTATTACGCCTCCAGATATTGCTAGTCAAGTAATCGTAGCTATTCCTGTTTTAATTCTTTACGAAGTAAGTATCATTATAGCACGATTTGTAACTAAACGTCAAAATTCTAAATCTAAATCCATTAAAAATGTCTGATATTGTAAACGAATTTAACGACTATCGCACAAAAATGAACGACCGCATTTTAAGCGATAATAACAAGATTATAAAACGTATTTTTAATCTAGACACCAATGCCTATCAAGAAGGCGCCTTAGATGTTAAAACAAAAGAATTGCTTGGCCTTGTAGCTTCTACCGTACTGCGCTGCGACGACTGTATTAAATACCATTTAGAAACAGCATACAAAGCAGGTCTTACAAAAGCCGAAGTTGTAGAGTCGTTAAGTATTGCAACTCTTGTAGGTGGCACCATTGTAATTCCGCATTTACGTCGTGCTTACGAGTTTTGGGATGCCCTAGAAGAGCAAAACCAATAATATAAACCTAATTTTTTAGTACTTTAGTCTCTTTAATAACCGTACAACACATATAACGTGAAATTAAAAGCAGAACATTTAATGAAGTCCTATAACGGACGAAAAGTGGTAAAAGACGTTTCTCTAGAAGTAAACCAAGGAGAAATCGTTGGACTTTTAGGGCCAAATGGCGCAGGAAAAACCACATCGTTTTATATGATTGTTGGCCTTATTAAACCTAATGGCGGAACCATACATTTAGAAAACACCAACATTACAAAGTTTCCTATGTATAAAAGGGCGCAAAACGGTATAGGGTATTTGGCGCAGGAAGCTTCGGTATTTAGAAAATTGAGTATAGAAGATAATATTTTAAGTGTATTACAGCTTACCAAACTCAGCAAAAAAGAACAACATCTTAAAATGGAATCTTTAATTGAAGAGTTTAGTTTAGGGCATATTCGTAAAAACCGAGGTGATTTATTATCTGGTGGCGAGCGCCGTCGAACAGAAATTGCCCGTGCTTTGGCCACCGACCCTAGTTTTATTCTTTTAGACGAACCTTTTGCAGGTGTAGACCCCGTGGCTGTTGAAGATATACAACGCATTGTTGCTCAATTAACACAAAAAAACATTGGTATTCTTATTACAGACCACAACGTACAGGAAACGTTAGCCATTACAGACCGTACCTATTTAATGTTTGAAGGAAGCATTTTAAAAGCAGGTGAACCTGAAGAATTAGCTAACGACGAAATGGTACGAAAAGTTTATTTGGGGCAGAATTTCGAATTACGAAAAAAGAAATTAGATTTTTAGATTAGATCCCTTAGCGTCTTGGTCGCCTAAAAAAAGTAATTACAAATAATCCTAAAGCCAAAAACATACTAATACGTGCAATAAAATCTCCATAGCTCACGTAAAACGTTTGCCCCGAATGTACTGGTAATTGCGCTTTTAACGCTCCTTGAGTATCATAAGCTAAGGTCGCTACAACATCCCCTTTAGGCGTCAAAAAAGCCGATATTCCTGTATTGGCACTTCTCGCAATAGAACGTCTTGTTTCAATAGCACGTAATCGCGCATAACTTAAATGCTGTTTGTGCCCTTGGGTATTGCCCCACCAAGCATCGTTGGTCATTATGGCCAGCACATGGGCTCCTGCCCTAACATAACCAGTAACAAATTCGCCGTATACCGATTCGTAACAAATAATTGGAGCAATACTATACGGTGTATTTTTTAATTGAAACACACTGCGTTCTTCCTGCGTGGTTTTCATAGCTACGGTGCCGCCCAGATCTAACATGGCATCGCCAATTATAGGCTTTAATACGCTCTGATACGGAAAATTCTCTACCCCTACAACCAATTTCGATTTATGGTACACATCGTAATTCGAATTGTTACTTATATGTGCCGCCGAATTAAAATAATCTATCCACAAATGATCGTTATACTTATTAGAAGTCGGCAAAATAGTTGCTTCGCTAGAGTGTTTTTGGTAAAACTGAAACCCTAAAAGATAATTTAAATTTGGATATTTATACACAAACTGTTTGGCTCTAAAATATTCTGGGCTACGTTCAAATTTGGTTAAATCGACTCCATAACTCTCTGCCAAAACGGTTTCTGGAGTTACCAAAACATTTGTCTGCTCTGTTAATTGGGGTACAGCTAACGACTCCAATAATGTTTCTACACGATCGTTTGTCGTGTTATATTTTTCGTGATACGGGTCTATATTGGGTTGTAACACAACAGCTTCAATAGTTTCGGTTGGCAATTCATAAGTATAATACCTCCAAACACTTAAAAGTATTGGAACACTTACAATAATTACCGTCCAAATACTCGCCGATGTTATTATGGCTTTAGTTTTAGTTTCGGTATAGTTTATATACGCTTTAAACCATAGCGCATTAACAATCCAAACCCAAAGGGTACCGCCAAAAGTACCTGTAAATTCGTACCATTGAATCCATTTTGGATAATCGGCAAACGCATTCCCTAAATTCAACCAAGGCCAAGAAAACTCCCATCCTAAATGTAATTTCTCGAAACAAATCCAAAGAGCAATTAAAAACCAAAGTGCTTTATTTAAAGATGTTCTAACGGCTAATTTCTGATAAAAAACCCAAACTAGCGCCATTAATGCACTATTAACTAAAATGGCAAAAGCTGCTCCAAAAATATCGGCATACTGCAACCAGTTTGTAGTAATGTAGTTCCAAATAACAAAAGACAAATAACTATATCCGAATAGTTTCCACCCTTTATAAGGTACTTGCTGCTGAATGAGCTGCTGATTAACAATAAGTAAGGGAACAAAAGCGAAAAATAACAATACCGGAATACCATAAGTTGGCCAGCTTAAAGCCAATAGAAATCCAGAAGTGAGGGCTAGTAAAAATCGTTTCACAAAATAAAAACCTAGTAATTACCGTCTAAAGATACTAAAATCCATGGTTAAGGAAAATACATTCGAGTACAAGGCCACACTTTGGTCGCCTATATCCGTAAACGCATAATCTACTTGTATGCCTTTATAATTAAACCCAACACCAAAACTAGGCTGAAAAGTAACCTGTTCTGAATAATCTAATTGCAATTCGTTTTGAAAGTTCCCCATACCACCGCGTAAATACACCATATCTAAATAACCAAACTCAAAACCAAAAGCGGGATTAATGCTTACAAAAGAAGACGAAATTATGTCGTTATTTTCTTCAAAACGAAATTGAAGATCTACTGCGGTTTCTAAGGTATAATCGTAATGAAAAACAAAAGTTTTAGAAATACCAAATTGTAGCTTAGGAATCGTAATCTCGGTAGTTTCTGGCAAGTCTTGATTTTGACCTTCAACGGCATCTTGGATATCCTGAAACTTCTCTTCGTCGATTTGCCAAGCGTTAAACGTAGTTGTAATATCTCTCGCCATAAGTCCGAATTTCCATGTATTGCGTTCAAATTGTATTCCAGCGTCTAAACCAAACCCCCAAGAATTCGCAAAATCGCCAATTATACGTCTAATAACCTTCGCGTTTATACCGTAATTTAAGCCATCTAAAGGTAAACTATGGGCATACGAAAATGTTAAGCCGTAATCGGCTGTAGAGAACAGCTCGATTCTGTCGTAATTAATATTACCTTCGTCGTCTATAAGTTGTGTCGTATCTAAAATATCATCTACAGCAAACCGAATTAAAGATATCCCAACAGCACTCTTTTTATCTAAAGGCATGGCATAAGCCAGATAGTCGTAATTAGCTATATTGGCAAAATAACTGGAATGCATCAAGGCCATTTGGTTGTCGTCTAAATGTACCAATCCGGCCGGATTCCAATACCCTGCATTTACATCGTTGGTTTGTGCGGTAACCGAATGGCTCATTCCTAAGGCTTTAGCATCTACCCCAATATTCATGAATTCGTTAGAATATTTTCGGGCAGCTTGGGCAAACACCACGGTAGTACTTAAAACAAAAAAGGTTGTTATTAATATCCTCAATGTCAATTTTTTTTACAAATATGCAGATTATTTTAACGGTGTAAAAACTTTATTTACTACTCGCCTTGGTATGCTTCATATAGATGTATGTAATCTTCCTTATCTAACTTAAAATTTGGCTGCATATTGTGTTATTTTTAAATTAGTGTTTGTTTTAGACCATAATTCTTTAGTATTTTTACATAAACTAACTGTGTATGTCTATAAAAAACCATGTGCCGAATGCACTTACTCTACTAAATTTATTTTGCGGATGTATAGCGGTAGTTTTTGCCGTTCATAATCATTTTATTGCTGCAGCTGTGTTTGTTTTTGGCGGTATTTTCTTCGATTTCTTTGATGGCTTTGCAGCACGTGCATTAAAAGTATCTTCGGAATTAGGTTTACAATTAGACTCTCTTGCCGATATGGTTACCAGTGGTTTGGTACCTGGTATTGTAATGTATAAATTATTAAATTTAACCATAAGCAAACCAGAATTAACCACAGAAGAAGGCGCCTGGAATGCCTTTTTTAGTGGTGAAGCCATTATGCCCTCGATATTACCTATAATTGGATTTTGCATTACTTTATCGTCTGCATACCGTTTGGCAAAATTTAATTTAGACGACGAACAACAAAACTATTTTAAAGGTTTACCTACACCTGCTAACGCGCTTTTAATTTTATCGCTTCCTCTTATTTTAGAATTACAGCATAGCGATATCATGAATTCCATCATTTTAAACAAAGGGGTTTTGATAGCCTTAACTATAGTAAGTACCATTTTATTAAATGCCCCAATTGTATTATTTGCCTTAAAGTTTAAAACTTGGGATTTTAAATCGAATGCCACACGTTACATCTTCATTTTACTGAGTATTGTACTGCTAATTGTATTAAAATTTGCTGCGATTCCGTGTATCATTTTGCTCTACGTCATCATGTCTATGTTAGATGTCGTTATAAAAGGATCGTACTAAAAAGTCAATTTAATTTGAATTAAACCACTATGGACTTCAAGTCCATAGGTTTAAAAACAGACTGAAAGTCCGATTATTTGTGTTCGTTTTAACCACAAATACATCAATATTTCTATAAAAACTATGTCAAATATTAGTGCATTCGTGGCGGAAAGATATTTATAGAAACAGACAGTCCTGCACTAAAAGTGCATAGTTTCAACTAACGACTGAGACCAATGAATTAATGCTAAACTACTACTGCCCCCTAAAAAAGATAACGGCAGTAACTGTTTTTACCATAATATTAAGGTCTATAAAAAAACTGCGATGTTTTATATAAAACAAATCGTATTGAAGCTTTAGAAGGCTATCGGCAACCGTTTCCCCGTACCTTACTTTAACTTGCGCCCAACCAGTAATACCTGGTTTTATCATGTGTCGGGCTTCGTAAAACGGAATAACTTCGGCCAATTCTTTTACAAATTTAGGGCGTTCTGGGCGTGGCCCTATCAAACTCATATCACCTTTTAAAATATTAATACATTGCGGAATTTCATCTAATCGACTAAGTCTTAAAAATTTACCAAAAGCAGTAATCCGTTTATCGTTTTTAGTAGCCCAAACAGCACCTTGGGCTTCGGCATTCACAATCATGGTTCTAAATTTGATTATAGAAAATAATTGTCCGTGTCGCCCCACGCGTTCTTGTTTATAAAATAAGGGACCACGATTACCTAAAAAATTTCCTACAAGCACTAAAGGCAGCACTAAAATTCCTAATACACAGCCTGCCAAGGCGAAAAGCACATCAAAAATCCAACGCTGTAACAAATACAGTTTATTTTGATTGTTTCGGCTAAACGGAAAATATTTATAAAAATCCTTACCTAAATAGTGTACGGGAATCCGGTAGGTCATGTCTTCAAAAGCCTGGGTATATTCTTTTATAGGAAACCCTTGCTCTAACAAGCCCATAAGCTCTTGGTACAAAGTTGGCGTAATGAGTTCCGAATTATACGTAGCCACTATAATTTCGGACACATTTTGTTGTTCAATAATATAGCTAAGATCTGATGACAGGTATGAAACTGCCAATTGCGGCGTGGTTGGGTGTTTCGGATTACAATTAATAAACCCTACTATATTATAATTAGGATCTACTGCTTTAAATGAAGATACTATCTCGTCGATATGCTCTGGTTCACCTACCAGCAATACATGCTTGTAAAACCGCGGACTAGAAATTAGCGTGATATAAGCTACTCGCCATAGTAAAATTCCCCCTAAAATTCCTAAAAAGAAGAAGAGGATTTGAATACGTTTTTCTGGTAAAAAAGGTGTAAAATAAGGTGTTAACAAATAAAAGCCAACCACTACCATTGCGGTCATAAAAACATTAGGTAAAGTAGATTCGAAAGCACTGGATTTACGTAAGTCGTAAATTTCGAATACAGTTCCAAAAACAGTTATATAAAGCACCAAAACAAAAACCCAAGACCAGTTTTTATTGGTAATCGTAAAATATTCGAAATCAAAACAAGAACTTAAAGCAAATAGCACAACCAATACCATAAAGATATCGGCAATGCGCAATAAAATCTTTCGTTCCGAAATGTTGAAAGATATGCGATGTTTCGGCATGGATTAATAGCAATTACCTAGTAAATATAAATGTTTTATAAAACTAAGCGTGCTCTAGATATAAGCAATCGATATAAGGTCTATAATTTCGATAATGTGTTTTTTTTTAAGAATGGTAAAGAATTTGGATTACTTTCCGATACAGGAAGTAACTTTGCTTAATTAATAGGGATTTACAGCCTTTGAGATACAAATGGGGGACAAATTTTCAAACTATTTTTTAAGACTGTCAATATTTTTTCTAATTTCTGGATAATAAGTCGTAATACGGGTCAAAATCAATCAAATATTTTCAATATTTTTTTCTTGAAAGTCCACTACTCTCTCAGCAGCTTTTTAAGTCTTTTTCGATAAGCTTGTTTATAATTACGTTTCAATTTATCAATTAAATAAGAAGCCTCTATTAATTTTAGAACTTTATCTTGGTGACTTGTCATACTTTCAAATACTTTTAAAATTTGCTTATCCGCAATACCCGATAATTCACCAAGTTTAAAAAATTGTTCTTTAACTTTTCCACTGTTCAAATTAGAAGGCAGCAGTCCATCCTCAAGTGCAAAATCCCTATCATCAATATGAATTCTACTATTTAATAGATCATAAGCAGGACTTAATTTAAAATCTCCAAGAGGTGTCTCTATCAATGAGAAATTTTTAAAATGAGCATCACCATTACTTACTAAATAATTAAAGAGTATAAGCCTAAACAATTTAATGGCCTCTATTTGGTATGCAGGAACATTGGTTTTAAGAATCTGAAATAGCTCTAAATAATTCCCTAGATATTTATAATTCTCGGTATGGGTTTGAGGAGTCCTGCCTGCTAAAGAGGCAAAATCCTCTTGTGCCAATTTTTCTCCATTTTCCTTTACATCAAAACGCTTAGTTAAATATACAGGCTCTCCATTTTTGAAAAACATTAAAGCGTTGCTAGCCGTTTCTATTCCAAACACCTGAGACGCAATCTGCATCGTTAAATGTTCGTTGGCTGGCATTTGATCAGGGTTCTTACCCACATTGGGTATAGGCTTTAAAATATACGTGCCTTGTTCATTTTCCTTGGTTAAACGTATTACATTTTTATCCAATACTACAGAAAATTTCTCTTGTACTCCAGAAATAGACATCTGCATTTGATTGTCGCTAAATAATTCTGTATCAACATGACTTGTTGGTGAATTATAAGAAATAATAGGGCTTACCTTTTTTCCATTAAAAAGTTGCCTTAACGTTAAATTACTATATGCCGAATACCCATGCTTTAAAGTACCTGGGCAATATTGTATTTCTGGTAAATTCATTTAACTCTCTCTTTTAACTTTTACAGCTCCTATGGTATCATTATTAGCGACTGAAAGTAATAACCCAAAATAATCGTTGGGGTCAATCCTTAAATTAAAACAAACCACTTGTTTATTTCTCCCTTCTGGAAGCATATTATAAAAGAAAGGAAAAAGAAACTCTGAATGATATTCTTGTTTTTTCTTAGGCAAAGTTAGGCTTATAGCGGGTTTATCTGTATTTAAAAACCAACCATCTTCATAGCGAAAAACAAAACTACCGTTATCTAATTGCCTTATTTTACCTGCTAACTCATTTTTATAAAACACCCCTCCTTCTCTCATTTACTATTCTTTTAATTTAACCTTAAAAGTAAGTTCCAATCCCAAAGCATTAGCCAGCTTGGTTAATGTTTCTGCGGTAGGATTTCCTTTTCCACTCTCGAAGGCCTTCAATGTACGAAGTCCAACTCCAGAAATATCAGCTAACATTTCCTGAGTGACTTGAAGTGTTTCTCTCCGTTTTTTTATTATTTCTACTAACCTTTCAAAGTGCATTATATGGCTCTTTTAATTACAAATATAAGGATATTTCTCACATTTATACTAAAAAGTGCAAAATAAAGCACTTTTTAGTATGTTTTGATTCAAATTTATCAGAATGCAATAAATAGTGCAACATACCGCACTAACATAAAAAAACTCTATAATCATAAACGAAAAACAATCCACTACCAACCTTTAAATCACTTTAATGAAAGCCTCATTTTGTCAATTCTATTTATTTTGGTTTTCATTGCGATTCAATAACAACTATCAAACCCATATTATAAAAAGTCTTTGTAACAATTTATTGCTCCTAACAGTAATGTTAAGTACCACTGTCCTTAAGGCTTAAAACCAAGAAAACACAATTCAAAGTGCTATAACTATGGATAACGATAAGTATGTAGCTATTTTTAATCAAAAATAAACCTACAAAAGTAATCTTATGACTTTTAAATTGACCTTATTAATCTAATTTTTCGATTTATTTTCCATTCAGGTATAAAGCAAATATTTTTAGTTTTAATAAAATTTGTCGACAAAAAAGCAGATGATGCCTTAGATCGCGTTATCAACTTTTAAATAAATAATCTAACACTTTTGGATAAAGTTTAATTCTCTCTAAACTATTTTAAAAGATAATGTGTACTACGACCTCCCGTATCTGCTTTCTTTAATATATTTTTTTTGAGCAAATCTGTTATATCCCTTAATGCGGTATCTTGAGATGTTTTAGTTAATTTAGCCCATTTAGAAGTTGTTAAATTACCTTTAAAATTATCAAGGAGCATATTTAATATTTTCTGCTGTCTATTATTAATTATTGACCCTACATTTTCAACCCAAAATTGATGTTTTCGGACAACTTTATCTATAATCTCACTAGAAGAGAAAATGGATTGTTTTAAACACTCTAAAAACCAAATGATCCATTCTGTTATATCAAGATCACCTTTTTGGGTTTGTTCTAAAATTTTGTAATACGATTTTCGTTGATTTTTGATTTCGGCAGACATACTATAAAATCTTTGGTTTACGCCATCAGCCTTTGAGAGTTGCATATCTGCAATTGCTCTTGCTATACGCCCATTACCATCATCAAAAGGATGTATTGTTACGAACCATAAATGCGCAATTGCTGCTTTCAGCATAGGATCCAGCTTCGATTCCGTATTAAACCAATTTATAAAAGTTTCCATTTCTTTATCCATGCGTGCTGCTTTTGGGGCTTCATAATGCACCACTTCTCTCCCCATACCTCCAGAAACCACCTGCATTGCTCCTGTTCGCCATTTTCCAACTTCTATTTTATACATTCCGCTTCTACCAGTTGGAAATAAAGCAGCATGCCAGCCATACAAACGTTCTTCATTTAAACTTTTATTATTATTTTGAGTAGCATCCAGCATCATTTCAACAATACCATCGACATGTCTATCTTGATGTACTATTCCAGAGTTTTCCAGCCCCAACCGGGTAGCAATTGAGGAGCGAACCTGTATTGGATTTAAAATTTCCCCTTCAATTTCAGAACTTTGCACAACATCTTGTATTAAGGTTTCTAAATTAGCCTCGTCTTTTAATTCAAAACCTAATAGTTCTACCTTACCTATAAGTTTACCTTGTAAATGTCTAACCTCCCCTAATAGGGTTAAAAAGGCTTGTTCATCCCAACTAAAATGAGGCCAAGCTTTAAGATGATGTATGTACGTTGCCATTTTATTCGAATAATACGGTGAATATACAAATTATTCGACGCATTATTTGCGGTTATTATTGTTTTTTTCACCGCACTATGTAAAAATCGGGTTTGATAAGGCTATTTTAAAACTAAAAAAGATGTTGTTTTTATATTAAAACGACATCTTGAGTAAGTGTAATGATAAAATTAAAAAACCCGTAGAATTACTGTAATTGGTAATTTTCCGGATTTTAGAATGTTTTGATTAAAATGCTTCTGCTCTGTATTTATTGGGTATTTTATCTCTTACAGATTCTTTAAATCGGTGTAATGTAGAATAAGACACTTTCTTGTTAAATGCTAATATTCCAACAACAATTGACGGATGTATGTTATAGATAGATGAAAATTCATGTACTTTTTCTTCTGTAATATAGCCAATATATTGTTCAAAAAAATCTAATATTTTATCTTGCAGAAGTATTTTTTCTGCCATTTGATTAGCTTCTTTTTCTTTTTTCGAAGTCATAGCACTTGTGGAATCATCCATAAATATTGTGTCATTATCTTTATTTTTAGGAAGATGAAGTAGTATGTGAGAAACTTCATGAGCCAAAGTGAACCAGAAATTATCCACTCTATCATATCTGCCAGTTAAAGTTACAACCGGGTTATTATCTGCATAAAAGGCAGCTCCATCTAAATATGTTTTAGATAAGTGAGATAGGAAGACAAATTTCACTCCAACTTTACTTAAATCATTCATAAACAATTTAATACCATCTTTAATTATGGTATAATTGTGTAAATTATTAGTTAATTCTATTAATCCCTTTTCATTATATTTTTCCACTTTAATTTTTTTCGAATGATTAAGTGCCATTTGATACCAAGCCTTGGCGTTTATTTCATTGGCACTTTCTTTATAGGCGTCCGATTTTCTATATTCAATAGCTACATTATTAAGTTTAAGTGTTGAAAAGTCTAAAGGTTTGTTTTTTGGAACACCAAAAAAAGCACGCAATTGATTATTCAAATCATCAATTTTGTTGTAAGGCTTTAACCAGCCTTTTTTCAAGAGCTCGTTTATAGGTAGATATTTGTAAACTTCAACTTGCCTTTCTACTAATTCCTCTTTTTCTTCTTTTTTCTGAGCATTCTTTTTTGATAGTTGGAAAGTAGTATCCAAAACCATCCACTCATAAGCATCCATTTCAAATACTTTACTCAATAGAATAGCAGTATCAATAGAAATTGACTTCTTATCTTTAATTATTTCATTCGTGTGTTTTAATGAAATAGTTAAAATATGTGCTAAGTCATCTTGAGTCCATCCATTTTCAGTTAAATAGAATTTTAATGCTTGACCAGGGGATTCAAATTTACGTTTGTTTTTTGCCATAGGAAGAGTCTAACTGATAATAATAATCTATAATCAGGTAGTTTAATTGCCTGTTATTTAGGTTCGTAAAATAAAATTTATTAATTGACAAATTTAATGTAAATATAACCTTTTGAGTAAATTACGCAAAATTATTTCCCAGTTTTAACTTAATTGTTAATAAGTAATTTTTAATTTTTAACCTAATTGGTAATATTGTGCTTTTGAGTTTAAGATTTTTTTGTATCTTTGATTCCAAGTTCAGGAAATCTGAAAACAAAAAAATCAGGCAGAAAACTACCTGATTTGAATTTTATTTTAGAACATACAAGGGTTTGCGTCCCGAGTAATTCTTTATCTTGTGGTGAGTACAAAGATACAGTTTCTTCTCTAATTTTCCAAATCAAAGTTTTCTGTCCGAAAATATTAACCTTTTAAAAATTTATAAGGCATTATTACTATTATTCAATATCTAGCATATTAGCCTTCATCAATATGGAGTGTTAAGCCCAAATTTGTTGGATTGATTTAAGGACAGGGCATTATTTTTTTTAAATAAAATACTATTATAAAATGGAAAAGAAAACCCATTTGAAAGATTGCTATTGTAGCGGCATGGTGCCAGCTCTAGCTTATGAATATATTATTCATATAAATGAAACTGAATACTCAATAGAAAATCAAACCATTACAGGTAATGATTTGCATAACCTTGCAGGGACAAGTCCCGATACGCATTTTATAAGAATGGTTACAAAAAAGGGGAAATTAGAAATAGGACCTTTAGTTGTGGTTGATTTAACTGAATGTGGTATCGAACGCTTTATAATTTTACCCTACAAACAAGAAACTATTGATTTAGAAGATTGTTTTTGTAAAGGTGTTAAACCTGTAATTACCTATCAGTATTTAATTAAAATAAATGGAGATAAGTTTACAGTTAGGCAAGAGGAGGTTACTCGGGAGGAAATTTTAAAGCTAGTTAACAAGGACCCTAATAAACATAGATTAAGGATGTTTACAAAAAAGGGTAAAGAAATTGTTCAACCAGAGCAAAAAATTGATTTGACGAAATGTGGTGTAGAGCGATTTGTTTATGAAGCTTTGGATTGTATAGAAGGTTTTATTGATAAAACCAATTTTGAATTACCTAAAGATGATATTTATTATTTAGCCTCTATCGGTAATTCAGTTGACTTTATTAGAAGTGGAAACTTAAACTGGTTAATTATTAGGGATTTTAATATCCCTGATGGTTATAATGTTAAAAAAACCGATGCGGCTATTCTTATACCTCCGCATTATCCAACATCTCAACTTGATATGATTTATTTTAGCCCTGCTTTAAATAGGGTAGATGGTAAAATGATCAGGGCTCTAAGTAGTCAATCAATTGAAGGTAAAATCTACCAACGCTGGTCAAGACATAGGATAGCGGCAAATAGATGGAATCCTAAAATTGATAATATTGAATCTCATCTTGATTTAATGTTAAGTTGTTTAAATGCAGAATTTAATAAACGTTAAAAGTTGTTGTTATGATGCATGTTAAAATGACTGAAAAAATGCATCAAGAGTTGAAAAACCATCTTCATGGAGGAGATGGTTTGGAAGCTCTTGCATTTGCATTATGTGGAAGATTAAATCATGATGGTAATGATTTTTTATTGATACATGAAATTTATTTAATGCCATATGATAAATGTTTAAGAACAGAAAATTCTGTTTCATGGGAGACTATTAACGTTGAGCACGTTTTAGATAAAGCATTATCAAAAGGGTTAGGTGTTGTTAAAATACATTCTCACTTTGTTGATAATTCAGATTTTTCAGTTTTGGATGATAATTCGGATAGGTCGTTTTTTGATTCCGTTTATGGTTGGTTAGATAAAGATTTGCCTCATGCCAGTATGATAATGTACCCTAATGGTACTATGAAAGGAAGGGAAATAAAATCAAATTTAAGTTTTACTGAAATTGATAAAATTTCAGTAATAGGTGAAAATGTTAAGCTGTTTTCTCATTCTAATAGTTTGGATGCTATAGAGAAAGCTTTTAAACGAAATGCGCAAACGTTTGGTTCAGAAACTATATATAATCTTAAAAAGATGAAAATAGGTGTTGTTGGTTGTTCTGGTACTGGAAGCCCCGTTATTCAAATGTTGTATCGATTGGGAGTTGGTAAATTAGTAATTGCTGATCCTGATGTAATGGGACATGAAAATTTGAACAGAATAGTTATGTCAAAGGCCTCAGATGCGGATTTAAAAAGATTAAAAGTTGATGTTATTAAAGAGCATATTGAAAAGGTAAATTTAGGAACTGAAGTTATTACTTATTCCTGTTTAATTCAGGAAAGTCGGAATGCAATGGATGAATTTGCCAGTTGTGATTATATATTTGGTTGTATGGATTCTGTTGAAGGCAGGCATTATCTTAATTTGATTTCAACTTATTATCTCGTTCCTATTAGTGATATAGGAGTAAAATTAGTTGCAGATGGAAATGGAGGTATTGATTCTATTGTAGGTAATATTCATTATGTTTATCCTAATAGTAAAACTTTATTAGAAAGAGGGGTATATAATCAAGAACAGTTAACAGCTGAAAGCTTAAAGAGACTTTCCGAAGAAGAGTATAAGAATAGACAAGCATATTTTGATAATGCAGATGTAGAAAGTCCAGCTGTTATTAGTGTTAATTCATTTTGTTCTTCTATAGCTGTAAATGATATGCTTGGGAGAATTCATCCTTTTCGTTATGGAGACAATTCTAAATATTCACATACAGTAGTTAATTTAACTGATTGGGATTTTAACTCTTATTACGTAGGTGATACAGAAGATGAGTTACACTCAGAATCTATTGGAGTAGGTGATTTTGAACCAAATTTAAAGTTATATGTTAGTGGAGAAGTTGTTTAATTGGTTTTTATGTCTTTTTAATAAAAAAAAAGGTGAATATAAATTAGTTATTGTTCCTGAATTACCTCAAGAGCCAAAGAATAAGGTATTGTACATAGAGGGAAAGGAAGAATTAAATGATTATTGGTATGCATTATTAAAATGCCCTTGTGGTTGTAATGAAAATATCATGCTTAATTTGATTGATGATGCTAATCCTTGTTGGTTTGTTTTTATTGATGGTTCTAATTTTTCGATTTCTCCGTCAATATGGAGAACAAAAAATTGTAGAAGTCATTTTTTTTTGAAAAATAGACAAATAGTTTGGGCTTAGCTTTGAATCAATAATTCTTTAAATTCACTAAGAGTAATTTTGAGCAAGGTTAAATTTATTTTGCCTTGCTCAATTCTATCAAAATGTATTCTAGTATTTTATAGGAAGTTATTTATTTCCTTTTCAACTCATCCAAAGTTTTACCGTCTTTATTCTTCCACTCTCTCCAACCGTTCGCTCTTCTTGCTAAAACAGTTGCAGCGGCTGAAGAAACAGAATCGAAAATATAATCTTCTTGAAAAATATACATCCCATCCTCTTTAACCAAAACGTGATCCTGTATAAGCTTTTGTCTTCTATTTATTACCCACGGACCAGCGGTTGGTGTTTCTATTAAAGTACATTTACCACCTTTATAAACTAACATACCGTCTTCGGTGTATTCGCCTAAAGCATAAGCATCTTTTCCTTTACAATAAAACAACTCCTTTTTAGAGTCTTTTTTTCTTTTTTCTTCAAAAATAGGATACCCTAGGGTTGCTAAAAGCATTTTAGCTGTTTCAAAGTTATCCAGCAAGTCAAATTCTCTACTTTCTGAAATTGATGGCTTATTAGATCCGCCATCATTTTCTATTACATATCTGCCAATGTCTTTAGCTTTAACCAAACTATGATACTCGAGATATTTTCCATCTGTTTTGGTGTATTCGTCTGTTTTGGTTGAAATAATAACACAGTGCGTCCAAAAGTCTTTATTACGGTTATGCGATTGTATGCGTTTAAAACAATCTTCCCCTTCACCTATGTAGACTAATGGTTTCGCGCCATCTTCGGTGTTACCAAACAAAAAATAAACACCCGTATAATGCACCATATCGCGTTTAGCGACTTCCTGCATTTTATTTCTTGGAAACATAATGGCTTTAACTAACCTGTTGGTTAATTCTGCTTCACGAATACTGGTTGGTGAGCCGTCTGGTAAAAATATTTGTATGGTTTGTGGTCTCATAATTTATTCTGAGACCATTTTTTTTAGTACTTTCATATCTCTTCTTACACTATTTTGCAAGCTCTTATACTCCTCTGTTATTTGGTCTTGGCTTTTATTTGCTATAAAGAATAGCTTTTCAGATATTCTAACAAGACATTTCTTTAATATAACATTAGAAATATTATTGCTTAAAATCCAACTTTCTATTGCTGGCCTGGAAAGTCCATTTAATCCAGTTTTAAAATTATTTTGATTTACTATTTTAATTACTTCTCTTTGTAAATCCACTCTACTATTGAATTCTGCTCTCATAATTATCTAATATTTCATTAAACCAACTTTCAATTTTATCCAAATTTAAATCTAACAAAATTAAGGATTCATCTTCTAAAGTATAATTAACTCCTCTTGTTGAACTAATTCTTGACATCATTAATATATCTTTTATTTCATTATCCAATTTTAACGGGTAATCAGATAATTTTTCAAATGTTAATCTACTAAAAATTGGTGTTTCATAACATCCAAGAGTGTAACATGTAGCAAAATTTCTTATTGCTAAAAAAATCATTGAAAGATCAAAAACCGTAGAAAAATTATCTTCTTTAATCGAAATTTTACTATCATCGAACAATTTTTTAAATTTCAATAAATCAGATTTACAATTTAAATATTTAGCAGGCTTACCTAATTCACTTAAAAAATCCTTATCATTTGACGAGTATACTAATTTAGATTCATAATATAAATGCCAAGCAAAGGGATTGCCCTCCTTATACAATTCATTAATCCTATTTGATGTGTATACAGAATATTTATTTATATCTATATTTTTAATTTGCTCATCAGTTATTAACAATAAATCAGTATCAGAATATTGATCTATTTCACCTCTAACAATAGACCCAAAAACATAAATATGTTTCATCGTCTATTGTATTTTTTTATAATGATGGACATTAAAAGCCCAAAACATACTAACCTTGTTATTACTAGAAGTAGGGATAACCAATTTGGATAATATTCAAAATAGTTTTGATCTCCTTGCTTAATTATTATTCCAAAATAATTACTAGGAACCTTAATAAGGAAAACTTCAAAAATTTCTAAAACATTTAACTGTGATACTGATTTTTTAAAAATATCATATAAAGTTAATAAGGAAAAAATTATTAAATTAAAGCGAACCAATCGCCACAAACTTTCTCCATTACCCCATACAAAATCAAGAAGACTTACTTTAAACCATTTCCAAAATTGCTCTACTGTTCTTTTTGGTCCACCATATTTAGTTTTATAATATTGATCACCTGATAGCCAACTATCCTTCAAGTGACTTTTCGTAGCTTCAAGTTCTATTGTCACTGCTTTTGAAGCTTTAATATAGTCTCCAACCGATGCATAGTTTAGCTTTAAAGATCTAGAAAATTTATATTTCAAGTTATCTTGTTTAGGAGCACACTCAAAAATTTCATCATCTACAAACGTTTTTTCAAAATTTACATAATCAAAAGTACAGTTATCAAAATAGGATCCCTGTAAATTACATCCCGTAAATT
Source organism: Bacteroidia bacterium (assembly GCA_030427735.1). Taxonomy (GTDB): domain Bacteria; phylum Bacteroidota; class Bacteroidia; order Flavobacteriales; family Flavobacteriaceae; genus Formosa. The sequence goes on along the minus strand of JAUIBP010000007.1, from coordinate 86,608 downwards.
TAGCACCTTCAAAGTTACATCTAATAAACTTACAGTCTCTTAAATAGGAGTTTTCAAAATATGTTTTTGAAAAATCAACATTTTCAAAAATGATATATCTTGCTACAGCTCTAATAAATAAATGATTATTAAATTTATTACCATTAATAACATAATATGTCTTGCCTTCAAATCTCTTTATCGAACTAAAGAACATTGAGTCTTTTATTTCGATTCTTTTTGACGAAATAAGATTAGATCCATAAAGTTCAGAGTTATTAGCCTCTGCTTCCTTTCTTTTTATCTCCTTTGCATTAACCTCTTTGTTTACGATTTCTTTAATTCGATCGTAATCAATTTTATTCTTTTGATCTTTTTTCTTCATAAAGGATTCTGTTAAATTAATTAAGGCTACTTAATTTTCAAATCATTCTCATACCCAGCCCTATCAGGTTCTGCCGCTTGAGGTATTGAAGTTTTGGTTTTTGTATAGGTTTTCTTTTTAGTACTCTTTTTCTTAGGTTTAGCCTCCGCCTTCAACTTCTCAATCTCCTTCAACAACTCCTTAGCATCACCATCTGTTGGTAATTGCGGCACTAACTCGCCTTTAAAGGCTTTATGTAAAATGGCTTGTGGTAAACTATCTATTTTAGTTTTTAGGCTTTGGTATTGGGCTTCTATAGCATCTGCTTTAGCAAACAGGCTTTCTACACGGTTAACGATTTCTTTTTGTTCTTGAAGAGGAGGCAACTGTATTTTCCAATTTTTTATCTTTGACAAATTTAAATTAGGTTGGTTTCCTCCTTCCGCTTGCGCTCTAATCTCATTATATTGACTCAAGCAAAAATAATAGGTGTAACTCCTAGTTCTAATATCTAAATTTTCATTTACTAATGCAGCTATAGCTTGGTTAGTTGCAGCCTCAATTTTCATCCATCCAACCTGACCTCTTGTTTTACCTTCTCCATACATTGCAACTAATAAAGTATCTATTGGAAATACTTTCGTATTTGTTTCTTTTATAGCTAAGTCAGTGATAAATTCTTCTGCTTCATAAATTAATTCATTTTTAACCTGGCCCGATTTAAGCCATGGAATATCTCCTCCATCATAATATTTTTGTTCTCCTCTTTTAGGGGTTGCTCCTGTCTTAACGGAAAATAAACTTCCTATATTTGTTTCTTCCCAATCCTTCAACTCCTTTCCCTCACGCCAAGCCTCAGTCAACTTACCCGTTACCGCTAGGGTTAGAACTTGTTGTTTAAAATTGGCTAATAATTGTGGGATGCGCTCCAGACTTTGTTTCATAACATCAATCTGCCCAAACAAGACATCTAACTTGGCAACGATACGCTCCTGCTCTGCGAGTGGTGGGAGTGGAAACTTCAAATTCCATAAAATTTGTGGATCTACATGAGGTATCCCTGTTCCTCTTGTATTGGAATTTAAATACTCAAATTTAGATTGAAGAAACCTGTATAAAAAAGTACTCTCAATTTTTAATGGTGTTAACTTAGCAATTGTTGAACCTATAGCTCCTGATTTTCCATAAGAAACCCAGCCGCTCCTTGCTCCGTCCCATACGATTCCTATATCATTTTCATCAATAAGATTAGAAGATGCTTTATCAGCATATCTTCTTATTTCTCCTTTCTCAAATGCTTTAATATCAAGATATGGCAAAGAATTGTCAAATTCTTCGTCTTTCAGAATTTTCGGTTTCTTTCCTTTTTTATAGAAAATTACATTTTCTAATCTAGTTTCAACCCAGTTTTTCGGTAAACTCATACTATTGTAACTCGGTTATCATGGCTTGTAATTGGGCCGTTATACTTTTAAGTTCAGCCATAGCTTCTTTGGCAATGTCTACTGGTTCGCCTAGATCCTCACTATTACTAATGCTATCATCAGCTATTAACCCTAAGTCTAAACTATCATTCTTTTTAGCTATGGTGTCTCGGGAGAGGTATTGCCAGCGTTCGTCTTTTATGGCTAAACGTTTGGCGTGGTCTATACTGCCATCGTAGTCCTGTTCTACAGTTTCAACGGTAACACCTCCTGTATAAGCTTTTACAAAGTCGGTAAAGGCGGTTTCGGTAAATGGGGTACGTTTTCCATAGTTTGGAGTATTTGTGCGCATGTCGTAAAACCAAACCCCTTGGGTGTTGTTAGTTTCGGTTTTGCCTCGTGTAAAAAAGAGCACATTGGTTTTTACACCGGCCGCATAAAAGATACCAGTGGGTAATCGTAAAATGGTATGCAGGTTGCATTTATCCATTAAATCTTTACGGATGCGTTGGCCATCGCCATCTTCAAACAACACGTTATCAGGCAATACTACGGCTGCACGGGCTTCGCCATTCTTTTTTAAACTTCGGTAAATATGTTGTAAAAAATTAAGCTGCTTATTGCTCGATAAAAAGGTTAAATCGTCTCTGCTGGGTTTTTCACCACCTTTTTTAGTTCCAAACGGTGGATTGGCTAATACACCATCAAAATTTTTAAGGCTTTTACCAAAATCGGTTAGGGTATCGCCCAAATAAATTTTGCTTTCCATCCCGTGTAAACGCGCATTCATCAAAGCCAAACGGTGGGCATCACTTACCAATTCTACCCCGCTAAACGCTTCTTCTTCCTGGAATTTACGTTCCTTATCGCTTAGCTTGTAGTAATTATCAGTTTTATCACGTAGGTATTTGTCGGCCGAAATCATAAACCCGAAAGTTCCTGCCGCAGGATCGTTCCAACGTTCGCCCAATTTAGGAACCATCAAATCCACCATGATATTAATTAAAGGTCTTGGAGTAAAATACTGTCCGGCACCACTTTTCTTTTCACCAGCATTTTTCTCTAACAGGCTCTCGTAAATATCGCCCATTACATCGCGGTCATCCTGCTCGTACCAATCAATTTTATCAATGGCTTGCACCAGTGTATTGAAGTTAACCGGTTTGCGTAAACTGGTCGAGGCATTGGTATAGATTTCCTTAATGCTCTCGCTAGACGTTTCATTACTTACTTCGGCCAAAAACTTACGGTAACGCACAAAGGCTTCGTTATTGTCGTGTTCGTCTACAAAATCACGCCAACGGTATTCCTCAGGAATATGCTCTTCAAAGTCTTTGACTTCCGAAAGTTTTAAAAACAGTATATAGGTTAACTCGTTCAAATATTGGTGATAGGTTACCCCATCGTCGCGTAATACATTACATAAATTCCATAGCTTATTTGCTATCTCTTCTGCACTCATCGTTTCGTTTTAAAATTTAGGCCGAATATAGGTTTTCATTTAATGACCGTATAATATCGTCCAGTTTATTATCAAAAATTTTATTCAATCGTTTATAGCCCCCATCGCGATTAAACGGGGCATCGTTAAGGTCTGGAATTTGTAAAATGGTCTCTTTGAGCAGTTGCGCTTCAAAGCGATCAATCCATTTTAGTTGTATTTTATTCCAATCCTGCATATCACGGATTTTATCTACTGCTTTTTTAATGCGTTCGTCATGACTTTCTAAATGGGCATCTAAAGCCATAGTACGTACAAAAGATACAATATCGGCCGCGATATCTTCATTTTTCATTTGTTTCCATGCCGTGTTCAATCCAACATTGGTGTAACCTTCAGCATCCAGTTTCATGCGAAGTTCTTTTAAGGAGGCGCGATCCAGCTCTGAAGGGCGTGTACACAAAATATTAATAGCGGCAATGGTATTTCGGTTCTCCTGAATAAAGGTTTTAAAGCCTTCAATATAATCTTCGGGTTTGTCGGCTTTACCGTATCCGCGTTCCATACCGCGATATTCATCGGCATGATCAGAAACCAATTGTACTTTTGGTCGGTATACTTTTTTATCTAGAAATTGCCATAAACTACTATAATCGGCAACCACATTTTTGACATCGCCTGCGGAAACTGTTTTTAACATATCAATAAACTCCTCTGGACTGCTACCGTTAGTATAATAACTAAACTCCTCTAGACTATCGCCCTCTAAGGCTCGCTTTTTACGCTGTATTTTAGCAATGATTTGTTGCAATTGTTTTTCGGCTCGTTCCGGTTTGTTAATATGATCGAGTTCTTCGACCAGCTTTGTAAAACTAATACTCGGGTTAGACACGGTTTGCATTTGCGTATAGTCCTGTAAGGCTTCATATACTCTTACCGCATCATATATTCTGAAAAACTCTTTATGGATATCGTCACACAAACGGGTGGCACGCCCTAACATTTGCTCAAATAGAATACGGGATCGCACACGACGTAAAAATACCAAATTGGTTATTTGCGGTACATCAATACCTGTGGTTAATAAATCGACCGTGACCGCAATAGTTGGGAACTTTTCATTTTTAAAGCGTTTGGTTAATTCCTCTGGATCGTAAACATCACCAGTAATCTTTTCGATCGTACCCTGGGCAACATCGTAACCAATATTGGCGTATTCTTCTCTAAGAATTTCCACAATCATATCGGCATGACTATCACGAACTGCAAATATTAAGGTTTTTTCGTCCTCTTCAGGATCAATAACTTTGACTAATTGTTTAATGACTTCCCGATTAAACGGTTCGGTAATTACCATTTTATTGAATTGCTCGATTTCGACATGCAATTCATCATCTAGCTCCGATAACTCTTCTATGGTATTGTTTTCTGGGTTATATGCTTTAGGCTTGTCTCCTTTTTTCCAAACAATACCCTCTTCGCTTAATTTCGTTTTAATTAAATACGGTGGCTCATGATCTATTAAATACCCATCAATAACTGCTTCTCGATACGAATAGCTATGCACAGGTTTCCCGAAAATCTCGGTAGTATGTAAGGCCGGTGTAGCTGTTAAACCGATAATATAGGCATCAAAATATTCAATAACCCGTTTATATTGACTTACATAATCTTGTTCGTCTCTGAAATATAAATCGTCTTCATCAAGTTCTTTATCCAAATTATAGCCCCTATGCGCTTCATCTATAATAATGCAATCGTAAGTATCAATAGGCAAAGGATTCTCTGAATAAAACAGACGCTTTACCATGCTTTGTACGGTTGCAAAATGCAATCGGGTTTCTTGATCGGGGTTTGACACCGATGTATCTTCCATTTTATAAATCCCGGCAAAAGTTTGCAGATTTTCAATTCGGGTATCATTAAAACTAGCTGAAGCTTGTCTGGATAACAGACGTCTATCAGTTAAAAATAAGATACGTTTAAAACGATCTGATTTTATAAAACGATACGTCAAGCCTAAAACGGTTCTGGTTTTACCCGTACCAGTGGCCATAACCAGGAGCGAACGTTTATCGTTTGGTTGTGTTTGTATTTTGCTTTCAATAGCCTTAATCGCATCGATTTGATAATAACGCAATCCTAGACCATTTTTATTTTTTAAGTATTCGTAATCACTTTCTAAAAGCCTTTTATTGGCTTCTTGAATGTCTCGTTTATATAATTCTTCTAAACCTTCAGGCGAATGCCAACCACGTAAAGCTTCTGGTAAGTTTGTGTTTTTGCGTACATCTAAAAACCAAATACCACTTTTAGTTTTCAGTTGTTCCAAATAGGAACGCCCATTGGTCGAAAATAAAAAGGGGACCTTATAGCCTTGCCAGTCTCCAAGTAATTCGCACGATTCTGATTCAGCTACCTTTGAAGCATATATTTTAGACTGTCGTAAATCGGTTGAAATATCGGTAGCATATTTCTTGGCTTCAACAATACCATAAAGTTTCGTTCCTATAAATAAGGCGTAATCGGCCCATTTGCCATCACATGGCCATTCGGCAATAGCTATATTTTTCCCCTTTTCAGGTAATGTTTTGTTGCTTTTATAATTATAGGTTTCTGTATCACATATCCAACCCGCTTGTCGCAATTGTTCATCGATAAGTTCTCTGGTTTCTTTTTCAGACTTATCAATATTTCTGGAACTATTATATGAACGCTCTTTACGTTCTTGAATAACTGATGCGCTAGCATTTAGTTGGGCTATTTTTTCTTTATAGCTCACCACTTCTTTTGAAAGCCGATCCAGTTCTTGGTTTAACGCCTCAATATCTGGCTGCTGTTCGGCTTCTGGAAGTTTATAGGTTTTATCGGCTACATAATCGTTTTCATAGGTTTCATAAAACCACCAGGCCAACTGAAAGCATTTTTTTAAAATGTATAAAGCTTCTTGGTCTGTTCCGGTGCCATCATGCGACGCTTTATTTCCTGACTTCCGAATGGTATGCATTAGATCGGAAACAGCGTCAGGTACATAATTTTTATAATTTAATTGATTAATGCGCTCTACTTGTTTGCCATCAAAGCCTTCTAATCCTTCAAAATCACACACTAATTGCGATAGTTTTTCAGAAAACAATCTGGATTTACTAATAGAAGAACTTGGGTCTATAGCAAGCAGTTTTTCAGATAACTCACTAATAGTGAATAATTCAGGGTAGCTATCCTGTAAAAACGAGAATTTTGAAATGGACATTAATAGCGGTCAGGTTAGGTTATTTAGCTTCTAAATATAAGCTAAAGCTTTTATTGGGGCAAATGATGTGTATAATAGGCCAAATAAATAGATGATTGACATTGACAGCGATAATACAATTGAAACATCTAAGCCATTCTAATATTGAGCCTAATTTTAGTTTACACATATAGAACACTAAACTAAAACACTATAAAACAATACCTTAAAGTAAAAATACCCTTTTTTGGGTATAGGAATTTACTTGTTAACAGGGTAGTTTAGTGTAATTGTTACACTAAATTTAATTCAATAATGAAAAAATTTATTCTGATTGTTTGTGCCCTATCGTTTAGTACTTGCCTCCTTTCTCAAGAAAGATTTAAAAAAGCATATTGGATACCGGAAAAAATCATATATAAAAATTCCACTAGCTTAGAACTCCAAGAAAAAATTGAAAAAAAATACAGTCAATTAAACATACTAGACAAATATGAAAAGAAGCTGAAAGAAAAAATAGATTCTATCTTACCATTAGGCAAAGAAATTACAATTGAAAAAAAATCAGACAACAATACTGACTTAGTATACTACGAAAAACTAACTCTAGATCAAAAAATGATCAATAAAATGAAATTTACTTACTCCAAAAGCACTTCTGACAATGTAAAGCGAGGCTCAGTAAAACTTGAAGAGGATAAACTTTTTGTAAACGCGTGGTTGAGCAAGAAAATTGAAAACAATAAAAAACAAACTGAAAAAGTAAATCGTAAAAATAAATCAACTCCTAAGATAGATTCATCAACAGAAGATTTCACATTTAAAAATAATAACGGAATTTTTGAAAAAACAAAAAACACAAAAGAAAAAGACAAAAAAGAAGATAAATGGAGTAGAAAAACATATTACTTCAAACTAGAAAACAGACAATCAATAACATTAAAATACGATGAATTTTTTATTTCAGCCATTATTATCCCGTTAAAATATAGATTTAGGGACGATGACAAAGAAAACCAAGACTTTTCCTCAAGTTTTAATATTAACGCATTTATAGGCTACTCAATTGGATGGACTAAATTTATGTATAGAAAAGATATTGAAAATTTGGAGAGAGATCAAAGAGTCTTATTAGGGCCATTCCTAGGATCCAGTGTGATTGAACTTAATAATTCGAACACGCTTAATCTGACTGAATCAGAAAAATATAATCGTGGAGTAATTAGTTACGGTGTTGGAATAGGTTATGCATATGGAAAATTCCAAATGACTTTACTTTATGGTTGGGAAAGTGCTGTTGGCAGCAAATCTAAAGATTGGACTTTCAATAATCAACCTTGGATTGGTGCCGGCTTAGGATTTGAACTGATTAAGTAATATCATTTAAATTAAAAAGTAATAAATCTGACAAACAAAAATTAATTTATTTATTCAACTCTAAAATAATCCCAACAATTCACTATTCTACGCCTTGAAAAAATTGAATTGCAAATTTACAAAAATCGATTATCGTCTCCTTATCTAGCTCAAACTCCTTTCTACTACCCAAATAATTTTTAGATTTAGGAGTTATTTCTTTACCCTCTTCTAATTCTTTAACCGAAATACATTTAATATGCTTTTTACTCACCAAAACTATAAATGCATTACTATAGGGATAATCTTTAGGAAGATGCTTTGATAAAAATTCACCACTTTTTCTAAATTTAACTTCTATAAAAAAAACCTCATTTGTTTTAGGGTTTTGAATAACGAAATCGGGCATTCGTCTTATTTCATTTGCAACATCAGATCTTACACCTTTAAGGAGCTCCATAATGCCAGGGATGGTGTTTTCCATACCATAATGAAACACATTATAACCTAAAGACAAAAAAAGTTCCTGGATTAAGGTTTCAGCGATACGCCCTTTAATCATGTTATAACGATAATTTCTTTGTTGATCGGATAATCCTACTTCCTGAAATTTTTCTTCAATCGTAGGCTCCTCCTCCATCAACGCAACTTCCACATTAGGTTCTTTATTTTCTTTCTTATAACATTTTAAGCAAAGACCTCCATTATATTTCGTGTAGCCTCCGCAGTTTACACATTCTGCCATTTAGGTTAATTTAATGATTAACTGTTTTATTCATCTTTAAAAATATTGTTTGGCAATTGAAGGTCTTTATAAACTTCGTTTAATATATCACAAGGATCCTCATCGATAGCGAGCGCTATCAAATAAAGTTCATCAGCCCTAAGTTTAGTTGATTCATTGGAACTCAATTGTGATAATCTTGCCTGACTAATTCCTGTTCGTCTAGACACCATAGCTCTATTAACTGATTTTTTAACTAGATATAATCCTAAGGGAGTCATAATTATTTAGAATTTGATAATATAAATATAGTTTTTATTACAAAAAATATAGAAATTCTAAATGTTTATTTTGGTTTTAAATAGAATTAATATATATTTGTTTAGATTTTCTATATTTTTATATAGAAATTAAAAACTTTAAAATTATGAACACACTAAAACTTCCAAAAAAATTTGATCTATCCGATAAACTATCCATTTTATTAAACAGTATAATAGATGTATTATCAGTAGACAGTATATACCTATCAAATAAACAAATTGAAAAAAAGTGCTCCTATTTTTTTGTTACTCTATTTATAGACTGTGACATGGATCTTCTTCCAAACGAAATCCTCAAACTAATTTCAAAAATTGAAAACGAATTTCCTCATTTTAAAGTGCTCATTTTTACACAAGCCATAGCAGAAAAAAATATTGAACGGGGCAGCTTTTATTTTCTAGAGCACTGTTGTTTTGGCTATAAATTATATTCTAAACCTGAAGGAGACAACATTTTAGATTATGAAGATCTCGCGCTTCACAACATTCTTAAAAGAGCCGAACGCTATTATATGGCCGAAATGAAAAAAATCAATGGCTATATCAATTCCTCAAAACTTCTTATCAAGCAAAAAAATTATGATCTGGCTGGCTTTAATTTACATCAAGCCTTCCTATTAAGTTTTAAATGTATAGAACACCTATACCTTGGCCAAAGTAAAACAACACTTAGCCTTATAGGTCATATTAAAAATTATGAACCGTTCTTCCCAAAAATAATTCCTTTTAAAAATGTACCCAAAAAAGATCAAAACGAATGGTTATTACTTTTGGATCACGCATTTAATATGATACATCATGATAACCCCATGGAAATCGACAAAGACCAGTGTAAAATTATATTCTCTGAAATTCATTCATTTATAAATAAAATTGAAAAGCTGCATAATAAACATCTTAAACGCTGCCATTTGCTTTTGAAAGAAAAAAACTTAGAGATAACTCAAGTTCCAAAAATAGAACCTAAATCCTTATCCAGAAATGATCAAAATTTGGATACGGAAAATGAGAAAGAGCTTTTTAACTCCAGAATCAATGATTTAATAAGTAAAAGGATACATCTACTTAAACCAAACTCTGAAAACACTTTATACAAAAGCGAGTTTTTAATATCTGGACTATCCGATGTCCTTTATGATATTGCGGGTATAATGAAAGTCTGTATTTTAGCTTTAGAATATTCAGATAGCTACGACAATAAACTCATTCCCCAACCCCACATAAATATTAAAACAGCCTTGGAACATATTATGCAATTGTTACCCTTTGATGAAATGGAATGCTTAGAAGAAATTGTGAAAGGTCATTTAATGAATCATGAGACTAATGAATTAAATAACATTAAACAAGGTAAATACAAAGCATAGCGATAAGATTAAGGTTATTATAAACACTACAACCGCCCAAGTAGGATACATTTTAGCTCGCTTAATTTTAGCACTAAAATGAGTATGAAATTGTTCTATGTGGTGTTCGTGGTTTTGCATTTGATTTTGATGCGATTCCATTATAGATTTATATTCAGAAACATCGATTTTTAGCTTGGTTGATTTCAATTCTGAATTCAACCTCTCTAACTTTTCAATATTCAAATTAAACTGATGCAGCTCTTCAACTAATAATGCGGTCAATTCTTCTAACTTTGTCATAATACTTGATTTTTTAAATAGACATTCCTAAATCCACTACTTTTTTAACCACTGCCTTAGCGATCCTTAATGTAGTATTGGGTGTTAATCCAATGGTTTTACCTAGAAGCTTTACGGTAGCTTCCTTAGTTTTAGCACTTATATGAAATTCAGCTCGGGGCCTGCTAGCTATTTGCTCAGCGATGTTACCAATGGACATATTTCGGTGTACTTCACTACCCTTTAGGTTATGACCACTAAATTCAAACCGAAACCCCTGAAGTTTGTTCTGTTTATTAATAACCGGAATAACCTCTACGCCATTGGTTTTCATTGATTTTAGATAATCATCAAAACCTCGTGGTTTAAATTGTTTCATAGTCAAATCATGTCTTCGCTTAATTTCTGAGCGTATTTCTTTTAGATTGAATGCCTTTTCGAATTGTACCTGTTTTACGGTAGTTAATTTTAATTGCTGCGCTACCCGCTCTGCAGCGTGTTGACTCCGTTTCCCTATAAAGCTATCATTGTAAGCCTGACCTTTAAAATCTATGCGATTAACATATAAGTGAATATGATTATGCTCCTTATCCTTATGCACAAAGGCTATGGCCTGTCGTTCCTTCAGGTCCATTTCTTTAAGAAAGCACTTGGTAATATCCCTCAGCTGCTCACGATCCAATCTCTTGCCATCTTTTACGGTGGGACTAATCACAAAGGACAAAGTGTTTTTAGTGCAGTTATGATTTTGGTCCTGGATCATTTTAAACTCTTTAGTGATAGCTCTGGGCTCTTCACCATGGAGATATTCCTTAAGTACTACCTCTGCATCCTTTTCCTGATTCCATCCGTATGCCATGGAAGCACTGGTATGCGAAATACTTTTGCCTTTGCCTATCATCTTTGAAAATTATTTAAATGTTGCTTGATCTCATCTGCAAGAGCATGAACTTTCTGCATTAATTTCGGGTCCCGTTTCTTAAACATATTTCCTATCGATTTAAAGTTATTATGGTATCTAATCAGCATCTTATAAATGGTTATATGTTCCTCGGTAAACCGCTCTAGAATTTCCTGTTCAAATACACATCGTCTTACGTATTCACTAATGCTCAAACCACTACGTTTTGCCTTGACACGAAGCAGTTTCTTTTCATAAACGGTACATCGAAACTTAACGAGATCCCCTTTCGCCTTAAACATCTCCTTTTTTTTTCTGCGACCTTCGGGAGCAGAAAAGATTGTGTCCACAGACACACATCTCGAATTCCCTTCCACTTCAGATGTAGTTTCACTAAATTGAAGATCCAGGTCTATTTGAATCCCATCTTCATTGCCCATTGATTCTTTAGGAACTCTTAATATTTTTTCTTTGTTATTAAGGTTTCCAAAGTGATCTTGATTAATCTCTAAACCCATGACATAAATAATCATTTAAATCCTTGTACTTATAATAATTCATACTGCCATCTTCTAGATGATGGAAGTTATCTAACAACTCCTTTGTTGCCTTCCTACCCGCGGAATCATGATCCAAAAACAATATACCTTTGGGGTACTTTTCAAAAAGATATTTTATATCCCTAATAAAGCTGATAGAGTTGAGAACAATAATATCAGAAGCATTAATTAGCTCTGGGTCAAGTACCATTAGAGAGAGTAAGTCAAACATCCCCTCAAACACAACCAGCTGCTGATGGCCATAGTTATAATAGGTATAACTTTTAGGGCTACTGGACGTCTTATAATTCCGATTGCTAAGCTCCCAACCTCCATTTCTATTTTCTAAACCGATTGCAAAAAACACCGAATCACGATAGCGATACCAAACCTGTTTACAAAATATAGTTAGTATCTGAATAGGAATCTTTCTAGAATTGGAATATTGAACTAAGGCGGGATGACTAATCTCTTGCACCTTTAAAATCTCTATATTATGATTCCTAGCTACTACAGAGGTTTGCTGCTGATGAACAGAAAAAACAGCATTAGAATCTGATAAAAACTCTAATGTTTCTTTAATCGAACATTTTAAAACAAGACTCACCAAATCAATCACATTTCCCCCTATACCTGCCCCATGATCATACCATCTATTTTTCATTATAGAAACCTTAAAAGATGCTTGGGTTTCTGACCGAAATGGACTCAGAAACCAAGCGTCTTGTTCCGTTTGCTTTTTGGGAAAGTGCCCGAGTTTTTCCAGGGCCATTAGCACTGAAAAATTGCGGGCTATTTCACAATTCATTTTTCTTTTCATAAGCCAATTGGTTTTTAAGTGTTCTTTGATGATTTGATGACAAACTTCAGTACACCCCTTTAAATACAAGGGTTTTCATTGTCATCAATTTGACATCACGTCATCTCTTTTAAATTTTTTGTATTTCTATATATCATCATTATTTATTTTGATGACTTAAAGATGATATAATGATGACAGCCTCAGCCCTTATAAACAGCGAGCTTTTAATCATCTGTCATCAATTCATCAAAATTTTTAATCAGGAAATCCTTTTCAATAATAAAATAGCGTCCCTTAGCTGGAATTAGATTGAACGATCCATCCGTCCAGATTACCAGTTTTTGATATCGATTGGAGTTCCCTTGATTCATTAATTTCCAATCGTTCTTCAACAGCCTTCTGATTTGGGTGTGGTCTGTTTTAACACGGGTGGTATTTAACAGTTGAACAGCATCTGAGACACATATGGTCATGGTATTAAGCTCCAGGTGCTCCATAGCATTTAGCAATATACTGGCCAATTCCTTCTCAACACGGTTCCTATTATTCTGAATTAATCGCAGCAAAGCCTTAGTCTTGATCTGATGTGGCTCGAACCACATCCGGCTAACCTGTTTAGAACTTAAGTTCCTATGCATTAAAAAGTAAAGGAAAGCAGGGATTTCCCGCATTAAACTTTCCAAAAAATCTGTTTCTTCCCTAATAATGGATGGAATTTTCAGTACCCAAAACCGGGTTTCATTAGCGTCAATTTTAATAAAGTTATCTTCATTATTACTACAGAGAATAAACTTGCCAAAGAACTCGACCTCGCGTTTATCCTTTCCCTTGGCCTCTAACATATTTGTATTGGTAGTGCTCAGATATTTTATACGCTCTGTAAGCTCTTCCTTATTGAAGAGTACTTCATCAATACATATCAGTAGTTTATTCACCCAATCTGCATTAAATTGGCTCCCAAAACTGTCATTAGTGAGATAGGTAAGGTTGTTTTCAAAAATGGCCTTCAACCATTTTAAAAACGTACTTTTACCAGTAGAGCGTTCTTTAGAAACCAAACAAAGAATTGGTAAAATCTGGATTGGCCTAGTGTATAGGATCTGAAGATAATCCAGGCCGAGTTCGAATTGTTCCCCAAAAATATGTTTCACAAATTTTAGGGTTGTTTCAATTTCTCCTGCTTTAGGTACACGTGATAATGGCGAATAGGTATTATAAAAACCAAAATATTCCTGCCGATATTCCAAATGGCTGGGCATACAAGTAAAACCATCATATTTTGATATTTTACTTATGAAATCTTTACCATGGTCTTGCCTTATGGTTTCAAGATTCCAATGCACCAGAATTTCATTAAAGTGACCAGCGATAGTTGGTGCTTTTACACGCTTATAATAGGAGGTCCCAACACGTACATAAGGTATCTGTTTCATAATTTAACGATTAAAAATCTTGAATTTCAAGATTTGATTAAACTAATGTTAACAGACCTTAAGGCCTCTTACTCCTTAAAGCATAAGACAAGGCCTCATTTTTAATCTCCCCAACTGACTTTCGTTTATTTTGTAGTAGCCAAGAGTTAAGCTTTTCGACATCAAAGAATATCAATTTACCATTAGGCTTACTATGAGGAACAATTCCCGAAGACGTTAATTTATATAAATAACTCCTTGAAATACCTGTATAATCGGAAGCCTCTTCTAAAGTAAGCACCTTTTTTGAACCCAATAGTAGATTTTCAATCCTATCCAGTTTTTCTTCTAATTTAATATTGTCCATTTTAATTGAATTAAAGATTAATAATGAACAAAGTACTTTGTTTCTTTTAGTAGAATTCTTGAAATAAAAGTAACTATTAGAAATTAGCAAACTGAGATAAAATTCAATTTTTTATTCACAAATAATTGTTTATCAGACAATTAAATCAATTCAACAACAAATGAATTCAAATAATATTAGCCAGATTTTTAAGGGTGACAAATACCTCTAAATAGCACTGAATAAAATCAACAAAAAACACTAAAAATAAGAGTTATTAACAATTACGTTTTAAATAACTCAATTTTTTGCAGCAAGGAGCATCTATTATTGAACAAAATTTTAGTACTACGAAAAAAAAGTACTACTAAATAATATCATCCAGTTCCAATATTGGAACTAGGTTAGCAGCCTCTTTCATTTTCTTATCAATAATTTTGGCATAAATTTCAGTAGTTCGAATTTCACGATGTCCTAAACGTTTTGATACCGTGTAAATATCGGCTCCATTTTCTAACAGCAACACTGCATTAGTGTGACGCGCAGAATGAAAAGTTATATGTTTAGTTATACCAGCTGCCATACACCATCTAAGTAATTGTAGATTCATATGTGCGCTATAACGAAGTCCTTTGAACACACGATCGTTAGGCTCCCTACGTTCCCCCAGAAGTTCCCTTGCTTGTTGTGAAATATATAGATATTCTACGCCATCAGTTTTCTTTTGTTGAAAAACCACACGGAATATATGATTCCCAGAGTCGTCTATCCCCTCTTCTCTTACTTCTGACCATTTTAACTTATTGACATCCGACCATCTAATCCCGGTTAAGGTAGAAAATAGGAAAGCTCGCTTTAACAAAGGAATAGAACAGTCGGTTTTGGATAACTTTTGAAGTTCATCTGATGTAAGGTATTCTCTGGTAGATTCACCCATAGAAAATCCTTTTACCCGTTTCATGAGGTTTTCTTTTAAATATCCTTCTTCAAACGCTGCATTTAAGCAGGCCTTAAATTTATTAAAGTATGTATGCTTTGTATTTTGAGAAAGGTTCTTTTCACTTTTGGTAACAGCTACAGTATCTAAATACTTTTTATAGCCCTTAATAAAATCTACATCTATATCATTAAAGGTGATATGAGCAGGACAGTACTTCTCTAAATGTTTTTGAGCGGCATCCCAGTTATCATAATTCCCTTTAGTTTGATAGCGCTCTTCCTTTTTCAATTCATAATAGTTTAAAAAACTAATTTGGTTCTTAAAATTATTTTGAATTTCATACTTCCCTTGATACACTTCGGCTTTCCTGATGGCTAAAATTTGTTCAGCAAGTTCTAGCTGTTCCCTATTCTTTTTCTTTTCTTTAGCTGTTGTTGGATCTGTAACTAAATAAAGATTTAAATACTCAAACTCACGTATTAATTTTGTTTTACCATCCGCCAAGGTTTTATGGCCTTTATAGAATTCTATATATAGGCTTGTTTTACCTGATTTTAATTTCTTTTTTCTTAAATGTAGTTTCATTTTAAATCAATTTTAATCAATGACCAGGCTCTCCTATATAATATTAGCCTAAAATTATTTTTTGAATAACATTTCAATATCAGATCGCTTCACTCTAGTTAAGCGATCTCCTAAGTTTATAGCCTTAAGTTTACCTTCCATAATATTTCTATACACTGTTCTTTTAGAGCAGTTTAAAAGCAAAGCAACCTCCTTTACCGTGAATATTTCCTTTTCTTTTAAAATTCTTAATTCTAGTTCACTCATTTACAAATAGTTTATCGAGTTCTGAGCGTTTAATAATAATTTTTTTTAAATCTATGTCTATAGTGTTAACCTTACCTGTATTAACCAATTTATAAACGGACTGTCTAGAACAATTAAGAAGCACAGTAATATCCTTCACTGTCAAAAACTCCTTTGATTTAATGAGGTCTAGATTTTGCTTTTGGATTTTAAAGGTCTGGTTATTTGATCGTTTAATCCTATTAGACTTGGTTCTTGCTTTATAGGCCTTACTACCACATTTAAGAGAACAAAACCTAGTAACTGTAGTTTTAGCAATAAACTCAGAATTACAAAATTCACAGATTCGTGTTATTTTAATATTTGAACTCACAATAGTTAATTAAGGTACATTAAGGGTATTATTTGTCCATATTAGTTAATTAAGTGCCACATTGGGCAATGAGGTGTAAATTTTTACATCTCAAGACAAAACTAATAAAATAAGGTGTAAATAGGGTGCAAAAAAACCTCTAAAATAGGTTTTCATGAGAAAACATGATAAAACCCATTTTAATTAATCATTTAATTTACAATCATTTAACTACAAATCGATTCAAATAAAATTGCTGTCTATTTGCCGATACAGAAATTAGCAAAGATATTTCCTAGCAATTCATCATTGGTAACTTGCCCCGTAATCACCCCAAAATGGTATAAGGCTTCTCGGATATCGATAGCCATTAAATCGGTCGACAAATTAGTGTCTAAACCATGTTGTACTTTTTGAATCTCTTCAAAAGCTTTTAGCAAAGCATCATAGTGTCGCGTGTTAGTAATTATGGTTTCGTTATTACGTAAGGCACCTGTATTTACAAAATCTAAGAGTTTGTTTTTTAACTCTTCAACCCCTAAACCTGTTTTGGCCGATAATAAATGTAAATCTGGAATGGCAGTTTGCAAATGGAAAATCGTAGCATCCGATAATTGATCCACTTTATTTACAATAATTACCATTGGTTTTAATGGGTACTTATTCTTTACTTTTTCGATTTCAATTTTAAATGCTGTTATGGTAGCTTCGGTTTGTAATTTAGTACCGTCGGCAAGAAAAACAACAACTTGAGACTGTTCTATTTTTTCGAAGGTTTTTTTTATGCCCAACCCTTCTACCACATCTGTCGTTTCACGAATTCCTGCGGTATCTATAAATCGAAATCCAATGCCTCCTATACTCAATTCGTCTTCAATGGTATCTCTAGTAGTCCCTGCAATATCACTTACAATAGCGCGCTCTTCATTCAATAAGGCATTTAATAAGGTAGATTTGCCAACATTAGGCTCGCCCACTATGGCTACTGGAATACCATTTTTAATAACATTACCCACAGCAAACGAATCAATTAAACGCTTTAACACAAAGGTTATGCGCGATATTAATTCTCTAAACTGGGTACGATCGGCAAAGTCTACATCTTCTTCTGCAAAATCTAATTCTAATTCAATCAGCGATGCAAAATTTAGAAGTTCCTCTCGCAGTTTTGCGATTTCCGAAGAAAATCCGCCACGCATCTGCTGCATAGCAATTTGATGACTCGCCTCGTTATCACTTGCTATTAAATCGGCAACAGCTTCCGCCTGACTTAAATCCAATTTACCATTTAAAAACGCACGTAACGTAAATTCGCCAGCATCGGCCATACGACATCCTAAACGTAAAAACAACTGAATGATTTCTTGCTGAATATACGACGACCCATGGCAAGATACCTCTACAACATCTTCGCCTGTATACGATTTCGGGTTTTTAAACACAGACACCAAAACCTCATCTATCACCCGACTACCATCCATAATATGCCCCAAATGAATGGTGTGTGTAGGCTGATTTTCTAATAATTTTCCGCTAACCGATTTAAATGCGCCACTAACCAAGCTCATGGCTTTCACTCCCGAAAGACGTATAACAGCAATGGCTCCCGCTCCAGAAGGGGTTGCCAATGCAATAATTGTATCGTTGTAATTCATACTGCAAAAGTAAGCAATATCCTAATATGCTTTTAAGTGTATACTTATCAAAATCTTAACAGGATTTCCTTATTTATTCTCTTATATTTGTCCGAAATAAAAAAATAACCATATATGTTAAAAAAGATTACCCTGCTAAGTATGGCAGTTTTAGCCTTTTCTTGTGCTAAAGAAAAAGATAGTTTTACCCTGAGTGCTTCTTTAAACGAAGCTACTAACGGAAAAACCGTAAGATTATTTAGAATGGATGGACAAAATAGCGTGCTATTAGATTCGTCTAAAGTTACTAACGGAAAAGCAACTTTACAAGGCGCCGTAACTTCTCCAGACTTATATTTTCTTAGTGTAGACCAAGTAAGAGGCAATATTCCTGTAATTATTGAAAATGAAGATATGACTGTAGACATCAATACCGATAGTATTATGAATACACGTATTAAAGGAAGCCCAGAAAACAAAGTGTTTAGCACCTACCAAGATTATATTATGGGCATGCAAAAACGCAATCAGGAATTAAGCATGGAGTTTAGAACGGCACAACAACAAAACGATACAACTGCCATTGCAAATATTCAGGCAGAATACGAAGAAATGGTTAAAGCCAACCAAGAGCACGATTTAGATTTTATGAAATTAAATAACGATGCCGTGGTTTCTGCTTTAATTTTAGAACGCGATTTAACAAACGACAAAGTACCTTACGAACAAAAAAAGGCTATCTACGACAATTTTACAGAGCGTTTAAAAAACACACGTGCTGGTAAAAGCGTTGGCGAGTCTTTAAAAGCTATCGAAGCTACTGCTGTAGGTAGTGTGGTAGAAAACTTTTCGGCTCCTAACCCAGAAGGCAAAACCATTTCGCTTTACGATGTTAAAGGAAAAGTAACTATTATCGATTTTTGGGCAGCTTGGTGCGGACCTTGTAGACGCGAAAACCCGAACTTAGTAAAACTATACAAGCAATACCACGATAAAGGTTTAGAAATTTTAGGCGTGTCTTTAGATGGAACACCTAGACAACAAGATGCTAAAGCAGAATGGATTAAAGCCATTACTAAAGATAGCTTAACTTGGAACCACATGTCTAACCTAGCCTATTTTAACGACCCTATCGCTAAAAAATTCAATATTCGTTCTATTCCAGCAACTTATATTTTAAATGCTGAAGGAAAAATTGTTGCTAAAGGTTTAAGAGGACAAGCTTTAGAAGATAAAATTGCCGAATTATTAAATTAAGATAGGTAATTAAAAAACTTGTAAATAAGAATGCCCAATCGTTTTAGATTGGGCATTCTTATTTTTAATAGCAACAAACACACAATTAATTCAGTTTACCTGTTTTGTGCATCACATAAAGAATAACTATAGGAACAGCCAATAAGCCTACCATTAACAAATTCGTTTTAAACAACATTGGCATCAATATTAGGGTTGTAATATATCCACCTATAGCCCCTCCAAAATGGGCATCGTGGCCAATATTGCCTACTTTCGCCTTCATTCCGTAAATAGAATATAATAAATACCCAATACCAAAAATGTATTCTGGTATTGGAATAGGAATAAAAAACATGTACAAGCTCATATTGGGTTCTAACAAAATAGCAGCATACAACACGCCTGTAACTGCACCACTAGCGCCAACAGCCGTGTAATGATAATCGTTTTTATGCAGGTACAAAGACAATAAACCGCCCAAAACCAAACTCACTACATAAACGACAATAAAATTAAAATTCCCTAAATGCGATACCACAACATCGGCAAAAAAGTATAAAGTAAACATATTAAAAAACAAGTGCATGGTATCTACATGAAGAAACCCCGAACTAAAAAGCCTAATTTTTTCACCGGCTTGAATACGGCCCACATTAAACTTATACCGATCAAAAAAACCGTAATCGTTAAACCCCTTGTAAGAAATTAAAACATTAGCCGCGATAATAACAATAGTTACTAAACTTAAATTACCCATAAACAATCTTCTTTTAAATCAAATATACCATATATTTGCTTCTACAAAGCTAAAATTAAATAATGCAATTTCTCGCTTATATCCTTATTTATCCGTTTTTATGGATAATTTCTATACTTCCTTTTAAACTGCTTTATGCCTTTTCCGACGGGCTATATGTTTTGCTGTATTATATTTTGGGTTACAGACGAAAAACAGTGAAGGAAAATTTAGACTTGGTATTTCCTAACATGTCCGAATCCGAAAAAAAACGGGTGATCAAAACGTTTTACCATCATTTATGCGATATGATTGTTGAAGCCATAAAATCGTTAACCATATCGGAAAGCGAAATGAAAAAACGCTTCGCCTTTACCAATTTAGAAGTCATTCAAAAATTAGTAGATCAAGACAAAAGCATCGCCCTAATGTGCGCCCATTATGCCAGCTGGGAATGGTTATTTGTACTACAATCGTATTTTGATGTTAAAGGATACGCGGTTTACAAACAACTACGAAACAAATATTTCGATAAATTAGTTAAAAAAGTACGTGCCAAATACAACAGCTATTTAATTACCACCAAAGAAACCGTGCCTACACTTATGCGCGCTAAAGCGCAAGGCAACCTCACTATTTGTGGTTTTGCATCGGACCAATCGCCTAAAATACAGAATACCCACCATTGGGCAGATTTTATGGGGATAACCGTTCCTGTATTTACAGGGGCAGAAATGCTATCGAAACGCATAGACATGTCGGTTGTTTTTTTTGCAGTGAAAAAAGTAAGACGTGGTTACTACCAAACCACTTTTGAACTTTTAGCAGAAAACCCTAAAACTTTTGATAATTACGAGATTACCGATTTGTTTTTAAGAAAAGTTGAAGCGCAAATTATTGAAGCTCCAGAATATTATTTATGGACACATAAACGCTGGAAACACAGAGATAAAGTACCTTACGAATACCAACAAAGAGGCTGTCTTAAAAGTTGATTTTCCGTCAATCTGAATTTATTTCAGATTCTCACAATGATTGATTTACAATATGATGAGATTCTGTGTCAAGCACAGAATGACGTACTTTTAAACTTTTTGGACAGCCTCTTTACAATTTCATTTTATTCAAACAGGTTTAAATTCCTGCGATATCCGATAATTCTGCAATAAACCTATCAGCCAATGCATCGGCATCTGCTTGCGTACTGGCTTCGGTATAAATTCTAATAATTGGTTCTGTATTACTTTTACGTAAATGCACCCAATTTGATGGAAAATCTATTTTAACACCATCTATAGTCGAAATATTTTCAGTAGCATATTTGGTTTCAATCGCTTTTAAAACTGCATCTACATCCAGTTCTGGTGTTAAAGCTATTTTCTTTTTTCCCATATAATACTGCGGATAGGTTTGTTTTAATTCACTAACAGATATTTTCTTTTCTGCCAGTAGACTTAGAAACAATGCTACACCAACTAGAGCATCGCGACCATAATGTAATTCTGGATAAATTATACCGCCATTACCTTCACCACCAATAACTACGTTGTTCTTTTTCATTAAGCTTACCACATTCACCTCTCCTACAGCACTCGCTTCGTAAATACCGCCATGTTTTTCGGTGACATCTTTTAAAGCTCTGGTAGAACTCATGTTGCTTACCGTGTTTCCTGGTGTTTTACTCAGTACATAATCAGCACAGGCGACAAGTGTATATTCTTCGCCAAACATTTCGCCATGCTCATCCATAAACGCTAATCGGTCTACATCGGGGTCGACTACAATACCAAAATCGGCACGCTCGTTTTTAACAGCTTCAGACAAATCGGTTAAATGTTCTTTTAAAGGTTCTGGATTATGCGGAAATTGCCCGTTAGGCTCGCAATACAATTTAATAGCTTCTACTCCCAAACGGTCTAACAATAATGGTATAGCAATGCCTCCTGTAGAGTTTACACCATCTACAACCACTTTAAATTTAGCAGCTTGTATGGCTTTTGCATTTACCAAAGGTAAGTCTAAAACTTCATCAATATGTATGTCGATATAAGCATCATTTACGGTAATCTCGCCCAGGCTATCAACATCGGAAAACTGTACGGTATCGGCCGCTGCAAAATCAAGAATTTTAGCACCTTCTTCAGCATCTAAAAACTCGCCTTTTGAATTCAATAATTTTAAAGCATTCCACTCTTTTGGGTTGTGACTTGCCGTTAAAATAATGCCGCCATCGGCATGCTCTAAAGGCACTGCAACTTCTACCGTAGGTGTTGTAGATAAACCTAAATCAACCACATGAATCCCCATGCCCACAAGCGTATTCATAACTAAGCTCTGAATCATTTCGCCCGAAATGCGGGCATCTCTGCCAACAACTACTTTATAATGATCTTTACTGCGTTGTTGTTTAACCCATGTGCCATAAGCTGCGGCAAATTTTACGGCATCTATCGGGGTTAAATTATCGCCAACAGCCCCACCAATAGTACCGCGTATTCCTGAAATTGATTTAATTAGTGTCATAAAATAATTTAAGTTTTAACAAATATAATATTTCAAGATGTAAACTTATGGTTTGAATTTGTAAATTACCGAACTAAACCACTATAAACTGGAAGTCCATAGGTTTGAAAACAGACTAAAAATCCGATTATTTGTGTTCATCTTAGCCACAAATACACGAATATTTTTATAAAAAACCATGTCAAATATTCGTGCATTCATGGCGCAAAAATATTTATAGAAACTGAAAGTCTTGCACTAAAAGTGCATAGTTTCAACTAACGACAGAGACCAATGAATTATTTGGCGCATATTTACCTTTCCGAAGATTTACCCCAAATAACTATTGGTAATTTTATTGCCGATGGCATTCGAGGAAAATCATATTTAAAATTCCCTAAAACAATTCAAACTGGCGTACTTTTACATCGGTTTATCGATTCGTATACAGATTCGCACCCCATTGTGCGCAAAAGCACCAAACGCTTGCACCCTAAATACCATCATTACTCTGGCGTAATTGTCGATATTTATTACGATCATTTTTTAGCTAAAAACTGGACTAAATACACCACAGAACCACTATCGCAATACGCTGAAACCTTTTACCAATTATTACAAGATAACTACCACATACTTCCAGAGCGCACCCAACAACTCTTACCTTATATGATTAAAGGAAACTGGTTGGTAAGCTACGCCTCTTTAGAAGGTATTGAAAGTGTTTTAATAGGAATGAACAAACGCACCAAATACCAATCGAACATGAACGAAGCCATCCAGGAGCTAGTTGCGTATTACAATGAATTTGAAACAGAATTCACCGCTTTTTTTGAAGATTTACAACAGGCAACCCACAAACAATTAATAGCGTTAGACTCCAAAACATGAAACCCATACACCAACTACTTGTCGTTGTATTATTTGTAATTAGCTGCAAACAACCACCAACGCAGGCTAAAAAAATAACGGGGATTACCGCAAAAAACGGCATGGTGGTTTCCGCCAGAAAAGAAGCCTCAATTATAGGTGCGAACATATTAAAACAAGGTGGCAATGCCTTCGACGCTATGATGGCTACAGAACTCGCTTTAGCTGTAGCTTACCCTTACGCAGGTAATTTGGGTGGTGGTGGTTTTATGGTATACCGACTTAACAATGGCGATATTGGTTGTTTAGATTACAGAGAAAAAGCGCCAATGGCTGCCAATAAAAACATGTATTTAGACAGCTTAGGTAACATAATACCCAAAAAAAGTACTTTAGGAGCTATGGCCGTGGGCGTGCCTGGTACTATAGCTGGAGTTTTTGCTGCACACGACAAATTCGGAACGCTACCTATTGCCACAATTTTAAAACCTGTTATCGCCCTAGCCCAAAAAGGCGTAGTGGTTACCAAAAAACAAGCCTCCCGCATTCAAGATAAACGTCCTTATTTTAAAAAAGCCAATAAAGACACTATTCTTTTCGATGCCGATTGGAAAGCTAACGACACCATAAAATACCCAGCACTAGCAAATACTTTAGAACATATTTTAAATACAGGCAAGGATGGATTTTACAAAGGAAAAATAGCGAAAACCTTAGCGCATTTTATACAAGCTAATGGTGGTATTATCACCGAAGAAGATTTAGCCAATTACGAAGCTAAATGGAGAACACCTGTAGTGTTTAATTATAAAGATTTAAAAATCATTTCTATGGCACCACCATCGAGTGGCGGCGTGTGCTTAGGCCAAATTATGGGCATGATTATGCCTTACAACTTAAAAGCATTAGGGCATAATAGCACAAAAGCCATTCAGTTAATTACCGAGGCCGAACGCCGGGCTTATGCCGATAGAAGTTATTATTTAGGCGACCCCGATTTTATAGACATTCCGCAACACGAATTATTACATCCAGATTACCTAAAACACCGTATGACTTCTTTTTCTTTCGATGCCGCAACGCCTTCATCGAGCTTAAAGCATGGCAATGTTTCTATTATTGAAAGCGACGAAACCACCCACTACTCTATTGTAGACAGCTACGGAAATGCTATTGCAGTAACTACAACCTTAAACGGTGCTTATGGCTCTAAACTGTATTGTTCGGAATTGGGGTTCTTCTTAAATAACGAAATGGACGATTTTAGCAGTAAACCAGGAACTCCAAATATGTTCGGGCTTATAGGTGCCGAGGCCAATAGTATTGCGCCGCAAAAACGCATGCTAAGCTCGATGACACCAACTATAATCGAAAAAGATGGCGACTTTTACATGTCGGTTGGCACACCTGGCGGTTCTACCATCATTACCTGTGTTTTACAAACCATTTTAAATGTTTATGAATTTAATATGGGGATGCAGGAAGCTGTTAATGCGCCAAGATTTCATCACCAATGGTTACCCGACGAAATTTTAATGGAACCTAATAAATTTAGCCGAAAAACTATTGAAACCCTCACAAAAAAAGGCCATTATATAAACGAAAAAGATGCTCCCATTATTGGTCGTGTAGATGGTATCCTACGTTTAAGAAACGGATATTTGGAAGGCGGTGCAGATTATCGAGGCGACGATACCGCTATTGGGTTTTAATGTTATTTTTGTATAAAAATCATAAGAATTATGTCTGCTAAAAAAATTATAAAAATAAGCTTGGGGGTACTCGTATTTTTCACGCTACCCAGTTTGTTGTTTTTTGGATTCGTATATTTTAAATACAGTGAAAAACGCCCCGAAAGCAATCCTAGCCAAGCCGCAGACAGCCTAGCGCTTAACATGCTAAAGGCTTTAGATTACAATGCGTATAATAGTACTAATTATATAGAATGGACCTTTAAAAAACGGCATCATTATCAATGGAATAAAGCAGAGCAATCTTGTAAAGTATTTTGGAAAAACATACAAGTCAACCTAAATTTTAAAGATCTATCCAACAGCACGGTTTTAATGAACAATAAAGCAGTACCACAAGCACTCGTACAAGAGTATATCACAACTGCCTTAGACTATTTTAATACCGATTCGTTTTGGTTAATTGCACCTTACACTGTTTTTGATAAAGGCGTTACAAGAAGTCTCGCCACTGTAAATAACAAAAGTGGCTTATTAGTAACTTACGCTCCAAACGAAGCATATTTCTGGTTACTCGACAATAATTACAGACCTTACGCCTTTAACATGTGGACACCCTTATTCCCAATTGATGGTATAGAGGCTTCATGGCAAGATTGGACGACCACAGCTACAGGAGCCCAATTCCCTACGTTCCATAACATATTTACTTTTGGTTTCGAAATTACAGATCTTAAAACCGACTTTTAAACGCTATTTGCTTTTTTGCCCAACAAACTGCTGATTTTTCAATTTAAACAATACATTAAAGGTGGTTAAACTACCATAAATTCTAGTGATATATTGTTGCAAATCTATCTTTTCCTGAGCTTCTAAATTACTAGAGTTCACCTTCTGCTCCATAACCCTCAAACGATCTCTTACCATGATGATTTTATTAAAAAACACATCTACTGGAATTTCCTTACCTAGTAAATTATCGTCATTCGGCTGTAAAATTAAAGTACCGCCTTTCCATTTATCTGCAATCGGCACGACCTCGCTTACATCGCTATAGGTTTTTAATATTTGTTTTAAACTGCGCTCTATTTCATAAAGACTTACAGTATCTAAATCGCCTTCATCGGCAGCTTCAATAATATCAAAGGTTTCATCAAAATCAATTGTTTCTAATCCATTTTCTATAAAAGTAACCCAGTATTGCATTGCACTTACATTGGTTACTACACCTTTTCCAAATTCGGGATGCGCAATTCTAGAGCCAATAGCTAAAATTTTCATAGTTGTATTTTTTAACAAGTATACTAAAAATAGCGGGACAACAACATTTAAATTTAAAACCTACCGAAATTATTGATTTAACAAAATTAAGCCTTCAAAATTATCAGTTTATCAAATTTTAAATTTTCAGCTCAGAAATTCATAAATTAATTCATTAAATTTGAGCAACTAACTTTTAACTGGCCTTATGAAAACTATTGATGTTTTAGAATCGGTAGAGCATTATATTACCCCTGCCTTAATTACAGAAATAGCTCAAATTTTAGGCGAAACGCCACGCGATGTTTCTAAAACCATAAAAAATACGATTTCTAGCGTATTACTTAGTTTTTTAAATCAAGCTAACAATCCAGCTGTTTTAGAAGATATTATAAATTCAATTTATCACTCCAATTTTCAACCAGATAAAACCTTAAATCGCTTACCATTATTGGTATCTTCAACCACAGAAAATAATGCAAAAAACACGGCTAAAACAGTGCTAAATATGGTATTGGGCAGTAAACAAAACGACGTTATAAAATCACTTAGAGACGGATCCCATTTAAAAATAACATCTGTTTCCAAAATTCTTCAAATGATTACGGCCCTAGTAATGTGTGTTATTTACCAATTAGATTTTAACGCTTCCAGATTAATAGATGCTTTGCGTGAACAGGAAAAGGATATTATTGCATTCGCACCCGTAGGATTGCTCGGCCTCTTAAACGAAGCCCCTAAATTAAACCATAAAACACATAAAGAAACCGATGAGACTCCCACATTTAAACCCAAGCACAAATGGATAATCCCTGTATTACTTTTAATTGCAGCACTCTTGCTATTTTATGTTTTAGCCAAATAATTTAACTCGTGTTCGGTTGCGCTGTGTTGCAAAACTTATCTTAAACTATCCTTCAAACTACTACAAGAATTTAACAATTTACTTAAAGCCTAGTCATTTCCAATTTCACTCTAAAATCTGTACCTTTGAGACTTTGCATTTCTATGAGTAATTTCGATGAGTACATAGAGGTTAAAGGCGCACGTGCCCACAACCTAAAAAACATAGATGTTTCTATACCTAGAGACAAACTTGTGGTAATAACCGGGCTTTCTGGCAGCGGGAAATCTTCGTTGGCTTTCGATACAATTTATGCTGAAGGCCAACGCCGATATATTGAAACGTTTTCTGCCTATGCACGCCAATTTTTAGGAGGCCTAGAACGTCCCGATGTCGATAAAATTGATGGCTTATCACCAGTAATTGCAATCGAACAAAAAACAACCAGTAAATCGCCGCGATCTACCGTTGGTACCATTACCGAGATTTACGATTTTTTAAGGCTGCTTTACGCTAGAGCTAGCGACGCCTATAGCTACAATACTGGCGATAAAATGGTAAGCTATAGCGACGAACAAATAAAGGATCTAATTATTGAAGAGTACGAAGGCAGTCGCATTAATATTTTAGCTCCTGTTATACGTTCTAGAAAAGGACATTACAGAGAGTTGTTCGAGCAAATTGCAAAACAAGGCTTTATAAAAGTTAGAACAGACGGCGAAATTAGAGACTTGGTGAAGGGCATGAAATTAGATCGTTACAAAACTCACGATATCGAAATTGTAATCGATCGCTTAAAAATAGATCCTAGTGTAGACTACGAAAAACGCCTAACCGAAACCATTAATACCGCCATGTATCATGGCAACGATGTGTTAATGGTTATAGATCAAGACACGCAAGAAGTTCGCTATTTTAGTAGATTACTCATGTGTCCGTCTTCGGGTATCTCTTACCCTAATCCAGAGCCCAATAACTTTTCATTCAATTCGCCAAAAGGAGCGTGTCCTAAATGTAATGGCATTGGCAAACTCTATCAAGTAAACACCTCTAAAATTATACCTGACGATAATCTTTCTATTCGTGCCGGCGCTTTAGCGCCACATGGTCCCGAAAAGAAAAATTGGATTTTTAAACAATTAGAGCTTATTGCACAACGCTATAATTTTAGTTTAAACGATGCTTATAAAAACATTCCCGAAGAAGCGAAACAAGTTATCTTATACGGTGGAAAAGATAAATTCTCGGTAGAGAGTAAAACCTTAGGCATTACACGAGATTATAAAATTGAATTCGAAGGTGTTGCAAATTTTATAGAAAGTCAATACGAAAACGCACAAACAACCTCTTTAAAACGCTGGGCCAAAGATTATATGAACAAAGTAGATTGCGAACTTTGTCACGGTACCAGACTACGTAAAGAATCGTTATACTTTAAAGTAAATGGACTAAACATTGCAGAATTAGCACAAAAAGACATCAGCGATTTAGCCCTTTGGTTTAAAGACTTAAAAGCCTACATTTCAAAAAAGCAATTTAAAATTGCTGAAGAAATTATTAAAGAAATAACAACACGCCTACAATTTTTACTAGATGTAGGCTTAGATTACCTATCGTTAAACAGAAGTTCGAAATCACTTTCTGGCGGCGAAGCACAACGCATTAGACTTGCCACACAAATTGGCTCTCAACTAGTTGGTGTTTTATATATTCTAGACGAACCCAGTATTGGGCTGCATCAACGCGACAACGAGAAGCTCATCAACTCATTAATAGCATTACGAGATGTTGGCAACTCGGTAGTGGTGGTAGAACATGATAAAGATATGATAGAACGTGCCGATTACGTTATCGATATCGGTCCAAAAGCGGGACGACATGGCGGCGAAATTATTAGTCAAGGTACACCTACAGAACTATTAAAACACCATACCCTAACTGCCGATTATTTAAATGGCACAAAGACGATAGAAATTCCTAAAAAACGTCGTGAGGGCAATGGCCATGTCTTAACCCTAAAAGGATGTACAGGAAATAACTTAAAAAATATAAACGTAGCATTTCCTTTAGGTAAAATGATAGGGGTTACCGGCGTTTCTGGTAGCGGAAAATCAACACTAATAAACGAAACTTTATACCCCATTTTAAATGCCCATTACTTTAATGGCGTAAAAAAACCTATGCCTTACAAAAGCATTACAGGCTTAGAGCATATAGATAAAGTAATTGATATTAATCAATCGCCAATAGGCAGAACACCGCGTAGCAATCCGGCGACATACACAGGGGTTTTTAGCGAAATTAGAAGTCTTTTTACCAAAACGCCAGAAGCGATGATTAGAGGTTACAAGCCTGGGCGTTTTAGTTTTAACGTAAAAGGCGGACGTTGCGAAACCTGCCAAGGTGGTGGTTTACGGGTAATTGAAATGAATTTTCTACCAGATGTTTACGTAGAATGCGAAACCTGCCAAGGCAAGCGCTTTAATAGAGAAACTTTAGAAATACGATATAAAGGAAAATCGATTAGTGATGTGTTAGACATGACTATTAACGAAGCTGTAGCATTTTTTGAACACATTCCAAAAATCTACAAAAAGGTAAAAACCATTCAAGATGTCGGTTTAGGGTACATAACCCTTGGCCAGCAAAGCACTACCCTATCTGGTGGCGAAGCCCAGCGCATAAAACTGGCTACAGAATTGAGTAAACGCGATACCGGCAACACCTTTTATATTTTAGACGAGCCTACAACAGGACTCCATTTTGAAGACATTAGGGTGCTCATGCTCGTACTAAACAAACTGGTAAACAAAGGGAATACCGTGTTAATAATAGAGCATAATTTAGATGTTATAAAAGCTGTAGACCACATTATAGACATTGGTTACGAAGGTGGCAAAGGTGGCGGCCAAGTGGTTGTTGAAGGCACTCCAGAACAAGTTGCCCAACATAAAAAAAGTTACACGGCACGTTTCCTTAAAAAAGAATTACATTAGCAACAGATTTAAATTTATCATGAAAAAAGAAATACATCCAAAAGGTTGGAACGAAATAAAAACAAACGATTCTTGGGCCATTTTTAAAATCATGGGCGAGTTCGTGAGTGGTTTTGAAAAAATGAGCAAAATAGGTCCTTGTGTATCTATTTTTGGTTCGGCAAGAACAAAACCAGACGACGACAATTACAAACTAGCCGAACGGGTAGCCTATAAAATTGTAGAAAATGGTTATGGCGTTATTACAGGTGGAGGTCCAGGTATTATGGAAGCTGGTAACAAAGGCGCCCATCTTGCTGGGGGGACTTCGGTTGGACTCAATATCGATTTACCTTTCGAGCAACACGACAATCCATACATAGACGCCGATAAAAACTTAAATTTCGACTACTTTTTTGTGCGTAAATTAATGTTTGTAAAATATTCGCAAGGTTTTGTTGTGCTTCCTGGCGGATTTGGTACTTTAGACGAATTATTCGAATCGATAACCTTAATACAAACAGGTAAAATAGAACAGTTTCCAATTATATTAGTAGGCAAAAGTTATTGGTCTGGTTTATTAGACTGGGTTAAAACCACAATGTTAGAAAAGCACGCTACCATTAGCCCTAAAGATTTAGACCTTATTCACTTGGTTGATAATGAAGATGAAGTTGTAGCTGTTTTAGATGCCTTTTATAACGAATCGTTACATAGCTTCAACTTTTAATTCCTTTAACCCATAAAACCAACAGCGCATTAATCTAAAAAAATTTAAACCCTTATCGTAGAATTTTAATACCTGAGCAATATAAATTGAGATTACAACGCATTTGTTTTTTTCTATTCGTGTTTACAAGTGTTTTTGCTTTGGGTCAGAATACAATAGACCTAAAGGCAACCTTTGATGCATCTAAAAATCAAATTACAATTGCTCAAACCATTCAGTATAAAAACACAACGCAAGACACCCTACACGCTATTTATTTAAGCGATTGGGCCAATAGTTACGCGACAAAAACAACGCCTTTAGCTAAACGTTTTGCCGAAGAGTATAAAACCAATTTTCATTTTGCAAAAAGCGAAGATCGTGGTTATACCGCAATTACCTCTATAACCCAACAGAATACTCAGGTAAACTACAACCGCCTAGCTAAGCATCCAGATGTTATTAAAGTGAAACTTCTAAAACCTTTACAGGGCGGCGAAACTTACACATTAAAGCTCAATTACATCGTACAAATTCCTAACGATAATTTTACACGCTACGGCTGGACTTCTAACAATGGCTTCAATTTAAGATATTGGTACATTACTCCAGCTGTGTATAACGGAGCTTGGCAGTATTACAGCAATAAAAATTTAGACGATTTATACATCCCACCAGCCGATTTACATTTAGAGATTACCTACCCCCGAAATCTTACTTTAACCTCTGAGCTACAGACCCAAACCTTAGAAGAAACTCCTAACAGTAAAACGGTACTGCTAAGCGCAAAAAACAGTGTGAATTCTAAATTATTTCTAAATCATTATTCTAATTTTAGGACGGTTGGAACAGACGATTTTTCTATTACCACAAATATTTCTGAAGAAAATCTCGACGAGATTAACAGGCTATTAATTACCGATAAGATTATTAATTTTATTTCAGAAAATCTTGGCAATTATCCTAACGAAAAACTGTTGCTTTCTGAAATCGATTATCAGAAAAACCCCATTTATGGTATTAACCAACTTCCTAATTTTATCCGGCCATTTCCAAACCATTTTCAATACGAATTAAAACTTGTAAAAACAGCCTTAAACAATTATTTCGAAAATGTTCTGTTGATAAATCCAAGAGATGATTATTGGTTGAATGATGGTTTGCAGGTTTACTTTTTAATGAAATATGTAGACGAATATTACCCGAATATGAAACTTTTTGGTACACTCTCTAAAGTTTGGGGTATCAGATCATTTCATGCTACACAACTTCAATTTAACGATCAATACAACTTTCTTTACATGCATATGGCGCGATCTAATATCGATCAACCCTTAACCATGCCTAAAGATTCACTATTAAAATTCAACAGCAATATTGCCAATAAATACAAAGCTGGTGTTGGGTTAAAATATCTAGAAGACTACCTAAACCAAGATATTGTTTTTAACAGTATCCAATCTTATTTATCGCTTTATAAACTAAAACCAACCTCTAGTAAAGACTTCGAAACCTTATTGCGATGCCAAACCAATAAAGATGTCGATTGGTTTTTTAACGATTACATTGCCACCCGAAAAAAAATAGATTTTAAAATTAAAGATTATCAGGTATTAGGCGATTCGTTGGCAGTAAGCATTAAAAACAAACGCAAAAACGATATGCCTGTATCGCTCTTTGGATTACAAAACGATAGCGTTGTTTACAAAACTTGGGTGAGCCATATAAAAGATACAAAAACCGTTACCATACCAAAAACGAATATAGACAAGCTCGTTCTTAACTATAATATGGCCATTCCAGAATTCAACCTTCGGGACAACTGGAAATCGCTAAGAGGTTTTTTATTTAACAACAAACCCTTACAATTTAGACTGTTTAAAGACATTGAAGATCCTTATTATAATCAGGTGTTTTTTATGCCCGATTTTACTTATAATTATTACGACGGATTTTCACCCGGGCTTAAACTCTATAACAAAACAGCGTTACAAAAAGCCTTTTTATACAACCTAAAACCCCGATACGCCATTAAAAGTAAACAATTTGTAGGCAGCGGTAGCTTAAGTTATATAAAACGTATAGAAGAGAAAGATCTTTATTATATAAGATATGGCTTGGCCGGAGAATATTCGCATTATGCACCAGACCTATCTTACACCTCGTTTACGCCTTATTTACAATTTAGATTTAGAGACAAAAACGACTTTAGAAACAACAAGCACAAATACATTACTTTGCGTTATGTAAGCATTAATCGCGAAGACGACCCGAACAATATTTATAATGTAGAAAACACACCAGATTATAACGTATTCAACATTAAATTTGGCTATACCAACCCGAATCTAAAAAATCACTTTACTTGGTTTACAGATTTTCAATTAGCGAAAAAATTCAGCAAGTTTTCTGTGAATTTAGAATACAGAAAGCTCACAGAAAATAACCGTAATTTTAATTTGCGTTTTTTTGCAGGAACCTTTTTATTTAACGACACGTACCAAGACTCTAACTACTTTAGTTTTGCCTTAGATCGCCCTACAGATTATTTATTCGATTATAACTATTTAGGGCGTTCTGAAGCTACCGGACTTTTAAGTCAGGAATTGGTTATCGCAGAAGGTGGATTCAAATCGAAATTACAAACCCCTTTTGCAAACCAATGGATAACCACATTAAATGGGGGCACTACCATTTGGAAGTATATTGAAGCTTATGCCGATATTGGTCTGGTTGGCAACCATGGCCAATCGCCTAAATTTGTTTACGATTCTGGCTTCCGATTACGATTAGTAGCCGATTATTTCGAGTTGTACTTTCCTGTATATTCCAATTTAGGCTGGGAAATATCGCAAGCCCATTATAACGAAAAAATCAGGTTTATCGTAACCCTTTCTCCGCAAACTCTTATGGGTCTATTCTCGCGACGTTGGTATTAAAAAAAGCAGGTTTTTGTTAGTGATTATTCAATATTTAATGCGTTTTTTAAGAATTCAGCATTTACAACTCCATATAAGCATGTTTCGCTAAAAAGTTTCAATTAGCGAATGTAAAATTCAAATTGCAAAAACCATAAAGATTCGCTAAATTTGCACGAATCCGAACCCAAACACAACATGCAAACAAAACCAGATACCAAAACAGAATTATCTTTTGAAGATTTTAAAACCGAGGTTTTAAACGATTATAAAGTTGCTGTTACCTCTAGAGAATGTAGTTTATTAGGCAGACGGGAAGTACTTACAGGTAAAGCTAAATTTGGAATATTTGGAGACGGAAAAGAAGTGCCACAGCTAGCGATGGCCAAAGCATTTAAAGACGGAGACTTTCGTTCTGGCTACTATCGCGATCAAACGTTTATGATGGCCATTGGCGAACTTACGATCGAGCAATTTTTTTCTGGATTATACGCTAATACCGATTTGGAAATCGAACCCATGTCGGCTGGCCGACAAATGGGTGGGCATTTTGCAACCCACAGTTTGGATGAAAATGGGAATTGGAAAAACTTAACAAAACAAAAAAATTCAAGTTCAGACATCTCGCCTACAGCAGGGCAAATGCCACGTTTATTAGGCTTGGCACAAGCTTCTAAAATATACAGACATGTAAAAGGCATTAACACCACTAATTTTTCTGTTAGTGGTAACGAAGTGGCATGGGGAACCATTGGCAATGCAAGTACCAGTGAAGGTTTGTTTTTCGAAACTATTAATGCCGCTGGTGTACTTCAAGTACCTATGGTAATTAGTGTTTGGGACGACGAATACGGTATTTCTGTTCATGCCAAACATCAAACTACCAAAGAAAATATTTCCGAAATTTTAAAAGGATTCCAGCGTACCAAAACCAGTAATGGTTACGAAATTTTAAAAGTAAAAGGCTGGGACTACCCTACTTTAATAGAAACCTATCAAGAAGCAGGAAAAATTTCGCGAGAAGAACACGTCCCTGTTTTAATACATGTTACAGAACTTACACAACCACAAGGCCACTCTACATCTGGATCGCACGAACGCTACAAAAGTAAAGACAGACTAGATTGGGAAAACGAGCACGACTGTAATTTAAAAATGCGCGAATGGATTATAGCCAACGGTATCGCTACCGAAGAAGCGTTAACAGCCATAGAAAAAGATATTAAAAAACAGGTTAGAGAAGGCAAAAAATCTGCTTGGTCCTTATTTATAAACCCAATAAACAAAGACAAAGAGTTCTTAATAAACTTATTAACACGCATTGCAAATGCTAGTGCAAATAAAGCATTTATACAAAAAATCGTAAAAGATTTAGAACAAATAGAAGAACCTTTACGCAAAGATATCATCTCGACTGCACGAAAAACATTGCGCTATAT
Organism: Bacteroidia bacterium; assembly: GCA_030427735.1. Taxonomy (GTDB): domain Bacteria; phylum Bacteroidota; class Bacteroidia; order Flavobacteriales; family Flavobacteriaceae; genus Formosa. Next base: position 51,218 of record JAUIBP010000007.1, on the reverse strand, counting down.
CATCAACGAAAATTCTGTTGATAAAACCCGATTATTGTCTTGGATTGAAAGCTACATGGCAACGGTGCAACCGCAATACAGTTCGCATCTGGTTAGCGAAAGCAATAAATCTGTAAAATATATTGCCGAAGTTAAACCCATATACAATAACGATTCCGAAAACGTAGATGGCCGACTAATCATTCGCGATAATTTTAATGCTTTATTTAGCAAGTATCCGCACCTACTCATTTTTGGTGAAGATTCTGGAAATATTGGAGATGTAAATCAAGGTCTAGAAGGCATGCAGGAAAAATACGGCGAATTGCGTGTTGCCGATGCCGGCATACGAGAAGCTACTATTTTAGGCCAAGGTATTGGTATGGCCATGCGTGGCTTACGCCCTATTGCCGAAATTCAGTATTTAGACTACCTAATGTATGCGCTACAAATTATTAGCGACGATTTAGCTACCGTACACTACAGAACTAAAGGCAGACAAAAAGCGCCTTTAATTATTAGAACTCGCGGACATCGTCTTGAAGGTATATGGCATTCCGGCTCGCAAATGGGTGGTATTATCAATTTAGTACGTGGCATACATGTTTTGGTGCCAAGAAACATGACAAAAGCTGCTGGTTTTTACAATACTTTGTTAGAATCGGACGAACCGGCACTTATTGTGGAGTGCTTAAACGGATACCGATTAAAGGAAAAGAAACCATCTAATTTCGGCCTTTTTAAAACCCCTATTGGAGTTGTAGAAACATTACGAGAAGGTAGCGACATCACTTTAGTATCGTACGGGTCTACACTGCGTATTGTAGAACAAGCTGCCAAAGATTTAGTAGAAGTTGGTATTTTTGCAGAAGTCATAGATGTTCAATCTTTACTCCCATTCGATGTCAATCACGACATCGTTAAAAGCGTTGCCAAAACCAACCGCTTATTAATTATAGATGAAGATGTACCTGGCGGGGCTTCGGCATACATCCTAAATGAAATTTTAAACACTCAAAATGCGTATCTGCATTTAGATAGTCAGCCAAAAACCTTAACAGCAAAACCACATCGACCAGCTTATGGTACCGATGGCGATTATTTCTCTAAACCCTCTTTAGAAGATATTTTTGAAACGGTTTACCAAATCATGCACGAGGTGAACCCTAGTAAATATGCTAAATTGAGATAAGTAATTATGAACATTAAACTTTTAGCCATTGGCAAAACAGACAATAAACAACTACAAAGTTTAATAGACGATTACCAAAAACGGCTCGGTTTTTACATTAAGTTTGAACTGGAAATTATTCCTGATTTAAAGAAGGTTAAAAGTTTAAGCGAAGAACAACAAAAACAAAAAGAAGGCGAGCTTATTTTAAATAAAATTGCCCCTACAGATGTTCTTGTTTTACTTGACGAAAATGGCAAACAATTCGATTCTGTAGCATTTTCTAACTACCTTCAAAAACACATGAATTCTGGTATTAAGCAGCTGGTGTTTGTAATTGGTGGGCCTTATGGCTTTTCGCCAGAAGTTTACAATAAAGCTAATGGCAAAGTATCGCTTTCTAAAATGACCTTTTCGCACCAAATGATTCGATTATTTATGGTCGAACAACTGTATCGGGCATTTACTATTTTAAAAAATGAACCGTATCATCATAGGTAAAACCATCAATTTCTATGTCGAGAGCCTAGTTTATAACCAATAGCAAACTTGGCTTTGGTTAAATTAAATCGGTAATCGTTATCGTGGCCTAAATCGGTTGAATACAATCCGCCGCCATAAATTAAACTTACGTAATAAGCTTTTGCATTGTAGCCAACTGCAAAAGTATAATCTAATTTAAACAACATTGGGCTAGACGGCTCTAAAGTATCATCGTTTAAAGTTGTATGCTTATAAATAACACCCAATCCAGGCATCATATTACACGAAGCTGTTATGTTTTCGGTAAACTTAAATACCGAAAGCACACCACCCAAAATACCAACAGCTAAACTATTGTAACGTTTAATATGGGCTTGCTCATTAAAATAGTCTTCAGAGTTTTCGTCTAAAATATCATCATCTGCCGAAAAATAATCAAAAAAGCCAAACGCACCTATCCCTCCTGTTACATAATACTTCTTATCTAATCCATCTAAACCAGCTTTTAATAACGAGTAGGAAAACTCGATGTCTGGTATGGTGTGTAACATGTTAAAACCAATGGTTTTCGATTTAATGTCGTCTCGAAAAACAAAGGGTTCATCAAAATTATTTTTAATGTTAAACCCTTTATACGTTTGCACGTAAAAATTCACATAATTCTTTTTTCCTAGAATAGTAGTGCCTTGCATATCGAACCTATGGGTAACATCTTTTTGTTTCGATTTAATATTAAAAGCAATATCGATCAATAATTTACTACTTGCAAAACCAAATCCTACTCCAAATTTATTATTGGGCACATAACGCGACACATAGTCGTCGTTACTAATTCTAAACCGTTTTACTTTATAGTTGGTAAATACCCTTAACGAATAATTATTAATATCACGATCTAGAAAAACATCTTTTAAACTCTCTAAAAAACTTAAAGAGTCTAAATCTTTTAAAAGTTGTGCCTGCACAGTAGTTGTACTTGTTACCAGCAACAAAACAAAAACTAGTTTTTTAATCATGAAAAAAATAATCGTTCAAACAGGTAGCAATGTAGCAAATAAGTTTGGAAAACAACTATCTTGTTATTTTTAAAGCCAGTTTATCAACTTTTATTTTCTATTAGAGCATAAAAAAAGCTGTCTAAAAAAGTGTAATTTTCGTCAATCTGAATTTATTTCAGATTCTCATAATTATTGATTTTTAATATATTGAGATTCTGTGTCAAGCACAGAATGACGGATCACTTAACTTTTTCAGACAGCTTCTACATTTAATTTAGTTATTTATGAGTGAGCAAACGTATGTTTTCGTTTTTTAAGCTGAATCTCTAAATCGTTAATGGTATTTTTAACTGCCAATTCATAATTTCTTTCGTGCGACGAAGCAAAAATTCGAGGGCCAGGAGCACTTAGTTCTATTTTACAGATTTTACCTTCTTCCTTTTCTTTTGCAATGTTTTCAAAAGTGACTTCTGCAGCAATAATCCAATCGAATTTTTTAGCCAACTTATTTAATCGTTCTGTAACATAAACATTCATAGCCTCGCTAGTAGACATATGAATATACTGAATATTGATTGTCATAATTTATGAATTTTAAGTTCTTATCCAAAGTTAGCAAATAGTTCGAAAACAAAACATGATAATTATCATACCTAAAAAAACGCTTAACCTTCATTAAACTTTAACAGTACACCATAAAGTTTTATTTTTGCTCTTCAAACTCATAATTTTAAAAAATGACACTTGTTTTTGCCACCAACAATGCCAATAAAGTAAAAGAAGTTCAAGCGTTAATACCAGAACATATACGCGTGTTAAGCTTAGCCGATATCAATTGTTCCGAAGATATTCCCGAAACACAAGACACTATTGAAGGTAATGCTATCCAAAAAGCCGAATACGTAAAAGAACATTATGGTTACGAGTGTTTTGCAGACGACACCGGATTAGAAATCGATGCCCTTAAAGGAGAACCTGGTGTATTCTCGGCACGCTATGCAGGACCCCAACGCAATGCCGAGGACAATATGGCCAAAGTTTTGGATAAACTAAAAACCGAAACAGACCGGTCTGCACAATTTAAGACTGTAATTGCATTAACTCTAAAATCTGATACCAAAACTTTTACCGGAATCTGTAAAGGTGAAATAACTACAACAAAACAAGGCGATGCAGGTTTTGGCTACGACCCTGTTTTTAAACCAGAAGGCTACTTGCAAACTTTTGCCGAAATGTCTTTAAGTGAAAAAAATAAAATTGGTCACCGTGGTAAAGCTGTTTCGCTACTAATTGAGTACTTAAAAACATTATAACATCAAAAAACACACTGATTAACAATAATTTACAAACACTAGTTAATCTAAAATAAATCACTACCTTTGCACCTTGAAAATTCCTCAGGGTGAGGATGTGTTACTTAGAAGTTTAAGGTTAAGTATGTCGATTCCCTTCTTGTGTAACACCAACATAGTTTAATCGAATACTTATACAAAAGAATGAACACATTCAAAGATTTAGGTCTTAATGAAGACCTATTGCGTGCTATTACAGATATGGGCTTTGAAACCCCAAGTGAAGTACAGCAAAAAGCCATTCCACTTTTATTAGAAAACGAATCAGATTTAGTGGCCTTAGCCCAAACAGGCACAGGAAAAACCGCTGCATTTGGTTTTCCTATGCTACAAAAAATCAACCTAGACAGCCGCACCACACAAGGCCTAATTTTATCGCCAACAAGAGAATTATGTCTACAAATTGCACACGAATTAAAAGCTTATGGTAAATACTGTAAAGGACTAAATGTCGTTGCGATATATGGTGGCTCTAGCATTACCGAACAAGCCAGAGACGTAAAACGTGGCGCCCAAATTATTGTAGCTACGCCTGGCCGTATGAAAGATATGATTAACCGTAATTTGGTAGATATCTCTAAAATTGAATACAGCGTATTAGACGAAGCCGATGAAATGCTTAACATGGGCTTTTACGAAGATATAAACGAAATTTTGTCGCATACCCCTGTAGATAAAAGCACGTGGTTATTTTCGGCAACCATGCCTAAAGAAGTGGCTAGTATAGCCAAAAACTTTATGGATAGCCCGAAAGAAATTACCGTAGGCAATAAAAATGAAGGTAGCAGCAACGTTACTCACGAATACTATTTAGTAAGTGCAAGAGATCGTTACCAAGCATTAAAACGATTAGCAGATGCCAATCCAGATATTTTTTCCGTTATTTTTTGTCGCACCAAGCGCGACACCCAAAAAGTAGCCGAGCAATTAATAGAAGACGGTTACAATGCTGGTGCCCTTCATGGCGATTTAAGTCAGAACCAACGCGATTTGGTTATGAAATCGTTTAGAAACAACCAAATACAAATGTTAGTGGCCACAGATGTTGCTGCTCGTGGTATAGATGTAGACGATGTTACACACGTTATAAATTACCAGTTACCAGACGAAATAGAAACCTATACGCACCGTTCTGGACGTACAGGCCGTGCTGGTAAAACGGGAGTATCTATGGTAATTGTTTCTAAAAGTGAAGTTAGAAAGATAAAAAGCATAGAACGCATTATTAAAAAGGACTTCATCAAAAAAGATATTCCAAACGGAATAGAGATTTGCGAAGTGCAATTAATGTCGCTAGCCAATAAAATACATCACACAGAAGTTGATCACGAAATTGATAAACATTTAGATAGTATTAACCAACTATTTGCAGACACCACCAAAGAAGAATTAATTAAAAAGTTCTTCTCGGTAGAGTTTAACCGTTTCTTTAATTATTACAAAAAATCTAAAGACTTAAACATCGAAGACACCGGAAGTTCTAAATCGTACCCTAGCTCCGATAATGCTTCACGTTTCTTTATAAACGTTGGAAGCCGAGACGGTTTCGATTGGATGAACCTTAAAGACTTCTTAAAAGAACAATTACAACTTGGGCGCGACGATGTCTTTAAAGTAGATGTAAAAGACAGCTTTTCGTTTTTTAATACCGAAGCCGAGTTAGAGCCTAAGGTTTTAGAGTTCTTTACAGATTTTAAACACAACGGACGTTTTGTAAATGTTGAAAAAACAGAAAACAAAGGCGGTGGTGGTAGAAACCGTGGTGGCAACCGCAAAAAAGGCGGAAGACGCAGAGATGGCGATAAAACAGATTTTTCATCATCATCAAGAAAAGGAGATAAACGCTCGAAATCGAGACGCTCTAACACCGAATTTAGCGGTAAAAGACGTAGTGACTCCAATCAAAAATCATCGGCTTCATCTAGACCAAGACGTTCTAGACGCTAATTATTTTTGTTAATTTTTAGTCAAATTAACATCGCTATTTAGGAATTATTGATTAGTTTGCTACTTTTATCCCATATAAATTTACAATGAAATACTTAGTTTTCCTTTTCACGCTATTACTCACCTCTACAGTCGCTTTTGCGCAAGACGATACGACTGTAAAAGGGGTAATAATTAATGGGTCGGACGACACACCTCTAGAGGGTGTAAACATTGTAAATATAAATCAGGTTAAAGGTAGCACAACTAATGCAAAAGGAGAATTTGAAGTCGCTGCAAAAGCCAACGATACTTTACATTTTTCGTTCTTAGGTTTTAAATCTATTAAGGTTAGAGTTACTAACGACTGGCTTAAATATGGGAGCTCCACCATTGCTTTAACAGAATTAGCACTAGCCTTAGAAGAGGTGGTTGTTAACCAATTTAGGCTAACAGGGTATTTAGAAGTCGATATAAAACAGGTGCCCATTAACACCAATTACCAATACAGTATTTCTGGGCTACAAAATGGTTACGAAGCAGGAAGTTATAGAAACAGTGGTGTAAATAAAGTTCTAGGCGCAATTTTTAATCCAGCCGATTTCCTGTACAATATCTTCGGAAAAAAGCCTCAGGAAATGAAAAAACTGAAGCAAATGAAACAGGATGACGAAATACGGAATCTCCTAGCCTCACGCTTCGATCGCGAAATGCTAACTGTTTTACTTCAAGTTGATCGTGTAGATTTAGACGAAATAGTAAGACAATGTAACTACTCTAAAGATTTTATTAATTCGGCTAACGATTTACAAATTCTAGACGCCATAAGTGGTTGTTACGAAGAATATAAAGTATTAAGTCGTGGTCGCGGTAAGTTATAAGCTCCTTAATTCATTTCCACATACTTAAACATCATTCGTTTTTAAAACTTTTACATCTTTTCCTAAAGACTTCAAAAAACCTATAACAGAACAGATTACAAACGCCTAACAATTGAAATAATTTTAAAATACGCGCTTTAAGTTTTAAAGTTTTAATAAAAATCGCTTCAATTATTAAATTCTTACTATATTACCACTTAAAAAACAAAATCAATAAAATAGTTCAACCCCTACTCGGTATATTTTAAGTTTTGTTTAATAAACCTGTAATTTTAAAATTTGTATTACCCTCATACATTAGTAGTTTATGACAACGATTTCACGCCTTTTTGATTTTCCATATTATCAATTAGAAAAATACAACTTAAATAAAAGTTTAAGCACGAAATACAACGGAACTTGGGTATCTGTTTCAACACAAGAATACATAGACCAAGCCAATGCTATTAGTCGTGGTTTATTACGATTAGGAGTGCAACCCAACGATAAAATTGCTGTAATTTCTACCAATAACAGAACCGAATGGAATGTTATGGATGTTGGTATTTTACAATTAGGTGCCCAAAATGTTCCTATCTATCCAACAATTTCTGAAGAAGATTACGAGTATATTTTAAATCATTCTGAAGCTATTTATTGTTTTGTATCAGATAGCACCGTAGTAGAGAAATTAAATAAAATTAAAGCCAATACTAAGCTTAAAAATGTTTACACTTTTGATGATATAGCCAACGAAAACAGCTGGAAAGACATTTTAAAATTAGGTGCAGATAATTCTAACCAAAACGAAGTAGAATCCAGAAAAGAACAAGTAAAACCTAGCGATTTAGCAACCTTAATTTACACCTCAGGTACCACAGGTACTCCCAAAGGCGTTATGTTATCGCATAACAATATCGTATCTAATGTATTAAATAGCGAAAAACGTGTACCCTTTGAATACGGAAAATCTAAAGCTTTAAGCTTTCTGCCTATCTGCCATGTGTTCGAGCGCATGCTACTATACTTATATCAGTTTTGTGGTGTAGAGGTCTATTTTGCAGAATCTATAGAAAAAATGGTAGATAATGCCAAAGAGATTAAACCTCAGGTAATGACAGGGGTACCTAGACTTTACGAAAAAGTATACGACAAAATTGTAGCCAAAGGAAGTGAGCTAACAGGAATAAAAAAGTCGCTCTTCTTCTGGGCAGTAAATTTAGGATTAAAATACGAACCTTATGGCGTAAACGGATGGTGGTACGAAAAACAACTGAATGTAGCCAGAACATTAATTTTTAAAAAATGGAAAGAAGCACTTGGTGGCGAATTAGAGCTCATGGTGTCTGGTAGTGCTGCACTTCAACCCCGATTAACTCGCGTTTTTGCAGCTGCAGGCATGCCCATTATGGAAGGCTACGGACTTACAGAAACTTCACCGGTAATTTCTGTAAACGATCAGCGTAACCACGGCTTCAGAATAGGTACTGTTGGAAAAATAATAGATAATGTAGAAGTTAAAATTGCCGAAGACGGCGAAATACTTGTAAAAGGTCCTAATGTTATGATGGGCTACTACAAAGACCCTCAGAAAACATCCGAAGTCATGACTGGCGAATATTTCCATACTGGAGATATTGGAGAAATTAGCACCGATGGATTTTTAAAAATTACCGACCGTAAAAAAGAAATTTTTAAAACCAGTGGCGGAAAATACGTAGCTCCTGCCCTTATTGAAAACCAATTAAAACAATCGCGTTTTATCGAACAAGTTATGGTTATTGGTGAAGGCGAAAAAATGCCAGCAGCATTAATACAACCTAACTACGATTTTGTTGAAGAATGGGCTAAACGTCACAATATTAAAGATGCCATTCCACAGCTATTTAAAAATGAAGCATTCTTAAACAGAATACAATCAGAGATAGACCATGCCAACACGCATTTTGGTAAATGGGAACAAGTAAAAGTATTTAAAATCACTCCCGATATTTGGTCTATAGAGGCAGGACACCTTACTCCTACTTTAAAATTAAAACGAAAAATTATTAAAGACATCTATAAAGATCTTATAGAAAATATATACAGACCTTAATCTTTTAAACGCCTTTCTTTTAAGGCGTTTTTCTATGCTTTTTATTTAAAAATTTCACACGTTTTTATTATGCATGCATAATATTTTTTAGTATATTTGGAATTACTAAAACGTTTGAATGAAAGATAAAACTATAGATTATGTCTTGCGAACCACATGGTTAGCAGTAACCAAAATGTATAACGAACAAGGTGCAAAATTCGATAGCACCATGGCCACTGGCTTCGCCTTATTAAGCATCGATCCGGAAAAAGGAACACCATCGACTTCCTTAGGCCCCAAAATGGGCATGGAAGCTACTAGCCTTTCCAGAATCATTAAAAACATGGAAAAACAAGGCTTAATAGAACGCAAACCAAACCCCGAAGACGGAAGAGGTGTTTTAATACATTTAACACCGTTTGGTAAAGAAAAAAGAGACTACTCGAAAGATCGGGTTTTAATTTTCAACGACACTGTTCGTAAACATATTTCTGCAGAAAAAATCGAACACTTTTACGAAGTCGCAGAAGTTATAAACGATTTAATTTCAAACAAAAAAATATATAATTAACGAAAGCCTATTTCAATAAAATGAGCACACGTAGAATTAAAAAAGTAGCAGTAATCGGTTCTGGAATTATGGGAAGCGGCATTGCTTGCCACTTTGCAAACATTGGTGTAAATGTACTATTATTAGACATTGTACCACGAGAACTCAATGCTACAGAGCAAGCTAAAGGTTTAAGCCTTACCGATAAAACTGTTAGAAACCGCATAGTTAACGAGTCGCTTGCCGCAGCTTTAAAATCGAAGCCCTCTCCTATTTATCATCAAAAATTTGCATCGCGAATTACGACGGGGAATTTGGAAGACGATATCGCAAAAGTTAAAGATGTCGATTGGATTATAGAAGTGGTTGTGGAGCGTCTAGACATTAAAAAGCAAGTCTTCGAAAATCTGGAAAAACACCGCACACCTGGTACCTTAATTACCTCGAACACTTCGGGAATCCCGATTCAGTTTATGAGTGAAGGGCGCTCGGAAGATTTTCAACAGCACTTCTGTGGCACACACTTTTTCAATCCGGCGCGTTACTTAAAACTATTCGAAATCATTCCTGGACCACAAACCAGTCCGGAAGTTTTAGATTTCTTAAATAATTATGGAGAACAATTCCTCGGAAAAACAGCCGTAGTCGCTAAAGACACGCCTGCGTTTATTGGAAATCGTATTGGTATTTTCAGCATTATGAGTTTATTCCATGCGGTAAAGGATATGGAATTAACCATTGAAGAAGTCGACAAACTTACTGGTCCCGTAATTGGTCGCCCAAAATCGGCAACCTTCCGCACGGTCGACGTGGTTGGTTTAGACACTTTGGTACATGTGGCGAATGGTCTGTACGATAATGTGCCAAAAGACGAACGCCACGACCTGTTTAAACTGCCCGATTTTATTGCCAAGATGATGGATAATAAATGGTTAGGTAGTAAAACCCAACAAGGCTTTTATAAAAAAGAAAAAGACGACAAAGGTAATAGTCAAATACTATCTTTGGATCTCGATACGCTCGAATACCGCGAAAAAAAATCGGCCAATTTCGCAACTTTAGAACTCACTAAAACCATCGATAAAGTTGTCGATCGCTTTAAGGTTCTAGTTTCAGGAAAAGATAAAGCAGGTGATTTCTACCGAAAAAACTTTGCAGCCTTATTTGCCTATGTGTCAAACCGCATTCCTGAAATTACCAACGATCTATACAAAATAGACGATGCGATGAAAGCCGGTTTTGGTTGGGAACATGGACCATTTCAAATTTGGGATGCCATTGGTGTTGAAACGGGTATCGAAATTATGAAAGCCGAAGGTCTGAAACCAGCCACATGGGTAACAGACATGCTTACTTCGGGAAGCAAATCATTTTATACCGTTAAAGATGGCGCTTCATATTACTACGATATTCCGTCTAAAAAACAAGTGAAAGTTCCAGGGCAAGATGCATTCATCATTCTAGATAACATCAGAAAAACCAACGAAGTATTTAAAAATTCGGGCGTTGTTATAGAAGATTTAGGTGATGGTATTCTTAATTGCGAATTTCAATCTAAGATGAATACCATTGGTGGCGATGTACTAGCAGGAATTAACAAAGCTATCGATCTCGCGGAAAAGGATTTCCAAGGTTTAGTCGTTGGTAACCAAGGTGCTAATTTTTCGGTTGGTGCTAATATCGGTATGATTTTCATGATGGCCGTAGAGCAAGAATACGACGAGCTGAATATGGCGATTAAATATTTCCAAGACACCATGATGCGCATGCGTTATTCGTCGATTCCAACCATTTCTGCTCCGCATGGGATGACCCTTGGTGGGGGTTGCGAATTATCGATGCACGCCGATAAAGTAATAGCAGCAGCCGAAACCTATATTGGCTTAGTAGAATTTGGTGTTGGTGTTATTCCTGGCGGTGGCGGCTCGAAAGAAATGACTTTACGCGCCCAAGATACCTTTAAAAAGGGTGATGTAGAATTAAACACTTTACAAGACTATTTCCTAACCATTGGGATGGCAAAAGTATCGACCTCGGCTTACGAAGCTTACGATTTAGGTGTACTACAACCAGGTAAAGATATTGTAGTGGTAAATAAAGACCGCCAAATTGCAACAGCAAAAGCACATGCCAAATTAATGGCCGAAGCGGGTTACACACAACCGATTAAACGCAACGATATTAAAGTACTCGGCAAACAAGCCCTAGGTATGTTTTTGGTAGGAACCGACTCGATGGAAGCCAGTCGCTACATTAGCGAACACGACCAAAAAATCGCCAACAAACTAGCTTACGTTATGGCTGGTGGCGATTTATCCGAGCCCACTCTAGTAAGCGAACAATATTTATTAGACCTAGAACGCGAAGCCTTTTTAAGCTTATGTACAGAACGGAAAACCTTAGAACGCATACAGCATATGTTGAAGAATGGGAAGCCGCTGAGGAATTAGATTTTAGTATTGAGGTTTGAGTATGGAGTAATTAGCCGATTATGCACAAAGTAGAAGATTTAAAAATATGGCGAAAATCATTAGAGCTAACTAAAGTAGTTTATCTTCTAATTACAGCATTACCTTCTGATGAAAAATACGGTTTAACCTCACAAATAAAACGATGTACTATTTCCATACCTTCAAACATAGCTGAAGGAGCAGGAAGAAATTCCCGTAAAGAATTTAAACATTTTTTAAGCATTGCAAATGGTTCCTGTTATGAACTTCAAACGCAATTAATATTATTAAAAGAACTAAATCTAATTGAAGCAATACGTGTAAAACCAATTATTGAATTATGTATTGAAATTCAAAAAATGAATTATGTATTTCAAAAAAAACTATAAATCTCAATTTTAGAATCTCAATACTAATGACTCAATACTCAATTCTAATTTAAAATGAAACAAGCATACATTGTAAAAGCATACAGAACCGCAGTTGGAAAAGCACCAAAAGGTGTATTCCGATTTAAGCGCACAGATGAACTGGCAGCAGAAACCATCAAACACATGATGAAAGAACTGCCAACATTAGACCCAAAACGTATCGACGACGTTATTGTTGGTAATGCCATGCCCGAAGGCTCACAGGGCCTTAATATGGCGCGATTAATTTCCTTAATGGGACTCGATATAGTAGATGTTCCGGGGGTAACCGTTAACCGTTTCTGTTCTTCCGGAATCGAAACCATTGGTATGGCTACCGCAAAAATACAAGCCGGTATGGCTAACTGTATTATCGCTGGAGGAGCTGAAAGTATGAGTGCCGTGCCAATGACAGGCTTTAAACCCGAACTGAATTACGATATTGTAAAAGCAGGGCACGAAGATTATTACTGGGGTATGGGAAATACCGCCGAAGCCGTGGCTCAGCAGTTTAAAGTCTCTCGCGAAGATCAAGATGAATTTGCTTACAATTCGCACATGAAAGCCTTAAAGGCACAAGCCGAAAATCGTTTTCAAGATCAGATTGTCCCGATTGATGTTGAAGAAATTTATATTGACGCAAACGGTAAAAAAGCCACCAAATCGTACACGGTTACCAAAGACGAAGGCCCACGTGCCAATACCAGTCTTGAAGCTTTAGCAAAACTCCGTCCCGTTTTTGCAACTGGCGGCAGTGTAACAGCTGGAAACTCATCGCAAACCAGCGATGGCGCTGCTTTTGTAATGGTAATGAGTGAAGACATGGTAAAAGAATTAGGCTTACAACCTATAGCCAGACTAGTCAATTATGCTGCTGCTGGTGTCGAACCACGGATTATGGGTATTGGCCCTGTAAAGGCCGTGCCAAAAGCATTAAAACAAGCTGGATTACAGCAAGACGATTTAAAACTTATAGAACTTAACGAAGCCTTTGCCTCACAATCTATTGCGGTTATTCGCGAATTAAACCTAAATCCAGATATCGTAAATGTAAATGGAGGCGCTATCGCTTTAGGACATCCTTTAGGCTGTACCGGAGCAAAATTATCGGTGCAACTGTTCGACGAAATGCGTAAACGAAATATGCAAGGGCAATACGGTGCCGTAACCATGTGTGTTGGTACTGGGCAAGGCGCTTGTGGGATTTTTGAATTTTTAAACTAGAACAGAGATGTTAGTATTAAGTATTTAGATTGCTCAATTCTAAAATCTCAATACTCAGTACTAACAGCTAAAACATAAAACTATGGAAACAACACAAAAAGACATATTAAGAGGCGGACAATTCATTATAAAAGAATCGGACTGCGAAAACATATTTACACCAGAGGATTTCTCTGAAGAACAAATCATGATGAAAGAAGCGGTTATGGAATTTAACGACCGTGAAATCATTCCGAACAAGCCACGTTTCGAAGCTAAAGATTACGCCCTCACAGAAGAGGTAATGAAAAAAGCAGCCGAACTCGGTTTTCTAGGCGTTGCGGTTCCTGAGGAATATGGCGGATTAGGGATGGGCTTTGTATCGACCATGCTTACCTGCGACTATATTTCTAGTGGCACAGGCTCATTCAGTACGGCTTTTGGCGCCCATACAGGAATTGGCACTATGCCTATTACCCTTTATGGAACCGAAGAACAAAAACAAAAATACGTTCCTAAATTAGCCACAGGCGAATGGTTTGGGGCTTATGCCTTAACCGAACCTGGTGCTGGTAGCGATGCTAATTCTGGTAAAACAACCGCCAAATTATCCGACGATGGTAAATCGTATATTATCAACGGACAAAAAATGTGGATTTCTAATGCAGGATTTTGCAGTTTAATGATTGTTTTTGCGCGAATTGAAGACGATAAAAATATCACTGGATTTATTGTAGAATACGATCCCGAAAACCCAAATGGTATCACTTTAGGCGAAGAAGAACATAAATTGGGCATTAGAGCCTCTTCTACCCGACAAGTTTTTTACAACGACACCGTTGTACCAATAGAAAACATGTTGGCTGGTCGTGGCGAAGGCTTTAAAATTGCCATGAATGCCTTAAATATTGGTCGGATTAAGTTGGCTGCTGCTTGTTTAGACTCGCAACGCCGCATTACTACAACAGCTGTTCAGTATGCCAATGAGCGCAAACAATTTAAAACCCGCATTTCCGATTTTGGTGCTATCGAATACAAAATAGCCGAAATGGCCACCAATGCCTATGTTGGCGAATCGGCATCGTACAGAGCTGCTAAAGATATCGAAGACCGCATTGCTATGCGACAAGAAGCAGGGAATTCGCATCAAGAAGCCGAGCTGAAAGGTGTGGAAGAATACGCAATTGAATGTTCCATTTTAAAAGTAGCCGTTTCTGAAGATGTTCAGATTTGTGCCGATGAAGGGATTCAGATTTTTGGCGGCATGGGCTTTTCGGAAGACACGCCAATGGAAGCCGCTTGGCGAGATGCTAGAATTGCTAGAATTTATGAAGGCACCAACGAAATTAACCGCATGCTTTCCGTAGGGATGCTGATTAAAAAAGCCATGAAGGGTCATGTAGATTTAATTGGTCCTGCCATGAAAGTTCAGGAAGAATTGATGAGTATTCCGTCGTTCGACACGCCAGATTATTCCGAATTACTTTCCGAAGAAAAAGAAATGATAGCCAAGCTTAAAAAAGTCTTTTTAATGGTGGCTGGTGCAGCTGTTCAGAAATTTGGACCGGATCTAGAAAAACATCAGCAATTATTAATGGCGGCATCTAATATTTTAATTGAAATTTACATGGCAGAATCGGCTATTTTAAGAACCGAAAAGAATGCCAAACGCTTTGGTGAAAACAAACATCAAGAGCAAATTGCCATGTCGAAATTATACCTTTACAATGCTGTAGACATTATTAATAAAAATGCTAAAGAAGGTATTATTTCGTTTGCTGAAGGCGACGAGCAACGCATGATGTTAATGGGACTAAAACGTTTTACCAAATACACCAATCAGCCAAACGTGATTGCGCTTCGCGATGCTATTGCCGAAAAAGTTAAAGCTGAAAACAAGTATTGTTTTTAAAATATAATGTGTGACTAATTCAAACCCCTTAAAAGGTCAATTCCGTAACAAGAATTGACCTTTTATTTTTTCTCTAGTCTTCATTTTTCTTATCATCTACATTTTCACGCATCGTTTCAATTACTTTCTCCTCATCGGTCACTTTAGATAAGTTTATAGCTGTTTCAATTAGTGCAAGATGCGAATATGCTTGCGGAAAATTACCTAATAATCGTTTCGTTTCAAAATCGATATCCTCACTAAACAAGCCTAAATGGTTACTGTACGACAATAGTTTATCGAACAGGGCAATCGCCTTTTGCTCCTCACCTATTTTATACAAACTATTAATAAACCAAAAGGTGCAAATGGTAAACGACGATGATGGCAACCCAAAATCATCTTTATTTTTATAGCGATACAATAAACCATCGTTGCTCAGCTCGCGCTCTATGGCTTTAACCGTATTTACGTACTTAGGATCTGTTGCTTCAATAAATCCATAAGGCTCCATTAACAATACCGAAGCATCTAAATCGTTAGAGCCGTACGATTGTGTAAATGCCTGTACTTTTTCGTTCCATGCATTGGTTAAAATATCTTCTTTAATAGATTTCTCTAATGGAATCCATTTTTCGAGTTTCGATTTTTTACCTAAAATTTCGGCCACTTTAATTGCCTTATCTATCGCCACCCAACACAATACTTTAGAAAATGTAAAATGGCGCTCTTCGGTTCTAAACTCCCAAATACCTTTGTCTGCTTCCTGCCAGTGTTTATTTACCACCCATACAATGCCTTTTGTAATGGTCCAGATTTCTTCGCCATTTTCTATATCAGTACTAAAATTAACCAGTTGCTGATGAATCACATCCATTAAAATACCATAAATATCGTTTTGGCGTTGTTCGTAGGCTGCGTTCCCAATGCGTACAGGGCTAGAGTTTTTGTAACCGCTTAAATGATCGAGAGTTTCTTCTGTTAACTTTTTTTCTTTATTAATACCATACATAATTTGAAGCTTTTCGTCTTTATCTGGTATTAAATCGATAATGAATTGCAGGTAACGTTTGGCTATTTTTTTATGGCCTAAGTGCGATACAACTTTAATAACCATAGACGCATCCCGAATCCAACAAAAACGGTAATCCCAATTCCTTACCTCGCCTATTGTTTCTGGCAACGATGTGGTCGCGGCAGCTAAAACAGCTCCTGTTTTATCGTACGTTAATAATTTTAAGGTAATAGCACTTCTACAAATTTCGGTGTTATAGCGCTCGTATGATGGGGTCCCATCCATCCAATTTAACCAATACACTTTAGTGCGTTCAAACTCGATATAAGCCTTGTGTACATCGGGTTTAAATATTTTTTCGTTGTAGCCTATTAAAAAATAAGCATCCTGAGTTAAAGTTATTTCTTCGCGATTTACTACGGCATGTTTATTTAAATCGGTGTATAAAAAAAGCGTATCGAACTTTTCTTTATCTGTTAAACTAACAATAAAATCGGACTTAACATATGTGTTAGTTTCACCCAGAGCATACTCCAATTTTGGACTATAATCTACTCTAAACTTAGGAGCCCCTGTTCTGTGTTTTATAAAGCGAATAATTTCTGGAGGTGATTGATAGCCTCCTGTGGTTTTATGATATCTTGGCATAAAATCCATCACATCAAAAGCATCGGTACCGTTACTAAACGAAGTAACCAAAATAGCGGTTCGGTCTAAATATCGTTGTGTAATATTGTATGTATCGTCTACTATAAACCCGAAATTACCACCTATATTTTCATCTAATATTTTGGCAAAAACCGAGCTAGAATCGAACTCTGGCAAACAACACCAATCTATAGAACCTGTTTTAGAAATGAGTGCCGCACTACGGCAGTTACCAATAATTCCGTAATCTAAATTATTCATTAAAATCGTCTTTTATATGGTTAGCAACCTATTTTTCTTTAAATTAACGAAAAACTTATTGCTAATCAAAACTCAACTTCATGAATAAGACAATAATTGTCTCGAACAGACTTCCTTTACAAGTTAAATTAGAAGATTCTCAATTAGAAATAAAACCCAGTGTGGGTGGTTTAGCGACGGGAATGAAATCTGTTCACGCCGATGGAAATGGTATTTGGGTAGGTTGGTCTGGATTAACAGAAGAACAACTTACGCCTGCATTACAAGATCGTGTTAACGCAGAAGTACAGAAGGAAAAATGTGTAACCGTACCCTTAACTACCGAAGATGTAGACAATTTTTATTTAGGATTTAGTAACAAAACATTATGGCCTTTATTTCATTATTTTATGGAATACACCACTTTTGAACGTTCCGAATGGGAATCGTATAAAGCCGTAAACCAGAAATTTGCCGACGTTGTTTTAGAACATGTTAACGATGGCGATACGGTTTGGGTTCACGACTACCAACTGTTACTTTTACCCAAACTATTACGAGACAAAAACCCTAATATTTCTATAGGATTCTTTTTACATATTCCGTTTCCGTCTTTCGAAATCTTTAGAACCTTCCCATGGCGTGAAGAATTATTGAAAGGCATGCTCGGATCTGATTTAATAGGATTTCACACCTACGATTACGAACGCCATTTTTTAAGCTCCGTAAAACGTATTTTACGATTAGACGTAAAATTTAACGATATTCTTTACGACGACAGAAACATAAAAGTAGACTCGTTCCCGATGGGGATAGATTACAACAAATTTTATAATGCTGCTGTTGCCAATACCAACCAGAAAGAAAAAGAAAAATCGGAGCTACAGCGCCGTTTAGACGAGCATATAAAAACATCGTTAGGTGCTAAAATTATACTTTCTATAGATCGGTTAGATTACACTAAGGGCATACCAAAACGTTTAAGAGCCTTCGAATATTTTTTAAACAAATACCCAGAATTTAAGGAAAAAGTACGACTTATTTTACTAGCCGTTCCATCGCGTTCCAATGTCCCACAATACCAGAAACTAAAACGCGAAACCGACGAGTTGGTTGGCCGTATAAATGGTAAATTTGCTACTGTCAGTTGGACGCCTGTTTGGTATTTTTATCGCTCAATGCCGTTTGAAAACCTCATCGATTTATACACCTCATCCGATGTTGCTTTAATCACGCCCATTCGAGATGGTATGAATTTGGTTGCAAAAGAATATATTGCCACTAGAACCAATCAAGATGGGGTGCTCATTTTAAGCGAAATGGCAGGAGCTTCAAACGAAATGAACGAAGCCCTATTAATTAACCCCAACAATTTCGAGCAAATTGCAGATACCATTAAAGAGGCTTTAGAAATGCCTTTAGAAGATCAGCAAAATCGTATTGCCATTCTTCAAAATAGATTAAAACGCTACAGTGTAGAAAAATGGGCAGAGGAATTTTTAGATGCCCTGGAAGGCACCAAGTCTAACGACGAACAAGCCCAATCTACAAAACTTACCCCCCAACTTAAACAAGATATCGCTAAGGCGTTTAAAACCTCCAACAAAAAATTATTACTTCTGGATTTTGACGGTACTTTGGTTGGTTTTAAAAATAATCCGAAAGACGCCAAACCCGACGCCGAGCTCTTTAAAACGCTAGATGCCCTACATGCCAAAGACGGTGTAGATTTAGTAATAATAAGCGGACGTGATCGCGAAACGTTTGAAGATTGGTTTGCAAATAAGCCTTACACCCTAGTTACAGATCATGGGGTTTGGTTAAAGCAAAATGGCAAAGATTGGGAAATGCTAGAACATTTAAAAAACGACTGGATGTCTAGCATACTACCAATTTTAGAAACGTTTGTAGATCGTACTCCAGGAACATTTATAGAAAAAAAGCGCTACTCGTTGGCCTGGCATTTTAGAAAAACAGATCCCGAACTCGGCCAAAAACGTGCCATAGAACTAAGCACCGTATTAACCAGTTTAATTTCCAATAACGATTTATCGGTACTTAAAGGTAATAAGGTTACCGAAATAAAAAGTAGTAATGTAAACAAAGGCCGCGCAGCTTCGCGATTATTAACAAAAGAAAAGTATGACTTTATGTTTGCTATTGGCGACGATTGGACCGATGAGTATATGTTCGAAGAGCTTCCAGAAACGGCATACACTGTTAAAGTTGGCATAAAAAAGACAAATGCCAAATATCATGTTAAAGACACATCCGAAGTTAGAGAATTATTAAATACATTTGCTTTAGACTAATATTTTTCAAACTTACAAGCAAAGCACAACTATGAATTTTCGCAGGCTATCTGGCGCTTTTATTTTACTTTTCAGTTTAAATAATTTTGCCCAAAACGGACTCTTTAAACACAACGAGCAATTTACACACCAAGACACGCTTCGAGGTAGTATTACTCCTGAACGCGCTTGGTGGGATTTAACTTACTACCATTTAAATGTAACTGTTAAACCAGAACAAAAATTCATTTCGGGTAAAAATACTGTACAGTATAAGGTACTAGAACCCCATAATGTGCTTCAAATAGATTTGCAGGAGCCGTTAAACATTACCAAAGTTACGCAAGATGGTAAAACATTGAACGTAACACGAACTGGCAACGCACATTTTATCACCCTAAAACAACAACAACGTGTTGGCGACATTAACAGTATAGATGTGTATTATGAAGGGCATCCTAAGGAAGCGGTAAAAGCCCCTTGGGACGGTGGTTTTTCATGGAAAAAAGACAAGAATGGCAACGATTTTGTTGCGACCTCTTGCCAAGGTTTGGGCGCCAGTGTTTGGTGGCCATGTAAAGACCATATGTACGACGAGGTAGATAGTATGGATATTAGCGTTACCACACCTAAAGGCCTTATGGACGTATCTAATGGCCGACTTACTAACACCAAAAAACTAAACGATGGAAGTACCATTTACACATGGTCTGTAAAAAATCCGATAAATAATTATGGCGTGAATGTTAACCTAGGCGATTACGCCCATTTTTCGGAAGTCTATCAAGGTGAAAAAGGGCCGTTAGACATGAACTATTACGTGCTTAAATACAATTTAGATAAAGCCAAAAAACAGTTTAAGGACGCGCCTAAAATGATGAAAGCTTTCGAACACTGGTTTGGCCCTTATCCGTTTTACGAAGACGGTTTTAAGCTAGTAGAAGTACCTTACTTGGGCATGGAACACCAAAGTTCGGTAACCTATGGCAATAATTTTGAAAACGGCTATTTAGGACGTGATTTGTCTGGTACAGGCTGGGGATTAAAATTCGACTTCATAATTATTCACGAAGCAGGACACGAATGGTTTGCCAATAATATTACCGACATCGATATTGCAGACATGTGGATTCACGAAAGTTTTACAGCGTATTCCGAAAATTTATTTTTAGATTACTATTACGGCAAACAAGCTTCTGCAGAATATGTTATTGGCACCAGAAAAGCCATACAAAACGATCGCCCAATAATTGGTGTTTACAACGTAAATCACGAAGGTTCTGGCGATATGTACTATAAAGGTGCCAATATGTTACACACATTACGTCAGCTTATTGAAGACGACGAAAAGTGGCGACAAATTTTACGAGGAATGAACGAAACGTTTTATCATCAGACCGTAAACACGCAACAAATTGAAGATTACTTAAGTAAAGAAACGGGCATTGATTTAACAGCTTTTTTCAATCAATATTTAAGAGATATTCGCATTCCTACTTTAGAGTATAAATTTGAGAACAATCAATTACAATACCGTTACATTAATATTGTAAACGATTTTGATATGCCAATTCAGGTTACTATAAATGAAAAATCGCAATGGTTATACCCTACTGCCAATTGGAAAACTTTAGCAACTACGGCTAAAACCTTAGAAGTTGACCCTGATTTTTACATAGACGTAAAACCCTTATAGAAAACTGAAAAGTGGCTGTCTAAAGTGTAATAGAATGACAATCTGTTACACTTTAGACAGCCTTTTTTATTTACAAACCGCTAATATAACTACCATAAGGATCTTTAAACTGAATGCCTTCTGTATAGCGGTATTTATTGAGTTTTTTAAACTGCACCAATCCCCATAGCACAAATTCTTTCAAAAAGTATTTAGCTTCATGGTCTGCCTCTGGCTGATATTTCTCAATCAATTGACTTAAAGGTTCAATATCATCTAAAGCCTGTTTATAATCGGTTTCATTTAAATCGTCTAATAATTCAAACCCATCTTTACTATTAAAAAACCAAGACACGACCCCATCGTAAGGTGTTTCTTCGTTTTGCTTTTCTAATTTCTCGATCTTAGGAAAATACAACGGAAATAGTTCCTGAATTGCATCACCAATTAAATTGAAAGCCACCACCGATGCACCTTCCTGTTCGCCTTCGTAAACCAATTCTACCTTACCAGTTATGGCTGGAATGATCCCCAGAAAATCGGTCAATCGAATTTGTGTTTGGGTATCGCCTGCAATTAATGCACGACGCTCAGCTGTGCTTACCAAATTTTCGAGGGCCGTAATACTCATTCTAGCACTTACTCCACTTTTAGCATCTATGTAGTCATTATCGCGTGCTTCGAACACAATTTGTTCTAAAATATCTTTAGCTAATTCTGGTATCTGTACTAAATTGGTTTGCGATTCGCTTAATTTCGCTTCTTGCGAGGTAATACGTTTAGCAGTATTGATATCGATAGGATAGTGTGTTATAATTTGTGAGCCTATACGATCTTTTAAGGGCGTAACGATACTACCCCGATTAGTATAATCCTCTGGATTTGCTGTAAACACAAACTGAATATCTAATGGCAACCGCAACTTAAAACCGCGAATTTGTATATCGCCTTCTTGAAGAATATTAAACAAAGCCACCTGAATTCTGGCTTGCAAATCTGGCAATTCGTTAATCACAAAAATACAGCGATTGGCTCTTGGAATCATTCCGTAATGAATCACGCGGTCGTCGGCATAACTCAGTTTTAAGTGCGCTGCTTTTATGGGATCGACATCGCCAATAATATCTGCTACGGTTACATCGGGCGTGGCTAGTTTTTCGGCAAAACGTTCGTGTTTAGACAACCAAGCAATAGGTATGTTATCGCCCTGCGCTTTTATTAATTCTACAGCGTATCTAGAAATAGGCTGTAAAGGATCGTCGTTAATTTCGGAACCTTCAACAATGGGAATATAATCGTCTAACAAATTCACCATTAAACGTGCCATGCGTGTTTTTGCCTGGCCTCGCAACCCTAATAAATTGATATTGTGTTTAGATAAAATAGCTCGCTCTAATTCTGGAATTACCGTGTTTTCGTAACCATGCACACCTTCAAAAGTAACAGTATTGGTTTTTAATTTTTCAATTAAATTGTCGCGTAATTCATCTTTTATAGATTTGCTTTTATATCCTGATTTTTTTAAATCTCCTAAGGTTTTTATGTGCTCTATTTTCATATTCTCTGGGGTTCTTTTTTGCCGCGAAAGCGCGAATAAATTTCTATACATTCGCAAAATTTTCGATTATCTTTTACTTTCCTATTTGATTATTCTTATTGCTTACTATCCACTAACCTCTAATGCGTTTCTTCCGATTTGTTTCGTAATCTTCAAAAATCATTTCACCTAAACCTTTAAGTCCTGTATAAAACGCTTTTCCTTTATTAGCCTGGGTAAACTCGTTTACAAAACGCATTAAATACGGATCTTTAGCAATCATAAAGGTAGTAATTGGTATATGTAAACGTCTGGCTTGTTGCGCTGCATGATAGCACTTATTTACAATATATGGATCTAATCCCATGCTATTTTTGTAATAGTCGCCATCGGGCATTCGCAAGCAACTGGGTTTACCATCGGTGATCATAAAAATCTGTTTGTTGGTATGGCGTTTTCGTCTTAAAACATCCATTGCCAGTTGCAGTCCGGCTACGGTATTGGTGTGATAAGGACCTACTTTTAAGTACGGAAGATCTTTAATTTCTATAAGCCAGGCATCGTTACCAAACACTAAAATATCCAAAGTGTCTTTAGGATAGCGTGTGGTTATGAGTTCGGCCAGTGCCATCGCCACTTTTTTGGCGGGTGTAATGCGATCTTCTCCATACAAAATCATACTATGACTAATATCAATCATTAAAACGGTACTCATTTGCGATTTGTGTAAAGTTTCTTCGACCACCAAATCGTCTTCGGTTAAATTAAAGCTCCCTACACCGTGATTGATTTGTGCATTCTTTAAACTTTCGGTAATTGACACTTTATCGAGTGCTTCTCCAAATTGATAGTTTCTAAACTCGCCTGTATGCTCGTCGCCTGTACCTACTTGCTTGCTTCTGTGGTTGCCAGAACCACTGCGTTTTAACTTGCCAAAAATATGGTTTAAAGCTTGCTGCCTAATAGCCCGTTCGGTTTTAGCCGTAATGGCCATACCGCCACCAGAGCCATCAGGATCGATTTCTTCGCGGATATACCCTTTCTTTTTAAGGTCTTCTATAAAATCGTCTACTGTATAATTGGCATCGGTAAGTTGATATTCTTTATCGAGTTCTCGTAACCAAGAAATCGCTTCGTCAAAATCGCCAGAAGTGTGTGTAATCAGCTCTTTAAAAATCTCGAAGAGTTTCTCGAATGGCGATTGATTTGGCGCTTCGTAAGTTTTAAACACAAAGCCAGATTTGTAATTTGGATGTTTCATAGCCTTATAAAAATACTAATTTATAAGAGAACAGAAATACATTTTACATAATAATAACAGCCTTAAGGCCATCGAAAAAAAGAAAATCGTAGAAGAATTTGAGATTTGCTATACTATTCTAGCATGCTTAAGGACTTTTTATCTTCAACTTTTATTTGCTTGCCCTTAGTACTTATTAACCCTTCCTTTTTAAACTGAGATAAGGTACGTATTATAGATTCTGTAGCTGTGCCTACAATACTTGCAAAATCTTCTCTAGACAACGTTACATTTAAAAAACCAGCTTCATCTACTCCAAAATCATTGTACAAATACAATAATATTTCTGCCAAACGATGTCTAACCGATTTTTGGGCCATGTTAATAATAGTGGTTTCGGCTTCTTTTAAATCGGTTGCCATGCGCAGTAATACATCGAAAGAAAAATCGTTGTTACTGTGTAAAATTTCTAATAATTCGGTTTTAGGAATAAAACAAACTTCCATATCATTTAAAGCGGTAGCACTTAAATTTGCTGCTTGATTGGAAATAACCGAGCGCTGCCCTAAAAGCTCGCCCTTTACCACAAGTTTTACTACTTGCTCTTTTCCTTTTTCGCTTAATTTAGTGAGCTTACATATACCCGATTGCACACAATAAACACCGTTTAGCATGTCGCCTTCAGAAAATATAATATCGCCTTTGGCTATACTTTTAGTAACCTTACAATCTGCTATCGCTTTTACTTCTTTTCCCTTTAGCATCTGTAGCGCATTTATTTTTCTAACAACGCATTGTTGGCAATCCCCCATAAATAAACTGAAATTTTTAAGATGTAAAAGTACTTAAAAGGTGATAAAAATCATATTTTTATTGTACGCTATTTTAAATCTTTGATGGTTCTAACCAAAATCATTTTATGACATCTAACACCTGTTTTCATTGCGGCACGCCTTGCGACGATATTCAAATTGAATTTGACGACAAACTGTTTTGTTGCAACGGCTGTAAAACGGTTTATGAAATTTTTTCGGAAAGCAACCTCACCAATTATTACGATTTGCAACAGGCTCCTGGAACTGCACCTAAAACCGTTGCTGGCAAATACGACTTTTTAACCGATGACGCTATATTACACAAGCTCCTTGAATTTAATGACGAAAACACACAAATAGCAACCTTATACATTCCCCATATACACTGTAGCTCTTGCATTTGGATCTTAGAAAATTTACACAAATTAAATTCCAACATTACCAGCTCTCAGGTTAATTTTAACAAAAAAACAGTACGCGTAACCTACCAAGCCAATAACACATCGCTAAAAGATGTCGTTACTCTTTTAAGTAATATTGGTTACGAACCATATATAAGTTTAGACGATATAAGTCGGGAACAGAAAGCAACAGATCGGTCTATAATTTACAAACTCGGTATTGCGGGTTTTGCATTCGGCAACGTTATGTTTTTATCGTTTCCAGAATATTTCGAGGTTAACGAATTTTGGTTAGACCGCTATAAATATGTTTTTAGATGGTTAATGTTTATTTTCTCTTTGCCTGTAGTTTTTTATGCTGCCCGCGATTATTTTACATCGGCTTTTAAGGGTTTACGTGCTGGTTTTTTAAATATAGACGTCCCGATAGCAATTGGAATTACCGTGTTGTTTGTTAGAAGTACTGTTGAAATTAGTTTCGATATAGGTTCTGGCTTTTTCGACAGCCTTACAGGACTCGTATTCTTTCTGTTACTCGGGAAATTCTTTCAACAAAAAACCTATGATTTCTTGTCATTCGAGCGCGATTATAAATCGTATTTTCCTATAGCTGTTACTAAAATTATTTCTGAAACCGAAGAAATACCCATTCAGGTATACGATATTAAACAAGGTGATCGCCTACTTATAAGGCACGAAGAACTGATTCCTGTTGACGGCATTATCATAAAAGGTAAAGCCTCGATAGATTATAGTTTTGTAACAGGAGAATCTGAAACCATAAAAAAACAATCTGGCGATAAGGTTTTTGCAGGAGGCAAACAAATGTCTGGGAGTATAGAAATGGAAGCTTTAAAAGCTGTAAAACAAAGCTATTTAACTAAATTATGGAGTCATGATGTATTTAATAAAAATAAAGAACACACATTTACCAATCTTACCAACACTATAAGTAAGCGTTTTACTATTAGTATACTCACTATTGCTGTTTTAGCTTCTGCTTTTTGGTTGTATTACGATGCCAGCAAAGTTATTAATGTATTTACCGCAGTACTTATAATTGCCTGCCCGTGTGCCCTTGCGCTTGCTGCTCCTTTTACTTTTGGCAATATGCTTCGCATTTTTGGCAAGCATAAACTATATTTAAAAAATGCCAGTGCACTAGAACAGCTTGCCACTATAAACACTATTATTTTCGACAAAACCGGCACTATAACTTCCAACAAAAAAAGCACTGCTACCTACAGCGGTATGCCACTAACAACCACCGAAGAGCGCCTTTTAAAAAACACCTTGCGCGGATCTAACCATCCTTTAAGTAGAACTTTATACGATATTTTAAAAGCAAATGATATTGTTACCCTAGATTATTTTGAAGAACATATTGGCCAAGGTATTGAAGGGCAACTAAAACAGGATAGTATTAAAATAGGTTCAGCCAATTTTGTTGGTATTAAGAGCCAAACAGGTGCACTAAACACTAACGTGCATATTAGTAGTAATAACACCTACAAAGGCAAATTTACTTTTTACAATACATACAGAAAAGGTGTGTCTAAATTATTTAACACCTTAAAACCCCAATACGATTTAGCCATTTTATCGGGTGACAATGCTGGCGAATTAGACAATTTAAAAAAACTGCTTCCTGCCAAAACCAAACTGTTATTCAATCAAAAACCGGAAGACAAGTTAGAGTATATCAAATACCACCAAACCGAAGGCGCTAAAGTTTTAATGGTTGGCGATGGTTTAAACGATTCTGGCGCTTTAGCACAAAGTAACGTAGGTATTGCAATATCCGAAAACATTAATATTTTTTCTCCTGCTTGCGATGGCATTATGGACGCCACTGTGTTAAGTAATTTAAATCGATTCTTAACTACATCAAAATCATGCATTAACGTAATTAAATGGAGTTTTTTATTATCTTTAATATATAATTGTGTTGGATTATACTTTGCAGTAACTGGACAATTATCTCCCGTTGTAGCTGCAATATTAATGCCTTTAAGTTCTATTAGTATAGTTGTATTTACCACAATTGCAACCAATATTATAGGTAAAAGGTTACGCTAACAATTTTCTTAAACATGACAAATATCATTTTATGACTTGTTAGAGCCTATTATTTTTATATCAAAATAAACCTACATGAGTGTAATATATATATTACTAGGAGTAAGCATTTTAGTAGCTATAATTTTCTTTATAGCTTTTATTTTTGCCGTAAAGCGTGGGCAATTCGACGACAGTTACACGCCCTCTGTACGCATGCTTTTTGAAGACGAACTCATTAAAGATAAACCTAACGATTCAATACTAACCAATAAAGACTAATCAATTTTAAATTATGGAAATACAACAGTTTTATTACGATAATAAAATCGTTAAAAAATTTGTTTACGCCACCATCTTTTGGGGTGTAATAGGCATGGCCGTTGGATTATTACTAGCGTTTTTCTTTCTTTTCCCGAACCTTACCGATGGTATTTCATGGTTAAGTTTTGGTAGACTAAGACCATTACATACCAACGCGGTCATTTTTGCTTTTGTGGGTAATGCCATTTTTGCAGGAGTGTATTATTCCTCGCAAAGGCTATTAAAAGCCAGGATGGCAAGCGACTTGTTAAGTAGTATAAACTTTTGGGGTTGGCAGCTTATAATTGTTGCCGCCGCGATTACCCTACCATTAGGTTATACCTCGTCTAAAGAGTATGCCGAATTAGAATGGCCTATAGACATAGCTATAGCTGTTGTATGGGTTGTGTTTGGTTGGAATTTAATAGCTACTATTTTAAAACGCAGACAACGTCATTTATACGTTGCCATCTGGTTTTATTTGGCAACTTTCGTTACCGTAGCTGTCCTACATATTTTCAACAGCTTAGAATTACCCGTAAGCGGACTAAAAAGTTATTCGGTTTATGCTGGGGTTCAAGATGCTTTGGTGCAATGGTGGTATGGCCACAATGCTGTAGCTTTCTTTTTAACCACACCGTTTTTAGGTCTTATGTATTATTTTGTGCCTAAAGCTGCAAACAGACCTGTGTACTCCTATAAACTATCCATAGTTCACTTTTGGTCTTTAATTTTTATTTATATCTGGGCTGGACCTCATCACCTTTTATATACCGCACTTCCAGAATGGGCACAAAACTTAGGCGTTGCCTTTTCGGTAATGCTCCTTATGCCATCCTGGGGAGGTATGATAAACGGATTACTTACCTTAAGAGGGGCTTGGGACAAAGTAAGAACAGATCCGGTTTTAAAGTTTATGGTCGTTGCCCTTACTGGTTACGGTATGGCTACTTTTGAAGGTCCTATGCTATCGCTTAAAAATGTAAATGCCATTGGGCACTTTACCGACTGGATTATTGCGCACGTACACGTTGGTGCTTTGGCTTGGAATGGTTTCTTTGCCTTTGGTATGATTTATTGGTTAATACCAAGATTATTTAAAACCAAATTACATTCTTTAAAACTTGCTAATGTTCATTTTTGGATTGGAACCTTAGGTATTGTTCTTTATGCATTACCTATGTATGTCGCTGGATTTTTACAAGCTAGTATGTGGAAACAGTTTAACCCAGACGGCACCTTAGTATATGGTAATTTCTTAGAAACTGTTACCGAAATCATTCCTATGTATGCCATGCGTGCTGCAGGAGGCACCTTGTATTTAATCGGTATCGTTGTTTTGGTTTATAACATTTACGCGACTATTAAAAGTGGTAGTGCTGTAACCGACGAACTTGCTGAAGCTCCTGCACTAGAACGCGTTACTAACAGACGTCTTGCTGGCGAAGGGTTTCACACTTGGTTGGAACGTAGACCTATACAACTTACCATTCTTGCAACCATTGCTATTTTAATTGGAGGTATTATTCAGATTGTTCCAACAATTATGGTAAAATCTAATATTCCAACTATTAGCAGTGTTAAACCTTACACACCTTTAGAATTGGAAGGGCGAGATATTTACATTCGCGAAGGTTGTGTGGGATGCCATTCACAAATGATTCGTCCGTTTAGAAGCGAAGTAGAACGTTATGGTGAATATTCAAAAGCAGGAGAATACGTTTACGACCATCCATTCCTTTGGGGAAGCAAACGTACAGGACCAGATTTGCACCGCGTTGGTGGCAAATATTCAGACAACTGGCACCTCAACCACATGTACGACCCACAAAGTACCTCCAGCGGCTCTATAATGCCAGCTTACCAATGGATTATCAGAAACGAATTAGATAAATCGCAGACCGAATCGAAAATGAAAACTATGGTATCTCTTGGAGTACCTTACACAGATGAAGATATTGCCAATGCCCAACAAAGTATGTTGGAACAAGGTACAGCAATTGAAACCAGCTTACACAACGATCCAGATTTTGCAGAATCGTACGAAAGTGACAAAAAAGCGGCTGCCCAAAACGGCGAAGATTTTGTTGAAATGAGAAATCGCGAAATTGTAGCACTTATTGCCTACTTACAACGCTTAGGAACAGATATTAAAGTAACCGAAGAGTAACCAAAAACCACGTAATCATGCTAAAATTTGCAAAAAATTATATGGAAAGTATTTCTGGAATAGAAATATACCCTATTATTTCCTTAATCATCTTCTTTACTTTTTTCGTATTACTTTTTTGGTGGGTTCTTACTGCTAAAAAAGAATATATAGATACTGTAAGCCATATACCATTCGATAACGACAACCAACCAAACGACGATATATTATGAGAAATTACATTCCATCCTTTATAAGAGTTCCTGTGCTATTCTTTATTATAGCCGGACTTGTAGAATATTTTGTAGACTCAGGCGACCAACCCGCGTTTGTTAAATATCCTGCAGTCTTATTATTTTTAATGCTGATTCTCCTTATTATTATTGCCATAGAAGGCATCGTGTCGGCACTAGACAATATTCTTTACCAAAGTCTAGACGAGACTGGCAAATTAGAGTACGCTACCAATAAAGCTAAAACTCCTCAATTTATACTTTGGCTACAACGTACCTACAAAAAGTTATTAGGACAAAAACCATTAGCTCAGGAAAGCGAAATTATTCTAGACCACGATTACGATGGCATTCGCGAACTAGACAATTCGTTACCGCCATGGTGGCTGTATGCATTTTACATTTCCATTGTATTTGCAGCTGTTTATTTATTGCGATACGAAGTCTTTAATGGTGACTCACAAATTGATGAATACGAAACCGAATTGGCCGAAGCTAAAATCGCTATTGAAGAATACAAAAAAACTGCTAAAGATTTGGTAGATGTCAACACGGTAACACTACTTACAGATGCAGCCGATTTAAATGCTGGTAAGGCAACCTTTCAAACCAATTGTGTAGCCTGTCACATGGCTGATGGCGGCGGAGGTATTGGCCCTAATTTAACAGACGATCATTGGATTTTAGGCGGAGGCATAAAAAACATCTTCCATACCATAAGCGAAGGTGGTCGAGCTGGGAAAGGGATGATTGCCTGGAAACAAAGCTTGAAACCTGCAGAAATAGCACAAGTAGCCAGTTATGTTATTAGTTTACATGGCACTACTCCAGCAAAACCTAAAGATGCAGAAGGCGATATCGTTTGGAAACCAGGCGATGATGCCAGTGCCGAGTAAATTAAACACAAACAAAAAATAATAACAACAATCCTTAAAAAACCATGGAAACTCCAGAAAACGAAGTATTCAGAGATTCTATAGGTACCGTTACTAAAGACGGTAAACGCGCTTGGGTATACCCCAAAAAACCAAATGGCAAATACTACGACAAGCGCAAGATTGTTAGCTATATTTTATTATTGTTTTTAATTGCTGCCCCTTTTATAAAAATAAATGGCAATCAGTTTTTACTATTTAATGTTGTAGAACGTCGTTTTAATATTTTTGGGTTCCCGTTCTGGCCACAAGATTTTAAGCTATTCGTTATGTCTATGATTATTGCTGTGGTGTTTATTACCATTTTCACAGTAGCATTCGGACGTATTTTTTGCGGTTGGATTTGCCCACAAACCATTTTTATGGAAATGGTTTTTAGACGAATTGAATATTGGATTGACGGTGATCGTGGCAAACAAATGCGCTTGGACAAACAAGCTTGGAACGCCGAAAAAATAAGAAAACGAATTTTAAAATGGAGTATTTTTCTTATCATTTCATTTTTTATTGCTAATGTTTTTTTAGCCTATTTAATCGGCGGGGACCAAGTGCTTAGCTTTATAAAAGAAGGACCAAAAGCGCACTTAAGCACTTTAATTCCGTTATTGATTTTCACCTTCATATTTTATTTTGTCTTTACATGGTTTAGAGAGCAAGTTTGTATTATAGCCTGTCCTTACGGCAGATTACAAGGCGTATTATTAGACAACAAATCCATTATTGTAGCTTACGACCATAAGCGAGGAGAGAGTGAAAATGGCAGAAAAAAATTCAGAAAAAATGAAGACCGGGAAGCTTTAGGGCATGGCGATTGTATAGACTGCTACCAATGCGTTCATGTATGCCCTACAGGAATAGACATACGAAATGGCACCCAATTGGAATGCGTAAATTGTACCGCCTGTATGGATGCCTGCGACGCTATAATGGATAGCGTTAATTTACCAAAAGGACTCATTCGCTATGCCAGTGAAGATGAAATTGAAAAGAAAGAAAAATTCCGATTTACAACACGCTTAAAAGCTTATTCCGGAGTTTTAATTGTGCTATTAGCCGTATGGGCTGGTATGCTTTTTAGCAGAAATGCACTAGAAACAACCATTTTACGGTTACCGGGACAATTATACGAGCATAAAGACAATAATATTATTAGCAACGTTTTCACCTACAAAATAATCAATAAAACCAATAACGATTACAACAACGTAAGTTTCAAACTAAAAAATTATCCTGGAGAAATAAAAGTCGTTGCTGCCGATAAAAATATTTTTGTACCAGAACAAGGTTTAGCCGAAGGCACCATGTTTATAGAAATAAATCAATCACAATTAAAAGGAGACAAAAACAAGCTCTATATAGAGGTTTATAGCCACGACAAACTAATTGAAACAACTTCGGTTAGGTTTTTAGCACCGCGAAGCTATAAGTAACATAAACAAAACACATTATGAAAATAAATTGGGGAACAGGTATCGTTATTGCCTTTATATGCTTTATTAGTTTTATCATGTATTTTGTAATTACCATGGTAACAAACGATAAATACAACCACGATTTGGTGGTAGAAGATTACTACAAACAAGAGCTGAATTTTCAGAACGACATCAACAAAGAAAAAAACGCCAAAACCTTAGCAGAAAATATTAAATGGCAACAAACGCCAGATGGCTTGCTATTAAAATTCCCAAGCAATTTTAAAGACGGTGATATTTCTGGAACGGTTTACATGTACAGACCCTCTAACAAAACATTAGATTTTAATTTGCCGCTAGAAATTAATAATCATCACTTTTTAATTCCAAATTCAAAATTGGTGGAAGGACGCTGGAACATCAAAATCGATTGGAACCATAATTCTTCAAACTATTTATTTAAAGAATCCATCAGCTATTAATGTATATTTCGGCATTTATATTTGGGCTTTTAGGCAGTTTACACTGCATAGGCATGTGCGGTCCTATTGCCTTGCTACTCCCCGTAAACCAATCGAGTAGCACTAAAAAATTTGTTCAGATTTTCATTTATCATTTTGGCAGATTACTGGCATACGCCATGATAGGTTGTGTTTTTGGTATACTTGGCAAAGGCTTGTACATTTTTGGTCTTCAACAAAAACTATCAATTATAATAGGCATTTGCTTAATAGTTATTGTACTTATTCCCTATAAAACATTTAATAAATACAACGCCTCAAAACCCATATATAAAGTCCTTTCTAGAGTGAAAAGTGCCATGGGTAAAGCCCTTCAAAAAAAAACACCCGACACTTTTTTAACTATAGGATTTTTAAATGGCTTTTTACCCTGTGGTCTGGTTTACATTGCGGTATTATCTTCAATTGCAACAGCCGCCCCTTTAAAAGGAAGTTTATATATGATGCTGTTTGGTTTAGGCACCATACCCTTAATGACAGCAGCTGTATATTTAGGCAACCGACTAAGCGCTTTCGCAAAACAACGGGTTCAAAAACTCATTCCTGTATTTGTTATTATTATTGCCGTATTTTTTATTGTTCGTGGTTTAGGACTGGGCATTCCGTATTTGTCGCCTAATATTAACACCAATTCGGCCAGCAGCAACATAGAATGTGCAGAATAAAAAAAGGAATTGACTTTTTTAAACCAACTCCTTTTTAAACTAAAAATTAACTAACAAATTTATAAAAACTATTATTTCACTATTAATAATAGAACCTTATAAAAAATAGAAATAACCTCTTATTTCTTATTGTAAATATAATCTGATATTTTTAATTAAACGCAGTAACTTTCCTACTTTAAATTTTAATTAACAAACTCTGTTAAAGAAAACCAAAAAATAAACACGATTGAAATCAATGCCGCGTATAGTAATTGATTGTAATTTAACTGATAGCTTAAAATTTAGAGGTTCATTTTTTAATTTCGCATCAAAACGCATTTAAAATAGCAGCTATTATAATTTGAATTTGATTAAAATATCTGTAAATTTCGATTTCTTAGCAATTTTTAAAACGCATTTTTTATGAAAAAAGGAACTCTAGTATTAGCAGCTTTAGCATTAATTTTTGCTGCAAGCTGTAAATCCGATAAAAAAGAAACCAAAGCTACCGAAACAACAACTTCCCCTACTCCTGTAGCTGAAGAAGTTGCTTCAGCTCCCAAAAAAGTAAAAATAGCCTTAGAAGCCAAAAGCGAAAGTAATGTTACCGGTAACGCTGTATTTACAGAAGAAAACGGCACAGTAACTATGGTAGCTATACTTGGTGGTTTAGAACCTGGAATGCACGCAATACATTTACACGAAAAAGCAGATTGTTCTTCACCAGACGGCAAATCTACTGGTGGCCATTGGAATCCAACCGGGCAACCTCATGGCAAATGGGGCGATGCTGCGGGATACCATAAAGGAGACATTGGTAACTTTAATGCAGACGACAATGGTAATGGTACAATTACCTTCTCTACAGACGAATGGTGTATAGGTTGTGGAGATGCCAATAAAGATATTTTAGGAAAAGGAGTAATCGTTCATCAAGGAACAGACGATTTTAAAACGCAACCAACTGGCGATGCTGGTGGTCGTGTAAGTTGCGGTGGTATTATTCAATAATATTTTACCCCTTTAACAACATAAAAGCTGCTTCTTGCAGCTTTTTTTTATGCATTATTGTACTTTTAATTTTTATTTGCAATACAAAAATACTCCTAATGAATCCATCGGCTAATGGCTGGACAAAAAAGCTGCTAAAAGAACTAAGCTCTAGAGCCTTATTAAACAACGCTTCAGATGTCGACTTTTACCTAGCCTTTAGAGCATCTGGTTTCATTTACGGCTACAATATTAGGGTAGTTAACAACTACGTTACAACCCCTGATTTTACCGAAGAAGAACGCTGTAAAATTAATCTTTGCCTGGCTTTTATTCATGCACATAAAAATGACGGAACAGCAATTCCTCTTTTTGACAGTGTTATAAACTTTTACACCGCCATAAACCAATACAAGTCTACGTTTTTAGAAGATGTTTTGGGACGCGAAAAAGCAGAAACTTTGGTTGAAAAAATCTTGCATAAACGCGTACAGATAGACGACAACATTATCACAAAAAACTTCAACCATTACATTACCAACGTGTTGTTGTATTTAGATGTTATTGCATACAAACACTATTTAAAACACCAGCATATTACCCAAAACTATTTAGAAGCCTTAGAAGCTTCTATTATTACAATAGTTATAAACGCCTTAAATTTAAAACAGAACAAAAGTAATTACGACAAAAGTTTAATCGAATTGTTCGAGGCTTCATTACGATATCGAAAGCAAAAACAACTCACATTTTTAGAAGCTGTTACTTTTGCAAAAAGCGTTAACGAATCGCTGTATTTTTCAGATATTGCCTGCATGGCAGCCTGGAGCGATAACATTATAGAAACTGCTGAGTTTGAATTCTTAAACACTCTTGCCGAAGCATTGGGCTTAACAGATAATGATAAAAACGAGTCGTTAGCCGCCATCAATTCATTTTTTAGTAATCATCGTAACGAAATCCGTTTATTAAGTTCTAAGAACGTGGTAAAAAGCTTTTACAACCGTTCCAATATCCTGGTTACCAAACTCATTACCCGAAATAAAAAACGTTTACTTAAAGAGTTACGCGACAGCAAAGAACTTGTAGTTTTATTATCGCAATCTACTTACAGAGAATTAACGGCCGAAGAACATAAAAAGATAAACAAGCAATTACTGGACATTTTTAAAACCATACCCAGTTTAGCCATTTTCTTACTTCCTGGAGGTGCTATTTTGCTACCTATAGTTATTAAATTTATTCCAAAGTTATTACCATCTGCTTTTGATGATAACCGAATAGACAACGAGTAACTACTGCTTTATAAACTTAAAGCTCTTTTGCGTGTGTTGCGTTGTACAACGCAATATATAAATACCGCTTGTTAACTGATTAAGTGGAATTTCAAGTGTGTTAGAGTCTTGCTGTGTAGTTTGATTTTTCAAAACAAGACGACCACTAACATCTATTATTTCGTATTGAAACCTTGTAACCGCAAACGGCATCGTTATATATAAATGGGTTTGCACCGGATTTGGAAATAACTTTACTTGATTTAATACCGATGACGCTACCGACAAGGTACTATATTGCAATGCTTCAGAAACTACTTCGCTAGATAAAGTACCATCTACAGAATGTGCCACAACTTTAAACCACACCGATGCATCTTGATCTAATGCAGGTTGCTCCCAAATAAAACTCGTGTCGGTAAGATCTGTTACTATACTTATAAATTCTTCTCCGTCTGTACTATACAATACATCGTAATATACTTTACGCCCATCATCAGGATTGTTAAGCATCCAAGATATTGGGGTGTCTGCACTGTACATATTATCGGCAAAAGCATTTAGGGTTATACTTGGGTTTTCGTAAGTGTGTACCAATTCGGCAAAACCAATTCCCGTTACCGATTCGCCATTTATTGTCCCGCTGATGGTTATGGTGCCTTCATAAAATCGAAAAGGTAAAGTCACCTCGGCATCATCGTAACGTGTTTCTATGGTTAGGTCGATATTTTTTGACTCCGAAGTTAATCGCCATTTTTTAGAATAACACTTTTCTAAATCTGGCATACAATTAAAAGCCAATCTTTCAATTTCAAAATCGCTGATGGTGTATTGTGTATTATCGTCTACATAAGCCGAAAGGATTTTAAATTTAGAATTATCGGGAATACTACCTTCGGCTGTAAAAATATTCCACAGATTGATATCCATATCGTTGGACAATTGTAAACTAAACCATTCGTATTTTTCGCTAGAAAGCGGATTGAAACTTCCGTATTGTCGATCTATCCAAGCTGTACCAATAACATTTTCGGTTACACCATTAAGGGTAATTTGGCCTGAAACCTCGTTCTTGGTTTGCGAGAAATAATAAGAATACCTTGAAGCACCTTGATCTATCAGACCAGTATCGCCTATAATTAATGGGCGCTTTACTGTGTTATAATCAAACTCAATTTTTCCATTATCGGATGCTGCTGTTATGGTATATTGAAACGGAATACTGTTATTATCATGGTCTAATTTATTGCGCCATGATTCTGTAATACCCCTAAAAACAACGGCTTCTATGCTTATAGCTTCTGTAGACAATGTATTATAGGTTAAAGGCAACGTGCTTTGAAAAAACTCGCCTGTACTTAAATCTCTTAAATTTAAAATTCTGAACCCATCAAACCCAGCATACGAATAATCGAAATAACTAAGCATATAGGCATACGTTTTGCCTGTTGTTTCCCCTGTAACTTCTCCCGAAGTATACCACCACTCGATGGCTTCGGCGGTATGAGCACCTTCGTCTTTAGGAAATGTTATTAAACTACCTTCTGGAGTGTACGGATAGGTTTTCCAGTCTTGAGCATAGCTTAAACAAACTGTAAAACATGCCAAAATTAAAGTGGTTAGATTGATTTTCATAGCGATTGAATTTTAATCTAATGTAAATCAAATCGCTGTAGCTTAAAAAAATATTCTTTTAAGTCACTTCTTTTACTGTCAAAATGTAAACTATCGCAATAAAATTATGTCAACCAATCTTTAAAGGTTTTAACGCGTTCTCGCGCCACTATTACCTGCTCGTGATTATACGAGTTTAGTTTAATTTCTAACCGCGAATTGGTATAATTTATCATGTCTTTAATGGCATGGATATTAACAATAAACTTTCTGTTAATTCGAAAAAACATTTGTGGATCTAATTCTAAATCTAACTGATCTAACGAGGTGCTTAGTAAATAATTTCTACCATCTGCTGTATACAGATAAGTACCTTTGTTTTCGCTATAAAAACACTCGACATCGTTACTGTAAATTAATTTAAGATGCTGACCTACTTGTACAGAAAATCGCTTTTTATATTGCCTGTCTAACGGATTTACAAGCATGCTTTTTATATCGCTATAATTTAAAACGAGCTGCTCTTGTTGCGGCAATCGGGTTTTAAATTTTGTAATAGCCTGCTCTAAATCGTCTTCATCTATTGGTTTAAGTAAGTAATCTATACTATTCAACTTAAATGCTTTAAGCGCATACTCATCGTAAGCTGTTGTGAAAATTATGGCCGAATTTACTGTTACTGTGTCGAAAATCTCGAAAGACAAACCATCGCTAAGTTGTATGTCTAAAAATATTAAATCTGGATGCGTATTGTTTTGAAACCACAATATAGATTCTTCTACAGAATGCAACATGGTTTGCACAGAAACGCCTAAGTGATTTAAAAGACGCTGTAACCGGCGTGCTGATGGTTTTTCGTCTTCGATAATAATAACATTCATGGTGTAAAGTACTGTTTATTGATTAAGCGGATGTTTTGCGTGAGCGATTGCAGCAAGCTACCGTGTAGCGCGGAAAGCGCGGTTTTGTAGCAGCTGCGGAAAAACACGCCCAAATTATTCCCATTTTTGATTTTTTTCTTTTTCCATTAACTCTTTTATCTTGTCGTCTTCCCAGCCTTTTCCAATTAATAGCGGTGGTAAAAATACCGATAATCCGTGTGCCAATAAACCGATTCCCCAGAACACAGGTGTTGAAAACATTTGCCATCCGTTATAATTTTGACCGTTTGTTAACTGAGTGTTTACAATAAATATCATGATGTTTATAACTACATAAACCAAGGCGTGGGTATAAAACCCCCGGATGCGTTTTACACGTTTTCGGGCGCGTTCGTAACGTTCTCTTTCAAAATATGATTGTTCCATTAGTTCCAGTGTTTTTGTTGTTTTTCTTTATCTAATATTTCTTGAATTTTACGCTCTTCCCAAGATTTTCCGTAACCAAATACGCTAAAGGCATGAAAAATAATTCCTATTCCCCAACCCAACATCGGGAACCAAAACCATTGAAAACCCCATGAAGTTTTGTAATTTATAAAGATTAGAAATGGAATAACGGTACAATACGACAGTAAGTTACCATAAAATCCTTTCATTTCTTCTACTTGTTTTTTTGCGCGATAATAAGCGTCTTGCTCGTTGTATATGTCTTTTTGTGTGTCCATAATAGTTATGCGTTTTGTAAGTATTGGTATTTTAACCGTAAATGTATTTTGCGAGTCGTCTACCAAAACTTTTCGTTTTGTTAATATGGCGTAGCGGTTTACAATGTTTTGCAACCCTACTCCTTTACGTGTTTGTAATACTTCTTTTTTTTGTAAATTATTTTTTACCACTAAAAAATTATCTTCTATGGCAATGCTAATCTGTAATGGCTTTTGCTCGCTTACAATATTGTGTTTTATCGTATTTTCCAACAATAATTGTAACGATAAAGGCACCACCTTAGCCTCTGGATTATCGTATTGCTCCGGCAACGAAAATATTAAACTGTTTTCGAAGCGCATTTTTAATAGGTTTACATAGGTTTTTGCAAACTGCAATTCTTCGGCTACCGTTACCAATTCTTTGTCTTTTTGCTCTAAAACATACCGGTATATTTTAGACAACGACACGGTAAAACGCTGAGCACTAGTTATATTTTCTTCGATTAATGCACTCAAAACATTAAGACTGTTAAAAAGAAAATGTGGATCGATTTGATTCTTTAAACTTTCGAACTGCGCACTAGCTGTACCCGCAATTACCTTTTGTTCTTGTAGCTTTTTTTGCTGATAAGCATTGTAATAGTAAATAATATGATATATAATTACAATATTAATCGTTACCCAAAACCCAAACTGATAGTGTTTAACTTGTTCGTGAGCCAAAAATTCGCTTACCGATTTTCCTTGCACGGCTAATGCCTCAAAAGTATGAAGGATAAACAATCCGATAATGGTGATTACCGACGCTACAAGCAACCCTACAACAAATCTTAAAATCTTTTGATTTTTCTTCCAGTCCCATTTACTGTAATACTGAAAAAATAACATGTTGCTAAATCCCAGCACAAAAGCATATAACTGATAAAACATAAAATCGATTAAAAAATCTTGTACCGAGTTATAACTGAAACCTCCAAACCAAAGATTACCAATAAGGTATATAATACAGCCAATTGAAAAGGTTACGATACTATTTTTAACTAGTTTTGACATGATATGCTAAAAGTGATTTTAAAGCGTTTTAAATAATTTTTTTGATTTAAAAATGCAATTGGTCTAAATGTACTAAAAAGTTGTCTGTCGCACATTGCATTTTGTTTCTCGATTGCTTTAAGCCAGCGTTACCCGACTTGTCTTTTACGTTGTTTGAAGGTAACTGCGCACGGGCGACTAAACTAGCCAGCACCATTGCTAAAAAAATTAAATGCTTCATGATTTTTGTTGATTATTAATTACAGAGCAAATATCTTTCAAAACACCGTTGCTTAAAAAAGCTAAATACCCAATTGTAGTTTTTTAGGGACGAACCGATATTTTTAAAACTATTTAGGTTTATCTACTTTTAAAGTTTCAGAATTCTTGTCTTCTTTTTTCAATGACACCTGTACAAATAATTATAAAAATGATCTGAAAAACGATAAGATACACGAGTTAAAACCAATCCTTTTTTATACTTTAACATGCTTAAAACTGTAACATATCAACAATCGAAAAATCAGTTTTAAACTTACAAAATAGTATCATAAATTTTATCTATGATAAAAATTCAAATAAAACATAATCAATTTATTACAATAATAAATTAAAACAAAAGCTTTAAATAAAATCACAATAACTTAAATTATAAAAACAGACTTTACAG
Organism: Bacteroidia bacterium; assembly: GCA_030427735.1. Classification (GTDB taxonomy): domain Bacteria; phylum Bacteroidota; class Bacteroidia; order Flavobacteriales; family Flavobacteriaceae; genus Formosa. Next base: position 10,580 of record JAUIBP010000007.1, on the reverse strand, counting down.
TTATGGTATTTCCCAATAAAATCACTAAACAAAAAATACATTATTCCATTTTGTAACAATTTAAAACGTCGAGCTACTAATAGTATAATTAACCACACCATTTGGATAAAGAATTAGAACATAGTTTTATTGCATTGCTGGAAGAGCATCAAAACATCGTGCACAAAGTTTGTAGGTTGTACACCAATAATTACGATGCGCACAACGATTTATTCCAAGAAATTACCATTCAACTTTGGAAAGCCTACCCTAAATTTCGAGGCGATTCTAAGTTTAGTACTTGGATGTATCGCGTTGGATTGAACACAGCAATAACACTGTACCGAAAATCGAAACGCAGCATTAAAACACAAGAATTCGATGCTGTGCAGTTTAAAATAAAAGCAGAACATTACGACGATACAGAAGAACAACAATTAAAACTACTTTACAGTGCTGTACACCAATTAAACGACATTGAAAAAGCACTTGTTTTTTTATACCTAGAAGACAAAAACTATAAAGAAATTAGCGAAACCTTAGGGATTAGTGAAGTGAATGCCAGAGTGAAAATGAATAGAGTGAAAACGAAATTAAAAACCATATTAAATCCGTAACATTATGGATGAATTAGAATTATTAAAAAAAGACTGGAACAGAAAGGACAACAATAGTTTTCCTAAATTGTCTTACAACGATATTTACAAGATGATTTTAAAACGATCGTCTTCTATCGTAAAATGGATTTTTATTATTAGCCTACTAGAATTTGGGTTTTGGACAGCCTTATCGTTTAGTTTTAAAGATTTTGACGGCTTTGAACGCTTTAACGATACCGATGCTAAATACATTATATTAGGGCTTACGGTATTTGGTTACGTTGTACTGTTTTATTTCTTTTTCTTGTTCTTTAAAAACTACCGCACCATATCGGTTACCGATAGCGCTAAAGTACTTATGGAGAATATTTTAAAAACACGCCAAACTGTTAAACATTATGTAGCTTTTAACCTGCTATTTATGATAGGCTCTACCATAATTGTACTGTTTATAGAGTTTAAACAAGATAGCGAGCTCATAGCCCAGGTTACACAAGCAACCGCCAATGGCAATGCCTTTATGTTCTACGCTAAAACCATTGTTATTGTAGGGCTCGCCCTTACCTTGGTATTAGCTATACTTCTAGGATTTTATTGGCTTATCTACGGAATATTATTAAAAAAGCTAGACCGAAATTATCACGAACTAAAAAAAATGGAGTTATAACATTAATACTCCCTTTGCTTATTTAGTTCTTCCATTTCCTGAATTTGCTCTTTACTAAGCACTTTTAAGAAAGATGGATGTTGCTCTATTGCGTATTCTATTTTTTCTACAATAGCATCAATAGTATCGTTTTCGTAATCGATCTCTAACGGTGCTTTAATCTCCATAGATTGAAGAATATTTTTCTTTTTTATACGCAAGCCCTTTTTGTCGAATGAACGTCTAAATCCGTCTATCACAACAGGAACTACAATGGGTTGGTAGCGTTTTATAATATGCGCCGTCCCTTTACGAATAGGCTTAAATGGCGTGGTTGTACCCTGCGGGAAAGTAATTACCCAACCATCGTCCAGAGCTTTTGCAATACTGGAAATATCGCTCATCTTCACCTGTCGGTTAACATCTTTTCCCTCAGACCTCCAGGTTCGCTCTATACTAATAGACCCAGCATAAGCAAAAATTTTAGGCAACAACCCTGCTTTCATGGTTTCTTTTGCCGCCACATAATACATATTTAACTTGGGTTGCCAAATATATCCAACATTCTTTATCGTGTCCTGTCTTCCACTTAAACTGGCATTAAACACATGAAACATAGCCACTACATCGGCAAAATAAGTTTGATGATTAGAAATGAATAGCACATTGGTTTCGGGTAATTCCTTTATAATTTCCGAACCTTCAATTTGCAATTCGTTAAATCCTCTAAAGCGCCTGTGTGTAAGCACACCCAAATACCTTATTAACCATTTTTTTAAAATAAGTATATGCCCGAAAGGATTTCTCTTAAACAATCCCATAATTTTATGTTGTAATTTTAAATCGCATACAAATGTAGGAAAACTCAAGAATAAGTTGCCGCTTTTAATAGGTCTTTTACCTCGCTAAGCATCATTGCTGTTGCTCCCCATACAGTTTGTCCTTGCAAATAAAACGCAGGCACCTCTGTTTTAATAGCATACGAGGTTTGCACCATTTGGGTGATAACATTGTTTTCGTCTAAAAATTCAGTCAACGGCACCTCTATAATAGCTTCCACTTCTTCGTCTTGTTTGGTTAATTTTGGAGTATTGTTCACTATTCCTATAAAAGGTGTTACAAAAAAGTTACTTGGCGGAATATACACTTGAGTAAGTTCGCGCCATACCTTAATGTGTTGTTCGGGTACGCCTACCTCCTCGAACGTTTCACGAACTGCAGCCGCTTTTATAGATGCATCATCCAATTCTAACTTGCCTCCAGGAAACCCGATTTGTGCAGAATGCACCCCCTTGTAGGTTTTCCTTAAAATTAAAACCAGAGTAGTTTCATAGCTTGTATTCGGATAAAATAAGGCCATTACGCCTGCCTGCCTAGCTATTGCCATCTTCGCCCTATTGGCCTCCTGCAATTGCTTTCTAAAAGGTGGAGACATTTTAAACTGAGATGTTTCGGCTGGTAGCGGTATATTTTTTACTTTTGAAGCTAGCTTTAAAAAATCATCAAAATTCATTTATGAGACTCTTAGTGTTCTGTTTATCCGTTTTACTATTATTTAACTGTGAAGATACGGATTCTAAAAAAAATAAAACAAAAAAGCCCAACACCACTGTAAAAAAAATAGAGACACCACCTACAGACACTATTGTAAAACAGGAGGAAATTACTCGCGAATTCCCACAGTTAGGAGATGAAAACGCTATGGAGTTTTTTCTTCAATACGAAAAAGAACACAAAGAGAATAAGGTTAGACTTATAACAGACTTTGGTACTATTGAAATACTTCTTTTTAACGAAACTAAATTCCACAGAGCCAATTTTATATTCTTAACCAAACAGCATTATTTTGATGCTACACAATTTTACAGAGTAGTAAAAAACTTTATTGTTCAGGCTGGAAATAGCGATGATATCGAAACGGTAAACAAACGTAATTATATTGGCAAGTATTTATTACCGACAGATGCCAAACGCGGATTTACGCACGAACGTGGTGTTGTTTCGATGCCTAGCAGCGAGATCGAAAATCCGCATAAACTAGCATCGCCTTTCGAATTTTTTATTGTTGTTCCGGAGCATGGTGCCCATCACCTAGACGGCAATTACACCATTTTTGGTAAAGTTACCAAAGGCATGGATGTTGTCGATAAAATTTCGGAAGTAGAAACCGATCGTGCCGAATGGCCCTTGCGTAACATTTATATAAAAAAGGTCGAGATTATCAATTAATCTTTATACACACTTGGTAGTGCTATTTTAAATTTTACTGCAATTAATCGTACAGCAATAACCACAACACCAGAAATAATAAAATTGATACTATTGTCTACCCCAAAATGTCGAAGTACTAAATAGCAAATCGCCCCTAAAAAACATGCGGTTGCATAAACTTCCTGTCTAAAAATAACAGGAATCTGTCCACATAAAATATCACGGATAACCCCGCCAAAACAAGCCGTCATCACCCCTAACGAAGCACAAATAACAGGGTCTAATTGAGCAGATATCCCTTTCTCGACACCTATAACAGTATACAACCCGATACCAATGGTATCGAATAAAAACAACGATGTACGCAAATAATCTATTTTATTTCTAAATATTATAGCAAATACAGTAGACCCAAAAATAAGGTACACATAAGTGGGGTTCTTCATCCAAATTACAGGGGTGTCGCCAATTAAAACATCTCTTAACATACCACCACCAGTTGCAGTAACAAAGGCAATGATTAAAATCCCGAAAGGATCCATACGTTTACTTAAAGCCACCAAAACTCCAGAAATGGAAAAGGCTATAACTCCTAAAATATCTATTGCGTATAGCATAATTATCTCTTATTTGAATTACGAATATAGCACTTCCGTTTTGTAAAAACAGATCCATGCATCAAACTGTTCGCGTATTAAAAAATCAGTTCATCCTCAAATTATAACATTTCAGTATGTTACATATGTATTCTTTGTAAAAAGGATAGATTTTAGCCTTGTAAAACAATAAAAAAACAAATTTTATGAGACCTTTTTCAACACCAATCCTAACACTGCTACTCTTTTTAAGCTTGACAACAATTTTGCAGGCGCAAAACACGCCAAACACTTACGACATTACTGTTATCATTGAAAATGTCAAAAACAATTCCGGTCATGTTCTTATAGGACTGCATACCGAAAAAACGTTCATGAAAGGTTCTGGCATACAACACGCTAAATGCAAAATAGAAAATGGAAAAGTAACCACTACATTTAAAAATGTGAGTCCAGGTACTTATGCTGTATTAGCACTACACGACGAAAATGACAATAATACTATGGATTTTGAAGCTAATGGCATGCCTAAAGAAACCTATGGCACTTCTAATAACGACATGGGATTTGGCCCACCTCTATTTGCCAATGCTGCCTTTACAATTACTAACCAAAACGAAATATTAAATATTAGATTATAAACAAAAGAGGCTTTCTAAAAAGTTTAAAAGCGTGTCATTCTGTGCTCGACACAGAATCTCATCATATTGAAAACCAATAATTATGAGAATCTGAAATAAATTCAGATTGACGATAAATTAACTTTTTAGAAAGCCTCTTTACTTTATTTAGCAGTTTATTTTAAACGGTTTCTCCCAACCAAGCTTTCATCATCCAGATGGTTTTTTCTTGCTCGGTAATAAAATCGCTCATCATAGAATTTGTACCTTCATCTGCGGCATCATCAGATTTTTCTAAAAGATCACGCTCAATTTTAAGTAATTCAGTTAACGAATCAACAATTAACCTCACTGCTTTTTCATCTTCCGAAATGTTTTTACCTACCGGAACTTTAGAGTGTTTGGCATAATCTTCAAAAGTATGCAAAGGCGTTTCGCCTAGCGTTAAAATACGCTCTGCAATTTCATCTACTTTAACATTAGCATCGGTATAAAGCTCTTCAAATTTTACGTGCAAATCGAAAAAACGCTTGCCTTTAATGTTCCAATGTATACCGCGTAAGTTCTGATAATATGTTTGAAAGTTAGCCAATAAACTATTTAAATCTTTAGCTAAATCTTTGGTTTTTTTAGAATCTAAACCTAAAATATTAAGTGTCATAATCATCTTATTTTTTAATGTTTACACAAATTTAGTCTATAATTAACAGAATTAACAATAGGTTTTATTGATTGATTTTATAATTTTATAGTCTAAATTTATACGAATGACAATTACACAATTATATTATGTATTGGCTGTTGCCGAGAACCAAAATTTCACAAAAGCTGCCGAAAAATGCTTTGTAACACAACCCACTTTAAGCATGCAAATTCAAAAACTAGAAGACGAATTGGATGTTTTAATTTTCGATCGCGGCAAAAAACCCATAGAATTAACAGAAGTAGGACGCAAAATTGTACACCAGGCTAAAAATATTGTAAACGAATCGTACCGTATTCAAGACATCGTAGATCAACAAAAAGGGTTTATAGGAGGAGAATTCAAATTAGGAATTATATCTACCGTTATGCCAACTCTGCTGCCCATGTTTTTAAATACGTTTATAAAAAAACATCCCAAGGTCAAGTTAAAAATTGAAGAACTTACCACAGAAGATATTGTACAGCGCTTAAACGAAGGACATTTAGATGCCGCCATAGCAGCGACACCTCTAGAAATTGAAAACATTAAAGAACGCGTACTGTATTACGAACCTTTTGTTGGTTATGTGCCCAACAACCACAGATTATTTAAACAACATAACATAGAACCTAGCGATTTAGATGTAGATGATATGTTACTTCTAGAGGACGGACATTGTTTTAGGGACGGTATATTAAACATTTGCAAGTCGTTTAAAAAACATGAAGAAGATACTTTTCAATTAGAAAGCGGTAGTATAGAAACTTTAATTAAATTATCTAACGAAGGGCTAGGCATGACCCTACTGCCTTACCTACATACATTAGATATTAACGAAAATTTAAAATCCAACCTAAAATACTTTAAAGAACCTAGCCCGGCTCGCGAAGTCAGTTTAATTTATCATAAAAGCGAGTTAAAAATGCAAATTATAGATGCCCTTCAACAAGTAATTTCTAGTATTATTCGCGGTGCCATTACCTTCCAGAATGTAAAAATTATAAGTCCGTTACTACAAAAAAAACAAGTTTAAGCCATCAAAAAATATTTTCAAAATTAACTAAATCTTATTTTTTTAACTGTAATTTTAAGTATACCGATATAAAATTGTCTTTTTTCTATGATAATCATAAATTTATTTTTAGATTTGTGTAATCGATTACAAACACAAATCATTTTTTAACAAACTAAAACTATATCACATGAAAAAACAATTACTCAAAATCGGTTTATCTGTAATTTTATGCGCAGCTGGCGCTACCACTTACGCTCAAAGTGACGTTTGGGATTTTGGTGCTGCCGACCTATCGCGATTGGGTTACACCAATAAGTTAACGGTAGACAACATTAACACTAATTTTTATCCTGCAGGCACTCCTGCTGGCTCAGCAAACTTATCTGTAAGTAATTTTACAGCAGACGAAACAGTTAGCTATGTTACAAAAGGTAGCGACCGCCTTAGAACCAACAATGAAAGCATTACTAGATATGATGATAATTTATCGCCTGCACCAGCCTATTCTATAGCGCCTACAGGAGAACTATATGGTTGCTTATACGCTAATGGTTTAGGAGAAGCCAAAACAAGATATTTAGCAGTACAAATGAAAGCAGGAGAATCGTTTTCTTTTGTAGTAACGTCTAATTCCACTGGAGGATCTACCAAAGCAACGTATAAAATGGCCGACGCTGCCGAGGAGCCTAACATTTTAGCAACATGGGATTACGATATTCCTGTAAGCAACGAAGATGACAAAACCGTGGCATTCTTTTTACAATTTCAAGCACCTGCAGACGGCGAATACCGTTTGTACGACGACACTAGTAAAATTAGATACTACAGAGTATACAGAGGAGACATTAACAACCCTTTAAATACATCTTTAAGCCTAGAAGACTTTTCTATTAAAAGTGGTTCTGATATTAAAGCTGTGGGGAACAGAATTGTGCTTTCTAACGTAAAATCGAATACAGAAGTAAATATCTTTAGCGTTACTGGAGCATTGATTAAAACTATTAACACTAGTAAAGATTTAGATTTTGAATTCAAGTCTGGATTATGGTTTGCTACTGTAAAATCGGCAGAAGGTCAAAAATCTGCAAAACTACTTGTAAAGTAATATTTACGAAAAACTAAACTAACTTTATTATAAGCGGTTTAAATAGAAACAACTATTTAAACCGCTTTTTTTATCAGCAATTATGCACTATAAAAAAAGCAACCATTTCGGTTGCTTTTTGTTATGCTTTTAAATAAATTAAACATTGATCTAAATCGGGGTTCTGTTGAACTAAAGATTCTATAAACACCTTAAGTTCTTCAATTTCGTAAGGTAACAATCTCTGAAGTGCCTTTTGCACTTCTTTACAAAACAACGTCGTATCGAAACTAACTTTACTAAGTATCGTTTTCGTATACTCGTACATTGCTCTAGCCATAGGTTTATATTTAGGTTTAGTTAATACTGAATTTAAGTAGATGTATGTATAGACAATTCTTTTTAATGCTGACTAAAAATAGAAAAAAAAATCTAAATATTATCTTAAAACTAAAAAAAACCTGTTAAAACCGATTATCGCCATCTAACAAATCGCCTAATCCGCCAAGTATACTTCCCTCTCCTTTTTTATTGTTTCCTCGTGGTAGAGCCGATAATACACGGCCTGCCAACCTGCTAAATGGCAAAGATTGGATATATACCATTCCTGGACCTGTTAAAGTAGCAAAAAACAAACCTTCGCCGCCAAATACCGTGTTTCTTATACCTCCAATAAATTCTATATCGTAATCTACATCTTTAGTAAATCCAACTATACAGCCCGTATCTACACGCAGTTTTTCGCCAGCTTTTAACTCTTTGGTCGCTAAAGTACCACCTGCATGCACAAAGGCTAAACCATCGCCTTCCAATTTTTGCATGATAAAACCTTCGCCGCCAAATAGCCCACGACCTAGACGTTTAGAAAATTCAATACCTATACTCACACCTTTGGCAGCACATAAAAATGCATCTTTTTGGCAGATAACTTTACCTCCAAACTTAGCTAAATCTACTGCTAAAATTTTCCCTGGGTATGGCGATGCAAAAGATACCGAACGTCTTTCTGGATGCGTATTATAAAAAGCAGTCATAAACAAACGTTCTCCTGTAAGAATTCGTTTTCCAGCCCCTAGAATAGAATCTAAAAAACCTTCATTTTGTTTAGAACCGTCTCCAAATAAGGTCTGCATTTGTATGGCTTCATCCATCATCATAAAACTTCCTGCCTCTGCAACAACACCTTCATTTTGATCGAGCTCGATCTCTACATATTGCATTTCTTCTCCATATATGGTATAATCTATTTCGTGTGCTTTCATAATAAAAATTTTTAAAGTGTTCAATATATCAGTAAACGTCGCCCCATATTTGTTACACCAACTAAGATTTTAATTTTAAAGTCCACTCAAATTTAAAGGTTGATACCACTACTCCATCCGCATTGGTACCAACAGCTTGCATCCAAACCGTTTGCCCTTCACCAGAAGTAACGGTTTTGGCTATGGCTTGGTTTAATTGGTTCCCGTCTTCGCAAACAAATGTTATTTTACCTGTTGCCTTTTTAGTAAAACTAGCTTGGTTACTTAAAACCAACATAGATATATTTTTACCACTTTGCTTTATTTTACTCATTACCAATGCACCTGTAGATAATTCTGCAGCCATGCCCTGTACTGCCCAAAACATAGAACGAAAAGGATTTTGGTTAATCCATCTATGTTTAACTGTAACTACACATCGGTTTTGGTCTATAGATCGTGTACGTACCCCACATAAATATGCCGATGGTAATTTAAACATTAAAAATGTATTGAGTTTAGCTGGGTTTATTTTCATAATTATGTTGTAATAAATATTAGATATACAAATGGTTAAGAGCGCTAGGTTTAAAGTTGTTTAACTTTAAATGATATAATCGAAAAATCGAAATGCACACGTTTTTAAAACCAAATGCACGCTATTTCTGGAATTAAACTTTAAATAATTACTTTTACAATCAAATCTACTAATTATATTTCAATCGTATTTAAAGTGTATTTAAACTCTATTTAATAACCTCATGGTAGACTTAAACTTATTCAAAAAAACTTTAAAAGCCGAAGCCATATCATGCTATGAGAACTTTAAACACAGCTACGATAATTCTCCTTTTATAGCTAAAGATAAAATTATTGATGACCTTATCACGTTTGAAATTAAACAAAACTTAGGCAAAAAAGCGCTTAAAGCTGTTTTAGATAACAAAACTACGAAAGAACAATTAGAAGTCTTAGACCATACTATTAATCACTACAAAAAGAGAACTATTAAAGCGGCATTAGAATACACTAAACATTCAGATCAAACCTAACCGATTTACCTTTCAGTAGTTGCTTAGTTGCCTTTAAATTGTTTTCATATATATGCACATTACCGAGGTTTAAAGTTATTGATTTTAACGGTAAATCTATCTTCTGACTTATCAGATACAAGTGATAAATATCCGCTGGCAAACCTAAGTTAGCATCACTAGATCTTTGGTAGGCACTTACTACCAACTTACCATTATCCACCTGAAATTGTATTAAGCTCAAACACGGCTGCTGGTTGCTTTCAGCATCTGTCGCACCCAAAAACAACACATAATTTTTACTGTTGCGCTTCTCCTTATTAATCCTTTTTATTAACGCTGGTAACTTCTCAAAATAAGTAGGGTAACTATTTACGAGTATAGGGCCACAGTAATCCCACCACGTTATACCAGCCTCGCGATAAGCTTCAGTAGACCGTTCGCCCTTCTGGAACAGCTCCAATTCCTTTTTAAGCTTTATTCTCGCGATACCGTGCCCTTCAAAAATTGCTAACAGATCCGACGGCTTTAAATGGAGCTTCTGGTTTAATAAATACGTAATTTTTCCTTTGTTGTTCTGCTGAGTCTTACCTCGTGTAAGAATGTTACTCAACGTTTTGTGATACTTGTTCATTTTTTGATTGATTTGATGATTGATAAACTCTATATTTGCCCCTCTCACGGTAAAACACAACAAAGCCCAAAGACTCTGGAAAGACATATTGTCCCCCAGTAGCCTTTGGGCTCGTGTTTAAAATACCGTGAGAAGTTTTTAAAGCTGGGGGACTCTTATTTATCCCCCGACAATCGGTGATTAGTCGATTATCGTGTAGTTTTCATCGAGGGCTTTCCTCGTTCTGTCCATGTCGCGTT
>JAUIBP010000019.1 GCA_030427735.1 Bacteroidia bacterium | reverse complement strand
TATCGCTTGCCTGTAAATGAACGTTTGCTTACTCCTTTTCTAATATCCCTCTCGCCGTAAGCGGGTGCAAATATACAACCCTTTTCTCTTCCCAAACAAACTTTTTCGATTGTTTTTTTGAAAAAAAAGTCAAGACACTAATATACATCATTTTACACTTATAAAAAAATTTAAAACCATAAAATTTCACCTGTATTAATCGATAACACATCGGTAAATAAATATAAAGAACGACATATTACTATTACCTACATGGCCATAAAGTAAACTATTCTTATTTTTAAGCTTTTAAATATCATCTACAGCTACTCAGCTAGAAATACCATAAAACATGTACAACGCAAACACACATATATATAAAGACATTATTATAATAGGAGGCGGCCCTATAGGCATTGCTTGCGCCCTACAATGCAAAGCCCACGGTTATAGTTATAGTATTTTGGAAAAAGGGGCGCTTACAAATTCACTATATAACTATCCGCTAAACATGACATTCTTCTCGACCTCGGAAAAATTAGAAATAAACAATATACCTTTTATAAGCAACAACCCGAAGCCCAATCGAGACGAAGCTTTAGAATATTACAGACGTGTTGCCGCATCTAATAATTTAAACATACAACTGTACGAAGAGGTTATCGATATTAAAAAGAGTAATTCTACATTTACCGTTTCTACGAGCAAAAATTCCTACACCGCCAACCAAGTGATTGTTGCTACGGGCTTTTACGATATTCCAAAACTTTTAAACGTTCCTGGCGAAAGACTTTCTAAAGTATCTCATTATTATAAAGAGGCACATCCTTACACCATGCAACATGTTATAGTTGTAGGCGCCAGCAACTCGGCTGTTGATGCCGCTTTGGAAATTTGGCGAAAAGGCGGTCACGTAACCATGGTAATACGCGGCGAAGATATAGGCGAACGTGTAAAATATTGGGTAAGGCCAGATATTATAAACAGAATAAAGGAAGGATCTATAACCGCATATTATAATTCGGAAATAAAAACTATTGAAGATGATACTGTAACCATAAACACCCCCGAAGGTGAGCTTTCTTTAAAAAACGATTATGTGATTGCTTTAACAGGATATCAGCCAAACTTTAAATTATTAAACACTATAGGTGTTTCCTTTTCCGAAGACGAAAATCGAATACCCACTTATAATAGCGACACGATGGAAACTAATATTGAAGGACTCTATTTAGCTGGTGTTATTTGTGGCGGTATGGAAACCCACAAGTGGTTTATAGAAAATTCGCGCATTCATGCCAAAATAATAATCGACCATATTAACCGAAAATTATAAAAACAACATACAACGCATCTTTTTATTACGTACTTTTATTAATTATATAAAACGAATTGACATAATTTAAAAGCCTATAAATAGTTACCAAGTTTGTAGTGCATAAATTAGTGGTGTTACATCTCTATTACTCAAGAGATCTCCTTTATTTTTCAGTATTTATTCATAGCACTTTCGCATTATGTACTGTAAATGTTTGATAATTGAAACTGATACGGCTTCGGTATTGGCATTAAAGTTTTTTATAAATACAATTGAACACCTTCAACTAGACGGTATTTACAGCTCGCTTTCCGAAGCTTCAAATCATTTAGCTACAAAACATGTAGATTTAGCCTTCTTAAACATAAACGAATTAACAAAAACCAATACCCAAAGTATAAAACATCAACTATACACTTCAAAAATCATTATCACATCTCACCTTAACTGTTTTGCTCAAGAAGCCTTTTCTTTAAATGCCTTAGATTATTTACTAAAACCCATTAATTACACTGCCTTTTTAAAAGCTATAAATAAGTTTATAATAGCAGAACTGCAATCCTATAAATTCAATTCTCATTTTAATCAAGACTTTATATATCTAAGATCTGACAGAAAAATGGTGAAAATACATTTTAATACTATCGTTTTTATTGAAAGCTTTAAAGACTATATTGTTATTCACAGAGAACCACAAACGGCTATAAAAGTAAAGCAGTCGCTTTGTTCGACAGCATGCTTGCTCCCTAAACATGAATTTATGCGTGTACACCGATCGTTCATTATAGCAACTTCTAAAATTACAGCATTTACTAAATTCGATATAGAACTTGGCGAACGCAATATTCCTATTGGCAGAAACTATACACACATAACAGCATTAATACCTAAAAGTCTAGGCTAAATAGACTGCAATCCAGTTTTTGTCTACCAAAACACGACATTCATCTCTAGTTATCCTACCGCAAATAAAGATATACTATTTTTATTCCTTTAAATAAAGCAAAACTATTCTCCCACTAGATATTAATTAACGAGCAAAACCTATTGTTCAATTTTATAGGATTGAATGCTAAAGCAACCCTATTAACTTTAAATATCTATTGTTATGAAAACTCAACTTAAACCAATCGGTCTACACATTATTATAATGTTCTTAATGCTTTACGCTTGTAATTCGGACGACGACCAAAACACCACTAATACCTACACTGGAAATGCCATTACTTTTGGAAGTGGCACAGTAGAATCCTGGATTACTACAACAAACACCGACACGCCGCTAGAATTAGGATTACGGTTGTCGCTAGAAGCTCTATCTGATATCGAAGCCTTGCCTGAAGATGATCTTGTTTTTGTAGTACCTTTACATGATAAAGCTTCTCAAGTTACAGCTTACGAACATATTACTATACAATGGGAACCTGCAGGCCACATGCCTCCTGTATTTTTAGCACCTCATTTTGAAATCGCTTTCTTCGAAATTAGCAATTCCGAACGGCTCACCATTCCTGTTTACGATGCCAATATCCCGGTAATTGAAGCTGCAGTAAATGATTTTCCCGATGTAGATAAAATACCAACCGGATATATAAAGTTCCCTGGGCAAGGTGGCTATTACCCAGAAGCTGGAAAACATTGGCTGACGGAAGATGTACTTGAACTTACAACATTCAACACCTATATTGCGCATGGTACATACGACAAAAAGCACATCTTTTTAGAAGCCAAATTTACAATGGACTATTTACAAAGTCTGACACAGCTTAACCAAACTTTAGCACAACCTGTTATTTTCGAAAAATCGGACACCTATTACCCAACCACATTGAATGCTCGTAAATCCTCAGAATCGATTGAAATAACACTTAGTAATTTCATAAAACGATAATCAATAAACCATCTATTAAACGCAAAAGAAAAGTAGCTTATCCTAACTTTTCTTTTGTCGTTCTTATATAAGAAATATTTTTTTTAACCATGAATAAGTTGTTTTGTGGAACAGTAAACAAAGTATAATTACATATAATTATCTATATGCATATTTCAAATCTCTCCCGTTAAGAAAACGACAAAGGAACTTTATTAGAACAAAACAGCAGGAGCAATTGCTTTCAGATAAAATAAAGATACCAGGAATCAGGCTTTAGCTCTGAGAGAATAATAAAAGCCCGACTTAAAATTGAACGGAAGGTCTCTGTTATTCTCTATGCTATATTTTACAATATCAGCAACAAAATAATACTCTCCTCTGCTTTACATATCCCCTGTTGTGAAAGCGACAAAGGAGCTTCACGAGCTCCACTAAAAAATAATAACGCGCGAGTAACTGCTTTCAGATTACTATTTTAGTAGTGCATTCACAGGGGCTGTAACAGGTTTAGCCTATGCAGAACAGTTGTGAATTGCTTTCAGATTACTATTTTAGTAGTGCATTCACAGGTTAGATTGGTTTCTTAACCCAAACCAAGTAGTTGTGAATTGCTTTCAGATTACTATTTTAGTAGTGCATTCACAGGAAAATTATGAAGTATAGAATTAAGATTACAGTTGTGAATTGCTTTCAGATTACTATTTTAGTAGTGCATTCACAGGAAAAAAACGTCTAAATACGCTTTAGAAATAGTTGTGAATTGCTTTCAGATTACTATTTTAGTAGTGCATTCACAGGAAAATCCGTGAGAACATCGACATGGTAATGGTTGTGAATTGCTTTCAGATTACTATTTTAGTAGTGCATTCACAGGCGAAAAAGCCAAGAACAAAGACAGCGTAATGTTGTGAATTGCTTTCAGATTACTATTTTAGTAGTGCATTCACAGGCAGAACATTATATTAAACAATCTTACCACAGTTGTGAATTGCTTTCAGATTACTATTTTAGTAGTGCATTCACAGGAGAAACCATTTTGTATAAGTATTATTTAGCGTTGTGAATTGCTTTCAGATTACTATTTTAGTAGTGCATTCACAGGCCATTAGTAAATTTGATGCACTCGATGTTAGTTGTGAATTGCTTTCAGATTACTATTTTAGTAGTGCATTCACAGGTTTTAATGTCGTTTCATTTAAACGCCCAAGGTTGTGAATTGCTTTCAGATTACTATTTTAGTAGTGCATTCACAGGCTAGCATTTGCCTTACTTAGCAACTGTTCAGTTGTGAATTGCTTTCAGATTACTATTTTAGTAGTGCATTCACAGGTTTCAACGGTGTAATTGAGGTACTGACAAAGTTGTGAATTGCTTTCAGATTACTATTTTAGTAGTGCATTCACAGGATACCCGCCATAAAAAGCTGGTATCCTGTTATTTAAACAATAAATCAGAATCATAAAATCCGAGTAACTCTAGTCTTATAATATACTGAACTACAACACTTTTCACATCCTAAAAGAGTTCCAATTGCTGACTAGGTAATTCTTGGGGAATTTCTTTCTGACCATGAAAAAGTTCCATCATACCAAACTGTTTATCGGTTATTTGCATAATACATACCTTCCCTTTTTTAGGTAAAGCCTGTTTGGTACGCTTAATATGTACCGATGCATTTTCGCGGCTGGCGCAAAACCGCATATAAATACTAAACTGGAACATGGCAAAACCATCATCTAATAAGTTTTTCCGAAATCGCGTTGCTACCTTACGCTCGGTGGTAGTCTCTGTCGGCAAATCAAAAAATACAAGTACCCACATGCTTCTATACTGGTTTAATCGTGAAAATTTATCGTCCTTCATAATTATAATTTCTAAATCCAGTGCTTCAGTATAATGTGCTGTCGAAAATCATTCAACCACTTTAACATACCAATCAAACGAATTAAAACACAGGTTACTGAGTGTCTGCCCAGCAAACATATCGAAGCAATCGGTTTATCCAAACTCAGGATACAACAACTTCCTACTAATTCCTGCAAAACATTCATACAAACTATTGGTCGTTCTACTCATAGCTATCATCAACGGACTCTGCTTCCCATCAATAATCACATCCATAGCCGGAATACATAACAACTCTGCTTTTATAGAGCGTGTTAACTCATCTATATTACAACCTGTCTCTACAATATCATACACTACAGCATCTACAAACGGACGATAAGGTTCCATCACATCATCGGCCAAACAAAATGCATTGTATTTATTACTGTGGAAAATCCCTACACTGGGCAACAAACCACTACTCACCAAAGCACGAGCAGCGACGGCTCTTAAAATGGCATAACCATAATTCAGCAAATTATTAGGTGGCACACCTTTTTGATTTCTACTAAAGCCTTCAACCTCATCAAACAAGCTTTGAAAATAATACGCAGCCGCAATCGCTTCAATATTTCCAGGATCGCCACTTTTCACCTCCCTACCCCAACGCTTTAATTTTAAGGCCTGCTTACCTTGTTGTAATAAATGATTGGCTTGATTATCCACTTTTGCACTTACAGTCTGTTGCCACAACTGTTTTTTTAAAGGCACCGAAGCGTTTAATTGATAACGCATGCGCTCGGTTTGTTCGCTATGTCCTACCAAAGGCTGCAAAAAGCTACAAGGCAAATGTTGCTTATCGCAAGTAATAACCGCAGTTTTGTTCTGCACCAACTTCATCAATAAACCATTGGTAATGGTAATTTGTGGATCTTCTAATACCACATATCCCAAATCTTCAATAGGAATAGTAGCTTCCTTTTTATCTTCCTCAGGAAAATTAACTACCAATTGTTCATGTTTTGTACTTAAATAAGCTGGATTGCCAAAAAATAATGTTCGCTTTATCATGGTTGGAGTTGGGTTTAGTTAATTGGATTGCATTATAAATTCATTAGGTTCTTGATTATGATAATATTTAAATTGTCTCGGTCGTCAAAAAGCGCTATTACTGCTTCACTTGCAACACTTGTATGTCCTTCTGAAACAATAGTATGGTAAGATGAATACCGCCAAGCATCCAATGTTTCGGTAAATCCACCAGCTATCGGATTGTAATGTATGTAGTGAATTAAATTGCGGAGATAGATATCGTCCGTGATTTGTTTGCGTTTAAAGGGATGCCTAAATAAGCTTCCTTTTCTGTTTTGCTGTTTGTTAAACGCTTTTGCATAGGCATTAAAGAAATTACTAAACTGCTGAGAAATGAGACCTTCAAGGTTTTGAAAACCTTGAAGGTCTTTATTTCCTTTAGCTTTTAACCTATTCAACTTATCCTCAAAAAACCGATTTAAAACAGCCTCTTCTTTTATACGAACCAAAAAATGAAAATGATTCGGCATCAAACAATAACAAAACGTATCGGCTATCGGATTGATATACTCGCTATACTTCTTTAGAAAATACTGGTAATTTTCGTTCGACAAAAACAAAGCCTCACTCCCATTCGCCCTATTATAAATATGATAGGTTGCTTCCGGAATTAATATGGCTTGGTTGTCTTGCATGTTGGTTAATTTTAGGCTTCTTGTAAGACCCGACAGGTTTTGAAAACCTGTCGGGTCTTTACCAAAGTAGCTTATTTATGCTAATCCACTCCGACTGCTTTAAATCCTCATTATATTAAGCAATATAAAAACCGTCTTTTTTTAGTTGAATGGCATCTATCATGGTTTTTTGTTTTTAATGTGACTGGATTAGCTCTTCAGGGGTTTTGCCCCCTTGAAGGGCTTCTGATTTAAAATTTCCAAGTTATCGAACCATCTAATTTCATTTCAAAGTCTTTTTCTTCTATGGCGAAATCATATTTACCGGGTGTTAACAGCAATCTCGGAGCTACAAAGTCTGAAGAAAAACTTGAAAATCCGTCTTTTCCTTTAGTTCCAAATACATCTTTTGGAAAATCTTCAACTAGTTGCTTTTCATCTCTAGCCTCCATATGATGCTGAAACATAATTCTTTGAGTTTTAGCATCCGTTAATCTTTTAACCATATACAATCTTTCAGACAAACTCCCAACATCTAAATCTTTAAGCTCCTCTTTATCATTAATATACATCAAAACCTTTTGACCTACCATAAAAACATGTTTCAACTCGGCTTCTTTTAGATTCTTCCCTCTACCAATGTAAACTGGTTCCTTTGATTTAAATAGCAATTCAAAACTAACTTTATCAAGATATTTTGAATATTGAGCAGACTCAAAAACATTAAAAGGAATTATGGATCTTCCATTTTCATTTTCGTACAAACCAAACATATAATTTTCTCCAGAATCTGCATAGATATAGTTTTTATAGTCTTTAGATGATTTATAGATCTGCTCTTTTACTATCGTAGCATTGTCGGGGTTCATAAAACCACGCGCAGCCTTTACCCTGCAACGTAAATGACGTAAAACATTACCTTGAAAATCCTTTAATTCGTTTTGCTTTACCCCTTCAGCCAATTGTTTTCTTAAATATTTTGCCAAATGGTCGTCAACAATTACATCTGTCTTAAAATTAATAGTATCAATAGGTTTTCTTAGCACCATCCACATCTCATCCTTCCCATCAACTTGATTGTAAACAATATTTCCTTCTTCGTCTTTTTGTAAACTTCCCTTTTCATCTTTAGCGGCAATCTTTATTTTTCCATAATATGTTTGCTGATGAAGTTCCCCTCTAACAGAATCTCCTTGAGCAATTTTTGGAATCTTGTCCCCATTACTATCTAATAATAACTTACCATCCCCATCTCTTAACCAAACTATCCTGCCTCGTTTTCTAACTTTTTTAATCCCCGGAGTTAACGTCTGGTCTTTATCTGCCATATTATTGATAAGAATATTTTTCTTAATCTCCTCAATCATTGAATAATTAAACTCTGAAAAAGGCTTTTCATGATACTGACTACCTCTGTTTGCTTCTCCAAACTCATATGCCTTTTTCAAAATTTCTTCACGTTTTCTAGCCGAAGGAATCAATGTCAATACTGCTGCATCAATTGCATGATGATAATGCTTTCCTCTGTCTTTAGCTTCTCCTTTAGGCTGTATCTCGTAAATTTTTCTGAATTCTGCAGTATTTGTACCCTTAATGACATCTACTTTATTAAAAACTGTTTGTAAATAATGAGTAGCATATTTAGTAATAATTTGAGTGTCTATTAATTGACTATTTATAAAACCTTTAGGAACTTCAGTTCGAGTAAACCTATCTAACTTATTTTTCCAATAATCATGTTCCATCTGTCTTAGATGACGCTGACGAATTGCGTTATCTTTTTCCCCTTTGTCCATCGCCCTTTTAGATTTAGATTTCCAGAACTCTATTTGATTATATAAATCATCAACTTTCTTTTCCCAAGAATGTAATCTGGGTTCTATTGCTGTATAACCGTGTGATTCACTTTTATAGTTGGGCAATTCTGTAGGCATCCGATTATTTTTTACACCTCGATTATAATCAGCATAACAAACTGTTAAGTTTGCCAGAGAATTATCAAATGATTTGCTTCTTGGAATGGTATGTTCAAAATCGATTTTATTAGTATCAAACAAATCAGTTAACTTAATTAACTTTCCTGTATACATACAAATACAATTCTGTTCTTTCCATAATCTATATTTCTGAACATCATTTTTTGAAGCATTTAGAGATTTTACAACTTCATCATAATTTTCTAATTGCTCAGACCACAATCTAAATTTATCTGTATCTTTTGCACTTTGGGGGTTTGCCACACCTTTAAAATCAGGATCCTTTATAAGCTCTTCGATTGCACTTGCAAACATTCTATTTTCTACTTCCCTATTTCTCTGATATGTTTCTATTGCCCACCGTTTATTACTATAGTCTAAACTATTCTTTCCCTCCCTGGCAATCTCAACTACTATTCTAGTCTCTGCATCAATTTTCCCTATCTCTAATAAATAATTAACAACATCCCGTAATTTATAAAGCGTTTTGTATGCCATTGGATTTTTAAATGCCGCTGTCTTGGGACTTAATAAAAATTCCTGACCTTCTTTATTAGGATAAATAGCAATTTGAGAAGGATGGTAAATTTTATCTAACAACTTCTCTCCTACATTGAAGTTGTCATCCAAAAACTGCTTTATTTGATTTAATAAATGTGGTGGTTTTATATGTTCTCGCTTAGAGGAAGCAAAAAAATCCTGATACTTTTCGGCTACTACATTTAGAATCTGTTGCTTATAATCATCGTCCAGTTTCAGCCAGGTTTTATCACCAAAATTTTCTATTGCTGCAATCTCAATATCTTTTAAATCAGATTCCACTAATTTGTACGATACATCTTTCCACCCAAATCTATCTTGATAATCTAAACCATAATACTTAAAAATCAGATTATTGGTTATGTTTACGATTTTCTTTTGATATCTATTTTCTTTAATTTCATCCCTAATTGCTTTGAAAATAATTTCTTTATCAGCTTCAAAAACTTCTATACCTAGTATTTCTGGTATCTTTGCCAAAATAACTGCTTCCGAATAAATCATTCCTTCCCGCAAAAAAGGTAAAATATTGTTGATTGCTTTTAAACTTAAATTGGCATAACCAACCGGAAAATTATTAAAGAGTCCTTTTAATTCTTTTACTTGATTTTCATTCAATACTAGCACATCAATTAAAAACTCTTCAAAATATTCTTCATCTTCAAAAGAAAACAGGACATGCCAAACATCTTGTATGGTATAAGTTTTAGTTCCATCCTCTCCTTTTCTGTTCCTTTTAACTACAGATTTCTCAAAATTTTCCCAATCTTCTCCAAAAACAGATTTTAATCGTGCCGAAACAAAACAACTTGAAACGGAAACTTTGTCCATTTTCTTGCTATAATTCAACTCCCAATTTTTCCCTCCGTTTGCTATAATAAACTTTCGTATTTCATTAAAATCAAACTCTCTTTTACTCTTAAAGAAAAACTTTTCGTGATATATTTTCTCTTTTAAATCCAAGGGTATGGGTTCAAAATTTGCAGCAGCATCTATTCTGTATTTAATATTGTTGATAAATGACCATGCTCGATATTCTTCAAACTTTGGGTGACTTATTGGGCATCTTGATTTATTTGACTCAAGTGTACACTTACCTACCAATCCTTTTTGAGATCGTAACGGTCTCTGAAAAAAGATTGCCTTTTCAACCATTTCTTTAAAATCATTTTCAATGATATTTTGGAATTCAAGGATTTTATGAACTTCTGACAAATAATCAGCCCTTAAAGTATATCGATTTCTTACTCGCACATGTTTATCCTCCAAGTGTGCAAAAGCAGCACCTAAACTACCACATTGAACAATTAAGTTTTCATAATCATTTCTACCAACTGTTTTAGTTTCATTGCTTCCTTTAAAAACAGCAGTTTTTTCATTTGCGCCTTGCTTTCTACTACTTTTAAAACCACGCCTTTGAGCAATATGATACAACGCTCTCCCCACTTTATAACGATTTTCTTCTACAGTTAAATCTAACTTTTCAGTAATTAGCATTCTTCTTAACTGATAAGGACTAGAAAAATCAGCAACACCATCACCATTTAAATCCAACCTAATCCATTGTTGAAATGCTTTATCATTTATAGGAAAAACTCTACCTATCCCTTTTTTATAATTTTTCCACTTGTTTAAATTTTCAATTTTCAACGGACAATACCCATTCTCGATTAACACTTTCAATGTTTCCCATTTTCGATATCTTCTTGAATTATAAAGCCTCCTAGACGAACGATGCTTAGTTCTTTCTGCTGCAAAAGAAAATTCGCCAGACTTACCTTCCCCTACACCCTTCTTAAAAGTATAAACACCATACCATGAAAAAATGTTATCTTCCCTTAATGTGAGTCCTATTGAATTTGTACCTAAATCAATTCCTAATGTTTTATTCATATTTTTTTATATATTTGGAGTCTGAAAGACAATTCACAACAAGGCTATAAGCCGAAGAAATTCTCAATCCTGCGTACTCCGTGGGATTTTTTATTTTTAGAATTGCACTCAGAGTCTAATCTTATTTATTATTTATTCAATTTTATATTAAACCCAAACACAACTTGTTTGGCTTAAAACAATAGAATTGCACGAAACAATCCGATTTCAAGTAAAAATCAAATGCTATTAAATATTGGGAGAGATTTTAAATGTAGTAAAAATATTTCAAAAAAAGGAGTGAAAAATTACAGATTGCAACTACAACTTCCTTAAATAATAAAGTTTCTGAGCCTTCTATAGAAACTACAATGTGACAAATACTTACCAACAATAGGCAATCCTAAATAAATTTTAAAAAATAGAATTAGAAAAAAATCAGTCTAAATCTTTCATAAATAGTTCTATTCCACTATTACCCTCGCTTTTTAACAAATATCCCTTACCATTAACGTCCTGATAAAAAGCTACATTGACTACTGCAAACGCTAAGCCCTTGCCCTCTGGTATTTGGGAAATTGCTATGTTAAACGAATCGCCATCAAAATGGCGTTCTACAACCAATGTCGGAGCCCACGCTGTTGTATAAGTAAGCGTCTCAAAATCAAATCGGATAACACTTAGTGTCACTTCCATAAAATCACTAGACTTAGGAAACCCCACCCCTAATCGGTTCATATCTTCAGCCTTAAATGTTAAAGAATCCCAATCGAATCTGTAAGCACATGGCAGCAGATTAGTCCGTTTCGGGGTAAATTTAAACCCCTGTAACATTTGCTTTCCTATATCTGTAGAAATACCATTGGCCACCGTACGCTGACCATGCATGGAAATCGCATCCAAATGCTTTATCTGTAAAAATAATTGCATCAACCGGCTATGCAAAGTACCATCTTTATAAGTCAATAACATGGGGCGTATAGCAGCCTTAAACGCTTTATTGACGTA
This sequence comes from Bacteroidia bacterium, assembly GCA_030427735.1. Classification (GTDB taxonomy): domain Bacteria; phylum Bacteroidota; class Bacteroidia; order Flavobacteriales; family Flavobacteriaceae; genus Formosa. The sequence continues at coordinate 27,338 of JAUIBP010000019.1, read as the reverse complement.
CGAACAATTTCTAAATTCCGAATTTTGTTCCCGAACCTTTTTCATATTCGGACTCTTCTTTACAGCCTTACTCGTAAAGCCTCCACCAGCCACCCGCGCCGTAGGTTTATTATTCAGATAATAAAAGTTAATGCCTCCTAAAGTGCCTTCAAAAAACACAATCCCTTTTTGTTTCGCCATAACCACAATCTCTTAAACCCCTACAAATTAGCAGTTTAACTCTAATTACAATGCAAGACAGTGAGAGTTTTATTATATATTACACCAACTATATACCAAGGTTATGCCGACCTTATACTGACCTTATGCCGACTTTCATTAGGATTTAACTTACAAAAACTAGCACATGCCTAAAATGATTGCTCCAAAGAATCATCTTTAGAAATTAAGAAGCATACCGTATTCGAACTAAAATACTTTAAACGCACACAAACATATTCAGTAACCTAAAAAACATTTTATTTGTGAATTAGTGGCTAAAAATTTTGTAATAACTGAAAGTCTTCGTCTGAACAAGAATAGTATCAGCTAACAAATGAGAGCTCCAAACTCTAAATAGTAACAACCAAAAAGAGTTGATCAATAAAACAACTAAACCATTATAGACTGGAAGTCCCATTATTCGCGTTTATTTTAGCCACAAATACACGAATATTATTATATAAACTATATCAAATTTTCGTGCATTCGTGGCGCAAAAATAGTTATAGAAACTGAAAGTCTTGCTCTAAAAGTGCATAGTTTCAACTAACGACTAAGACCAATGAATTCCATCACACCTTTCAAATCTCCACTAAAAGAAACCTACAAACCTCCCAAAAGTTTGATAGTCATAATAAGCATACCTACTATTCCCCCAACTATAGCACCGTTAAGACGGATGTATTGTAAATCTTCGCCAACTTTGGCCTCGATCTGTTCTACGAGTTCGACATTAGACAGCTTCCCTAAACTTTCGGCAACTAATTCGCCAATTTTGTGATGATTCTTATCGATCAACTGCAATAACGTGGACTTTAACCATGCATCAGTGCGCGCTAATTTCGAGGCATCGTTATGCAATGCTTCTAACGAGGTCTGCAACTTTGCTTTTAAAAATATAGTGGTATCGCTTTCATCTTCAAACAATTGTTCGTGAATAACATGTTTTAATCGAGTTAAAGCTTGTTGCACTACCCCAGAATCCATCAAACGCAATAAAAACTGTTCGCCAAAAACATTAACATCGTGTATTGCAGGATCGTTCTCTGTAGTTAAACGTTGGCCATAAGCGTACAACTGCTGGTCTAATGCCTGAATAATTTTATGATCGCCAGGAGCTGCCTGTATGTCTACAACCAATTCGTAAAGTTGCTCCTGTATGCCTTCAGCAATACGTTGTGGTTTTATAGCGCCAAAAATTTGTCCAGCACCTACCAAGAAGCCTTTAAATGCCGACCCTTCTTTTTGTTTTCCCACTTGGATTTTAACTTCGGTAACTAAAAATTCTAAAGTTGCTGGCTCGGCTATTTTATCTTTGAGCACATCTAAAAACACTTTTACAATACCATAATGGTCTTTTTGATCTACAGTCTGTTTTAATAAATCTCCCAAAGGCTTAGCTATGTTATTGCCTTTACAAGCCGGACGAATAATATCTTCTAAACTGGTAACTACTGGCTCCGAATCTAATTTCTGCAATAGTTGCTCCAATTCTGGTTGTAAGGTGTCCCAAATAGAAGTTTGGTTTTCACGATCTAGTAAATAGGTAACAATAGGTTTGGTTAGCGATACTTCGGAAATTTTATCGTTAAGCATAGACTTAGACAACCATTCGTTGTTAACCAAATCTACAATTCCAGCCGAAAGTTTCTCTCTGCTTTTTACTATAATATTGGTATGCTTTTTAACATAGGGAATAGGAATTTCTTGAAACAAAGCCCGTACAGCAAACCAATCGGCTACCCCACCAACCACAGCCGCTTCAAAACCAGCAAGTAAAATTTCTAAAGCAACGCCGTGGTACCATTCCATTTTTTTTACGACCAGTCCTACAATCAATAAACAAACCGCTATGGCTAGCGATCTATTTCCTAATCTATTCTTTTTCATGTCCACTTAATTTCTACAGTAAGTTTATAAAAAATATCTAAAAACAGATGTTCTATTTGCAATTAATATTGAAAAAATCCAATCTTACATCCATTACATCTAACTGATTTCCCAAAGTTCTATTAGCTATTACACTAGCGCTTATTATATGGCTTTAACACAATTTAACGCCTAGATTTCCTATTTTTACAAGAACAAACTAAAACAGACTCCCCGTGAACGCTATTGTTTCCAACAGCATATTAGACCGATTACCTGCTCATTTAAAGCAATTTATAAAACCGCAACACTATAACGATTACACCGCTGTAAACCAAGCAGTATGGCGTTATGTAATGCGTAAAAATGTAGACTATTTAAGCACGGTCGCACACAATTCGTATCTGTTAGGGCTTAAACAAACGGGCATTGCCATAGATAGTATTCCGAATATGTATGGCATGAATCGTATTTTAAAGGAAATTGGTTGGGCTGCGGTTGCTGTAGACGGATTTATACCGCCTAATGCCTTTATGGAATTTCAAGCCTATAATGTGCTCGTTATTGCTAGTGATATCCGCCAGCTAGAACATATAGAATACACTCCTGCCCCCGATATTATTCATGAAGGTGCAGGTCATGCGCCTATTATTGCCAATCCTGAATATGCAGAATATTTAAGACGTTTTGGCGAAATTGGTTGTAAAGCCATTTCTTCGGCTAAAGATTACGAGCTTTACGAGGTTGTTAGACATTTATCCATCATAAAAGAGGCTCCAAACACGCCAGAAGCAGACATTATTGAAGCCGAAAAACAATTAGACGCGCTGCAACAAAACATGGGAGCACCTAGCGAGATGGCTAGAATTAGAAATTTACATTGGTGGACTGTAGAGTACGGACTGATTGGCACTTTAGAAAATCCTAAAATTTATGGCGCTGGTTTATTATCATCTATTGGAGAGAGTGCCTGGTGCATGACCGATAAAGTGAAAAAACTACCATATACTATAGACGCTGTTAATCAAGATTTCGACATCACCAAACCGCAACCTCAATTATTCGTGACTCCAGATTTTGCCCATTTAAGCTTAGTTTTAGAAGAATTTGCAAACACCATGGCACTACGAACTGGCGGATTGGCAGGACTTCAAAAATTAATAGCATCGCAAGCCTTGGGCTCTATAGAGTTAAGTACTGGACTTCAAATTTCTGGGATATTCAATACCGTAATAGAAATTAATAACACGCCTATTTATTTTGAAACTCAAGGCCCAACCGCGCTGGCGAATCGTGAAAAAGAGTTGGTTGGCCACGGTACTAAAAATCATCCTAACGGTTTTGGTTCTCCCATCGGAAAATTAAAAGGAATTAATTTAGCCATCGAAGATATGAGTCCGCGCGATTTAAGGGCTTACAATATTTATGAAGGTGAAGTCGTAACCCTAGAATTTGAAAACCATATTATAGTGAGTGGCGAAATTATTACAGGTAAACGCAATTTACAAGGCAAAATTATTCTTATAAGCTTTAAAGATTGTACAGTAACCTATAATAACGATATCCTCTTTAAGCCAGAATGGGGCATTTACCACATGGCCGTAGGCAAGACCGTAGTATCTGCTTTTTCAGGACCGGCAGACTATAACAGTTTCAATTTGGTTACACACACACAAAGTTCGCAAACCATTAAAATAAAACAAACACCAGAGCAATTGCACTTAGAACGTTTATACCAACAGGTGCGCGACTATCGCGAAGGTAAAAACACGACTATATCGCGAACTAAAATTCTTGAAGCTGTTATAGAGCATCATCCAAACGATTGGTTACTCGCTGTAGAACTATACGAATTAGCCCTAAACCCAAAGGACACCGAATTACAACAACATGTTTTACAACACCTGGAAACTGTAAAATTGAATCGACCAGAAGTTGGCCACCTTATAGATGGCGGTTTGGAAATTATTAATAAAAAAATATCGGTGTAAACTATCTATAACCTTCTAAAACACGCTTGGTAAAATCGCTTAACACTAATGTTCCACTAATTTGGGCACGCTCGGCAAGTAATTCATCCCAATGGTCGGTGTTGTTCCAAATTACTTTTTTCATGGCTTGCAAAGCGTCTGGATTGTAACTTGCTAGTTTTTTAGCTAGAATGGCTACGGCATCATCTAAAGCTTCAATACTTTCGAAAACTTCTGCGAAAAGTCCGTTGTTTTTTGCCCAATCTGCGCTGTAAAATGTTTCGGCATTTAACGTCATTTGCGACATATTCGAAACGCCTATTTTGCGAGTAACGGCAGGTTCTATTACAAACGGCCCAATACCAATACTTAATTCACTTAACTTTATTGAGGCATATTGGGTTGCTAAACAATAATCTGCTGCTGCTGCAAGACCTACTCCCCCGCCAACAGCTTTACCTTGCACGCGACCAATAATGGGTTTACTGCACTTTCGCATGGCATTAATTACGTGGGCAAACCCCAAAAAGAAGGCTTTACCTGCAACTTCATCATCAATTAAAATTAACTCGTTAAAACTAGCTCCGGCACAAAATGTTCTGTCACCGCCACTTTGCAAGACTATAACTTGCACATCGTCTGTTGCTCCCGCCCATTCTATTTTAACTTTCAATTGCTGTAACAAATCGCTAGGCAAAGCATTATGAGATGGATGAAAAAAGGTGATATAACATACACGATTTTCGATGCTATGTTTTACAAAGGGCTGTTCCATATTTAATACTGATTTAGTAAAAAATCGAAGATACAGATTTTTTAAGTTACCCAAACGGAAGTTTTCATTTTCCTATTAAAAGCCGTATTTTTATAAAAAAAGTCATGGGATTACTAGATTTTATGTTTAGACGGCAGCGGAGGGATATCATGGATTTTAAATCTAGAGGAGCTATTATTTTAGATGTTCGATCTAAAAAAGAATATAAAGAAAACCACATTTTAGGCTCCGAAAACATTCCGGCAAGCGATTTACAACAGCATATTAAAAAGCTAAAAACCACACAAAAACCTTTTATTGTATGCTGTGCCAGTGGGGTACGATCTGCTAAAGCTGTAAAATATTTATTGATTAACGGTATTGAGGCTACTAATGGCGGCAGTTACCAAAATTTACAAAAACTATTATAGTTTTAAGGTATCTAAAGTATCTGTATTGGTAATGGGCGTACTGTTGTAAGTTAAGGTCCAGCCTAACGAATTGGTTAGAATATAAAATTTAGAAAGTTCGCTAATCAATCTGTTTTTAGCATTCTTTTTAAAGTCCGATGCATTAACTTTTTTCATTAACGACGATTTTACTCTGTTTTTGATGGTGTTGTAATCTTTGGCTTCAAACTGATTTAAAAAATCGGCTTGAATGTCGTAATACTCAAACTCTGGATTAATTTTTATCTCCGCTTCAGGGATATATGTAATATTCAATATTTTGTTATGCTCGTCTATTTCATATTTTAACTGACTCAAATCGTAAGCAATACTAACATCGGCATTTACAACTACTAAAGCTTTCTTTTCGGCCGAAACTAAATAAGGGAACACTTCTTTCGAGTCTTTATAACTAAATACTTCGCTAAAATGCCCTTCGGTTACAACCAATTTCCCTACATTTTTTATTTGCTCTTGGATCAATAAAGAATGTTCTAAAACAGCCTCTTTTTTAGATTGCTCTGTAGTACAATACCGAAAAGTAAAAAATAGCGCCACCAAAACTATGGCAACATACGTTAGCTTTCGCATAAAACTTGTTTTATTTAAAGATAGAAAATATGAAGGAATTGACCTTAAAATAAAGGCATTAAAAAAGCATCAACTTCTGCGATACCCTTTTGTTATTCTCAGACCTTGATGCTTTTTAACAGATTGATTAATAGCATTCCAAATTTAAAACAAATTCAACTAGTTTGTATATTTTTTAGACGATTAACACATATTTTTGACAAACAGTATATTATCTGCAATTTTTAAAGAAAATGATTACGAATTAAACACCATAAAATCGTATTCTACTTGTATTTTAGCTATTTTCTGATGCAGATCAGTAAGAAATTTTTGATGCTTCTCAGTGTCTGGCTGAAAAGGTTTGTGTTGTAATCCTTTCTGTATAACATCTACTGTTTTCATTACAGGAAGTACTTTAGTTAAAAACCACGTTTTTACAAATACCTGCCAAATATAATTTACAGCAACAGCGTTGGGATGCACCATATCGGCTTCGTAAAACCGATAATCGCGCAATTCATCCATCATCAATTCATATGCTGGAAAATAAAAACTGTTACGAACTGCTTCTTTACCTAATATTTGGTGAATGGCTGTAATTAAATGTGCTTTACTTTGTGTGTTTTCTATAAAACCATCTTTAATATGCCTAACAGGCGACACCGTAAAAATAACATTTGCCTCTGCATTTACAGATTTAATTTGAAACAGTATGCGCTCTAAAGTTTCTACAATTTCAGCAACCGATAATATTGTCTTTTTAAATTGATGTTGGGGCACCTTATGGCAATTAGCAACCACACGGTCGCTTTCTAAATGCGTATATACCCAAGCCGTTCCTAAAGTAATAACAATATGCGTACTCGATTTTAAAGCTTCGTATGTTTCTGTAACCGCTGTATTTAATCGCGTTAGCACTTCCGTTTTAGACACATCGCTTAATTGCGAATGAGCATCAAAACTTTGCCAAATATCGTTATTGTGAAACACATCGCCCTCTTGATACACTTTCCCTGTAACAGCAGCATCAATTAATTGTGCTATGGCTTTGGGTTGAAACAACACGCCAAAAGGATTCTGAAGCGTTCTGAATTTAAAGTATTGTAATTTGTTACCTATATGCTCTACAAAACAAGACCCCAACATCAAAATTTTAGAATCGTAATCTATACGTACAGATTCTGGTGCTGGAGTTATAGGGATTTCGGTAAACAATTTCATACTCTAAGCCTGCTCCACATAAGACTTTGCTGCTTGTAAAGCCTCGGCAATACCTTCTGGATGTTTTCCACCAGCCGTTGCAAAAAATGCTTGTCCGCCACCGCCGCCTTGAATAAACTTACCTAATTCGCGCACCACTTGCCCAGCATTTAGATTGTGACTTGCCACTAAATCTTTAGACACGTAACACGATAATAAAGCCTTCCCGTTTTGTTCGGTTCCGAATACCAAAAAGGCTTGATCTAAACTTCCACCCAACTCGAACGATACATCTTTTATTCCAGCGGCATCCAAATCTACCTGCTTAGCTAGAAATTGTATACCGTTTATAGTTTCAATCTCTTGCTTTAAAGCCGATTTAACCTGCTGCGCTTTATCTTTTAGTAAACTATCTACTTGCTTTTTTAAACTTGCATTTTCGTCTTGTAAGATTTGAAGTGCTTTTATTGGCTCTTGGGCATTGTTTAACAACGCCTTCATTTCGAAATAAATCTTGCTGTTTTCGGTATAAAAATCGCGTACGGCATCGTTAGTAATGGCTTCAATTCTACGAATTCCAGAAGCAACAGCACTTTCCGAAGTAATCTTAAAGTGCCAAATATCGCCTGTGTTTTGCACATGTGTACCACCGCAAAGTTCGATAGATTTCCCAAAACGGATGGCACGCACAGTATCTCCATACTTTTCACCAAAAAGCGCCATGGCTCCTTCGTCTAAAGCTTGCTGCATAGGTATGCTGCGCTGTTCTTGTAAAGCTAATTTGCCTTCTATACGTGCATTAACAAAATTTTCGATATCCTGTAATTGCTCGTTACTTACTTTGGAAAAGTGCGAAAAATCAAAACGCAAATGTTTAGAGTGTACGGCAGAGCCTTTTTGCTCAACATGGGTTCCTAAAATTTCTCTTAATGCTTGATGCAATAAATGTGTCGCGGTATGGTTACACGATGTTCTAAAACGCTGTTTAGCATCGACGCCTAATTTAAATACCGCGTTTAAATCGTCTGGCAGTTCTTTTACCAAATGTATGCTAACATTATTTTCTTTTTTAGTATCTAAAATATAGTTAACATCACCATTAGGAGATTCTATATAACCTTTATCCCCTACTTGCCCGCCTCCTTCGGCATAAAATGGCGTTAAGTTAAATACCAATTGGTATAAGGTACCGTCTTTTTTAGAAACAACTTTACGGTAACGGGTAATTTTAGCTTGTACCTCTAAAACATCGTAACCCACAAATTCTTGGGTGTCGTCGTTTAATAATATGGTCCAATCGTCTGTTGACATTTCGCTAGCCGAACGCGATCTGGATTTTTGTTTTTGCATTTCGGCATGAAACCCAGCTTCGTCTAGTTGCAATCCTTTTTCTCTTAATATTAAAGAGGTTAAATCTAAAGGAAAGCCGTAGGTATCGTAAAGTTCGAATACTTTTTCGCCTGAAATCACTTCAGTATTGGCAGCTGCTACTAGACCATTTAAAAGAATTAAACCTTGATCTAGGGTTCTTAAAAACGATGCTTCTTCTTCCTTTATAACATTTTCTACAAGCTGTTTTTGTGTTTTAATTTCAGGAAAGGCGTCTCCCATTTTATCGCTCAACACATTAACCAATCTGTAAATAAACGGATCTTTTTGATCTAAAAAAGTAAAACTATAACGAACAGCACGACGTAATATGCGTCGTATTACATATCCAGCCCCCGTATTGCTTGGCAGTTGCCCATCTGCAATTGAAAAGGCTACTGCGCGCACGTGATCTGAAATTACACGAATCGCCACATCTACTTGGTCGTCTTTACCGTAAGTGGTTTTAGAAATGGTTTCAATTTCTCTAATTATAGGGGTGAACACATCGGTATCGTAATTCGATTGCACACCTTGAAGCACCATACACAAACGCTCGAAGCCCATACCGGTATCTATATGCTTATTAGGCAACACTTCTAAGCTACCATTGGCTTTACGGTTGTATTGCATAAATACAAGATTCCAGATTTCTACAACTTGCGGATGGTCTTTATTTACTAACTCTTTACCAGATATTTTCGCTTTTTCTTCAGCACTACGAATATCTACATGTATTTCGCTACATGGGCCACACGGACCTTGATCGCCCATTTCCCAAAAATTATCCTTTTTGTTCCCCATAAGAATACGATCTTCGGGGATAATTGCTTTCCAGATATCGTAAGCGTCTTGATCCATCGGCGTACCATCGTTCTTGTCGCCTTCAAAAACTGTAACGTATAAAATATCTTTATCTATACCGTAAACTTCTGTTAATAATTCCCAACACCAAGTAATAGCTTCGGTCTTAAAATAATCGCCAAAACTCCAGTTACCTAGCATCTCGAATAAGGTATGGTGATAAGTATCGTACCCCACTTCTTCCAAATCGTTATGCTTTCCAGATACACGTAAACATTTTTGCGAATCGGTAATTCTTTTGCTTTTAGGCTCGGCATGTCCTAAAAAATATTCTTTAAAAGGTGCCATTCCAGAATTAACAAACATAAGTGTTGGGTCGTTTTTTAACACCATAGGCGCCGATGGCACTATAGTGTGACCTTTACTTTTAAAAAATTCGAGATATTTAGAACGTATGTCTTGAGATTTCATAACGATATGTAACAAAGTGTTTTAATTGACGTCTTACCAGAGGTAACGCCACGATATTAAATTTAAGTGCAAATATATTGTTAAATTAAGGTTCCTGTATAATCCATTTAAAAATATTCTCAATTGTTTTTTAAATTTGTGAAAGAAATATTTTTGTAGGTTTGCGAAAATACGTCGGGATTTCGGGCGTTATTACCCTTAATTAAACGCAAAAATAGCATAAAACAGATAATGAGTAAGGTTAAATATTATTATGATCCTGAAACGCTCTCGTACAAAAAAATAGAGCGCAAAAAAAGAAGAACGTTTAAATACGCTCTCGGATTTTTAACTGCCGCAGCCCTTTTCGGGTTTTTAACCGTATTTATTACAAGCCAATACGTAGAGTCTCCAAAAGAAAAAGCCCTAAAACGCGAATTGGTAAACATGCAATTACAATACGAATTGCTGGATAAAAAAATGGACGAAGCCAGCGAAGTGCTAGCAAGTCTGGAACATAGAGACAACAACATTTACCGTATTTATTTTGAAGCCAACCCCATTCCGGAAGAACAACGTAAAGCCGGTTTTGGAGGGATAAATCGCTATAAAGATTTAGAAGGTTACGACAACTCTAAACTGATTATAGAGAGTAACAAACGTATAGACATCTTGCAAAAACAAATAGTTGTACAATCTAAATCGCTAGACGAAATAGCAACGCTAGCAGCCGACAAAGAAAAACTGCTGGCTGCTATACCTGCCATACAACCAGTAAGTAACGAAGACCTCACCCGAATTGCTTCGGGATATGGGTATAGAACAGACCCGTTTACTAAAGCCAGAAAATTCCATTACGGTATGGATTTTACCGCACCTCGAGGCACGCCTATTTATGCTACTGGAGATGGTAAAGTGATTCGTGCCGATAACCGATCTACAGGTTATGGCAACCATATTAGAATAGACCATGGTTATGGTTACGTTAGTTTATATGCGCACCTTTACAAATACAATGTCAAGAAAAACCAAAAGGTAAAACGTGGTGATCTTATTGGATTTGTTGGCAGTACAGGACGTTCTGAAGCCCCCCACCTACACTACGAGATTTTTAAAGACGAGCAGCGCATAAACCCTACAAACTTTTACTACGGCAGTTTAACGCCCGAAGAATATAACAGTTTGCTAGAAAAAGCTTCATTAGAAAACCAATCTCTAGATTAATGCATATCAACCTTCCCGAAAAACGATATTATGGTATTGGCGAAGTCGCTAAAGCATTTGCCGTTAACACCTCCCTAATTCGGTTTTGGGAAAAAGAATTCGATGTTCTTAAACCCAAAAAAAACGCTAAAGGCAATCGAAAATTTACACCAGAAGACATCAAAAACCTTAAATTGATCTATCATTTGGTAAAAGAACGAGGATTTACGTTAGAGGGCGCAAAAACACATCTAAAGGAAGAAAAACAAAAAACTTTAACTAACTTTGATATTATCGATAAATTAGAAGATATTAAAAACCAACTTATTAAAATTAAAAATCAACTTTAAAAACTACCAATCATGAAAAAATGGTTAATTCCGGTAATTATTATTGCCATAATTGTATTCGGGCTTTACAAATGGGGTGTTGGCTTTAACAATACAGCCGTAAAATTAAACGAAAATGTAAGCGAAGCTTGGGGTAACGTACAAACCGCATACCAACGCCGTAACGACTTAATTGGTAATCTGGTAAAAACCGTTCAGGGTGCGGCCGATTTTGAAAGATCGACCTTAACCGAAGTCATCGAAGCGCGTGCAAAAGCTACGGCTACTACAATTAATCCAGAAAATATCACGCCAGAGCAATTACAACAATTTAACGAAGCTCAAGGCGGACTAAGCAGTGCTTTATCGCGTTTATTAGTTTCGGTAGAACGCTATCCGGACCTCAAAGCCAATCAGAATTTTCTAAAGCTTCAAGACGAATTAACAAGCACAGAAAACACCATACAAACGGCAAGAGTGCGCTATAACGAAGCCATAAAACCTTATAACAATCACATCAAAACATTTCCAAATTCACTGCTAGCAGGCTTATTTAATTTTGAATCTAAACCGTATTTCGACGCCGAAGCTGGAGCTGAAAAACCTGTAGATGTTAATTTCGATTTTAAATAAGTAACATGAACTTTAAGGTAGAACATTTTTTAAGCAAAAAAGAGGAACAGGAAATTGTTGATGCTATTCGCGTAGCCGAAAGCCATACCTCTGGAGAAATTCGTATTCATATTGAAGGTACAGCCTCTATCGATCCTTACGAACGTGCTATGGAAGTGTTTCATATACTTAAAATGGATAACACCAAACTGAGAAATGGTGTGTTAATATATGTTGCCGTAGAAGACAAAACTTTTGTCATTTACGGCGACAAAGGTATTAACGATGCGGTTGACGATAATTTTTGGAACAGCACCAAAGACATTATTCAAAACCACTTTAAACAAGGGCAATTTAAACAAGGCCTTATAGAAGGTGTTCTTAAAGCTGGGAAAGAGTTACAAGACAACTTTCCTTGGGATGCCCACGATATAAACGAATTACCTAACGACATTTCAAAAGGATAGTTTTGCAAACCTCTAAAAACACTTGGCTTTTATTAACCTGCTGCATTGCATTTTGTTTTACACAAATACTTACAGCACAGTTCGACATTCCTAAAAAGCCAGAATTCCAAACGAGTGTTTACGACTATATTAACTTACTTTCGGCTAACGAAAAATCGGCTTTAGAAAACAAACTCGTAAAGTATTCCGATACCACCTCAACCCAAATTGTTATTGCCATAATAGCAACTACTAAAGGAGAAAACATTGGACTTTTAGCTCCTAAATGGGCTCAAGATTGGGGCATTGGCCAAGCCAAAGAAGACAATGGTGTATTTATACTTTTGGCCAAAGACGACCGAAAAATATGGATTGCCCCGGGTTATGGTGTAGAACATAAATTAACAGCAGGCATCGTTGGCGAATTAACACGAAATGTTATTATTCCCGAATTTAAAACAGGAAACTATTACCTAGGCCTAGACAAGGGCTCCGATGCCATTTTTCAGCTTTTAATGGGGGAATACCAAGGTACCAGACAAAATGCCCAGAGTGATGGGTTACCGCCTGGACTGGTCTTTTTTATGATTATTATGTTTATCATTTTTTTAATTGCCATCTCCAAAAACAAACGCGGTGGCGGCGGCGGAAGAAATGGTGGACATCGCGGCGGCCCTAGCATTTGGGATGCCATTATTTTAAGCAATATGGGGCGCGGAAGTTACGGTGGGGGGTTTGGAGGAAGCTCTGGCGGTGGATTTGGTGGAGGCGGATTCGGTGGTGGATTTGGCGGCGGTGGCTTTAGCGGTGGCGGCGCCGGTGGTAGCTGGTAAACCCTCATAAAAAACTTCACTCATACAACTTTCTAGTTTTAGGGCTCGCAACTTAAAACAACATCTTACGGTTTTATAATGTTTAATGGATTTTTTCTTTACCGTTAAAAATTCACAGATTAAACACTATAAAAAACAGAAAAGCTACCGAACGATTAGTCCTATCTAATCTCTTTTTAACACAAAAAGAATTGAATCTCTGTATGGCATTGCATCACACGCATTCTTCTTAATTTTAAGGGCTTATCCTTTTTCATTGCTATATTTTTCTATAACTTTAAAAGAAAAACACTACGAAACCTTGCTCAAGAACTTTTGGTTTCAAAGAAACAATAGCCTATGAAAAAGCACTCTAATCTCATTTTTAGCATCCTTATTTTTGTTCTTATTTTTCTAATTAAACCTTTAGCCGAATGGATTCATCTCACCTTCAATATCGATGTTTCTATTTTTTTAACACAACGTGGTAATTTTTTAATTGCCAGTGGTGCTTGGGTACTTATTGAAGCAATAAAAAAACTAAAAAACAGATTTTTAAACAGGTACGACATCTCTATAGAAAACAATTTGCATTCACGAAAAGTGCATACCCAAATTGATATCCTAGAAAAAATCATCATTTTCATTATAATAATGATGGCTATAGGCCTGATTTTGTTATCGTTCGAAAGCATCAAAAAGTTTGGAGTAGGCTTATTTGCATCGGCTGGTGTAGCAGGTATCATTCTAGGTTTATCGGCTCAAAAAGTTGTGGGCGCCTTATTAGCTGGAATTCAAATTGCGATTACTCAACCCTTCAGAATTGAAGATGCAGTAGTGGTTGAAGGCGAATGGGGATGGATTGAAGAAATTAATTTAACCTACGTTGTTGTTAGACTGTGGGACAAACGCCGTTTAGTACTTCCCGCTTCTTACTTTTTAGAGAAACCTTTCCAGAACTGGACGAGAACCAGTGCCGACATTATAGGCACCGTTTTTCTTTACACCGATTACAACGTGCCATTCGATGCTCTTAGAACCGAATTAACCCGTCTACTAAAAAGTACCGACTTATGGGACGGACAAGCCAACGTGCTACAAGTAACAGACACCACAGAAAGCACTGTTGAAATACGTATTTTAGTAAGTGCTAAAAATTCGCCAACAGCTTGGGATTTGCGCGTATTCATCAGAGAAAAAATGGTAGATTTTATAAAACAAAACTATCCAGAAAGCCTACCAAAAACACGCGTAAGTTTAAAAGAACAACAACTAGAGATTGATAAAAAATAATACGTCAACCCTTATTAAAGTACAGTTAATCGTTTAACATATTCCACAGTTTATCTTTTAACTGGGTAATCCCTTGTTGGGCTACAGCCGATATAAATAAATAGTCTACTGTTAATGTTTTGTCTAGTTCAGCTTTTAATTCTGCTTTCAATTCATCGTCTAACATATCGCATTTAGAAATGGCAATTAAGCGATCTTTATCTAACATTTCTGGATTATAGCGTCGTAATTCGTCTAACAAAATTTCGTATTGTTTGGCGATATCTTCAGCATCGGCAGGAATTAAAAACAATAAGGTTGAGTTACGCTCGATATGACGTAAAAAATAATAGCCTAAGCCTTTACCTTCTGCCGCTCCTTCTATAATTCCTGGAATATCGGCCATAACAAAAGTTTGAAAATCACGATATTCTACAATTCCTAAATTAGGCTTAAGAGTGGTAAATTCGTAATCTGCAATTTTAGGTTTTGCCGAAGTAATTACAGAAAGTAAAGTAGATTTACCGGCATTAGGAAAACCGACTAAACCTACATCGGCCAATACTTTTAGCTCTAAAGTAATATGCTTTTCTTCTAAAGGCATACCCGGTTGTGCGTAACGCGGTGTTTGGTTGGTTGCACTTTTAAAATGCCAGTTACCACGGCCACCCATTCCGCCTTCGCAAATAACACGTTCTTCTTGATCTTCTGTAATTTCAAAAAGTATGGTGTTGGTTTCGCTATCGCGAACTACAGTTCCTAAAGGCACATCGATATAAACATCTTCGCCATCGGCTCCTGTACTGCGGCCACTACTACCATGTTCGCCATGTCCTGCCTTAAAATGGCGCTTAAATTTTAAATGATATAAGGTCCAAAGGTTGGAATTCCCCTTAACGATAACATGACCGCCACGTCCACCATCTCCACCATCCGGGCCACCTTTAGCCACATATTTTTCGCGATGTAAATGTGTAGATCCTTTACCGCCGTTTCCAGAAGTTACATGAATTTTTACATAGTCTACAAAATTTCCTTCAGTCATGTTTTTCGTTTTTATTGTGTTTATACAAACAGCACCTTATATAGCAGTATAGTGTATAAAAAAGGCTGTCTGAGAAGTTTATTTTTCGTCAATCTGAATGTATTTCAGATTCTCATAAGACCAATCTTTAATATAATGAGATTCTGCGTTACGCACAGAATGACGAACTGTTTAACCTTTTGGACAGCCTCTTATAATTTTTAATCTTAGAAGCTAACTTACAACTGATCTATAACAGCACTTAAACGCTCTGTTATTTCTTCTATAGAACCCACGCCGTTTACTCCAAAATACTTATTTTGTGCAGTATAATACTCTTTAAGTATGGCCGTTTTGTTGTAATATTCTTTAATACGATTTGCGATAATGCTTTCGTCTGCATCATCACTTCTTCCACTGGTTTTACCGCGCTCCAACAGACGATCTATTAACACCTGATCTTCAACTTCTAGAGCTATCATAGCACTAATTTCAGAATCTTTAGATTGCATTAACTCGTCTAAAGCTGCAGCTTGCGCATTGGTTCTAGGAAAACCATCAAAAATAAAACCGTTAGCGCCTGCATTTTTTTCTACCTCGGCATTTAACATATCTATAGTCACTTTATCTGGAACCAATTCACCTTTATCCATGTAAGACTTTGCTAACATGCCAAGAGCGGTTTCGTTTTTAATATTGTTACGAAATACGTCGCCTGTAGAGATGTGTACTAAATCGTATTTTTCTTTTAAGAAATTTGCTTGCGTTCCTTTTCCAGCACCTGGAGGTCCAAATAGGACTAAATTTGTCATATGTTGCGTTGTTTTAATTTGATATACTTCAGGCAAATCGCGCCCTAAACCATCGTAATCTAAGCCATATCCCACAATAAATTTATCTGGAATTTCTAGGCCTACGTAGTGCAATTTAAAATCGCGTTTGTAGGCTGTTGGCTTAAAAAACAGGGTGGCAATGGTTAACGATTTTACCTTTTCGTTTTTAAAAATGCGATGTATTTCGGCTAAAGTTCTTCCCGAATCTATAATATCTTCTAAAATAATAACCGAGCGCCCAGTTAAATCTTGGGTTAAACCAATTAAGCGCTGGATGTCTTCGGTAGATTTTACGCCTTCGTACGAAGCCAACTTTATAAAAGTTACCTCGCAAGGTTTTGGATATTTCTTTACAAAATCGCTTACAATCATAAACGATCCGTTTAAAACACCAACAAAAACAGGAATTTCATCTGCAAAATCTTCTGCAATCTGATTTACCATTTTTTGTAAGGCTTCATCTATTTGTTGGGCTGAAATAAATGGCTTAAAAAATTTATCATGCAGTTTAATCATAAACAATACCTTGTTTTTGTTAATTCTCAGCAAAGATAATCAATTGAAACCTATAATCTAATTTAAGAAAAGGGTTTTCGGCGTATTGATTCTTAATTTTGCAAAAAAAATTCATATTAAAATGTATTTTTGCAAGGTCTAAAAAACACGAGTCAAACAACAATTACATGAATTACTTTTCTTCCCCTTTCAAATTAGGCATCCTTGGTGGTGGCCAACTAGGCAAAATGTTAATTGCCGAAACGCGTAAATTCGATATTTACACAGCAGTTTTAGACCCTAGTGAAGAAGCCCCTTGTAAATTTGGAAGCAACGAATTCCACCTTGGTGATTTAATGGATTTCGATACCGTTTTCAACTTTGGTAAGCAAGTAGATGTTTTAACCATTGAAATAGAAAATGTAAATGTAAATGCACTTGAAGCTCTAGAAAAAGAAGGCATTAAGGTATATCCTTCTTCTAAAACGTTACGCACCATTCAAAACAAAGCTACCCAAAAATTATTTTACACAGACCACAAGCTACCTACGGCTCCATTTTCTCGATTCGCCTATACGGCAGAGATTAAAGATGCCATTACAAACGGTGGCCTTACCGTGCCTTTTGTTTGGAAAAGCGCACAATTTGGCTACGATGGTACTGGCGTAAAAATTGTACACAAAGTCTCAGATTTAAACGGATTACCAAATGTGGAATGCATTGCAGAGACTTTAGTCCCTTTTAAGAATGAACTATCTGTAATCGTTGCCAGAAACGTTTCTGGAGATATTAAAACCTACCCTGTTGTAGAAATGGAATTTCATCCAGAAGCCAACCAGGTAGAATATGTTATTTGCCCAGCAAGAATAGACGCAACTGTTGCTAAAAAAGCTACCGAAGTCGCATTAAACGTCGCTAAAGCTTTTAACCATGTAGGATTACTGGCTGTTGAAATGTTTCAAACACACGATAACGAGATTCTAATTAACGAAGTGGCGCCCAGACCTCATAATTCTGGGCACCAAAGTATAGAAGCCAGTTACACGTCGCAATTCGAACAGCATTTACGTGCCGTGTTAGATTTGCCTTTGGGTAATACCGCTAACAAAACCAATGGCATTATGGTAAACCTGGTTGGTGCCGAAGGACATACAGGTAATGTTGTTTATAAAAACATCGACACTATTTTAGCTATGGATGGCGTTACACCACACATTTACGGCAAAAAACAAACACGTCCGTTTAGAAAAATGGGGCACGTAACCATTGTAAACGACAACATGGCCGAGGCCAGACAAATAGCAGAGCAAGTAAAAAATACCATTAAGGTAGTTACAGAATAGCAACACCTAATTATAAAGAAATAAAATAACACATTATGAGTAAAGTAGGCGTTATTATGGGAAGCAAAAGCGATCTTCCTGTTATGAAAGAAGCAATAGACATTTTAAAAGGTTTTGATATTGAGGTAGAAGTCGATATCGTTTCGGCACATCGTACCCCAGAAAAACTATTCGATTACGGAAAACATGCGCACACCCGAGGCATAAAAGTAATTGTTGCAGGCGCTGGCGGTGCTGCTCACCTCCCTGGAATGGTGGCTTCTTTATCGCCACTACCTGTAATTGGTGTGCCTGTAAAAAGTAGTAATTCTATAGATGGTTGGGACTCTGTATTATCGATACTTCAAATGCCAGGCGGTGTTCCTGTTGCCACAGTTGCACTAAACGGCGCCAAGAACGCAGGTATTTTAGCTGCCCAAATTATTGGCTGTTCAGATACTTGTGTGTTAGATAAGATTGTGTTGTATAAAGAAGGGCTAAAAGCTAAAGTTATAGACTCTGCCAAAGAGTTATAAAAACAAAAAAGCCTCGAAATTCGAGGCTTTTTTTCGCTATTAATCAATAAATTTTTTCAGAGTAACCAGCTCTTTTATGAAAAAAATCTTTGCAAAGATAGACAAAATCACTATACACGCACAACACAATCTATTATTTAACATTTTTTTATAATTTAATTAAACAAAATGATGAATATTTTATTAAATACATTCAACACACCATACCATACAGCGCCTTTTTCAGCAATTAAAAACGATGATTTTTTACCCGCTATTAGCGCTCTAATCGAAGATACGAAAAAAGACATCGATCGTATTACCGAAAACACCGAAGCACCAACATTTGAAAACACAATTGAAGCTTTAGAATTTTCTGGTCAGCATTTGGATCGCGTAACCAGTATTTTTTTCAATTTAAATTCGGCAGAAACGAGCGACGAGATTCAAAAAATAGCGCAAGAGGTTTCTCCTTTACTATCGGAATTTGGTAACGACATCACTTTAAACACCAACCTATTTAAACGTGTTAAAGCCGTTTATGACAGCAGAAATACTCTTGATTTAACTCCAGAACAAAGCATGTTACTGGAAAAACAATACAAAAGTTTTTCTAGAAATGGTGCTAATTTACAAGACAATAAAAAGGAAGCACTTCGCCAATTAGATAAAGATTTAAGCAAATTGAAATTGACTTTCGGAGAAAATGTTTTGGCCGAAACCAATGCTTTTGAAATGCATATTACAGATGAAGCCGATTTAAGCGGACTTCCGGATGGTGCCAAAGAAGCAGCAAAGCAATTGGCCGAGTCTAAAAACAAAGACGGTTGGCTTATTACTTTAGACTACCCGAGCTACATTCCGTTTATGACGTATGCCGACAATCGCGAATTACGCAAAAAACTAGCAATAGCCTTCGGTCAAAAAGGATTTCACAACAATAAATTAGACAATCAAGACATCGTTTTAAACATTGCAAAAAAACGATTCGAACGTGCAAATTTACTAGGCTATAAAACCCATGCCGATTTTATTTTGGAAGAACGCATGGCAAAAAATCCGGAAACCGTTTTTAAATTCTTAAACGAATTATTAGAAAAAGCAAAGCCTGCCGCACTTAAAGAATTTAATACGCTTGAAACCTTTGCTAAAGAATTAGATAATATAGATCGTTTGGAAAAATGGGATTCCGCTTATTATGCAGAGAAGCTCAAACAAAAACTTTTCGATTTAGACGACGAAAAACTAAAACCCTATTTTAAACTAGAAAACGTTATTAACGGGGCTTTTACTATTGCCGAAAAGTTATACGGTATCGCTTTTGAAGAAATAAACACGATAGACAAATACCATGAAGAAGTACTAACTTATAAAGTAAGCGATGCAGACGGTAATTTTGTTTCGATTTTATACGCCGACTTTTTTCCAAGACCAGGAAAACGTAACGGCGCTTGGATGACAGTTTACAAGTCGCAGTACAAAAAAAATGGCGACAATAGCAGACCGCACATTTCGATTGTTTGCAACTTTACCAAGCCTACAAAAAGTAAACCATCGCTACTAACATTTAACGAAGTTACCACCCTGTTTCACGAATTTGGCCACGCCCTACACGGCATGTTAGCCAATACCACATACCCAAGTTTATCGGGAACAAGCGTGTACTGGGATTTTGTAGAACTACCAAGTCAAGTAATGGAAAATTGGTGCTACGAGAAAGATGCCCTAGAACTCTTTGCAAAACACTACCAAACTGGAGACATTATTCCTATGGAACTGGTGCATAAAATAAAAGCTTCGGCCAATTTTAACGAAGGTATGCAAACGCTCCGTCAATTAAGCTTTGGTTTGCTCGACATGAGCTGGCACGGTGTAAACCCAACAGAAATCACCAATGTAAAGGCACACGAAACAGAAGCTTTCGAAAGCACAAAACTCTATCCAGATGTAGCCGAAAATTGCATGAGCACTTCGTTTTCGCACATCTTTCAAGGCGGTTACTCCTCGGGGTACTATAGCTATAAATGGGCCGAAGTTTTAGATGCCGATGCATTCGAGTATTTTTTAGAAGCAGGCATATTTAATAAAGAAGTTGCTACTAAATTTAAAAATACCGTATTATCGCAAGGAGGCACACTAGACCCAATGGTATTGTACAAACAATTTAGAGGAAAAGAACCGCAGCCGGAAGCCTTATTACGACGCGCCGGATTGATTGAGAACTAAACCACTATAGACTAGAAGTCTATAGGTTTGAAAGCAGACTGAAAGTCCGATTATTTGTATTTATCTTAGCCACAAATACACTAATATTCTTTATAAAAACTATGTCAAATATTCGTGCATTCGTGGCGGAAAAAATTTATTGAAACTGAAGTCTTGCACTAAAAGCGCATAGTTTTAACTAACGACTGAGACCAATAAAAAATATCATTCAACAGCAAATAAAGTCCACAGCCTTAACACTGTGGACTTTTTAATTTCAACCTTATAAAAACTTTAATATTTTAATAAAATACTTTTCCTATTTTTGAAATACAACGCGATATTTCAACTATGGCTAACAATAAAATTGATGCATCTAAATGGGTAGATCGGTATTCCGATTATCTGTTTAACTATACCATTACAAGGATAAATGATGCCGAACTAGCAAAAGATATAGTACAAGACACCTTTTTTGCCGGATTAAAATCGATGAAAAATTTTAAAGGTGAAGCAAGTGAGCGCACCTGGCTGGCATCTATACTAAAACGCAAAATTATAGACCATTATCGCAAAACCAACTCAAAAAAAGGTCAAGCGGAAGTACGAATGTCTTATGCATCGAACGACGACGAGACTGGAGATTGGCTTGAAGAACGTGTTGAAGACACCTTTTTTAAAAATGCCGACTTAAACTTAGAAAACACCGAACTAAGCGAGGCCATTTATTTATGCTTAGACAAACTACCAGAAAAACAGGCTCAGGTCTTTAAAATGAAAACCATACAAGATTACGATACCGAAGTTATTTGTAATGAATTAAATATTACACCGTCTAATCTTTGGGTAATTATACATAGAGCGCGAACAGCCCTATCAAGCTGTCTAGAAAAAAACTGGTTTTAATTATGGGGAAATTATTTTTGAATTGTAAAGAAGCTACTCAGGTTTGCAATAAATCTCAATATGAAGAGTCTTCGTTTTTGGAGCGCTTTAAATTAAAACTACATACTATATTTTGTTCCTTTTGTAAAGAACACACCAAAAAAAACCATCAGCTTACCAATGCTATAAAACAATCTAACATTACCTGTTTAGACGCAAAAAGCAAACATGGCATGAGAGATAATGTAGAAAAAGAACTGCATAAAGTTTTAAAGCAACAATAAATCACACTAAACCTCTTTTCTCTGTTTTTAAAGCATTTTACAAAACCAACTCTAAGAACAGCCACAATATAGGGATGGCTTCAACCCAGAACGCTGTATAAATATCGCTCTGGTGTTTACGACTTCCGATAGTAAATCCTATTAAAACTAAAGAAACCAGTAATACAATTTTCACCTGTCGTAAATCTATTTCTGGTTTTATTAGTTCCACCAACACAAAAATCAACAGCAGAATAACACCTAAAATTTTGGTACGTTTTACACCTATCTTTTGTGGTATAGTCCCCAATTTTAAACTATCGTATTTTAAATCTCTCAGTTCAAAAGGTAACATTAAGGCCAAAATAAACACAAAGCGCTGTACTGTTGTTACTATTACCGTATTGTTTAAAGCGTAATTGTTGTTAATTAAAGGCAGCAGTACAGTAACCCCCGCCCACACCAAAGCAATAACATAAACCTTTAAGCCGCTAATACTTCTTAAATTGTTTTGTTTATCCAGAAAAAAGCGCTTCGGCAAAAACGGTATCGCATACATAAACGTTATAACACCAAAACCCGCAATAATCAATGCGGTATCGCGAGCCAATTGCGTGGCGTAATAACACATGAACACAAAGCAGAGAAGCGAAAAAACCTGAATAGCCCGTAACCAACTAGCTAATTGTCGTCTATGAAATTTTGCCAAGCCAAAATATTTAACAAAATTATAACCTGTAATAGCGGCGAAAAAATTAAAATTTAAAAGAATAGCATCGTAAGGCAAATGGAATTTAATAAGGGTGATCCACGACAGAGCAAACACCGATAAAGCCACGTGAACACTACTATTAAGGTAAAATTTAAAAAACTGTTTTAACCCGTACATCCCACAAAAATAAACAAAGTGATTTTAACAATTTAATGATATAAAATTCTTTGCAAAATCATACATAAATAACTTACTAAATTCCGTACTTTTGCGCCGCAAAACACAATTAAAGACTAATGAATACAAATGCGTTCTCACTGCGTCATATTGGTCCTAGAGAAGCGGACCAAAACCAAATGTTACAAACCATTGGTGTAGACAGTTTAGATCAACTCATTTATGAGACTTTACCAGACGGTATCCGCTTACAAAAACCGCTTAATTTAGAAGCGCCAATGAGTGAGCACGAGTATTTAACTCACATACACGAGCTTTCAAAACAAAATAAAATCTTTAAATCGTACATCGGTTTAGGATATTACCCTACTATTCTTCCTGCGGTTATCCAACGTAATATTCTAGAAAACCCAGGATGGTATACAGCTTACACCCCTTACCAAGCAGAAATCGCTCAAGGACGCTTAGAAGCCTTATTAAACTTCCAAACCATGATTACCGATTTAACAGGTATGGAAATTGCCAATGCTTCTTTACTAGACGAAAGTACTGCGGCGGCCGAAGCCATGAGCTTATTATTTGCTGTAAGAAGTCGTGACCAGAAAAAACAAGGGGTTAATAAATTTTTCGTTTCCGATGCTGTTTTACCGCAAACACTAGCGCTACTTCAAAGCCGTTCTAACCCAATAGGTATAGAATTAGTTATTGGCAATGAAAATGCTTTCGATTTTTCTTCGGAATTCTTTGGAGCTATTTTACAATATCCAGGAAAAGACGGATTAGTTAGCGACATTAAAACTTTTATAGAAAAAGCCAATGCAGCCGATATAAAAGTTGCTGTCGCTGCCGATATTTTAAGCTTGGTAAAATTAGAAGCGCCTGGTAAATTTGGTGCCGATGTAGTTGTAGGAACCACTCAACGCTTTGGAATCCCGATGGGTTACGGAGGTCCTCACGCTGCTTATTTTGCTACAAAAGAAACTTATAAGCGTGATATTCCTGGACGTATTATTGGAGTTACAAAAGACTTAAACGGTAATCGTGCGCTACGTATGGCCCTACAAACCCGCGAGCAGCACATTAAACGCGATAAAGCAACCTCTAACATTTGTACAGCACAAGTATTATTAGCAGTTATGGCTGGTATGTACGCCGTTTACCACGGCCCAAAAGGCTTAGAGTTTATTGCAAACACTGTTCATTTTAAAGCTTCAGCAGTATCAGAAGCCTTAAAAACACTAGGTTTTAAACAAAGTAACACAAACTTCTTCGACACTATAAAAGTTGAAGCCGATGCCGAAAAAGTTAAAACCTTAGCCGAACAAAAAGAAATCAATTTCTTTTACCCACATACCGATGCAGTAACCATCGCTATAAACGAAACTACGTCTGTATCAGACCTGAACGACATAATAGCCATTTTTGCTGAAGTCGCTCAAAAAGAAACCATTATTATTGATGCCTTAACAGAAGTTAATAACATTCAGGAGGACTTAAAACGTAACTCTGCATTTTTAACCGAAAGTGTATTTAACACATACCATTCGGAAACCGAATTGATGCGTTATATCAAAATGCTAGAGCGTAAAGATCTATCTTTAAATCACTCGATGATTTCTTTAGGATCTTGTACCATGAAATTAAATGCGGCTTCAGAAATGCTACCTTTAAGTTGGGCTAACTGGGGAAGCATCCACCCTTTTGCTCCAATAGAGCAAGCGCAAGGTTATCAAACCGTTTTAAAAGCATTAGAAGATCAATTAACAGAAATCACAGGTTTTGCTGCCACTTCGTTACAACCAAATTCTGGAGCACAAGGTGAGTACGCCGGATTAATGGTAATAAAAGCATATCACGAATCTCGTGACGATCATCATAGAAATATCTGTTTAATCCCTTCGTCTGCTCACGGTACCAATCCTGCAAGTGCAGTTATGGCAGGTATGAAAGTAGTCGTAACAAAATCTACTGCCGAGGGCAATATAGATGTCGACGATTTACGCGAAAAAGCAGAATTACATAAAGACAACCTATCGTGTTTGATGGTAACATACCCATCCACACACGGTGTTTACGAATCGGCAATTAAAGAAATCACAAAAATCATTCACGATAACGGTGGCCAAGTGTATATGGATGGCGCAAACATGAATGCCCAAGTTGGATTAACCAACCCGGGTAACATTGGTGCCGATGTGTGTCACTTAAACCTACACAAAACCTTTGCTATCCCACATGGTGGTGGTGGTCCAGGTGTAGGTCCTATATGTGTTGCCAAACAATTAGTGCCATTTTTACCAGGCAACCCTGTTATAAAAACAGGAGGCGAGCAGGCTATAAAAGCCATCTCTGCAGCTCCTTTTGGATCGTCTTTAGTATGTTTAATTTCTTATGGCTATATTAAAATGTTAGGCGCTCAAGGTTTACTAGACGCTACTAAAACAGCCATCTTAAACGCAAACTATATTAAAAGCCGTTTACAAGGGCAATTCGACACCTTGTACTCTGGCGAATGTGGTCGTGCTGCTCACGAAATGATTGTAGACTGTCGCCCATTTAAAGCCAATGGCATAGAAGTTACCGATATAGCCAAACGTTTAATGGATTACGGCTTCCACGCACCTACAGTTTCTTTCCCTGTAGCAGGAACTTTAATGATAGAACCAACAGAAAGTGAAAGCAAACAAGAAATGGATCGTTTTTGCGATGCAATGATTGCCATTAAAAAGGAAATAGATAACGCCTCTAAAGATGAGACTAACAATGTTTTAAAAAATGCACCTCATACTTTAGACATGTTAACGTCTAGCACATGGGACTTCCCTTACTCTAGAGAGACTGCAGCTTTTCCATTAGACTATGTAAAAGACAATAAATTCTGGCCATCGGTTAGACGTGTAGACGATGCCTATGGCGACAGAAATTTAATCTGTACGTGTGCTCCTATAGAAGACTATATAGAAGCTTAAAACGATTTTGAACATCGTAAAATAACAACTTTTTAAATTGCCTTTAGTGTAATTGTTGCTATCTTATTAGCAGTAAACAAACTCACTAAAGGCAATTTTCATTTTATGAACATAAAAATAACAGGCACAGGAAGTTACATCCCTTCAGAAATTATAAAAAATGAAGGTTTCGAGCATCATACTTTTTTAAATGATGATGGCAGCAATTTTAAAAATGACAATACTGTCATAATTGAAAAATTTAAATCGATTACTGGCATTTCTGAACGTCGTTATGTGAAACCAGAAATTAACTCATCAGACATCGGGTTCTTTGCCGCCGAAAAAGCCATCAACAATGCTGGCATCGATCCTGAAACCTTAGACTATATTATTTTCGCACACAACTTTGGCGATGTTAAAAAAGGATCTATACAAAGCGATGTCCTTCCGGGGTTAGCCGCGCGTGTGAAACATCTACTACGTATTAAAAATCCAAAATGTGTCGCTTACGATATTTTGTTTGGATGTCCTGGTTGGATTGAAGGCGTTATTCAAGCGCAAGCCTTTATAAAAGCAGGTATGGCCAAACGTTGCCTAGTGATTGGATCGGAAACCCTATCTCGTGTTATCGATAATCATGATCGCGATGCCATGATTTTCTCGGATGGTGCTGGCGCAGCCATTATTGAAACCACAACAGAAAATGGTGGTATTTTAGCGCATGCCACAGAAACTTACACCTACGAGGAAGCATTCTATTTGTATTACGGAAAAACCAATAATAAAACAATTGACTCTGACACCCATTATATAAAAATGGATGGTCGTAAAATTTACGAATTTGCACTTAAACATGTGCCATCTGCAATGCAATCGTGTTTAGAACAAAGTGGCGCCGACATAAAAGATGTAAAAAAAATATTCTTACATCAAGCTAACGAAAAGATGGATGAAGCCATTTTAAAACGTTTTTACCGTTTATACCGCACCGAAATTCCAGAACACATCATGCCAATGAGTATTAACACCCTCGGCAACAGTTCGGTAGCCACAGTACCTACGCTTTTTGATATGGTTCGCCACAACAAATTAAAAAACCATACCCTTAACCTGGGTGATGTTGTTATATTTGCAAGCGTTGGTGCTGGCATGCACATAAACGCCATAGTTTATAGGTATTAACTTATCTTTTCAAAGCAAAATGTGATGTATAATGTTGATTATTCAATCCATCAAAATACATTATAAGGTACCAATAATCATTTGAAGGCATATCAACTCCTCTATAAGTTCCATCCCATTTATCATTTTCAGGAGTTAAAGTTTTCAATAATTTTCCATACCTATCAAAAATATATAAGGTATAAACACAATTATTTGATATAACTTCTAAATTCCAAAAATCATTATAACCGTCATTGTTAGGCGTAAAAAACTTTTTTGTTTTAAAGCATAACGTATTTTCATTAATACAATTCAAATCAACTTGACCTAAATCATCCGAACAACCTGTACCAACTTCTTCCACCGTGATACTCCCATAAAGTCCCGATGGTAACCCTGTCAAAACTATCTCCCCATTTGAATCTGAAAATATCGTCACCGATTGGCTTGTGCCATCATTGTAGCTAACGGTATACTCCA
>JAUIBP010000018.1 GCA_030427735.1 Bacteroidia bacterium | reverse complement strand
ACATAATGATTCGTTTTTTGATTAATGATTGTTTATAAAATGGATTGATGAATGATATATCTTTAACATCGAAAACTTGACTTAACAAATTTTGATAGTAGGAGGCTTTGTCCTGCTGTTTAATTACGGTTGCATCGGCAATAAACTCGTGAAGCGCCACCATTCTATTGTGATACATATATACTAACGGATTGTACCAAAACACGATACGAAGCATTTCAAAAAACAACAAATCTAAACTGTGTTTGTGTTTAATGTGCACGCACTCGTGCATTAAAATAGTTTGGTATTGGTTATCGGTAATTTGATCGCCTAGAAACACATAATTAAAAAACGAATATGCTGCAGTGCTCTGATTGATGGTAATTACGGTGTAACCATTTACACGATGCTTTTTTGCACTAAATACGGTTTTGAGCACCTTATATATTTTCAATAAAAATAATACTGAAGCAATACCTATACCTGCATATATAATAAACTCCCAGGTCCAAAATGTGGTCTCCGACGTAATAAATACAGCTGGCAAGAGTTCCGTTTTTAGCTGTACTTGCTCTGGATGTATAATTACTGCAGGCAGCTGTACCACATAATTTTGAGGCACTATATTTTTAAAAGCATCTATTTGTATTAACGGCAACACCAACGCTGCTATAGGCGTAAATAACAAATAAAATCGATTCCAGTTAAAAAAGGTTTCGCGCTTTAAAAACACATCGTATACCAGTAAAAAAAACAACTGAAAAGCTATTGTTTGTAGAATGTAATGTACCATGGCTAATCGTTTTTCTGAATATCTTTAAGTACGGCTTCCATGTCTTTTAAACTTATATCGTTCTCCTTTACGAAGAAGGAAACTAAACTTTTAAAAGATCCCTGAAAATAATTGTTAACCAACGCGTTTAACGATTGATTGCTATAATCTTCTTTTGTCACTTTAGGAAAATACGTATGCCCTTTACCTTGTTTTTCGTAATCTACAAATCCTTTACTTTCTAAAATCCTCACTATGGTCGACACCGTGTTATAGGCAGGCTTAGGTTCTGGTAATTCTTTAATTATAGCCTTAACATTGGCTTTCTCTAATTGCCAAAGCACTTGCATAATTTCCTCTTCCGCTTTAGTTAACGCTTTCATACAACTAAGTTTTTAGTTTAACAACAAGACAAATATAACTAAATATTTAGTTTAAACTAATTTTTTAGTCAAAAAAATGTTTTTATTTCTATATCTTAGTTATAGTAAAATTGTTTGTTATGGATATTGCCCTGTTAATTTTAGGTTTTGTATGTATGTGTATAGGTATTTTAGGAAGCTTTTTACCTGTGCTCCCCGGCCCGCCTATAAGCTGGATCGGACTTTTATTGTTGTACCTTACTAAGGCTATACCCAATAACTGGATGTTTTTAATAGTTACTTTACTCATCGCTTTAGCTGTAATAATTATAGATTATGCCATTCCTGCAATGGGAACTAAAAAATTTGGGGGCAGTAAATTTGGGGTTATAGGAACCACTGTAGGGCTACTTATTGCCATAGTATTTCCTGTATTGGGCTTTTTAGG
The DNA here is from genome assembly GCA_030427735.1 of Bacteroidia bacterium. Taxonomy (GTDB): domain Bacteria; phylum Bacteroidota; class Bacteroidia; order Flavobacteriales; family Flavobacteriaceae; genus Formosa. Next base: position 39,740 of record JAUIBP010000018.1, on the reverse strand, counting down.
TATTATTATCTGGCCTTTTGTTGGTGCTTTTGTTGGCGAATTGTTAAACAAAACACATCATAAAAAAGCTGCCAAAGCTGCACTAGGTTCGTTTTTAGGTTTTTTAACGGGAACCTTTTTAAAGTTTATAATTTCGGTAATATACTTTGGATTGTTTGTGCGTGTATTTTGGAAATTCAAAGACGCTTTCTCTATGTGGTAAACTTTGCCTTAGCATATAGAATATCAGTAGTATAGAAATTTTGGGATAAAAAAAAACCTCATAAAGATATTATGAGGTTAAATTTGTAAGTTGCTATTATCAACAATTAATTCATGAGGGATTTATGGATTAATACTTTTGTATTGTGTTGTTGATACTGATTCAAAGATACAGGCTATAAATAACTTTTTGCTGCGGAAAAACCGTAAATCTTCAATTTTAACATGCATTTCATCGATTTTTTTCACCTATAATCTAAATCAATCCTAATCTTTTCGCTTCATATAATAAGGTTTCATCTTGTCCGTCTTCTACTGCAAATATCATTTTAAGCTGTTTTTTACGCTTTTCTATAGCACTTAACGATAAATCTACATGCTCTGCAAGGTTCTTAGTTTTAACACCTTGCGACAATAAATACAGGATTTTTCTGTTTTTATCGTCTAAATTAATATCGTTAATAAGCGTTTGCTTTAAATACTTAGCCACTGTACCGCTATAAAACGGTGGGCTGGTTAATATAACTTGAAAGGCACTAGCTAATTCGCTAGAAGTTAAATCGCTTTTAATTAAAAAACCTTCTGGCTGTATTTGTTCTACTATATTATGAATTCGGTATGTTTCGTTAAACATGGTTAAAATTACAATCTTGGCATTTGGCAAAATTTGTCGTGCATGTAATGCCAGATCTTCACCACTATTAAATTTACCATCTTTAGACGGCGGCATTTTTATATCTATAAACAGTACATCATACGGTTCGCCTTTGGCAATGCTATTGGCCATTGCGGTTAAAGACTGATCGCAGTTGTTCGCTGTATCTATCTCGAGTTCTTGGTCTGCTTTTTTGGTAGATAATAACGTGTTTTGATACCCTTCGATAATCATTGGGTGATCGTCTGTCATTAAAATTTTAATTTTTGTTTTTGCCATGCTATTAGGTATTGTTTATTGGGGTATTAATGATTAGTGTTGTGCCGTTTTGTTTTTCGGAAATAACTTTTAAATGACCATGAATTTCTTTCAATCTGGATTTCATGTTTTTGAGTCCGATGCCTTGTTTCGATTTATTAAGGTCGAAACCGATGCCATCGTCTGAAATTTCCAAAAACAATTCTTGGTTTTCAAGATAAAATTTTATTTCAATTTTAGAAGCTTTTGCATGTTTAAAAACATTTTGGATTGCTTCTTGAATAATTCTGTATAAATGAATTTTTGTTTTGTTAGGGATGGCATCCCAATTAATATTATCGTCGTGTTTTAATTCGGCCATAATATTATAAGCTAAAGCCTGTTTTTCGAGTAAAGTTTTAACTATATCTATATACCCAGAATTCGACACAAAATCTATATTTAAATCGTGCGACACTTTACGTATATCCTGTTCTATAGTTTTCAGCTCGTCTAAATAACTGCCTCTAGTTTGGATCGCTTCGGCCGATGTACTAAAATTTAAACTATCTAAACTCAGCCGTGTTCCAAACAATCTACTTAAAATGCCGTCGTGCAATTCTTCGGATATTCGACGCTTTTCCATCGTTCTGGCTTCATCGATTTTATCTTGTTGCAGTAACATTAAATTGTATATTTCTTCGTTGGCTTGTTGTTGCTGCTGCTTAAACTGAAGGGATTTATTTCTATTGCGCTGCGTGATAATAATGAATAACAAAAAGAAGGTAATTAAAAGACCTCCAGACAAAATTATTAACCAAGAACGCTCTTTTGATATTTTAATGTTTTTCTGCTCTATTTCTTTTGTTTCGTAACGTATTCTCGCAAATTTATTACGGACTGCACGCTCACTTTTTTGCAAGCTATCGTTTAAATGAATATAGGCTTTATAATGTTGAACGGCAGCGCTATCGCTTTCGATTTTAGATAGCAATAATAATGATTTTAAAAGATCGTCGTTATGATATTGTTCCGATATATTTTTAGCACGATAGGCATATTTTTTAGCAGAATCTTTTTGTTTCATATCGTTATAATACTCTGCAATATGCTGATTAATGATTATAGAATTATAGCTTTCTCCAATACTATCGCATACATTTAAAGCTTCGGTATACAACTTTAATGTCTGCTCTTTATCGCCAGATTGATAGCGTGTATTAGCATAATTATCTAAAACCAAGGCGTAAAAAGATGGGCGTTCTTGTTTTAAATTTTTATTCGATAAAACACTTTTGTAAAGCTCTAATGCCGTTTTATAATTTCCAGAGTTTTTATAAGCAGCTCCTAAATTATTCATGGAATTATCGATGGTCGCGCTATTATCGCCCTCTAAACTTTGCTTTAACACCAATGCTTTATTATGGTAATTTATGGCTTCTTGTTGTTGCTCTAATTGGTCGAAAACCAAACCCAGGTTGTTGTATAAATAGGCTTTCTTACGGATATTTTTATCAATTTTTGGCAAAGAATCTAAAAGCTTAATTGCTTCAACCGAGGTTACCTCGCTACCAATAAAATCCTTTTCATTTTTTTGAATGATGGCGATACTCAATAAAATGGAAGCTGTATTATAAGCATCGTGCAAACGTCTATAAATTTTTTCCGATTTATAATAGTAATAATACGCGCTATCGCTTAAAATCTTTTCATAAAAATCACCCATTTTAGAGTAGATCTTAGCCTGATAAACAGAATCGCCTACGCGCTCGGCATATTTTAGGTTATCGTGATTAGCCTTTAAAAATAAGTCGAAAAATTTACGCTCCTTATATAAATCTGCAATCTGTAAATTGCTTTTTAACACCAAAGAGTCTTTACGCGATTGTTCCGCATATTGTTTGGCCCGTTTAGCAAATAACAGTCTGGTATCGTAGTCGTATTTTTCGTAATTACTGGACCTAGAAAGCAATATAGCAACACTATCTTTTTTGGACCGTTGTGCCAAAGCCTTTGCGTAAAAACCGCTAAAAGTGATTATAAAACAAATAAAAATTTTATATGCGTTCCCCAAGGCTACATTAGTATCAATTTACCCAAAAGTATTTATTTTTTTTAAGTTATAAACACAAAATAGCCCCAATAATAATTTATCGGGGCTATTGATAGTATAACTAGTTCTATTCTATTTTTCGTCTACAACGCCACCAGTATAATATGTGGCTTCAACATCGTCTGGGGCTACTAGTACATCGTCGTCTTCTAAATCTTCTTTAACACAAGAGGTTAACGATCCAAATAATACAAGGGCAAAAAAGGTAATTCTTAGAGATTTCATAAGCTTCAATTTTAGGTTGTTTTAGTATAATTTTTAATATTAATTTTTCTAATCTTAAACAGTTTGCCTTAAAATAAGGCAGTACAAAACGTACTTAAACAACTAAAAAATATAGTGAGGGAAGCTGGTAAAAAATGAACCTTAATGAATTAATACATCTTTTACTACTATTTCTACAGCAAAAGACTATGTAAATATATGTTAAATATATCCTAATTTCCAAATTTTATATCGATAAAAAGCCTTAAAAATCGATGAAAAGTACTAAAATTTAACATTTAATAATTAAAAAACAGCTATTTCGCTTCAATTTCAATAAAATTGCAATATTTAATTATCTTCATTTCAATAAATTACACGTTGAAAAATGATAAAAAACATACACCATATAGCAATAATTTGTTCAGATTACCCCAAATCGAAACATTTTTACACCACTATTCTTGGTCTAGATATTTTAAATGAAACTTATAGAGCAGATCGCGAATCGTATAAATTAGATTTGGCCATGAACGGTAATTATGTTATTGAACTATTTTCTTTTCCTGATCCTCCAAAACGTATATCAAGGCCAGAAGGCACAGGTTTAAGACATCTCGCTTTTGAAGTCGATGATATTAGTACGGAAGTTGAACGTTTAAAAACATTAGGAGTTATCTGCGAACCAATACGTATGGATGAATACACACAAAAACAGTTTACATTTTTTGAAGATCCAGACGGTTTACCCTTAGAACTTTATGAAGCCTAAAAACAAACGAATGCTTATAACTTTTGAAGGCCCCAGTGCCATAGGGAAATCTACATTATGTACTCATCTTAAAACTCAATTTTACAGCGTTCCAGAAGTGAACGAACTATTTAAACGCCCTAAAACAGCATCAAACCTTTGGTATTACAAAAAGCAACTATCGCGGTATAGCTTAGGCTTAAATGCATCTACTTCGGTGATATTTGATGGCGATGTGTTTCAACCCTTATGGTATAATTGGACATATCATTCTAAAGATTTCAATTTAGCTGATGCTTTGTCTTTTTATAAAACCGAAATTTTTAAACAAACCCTCACTTTCCCAGATTTATATATCGTGTTTTACTGCGACACCAAACGTTTATACTTTAGAAAAACTAAGGATTTTACACGAAAAAGAAGTAACTTTAACAAGCACTTACAACTGATTCCTAATCAGTATCGCTATTTTAAATTTCTTGCTAAACACACCGACGTTAATGTAGTTTTTATACCCTATTTAGATTTACAAACCACACGCTCACAAGTATTAAACACGATAAACAAACAGCAATTAATAACCAACAAGACTATAAACCACTACCAAACCATAAACCAAATAGAAGCCTGGCTTACCAACAATAAACCTACTGCATGGTCAACTAATTATTAATCTTAAAAACTTCTAATTATGACACAATTAAATCCGTACTTAACATTTTTAGGCGACTGCGAAACAGCCTTTAATTTTTACAAATCTGTTTTTGGAGGCGAATTCACCTATTTAGGGCGCTTTGGAGAAATGCCTCCACAAGAGGGAGTAACCGTTAACGAAGCCGATAAAGACAAAATTATGCACATTAGTTTACCCATTAACAGTAACACCATTTTAATGGGTAGCGACACTGGTGGCGATTGGGCTAATAAAACCCTTATAGGCAATAATATTAGTCTATCTTTAAATGTAGATAGTAAAGCCGAAGCCGACAGATTATTTAGTGCATTGTCTGAAGGCGGTACTATAACCATGCCTATGGAGGATACTTTTTGGGGAGATTATTTTGGAATGCTTACAGACAAGTTTAAAATAAATTGGATGATTAGCTTTAACGACAAGCAGTCCTAATGTTAAAATTGTGAAGTCATGAAATAAAATTAATTTCACACGTTTTTATTTAAGACTATAAAACAGAAACTATTTGCCTATACAAAGGTGTATGGGCAAATAAATTTAGTGTTAAAGTCATTTTTTATTATTTAAAAATAAATTAATATTGCACTCGTATTTAATGATTTAGAACGACTATGAGACAGAGACTTACAAAAAAAATCCACCTTAAACACAAAATTTTTGCAGCTGCAGTTTTACTTACAGCTTCGTCTGTATTGGGTACAAAAACCTTGGCCAAATACAGAATAAACCCTAAGCATAAATTTCATCGTTTAGATTTTAAAGTCGATAATTACAACAATTTACCTTTCACATTACCAGATCACGAATTTAAGCCGCTTTTTGCCTACAAAAATGCTGATTTTGAAACTTCGCTTACTAACGAAATTTCAAAAAATTCAACCTGGAAAAACTTAATAGATAACAAAAGGATGTCTATTGGTGTTATAGATTTGAGCCAGCCAGAGGCTCCTAGATTTGCTCAAATAAACGGCGAAGAAATGATGTATGCGGCAAGTCTTCCTAAAATTGCTGTTTTACTAGCTGCCGAAGACGCCTTGGAAAAAGGCGAGTTACAAGCAACTCCAGATGTTAAAAGCGATATGAGGCAAATGATTAGCCGTTCTAACAACCAAGCAACGACTAGAATGATAGATCGTCTTGGTTTTCAAAAAATAGAAAGTGTACTCACCGCGCCCGAATATCATTTATACGAACCCAATAATGGAGGCGGCTTATGGGTAGGCAAGCGCTATGCCGCTTCTGGACCTACCAACAGAGAACCTTTAAAAAACCTAAGCCATGCGGCTTCTGCCGATCAGGTGTGCCGCTTTTATTATTTAATGTTACATGGCAAGTTGGTAACTCCAGAACGTTCTAAACACATGTTAGACATGATGGAAAATCCAGAATTGCATCATAAATTTGTAAATACCCTAGAGCGTATAGACCCCGATGCTAGATTATTTAGAAAATCTGGTAGTTGGAGAAATTGGCATTCCGACTCTATTCTTGTTTGGAGCGAAGATCGCAAGTATATTTTGGTAGCTTTAATTGAAAATGAAAATGGTGAGCAAATAATTCGTAATTTGGTTGAGCCCATAGAAAAGGCTATTAACTCCAAACCAAATGCTGCCAATACAGAAAGTTAAAACCTACTTACTAGACGTTTTTGACATTAATGAAGATGAGCTTCAGAAAACCCTGTTGCTACAACTCAATATTTTTTTATTAATTACAACCTTACTGGTTGTAAAGCCTACAATAAATTCTTTATTTCTTTCAGAATTAACCGCTAAAGCCTTGCCTTTAGCTTATATTTTTACGGCAGCTTCGGCAGTAATAGGCTCTTACTTTTACGACAAATTCCTGGAGCGTTATAAGTTAAACCGAGTAATAGAACTTACCCTATGGGGATGTTTGCTATCCTTAATTATTTTTGGTATTGCTTTAAGTACGCATTTAAAACTAGGCTATTTATTGTACATCCCCTACATTTGGGTAGCCATTTATGGTTTATTAACCACATCGCAATTCTGGATTTTAGCAAATTTAGTCTACAACATTAGAGAAGCCAAACGCATTTTTGGCTTTATAGGCGCTGGCGCTATTGCTGGGGGAATTTTTGGAGGGTATCTCGCTTCGTTATTAACCAATTTTATAAATTCCGAGCACTTATTATTTGTCGCAGCCGCACTACTACTCTGCTGTTTGCCCATTACAAAATATATATGGAACACCAATGTAGCCAACACCAACTTAGCTAATATCGCCCATAAATCAGAACACAAAGGCGAGTCTCCTATTGCTTTAATTAAACAATCTAAACTGCTATCCAGAATTGCATTGGTTATTGGCATAGGTGTTATTGTAGCTAAACTTGTAGACTATCAATACAGCCATTATGCTTCCGAAATGATTTTAAATCAGGAAAAACTAACATCATTTTTCGGGTTTTGGTTTTCTACTTTAAGTGTTATTTCGTTGGTTATCCAACTCTTTTTAACCAAACGTATTGTTGGTACATTTGGAGTCGGAAAATCGTTATTATGGCTTCCTGTTGGTATTTTAATAGGCTCTATAATCCTACTCTTTGTTCCCGAATTAGGAGTAATCGTTTTTATAAAAATAGTAGATGGTAGTTTAAAGCAATCCGTAAATAAATCGGCTACAGAATTATTGTCTATCCCCATCCCGATAGACATCAAGAAAAAAACCAAAACATTTATAGATGTTGTTGTAGACAGTATTGCTACAGGATTGGCGGGACTTATTCTTATCTTTTTTATTAACGGCCTAAAAATACATTCTATTTATGTTAGCTTAATTACCATAGTACTCATTATAGTTTGGATTGTGGTTATTTTTAAACTGCGTTCGGCTTATGTAGATGCGTTTAAAAACCTATTGGATCCTCCGCACTTGAGCATCCAAAACGACAAACCTAAAAAAGAAGAACGCCCAGTAAGATCTATTATAAGCAGTATCATTGAAGTTTTTGAACACGGAACAGAAAACCAAATGATACACATGCTAAAACGCACATTGGAAGCTCCAGACGAACGCTTATTTTCTTCAATTAAGCAACTCCTTCAACACCCTTCAGACCATGTAAAAGCATTAGCAATAGAAAACTTATATTACCTAAAAACAGAAGATCTTTCCGAACAAATAGAACCCTTAATCCAAAAACCCGATCAGTTACTTACAACAGATGCTTTTAGATATTTAATCCACAAAAGCAAACGTAATACCTTACACTTATTTAACGCGTATTTAAAGAGTGAAGACGAATCTATAAAAAACGCAACCTTAATCGGACTGTCACTTGAGTTAAAAAACAATCCAATCATCCAGCAACGCTTCAATTTCGATTATTACCTACAAAAAGCAATAAACGAGTGGAGCATTTCTACAGACGATACCTATAAAACGAATAAAATAAAAGTTATTTTAGAAGCCATTGGTAACATTCACGCCAAGTCGTTTTACTACATTATTAGCAACCAATTAAAAACGAACACAAGTAGCATAGCCATTGTTGCACTGCAAAGCGCTGCCAAAACCAAGTCTACAGAATTTATAGATTCTATGGTTAATTGGTTATCTAAAAAAGAAACACGCCAACAAGCCATAAAAAGTTTACACAGTTATGGAGAACATATAATAGACGACCTCGTAATAAAAACCATTAACGAACAATACGATTTAGACGACGCCCACATTATTCCTGTAGTTATAGAGCGTTTTGCTTCTCAAAAATCGATTAACGCCTTACTTAAACTTATAGACAACACAGAACATTCGGTAACCATTGAAGCCATTGATGCACTTAGACGATTAAAATGGAAACACCCACATTTAAAAATAAAGGATCGCTATTTAGTTGATAAAATTTTAGACGAATGCCAAATTTACCAAAGCATGCTATCGTCTATTCACTCTCAAATCATCATAAAATTTAAAGAAAAAGCCGAACACAAAACTAATGAAGAAGAAGATGAAGCCAGGCATGGTTTAATGCAAATTCTAGAACAACGTTTAGACCGACAATTGCAACGCATTTTTAAATTTTTAGGCATTAAATATCCGCCAAAGGAAATTGACCCGATTTTTGACATCATCTTAAATGGCGAAGAAGAACAACGCGTTAATGCGATAGAATTTTTAGACAATATTTTAGATTACCACTTAAAACGAGAACTTATTCCCATAGCCGAATCGGCCTTTTTTAATGATGATATTACCGAAGAAATCATTAAAAAATTAAATTTGAAGGTGTACAGCGAAGCCGAATGTTATCGCATTTTATTGCAACGCCACGACTTAAAAATTAAGCATGCAGTACTGTATTTAATAGAAAAAACTAAAAACAAAACATTTATACCACTTGTAGAAATGGTGTTAACCGACCATAGCGAAACTGTAAGAAAACAAGCCCAGCAAACCTTAGCTTATTTAAAGCATTTGGTTTAATTCTAGTTGTAAGTAATTTTGAAAAAAACACTAACTATAATATTGATCTTGACCTTAGGACTTTATTCTTGTAAGTCCGAAAAGAAGTATTGGGACTATAAAGAATCGGACTTCTATGAAGTTCAAGGAATTATTGATTATGTCGCTTTAAATAAGAATCCTTTTGATAGTCCCAGAATCAAAAATGTAAGTTATACTTATTTCTTAGACCGACCTATTCCTAAAAAAGGAATTGAAAAAAATCTTGACATGTCGGAAATAAACAATGGAATTTATTTTAACGATATAGAAAACGGATATCCCATTTTAATTTTAGTTCACAATAATGACGAAAATATTAGTTTCTGCGGACAGATTGGAATTCTTGACAGTTTAAACCCAAAGGAAAAAAGATTTCTTACTAAACACTTTCAAAGTAAAATGGAAAAGCTAAAAAAAGAAACACCTGATTACATTTACAACGCATTAGTAAAAGACACAATAACGGAGAACCAAACTGACAAAAAATAAAAAAACTACTTACGGCAGTATTTCACTAAGTGTGTAAATTTACCATAAACAAAACCGGAAGTTATTCGTCTTCTTTCAATATAATATCGTCTATTTTAGAAGCTAGCATTAAGTGGTCGTAAGCCGAGTTTTTATGCAAGACATTAGACATTAAACACACTGCATAGCGTTTTCCGCCTGGGTGCTCTACAATGGCGACAGAATTCATGTAATTATATCTGTTTCCTTGGTATTTTCCACATGGGCCTAAATCTTTAGCACAAGAATACAAACTTCCAGATTTAAAATACACCGCGGCACTGTCTAATTTCTTGGAGGCTGCATATCGAATTCTTCTATCGGTTAAAAACAATAATCGCTTCATTTCTAAACTCGACTTATAATCGATTACTTCGCCTTTTTCTAATGCAATAACAAATTTCATAAGACCAATTGGAGTACCGGTACTACCGCCACGACCCGGAATATACCCACCTGCACCTTCGGTAAAAAATTTACCTAAGCGCCACTCATCTTCTGTAATTCCTAATTCGCGTAAAGGTTCATTTACCAAGTTAATAGCCATTTCGGACAACTCACTTTTCGAAGTGCTCTTAAAATAAGCTTCGGCCTGTTCGAAAGTTAAATTCGGATATTCGCCTTGAAACACATGCATTAAAACAGCTTCGCGCCAAACTACACTAGCCGCCCCGTTATTACTTACAGACAACATGTGGTCTAACCACTCGTAAAGTGAAAACACATCTGTAGCCCTTATGGTCCGTCTGGTTAATTTTTCAGTATCTAAATCGTAAATGGGTACCGTATGGTGATCGTGTAAAGCCCAATTGCCAGCGGTAATCTTTTTAGTTTTTAACAATTCCCGACGCTGCTCGAAATCCCCTTCAGGAAAAATTTGGCATAACTGGTTAAAAAACGCTGTTAAAACCACCAATTTACCAACACTTCCTGGTTGGTATTGGGCACTCTCCCGATGTTGGGCATAACGAATAGGCTGTCCGTTAGTCATTTCTACAATCCCTAACGAGTAATTTTTATCTAAGCCCCTAAACAACCCCTCTATTTTATGCTGTAAGGTATCGTTTACTTCTGGCATATTTTGGATTTCCTTCTTGCGATTAACCAAATTTAAGCGAATAGAATCTAAAGGCATAAATGCGCCTGCGGGAATACGATGGCTTTCTACATCGCCACTTTTCACTTTCTCCAGATACACCAGACGTTTAATTCCTGTTAACTGATAACCATCTATGGGATAAAAACGGGCTGCTGTAAACCCTAAAGACATAAATACAACAATTAAAACAACAACTAGTTTTTTCATAATTATAATGGCGTAGTGTTAGATATGGTTTTGTTTAAATTAACTACTGGGGTAATAGACTCCAAGTAAGCGGAACTTTTAGCACTTTTATTTTCCACAAATGGGCGCACCTGAAACAACCATATTTTATTGTCTTTAAACCCGAGCTCGACATCGTAAGGTCCGTGAATACCTTTAGCTGTCATTTTTTCGGCTAACAATTTGCTAAATGCATTAAGCTCACTTAAATGTTTTTCGCTTACAATTGGTTTTTCAAAGGTAGTGAAATGACGTTCTGTACCACCTGTTTTTGGCAACGACAAATACGAAGGCTCTCTAGATGGCGCGATTAAAAAAGTATTTCCATCATTTTTAATACCCCATGTTTCAGCAGCCTGCCCATCTACGGCACCGCCAACTCCTCTGCTAAAGGCTACGGTTATTTCGTCGGTATTGCCACTGCTAACGCCCTTGGTAATCATAACTCCAGAAAAATCGTTATTAACCCCAGGTATAACAACTATAGACGGATATACATTTTCTGGGTTTGTTAAGTATTTCTGACGCCATTTAAAGCTACGCTCGGTATAAGGCGAGGCCCAAACCGTTTTTATGCCTTCAATAATTTTATCGCGATCGAGCACATTAAACAATGTCAGGTTCAACCCTGCGCCGGTAAAACTTTTAAGATCTTCCATATTGGTATCACTTCTTAAAAACACAGGCGTTTCGCCTATTGAAGACCCTAAAACGGATTCAAATTGCGTTTCTAAATCGATTATAAATTCATCTAAAAGTGGCATATCGATTATTAACTGTCTAAGCTTTGCCAATTCTGTTAATTGATACGTTTCAATAGCTTCCGAAGTCTTACCCTCGGCCTGCATTTGTCTTGCTGTATTAAAAATCTTGTTTAAATATTCCCAATACGTGGTGTTTTGATTAGGGATATCTTGTTTCATATGATTTAAAAATATACCAAACGGAATAACAAAACCTTCAACCACATGCTCTGGAAAATTAGATTTTAATTCTCCTAAATTAGCAGCTTTCGGGCCGCAATAAATCCCTGAAGACTCGGCATTCACTTCCCTTAAATTTAGAATGGTAGTGCGATCCAATTTAATTTTATCTACAGGAACAGTAATCATATCGTGCTGTTGCACGGTTTTAGAAAACAACTGATTTTCGCTCGCCGTCATCTCGCTTTCTGGTTTCATAATTACCGTGCCTTTATTAGATACGGCATAAAACACTGTCTGACCTTGAAATTTCTTAAACTCGGTTACATTTTCGGAAGAAACCGCCGCATTTGGAATCCCTAAATTTCTGGCCAACAACTGCACATGCGATACTAAATTTCCTTCGGAAACCGTTAAAATACCTGCAATCGGTTTTAAATCGGATGGCGGTCTGCTAAATATATAAATATGGTTAGGATTAACTTCTAAATCTTCGCCAGAACCTTCAACAACAATTAATTTCCCTTTGGCATACCCTGGATTAAGTCCGTGAACATGGCTCTGATTGCTTAAGTTTAACACACGATTATTTAATGCCGATTCCGAAGTGATAAAATTTCCTAATTTACCAATACTATTCCCTAAAGGCAAAGCAACCGAACCTCTAATTCTGTCGTCTAAAAAACCATGCACCAGTGGTTCAAAAGCTTCGTACACCCTAACAACGTCGCTAAACACAGCACTGTTTTTACCCGTTCCCCACTCCAATTGTTTTCTGGCAGCTTCTAAGGTTTCTGTTAATGTTTCTAACGATAAATCGGATGCTTCAGAAACCGACAATTGCCCCTCTAAATGTTTCCATTCCCAAATTTCGGTATAGCCAGATGCCGCCGATGCGGTGCTTAAATAACAAATTTTACTTAACAACGATTGTAAGTTGTGTTCTGGATATTCGTTGATTTGCTTTGTAATTAGCAATTCGAGTTTTAGCGATAAATCTAGTAAACCTAAACGCCCGCTTGCCGATGGCTCTTCCAAAATATGCGTGCGGATATACCACATTAACTCTGAAGCACCTTCAATTTTAGTAGCAACATCTGCATCTTTATATGCATTAATAAAACCAACCGTTTTACTTTTAATATCGGCATTGGTTAATTCGGTTAAAAACACGTTTAAACTTTCAATTTGCACAGGCTCAAAATATGTGTGCATGGTTAACATTAGGGCATCTAACTGCTTATTTAAATCGGGGGTTAATTTACTAGCCTGTTCGGTTTTAAAAGTACTGACTTTGGTGATATCTGAAGGCTCTGGATTGCCATGAATTTTAATACGTAAGTTCATAAATGGCTCGTAATTTTCTGCCAAAACTTTAGATTGGCTACGCATTAATTGGGCAACGTTGTCATCGCCAGCATGTGGAATATCCTTTACAGCTTGTCGTAACAGGTAAAAATGTTTCGTTAAAAATTCATCGTGCTTTAAAACCTTAATAAAAAAGTCTTTTCCCCAAGCCTGCTCATCCTCGGCCTGAATATGCCCCCTGTAATATTGTGCTTTTCTATTAATCCATCCGTCGTCTACAGATTTTAAATACCGTTCTAACAAATATTGCTTCAATCTGGAAAAATTATGCTCGCGATCTAAAAAAGCATCCTGATTTGTAGAAGCCAAAATCTGACCAAAGTATATGTGATTTGATTCTCCTAATGCAATCACTTCATCTTTATATCTGGCATGCTGTACACCGCCATCTTCGCAAGGCTCTTTGGGCATATTTATAGTACCATCGTCGCAAAACCAACGAATATCTCTATAAGGCCCTCTAACATCCGATTTATACTTTTTCACTAAACCTTTTAATGCCTCATTGCTAACAGGTGTACTTTTTTTTTGGCATAAAGCGGTATTAAACCAAAATAACATTGCAGAGGCAAAACATATAAATTTCATAGTATTGGAGTTAAGAAGAACTAAATTATTAAAATTTTGTTAAAGTAAAACTACACGACATATTAATAAGATTAACTATTTTGCATTTATTATTTGTTAAGTACATTTATACACCAAAACCGACTGCAGCTCCGCAATGTTAAACATCAGTCTTTAAATGAGAATTTCGAACAAAATCTTAATGGCTTTAGCTAGCCTACTATTTAGCATTTCGGTTTGTGCACAAAAACAAGACGGCGAGTTAGGCAGCTGGTTTGTCTACACCTTTAACTCTGATTTTGACAATAGTTTATGGGGAATAAATGGCGATATACAATATAGAAATTGGAATGTTACAGGCCTTACCCAACAACTTTTAATTAGGGGCGGAGGCCATTTTACACCAAAAAACTCTCGGTTTAAATTCACTTTAGGCTACGCCTACATTTCGTCGCATTATCGGGATAATGGTGAATTTAAAAATAGTGAAAACCGAATTTATCAAGAAATACGCTACCCTTCTAAACTCGGCGAACGTTTGTACTTGGTACAACGGGTTAGAATAGAACAACGCTTCATTCAAAACGAAAACTTTAGAACACGGTTCCGATACTCGCTAGGGATCGACCTCCCTTTAAATCATAGACTGTTAATTAAAAACACTTGGTTTGTATCGTTTTACGACGAAGTGTTTTTTAATGGACAAAAAGAAATTAGCGACACTGAAAATGTAGATATTTTTGACAGAAACCGCTTGTATTTAAGTTTGGGCTATGTATTCTCTGCGCACCTAAAAATGTCCTTAGGTTTTTTAAATCAGGTAACTACTGAAACAAATAAAAATCAACTTACGCTTACAGTTGCACATACATTTTAAAGTAGCTACGTATTGGTATTACTTCACATCATTCACACTACGTTTATCGATTTTCACATTAAAAAACTCAAAAAAACAAGGTGTAATTGTGTAATTATGATATTTTTGATAACCAAATCTTTACGCTATTGAAAACCACAAAACCAGACATCAATACAGCTCCTAAAAAACGTAAGATTCTAAAAATCTTAAAGTGGCTTGTTATGGTTTTACTTTTTATTTTCTTCACGCTAGTGTTAATAATAAGAAGTTCGTGGGGGCAAAATACAATTATTGGTTACATTACCTCGTTTGTCTCGGAAAAAACACACACCAAAATAGAAATTGGTAAAGTATTTTTAACTTTTTCAGGCGATTTAAAAGTGGAAGATCTATTTCTGGAAGACACTAAAGGCGACACCTTAATTTACAGCAAAACACTTAAAGCCGATGTGCCTTTATTACCGATTATTCGAGGTAAAGGCGTGGGAATTGAATCGCTTACTTGGGACGGGTTTCGAGCCAATATAATTCGTAATGATTCTATTTCGGGATATAATTTTCAGTTTTTAATAGATGCCTTCGCTTCAGAATCAGACACACCCGAGCCTCCCGCAGACCCAAATGCCGAACCGTTATCTATTATCATCAAAGACATCGCTTTAAGCCATTTTAACATTGTGTTTTACGATGCAGTTTTAGGCATTGACAGCCATTTTAAGCTAGGCGAAATATATCTAGACATGGATACCTTCGACCTAAATGAAATGAATTTTAGAGTGTCTGAGGCACGTATAGAAGATTCCGAAATTTCATACATCCAACACCCTGTTCCCGCTCAACCTCAAGACACAACAAGTACCACTTTACCAGTTATTGCAATAGATGAATTTGCTATAACAAACGTAAAAGCCCATTACGAAACCACTGCAGACCAACTTACACTTGATGCCAATATTGCAACATTTGAAACCGAAATCCCCAATATAGATTTAGCAAACAACACGTATGCTGTAGACGATATTGCCTTAAAAAACTCAAGTATTATTGTTAATACCCGAACAGCCACAACCCAAACAACAGAACAACCAGACACAACAACCGGAGCGTGTTTTACTTGGCCACAATTGTCGGCAGAATTAAAACATATCGATTTACAAAACAATACGTTTGGCTATTATGTGAACGACCAAAAACCACAAAAGAATGTATTTAACGGCAATGCTTTAAGCATTACGGCGTTCACATTAAAAGCGCAAAATATCTATTTAAAAAATGAAGAAATTAATGCTGAGTTAAATCAATTTGAATTTCGTGAAGCTTCAGGTCTGGCGCTTAACAAAGCTAACTTTAACTTAAATATTACAGATCAAATCTTAGATTTGAATCATCTTGAAATAATTGCCAATCAGACGATACTGCAAGGGCAAACAACACTCAATTACCCGAGTATCGCATCGTTTCTAAAACAACCAGAACAATCTAAAATAGCTTTAGAACTTTCTAAATTGCAGCTCGATATTACCGAAGCCTACCGTTTTCAACCCGAATTACAAAACAATGCGTATGTAGACAGTTTAAGTCAGCGTTTTATAACCGGGCAACTTTATGCCAAAGGCACTTTATCGGAAATTCAACTCGACAAAGCACAATTAAACTGGGGAAAAACCACACAAATTGCAGTAAACGGCCAGATTAAAAACCCAACAATTACAGATAGTCTGTATTTAAATCTGCCCACTATTAAAGCCGAAATCACCAAACAAGACCTTTTAAAATTTGTAAACGAAACCGAATTAGGCTTATCCTTACCAGAAACTGTGGTATTAACAGGACAATTAAATGGTCAGTTAAATAATATAAATACGGACTTGGCATTAAACACCTCGCTTGGCAATGCCACGTTAAAAGCTGACTACAAAGACCTTAACGGCATTGCTTTCGACACCGAGTTAGACATAGACGGTTTTAAGCTTAACACCTTATTAAATAACGAACAACTAGGCCCTTTAAGTTTAACTGTTAAAGCTACTGGAACAGGAAACTCAGTAAACGACTTAGATGCTATTTTAGATGCTAAAATCAGTAGCCTAAAACTTCAAAATTATCAGATTACAGACTTACTCATTTCGGGAGAACTTAACAAAGGCGCTGGCGATATCGTTTCGAAATACAAAGACGATAACATCAACTTAAAATTAAATAGCCATGTGGTTTTAGATTCGGTATCACCAGAAGCGAATATTGATCTAGATCTCATCGGTGCTAACTTACAAGCCTTAGGCTTGGTTCAAAAAGACATAAGAGCTGGCCTTAATTTACATTTAGATTTTAAAGGCAACGGCGATCAATTTGATGCGAGCACAAATATAAAGGAAGGCGTAATTGTTTACGACAACAAAACCTATTTACTAGGCGATATTTTGGCAGAAGCACATGTTAGGCCAGACACAACCTACCTTAGTATAGACAACAAACTTTTAAGTTTAAATTTAGAATCGAATACAAATCCTAACCGATTTAGCGCCGCCTTACAAAACCACATACAAAGCTATTTTTACAGAGATAGCACCCTACCCGATTCGCTTAAACCTGTTATCATAAAACTTGAAGGCAAACTAGCACAAGGCCCTATTTTAAACGATGTATTTCTACCAAACTTAAAAGCCATCGACACCGTTAATTTGGCCGTCGATTTTAATCAAAAAGAAAAAGTTTTAAAAACTAATATTACTGCGCCACATATTAACTACAACGACTACGAATTAGATAGTTTACAGTTAAACATCGATACAGATGTAGATGATTTTAATTTCGATCTCGGTTTCAAACATGTTGCAGCAGGCCCTATAAGCCTAAAACGTACCAGTTTTTCAGGCAAACAATATAATCACGAAATGGCTGTAAAATTTATAGCTTTCGATGAAGACGATGTACTCACCCAATGGCAAGCCAATATTGCTGGACACAGAGACAGTTTACACCTTAAGGTGGTTCCAGATTCGTTAATGATTAACCGCGAATTGTGGAACATTCCAAACAGCAACCAAATTACCTACACGCCAAATGCACTCCATTTTAAGGACTTTACCATATCTAAAAACCAAGAATCTATTGCCATTACCAACGGGATTACTACAAACAATAAAGACGAAATTACTATAGCTTTTAACCAATTCGGATTAAACGACCTTTTGGCTTATTTTAATCCAGACAACGCTTTAGCCCAAGGCAATTTAAACGGCGATTTCACTGTCCAAAACCCTTTTGGGAACAGTGGTTTTCTAGCCGATTTATCAATCGACAATCTAAAAGTTCTAAATGCCAACCTGGGCACTTTAACACTACAAGGCAACTCCAACACCAATAACACGTACACCTTTGCTCTTGGCACCAAAGATGGCGATGTCGATTTAGATTTTAACGGAAACTATCAAGCATCTAACACGCAACCTAATTTAAATGCCAATCTTGTTATAAACGACTTTAAAATGAAAGCTGTTGAAGGGCTTTCCCTAAACGAATTATCTAATGCTTCTGGAAGCTTATCAGGCGACTTTAAAATTACAGGCTCCCTGGCCGAGCCAAAATACACTGGTCAGTTAAATTTTAACAATGCCGATGTTACCGTAACCAAACTTAACACCAATTTTATTTTCACTAAAGAAACATTAAACATAGACAATTCGGGAATTAGCCTATCCAACTTTACTATTAAGGATAATAACGAAAGTGCCTTTGTTTTTAATGGGAAAATAACTACCGAAGATCTCGCAAACCCAAAATTCAATTTAGATTTAGAAGCTAAAGATTTTCAGGTCCTCAATGCCACAAAAGAAGACAACGACATGATGTATGGCCAATTATCGTTTGATGCCAAAGGCCAAATAACTGGCGATTTAACCATTCCTAAAATCGATTTAACAGCCACTGTAAGTCCAACCACAGACCTGTCTTACGTCATGCCTTCTTCAACTGTAAATATAGAAGAACGCGATGGTGTTGTTGTTTTTGTGAATAGACAAAACCCAAATGCAATTCTTACTAAAACCCAAGAAAAAACCGCTACCGTAACAGGCTTCGATTTAAACGCTTCGTTTACCATACCTAAAGAAGCAGTATTCACACTAATACTAGACGAAAGTACAGGCGATAATTTCCAAACCTCTGGAGATGGCGATTTTGTTTTTAGAATGGATCCTAACGGTCGCATGAACTTATCGGGAGTGTATACCGTATCGGGTGGCCATTACGAAATGAGTTTATATCAGCTTGTAAGACGAAAATTCGAGCTCGTTCCTGGCAGTCGCGTATCGTGGTCGGGTAATCCACTTGATGCTAATATGGATGTAAAAGCATTATACAATGTTAAAACATCGTCTTTACCCTTAATGGCTTCTCAAATTTCGGGCTCCGATCCTGCAGTAAAAAACAAATACAAGCAAGTACTCCCTTTCGAGGTGTATTTAAATATAGACGGCGAATTAATGCAACCCAAAATTTCGTTTAAGTTAGACATGCCCGAAGATGAACAAGGTGCAATAAGCGGACAGGTTTACGGGCGCGTGCAACAAGTAAACCAGCAAGAAGGCGAATTAAACCGCCAAGTATTTTCGTTATTGGTAATGAATCGTTTTTATCCAGAATCGGGTAGCGATGGTAGTAGCGGTGGTTTTGCCTCGATTGCCAGAGACAATTTAAACGATGCCATTTCGGACCAACTAAACATGTTTTCCGATAAACTTTTAGGAAGCACAGGTCTAGAACTCGACTTTGGCCTTAACAGTTTTACAGATTACCAAGGCAGCTCGCCAGAACAGCGCACGCAATTGGATGTTGCGGCACAAAAAAAATTATTTAACGAACGTGTGATTGTACGTGTTGGTAGTGCCGTAGACATAGAAGGCAGCGACCCTACTGGCGAGGAAGCTCCTTTAATTGGCGATGTAAGTCTAGAATACCTAATAACACCTTCAGGAAAATATCGCTTAAAAGCGTTTCAAAAAAACGAATTCGAATCGGTTATCGACGGTCAAACCATTGTTAGCGGCCTAGCTCTTATTTTCACCCAAGAATTCAATAAATTTAGAGATTTATGGGATGCCATGTTACATTCTAAAGAAGAACGTCAACTCGATAAGCAACAAAAAGAAGAAGAAAAATTAAAAACCAAAACTGCTCCTTGATTACAAAACAACGCCATAACACGTTTAAATACCCGTATACACTATACCGTTTATGCACCTGTTTGCTTTTGCTTTGCGTGTTGGTTTCGTGTAGCATACAAAAGTATATTCCGGAAGACGAAATGCTGTATACAGGCGGAAAAGTTATTATCGAAACCGATTCTATCTTAGAACAAGAAGAGCAACTACAATCGGAATTAGAATCCGTTTTACGGCCAGAGCCTAATTCATCGTTTTTAGGCATGCAACCTGGCTTGTATTTACATTATAAAATGCAAAAAGAACATCCCGGGTTCATCAACCGCTGGCTCTACAAAAAAATTGGTGAAGAACCAGTCTATAAATCAGATGTAAAAACGTACGATGTAGAAGATATTTTAGTAAATCGATTAGAAAATCATGGTTTTTTCTATAGTTCTGCATCGGGAACACTCGAAGATCATCCCGACCAAAAAGCATCCGAAGCCATTTACACCTTAAATGTAAAACAACCCTATCGTTTAGAAACCTATCAATTAGACTCCCTACAAAATCCCATATACAATACCATAAAAGCAACTATGGAAACCTCGGAATTTAAAAAAGGCCTGCGGTTCGATCTCGATTATCTAAAAACCGAAAGACAGCGCATAGACCATAGTTTAAAAAATAATGGCTACTATAATTTTAATGCCGACTTTTTAATTTTTGAAGCCGACACTACCCAATACAAAAACCGAAATTTCGATTTGTATTTACGCCTAAAAAACGATGTGCCAAAAAAATCTGTTGTGCCTTACACCGTATCTAAAATAAATGTACATACCAATTACGATATTAAAAACGATTCGCTTGCTAAAGACACCATAAGATTTAATAATAAAAATTTTATTGAAACCGAACCTTTCTTTAAAGCCAAACGTCTAGACCCATTTATAACTCTAAAAGAAGACAGTTTATACAATCCGGCTGAATCTAGAAATACCGCCAGACGACTGTCTACAATTGGGACCTACAAATATGTAAACATTCAATATGAAGAAATAGATTCGTTATTAACAGATAGTACAGCGGCTTTACAAGCCAACATTTACTTATCACCCTTAAACAAACATGCCTTAAAAGCTGAATTGCAAGCGGTAACAAAATCCAATAGTTTTGCAGGCCCAGCGCTAGAGTTTACGCATACCAACAGAAATTTATTTAACGGCGGAGAAATTTTCAATTTAAGCGCAAATGTGGGTTACGAATTTCAAGTTGGTATAAAGGATAACGAAAACCGAGCCAGCAACACATCGTTAGGTCTAAAAGGAGAACTATTATTTCCGCGTATGCTAATTCCTTTTCACATTAGCGACGATTTTTTTAAATATTCTATTCCTAAAACCAAAACCAGCTTAAGTATAGACTATTTAAACCGTACCGATCTATACACCATGTTGTCCTCTACCGCCGAATTTGGTTATATCTGGAACGAAAACCGATTTACAACTCACGAGCTTAATCTCATTTCGATTAACTACAATAACTTAATGAAAACCACACCCGAGTTCGATCAGATTCTTGAAGATAATCCCTTTTTACAACAAAGTTTCGACCAACAATTTATTGCTGGCTTAACCTATTCGTTTACCTACAACGAAATGGTAGATGTTAATAAAAAGCATCAATTTTACTTCAATACCAATATAGATATTGCTGGAAATCTTGTTAGCCTATTTGGCAAAGAAAATCCGCCTGGTTCCGACACTTTTTTAGGTTTGGAATATGCGCAATATGCTAAAGCTGACATCGATTTCAGATATCATTTCAACTTCAAAAAAGAACAGAAAATTGCCACCAGATTATTTGCAGGCTATGGTTATGCTTATGGCAACTCCCAATTAATGCCATATATAAAGCAATATTCGGCAGGAGGACCAAATAGCGTACGTGCATTCAGAATCCGTGCCTTAGGTCCTGGAACGTATCGCAACGAAAACGAGACTGAAAACGTATACGTAGACCAAACGGGAAACATTAGGCTAGAAGCCAATTTAGAATATCGTTTTCCGCTTTTTTCGTATTTAAAAGGCGCTGTATTTGTAGATGCTGGTAACGTTTGGAATTCTATAGAAAATGAAGCTTTACCTGGCGGAAAATTCACAAACGATTTTATGAGTCAACTTGGTATTGGCACTGGTGTGGGATTAAGGGTAGACGTACAAGGCTTTGTTATCCGATTTGATTTTGCAGCACCTGTACACGATCCTGCTTACGACGACAAAGCGTTTAATTTTCAAGCCGATGAAACAGTTTTTAATTTTGCTATTGGTTACCCGTTTTAGTATTTCTATTCCTTCATAATTTTAAAAGCAGTTTAGTCGTAAAAAAGAATTAGAGTTAATATCTTTGGTTATATTCCAATTTAAAACGCTTCAACACAATGCCTAACACAATAAAACATCCGGAGTTAAGTCAGTATATAGACCACACCAACTTAAAAGCAACGGCTACAAAAAACGACATTATTGCACTCTGTAACGAGGCCAAAACTTATCGTTTTTTTTCAGTTTGTGTTAACAGTAGTTATGTGGCTTTGGCAAAATCGGCATTACAAGACAGTACTGTAAAAGTGTGCTGCGTTGTTGGGTTTCCTTTAGGCGCTATGAGTACTACTGGTAAAGTTGAGGAAACAAAACAAGCACTAAAAGACGGCGCCGAAGAAATAGACCTGGTTTTAAATATTGGTTTATTAAAAAGTGAAGATTTCGAATCGGTAAAAAATGATATAAAAGCAGTAAAAGCGTGTTTGCCCGACCTGGTTTTAAAAGTTATTTTAGAAACCTGCTACTTAGAAGATTCTGAAATCGTTACCGCGAGCGAACTGGCTATAGAAGCTGGTGCCGATTTTATAAAAACATCTACAGGCTTTGGTACGGCTGGTGCTAATTTACACGATGTAAATCTTATGCTAAATACCGCAAACGGCAGTGCATTGGTTAAGGCTTCTGGAGGTATTAAGGATTACGAAACAGCTATGAAATATATTAATTTAGGCGTTAAACGCATAGGGACTTCATCTGGAATCGCCATCGTTACAGGGCAAACATCAACCGAAAATTATTAAATTATGAGTGTACATATAGAAGCCAAAAAAGGAGATATTGCCGAAACTATTTTATTGCCAGGAGACCCGCTACGTGCAAAATGGATTGCAGAAACTTTTTTCGATAGTCCAAAATGCTTCAATAAGGTTAGGGGCATGTTGGGGTACACGGGCACTTATAAAGGCAAACCCATTTCGGTAATGGGTACGGGCATGGGCATTCCGTCCATTTCAATTTACACTCACGAATTAATTACAGAATACGATGTTAAACAGCTTATTCGCGTAGGAAGTGCAGGTTCTTACCAGCCTCATGTACAGCTTCTGGATACAGTAATTGCCATGTCGGCATCGTCTAATTCTGGAATCAATAAGTTCAGGTTTAAAGGCGCTAACTATGCACCAACTGCCGATTTCGAATTATTCCAAAAAGCAATAGAAGTCGCCAAACTTAAAAACATCCCTATAAAAGCTGGAAATGTATTTTCTTCGGATGAATTTTATACCGACGACACCAAAGCTTATAAAACATGGAGCCAATATAATGTGCTTTGTGTAGAGATGGAAACTTCGGGGTTGTACACTATAGCTGCTAAACATCAGGTTCAAGCCCTTAGTGTTTTAACCATTTCCGACTCCTTAGTTACAGGCGAAAGCACTTCTAGCGAAGCTCGTGAAAAATCGTTTAAAGATATGATTGAAATTGCTATTGAACTAGCTTAAAGGAAACACTCTGCCCGGTATTTTTTTGAGACAGCACATTAATAGCTTCTGCACTTAACTGAAGCACCCTAGGGTAGCCGCCTGTAGTTTGTGCGTCGCGCATTAAAACAATTAACTGTCCTGAAGGCGTTAGCTGCACCGTGCCTGGCATTACTGCCGAGGTTATTATGGCATTTAAATTATGGCATAGCGGCTCTTGCAACCTATATCCCATCCTGCTGTGATCTTTAGAAATTGTAAAATCGCAATCTAACAAGCCTTTGATTTGAACGTTGTTAAGACCATCAAATTCTGGTCCTTTATATACTTTAAGCTGCTTTTCTTTAAAAAGATTACTAACTGGATTCACCACCACGTGCTTTGCCGTAAGATTCACTTCACTATCCTTATAGTGTAATTCCTGTCCTTGCGCCAATACCTGAGACGCTGTAATACCCTGATACATGCTTCTGCTACCCATTACAATTTCAGATTGGAAACCGTGTTGTATCGCCAAATAACATCTCATGCCGTATTGCAACCTTCCAAAGGATAAAACATCGCCTTCATTAACAACAACAGCTGCATTTAGGTTTATTGATTTTCCATCTATTTCGGGCGATAAATCTGCTCCGGAAATGCAAATAATAGTAGACTTAAAAAATTGTAATTTAGGCCCCATCATCGTTACTTCTATCACAGCGTCATTTTCGTCATTTCCCAACAAAGCATTTGCCAAAGCTGCCGATTGTCTATCCATAACACCAGATACAGGCACTCCATATTGCTGACACCCTTTACGCCCTAAATCCTGTATGCTAGAATACAATCCCAGTCTTAGAACTTTTAACATACCACTTCTGTTTTGTTCAAGTTATAACGTCCAGCTTGCACCAACTTTTGAATACTATTAAACTCTTTTTCTGAGATGGGTTTAAATTGAATTTGATCTCCAGGCTGTGCAAAACAAGGCAGATTATGACTTGCATTAAAAAAGGAAATTGGCGATTTACCTATAATATGCCAGCCTCCCGGACTCTCACTGGGATAAATTCCTGTTTGGTTCCCGCCTATGGCCACAGCTCCTGCTTCAATCTGTAAACGCGGTGTTGCTTTTCTCGGTGTATGTAATACCTCATCTAAACCTCCCAAATACAAAAACCCTGGTAAAAACCCTATAAAATACACCGTATAAACCGGAGCAGTATGGCGCTGTATGAGCTCGGCGACAGACAGCTGTTTTGTATGAGCTAAAGCTTCTAAATCTATCCCGAATGTAGAATTGTAACAAACAGGAATCTCCCATTTTGTTACGGGATGTGGTTTCGAACTAGCGTCTTGTTCATAAATCGCTTTAAGCCTTAAAACCAATACCTCAAAATGAATGTGTTGATTAGAAAAAGTAATTAATAATGAGTTGTATGCCACTCGAAATTCCGATATACCATCAATATGTTCTTGCTCAATATTAGATTGAAATCCCTTGATATCTTTTAAAATTTCAACAGTTATAACCTGCGGCCACGCTATTAATATGGCATTGGGACCAAAAGGTTTATAAGTTAATTGAAAAGACATAAGGCTAAACTATTTTAATTCCTTGTTGTTTTAAACCTGCACACAACCCGGAAATCAAGGTCTCGGCCTTAGGATGATCGCCATGCAAACAAAACGTTTCGGCTTTTATGGGTACTATTTTTCCCGTGATGGTTTTCACACAACCATCAACTGCAATCTGATATACTTGCTGGCACACCAAATCGGTATCTTGAATAACAGCCTTAGGGTGCGACCTAGAGACTAAAGATAAGTTTTCGTTGTACATTCTATCTGCAAAAGCTTCATAAATTATCGGGACATTATTCTTAATAGCTATTTTTTCGATGACCGAATTACAAGGTACATACAATTTCACCTGGGCGTCTAAATGCTGCATAACTCGCACAATAACCTGAGCCGTTTCAACATCTGTAACCGCCAAATTATATAACGCACCATGTGGTTTTACATGATGTAATGTTTGTCCTTTTCTATTCAAAACTCGCAGTAAACTTTCTATTTGATAAGATAATGAATCGTATAAAGCCTCTGGTTCCATTTGCATTACCTTTCTGCCAAAATGCAAAACATCAGGAAATGACGGATGCCCACCTATTTTAACCTGATGCTGGACTGCCAATGCTACAACACGATCCATTGTTTGCACGTTACCAGCATGACCTCCACAAGCAATATTACACGAAGACATAAAAGGCATTAATTGAGCTTCGTTGCCAACACCTTCGCCAACATCTACATTAATATCTACAGTGTGTAGTTTCATGCTTTATTTTGAATTTAAAATTATCGCCAGTTACGCTACTAAAATCCATCTTTATGCATCGCTGCCACAGCCGCTCCTACAATTCCTGCATAATTACCTAAATGAGCAGGAACCACGGGCGTTTCGATAGTAATATATTTTTTAAATGAATCGAAATCATCGGAAGTGCCACCGCCTAAAATAATAAGGTCTGGACAGACCAAAAGTTCGGCCAACTCTAAGAACGTATTAAAGCGTTTGCCCCATTTTTTATAACTTAAATTATCGCGTTCTTTAATTGATGCTGCTGCCCAAGCTTCTATTTTCTTATATTTTTTATAAGGAATTTGACCGAGTTCGAAACCCGGAATAAGATCACCATTAAAAAAGGCCCCGCTACCAAGGCCAGTTCCTATAGTTATCATGAGCACTAATCCGTTTACGTCTTTACCAATGCCATAATTCATAGCCGCATATCCAGCTGCATCGGCATCGTTTATTACGGTAACAGGATGGCCACAAGCCGCTGAAAATAAATCTTGAATATTAACATTTTTCCAACTCTCGTCTAGATTGCCTACAGTTTTACAAACACCATGTTTAACCAGAGCTGGAAAACCACAACCTATAGGCCCGCTGTAATCGAAATGTTTTACAATGGCTTTAAAAACTTTAGCCATAGCCTTGGGTTTACGGGATGGCGGAGTGGGAATTCTAAATCGCTCTGTTAGCAATTCGCCCGTTAATGAATTTACTATGGCACCTTTCATGCCAGACCCACCGATGTCTATCCCTAAAACTTCCATTTAGTTTATTTATATGATTGATTATAAAAATAAAAAAAGTTTGAGGGATTTACGGTATAAGCTTAAAAATATTAGGAATTGAAAAGGTATAAAACAAAAAAAGCCTCTATCTTACGATAAAGGCTTTAGTACAAGGAAACCGACAAATATCGAACTTTATTATGCAGGATGTGGACATAATTCTCCACCATGCAAAGCTTGTTGGAGTGGCTATATAAGATGACAATAAGTCTCTGCGAATTAATCGCAGGGATTTATGATTTACCCTAAATGTGGTAAGTAACCAATGATGGCACGAACGGCTCCTGAAGTACCATTTGGTTTAGCACTTAAAGCTCGACCTATGGCTCCAATGAACCCACCGTCCGAAGGTGTTAATAAACCTGGAGTGGATGAATTGTATAAGTAGTCGCCAATATTTACTTGTGCAATATCTATTTGAACATCCGTAATACCTCCATACATAACCTGAACTAATTCATTAGGATTTCCCGGTGTCAATACTATACCAAAAGGATGCGGTTGGAACGGATTGTATTGAGGGAATGCTTCTACTGCATTTTCTTGATTTTCATTTAACCTTACAATATGTCCTGCTTCTAATCTGATGGATGAAGTGTTAAGCATCTCAATTTTTGAAATGCCTACTTCACCTCCAGTTCCACCTCCCGGATCTGTACCGCCAGTTTGCTCAACTATGGTTTGACTAGCCTTTACAAAGCGTTGTTTATTGATATACCTCATGCGTTCTGTGGTGATTGATAGTATTGTACTCTTAAAACATGGCTTTTCCCTGCCTCAATTCCGATCACTCGAAAGCTTTCTAAATTCCATCGACCGGTAATTTCGTAAAGATCATTATCACCTAAAGCAATACCGGAATTAGCTGTTGGATCGCTGCCATTTTCCTTGAAACGAATCACTCTTGTTTTATCCGTTACACTTGCATCTGCTTCAATGGATATGGTTGCTGAAATAGCATTTTCAGGAATAGTCAATTGAGCCACTTCCGTATCGGTAACTGACAAGTCTTCATATCCTTGTTCGGTTTCAGGGATAGTGAACCTTCCGTTTTCACCGCTTTGAATCAGTATTAGCTCTTCCAAATAATCCAACATGGAAGAGGCGTTGCCATTTCGATAGGCGTTTTTATGTACTCTTGTTGCTTCGCTCATTATGCTAGGTTTGCTAAGTTTTGTTGTTCAGTCCAAAGCTGTGCAATGGATTTACCACCTCGGTCGTAAAAATGTGGACGGTCTTTAAAAGAAGTCCATCGACCTCCCCAGGAAAGACCAACACTTTCACCAATAGCTCCAATGGTATTCCATACCGATTCAGGCACTTTGTAATTGGCACGCCCATCCACAATTGGAACAATATCCACCGCTACTCCTACATTGTGATCCGACTGTCCGCATTTGGCATTGGTAACAATTCCTCCCGGTGCTGTTCGCCCTTGTGCATAGAGTTTGTTTTGCTCTTCACAATCACGGTAAGCACTGGTGACTTTAAGTTGAATGCCTGCCTTTTGAGCTTTGATAAGAAACTTCTCGACCTTCTTTCTTACTTCAGGTCGAAGTTGACGGAGCTTTAACTTGGTTTGTATATCCAGTTTCTTGTAAAGCCAACGACTTGCAATAGCAATACCGATGACACCCACAAGGATACCAACACCCATAAAGACTACCTTTTTATCTACCTGAACTCCCATTTGTTATGCTTGTTTTTGACAACTACAACCACCGCTTTCACCGCTTTGGCATTTGCAGCTCTTTTTCATTCTTAATAGATTGATTGAAATGTTTGCAATGGACAAGACCATAAATGTTGCAAACAAGATGTTCATTGTTTTATTCTCTTTCATGACTTACTGTTTTATGCGTTTTAGCTCGTTAATTAATTCCTTATTCTGTTTCTCCATGTGAACCACTTTTTTCTCCAAATCTTGGATACGTTTGCGTTGGTTCTCTATTACTTTCTGTAATGCTTCTGTATGTTCCTCCGATTCTTTAATTCTCTTTTCTAACATTTGCGACCACTGTATCCAATTTGCAACAATCTGATTCTCCGCCTGTGCATGTAGGTTGATAGCTTCTGCCAACTTCACTTTTTTATCTGTACGCAGGCGAACAAGGATTTCAAGCAGCTTCCAAAATCCAGTAGCCCCCAAAATCAGCGTTATTATTTTCCATAGTTCCATAGTCATTGTTTAAGCAGGTGAAGTATTATCGTATTCGATTGGATATTTGGCGATATAAGGATGAATATTGAATAGCAATTCATCGTTGGGATCTATAAAGGTTCCGCTTATGGACACTCTTCCATTGCTGTCAATGTTGTAAAAGAAAGTTTCACCTTTATTGCTAGTCAATGTTCCCGATAAGGCTCCAGTTGGACTGTTATTAGGCTTCGGGAAATTCATCATCCAACCACTTACTGAACCGATTCCACCTGTACGTTTTAATCGAATATCTTTGATGAGTATCATATTTCCATTTACTACCGAATAGCGATTTCTTCCCGGTGTATGATACATGGTTGTGCCAATCTGTGCAGCCGTGATGGTGAGTAGTGATTCTCGATTGAGGTAATTATCCAATCGAGTTTTCAATCTCAATGGCGTAATGGCTCTTTGGTTATCGGCTCCTAAATCTGTCTCTGCTTGCGTAGCAATTTCAATCAAGCCAATAAGTGTTTCAGTCGCCAGTCTTGAATCTAAAAGTGTTTTTAACTTTAAAGGTGTAATGGCACTCAAATCATCAGTTCCACCATTCACCAAGGCTTGTGAAGCTACTTTGATTATCCCTGCAATAGTTTCAGTTGCTTGTGAAACATTGCTTTGAATCACATTCCATGAAGCTCCAACGCTTGCCTGATCACCACCGGCATTATCCACCAAACAAACAATGACATCCATTTCCTGAACATCTTCTCCGGCAGCTCCACCAATTTTACCTCCTGTACTTACCGTATAAGCATCTCCGGCTAATGCTGCCGGATAATTAGGATTCGTTGAACAGTCGATAGTTCCTTTGTTTTCCCAAAGTCCTGTTACCTTATCTGCCACATAGCTTGCAAGCTTTTGAGGGGTTACAAAAGTTGAATTACTTGTACCTTCATTGACTTCTTCAATCGTGGCAACTCTCGCTTTTCCTTCAACGGTTTCCGATGCCGTTTCAATACTCGATTTTAGACCGGCTACTATTTGAAAGCAAGTACCATCAAAGAGCAATAAATAATGGTTGATGGTTCCCAAATCATCGGCTGATAGATCAACCAATACACCGTTCACGGCTTTCATTATTGGAACCGCTCCTTTACCATTGATATTGATTGTTGAAACGCCTGAATTACCGTGATTGAATTTCACCTGAATACTCAATCCTTGTCGGTAAGCATTTTTCAATGCAGGATCTAATTCTAACACATAGTCATCTGTTCCACCGGTTGTAACACCAAAACCACCGAGGCTATTTTCCACCGGAAAATCACCCACGTAGTTTAAATCGTTTAGGTTTACATCGCTGCTATATCCACCAATTGCACTCATAATTCTTTAATTAAGTATGGCTAAGATTCCTATGATTCCAATGCTTACTCCAAGTCCGGTTCCTAGGAATATCTTATCTCGTTTATGTCGTTTTACTTCTGTTTTTAGAAAATCCAATTGCAGGTTCACTTCGTTGTTCACCTCTTGATTATTGGCAATGATGCTTTGATAGTTGATTGCTTGATGTTGGAGCAACTTAATAGTTGAATCCTGCTGCTGAATCAAAGAATCTTTCAAAGCCAGTTGGGTAGATTGCTCAACTGTAATGCTATCCTGATACTTTTTACCTTCCAGTTCAATTGCAATTACTTTTGCCTGACTTACTGTAAAGCAGAATAGCGTATCATTCTCAATGGTGTAAACTGTCGGTTTCAAATTCTGCGAAAAACCGATACAGTTCATCGTTATCATAATTACCAATAGCCCTAATCTTTTCAATTTTCCTGTATTTAAGTTGTTCTAAATCCTTGTTTCGTTTTTTCAATTCTTCTTTAATGCCTTCTTGTTTTTCCAGTTGTTCAGCAATTTGCTCTTGCAAACCCTGATTGATCGCTAAGAGGCTGTCGTTTTGCTGTTCCAGTTTCTTGATGGTTTGCTCGTAATTGGGGTTCGGATTAACAGACCTGTCCTGCGAGCTCCAATACCATACAAAACCTATAATGGTCATCAGCCAAAGCAACAAGACTGCATAGCTAAGTCGCATTTTCATTTTCCTTTAGCGTTTTGTAATCCGTTCTTTTGCCTGTGATATAGCGGACTAAACCATCCAAAATGAGTTTGTGAAAAACAAAGGCAAACACGAAAGACTGAAACAGTACTTCAATATGCTTTGCTTCATACCCCCGAATGAAATACAGAATAACTGCATAGACTAAACCCACCAATGCCGTCCGGTATCTTCGTTTGGATGAAATATTGGTTTTCTGCTTGATCTGATTGGTAAACTTTTGTGAGTTGATACCATATCCAATAATGATAAAAGTGAGAATGTAAGCCCAATCAAGGCTTTTCACATATCCCATAATCTGTGTTGCTATTTCTGTAATAATTCCTGTATCCATAATTCTTGCATTTATGATTGGAGCATATCTGTTATCTGTTTGAGGGCTGCATGCTTTTCTATACCCGATTCGCTTAGCTGCGAAGCCAATTTTTTGAGCTTTTTCTCTTTCCTCTCGGAAGGTTTGGCTAAATGCCATCGAGTTAAATTCCATAGCAAAACGTGCTGTTCGTAATCCAATACTTTGAGCTCTTTTTCAAGAAGTTCCTTGTTTGCCTTATCCACCTTTAAATCCTTTTCCCAACGACTTAATAGGCGTTTTGAAATAACCGTTTTCCCCAAAGGAGAATACGCCCAAGCCACATAACCGGCTCCGGCAAAAACGGATATAGCGAATAATGCAACGACCTTCTTATTCATTACTGAGCTTCCATATTTTTTACAATTCCTCGAATACCAAAAACAATGAGCGTAATCACCAATCCTGAACCCACCAGATACAAGCTTGTCTTTCTCAATGTCTCATCGGTCATTGTGATTTTGATGTCGGTTTTTAATCCATCATCGCTAAACACATTGTCCAAATAGTTTTTTATGCCAGTTCTTTCTTCTGTTTCCATTGTATTAGCTTATGGTTTTGAATTTCTCTTGAGACACGGTTTTAGTGCCAAATACCTTCTGAACTGCTGCTTCTGTTTTCGGACCAAACTTGCCATCGGTATCTAATCCCGATCCTTTTGAGTTTAGGTAGTTTTGGAGCTTTTTTACATTGGTTCCACAGGTTCCAAATTTCAATGGGAAGCTGCTATCGGAATACATACAACTAAATGAGCGAACTCCTGATGAACTGCTCGAAGTAGTTGTACCTTTAATGCTTGCAGCAAATTGCTGTTTCTCTTTTCGTTTTTTCAGAAAATACCAAACGCCAAAACCGACTGCTGTAACTGCCAGTCCAGCTCCAATCCATAGCATTTTATTATCTAATTTGAATGTCTCTTTCTTCATATCTTTTGGGGTTTAATATTGAACTACAACTGCATCTTCACGCACATAACCTTCGGTTTTGCCTCCCACAGGTTTTGTCAATTTTATTCTATACCAGTAATAGCCATCTTCACCTTTGAGGCGTTCTAAAATGGTTCCTACCGGATTGCTTTCTACTTGTGTTAAAAGGTTGTGTGAGAAATCCATGGAAGTCCAGTTCTCATTATCCACTTTTGCAGAGCTTCTTACATTGACATAACCTTCCGAACCGTAATGCACCTTTTTACCAATGAGCTTTTGCTCTTCTCGTTCCTTTTGTTTGCCACTTGTAGTACGGTTCTTTCGGTTCTTGATAAACTTGTGAACTCCAAATCCTGCAAGTGCTACAACGACCGTGGCTACACCACCTATGATTAAATATTTCTTTGTCTTTGCATCCATAATTCTAAAGGTTAATAGCTTTCTAAAATGTCTTTTACTCGTGCCACTTCATCGGCATCATCTAGGTAATAAGTGATGTACTCCGCCAAACTGCCGTATTTCATGGCACTGAACATTCGAGAAATCAGAGAAAGATTATCGGCACTCCCGGCTTCTTCCAAAGCTGAATAAATGGCTCCTTCATCATCATTGTACCAGGAACCTGCATCATAAATTTGGGTAGCCAGTTGTTTTGCCCGATCGTGGGATAGCGTAATTTTTTCCGGACGGGCATAATTCGGATCAAAGCCTTTATAGCTCATAATGTCCCGAATCTTCTTGCTGCTTTTACAGTCGGCTATTCCTGTTTTGCAAAGAATCGGACGTATCACGCCAAAGTAGGTAATACCAATACCCACGAGGATAATTCCCCCTATGATGTAAGGGGTAGCCTTGTTTTGTGATAAGCCTTCAACGGCTTTTGCTCCTGCAACTGCTCCTACCATGTTTTCTGCTTTTTGAGACTGATTTATATGCCTATAATTTCCTCCGTGGTTTCTTTCACTTCGCTTTTGGTTAAGCCATTATCTTCCAAAAAGGACTTCAAGCGATTTTTGATTTGCTCTTCTTTTTTAAGAGCCGTTTGCTTGTCGTACTTAATGTAGATTTGTCTGCCTAGCCAAAAGCCTATTGCCAATGTGATTACCGTTCTCATTAGTCTTCTTCTTTGTAAATGTTTGCTTCTGAAATACCGATGCTTTCCAACCACTTAGGAACATCAAAACTTGGACAAGCTTTGCTTGCTCCGGGAGCTTGATTATGACCTAAAACCTGAATGTGAGGATGGCGTAATACCATGAACTTTACATAGGTTTCCAAAGTGCCTTTTTGCTCTTTAGTCCTTGTGTCTTTCGGCTTTTCACCGCTTTCATCAACACCGCCTACATACACCACATGCCTTGAATTACCATTGATACCACGCACTCCATTGGATATTTCCCATGGATCTACTTGGTCATCTTGGTTGAATGGTATAATGTTTACAAGCTCTCCATCGAGGTACACGATGTCCGAATATCCCGGACGGTTCCAACCTCTTCCTCCCAAATGTTTTGGGTTGGTATGCATGCGAATAATATCGTCCTTAGTAAGCTCTTTGCCTTCAGGACTTGCTGTACAGTGAATGACCAGATAATTTAATTTTCCCATTGTTTTAAATTTTAATTGTTGGTATTAAATATTTGAATTGAAGCTGTTTGTAAAAGACCAAAATCGTAATAGTCTGTCCGGGAGCTATCTTAAACTCCCATGTCGATTTTCCATCAATCACATCACCACGAACGGCTGTTACTTCCGCTACATCGAGGTAGTTCTGTGGACTTTTGTAATTGTTGAATGAAATCGGGGTAACGTGTTGTTTTCCTGTTGGACTTTGGTGAATGAGTTTTAAGCCACTTGCTCGGTTTTCATCTGAAAACACAAACTTGGCATGCTTCACCAAAGCAGGTTTGAACTGAAATTCCGCTCGTTTTTCAGGATAACTTTCATTTATGGTGATGTCGCTACTACTTTCGGAAAAACCGATAAAAGCAAGGTTGCCACCACTTGTATTGGTCGTAAACACTTCACCGCTCGGTAAGACAGCTATACCAATATTCGGTGCATTGTTGAGCGACAAAGTTTCTGAAAGTGTTCCAGTTGTGGAATAGATATAGGTTAAGCCTGTTTGACTGCTCAACACGTATAAAAATCCATTAACCGGATTATAGATGATTCCACTCGGTTGAAACCCTAACGGATAAGTGTTTTCGATGTTTTGTGTTTGTGGATTGAGCTCCAGTAATTCATTGCTGTTCTTGGCGATTAAAAACAAGCTACTTGTAGTAGCGGTAAACTCCGTTGGATAATCTCCTGTGGCATTTATTTCACTTAACAGATTATCGGCCGCATCAAATACACTCACTGAATCTGAAATTGAATTACTTACCCAAACTGTTCCTTGCTGATTCCACACCGAAACTGTTCTTGGATCTTCTCCAGTATTTAAAGTTGCCACTACATTGTAGGTAGAGCTGTCAATTTTGGAAAGCGTATCATCCAATAAATTACTCACATAAAAACAGCTATTTTCAGGATTGAAGGCAATGGAAGTTGGTCGATTACCTACCGGAATAGTTTGAATGATGTTATGTGTAGCATCCAGTATTTTAACTGTATTCTCAACCGAACAAACTACCCATGCTTCCCCATTGGAAGGGTTGAAAGCAACATCCACCGGAGAAACAAATCCGGGATAAAAACTACCCAAAGCAACGGTTTTTGCAATTGCCCCTGATGTATCCATGATAGTAACACTATCACTCAACTGATTGACTACATACAGTAAGCCATTGAACGAATTGAAGCCTACATTTTGAGGGTGTACGCCTGTTTGTATCTCTTGATTCACATCATGATCTTGAACATCTCCGGGCAATGGTTTACTGATAGAAGTACCCATATTGGCTCCCCACAAATTGATGGTTCTAACCGAAGTACCATTATTGGTAAGGGTAATTTGTGTTTTGGATATTTCAGGTAAATGAGCTGCCTTTTCCTTGTAGTTCTTTTGAACTTCCAATGCTTTTTCGGCAAAGGCTTTTAATTTCTTTTTCTTGCGATTGGCTTCATCAAAGTCATTGGAAACGTCCATCACACCTGACACCGTTCCCCATGTTTTTAAGTCCTTTTTATAGGATTTAGTATAGTTAGGATTTTGAGCCATTAATGCCTGATGAATACGAGCATTGGAGATACCAATAAAGTTGCTTTCGGTATCATCACCGTGCAACTTAGTTTCTTTGTCCGAGGTACTTATTGGCTTTTCGTCCTTATCGTTTTTGAAAAGGAAATAACCTGTGCCAACCACCGCCAAAGCTCCCAATAACCCTATTTTTTGCTTGCTGTTCATACGGCTTTGGCTTTGTGGTTTAACATGATTTCTTGGGTATTGCGATACCTGTCAATGAAATTGATAATGTCCTGAGCTCTTGTTACATGCTGACTACCCACGGTTTCGGGGTGCATAGCAAATACTTTTGTAGCAGCGTACACCGCTTCAATTTTTGGGTATTGTAAATCCAAATAGAGTTTTAATGCAGCAAGGTCTGCCGGACGTTCTTCTCTCGTTGGTATCTGAAAGTGTTGTCGTTCGTGCAATAGCACAAACATCCTTACAGGAATAGTAAAGTGCTTGAATGCCTGATTGGAAACTTGTATTCTACCGGTCTGACGGTTGGTTCTTGCAGGGGTAACCATGGTATTGCCAAACTGGTCTTTAATGACTGGTAGCAACTGAATCAAAAACTCGTGATCGGGCGAATCGAAAAATCCGGGCTTGTATGTACCGCTATACTTCGCAAAGTTTTGTGCAAAGTCAATGAATCGGTGCATAGCAGGTTGAGCCCATATTTCAGAGGCTTTCATTTTCTGCACCTCAAATTTTTCAATCACATAGCCATTGTCTTCACCGGTTTCGCTATTGTAGATTTCTACCAACAAGGTTTCAGGAGACAAAGGCATAGAAATAGATATTTCCTTGTAGTTCATACCTTCTCTTATTGCCGAAGGCTTGAATGGAACCTTTCTTCTGAAATAATAGGAATTAGCTCTATGGGCATCATAACCTTTAAGGGCAACAATGACCGGTCGAAGGGCTTTGATTCCTACCTTCAAAACAAAACGATTGTTATATGTTGGTACTGGTACTAACATTAAGTGGACTGGATTTGTACTTTCTTATTCTTTTGCATGACTGAAAAGCCGTATGCAGCAATCACTAGCACGGCAATTCCTCCGATAATCATTACTTCTTTTGAAATGCCTTTTTTCTCCGGTTCAGAAGTAGGCTGTCCACCCATTGAAACATCATAATCTGTTGGGGTATCGTCTTTAAAAAAGCCTACAATATTTCCGATGGTACTGGTAATTCCTTCCACACCCCCGGCATTTTGAAAACCTTCTTTTTGTTTTCCCCACCATTGTTGGCGTTGCTCTTTACGAGCTGCTTTTTCTTCGGCAGTACGCTTTGGCTTTGCCTGTTTGTTGGGATCTTTCTTAAACAGGTTTTTCAAGAAGTAATCGTAATTATCTTCTCCACCGTGTATGATATATTCTGTTTCTCCTGCAATCATCTTGATTCATTTAAAGGATTCTTAATATTCTAAGCGTAGAACCTTGTGGCTCATAGTTTACCGCCTGATAACCTTTTCCGACAAAGGGGTAGCTTTTGGCTTCTCCCGGAGGCAAAGGCACATTGTTCACAAGAGCTGTGCTCGTTCCCACGTTCTTGATGGATGCGAAGAGAAAACCTTGGGGTAAGTTTCCGTTGGTTGTTGCTTCTTCTTCCGTTATTTGAGCGAGTATGTCCATGCTTGTTCATTATTTTCTTATCATTCCAATTACTACCAATGCAGCCACACCAACACCCACAAAAACCAAGGTCTTCTTGCTCATGCCAAATGGCAACATAGAAGCTTGTTGTGATTGATTTTCTGTGCTTTCGGTTGTTAAATTCGTAGTACTTTCCGAAGCCGTTGTTTCGGTTTGTTCCATCGGTTTAGTGCTTGGTTCTTCCGGTTTAGAAGAGCTATCCACTAGGGCTTTTTTTACCTGTGGTTCACTAATTATTGGTTCCTTCTTTGGAGGTAAATCGGGAGCAATTTGCTTTACTACCGGTTTGGAAGTTCGTACTGGAGCGGGACGACTAAACCTTGGCTTTCTGCCTTTGGCAATTCGTTTTTCATCCCTTTTTTCTCTTCGGGCAATGACTTTAGGATTTTGGCTTCGCTTTTCCTTTCTTTTTTTGATCCACTTACCAATGAATTCATCGTACTCAAATTCATTCCCTAAGCCATCAACAAAATTGTCTTCCTCTTCCAAAAGACCTCCGTAAAACTTCAATTCATATAATGGATTTGCAGCTATCATACTTCAATTTTTTAAGCAGTTTGTACTGGAGCAGCAGCTCCTTTTTTCTTCATGGATTGATACACTATGCCTCCAACAACAAGCAACCCAATAACAATCATTACCGGACTTCCCATACCTGCCTTTTGCACTTGTGGTGCAGGGGCTTGAGACGTTGCAGTCGGTTGTGGTGCTTGTTGCATCATCATTTGTGGAGCCATCTGCGGAGTTGGTGCAGGTGAAGGAGAAGCCAATTGCTTGGTCAATCCTGTTTCCGCTCTTAGTGCTTCCGTTTCTGCTCGTTGTTGGTCATTTTTCAACTTTCGCTTTTCCATTCGCACCTTATGCCTTTCGGCTTTTCGTTGCTTACATTTTCTACCAAAGCATAAAAAGTTGTCCCACTCATTAGTAGGCTGACCGGTTATTCCAAAGTTGTAATTGCTTAATTCCATGATCTATCGTTTATG
This sequence comes from Bacteroidia bacterium, assembly GCA_030427735.1. Lineage (GTDB taxonomy): Bacteria > Bacteroidota > Bacteroidia > Flavobacteriales > Flavobacteriaceae > Formosa. Next base: position 1,436 of record JAUIBP010000018.1, on the reverse strand, counting down.
AAGGATTTACATTGATTGAATTTTTTCTCTGCCGGAAATAGAAGAAGCTGATAATGCCCAGTATGCCCAACACTCCAATGATGATGTAGAGGCTTTTCTTGCCTGCCAACTTGCGTTCTTCGGCAGCAGCTTGTTGTTCCTGGGCTTTCATGGCAAGCATGTTATTCAGCATTTCTCTGCGAGCTTCTTCCTTTGCCATTTTCTGCTTGTTCTTGCCACCAACTATACTTCCCACAGCTCCGGATATTCCGGCAATTGCTCCGGCTATGGCTTGTACATAATGGTATTCATCTTCATCGGGGTTGTAAGCGGTTTCCGATTCTACCATATTACTGAGTAGCTCAGTAAGTTCTCTGTTGAATGCTTTGCTTTGAAGGGCTAAACCTTCAACCAATCCATTGGCTAGAGATATTTTATCGCTTGTTGGAACCTGAATGCCGTACCTGTCCAAAAGCATTTTATAAGGCTTTGGATTTTTAGCAACCGCTACACCAATTAAGGATAGAGCAGCCTTAGATTGCTGATTGAGTGCCTGTGTATTTTCCTCTTTAACTATTCTAATCATCTTAGTTGCTTTTTATGGAGGATCCGATGAGTACACCGGCAACCAGTGTTAAGCCCAAAATCACCAATCCGTCTTTTGAAACTGAAAAGCGGTCTTTGTCTTTGGATTCTTCCTTTTTCGGGGATTCAGCAGTTAGTTTTCGCTGTCTTAATTCATTCCAAACCAATTGAACTTCTTCCATAAGGGATAAGTCTTCCGGCTTTTTATTGGAGGCTGCCAGTACTTCCTGATAGTGTTTTTCCAATTGGGAAGTGGTCATATCCACCATTTGATCAATGTAGTCGCCTACATCCAAGTTGGAATCACCACCAAAATTGCTGTTGCCACAAGCCCCACAAAAGTTGGATTCAGGATTAAAAGAGCTACTTCCACATGAACCACAAAAACTATCTTCCTTTGTTGATTCTAGTGGTTGGTTCAGTTTCAAAATCAAATCTTTTTCCGGATGAATAGTTAACAGATGCGGAACAATGCTTTTGCCTTGGGTTTTCACCAGTTCCTTAGTCGCCTTCACTAAATCATGAATATTCTTTGGGGCGTGATACCCTTGGTCAAACAAAAATTTGCGTGCACCATCCGGATTGCCATACACGATGTAGGCAATGCGATTTTGTGCGTATTTCGACCTTGTTAAACTTTTCTTCATCGTATTTCAATTTGAGTTTTACAAAAACAGCCAAAGAGCTATCGCTGACTTTGGCTGCTTAATGGTTTACCTGTTATGAGCCTGTTACAGCTTGCATAGGTTCTTATCTTCTTCTGCGTAAGAATCCTCTACCTCCAGGTCGTCTTCTCATTGAAATACCACGTCTGCGTCTAACAGGGCTAGGTCTTTTTCTGACAATCTTCTTTACCAGTTTCTTAGGCTTCA